>NZ_SMCP01000004.1 GCF_004342725.1 Testudinibacter aquarius | reverse complement strand
TAAAGTCTGTTGTGAAGAGCTTTTTCATTGTCATTTCCTTTTTTATTACACAATAAAGTGGTCTTTAGTATGTTGCAAGGAATTAGACTATTACATAATTGGCAAATTTGAAATGGCGCTACCCGAGAAGAAATATACGCAGATATAATGAGGAAGTTAGGGATCGTCAGGTTAAAAAATCACCAATTATCCCAATTTCAGCGGTTAGAACTCGACTGATTGAGTTTGACTGGGTATAATCCCGTGTCTATTTTTTTAAGTTCGGTGTTGGTTGTTCATACAATTGAGATGAGTGGCGCCGAGAATATCCGATTTTTTTGAGGTAAAAAATGCAATTTTCCGTAGAAACTACCCAAGGTCTTGAGCGCCGTATGACAGTCACTGTTCCGGCTGAAACCATCGAACAAAATGTTCGCCAAGAATTAAAAAATGTGGCAAAAACTGCCCGTATCGACGGCTTTCGCAAAGGTAAAATTCCACCGGCAATCGTGGAAAAACGCTTCGGTGCGTCGGTGCGTCAAGATGTGTTAAGTGATGCGATGCAAAGAAGTTTCTTTGATGCGGTAATGCAAGATAAAATCAATTTTGCGGGTCGTCCGACGTTTGCACCGCAAGAATATAATGTCGGTGGTGATTTTGTTTTCATGGCGACATTCGATGTTTACCCGGAAGTCCAATTACAAGGTTTGGAAAATATTCAAGTTGAAAAACCAGTGGTTGAGATCAGTGAAAGCGACATCGACAAAATGATCGATGTGTTACGTAAACAACAAGCCACTTGGAAAACCAGCGATGCAGCGGCAAAAGCCGATGATCGTGTGACTATTGATTTCGACGGTTCTATCGACGGTGAAGCGTTTGAAGGCGGCAAATCTGCTGATTTCGTTCTGTTGATGGGGCAGAGTCGTATGATTCCAGGCTTTGAAGACGGTATCGTTGGACACAAAGCCGGCGACGACTTCAGCATCGACGTCACTTTCCCGGAAGATTACCACGCGGAAAACTTGAAAGGCAAAGCAGCGAAATTCGCAATTAGCTTGAAAAAAGTAGAAGAGATGGAATTGCCGGAAGTGACTGAAGAATTTGTACAAAAATTCGGTCCTAAAAACAAAACCGTCGCCGATTTACGTGCTGAAATCAGCAAAAATATGCAACGCGAGTTGAAAAATGCGTTAACCAGCCGCATTAAAAACCAAGTGATCGACGGTTTGTTGGCGAATAACAGCATTGATGTCCCGGCGGCTGCGGTTGATCAAGAAATTGAAGTGTTGCAGCAACAAGCAATGCAGCGTTTCGGCGGTCAAGCACCAAAAGATTTCCAACTGCCGCGCGATATTTTTGAAGAACAAGCGCGTCGTCGTGTTCAAGTCGGATTGTTATTTGCCGAAGTGATTGCAACTAATGAATTGAAAGTGGATGAAGCGCGCGTTAAGGCGATGATTGAAGATATCGCAGCCGCTTATGAACAGCCGAGTGAAGTAGTTGAATACTACAGCAATAACAAAGAGTTAATGAATAACTTACGCAATGTAGTGTTGGAAGAGCAAGCCGTTGATGCGGTGTTGGCAAAAGCACAAGTCACTGAGAAAGCAGCTTCTTTCGATGAGATCATGAATGCTCAACAAGCTTAATCGGTAAGCTTTTGTTCTGATGACTAAAGTGCGGTTTATGACCGCACTTTTTGTTTTTAAACCGGTTAAAAATGGGATTGGCCTGTTTTTTAGCCCGTTTTTGGGTAAAATGGCAGAATTCTGTGTCAATTTTTAAGTAGAGGAAAAAATGAGTTTAGTTCCAATGGTGGTGGATCAAACATCACGCGGCGAAAGAGCCTACGATATTTATTCGCGTTTATTGAAAGAGCGGATCATCTTCCTGAGCGGCCAAGTGGAAGATAACATGGCAAATTTAATTGTTGCACAATTGCTGTATTTAGAATCAGTCGATCCGGAAAAAGACATCAACCTGTATATCAACTCACCGGGTGGTGTGGTCACTGCCGGCTTGGCAATTTATGATACTATGCAGTTTATCAAACCTGACGTGCGGACGCTGTGTATCGGACAGGCCTGTTCGATGGGGGCTTTTTTATTGGCAGGCGGCGCTGCGGGCAAACGTTTTGCTTTGCCGCATTCGCGCGTGATGATTCATCAGCCGTTGGGTGGGTATCGCGGACAGGCGTCAGATATTCAAATTCATGCGCAAGAAATTTTGAAAATCAGGGATACCTTAAACAAGCGTTTGGCGTTTCACACCGGGCAACCGTTGGATAAAATTGAAAGGGATACCGAGCGCGATAATTTCATGTCTGCCACTGAAGCGCAGGCATACGGTTTGGTTGATGAAGTGTTGACGCAAAGAATTTAATCGCTATCACAATATTTGGATAAAACAGCATGTCAGAAGAGAAAGAATATCGCTGCTCTTTTTGTGGAAAAGAGCAGCACGAGGTTGAAAAATTAATTGCTGGTGCTTCCGGCTATATCTGCAATGAATGTATTGAAGATTGCTACCATTTGCTGGAAAAAGACGAGCAAGAAAACGGTGACAATGAAAGTGCGGTTGCGCCACTGCAAGACAAATTGCCGACCCCACATGAAATTCGTAAGCACCTGGACGATTACGTCATTGGGCAAGATCACGCCAAAAAAGTGTTGGCGGTAGCTGTATATAACCACTACAAACGTTTACGTAGCGCGCTGAACAATGATGTGGAGTTGGGCAAAAGCAATATTTTATTAATCGGCCCAACCGGCAGCGGCAAAACCTTGCTGGCGGAAACTTTGGCACGAATGCTGAATGTGCCGTTTGCGATGGCGGATGCAACCACGTTAACTGAAGCGGGCTATGTTGGCGAAGATGTGGAAAACATTATTCAGAAATTGTTGCAACGCTGCGACTACGATGTGGAAAAAGCCGAGCGCGGCATTGTGTATATCGATGAAATCGACAAAATCACCCGTAAATCGGAAAACCCGTCGATCACTCGTGATGTGTCAGGTGAAGGGGTGCAGCAAGCGCTGTTAAAATTGATTGAAGGAACCACCGCATCGGTACCACCGCAAGGCGGGCGTAAGCATCCGCAGCAGGAGTTTTTGCGGGTGGATACCTCGAAAATTTTGTTTATCTGTGGCGGTGCGTTTGCCGGTTTGGATAAAGTGGTCGATCAACGTAACAATGTGCGTAGCGGAATCGGCTTTGGTGCCGAAGTCAAAGGCGAAAAAGACAAAGCTAATATCAGCGATCTCTTGAAGCAGGTTGAGCCGGAAGATTTGATCAAATTTGGTTTGATTCCAGAGTTTATCGGGCGCCTACCGGTGGTTGCGGCGTTGTCCGAATTGGACGAAGAAGCGTTAGTCAAAATTTTGACCGAGCCAAAAAATGCGCTGACCAAACAGTATCAAACCTTATTCAGCTTGGAAGATGTCGAACTGGAATTTAGCCAAGAGGCTTTGGTGGCAATGGCGAAAAAAGCATTGGCACGCAAAACCGGTGCACGTGGTTTGCGTTCGATTTTGGAAGCGGTGCTGTTGGATACCATGTATGATTTGCCGTCACTGGATAATTTGCAGAAAGTGCTGATTGATCTTTCAGTCATTGACGATCATCAACCGCCAAAATTAGTCTATAAATTGGATCAGGCAGGTTGAGTTAAGCCAATAACGACATAAAGTGCGGTTTACAGACAAGGATTAAAATATCCGATTGATATTGTAAAAGCAGGGGCGGATTGCATCCGCCCATTTGAAAAAATAAACCTGTGCTATCTAAAATATAAACAAACCTCAACAGACCCTGCTACCGCACTTTTACTTTTAACGTTGCTGCCAATGCACGATTTGAGCAAGAAATATTGCGTGATAGGCGAAATAACGCTTGAGATTTTCTATCAATAACCCAATATACAATCCATTAATCCCAATATAAGCAGAAGCAAGAGAGATGAAATAATGAGCAAACAACAAACCATACAAACACATATTCCGGTATTACCGTTGCGTGATGTGGTGGTATTTCCGTTTATGGTTATGCCTTTATTTGTGGGACGGGAAAAATCTATTCTGAGCTTAGACAAAGCGATGGAAAGCGGTAAACAGCTGTTATTGGTCGCACAAAAACAAGCAGAACAAGAGGATCCGAGCAGTGATGATATTTATAGCGTCGGTACGTTGGCAAATATTATTCAACTGCTGAAATTGCCTGACGGCACGGTTAAAGTGCTGGTAGAAGGACAAAAGCGGGCAAAAATTATTGCGCTGAATGATGAAGAATATCTGTCTGCCACCATTGAAACCATCGACAGTATTCGTGGCGACGAACAAGAGCTGGAAATTATTAAAAACAGTAGCTTGGAAGAGTTTGATTCTTATGTTCAGCTGAATAAAAAAGTGCAGCCGGAAGTGGTGAGTGCCTTGCGCGGGATTCATGATGCGGAGCGTTTGAGCGACACGATGTCGGCGCATATGCCGATCGCGTTGGAAAACAAACAAAAGCTGTTGGAAAAATCCCATGTGATTGAGCGCTTTGAATTTTTGATCGGTAGCATGCAATCCGAACTGGATATCTTGCAAGTCGAAAAAAGAATTCGTAGTCGGGTTAAAAAACAGATGGAAAAAAGCCAGCGTGACTACTATTTGAATGAGCAAATTAAAGCGATTCAGAAAGAGTTGGGTGAACAAGATAACCATAATGATGAAGTGGAAGCGCTGCGCCAAAAAATTGAAGAGGCACGGATGCCGATTGAAGTGCGCGAAAAAGCTGAAGCGGATCTGCAAAAATTACGCATGATGTCGCCAATGTCGGCAGAAGCGACAGTGGTTCGCAGCTATATTGAGTGGCTGGTGCAAGTACCTTGGCACAAGCGTAGCAAAGTGAAAAAAGACATTGCCAATGCACAAAAAGTATTGGATGCCGATCATTACGGTTTGGAGCGGGTTAAAGAGCGGATCTTAGAATATTTAGCGGTGCAAAGCCGTTTGAATCAGGTGAAAGGCCCGATTCTGTGCTTAGTAGGACCGCCAGGTGTGGGTAAAACCTCATTAGGGCAGTCAATTGCCAACGCAACCGGACGCAAATATGTGCGAATGGCGCTGGGTGGCGTGCGTGACGAAGCGGAAATTCGCGGGCATCGCAAAACCTATATCGGATCGTTGCCGGGCAAATTGATCCAAAAAATGTGCAAGGTCGGGGTCAAAAATCCGTTGTTCCTACTGGATGAGATCGACAAAATGGCGGCTGATATGCGTGGTGATCCGGCGTCGGCATTGTTGGAAGTGTTGGATCCGGAACAAAATACCAGTTTCAACGATCACTATCTGGAAGTCGATTATGACCTATCCGATGTGATGTTTGTGGCAACCTCAAACTCGATGAATATTCCATCGCCATTATTAGACCGGATGGAAGTGATTCGTTTGTCAGGCTACACCGAAGATGAAAAGCTCAACATCGCCAAACGGCATTTGCTGGTGAAGCAGATGACACGCAACGGCTTGAAAAAGGGCGAGTTGACGATTGAAGACAGTGCGATTCTGGGGATTATCCGGTTTTATACCCGTGAAGCAGGGGTGCGTTCGCTTGAGCGTGATATCTCGAAAATCTGTCGTCGTGCGGTTAAAAATCTATTGTTAGATAAAAGCCTGAAATCCCTAGTGGTCAACGAAACCAATCTACAAGATTATTTAGGGGTTAAACGCTTTGAATACGGACGTGCCGATACCGAAAATCGTGTCGGCGAAGTGACCGGTCTGGCTTGGACAGAAGTTGGCGGTGACTTACTGACCATTGAAGCGGCTTCAGTGTTGGGTAAAGGCAAGCTCAGTTATACCGGTTCTTTGGGCGATGTGATGAAAGAGTCGATCCAAGCGGCGATGACGGTGGTGCGTGCCCGTTCTGAACGCTTGGGCATTAATCCGGATTTTTATGAAAAACGGGATATTCATATTCATGTGCCGGAAGGGGCAACGCCAAAAGACGGTCCGAGTGCCGGGATTGCAATGTGCACCGCACTTGTCTCCAGTTTGACCGGTAATCCGGTGCGTGCCGATGTGGCGATGACCGGTGAAATCACCTTGCGCGGTAAGGTGTTGCCAATTGGCGGCTTGAAAGAAAAGTTGTTGGCAGCGCATCGTGGTGGCATCAAACTGGTGCTGATTCCGAAAGAGAATGTTAAAGATCTGGAGGAGATTCCGGATAATGTGAAAGCACAACTGGACATTCGTGCGGTCGAAACCATTGATGAGGTGTTGGCGCTGGCATTGCAAAATCCACCGGATGGGATGCAGATACTGACACCGACGGCTGTCGGTGATAAAGTGGTGGTGGCAAATAAGGTTGCCGCTAAAAAACGTGGAACTAAATCGCAGCCTTCACCCATTGTGAATTAACCAATCGATAAAAGCCGAATTTATCTAGCGGGTAAATTTGGCTTTTTTGTATTTTGCAGCGCCGGATTATTCGTGCATAACAGCCATGTTTCACATATAATTCGGCAACATTTTCAGGATTTAATCTTGATAATCGGTATTCAGCAATTGAGTTTTTAGGAATAGGAAAAATAATTATGTTGGAAAAACTGAACAGCGGCGTTGGCGGTGTGATGTGGAAAGTGGTATTCGTATTGATTTCCATCTCCTTTGTCTTAGGCGGCGTCGGCACTTATTTGGTCGGTTCGCATGATACTTCGGCGGCAAAAGTCAATGGAGAAGAGATTAGTCAGCACACCTTTCAATCTGCTTTGCAGCAGCAAACCCGCACTTTCAGCGATGAAATGGGCTCGGAGTTTTCGCTGCTGATGGATTCGCCGGAGTTTCAAACCCGTTTCAGACAGGACGTGTTAAATGGTTTAGTGGATGAGTCGCTGATCGGACAATATCTACAATCATTGGGATTAGCAGTGAGTGATGAGCAGATTAAACGTGCGATTGTCAGTAACCCAAATTTCCAAAAAGACGGCAAATTTGATAATGAACAATACCAAAGCTTTTTACGGTTAAACGGTATCAGTTCCGATTACTACGCACAAACCCTGCGCGCATCCATGGCGATGCAGCAAATGCAATACGGGCTGTTAGGTACTGAAGCTCTCAGCGAACCGCAGTTACAGCAGTTGATCAAACAAATTTTCCAAACCCGTGAAGTGCGGTTGACGGCTTTCCCACTTGCAGAGCAAGTCGCTAAACAAGTCATTAGCGATCAGGAAGCCGAACAATATTATAACGAACATAAATCGGCGTTTATGGTGCCGGAACTGGTTAAAGTTGAATATATTGATATTGCCAAACCCGATGTGGAAAAAAATATTAAGGTAGGCGATGTTGAAATTGCACAGTATTATCAAGACAACAAAGCCCAATTTAGTGGCAAAACCAGCCAGCATTTAGCGCATATTCAAGTGGCGGATCAAGCGCTGGCGCAAGATTTGTATCAACAGTTGCAGAACGGTGCCGATTTTGCGGCATTGGCGCAAGCACATTCACAAGATAAATTATCAGCAGTCAACGGTGGTGATTTAAGTTGGTCAACTGATGGCGCTTTTCCTGCGGCGTTTGAACAAGCGGCGTATGCTACTGATGTTGGAGCTGTCAGCCAGCCAGTTAAAGTCGACGGGGCTTATCATTTGATTAAAGTGCTTGAACGTCGCCAAGGCGAAGTGCAGCCGCTGGATCAAGTGAAAAGCCGGATTGCTGATACCATTCGCAATGAACAAACTTCAAGCGGATTTTTCCGTTTAGAAAAAGAAGCAGCGGAAAAAGCCTTTGAAAATCAAGCTTCTCTTGTCGATGTGGAGCAAGTTATCGGCAAAAAGGCAGTGCAGACCGATTATTTCTCACGCCAAGATGTGCCGACCGCACTTAACTTTTCCAATGTGGTGTATAACATCTTTGATACGGATTTGCTGCAAGGCGGCATGAATTCAGAAGCGATCAATGTTGGCGAGCAGCACTCTCTGATTGTGCGTGTGCTTGATCACAAAGCTGCCGGCAGTAAAACGTTTGAAGAAGCCAAAGCCGATATTGTAGCGCTATTAAAACGGCAAAAAGCAGAGGCATTATTGCTGAGCGAAGCCAAAAAAGCGGCAGACAGTTTAAACCAAGGGGGCAGTCCACAAACGGTTACTTTACCACAAGGCATCGGTTTGGCAGAAAATACACAACAATTTGTGTATGCCAGAATGCAGGATTCCGGATTGCGTGAAGGCGTGTTTTCGATGACTGCGACCGAAGGCAAAAGTGTCTATAAAGCGGTACAAGATGACAACGGTGAGATCTATCTGGCGGAGTTGATCAAGGTCAGTGATGGCGTTGCCGACAGCCAGGAACAGCAGGCTTTAGCCGCAAGTTATTTGCAGGCCAAACAGTTGCAAACCTATAACAATTTGCTTCAATCGCTGCGTAATCAGGCAAAAATTGAGATTAATCAGGATTTTTTACAGCAGCAGAATTAGTACTGAATCCCCGCGAACCATAAAATCCCCGCCTTGATGCGGGGATTTTTGTCTGGCTGATTTCACCAGCAAATCGCTATAAATTTGCTGGTAATTTCTGCTTGATTATGGTATAAAATGCGCCGTTATTCCGAACTGTCGGAACAACATTATGATTAATCAAGACTTCACACACATATCACCCACTGTCAGTCGGGGTGCCAAACGGTCGATGCGACAGGATATGTGGAGGCTAAACCCCAATTATATAAGGAATTATCATGGCACAAGTTTCAATGCGCGATATGTTGCAAGCAGGCGTACATTTCGGTCACCAAACTCGCTACTGGAATCCAAAAATGAAATCTTACATTTTCGGACCACGTAACGGCGTTCATATCATCAACTTAGAAAAAACCGTTCCGATGTTTAACCAAGCATTGACAGAATTGACCCGCATTGCAGGCAATAACGGTAAAGTGTTGTTTGTCGGTACCAAACGTGCGGCAACTGAAGCAGTTAAAGACGCGGCATTAAGCTGTAACCAATACTTTGTTAATCACCGTTGGTTAGGTGGTATGTTGACTAACTGGAAAACCGTTCGTCAATCAATCAAACGTTTGAAAGATTTGGAAGCACAGTCTCAAGACGGTACTTTTGAAAAATTAACCAAAAAAGAAGCGTTAATGCGTGCCCGTGAGATGGAAAAACTCGAATTGAGTCTGGGTGGAATCAAAAATATGTCCGGTTTACCGGATGCGATTTTTGTTATCGCTGCCGATCACGAACACATCGCGATTAAAGAAGCCAACAACTTGGGTATTCCGGTATTCGCAGTTGTCGACACCAACACCAATCCGGATGGCGTAGATTACATCATTCCGGGTAACGATGATGCCGCTCGTGCGATTCAGTTATATCTGACAGCAGTTGCTGCCGCAGTAAACGAAGGTCGTGCGCACGCTAACCCTACTGTAACAGAAGAAAGCTTTGTTGAAGCTGAAGCAGCAGAAGCCGCAGCAGAGTAATGTTATCGTAGTGAGTAGTAATGGCAATTTGCCCTTATTGACCACACAATGATTAATTGGTTAGCAGGGGGCTTTGAGGTTCCCTGCTTTTTTATTAAAAGTGCGGTTATTCCCAACTAATGGGTAGCACTGATAAGAGGATATTAAAATGGCTGAAATTACAGCAGCATTGGTAAAAGAACTGCGTGACCGTACCGGCGCAGGCATGATGGAATGTAAAAAAGCATTGGTTGAAGCGAATGGCGATATTGAATTGGCAATCGACAATATGCGTAAGTCAGGACAAGCAAAAGCAGCGAAAAAAGCAGGCCGTGTAGCAGCAGAAGGCGTGATTTTAGCCCGTGTTGACGGCGGCTATGGTGTGTTGCTGGAAATGAACTGTGAAACTGACTTCGTGGCTAAAGATGCCGGTTTCTTAGCGTTGGCTAACAAAGTCGCAGACGCGGCACTGGCAGGTAAAGTGACCGATGTTGAAGTGTTGAAAGCACAGTTTGAAGAAGAGCGTGCCGCATTAGTGGCGAAAATCGGCGAAAATATGAATATCCGTCGTGTCGCAGCGATTTCTGGTGATGTGGTCGGGGCTTACTTGCACGGTGCGAAAATCGGTGTGCTGGTTGCCGCAACCAATGCGGATGATGAGTTAGTCAAACATATTGCAATGCACGTTGCGGCAAGCCGCCCGGAATTCGTAAAACCGGAAGACGTGTCTGCCGAAGTGGTGGCGAAAGAGCGTGATATTCAAGTCGCTATTGCGATGGAATCCGGTAAGCCACGCGAAATTGCCGAGAAAATGGTTGAAGGCCGCATGAAGAAATTCACCGGCGAAGTCTCTTTAACAGGTCAGCCGTTTGTGATGGATCCGGCTAAATCCGTAGGTGATTTGCTGAAAGAGAAAGGTGCTGATGTGACCGGCTTTATCCGCTTTGAAGTGGGTGAAGGGATCGAGAAAGTCGAAACCGATTTTGCCGCCGAAGTGGCAGCAATGCAAAAAGTATAAGATTGACATAAGGCGAGGCAACTCGCCTTTTTACTGTTTACCGTTTACACTTCATATAGCCGGTTGGTTGAAAACCGTGATTAAATAGCAGACTATTTCATCAATGTTTTTATCATGGCGAGGAGAATAAAATGAGTGTGAAACCGACCTATAAACGTATTTTATTAAAATTAAGTGGCGAAGCTTTGCAGGGCGAAGAAGGCTTTGGCATTGACCCATCGGTGTTGGATCGGATGGCGGTGGAAATTAAAGAGCTGGTCGAGCTTGGGGTGCAAGTTGCGATTGTAATTGGTGGTGGTAATCTGTTCCGTGGTGCAAAATTGGCGAAAGCCGGTATGAATCGCGTGGTTGGTGATCACATGGGCATGTTGGCAACGGTGATGAATGGTTTGGCTATGCGGGATTCGTTACACCGTGCTGAAGTGAATGCCAAGCTGATGTCAGCGTTTCCGTTAAACGGGGTTTGTGATAGTTACAGCTGGGCGCAAGCGATTCGTTTGTTGAACCAAGGTCAGGTCGTGATTTTTTCTGCTGGTACCGGCAATCCGTTTTTTACCACCGATTCTGCTGCCTGTTTGCGCGGTATTGAAATTGAGGCTGATGTGGTCTTGAAAGCGACTAAAGTGGATGGCGTCTATGACTGCGATCCGGCCAAGAATCCGGACGCCAATTTATACCGCACTTTAAGCTATCAAGATGTGTTGGAAAAAGAGCTGCAAGTAATGGATTTGGCTGCCTTTACTTTGGCGCGCGATCACAATATGCCGATTCGGGTGTTCAATATGAATAAGCCGGGTGCGTTGAAACGTGTGATTTTAGGTGAGCCGGAAGGCACGTTAATTTGCCACGAATCTTGATTTATCGGGCAGAATAGGTTAAAAATAGCCGTTTACGGAATATTGATAAAAATAAAGGAAAAACAGCGTGATCAACGAAATTAAACAAGATACTGAACAACGCATGGAAAAAAGTATTGAGGCATTCAAAACTCAAATTTCCAAAATCAGAACCGGTCGTGCCCACCCAAGCCTGCTGGACGGTATTCATGTCGAATATTACGGTGCGGCAACACCGCTGCGCCAGTTGGCAAACGTAGTGGCGGAAGATGCACGCACTTTGGCGGTGAGTGTGTTTGACCGCTCTTTGATCCAAGCGGTGGAAAAAGCGATTTTGACTTCCGATTTAGGCTTGAATCCATCGTCTGCCGGCACCACCATTCGTGTGCCGTTGCCGCCATTGACCGAAGAGCGTCGTCGTGATTTGACCAAAATCGTGCGTGCCGAGGCAGAGCAAGGCAAAGTGGCGCTGCGTAATATTCGCCGTGATGCCAATGATCAGATCAAAGCGTTGCTGAAAGACAAAGCGATCAGCGAAGATGATGAACGTAAAGCGCAAGATCTGATTCAGAAAATCACCGATGCCGGGGTGAAAAAAGTCGATGAAGCGTTGGCAGAGAAAGAAAAAGAGCTGATGGAATTCTAATTCCGGTTAATGCTTTAGTTTAACGTGAAAGTGCGGTTATCATAGAGCTTGATAACCGCACTTTTGGTTTTTATCAACGATATTACTGATAACAATGTAGAGGGCAGGTTATATATCTGCCCGAACAGTGCGTTGAATTTTTCCATTTTGGATTAAATGCCGATATCTCACTTCGTCAATGGGCGGAACTATAATCCGCCCCTACTTTGTCTAATCAGTAACCGTTGTCAATAATTTGAGCGGTAAAACCGCTCATCTGTGCATAATCGATTGCGACCAACAGTCGCTGTCGGATAACAAATTAATACGGTGATCTATGCAACAAAATGTCGTAATTCTTGGTTCGACCGGCTCTATCGGTAACAGCACTTTATCGGTGATTCAGCACAATCCTGAAAAATACCGCACTTTTGCCTTGGTTGGCGGACGTAATGCCGAATTGATGGTGCAGCAATGTTTGGCATTTCAACCGCACTTTGCAGTAATGGCAGACAATCAGGCGGCAAAAACACTCAACATTTTATTAAGCCAAACAGCGGTCAAAACTGAAGTGTTGAGTGGCGAGCAAGCGATTTGCGAGATCGCAGCGCACCCCGAGGCGGATATGGTGATGGCGGCAATTGTTGGGGCGGCAGGTTTAGCGCCAACCTTGGCTGCGATTCAAGCCGGAAAAAAGGTATTGCTGGCAAATAAAGAATCGTTGGTGACTTGTGGGCAATTGTTTATGCAAGCTGTGGCGGAATCCGGCGCTACACTGTTACCGGTCGATAGTGAGCACAATGCGATTTTTCAAGCCTTGCCACAAATCGAACAACAGCGCATTGGCCATTGTCGTTTAAGCGAAAGTGGTATTGACAGTATTATTTTAACCGGCTCCGGCGGACCTTTCCGTGAGACCGCACTTGGCGAATTTGATAGGATTACCCCGGCACAGGCAGTGGCACACCCCAACTGGTCGATGGGACCTAAAATTTCAGTCGATTCGGCAACCATGATGAACAAAGGCTTGGAGTATATTGAAGCCCGCTGGTTGTTCAATGCCTCTGCTGAACAGATGGAAATTATTATTCACCCGCAATCGATTATCCATTCGATGGTGCGCTATCGTGACGGCAGCGTATTGGCGCAGATGGGTAATCCGGATATGCGCACCCCGATTGCACACAGCATGGCTTACCCAAACCGCACTTTTGCCGGGGTTGCCGCGTTAGATTTTTTTAAAATTAAAGCATTAAGCTTTATCGAGCCGGATTATCAGCGCTATCCTTGCTTAAAGTTGGCAATCGATTGCTTTGCCGCAGGACAGTATGCCACCACCGTGATGAATGCCGCCAATGAAATTGCAGTTGCTGCATTCTTACAAGGGCAGATTCGGTTTAGCGATATTGAACGAATTAATCGGCAAACGGTGGAACAATTTCCGGCTTTATCCGTCAAACAGATAGATGATGTATTTGAAATTGACCAAAAAGCCCGACAATCGGCACAACAACTGATTTTAGCTTTTTAAGTTGTTTTGGGCTTGTGATATAGTTAGCCGGATATCATTGGAAAACCGATTATGTACAAAAGATGAGCGAGAGATGAGCGAAAGTGTAACTTCAGCAGCGAATACCCCCGTTGGGCAGATGCCTAAACATGTCGCCATCATTATGGACGGCAACGGTCGTTGGGCGAAAGAGAAGGGTAAGTTACGCTTAGTCGGGCATAAAAACGGGGTGCAGGCGGTGCGTAAAGCGGTGACTTTTGCCGCAAAACAGCAGATCCAGTCGCTGACATTATATGCATTCAGCAGTGAAAACTGGGCGAGACCGGCTAGTGAAGTCAGCGGTTTGATGGATCTGTTCATGCTGGCGCTGAACCGTGAAGTGAGCAAATTACATAAAAATAATATTAAGCTACAAATTTTGGGCGATGTCAGTCAGTTCAACCGCACTTTGCAAAAGAAAATTGCTGAAGCTGAAGCATTGACGGCGAAAAACAGCGGTTTGATATTAAATATTGCGGCGAATTATGGTGGGCATTGGGATATTGTACAAGCCAGTCAAAAATTGGCGCGCCGAGTACAACAGGGTGAACTGGAACCTGAGATGATCACTGCCGCGTTGTTTCAACAAACGTTGGTGACTGAACAGCAAGCACCGGTGGATTTGTTGATTCGTACCAGTGGTGAGCAGCGTATCAGTAATTTTTTGTTGTGGCAGTTGGCGTATGCCGAGCTCTATTTCAGCCCGGTATTATGGCCGGATTTTGATGAGCGGGAATTTGCCCAAGCGATCGCAGTGTTTCAACAGCGTGAGCGGCGCTTTGGCGCAGCGGACTGATGATTAACGATTGAATTTACTATAATAATTAAAGAGGAATGTTAGGTGCTTAAACAGCGTATTATTTCTGCGGCAGCTTTATTGGTTTTTGTCATCGCAGCGTTATTGTTATTTTCGCCTTATGCGTTTGCCTTAACTGTAGCGACAATTGTGGTGTTGGGAATTTGGGAATGGTGCCAGTTTGCCCGACATCAGAACGATATTTGGCGCTGGCTGATTACCGGATTGTCTGCGTGTGGATTATTTGTGATCATTTTTGCCTATCGAGATTACATTAACGCCGGTATTGTACTGAATAGTTATACCGCTTGGCTATTGGTGGTCGCATTAATTTGGTGGACAGTGGCGCTGTTGTTGGTGGCAAGCTATCCGTACTCAACGAAATACTGGCAGAAACCGGCGTTGTTACAACTGTTTTTCGGCTTTTTCACGTTGGCTCCATTCTTGTTGGCGTTGCTGGCGCTGCGTTTGTATAACTATAATCAAAACAGCTACGAGGGTTTATGGCTGCTGTTTTATGTGCTGCTGTTAATTTGGAGTGCTGACACCGGCGCTTATTTTTGTGGCAAAGCGTTTGGCAAACATAAACTGGCAGCACGGGTTTCACCGGGGAAAACATGGCAGGGCGCCATTGGCGGTGTAGTAGTGGCACTGATTGTCGGCATACTGTTTCTGCAAATAACACCAAATGAGTTTGTGCTACGCAGTGTATCGTTACCGCTGTTGCTGCTGGTCTCATTCGGTACTGTCTCAATTTCGATTTTGGGCGATTTGACTGAAAGTATGTTTAAGCGACATGTTGGGATCAAAGACAGTAGCCAGCTGATTCCCGGACATGGCGGTATTTTAGATCGTATTGATAGTTTGACTGCGGCCTTACCGTTTTTTTGTGCCATGTTCTATTTTTGCCTATAGGAAATCGTGTGATGTCAAGCTTGTGGTATATTTTCGCATTTCTGCTGGTTATCTGCGTTTTGGTCTTCGTACACGAATATGGTCACTTTTGGGCGGCAAGAAAGTGCGGTATCAAGGTGCTGCGCTTTTCAATCGGTTTCGGCAAAGTACTGTGGAGTAAAACTGATAAACAAGGAACCGAATTCGCTATCTCGATGATTCCGCTGGGTGGTTATGTCAACATGTTGGACAGTAAAACCGAAGCCGTTTCCGAAGATCAAAAAGCTCAAGATTACAGCAGCAAACCGGTATGGCAGCGCGCTTTTGTGATTGCTGCCGGACCGATGGCAAATTTTATTTTTGCGATTCTAGCCTATTGGCTGATTTATATGATCGGGGTGCCGGCGGTGAAACCGGTGATTGACAGTGTTGTGCCAGATTCGATTGCAGCCCAAGCCGGATTGCAACCAGAGATGCAAATTCGTGCGATTGACGGTAAAGCGGTGGAAGATTGGACCAGTGTCAATATGCTGTTGACCACCAAAGTCGGCACTTCGCAAGTCACGCTCACCGTTTCACCGTTTGATCAGCCGCAACAGGTGCAAGATAAACGTTTGGATTTAAGCGCTTGGCAGTATGAGCCACAGAAACAAGCGGCGTTTACCGCACTGGGTATGGTGCCAAAGAGCGGTAAGGTAGATTTGACGGTATCAAAAATCACAGATAATTCTCCGGCCGCTGCTGCCGGACTGCGCGTTGGTGATAAGATTATGACCGTAAACGGTGAAACCTTGTCATGGCAAGCATTAGTGCAGACTATCGGCAGTCATTTGAATCGACCATTGTTGTTTGAAATCGAACGTCATCAACAGCGCTTGTCGTTATCTATCACGCCTGAGGCTAACAAAGAAGGCAAGGCCTATATTGGTTTTTCACCGACTTTTGAGCCGTTAGCACAACAGTACCGTACCGAATTAAAATATGATATTCTAAGCGCCTTGCAGCAAGGGCTGGAGAAAACGGCTGAATTATCGTTGGTGATTGTGAAATTAGTTGGAAAACTACTGAGTGGCGATATTTCATTGAACAACATCGGCGGTCCGATTTCTATTGCTCAAGGCGCCGGCGTTTCTCTAGATAGCGGTTTAGTTTATTACCTGAGTTTTATGGCGCTGATTAGTGTTAATTTGGGCATTATGAATTTATTTCCACTGCCGGTATTGGACGGTGGACAGTTAGTCTTTCTGGCGCTTGAGGCGATTCGCGGCAAGCCGGTAACAGAGAAAGTTCGCGAGATTTTTTTAAGAGTCGGCGTGGCATTATTATTAATGTTGACAATTTTCGCATTATTTAATGATATCATACGCTTTATTTGAATTTGACACGCTCGCAGGCAATCGGAATCAATATTTTATTTAACAGGGCTTATGTATAGGAAAATGATAATGAAAAAACTCCTAATGACCAGTTTACTTCTGGGCAGCACCACTGTCATGGCAGCACCGTTCACTGTGCAGGATATTCGCGTGGAAGGGACCGACCCAGTGACAGCTGAAAATATTATTGCCGGTTTGCCGGTTAAAGTCGGACAACGGGCAAATGATCAGGATTTGTCGCAAATTGTGCGTAATTTGTTTTTGCGTGGTGGCTACGAAAATGTAGAGGCCGTACGTGAAGGCAATGCGTTAGTGCTGCGCATTCAGCAGCGCCCTTATATCAGCTCGTTAGAGATTGAAGGTAATAAGCAAATTCCAAAAGAAGCACTGGAAACCAATCTACGTGAAAACGGGATTGCCAAAGGGGAAGTATTGGAACGTGCAAAACTGGAATCGTTCCGCCAAGAATTGTTGAACTACTACCATTCTGCCGGCTACAGCAACGCTGAAATCAACACTGTCATTGATGACTTGGGACAGGGCAGAGCAGCATTAAAATTAGAGATTAAAGAAAACGATTCAGCATTAGTCAAAGAGATTAAATTTGTCGGTAACCAAGCATTCAGCGAAGGTAAATTACTGGATCAGATTGAAATTCAGCCGGATGTTTCTTGGTGGAATCTTTTCTCTAGCAGCAAATTCTCTAATCCTAAATTTGAAAAAGACATGACAACATTGCGTGACTTTTACCTCAATCAAGGCTATGCCAAATTCAAATTGTTGAATACCGATGTGCGTTATAGTGAAGATAAAAAAGAGGTGTATTTGACGATTACGCTAGATGAAGGGGAAAAATATACCATTAATGATGTACGGATTATTGGTGATACCGCTGGAATGAATGCGGATCTTGCGCAATTATTAGTTAATATTAAGCGTGGCGAGCAATTCCGTGGCAATACGGTAAAAGCCATTGAAGATGGAATTAAGAATACCCTCGGCGCGCGTGGTTATGCCAATCCTCAAATTAACATCCAGCCGGACTTTAATGATGCCGAACATACTGTTGATTTGATTGTGGTGGTGGACGCCGGTCGTCGTTACTATGTGCGTTCTATTCGCTTTGAAGGCAATGATGTCAGTGCAGATTCCACATTGCGCCAAGAGATGCGTCAGCAGGAAGGGACATGGCTGTCAACCGCCTTGATCGAACAGGGCAAATCTCGTTTGGAAAGAACCGGTTTTTATGAAACAGTGGAAAGCCAAACATTGGCAGTTCCGGGCGTGGATGATCAACTGGATATTTTGTATAAAGTTAAAGAACGTAATACCGGCAGCATCAATTTCGGGATTGGTTTTGGTACCGAGAGCGGTTTGAGTTATCAAGCCAGTGTTAAACAGGACAACTTCTTAGGCATGGGCTCTTCGGTCAGCTTATCCGGCGTCAAAAACAAATACGCCACCAGTATCAATTTAGGCTATAGTGAACCGTATTTCACCCGTGATGGCGTCAGCTTAGGCGGAAATGTATTCTATGATACTTATGACTATGCAAAAAGTGACACTACAGCCTCGTATGCCCGTACCAGTTATGGGATCAACGGTACTTTAGGTTTCCCAGTCAACGAAAATAACGGTTATTATTTGGGTTTAGGATATGTTTATAACAAATTGAAAAATATGTATCCGGAATATAACCGTGCCCGTTATTTACAGTCGATGGGAGCCGATGACTGGAAAATCAAGAGTGATGATTTTGAGTTTAGTTTAGGCTGGAACTACAACACCTTAAACCGTGGCTTCTTGCCGACGAGTGGAACCCGTGCCAGCATTGGCGGCAAGGTGACTATTCCGGGTTCAGATAATAAATACTACAAATTGAGTGCTGATTGGGTCAGTTATTACCCGATCAACTATGATCAGACTTGGGTATTGTCCGGACGAGCAGGGCTATCTTATGCGAATGGTTTTGGTGGTAAAAAATTACCGTTCTACCAAAACTATAGTGCCGGTGGTATCGGTAGCTTGCGTGGTTTTGCTTATGGTGCGATTGGACCAAAAGCGATTTATAATACCAACAGTGGTGCTTTAGTCTCCGCACCGGCTTCAGCCTATAACAACATTAATAATGATGTTGTCGGCGGTAATGCGATGGCGACTGCCAGTGTCGAATTGATTATGCCGACACCGTTTGTTAGCGATAAGAGCCAGAACAATGTCAGAACCTCAGTATTTGTTGATGCGGCCAGCGTTTGGAACACTGCGTGGGATAAAGATAAAGCGAAGTTGTTTACTCAAGGCAATATTCCGCAACGGATTACTGATTATGGCGATCCGACTCGAGTGAGAGCTTCTGCCGGTGTGGCATTCCAGTGGAACTCACCGATTGGGCCATTGGTGTTCTCGTATGCCAAACCGATTAAAAAATATGAAGGCGATGAGATTGAGCAATTCCAATTCAGTATCGGTGGCAGTTTCTAAAGCTTAAATTGTAACAAGTAAATTGAAACTTTTTAGTTAAAATTACGTCATATAAACTAGGCAGATTGATGGTCGATCTGCCATATACATCTCTTTAAAGGATATACCATGAAAAAAGCATTAAAAATCGCAGGACTTTCTTTAGCATTGGCATTGAGCGCCTCACTGGCAAATGCCGCAGAAAATATTGCGTTTATTAACTCGGCCTATTTATTCCAAAACCACCCGGATCGTGAAGCGGCGGGTGCTAAAATTGATGCGGAGTTGAAAGCACCGGCTGAAAAATTGCAAGCCAGCGAGAAAGCGATTGTCACCAAAATTGAAGCGTTACAAAAAGAAGCGTCAAAATTGCGCGCTACCGATATTCAAAAACGCGAAGACGAAATTAATAAAATGCGTGAAGCTTATCAAAAACAAGCCGAAGAGCTGCAAGCTCAAAATGAAGAACTACAGTATCAAGAAAGATCAAAACTGTTGTCCAGCATTCAAAATGCCACCAATGAAGTCGCGGCTAAAGGCAACTATAGCTATGTGATAGATGCTAACGCCGTTGTGTATGCAGCAGCCGGTAAAGATATTACCGAAGAAGTCTTAAAAGCGATTAAGCCGGCAGCAGCGGCTGCGGAAGCTAAGAAGTAATCCGAGGCAAGAGGATATCAATGGCACAATATCGATTACAACAGCTTGCTGAACATGTCAGTGGACGGTTACGCGGCAATCCGGAAGCAACGGTGGAAAGCATTGCTGCGCTGGATAAAGCACAGCCGAATCAATTGAGTTTTATTTCCAATGCGAAATTTCGCGAACGCTTGCAGCAATCTGTGGCGGGCTGTTTGTTGGTGAGCGAAACGGATGTTGAATTTTGTCATGCGGACAGTAATCTGATTGTAGTTAACGATCCTTATATTGCTTATGCGCTGATCGCACAGCTGATGGATACTACCCCGCAAGCTGCCAGTGGTATTGCTAAAAGTGCGGTCTTGTCGCCGTCGGTAATATTGGGCGATAATGTCTCGATCGGCGCCAATGCGGTGATTGAGGACGGCGTGGTATTAGGCGATAATGTGGTGATCGGCGCGGGTTGCTTTGTCGGTAAAAACAGCAAAATTGGTGCCGGTACTCAACTTTGGGCGAATGTCACTGTCTATCACGAAGTAGAAATTGGGCAGGATTGTTTGATTCAAGCTGCTGCGGTGATTGGTGCTGACGGCTTTGGTTATGCCAACGATAAAGGTAAATGGATCAAGATTCCACAGCGTGGGCAAGTGATTATCGGTAATCGGGTTGAAATCGGTGCGTGTACCTGTATCGATCGTGGTGCTTTAGATGCAACGATTATCGAAGATAATGTGATCATCGATAATTTGTGCCAAATCGCACATAACGTACATATTGGTAGTGGTACAGCTGTTGCTGGTGGCGTAATTATGGCGGGCAGTTTGACGGTTGGCAAATACTGTTTAATTGGTGGTGCTAGTGTGATTAATGGTCACATGTCGATCTGTGACGGTGTGACCGTGACCGGCATGAGTATGGTGATGCGCCCGATTACTGAGCCTGGCGTCTATTCTTCCGGCATTCCGCTACAAAGCAACAAAGACTGGCGTAAAACAGCAGCTCTGACTATGAATATTAGTGAAATGAATCGTCGCTTGAAAGCATTAGAGCGAGAGCATGGAAAAGCATAAGCATTATAACAAAACAATTTTTGCTAGCGATACTTTGTCGTGGCAATGGACATCATACTAAGGAAATTAAAACCGTGACAACTGAAAACAACCAAACTGATTCGCAGTCAAGAGAAGCGAAAATTGTCGATATTAACGAAATTATGCAGCTATTACCGCATCGTTATCCGTTTTTATTGGTCGATAGAGTCATTGATTTCGAAGAAGGGAAATGGCTGAAAGCCGTGAAAAATGTAACGGTTAACGAACCTTGTTTCACCGGGCATTTCCCTCAGAAACCGATTTTTCCGGGCGTGTTAATCTTAGAAGCGATGGCACAGGCAACCGGCGTATTGGCGTTTAAAACGTTGGAATTGCCTAAGGATGAATTATTTTATTTTGCAGCTATCGATAATGCTCGCTTTAAACGCCCGGTTGAGCCAGGTGATCAAATGATTCTGGAAGTCCATTTTATCAAGGAACGTCGCGGTGTCACTCGTTTCACCGGAGTGGCAACGGTGGACGGAAAAGTGGTGTGCGAAGCCGAATTGATGTGCGCACGCCGTCCAATGTAACCCAGCAGCATAAGTAGGATAAGATGATTCATCCAACGGCAAAAATTCATAGTTCAGCAATTATTGAAGATGGCGCTAAAATTGGCGCAGATGTTGTGGTCGGCCCTTTCTGTCTGATTGACGCAGATGTGGAAATTGGTGATCGCACCGTGTTGCATTCGCATGTGGTGGTGCGTGGACATACTCAAATCGGCTGCGATAATCAGATTTTCCAATTTGCCAGCATCGGTGAAGTTAACCAGGATCTAAAATATAACGGTGAACCGACCAAAACGATTATCGGTGATCGCAATCGCATTCGTGAAAGCGTTACGATTCACCGTGGTACGGTGCAAGGCGGTGGTGTCACCCGCATCGGTGATGACAACTTATTGATGATCAATGCGCACATTGCACACGATTGTCAGGTTAAAAACCGCTGTATTTTGGCGAATAACGCCACGCTTGCCGGGCACGTTGAGCTAGATGATTTTGTGATTGTCGGCGGTATGTCGGCAATTCACCAATTTGTGGTGATCGGGGCGCACGTGATGTTAGGCGGTGGCTCGATGGTCAGCCAAGATGTGCCGCCATATGTTATGGCACAAGGCAACCATGCGCAACCGTTCGGGGTTAATCTGGAAGGGCTGAAGCGCCGTGGTTTTGATAAACCGGCAATGCATGCCATCCGCAATGTGTATAAATTGATTTATCGTAGTGGTAAAACGTTAGAGGAAGTGATCCCAGAGATCGAGCGGATTGCCGAAACCGAAGCAGCGGTCAGCTTCTTCTTGTCATTCTTTAAACGTTCAACCCGAGGGATCATTCGTTAGATTCGTATTTAGGTTGTAGGGGGGGATTGAATCTGTCCTTAGAATTCTAATCTTGAATCCCTCCTAACGCTTACCTAACCGCACTTTAAGTTAAAAGTGCGGTTATTTTTTAAGGAAAATAGCATGCAGTCAGAACAAAACGCGCCGTTGATCGCCTTGGTTGCCGGTGAGATCTCCGGCGATATTCTTGGTGCGGGCTTAATCAAAGCACTGCGTCAAATTTATCCAAATGCCCGTTTCATCGGCATTGCCGGACCGCAAATGTTGAGCGAAGGGGCAGAAAGCTATTTTGATATGGAAGCGTTATCGGTAATGGGATTGGTGGAAGTGCTGAAACACCTGCCACGCCTGCTGAAAATTCGAAAAACGCTGATTCAAAACCTGCTGGTGGCAAAACCAGATATTTTTATCGGCATTGATGCACCGGATTTTAATCTTGGCGTAGAAAGCATATTGAAACAACACGGGATCAAAACCATTCATTACGTTAGCCCTTCGGTATGGGCATGGCGGCAGAAACGGATTTTCAAAATTGCTAAAGCGACCAATTTAGTGTTGGCATTTTTGCCGTTTGAAAAAGCATTTTATGACCGTTTCAATGTGCCGTGTCGTTTTGTTGGGCACACTATGGCGGATGCGATTCCGCTCGATATCGATCGTCAGCAGGTGTGCGCACAGCTACAGCTTGATCCAAATCAGCGTTATTTGGCGATTTTGCCTGGCAGTCGTGGTTCAGAGCTGGAATTTCTCAGTGAACCATTTTTACAAACCGCACTTTTGCTGAAACAGCGTTTTCCTGATTTGCAATTTTTAGTGCCGTTGATTAACGCCAAACGGCGTCAGCAGTTTGAACAGGCAAAACAGCGGGTTGCACCGGAATTAGAGATGTACTTGCTTGACGGACAAGCTCGGCTGGCAATGCAAGTGGCGGAGGCAACCTTGCTGGCTTCCGGTACGGCGGCGCTGGAGTGTATGTTGTGTAAATCGCCGATGGTGGTCGGCTATCGCATGAAGCCGCTAACTTACTGGCTGGCACAACGCTTGGTGAAAACCAAATATGTCTCATTGCCGAATCTGTTGGCTGATGAAATGCTGGTGCCTGAGTTGATCCAAGATGAATGCAATTCCGAGCGTTTAGCGCAAGAGCTATCGCTCTATTTTGATGATAGCGAAGCGGCAAAAAACCGCACTTTGGGTTTAAAACAGCGCTTTGCCGAACTGCACCAAATGATCCGCTGTAATGCCGATCAACAAGCGGCACAGGCCGTGGCAGATCTGTTACAAGAGCGACAAAAATGACAGCGTTTGAATATCCACACAATGTGGGGCTTATTGCCGGAGTTGATGAAGTCGGGCGCGGGCCGCTAATCGGGGCGGTGGTGACCGCAGCAGTGATTCTTGACCCGAATAAACCGATTATCGGTTTAGCCGATTCTAAAAAACTCTCTGAAAAAAAACGCTTGCTACTGGCTGAAGCGATCAAAATAAATGCCTTAGCATGGGCGCTCGGCAGAGCTGAACCAGAAGAAATTGATCAACTGAATATTTTGCAAGCCAGCCTGCTTGCGATGCAAAGAGCGGTAGAAGCCCTGCCAATTCAACCGCACTTTGTATTAGTTGATGGTAATAAATTGCCAAAATTGCGGATGCCGGCACAAGCGGTGGTCAAAGGTGATAGTTTGGTGGCGGAAATCAGTGCCGCTTCAATTTTAGCAAAAGTGGCACGTGATCAAGAAATGGCGGAGTTGGATCGGCAATATCCACACTACGGCTTAGCGCAGCACAAAGGCTACCCGACCGCACTTCACCTAGAAAAATTACAGCAATACGGTGTTTTACCACAACACCGCCGCAGCTTTGCTCCGGTCAGGAAATGCTTGCCACAAAGCCTATAAGATTCGAATCTGGTTTTTATACTGGTAAACTTCTGTTTGATAATGATAAAGCTCATCAATACTTTGTGCCGTCAGCATATCTGCTGTAGTGCCGTACCCAAATAGATTGCCTTGCTGCAACAGCAGCAAGCGATCACAATAGCGTGCTGCCAAATTTAGATCATGCAGCACAATTAAAACCAAATGCTGTGCCTCTGCCAATTTTACTGCTTGTTGTAGTAAGTCATGCTGATGTTTGAGATCTAACGCACTGCTAGGTTCGTCCAGCAATACGATTTTTGGTGTAGGCGATGATAAAATTTGTAGCCAGCTGCGGGCGGCATGTACACGTTGTTTTTCGCCACCGGACAGTTTGAGATAGTTCTGTTGTTGTAGATCGGATAGTTCGAAATCTGCACTGACTTGCGCCAATAGTCTTTGCTGCTGGCTACGACTCAGGTGTTGTTGGTGGTGTATTAAGCCTAGTTCAATCACCTCTTGTACCATAAACGCAAAGTTTAGGCTGCTGTGTTGTGGCAGAAAGACCATATTTTCTGCCAGTTCTCTGGCGGAAAAGGAAGCAAGCGGTTTTTGCTGCCACAATATTTTTCCCGTATAGGGAAGATCTTGGCCAATAGCTTTTAGTAAGCTGGATTTTCCAGCTCCATTTGCCCCAAGTATGCCAATACAGTGACCGCACTTTAATTTCAGGTTGATATCATTCAGGAGGATTTTTTGTCCACTAACAAGCTGCAATCTGCTAATTTCCAACATTACAATCGTCCTTTATTTTTCACCAGTAGAGTAATAAAAAATGGTGCACCTAAAAGTGCGGTCAGAATTCCGATTGGAATTTCTGCTGGCGCAGCCAATTTACGAGCTAGAATATCAGCACTTAGCAGTAAAATTGCACCGATCAAAGCACAAGCCGGAATTAAAGTTTTGTGGTTAGGGCCTAGCAAAGTGCGAGCAATATGCGGCACAATTAGACCAATAAAGCCGATCATCCCTGAAACCGAGACCACAATCCCGATACCAAGTGCGGTTAAGATAATACAGGACCGTTTTATTTTTTCGACAGAGACCCCTAAATGCCGTGCTTCTAAATCACCGAGTAACAGTGCATTTAATGCAGAGGCTTGCCGCATAAATTGGGTCAATAACAAAAATGCGGTCACGGCACACAATATGACCGTATTGCAATTGCCATGCGCGAGTGAGCCTAGCTGCCAAGTTGTCAATTCCCGCAGCGCTTGGTCATCTGCAATAAATTGTAGTAAGCCCAAAAAGGCAAATGCTAGCGCTCCGATGGCAATACCGCTTAGTAAAATCAATGTCATTCGTGTGCCGTAGTGAGTTTTACCGATGTGGTAAACAAATAGTGTTGCCAGCAGACCACCGATAAATGAAAATAGTGAAAGCAGACTAAGTTTATTCCATAATAGTATCCCTTGCGGCAAGAGTACAATAGCGACAGCAGCGCCCAACGCTGCTCCGGCGCTAACCCCGATAATACCTGGATCAGCAAGAGGATTACGGAACAAGCCTTGTAACACTGCACCGCAACAGCCTAAAATTGCACCGATAAAGACGCCAAGCAAGGTGCGAGGCAACCGTAGCTGCTGCATGATAAAAACAGTGCTGCTGTCCCCTTTACCGTAAAGTGCGGTCAAAGTTTGCCACAGGTCGGTATTTACCGCACCGCTAACTAGAGAGAGCAGAATTGTGGCGCTAAGCAGCAGCAAGCCGATAGCGAGCACCAGAAAGTAGGCGTGATGTTTCATCATTGTAGACAATTTTGGTTATCGGCAATGGCTTGCATAATGCGTTCGCTTTCGCGCAGCGAGCTCAAATTAAAACCACCTAGCAGTGCTTGCCCATCGACGCTAAAAATACATCCCTGCTTAGTGGCATTAAGTTGTTGTAAAAAAGGATATTGTTTCTGTAATGTGTTTAGGTCTTGCGACAGGTTTCGCTCGGAAAGTAGTAAAATATCCGGTTGTAATGCCAAAACAGCCTCAATCGAGTAGGCGTAATACCCCTGTTTTTCAGCTGAGAGATTATGCAATTGCATTAAATCCAGCATGCCGTGAATCGTGGTGCTGTGCCCTCCAGTGGACAGTTGTCCTTTATTGGACAGTAGCAAAAAGAGGGCACGATTTTTACCGCGTGGCAAGGACTGAATCCGCCGGATTTGTTGCATTACCTGTGTCGATAATTTTTCTGCCGATTTGTTTTTCGCTAACAGCTGACCTAGGAGCTGGATATGTTGTTGTAAATCCTGATGGTTTTTTTGTGGGTTCTCTAATACTTCAATTCGGATTTTTGCTTGTCGTAATTGTGTCAACACGGATTCCGGCCCCATTTCTTCGCTGCCGATCAATAGATTTGGCTGCAGTGCCAAAATGCCTTCACTTGCTAAATTGCGTTGATAGCCTAACAGCGGAATCTGATACTTGTCGGCAAAACGGCGGCTGGTGGAATCGACTGCAATAAGTTGATCGCCGACATCCAGCGCCTCCAGTAATTCGGTTACGCCAGCACCGACTGATATAATCCTTTGCGGTGTTGTTGGTTGTGCAAGAGTAACCTCAGAAAGAAAAAAGAGTGATAGTATCAAGCTTAAAATAAAGTGTTTTTTCATATGTTTTCCTATCTGTGAGTTTTTTTTTCTATTTCAAAATCAATGGGTAAGCTAAATCTTAAAGTGGTTTTTTGCCGAATGATCTCTTCGGGCGGCTTAGGGAGTGGTGAAGCACGATAAAGGGTATTAATCGCTTCTTGATCCAATGCTTGATGTTGGCTGCTTTTTTTAAGCGTGACTTTTAATACAGTTCCTAATTTGTCGATTTCTACAGAGACAATCGGTTTTCCTTCGATTTTTTGTTTTAAGGCATTTTCTGGGTAACGTTTATAACGGCCTAAGTGCCCTCTTAGCAAGGCTTGCCAACTGGTTATAACGGTTTTACTATTGCCTTCACTGTTATATTCTGCCGCAATTTGCTGATCATTGCCGTTGGAGGGTGCGGTAACAGTTTGCCCGGTTGCAGTGGATTCGATATCACTGGGGTTTTTAGCTTTTTTATTGTTATCTGGCTGCTTTTTAACTTGTGGTTGTTGCTTTGAAAGTGGCTTTTTTTCCGCTTTAGCCTTGACGATAATCTCGGCATTTTCAACTATTGGGCTCTCTTCTAATTGCGGGGTTTCGAGTATTTCCGGTTGGTTGTCCGCATCCAAAATTTGGCTATCTTGGGTGATGACTTGTGGTGGACCAAGCGGGAGCTCCTCAATGCTGATAATCGATTGTGGCGGATCAGAGAAATTGACCACCACCGCGGTGCTAGCTTGCGGTATGACGGTGACGGTTTTTTTAATAATAAAAGTAATAATAAAAAAGTGGATAGCGCAGACTAATATCGTATTAAACAGCCAAATACGATATTTTTTGAGGCGATATAGTGATGGAATATCAACAATCATCAATTTTCCGCCTGTTCCTTGTTCTCTAAGCCGACCAAGCCGATTTTCAAATAACCGGCAGTACGTAGTTGGTTCATTACGTTCATCAAGATTTCATAGGGAATGGTTTTATCTACTTGAAAGAAAATCACCATGTCGCGATTATTGACGGTGAGTTGATCAAGTGCGGTTGCCAGATTGTGTAAAGGTAGAGGTTCGTTGCCTAAAAACAACTCTTGTTGTTGGTTAAGCGATAAAATAATAGGCTTTTCCAATTGCGGTTCAACATTGGCTTTGGCTATTGGCAGATCAATCGGCACGGTAACTGTGGCGAGCGGGACGGTCACCATAAAAATAATCAATAACACTAACATTACATCGATAAACGGGGTGACATTAATTTCGGAAAGTTCTTGCTCATTTGTGGAATCGGAAAGATGAAATGACATAGAAACCTCATACTGATGTTGCTGGATTTAAGCGATGTAGGGATATGTCACGCTTGATCATAAGGCGTAAAATAGCCGCTAAATTTTCAATCTGTAATCGGTATGTTGTTAAGCGCCTGGTGAAGATATTATAAATAATAACGGCAGGAATTGCCGCTACCAAACCAAGTGCGGTAGCAAACAGCGCTTCAGCGATTCCCGGTGCTACCACCGATAAGCTGGTAGTTTGTGAATGCACGATACCGATAAAACTATTCATTATTCCCCAGACAGTGCCGAATAAACCGATAAAGGGGGCAACTGCGCCAATAGTTGCCAGAGGACCGATGCCGTAGCGCATATTTTGCGTGTAGCTTTGAATTCGGCGATCTAAGCGATAGTCTAGGCGTTGCTTAAAATCATCGTCGCAAAGATAGTTGGAGCGTTGTAATTCATCGTTGATTTCGGATAAAAGATTGTGGCTGACATCAAATTTAATCTTCGAAGGTAACTGCTGCCGTGCTTGTTCAAAATGTTCTTGGGTCAATAAAAATGCTTGTTGTTTTCTCAGTGTTGCAGCGGAGTAATACAACTGAAACAGTTTACTGAAAAAAATTACCCAAGTTAAAACTGAGCAAAAAATCAGTATCCAGATGGTAGCTTGGACAACAGGGTGGGCGGAAAGGTACATCCCAAGTGGCGACATATCTTGTAGGATTTCTGTCTTGATAAGCTCTGGTACAGCAGCTGCCGCAGTAGCGTCGGCTATTGCTCCAGAGGCATGCGTTTCAGTATGTTGCACGACACTGTCGGCAGTTGTGCCGACAGTGTTATCAGCAAAGACTGAAAAACTGATGATAAGCAGGAAAAACAGTGAATAACAGCGAGTTAATAACATATGAAAATATCCGTTATAGTTAGCTAAAGCGAGGTGTGACCGCACTTTTAGTAAAAATTACACTAAATAAATAGCGATGAAATTATTCTTGTTTAGTTGCGCCGAACATAATGCGCTCTTCTCCACCACCAATTTGACCGACAATTTCATTTGCTTCCGGCCCGGCAAATGTCCCGGCATAGTCATTGACACGTACTTGCTGTCCATTATGCAGTAATCTGACTTCACCGTTTTTAAACCCCATGGTCTTGTTGTTGTTTGCAACAATGTTAGCTTCAGAAAGAATTAACTTAACGTTGGGCTGATCAAAGGCAATACCTTCCGCAGTCGGATTATTGTCGTCATCAGTAAACCGCCAGTTATGTCTAACAAAGCTATCTTGCCGAGCGGACATTTCACCTGAGATTGTTTTCGAGGCAATATTCACCTGAAATGAGACATCTCCCATGTAGCCTTCAGTTGGTGTACCGCCTTTTGGCCCTCCTTTATAGCCTAGGCTATGACCGCGATAAGTGATAATACCGTTAGCTGTACTGGCTTGAGCCAACTGATCAAATTGTGTTTCTGTGGTCGGTTGTAGTATATAAGTTCCGAGATTCTCGTGATTTTTAAAGGGGTGAGCCGGATCACCGCCGGCAGCGGGCGCAGTCAATTCCGGCGAAAACGTACCATAGCTGGAGTAAGTTTGGTTAATAAAGCGGAATTTTCCCAATTCTTCTCCGTTTTCGGAGGTGATAACCAGCTCTTGGACTTTATTTGGATCGACATCATAGTTGTTCATCACGGTTTTATCTTTAAACTCATTGCGGAGATCCAGGATATTTCCCTTGCTGTCGCGGAAGTCCATTGGGCCAGACATATAGAAGCCACGATTTTTATCAGTTTCTAATACGGCTTCATATCGTTCTCCTCCTTGACTTGAAACGACGACATTAAGAGTTCGATCTTCTAAGGTTCCATCTTTAAATCGAGGCTCTTCTGATTTAGGCTCTTCTGATTTAGGCTCTTCTGATTTAGGTTCTTCTGGTTTAGGTTCCTCAGATTTAGGCTCTTCTGGTTTAGGCTCTTCTGGTTTAGGCTCTTCTGGTTTAGGCTCTTCTGATTTAGGCTCTTCTGGTTTCGGTTCTTCTGATTTAGGTTCCTCAGATTTTGGTGCTTCTGTGGTAGTATTTGGTTTTTCCTCAGTAAAAGAAGATGAATTTGATGAGCAGGCTGCGGTAAACAAGCTCAGTAAACATACCATGGCAGTAGTTTTGTAGGTTATTTTCATAAGTTTTCCTTGAATTAGTTAATATTGTGGATATTAAAAACGAATTTCAGCGCCTAATAAAAATGTTCGTCCACGTGCTGAATTAGTAAACGAGTAAACGTAGTTGTCATCTTTGTCGGTCCCCACTTGTGAGCCGGTTGAGTTGAGTGAATTTAATGCATCGACATAATTTTTATTTGATAGATTTTGCACCGAGGCTTTGAGTAGGACGTGCTTGTTGAGTCGATATGTGGCGTAAAGATCGATAATAATCGGAATTTTCGGCAGCGCTTGCGAATCATTGCCGTATTTATCTACTTCAAGCCCGTTTGGCACTTCGCGGCGTGACTTTCCGGTGTATTTAAAAATAGAGCCGATGGTTAAATCACGCTCAAAAAACCGCCCACCTAATGTCAGTGTACCGTAGTCTTCCGGTAAATAAGTGAGCGATGTTGTGCCGAATCCTGTGCCGATTGAAGAACTTACATCTAAAGGTAAGGTAGTCTTTTGTCGGCTATAGGATAAATTGGCAAATAGTGTATCTGAATCATATTCTAAAGCGATTTCTATGCCTCTGTGCTTAATGGGGTTTAGTGCGTTAATATACATTTGTGCATGAAAATCCCCATATAAATCAGGATGATTTAGGTCGGTGATTCGAGTACCGCTACGAGTAATATAGAAACTTTGGCTGTGAATATAGTTTTTTATATGATTAACATAGGCTGTCAATTTGAAACCTAAGAAATCATTATCAGTGAATATGTTTTCCTTTTCGGAATTAAAACCAATTTGATAAGTCTTAGCTTTTTCCGGCTTTAAGTAGGGATTCATTGAGCCACTGCCTTCATTATTAAAGAAAACTTCTTGGGTATTGGGAATTCGAGTGGATTGAGAATAGCTGATAAACGGTTTAAACCACGGGTTTAAATCCCAAGATAGCATCACTGACGGCTGCAATGATTTGTTGTTCAATTTCATGCTGGCGGCATTTTTTGGAAAACAACCCAAATCGGCAAAAGAATTATCGCTGTTGCCCAAAGCGTGGCAAGAACCTTTATGACCTCGGACCGTACCATCAACATAGGTCAAGCCGGTATTTAATGTGAAATTCTGATAGGTTAACTCATTGATTAAATATAGGCTGTAGATGGTTTGTCTACCAACAGGAGAAAAGGGCGTATAATCATAGTTGTCTTTATTGACACCTAAGGCTTTTTTGGCATAGGTATTAGTCATAACACTACTGCCCAATGTCAGCCTGGAGGTAAAATCTTGCCAGTGTAATGTGGAAATATTGTTGATATCCAGATAGTAAGAACGGTTGTCTGTTTTCGCTTTATCCAGCTGCCAAATGTTGGCGTCACTATCATAAAGTTGGCGATTATCGGTATAAGCGCCCAACAAGGTAAAATCGATTAAAGGGCTGGCCGGGTCAAACTTATAACGTAGATAATAATTACTGTTTTTTGTTTGGCGACCGCCGACACTGTTTTGGTAGCCGCGGGCAGCCAGTTCAATTTTATGTAGCGCGGAAGGAGATAGATCAAATTTCGCCAACCAAGAGCGTGGCGACTGATCAAGACGGCGAACATAGTCATTTTGAATCGAATGTGTACCGTCACCACGTTTATAATTGGCTTTTTCTTTGCCGCCGCTATAGGCTAACATTGCACCTATTGAACCGCTGTCGAAAGCAGATTGCTTGGCAGCTACCGCCAACATAGCATTTTTTCCTAATCCGTTGGTGCCGTAATTATATTTTGACAGTAAACCAATATTACTGTCGGCAAAAACTACATCATCGACTCCGATGGTACGTAGGTTGGAGTGTCCATTTAAAGCATTAACCCCTTGAGCACCTTGTGAGAATCCTCGAGTGACACTGATACCTGTCAGAAAATTCGGATCAATCATAACGCCGAATTGGCTGCTAGGTCCATATCCTCCGTTTTCGCTATGATATTTACTACTGGAATTAGATGAAGTACCGTAAAAAGTTTGAGGAACATCGTCAACCATCGTGTTGACTCTGCCAAAACCGGTCATTCCCCGAATATTGACACTAACTGTACCTTGCGTCGGGTTGATGTTGGTAAAGGTTCCCGGCAGTGCTCGCACTACACTGTCTAATGATTGCATTTTTCTATTTTCACCCACTGCGCTGACTGCGCCGGGAATACTAAACGTTTTTTGTGATGTAGTACGCGGCAAACCTAATACTTTTAAGTCATCAAGTTGTAATTCATCTTGCGAACCTTGATCGGTATAGCCACCAGTAGCGGGAAGAAGACCGCAGCAAACTAAAGCAATAAAACGGCTGATAATCGAATAATTCATTGTTTTTCCTTGTTATAAATAAGTGTATCTCTTGGTATTAGATGACTTTGGCTAGCAATGCGATCGGCTTTGAGTAAAAATGTGTAGGCGGTAATATTTCTGATCTGGCGACTTGCACCGCCATAACGGCCGCTATGGCCTGAATTGGATTCGATATTGAGTAAAATTGCGCTATCAGCCAGATTATACTGTCGGATTTTAGCGGCATATTTTAAGCTTTCCCAAAATGGAACCCGTTGATCTTGTTGGGCTGTCATAATCAAGATTGAAGGATACTGTTGAGGCTGAATATTTTCATAAGGTGAGTAGCTTTTAATATATTGATACTCTTCAGGTTGTGAAATATCGCCCCATTCTGCAACTTCAGAATCTGTTTTGGTCATCGGATTACCGAGGGCGGCTAGCATATCCAAAAACGGCACTTGTAGCACCACAGCACGAAAAAGCTGTGGTGCTTGATTGACGGCAGCAGCGACCAACAATCCTCCGGCACTTTCTCCAAGGGCGTAAGTGCGGTCAGGAGCTGCATAGCCTTTTAATTGTAAGATTTGAGCAACATCAATAAAATCATGAATACTGTTTAATTTGAATTGCCTGCTCCCTTGGGTGTGCCAAGCAAGCCCCAACTCACCACCGCCTCTGACATGGGCTATTGCATAAACAAAACCTCTATCGAGTAAGCTGCGATAAGCTGTGCCGTATACCGGTTGCATACTGAATCCGTAAGCACCATAGCCGGTTAATAACAGGGGATTTTTACCTTTCTTGAAGTGTGATTTTTTATAAATCAGCGTAACTGGTACAGATATTCCGTCACGTACGGGAATCAATAAATATTCAGTTTGGTAGTGTTGAGCTTCGGTATTATGGACGCCTGATTCAGGCATATCCAACCATTGTCGTTGGTGCAGATCAAACTTCACAATACTTTGCGGTACGTTCAAAGCACTATAGCGTAGTGTTAAATGCGCTGAATCATACCCATCCCCATGTAGTATGCTCACTAAATAATTGGGATCCGGGAATAGGATTTTTTCTACCTTACTATGGTGTGGTATTGACCAATAATATAACTCAGGAACACCGTGATTACGCACTTTGATAATCACCCAATGTTTTAACAAGGTAAAACTTTCGAGGGTACTGCCCTTATGCGGGGTATAAACAGTTTGCCACTTTGCTTGTTTGTCTTTGGCATAGAATAATTCAAATTCGGTATTATTATGGTTACTTTTAATGTAGAAGCCGTCATTATGATGATCTAAATAGTATTCATATCCTATTTTTTCAGGCACAAACAGTGTTATTTCAGGATTGGACTGCATTAGATCTAGAGTGTATATCTCTGAGCTATCTTGTTTATTAAGATCTAAGATTAAATACTGACCAGAAGAAGAGAGTGATATCGACAAATGACTATTCGTTGAATTCTGCTGATAAATCAGATGGTCTTCACTTTGCGGTAAGCCGATAATATGCCGGTATAAACCGATAATATTGCCGGTTTCAGGGGCTTGTTGTAAATAATAGAAAGTGCGATTATTTTTTCCCCAAACAATTTCCCCGTTAGTATTGCTTACTTCTAGTGTTGTTTCGGGAGTCGTTGATTTATCTAAATGGATAAGTGAAATCTGATAATTTTCACTACCGATAATATCTTCTGCAATTAAAGCCAGTTGATTATCAGGCGAAATAACCGGAATATTAAGTTGATAATATGCATGGTTTTTAGCTTGTTGTGCACCATCAACAATTAAGTGCCAATGACTATGTTGAATGGATTTTCGTTCAAAGACAGGATGGTAACCTTGGTTATATCGGCGATAATTATAGCCGTTATCTGACCAATATAATTCGATTGGACGTTGTTGAGAACGAGTGGTTATTTCATTCGACAGTTGTTGTCTGAGAGCTTGCTCCGAGGCAAGGAAATGTTGTGTGTGGCGGTTTTCCTTCTGAATAATTTGCTCAATTTCATCCTGATAGCGATTATCCGCCAGCCAAGCATAGTGATCGATGTGCTGAACATGATCAGGATTTGCTGCTTGTACTTTTGTCGGAATGAGTGGTGGGGCAATTGTGGCTGACGCAATATAACTGACCAGAATGCCTAAAATAACCCGAATAATATTCATCTTTACAGTACCCAAATATAATCGGCATCATTCATCTCAATATCGGACAGATTTTCAACCATTGCGATGACTTTATAATTACTTTCTAAATATTCTGCTAAATGTAGCGGAATACCGATGGACTTTCTTATATGATGTAGCCCACCGATAAAAAAAATTGGTTTATTATTTTTAAGTAAGGTTTCAGCCATTCGGCGATCTTTGAATTGCTGGATCTCCACTAATCGATCAATTAACGGATCGCTATAATCTATTGCGTGAGACTCAACAATTAAGGTCCTAATCGCTTGTTTTACTTCTGTTGCTGTAGATTTTTCCCCGAGTAGCGGATAAGCGCCCTGCAATAAGATATTGATTTCTTCATGACTTAAATTTGCACCGTAAATATTGATATTGGATCTGGACAAGTAGGTGATCAAAGTGCGGTATTGCGTCCAATCCCATTTTGAATCCCAACCCAGTTGAGTGGCAATTTCATGATCCGATATCGTAGGTTGGCGGCGAATGACGGCTTGAGCCCGGTTTAGATTGATTTGTGCGATAGAAGGAAACATTTCTAGAGCAATACCGGTGATCAAAGATCTTTCTTCCAGCATTGTTATTAGCCGTAATTGGGCTTGGTGGTGTTTCTTTTCAGTATGTTTTTCACCGATCAAAATTATTTTACTTTCAGCTAGTTGACCAACCAGATCGTCAATTTGGATATAGCGTTGCTGACTGACATCAAAAATAGTTTTTTGTATGTTCTGTTGCGATTTAATTTGTTGTTTGCTTGCTAAAGTGGTGCAGCCTATACATAGAAAGAATAATAATCCTAATAAGGAGCGCTTGATAAAAGTAGTTTTTTTATACATACCGATAAATTATTTTAATTTATATTGATAATGAGATTGATTTTTATTATCATGCCTAGCCTTATCTATGTCAAGTGGGTTTTTTTCTTTCTTTGGGAAAATAAATATGGAATATGATATTAGTCGCTTTTTTGCTCAACCTGAGGGGATGCCATTTTCTTCAAGAAAGGCAACAATGCCTTGGGCAGGAAGTGTGCCGATTGATCGTTCAATAATTCAGCAGCAGTGGAGTGAATTACAGCAAATTGATAATGGATACCAAAAAACATTGTTATATCTACATATTCCTTTCTGTGAAACACACTGTAAATTTTGTGGATTTTATCAGAATCGATTTGAAATAAATGCAGCGCAAAATTACACCGAATTTCTATTAAAAGAGATTCAACAACATAGTCAGAATAAAGTATATCAGCAGAATCCTATACAGGCGGTTTATTTTGGCGGTGGCACGCCAACCGCACTTTCGACTCATAATTTATTGATTATTTTACAGGCGTTAAAAAGTTATTTGCCATTGGCAAGCGATTGTGAAATTACGATCGAAACTCGGGTTTCAGAAGAAAATAAAGAGAAATTGGCCGCTTGTTTTGCAGCCGGAGCGAATCGGATCTCTATTGGTGTGCAAACCTTTGACACTGATATCCGACGTAAGCTTGGGCGGCAATCAACTCAGGAGCAAGTCCTTGAGTTTATTGATTATCTGATAAAGCTTAATCAAGGAGCAATTGTCTGCGATCTGCTATTCGGCTTGCCAGGGCAAACCTCTGAGGTATTAACAAAAGATTTAGAATGGATAGAATCTTTGCAAATGGACGGCGTTGATCTTTATGCTTTAAATGTTTTACCAAATACAATATTAGGCAAGTCTGTGGCGGCACAGCGTATTTCAATTGCGACTTTTGAAGAGCAGCAGCAGTTATATTTACAAGGATTAAAACAATTAACTGAATATAATTGGCAGCAAATCAGTAATAGTCATTGGGCAAGGAATACGAGAGAGCGTAATTTATATAATTTGTTAATTAAAGAACATTCGAATTGTTTAGCATTTGGTTGTGCTGCCGGTGGAAATATCGGGCGTTGGAGTTTTATGCAACAACGAGAATTGCCTAATTATTATCAGCAAGTTAGCCAAAATCAAAAACCGATTGCAATATTAATGCAAAGACCGTCTTGGGCTGATAAAAGTGCGGTTGTGCAGGGCGGCATAGAAAAAGGATTTCTAGCGTGCGGACGTTATTTTAATGCCGAAGAATTATCGATATTAACGCCATTATTTGAGCAATGGCAACAAAGCGGGTTGTGTTTATATCAAAATACATCATTGAGATTAACATCGAAAGGGCGTTTTTGGGCTAGTCAATTATTAAATGCATTGCAACAATTTATTTTTTTAAAAGCAGATTAAAGATAAAAATGGAAATTTATTTTTATTTTTAAATCGTGTTGAGCTTATTTTTAACGTTATTGTGAAATTTACCAGCAAGAAGGATAGTATTATGTTTAAACCCTCTTATAGCGCACCGGGTCGAGATTTTACACTTGGCGTGCGCTATGAATTTTAGTCAGGTTTACTGAATGAGTAAATGTTAAGTGCGGTTTAAAGAAATAATATATGAAGGAATAAAGCATGGAAAAATTAAAAAAACAGGTTGCTGATTTATTGATGGAAAATCCCGAACTGTTGACATCGGAGCTAGCTGCTGCGTTAAAACAGCCAGAAGGCTTGGTTATTTTAGCGTTGCCATCACCTTTTATCCGGGTTTTTGATAGTGCAGAGGCGGAAGCATTGTTGGGAAAGCTGAGTGAGTGGGGGAAACTGATAACGATTATTGAAAAAGAAGGTTCCATTTTTGAAGTTTCCGGTCCATTTCCCGGTGGAAAAAACGGATATGGCTATTTTAATTTAAATATGAAAGGCGACAGTAACAGTGCCTGGCATGGGCATTTGAAATTAGAGGCAATCAAGAAAATTGTATTACTGAATAAGCCTTTTCGTCGCAAAGAGAGCTACGCTTTTGCCTTTATTGCCGCAAGCGGTAATGTTATTTTTAAAGTTTATCTAGGGCGAGATCGACAGAGAACGCTGTATCCGCAGCAAATTGAGCAGTTTAAACACTTATTTATACAACAATAACAGGATATAATAACTATGGCAGATCGACGAGAGCGGTTACAAAATCGTTTAGGTCCTGAAATTCAGGCAATGAAACAGCAATGCAGAACACTATTATTGGCAACCGTAGATGCTGAAGGTAATCCGAATATCAGTTATGCGCCTTTTGTGTTAAATGACAGGGGATATTATGTTTTTATTTCTGATGTTGCGCGTCACGCACGAAACTTAAAACAAGTGCCGAAAGTATCGTTAATGCTGATTGAAGATGAGGAACAGAGTCGTCAGATTTTTGCACGTCGCCGTCTTTCGTTTGATGCGACAGCAGAAATTGTGCCATACGACTCGACGGAATGGCAACGAGGCACACTGGCACTGGTGGCAAGGCACGGTGAGGTGGTGCAGCATTTGTCTTCGTTGCAGGATTTCACCCTATTTAATTTAATTCCTGAACAAGGATTGTTTGTTAAAGGATTCGGGCAGGCATTTAAAGTCAGCTCGGATGATTTAGTCGGAGCCATCCATTTACAGCAGGGACATTTATCGCGATAAAAGCGTGAGTATATTAAGCGTTAATGTAAAACTGCGCAATTGAGCGCAGTTTTTACTGATTTTGTTTGCTTACTGCCGATAAGTGCTTAAGAAGCGTGCGATTTTGTTAATCGCATCTTCCAGTTGGGTGACATAAGGCAGGGTGACAATGCGGAAATGGTCCGGTTGGTGCCAGTTAAAGCCGCGGCCGTGTACGATCAACACTTTCTCTTGGCGTAGTAGGTCGAGCACCATTTTTTCATCGTCATATAGGTTGAATTTTTTCATATCCAGTTTTGGGAACAGATATAACGCCCCCATCGGCTTGACACAGCTCACACCCGGAATTTGATTCAGCAGGTCATAGGCGAGATTACGTTGTTCTAACAAACGTCCGTTCGGCAAAATCAATTCATTGATACTTTGATAGCCGCCAAGTGCGGTTTGAATCGCATGTTGCATCGGCACATTGGCGCACAGGCGCATCGACGCCATCATATCCAAGCCTTCGATATAGCCTTTTGCCTTATCTTTCGGGCCGTTCAAAATCATCCACCCTTGGCGGAAGCCGCAGCTGCGATATGCTTTGGACAAGCTGTTAATGGTAATGGTCAATAAATCTGGCGCAAGGGCGGCAATGTGATGGTGTACTGCACCGTCGTAGAGAATTTTGTCGTATACTTCATCGGCGAAAATCAATAAATTGTGCTGGCGTGCGACTTCGGCAATTTCTAGTAGCACTGCTTTGCTGTAGACGGCACCGGTCGGATTATTTGGATTGATTAAGATAATGGCTTTAGTGCGTGCAGTGACTTTGCTTTTAATATCGGCGAGATCTGGAAACCAGTCCGCCTGTTCATCACAGACATAATGCACCGCTTTGCCGCCGGAAAGGGTTACCGCTGCCGTCCAAAGCGGATAATCCGGCATCGGCACCAAGACTTCATCGCCATCATTTAATAACGCTTGCATCGACATGGTGATCAACTCTGAACCACCATTGCCGATATAGACATCGTTCACTGTGGAATCTACCACCCCTTTGGATTGGTAATACTGCACCACTGCTTTGCGCGCAGAGTACAATCCTTTTGATTCGCAATAACCTTGGGCGGTTGGCAAGTTGCGGATGATATCGACTAGCACTTCATCCGGCGCATCGAAGCCGAACGGGGCCGTGTTGCCGATATTCAGTTTTAAAATTTTATGTCCTTCTTCCTCTAGGCGCACCGCTTCTTTGTGCACTTTGCCGCGAATATCGTAGCAAACATGTTCTAATTTATTGGATTTAGGGAAAATATTCATGGTTAACCCTTGATTAATGCGTTAAAAACAGTCGATGAAAATGAATTTATTTACTCTACGCTTATTTGCGAAAAATGGAAAGATTTAGTAAATATTTATTTTAAAGTGCGGTAAAATTAGGGCTTTATATGCCGAATAGGCAAGGATCGAGACACTGAATGATAGGTCTTCGATTACGACGATTGATAACTTAAGACAAGATTGGACGTTATGGACTGTTGGCAACAGATAAAACAACAATTACGACAACGGTTGAATGCGCATGACTTCAGCGCGCAAAACTCAGCAATCAGCCAGTATCAGCTGGAATTTACGCCGGATTCAGCGAGCGACGATGTGTTGGCTTGGCTAAAAGGACAGTGCTGTTACCCGCAATTTTTTTGGCAAGCCAGAGAAAGCGCAACGCAATGTGTCGCATTGGGACAGGTAAACTATTTTACCGAGTTGGCAGCAGCGCAAGCGTTTTTGACGGCCTACCCAATGCAGCAGCTGCAATTGGTCGGCGGCTTGACTTTTGAGGGGGAGGCGCATTTTTATCTGCCGCGATTGTGGCTGGAGCAACGGGCGCAAACATGGCGCATCACCCTGACCTTGTCCGCCGATGATCAGCAAAGTGCGGTCGAGGCTTTCTTGCAAGGATTGTCTCCGCCGCTGCCATTGAAACAGGTTCAGACAACATTACGCCTTGAAACGCAAAACTACAGTGAAAACGAGTGGCAGGCGCTAGTCGGCGAAGCCTTGGCGCAGATTGAGCAAGGGCATTTTACCAAAGTGGTGTTGGCACAGAAAAAAACATATCGCAGCGATACCGCAGTAAATCCCTATGATTTAGTGGCGCAGGCGCGTGTTCAGCACGCCGATTGTTACTATTTTTTGTGGGCGCAAACGCCGGAGCAGGTTTTTTTAGGGGCGAGTCCGGAACGCTTGTATCAGCGTGATCGGCAACGGTTGATCACTGAGGCGTTGGCGGGAACAGCGGTCAGTAGTGATGATCCGCAGCAAACCGAGCAACAGCAACAGTGGCTGTTGCAAGACCGCAAAAATATTCATGAAAATCGCTTGGTGGTGGAGGATATTTGTGCAAAATTGGCGAATTTCAGTCAGCATCTGGATATTGAAAGTTTGACCAGTCGTAAACTAAGTTATGTGCAGCATCTGGTACGCAAAATTGCCGCTAAACTTTACCCGGATGCCGATGACAGCACCTGTTTGAGTGCGATTCATCCCAGTGCGGCAGTGGGTGGACTGCCGGACCGAGCCGCCTTGAATTTTATTGCCACGCGGCAAAATTTTCGGCGCGAGTGGTATGCCGGCACTTTGGGTGTGATGTCGTTGGCAAACAGCGAATTTTGTGTTGCGATCCGCTCAACCTTGTTAAATCAAGATAAAATAATGATTTTCACCGGCGCAGGTATTGTTGCCGGTTCCGTTCCCTTGTTAGAATGGCAGGAGATCGAACGAAAAGCAGCGGGAATCCTGTTGTTATTTCCGGCATAAAATTTCCCGTGGATAAAGATGGAGTAGAGGAATGTCAGTTGCGGTATTGAATCGCTGTTGGGCGAGAGTGGTTTTAGAAAGTATAGTGCGCAATGGGGTGCAGCACATTTGTATTGCACCCGGTTCGCGTTCCACGCCGTTGACCTTGGAAGCCGTGCGACTGGAAGACGGGCATCGTGTAACCTGTCATACCCATTTTGATGAACGCGGTTTGGGCTTTTTGGCGCTGGGCTTAGCAAAAGCCAGCAATACGCCGGTAGCAATTATCGTCACCTCCGGCACGGCCGCCGCCAATTTATACCCGGCAATTATCGAAGCCACACAGAGCGGACATAATTTGATCGTGCTGACCGCCGACCGTCCGCCGGAACTGATTGGTTGCGGCGCTAATCAAGCGATTCAACAGCAAGGAATCTTCGCCGATTATCCGATCGCCGCGATCAATTTCCCGCGTCCGAGCGAAGATTATTCGACAGCGTGGTTATTGAGCCGTATCGATCAAGCCTGTCAGCAGCAACGCCTTACTCACGGCGTATTACATTTCAATCTGCCGTTTGCCGAACCGCTTTATCTTGCCGATGAAAATGAAATTCAGCATTTCCCGGCATTAGTCGATTTTAACCGTTGGGCGGGCAAAAAACAGCCGTGGATTGCGTATGCCGAGCAGCAAAGTGAGGTGCTGATTCACGAAAATTGGGACTATTGGCGTACCAAGCAAGGTGTGATCGTGGTCGGCAAATTGCCGCTGGAACAAAGCATGGGCATTTCCGCTTGGGCGGCGACCATGGGGTGGGTGGTGATCAGCGATATTCAGTCGGGGCTTGAGTCGTCATTGCCGTATGCCGATATTTGGCTGGCGAATGAGATTGTTCAACAAAAATTATTGCAAGCAGAAATCGTATTGCAATTCGGCAGTCAGATTATCAGCAAACGGGTCAATCGCTTCCTGGCACAATTCAAAGGTGAATTTTGGTTGATTGAGGCATCACAGAAAGATCTCGATCCGCATCACCATCAACACACTCGCTTTAATGTGAAAGCGCATCACTGGCTGCGTGCCCACCCGCCGCTGCGTCAGCGTCCGTGGTTGCTGGAGCCGCTGGCACTATCGCAATTTTGCGCCAGCTTTATCGAACAACAAATAGGCGGCAATTTAAACGAAGCGTCGTTGGCGCATCATGTCAGTCGTGTGTTGCCGAGCAACGGATCGTTGTTTTTGGGCAACAGCTTGTTTGTCCGTTTGGTGGATGCACTCTGTAAGCTGCCGGAAGGCTATCCGGTTTACACCAACCGAGGTGCCAGCGGCATTGACGGCTTGTTGGCAACCGCAGCAGGGGTGGCAATCGGCACTAACCAACCGCTGGTAGCGATGATCGGTGATATTTCAACGCTCTATGATCTCAACTCGCTGGCGCTGTTTAAGCAAGTCAAACAACCAACGATCCTATTTGTGATCAATAACAACGGTGGTGCCATTTTTGATATGTTGCCGGTCGATGAAAGCGTGAAAGAGCAGTTTTATCGTTTAGGACACGGGCTGGATTTCTCACAGGCGGCGGCAATGTTCAATATTAACTACAGCCGTCCTTATACCTGGGCGGATCTGAATTCGGTATTGAAACAGGCTTATGGACGTAAAGAGACGAGCATCATCGAGATTAAAGTCAATCCGAACGATGGCAGCAAAATTTATAAATCGTTGATTGAACAAATTGCCGGAGCGCAGATTGGCAGCTAACGGCGAGCAGCCAAAGCCGTGTTTGGTCTTTCTACATGGGTTGTTGGGCACACAGGCCGATTGGCAGCCGGTAATCGCTCATTTACCGCACTTTCATTGTGTTAGCTTGGATCTGCCGCTACACGGCAGGCAAAAAGCGACAAGGGTTGCTGATTTTGCCCAAACTGGGGGGTATTTGGCAGAAAAAATCCAAAGTGCGGTGGGTGGCAAGCCCTATTGGTTAATCGGTTATTCGCTCGGTGGGCGAATTGCGCTGTATTATGCGTTGCAGTCCCAGATTGAACGTGGCTATTTGCAAGGGTTGATTGTTGAGGGGGCCAATTTAGGCTTGCATACAGAAGCTGAAAAACAAATGCGGTGGCTGAACGATCAGACGTGGGCGCACCGCTTTGCGACCGAATCACCAAGTGTGGTATTGAATGACTGGTATCAACAACCGGTATTTGCTAATTTAAACATGGCACAACGGCAAGCATTAGTTGAAAAACGCACCCCCAATTGCGGCGTAAATATTGCACAAATGTTGCTGGCAACTTCGTTGGCAAAACAGCCCAATTTAGCCGCTAAAGTGCGGTCAACAGATTTGCCGATTCGTTTTTTTTGTGGCGAATACGATCAAAAATTTCGTGCACAGGCACAACAAAATCAGTTAAATTTAACCCTGATTCAACAGGCAGGACACAACGCCCATCTTGAAAATCCCGATGATTTTGCGGCAAAGCTGACCGCACTTTTAGTTTAAATATAAGAAGGAAACAGTATGTTATATCCAAGCGAAGCATTTTTATACGCCCCGGTCGAATGGCAGGATTGCAGCAACGGCTACAATGATATTTTATATCACAAATCTGCCGACGGTATCGCCAAAATCACCATCAACCGCCCGGAAGTACGCAATGCGTTCCGTCCGCAAACGGTGAAAGAGATGATTACCGCCTTTGCTGATGCCCGTTTTGATGAAAAAATCGGCGTGATCGTGCTGACCGGACAGGGCGAAAAAGCATTCTGCGCCGGTGGTGATCAGAAAGTGCGTGGCGACTACGGCGGTTATAAAGACGATAGCGGGGTACACCACTTAAATGTGCTCGATTTTCAACGCGATATCCGCAGCTGCCCGAAACCGGTGGTGGCGATGGTCGCCGGTTATGCCATCGGCGGTGGTCATGTGTTACATATGTTGTGTGATTTAACCATCGCTGCTGAAAACGCCATGTTTGGACAAACCGGACCGAAAGTCGGCTCGTTTGACGGCGGTTGGGGCGCATCGTACATGGCACGCATCGTCGGGCAGAAAAAAGCGCGCGAAATTTGGTTCTTATGCCGTCAATATAACGCACAAGAAGCGTTGGAGATGGGCTTGGTCAACACCGTTGTTCCTTATGCTGAATTAGAAAAAGAGACCGTGCGCTGGTGTCGCGAAATGTTACAAAACAGCCCGATTGCACTGCGCTGTTTAAAAGCAGCATTAAACGCCGACTGCGACGGACAAGCAGGATTGCAAGAGCTTGCCGGCAACGCCACCATGCTGTTCTACATGACCGAAGAGGGGCAAGAAGGGCGCAACGCCTTCAACCAAAAGCGCGAACCGGATTTCAGCAAGTTTAAGCGTAATCCGTAGTTTTCCTAAAAGGAATAATCTATGCCTATAATTGATTTAAGCGGTGATTACGCTGATTTATTACGTTCAGTGAAAGAACGAGTGCGTGATGCACAGTATAACGCATTGCGCGCTGCGAACTCTGCACTTGTTGAGCTGTATTGGGACTTAGGCAAGCTATTGGTTGAGCGCAAAGCTGATGAGGGGTGGGGAAAATCGATTGTTCAGAAATTAGCGATTGATTTAAAGAAAAGTTTTCCTGATGTTACAGGATTTTCATCTTCTAATTTATGGAGAATGAAGGCTTTCTTTGAGAAATACTCAGCCTATGAAAAACTCGTGCCACTGGTGCGAGAAATTAGTTGGAGCCACAATCTTATTATTCTTGAACGCTGTTCAGATATGCAAGAACGCGAGTTTTACCTCAAAATGAGTCGAAAATTTGGTTGGTCAAAAAAAGTATTGACCCACCAAATCGAAAATCAAAGCTATGAAAAAGCGTTGCTTGGACAAACTAATTTTGATAAAACGCTGCCTGAAACCGTTCGTAATCAGGCGAAATTAGCCGTTAAAGATGATTATCTTTTTGATTTTTTAGATTTGAGTGAGCTACACACTGAATCAGCTTTAGAACGAGCATTGATTGCTAAAGTAGAGGATTTTCTGCGTGCGATGGGTGGAATGTTTGCCTTTATGGGAAGCCAGTATCGTTTAGAAGTGGATGGACGAGATTTTTTTATTGATTTATTACTTTTTCATCGTAAATTACGCTGTTTGATTGCCATTGAACTCAAAATTGGAGAATTTAAACCCGAATATATTGGCAAAATGCAATTTTATTTAACCGCACTTGATAATATGATTCGTCAGCCGGATGAAAATCCATCTATTGGGATTATTCTTTGTAAGGAAAAAAGCCGGACTATTGTTGAATATACGCTACACGATGCGAAAAAACCTATTGGTGTCGCAACTTATCAAATTACCCGAACTCTTCCTTCTGATTTAAAAGGGCAACTACCGCCACCAGAAGAAATTGTCGCATTATTGGAAGATATTCATTAAAGGAAGGAGTTGTCATGACCACTCGCAGTTATCAGCTTTATCGTTATTCAATCCCGGTCGATTCGCAGGTGGTGTTGCGTAACCGCTTTTTAAAACGGCGTGAAGGGCTGTTGGTGCAGGTGAAGTGCGGTCAGCACGAAGGCTGGGGCGAGATTGCGCCGTTGCCGGAATTTAGTGTTGAAACGTTGGAACAAGCACAGGCGCAGACCGCACTTTGGTTGCAACAGTGGGATGAAACACGCAGTCGTAATCAAAAATTAGCGCTAGACGGGCTGCATCCCTCAGTGCAATTTGGCTTGAGTTGTGCTTTGGCAGAGATGAAAGGCTTGCTCGGCGAAGAAGGGAATTATCAAGCAGCGCCGCTGTGTTATGGTGACCCTGATGAATTGTATCAACAACTTGATCAAATGCCGGGCGAGAAAGTGGCGAAAGTCAAAGTCGGTCTGTACGAAGCCAATCGTGACGGTTTGATTGCCGATATGTTGCTGGAAGCAGTGCCGGATCTCAAATTACGCCTTGATGCTAACCGCTCTTGGACACCGGCAAAAGCCCAGCAATTTGCTAAATACGTCAAACCGGAACATCGTGCCAGAATTCAATTTCTGGAAGAACCGTGCAAAACCCGTGATGAAAGCCGCCAATTTGCGGTGGAAACTGGGATTGCGATTGCGTGGGACGAATCGGTGCGCGAGGCGGATTTTGTCGTGCAGGCGGAACCGCACTTGGCGGCAATTGTGATTAAACCGACTTTAGTCGGCTCGTTGCAACGCTGTGTCGACCTGATTCAACAGGCACAGCAACAAGGGATCATGGCGGTGATCAGCTCGTCGATTGAATCCAGTTTCGGTTTAACCCAGCTGGCTCGCATAGCGCAGCAATATACACCTGATGTGATTCCGGGCTTGGATACTTTGGATTTGATGGATTTTCAACTGATCCGCCGTTGGCAAGGTTCACATTTGCCGGTTGTAGAATTGGAGAGCGAATGGGTGAGCAAAGTTTTATAATTATCGCTGATATTCCCAAATCGAGTAGAATGTTGGTATAATCCTAAAATAGTCACGTGACGAAATTATTTATTTAAACGGAATAAAGAGCATGGCGCAAAAAATTCTTGTTTTAAACGGCCCAAATCTGAATATGTTGGGCAAACGTGAGCCGCAGCATTACGGCAGTTTAAGTCTGGCGGACATTGAACGGCAATTGCAACAACAGGCAACCGCACTTGGGCTGGAATTGGATTGCTTTCAAAGCAACAGCGAAGAAAAATTGATTGATAAAATTCATCAAGCTTTTGAACAGATTGATTTTATTTTGATTAACCCCGCGGCATTTACCCATACCAGCGTGGCACTGCGTGATGCGTTGTTGGCGGTGAATATTCCGTTTGTCGAAATTCACCTGTCGAATGTGCATGCGCGTGAGCCGTTTCGCCATCACTCTTATCTGAGTGACAAGGCGGTTGGGGTTGTTTGCGGTTTAGGCGCAAAAGGCTATCAATTCGGACTGGAGTTTGCTTGGGATTATTTAAGCAAAAAACAGTGATTTTCGACAAAATTGCGCTAAAAGTGCAGATTTATATCGCAAATACGCGAAAATTCAGGTAATCTTTGCGTTTAATATAACCTGAATAAAATGATCGAAGTTTACCCTTTGTCGCAAAATTGACGGTAAAGCGATCAGTGTGATTTACATTTCAATCAGCGGAATCAAAACATGGATATTCGTAAAATTAAAAAATTAATTGAGTTGGTCGAAGAGTCGGGCATTATGGAAATTGAAATTTCCGAAGGCGAAGAGTCGGTGCGTATCAGTCGTGGCACTCCGGCACCGGCAGCTGTGCAATACACGTTGCCTGCGGCAGCGCCTGTCGCTGCTCCGGCACCAACCGCTGCACCGGCAGCTGTAGCCGTCGCCGCTCCGGTGGCGACCGAAATTGCAGGGCATGCCGTGCGTTCGCCAATGGTTGGTACTTTCTACCGCAGTCCTAGCCCGGAAGCCGCCGCTTTCGTTGAGGTTGGTAGCGTGGTGAAAGTCGGCGATGCGTTGTGTATCGTTGAAGCGATGAAAATGATGAACCGCATCGAAGCGGACAAAGCCGGGGTGGTGAAAGCCATTTTGGTTAATGACGGCGAAGCGGTTGAATTTGATCAATCCCTGATCATCATTGAGTAATCTGCCTATCAGCAATCGCTTTTGACCGCACTTTGGTTCAAAAGCAAAGAATTCTCAATATAAAGAACTTTCAACATTAAGCGGATAATCGTATGTTAGAAAAAGTTGTTATTGCCAACCGCGGCGAAATCGCACTGCGTATTTTGCGCGCTTGTAAAGAGTTAGGCATTAAAACCGTCGCCGTCCATTCTACGGCAGATCGGGATCTAAAACACGTCCTGTTGGCAGATGAACGTATTTGTATCGGACCGGCGCCCTCAAGTAAAAGTTATCTGAATATTCCGGCACTGATTGCCTCGGCAGAAGTCAGCGGTGCCGACGCTATTCATCCGGGCTACGGTTTCTTGTCGGAAAATGCAGATTTTGCCGAGCAGGTGGAGCGTTCCGGCTTTATTTTTATCGGTCCCACTGCGGACGTGATTCGCTTAATGGGCGACAAAGTCTCGGCGATCAATGCGATGAAAGCCGCTGGCGTACCTTGTGTGCCGGGTTCTGACGGTCCGGTCGGCAATGATGCCAAGAAGAATAAAGAGATTGCCGAACGTATCGGTTATCCTGTGATTATTAAAGCCTCCGGTGGTGGTGGTGGCCGCGGTATGCGCGTGGTGCGTTCAGCTGCTGAATTGGAAGAATCGATTGCGATGACCAAATCTGAAGCAAAAGCCGCGTTTAATAATGATGTCGTATACATGGAAAAATACTTGGAAAATCCACGCCATGTGGAAATTCAAGTGTTGGCAGACACTCATGGCAATGCGGTTTACCTAGCGGAACGTGATTGCTCAATGCAACGTCGCCACCAAAAAGTGGTAGAAGAGGCGCCAGCACCGGGTATCAGCGAAGAGCTGCGTCGTGACATCGGCAGCCGTTGCGCCAAAGCCTGTGTTGAAATCGGTTATCGAGGTGCCGGTACTTTTGAATTCTTATATGAAAACGGGGAGTTCTATTTTATCGAAATGAACACCCGTATTCAGGTGGAGCATCCGGTAACTGAGATGATTACCGGCATTGACTTGGTCAAAGAGCAGCTGCGCATTGCCTCCGGCTTGCCACTATCTTTCAGCCAAGATGATGTGAAAGTCAAAGGGCATGCGATTGAATGCCGTATTAATGCTGAAGATCCGCGCAATTTCCTGCCGTCACCGGGCAAAGTAACCCGTTTACACACACCGGGCGGTTTTGGTATTCGGTGGGATTCCCATATTTATGATGGTTACACCGTGCCACCGCACTATGATTCAATGATTGCCAAGTTGATCAGCTACGGCGAGAACCGTGCCGAAGCGATTAGCCGAATGCGTAATGCGTTATCGGAAGTGATTATCGAAGGGCTAAAAACCAATATTCCTATTCACGAATTGATTATGGACGACCCAAATTTCCAACAAGGTGGCACAAATATTCATTACCTTGAGAAAAAACTCGGTATGCATGATTAATCCGATGTAGAAATCAGTAATAAAATGAAGTGGAATCAAATGGTTCCACTTTTTTCTTTCATGCTGTTCTTTTTGTATGAGGTATTCATATGAAGTTGCAAGAAAAGTATCAACAAGCCAGTAAAGAAGCACGTTGGGCATTGGGTTTAACTATCTTATATGTGATCGGCTGGTGTTTGTGTGCCTATTTGCCGAGTGGCACAACCGGACCAATTGGTTTTCCACTCTGGTTTGAGCTCGCCTGTATCTACCTGCCGGTTTTATTTATTGTGGTTGCCTATTGGGTGCTGCGCATTGTCTATCAGGATTTTGATTTGGATAACCACAGCGACAGCGAGCAGGAGACAAAACCATGAATTTAGGCATCCTATTTCCGTTGGTGATCTATCTGGCGTTCGTGTTTGGCGCAGCAATCTATGCTTACGTTAAACGCTCGAAAGGGGATTTTTTAACTGAGTATTATGTCGGTAACCGCTCGATGACCGGCTTTGTATTGGCGATGACCACCGCCTCAACCTATGCCAGTGCCAGTTCGTTTATCGGAGGGCCGGGTGCAGCGTACAAATTCGGTTTGGGCTGGGTGTTGCTGGCTATGATTCAAGTACCGGCAGTCTGGTTGGCGCTGGGGGCACTGGGCAAAAAATTTGCGCTGCTATCAAGAGAGAGCAAGGCGCTGACGATTAATGATCTGCTGTTGCACCGTTACAAAAATAAATATCTGGTGTGGATCGCTTGTCTGGCGCTGTTAATCGCCTTTTTTGCAGCGATGACCGTGCAGTTTATAGGCGGCGCGCGCTTGCTGGAAACCACCATCGGCATCAGTTACACCCAATCCTTGCTGATTTTTGCACTAACGGTCGGGATTTACACCTTTATCGGTGGTTTTCGTGCCGTAGTATTGACCGATACCATTCAGGGTACGGTAATGATTTTGGGTACTTTTATTTTACTGTTTGCGGTGATTTATGCTGCCGGCGGCGTAGAAAGTGCGGTTGCCGCCTTGGCTGCCACCGATCCACAGCTGGTCAGTCCATATGGTCCAAATGAGATGCTGGATTTCCAGTTTATGGCGTCATTTTGGATTTTGGTTTGCTTTGGTGTGGTCGGGCTGCCGCATACGGCGGTGCGCTGCATGGCGTTTAAAGACAGCAAAGCATTACATGGCGGCATGTTGATCGGGACTATCGTGTTGACGATTGTTATGCTCGGCATGCACCTTTCCGGAGCGCTAGGTCGAGTGATTTTGCCGGATTTGACAATTCCGGATCAAGTCATCCCAAGCCTCATGTTGCAAGTTTTGCCGCCAATTGTTGCGGGGATCTTTCTGGCAGCGCCAATGTCAGCGATTATGTCGACCATTGATGCGCAATTGATCCAATCTTCGGCGATTTTCGTTAAAGATATTTATTTATCAGCGAAACCGGAAATGGCGAATAATCAGAAAAAAATCGGGCTTTTCTCATCAATGGCAACCCTGATTTTGACCGCACTTTTGATTTTAGCGGCACTCAATCCGCCGGATATGATTATTTGGTTGAATTTATTTGCGTTTGGTGGCTTAGAAGCGGCATTTTTATGGGTGATCGTGCTGGGTTTATATTGGGATAAAGCCAATGCTTACGGTGCGATCGCCTCAATGACAGTCGGGTTGGGCAGCTATGTGTTGCTGACCGTTCTTTCACTCAAATTATTGAGTTTCCATGCTATCGTGCCATCACTGGTGTTCGGCTTAATCGCCTTCTTGGTTGCCAATAAACTCGGTGAAAAACAGTATCAAAAAAGAGGAAAAACAGATGCCTTGGGTACAAATTAGAATCAACAGTAACGATAAACAAGCGGAGAAAATCAGTGAAACACTGGAGGCGCTGGGCTCAGTGTCGGTCACCTTTGTTGACAGTCAAGACACACCGGTGTTTGAGCCGTTGCCGGGCGAAACTCGTTTGTGGGGTAATACGGATGTGATAGCGCTGTTTGATGCAGAAACCGATATGCAGCAAATTGTTGCGGAATTGACTGCGCAGCGGATCTTAACCCCCGCAGTCAGTTATAAAATTGAGCAGATTGAAGACAAAGACTGGGAGCGGGAGTGGATGGATAATTTTCATCCGATGCGCTTTGGCGAGCGGTTGTGGATTTGCCCGAGCTGGCGCCCGGTACCGGACGAAAGTGCGGTCAATGTGATGCTCGATCCGGGTCTTGCCTTTGGCACAGGCACCCACCCGACCACCGCACTTTGCCTGAAATGGCTGGACAGCTTGGATTTGAACGGCAAAACCGTCATCGACTTTGGTTGCGGTTCTGGCATTCTGGCAATTGCCGCCTTGAAGTTAGGGGCGAAACAAGCAATCGGTATCGACATCGATCCGCAAGCTATCCTTGCCAGCCGTGATAATGCCGAACGCAACGGCGTAGCCGAGCGCTTACAGTTATTTCTCGCCAAAGATCAACCGCAAGACCTACAAGCCGATGTGGTGGTGGCGAATATCCTTGCCGGTCCGTTGAAAGAGCTGGCTGAACCGATCATCGCATTATTAAAACCGAACGCAGATCTAGGGCTATCCGGCATTCTCGCCAACCAAGCACAAGCCGTATGCGAAGCCTATCAAAACCAAGTGCGGTTAGAACCCGTAGCGGAACAGGAAGAGTGGTGTCGGATTACTGGGAATAAATACTAAAATGTATTTGTTGGATATAGCAGGCAAACATATCACTATTTTGCCTGCTATATTATGTAATTACTCTGTGCTAAAAATGCTGAGAAATAATGAGTAAATGCTATTCAATGTTTACAATATCATCAAAGAGTGTTGCCCATTTGCTATCTTTTCTATAAAAGAGCGGTGGTTGTCCTATTAAGGCGGGAACAAGAAGATATTGTCCGCCGCGGATTTCTTTTTTATCCCATACATAGACCCAAGTTTCACCTGCTGGTAAATATACTTTCCATTCGTGTACAGCTTGTTTGTGAACAGGGGCAACAAGTAATTCTGAACCATAAAGATATTGATCCTGAATATCGTAAGTATTCAAGTCGTTTTCAAAGTGCAAGAATAGCGCCCTTTGTATTGGATAGCCTTTGGTGTGGGCTTCATTTGAGAAATGCTTCAAATATGGTGTTAAATGTTTATAGATTTTAACCATTTTAGCCAAATGAGCCATGGTAGCTATATCATGATCAAACTGAAAATTCTCATCGGGCCGATTGCATTCATGCGTTCTCATCATTGGTGTGAATGCTGCCATATCTACCCAGCGTTCAAATACTTCTTTTGTTCGTCGATTTCCGAAAAGGCTGGTATACCCACCTATATCACTATGGTGATATGCATTGCCTAGGATTCCCGATGAAAGTGCGCCGCAAATAACGGTATTAAGCCCATCATGGCGGGAGAAATCTACACATTGATCTCCAGCCCAGAGCATAGGACAGTATTTTTGCGTATTGGTAAAGCCGGCTCTCATGAAATACATCACTTCGCCGGTTAACCCTCTTTCAGCTACGGCTTCCGCATTAACGCTTGCCCAAAGAGGCGGCCAAGCATTATGCATTATTGTTGAGCTAACACCGTTGGCTAAAAATAAATCCTCAGTTGGCAAGTATTCGCCAAAGTCAGCCATCCATCCAGATACGCCGAGATCTAGCATATTTTTTTGAATAATCTCTTTTTTAAACCACTCTCTCGTTTCTTTATTGGTAAAATCTAATACTCCACAGTTAAATTCTCCAAAATCAACTAAAGCAACTTCACCTTTACTATTAAGAGCAAATAATGATTTTTCTTTTGCAATAGGGAATAACTCCCCGTCTTCACATAAATATGGACTAACATAAGCAAGAAAACGAATATTTTTTTCTTTAAGTGTTTGAATTCGATTATCTAAGTTGGGATAACGGTTTTTACTCCATTTCCAATCCCAAAAAAGCCTTTTACCAAAAGAAGTTTCTCGTATTCCTGCCCAATCCTCACACCATAATCCAGCGACGGGAATTCCAGATTCAACAGCATTTTCCAATCTGGAAAAGGAATTTTCCTCGCCACCTTTTAACCCAAGAATAACGCCATTGTAAATCCATTCAGGCAATTCAGGCTGTCTGCCAAAGCGGAGACTCAGCTTTTCTACGAGTTCTAAAAAAGTCGGAGCAGTAAAAAACTCGATTGATTCAGGAATTTCCCACACTTGTAATTCATAATATGTTTGATTCCTAAAATCAAAATCAGCGTAAGCACTACTGTTAATATGACAGGCGTAATGTTCGGAGGAAACAAAAGTTGGCTGCGGGTAGTTAGTATTATAATAATCTCCTCCAGCCTTATTATATTTATCCGATAAAAAAGTGAGCTCTGTTGACTTATCTCTACCGACACCTGGTTCAGAAGTCCATAATGGAAAGTGGCGTCCCCGCAGGTTGAAATAAGACATCTGTTCACCACAACCCCAAACTTTTTCAGATTCGGATGAGCTAAGTTTAATCCAGAAACGGTTTAGGGTGGGATTTTCACTTTTAATGGTTAATATTGATTTACCATCCTCTAATGAAGAATACATGAGAATTAATAGCGGAGGTGTATTATTTTGATATGAAAGTTGGATTTGATTGTTATCAAATTGACAATGAGTCAAAGGAATTTTTTCCATTAAAATATCTTGTATATCGAAATTTCCTCGATAAGCTGATATTTTTTCTTGCCCCATCCCGACAAAAAATGCAGGGTTATCACTGGTATGATTCAGTAATATCCGATCATCTTGAATGATTTGAAATCCGTTTTCGATGTATTTTAGCTTCATAAACTACCTCATTTATCTGATTAAATTAAGAGTTTAATGAATTATCTTGATGCCATAATTTCATCAACAAGAGTGCCTAGATATTGCATTCTAGGAGCCGAAATATCACGTAACATGAGTTCAGTATCAGGTAAGCCTATAGTTGAAGCCCAAATTGCACGTCCGGCAAGAAAACCAGAGGCACCAGCTTGCATCGCCATTCGGACTGCTCGGCAGAATAGATTTTCATGAATGCCTGAGGATAAAATAACCCAAGGAATATTAATATTATCGTTTAACTTTTTAGCTGCATCTAGCAGTGTTTTTGATTCACCTTTACCAAATAGCGGCATTTCTCCTTTGTACAAATCGGAACCGAGATCGCCTAGCTCTTTTGCAGCATTTAAGATACATTGTTCACGATCAAATTTATCACCAAGTCTAGGAGGTCTTACGACGGGCTCAATAATGCTAAGTAGTCCAGCAGAGTGACATTTTTGATTAAACTCTTTTACCATTTCGATCCGTTGTTGTGCATCTTCATCTTGACGCCACAGGATAAGAAGCTTTAATGCTTTCCCCCCGTTTTGTTTTACTTCTTGAGCATCAATATTTGGATCAATACATACATTATCAACAGGAATACCGTTTCCGGGAATGAATAAATCTCCTGCAACAATTAATGCTGAATTATCAGAAATAGCTTTTTGCTTAACGATCTCTGAGTAACAAAATTGATTATCTACTAATACGGCAGAAGCATATGGCGAGATGATTTTGGCTGCGTTGACTTTAAAATCAGTTAATATATTATCCGCAATAGGCTGCTTCATGCCTGAGTCTGCGAACATATTTCTCATCGCTTCTCGTTGATCAACGGCTAGCATTGCAAAACCGCCAGAAGGTCTAGCAATATCTTTCAAAGTATAAGAATCATTAGTCATTTTAGAATCTCCTATATTATACGGTTATAGTAATTTGTTATTTTTTTAAGCCTGAATTAATTCGAGCTTGCTCCAGTATCGCTGTCCAGTCTTGCTTGCCTCTGCCCATGGCTCTTGCTTGGTTATAGATTTCTAGGGCTGCAGCGCCCATAGATAGCGGAACGTGCAATTGATTAGCGACATCAGTAGCTATTCCTAAGTCTTTATGCGCGAGTTCTATCATGAAAGCGGGAGTTAAATCATTTTGTAATACTTTATTAGCCCAGGTTGTTGTGAAGTGACTCTTAATTGCAGGGGTTCCTTTCATCACTTCTATTGCGATGTCCAAGGGAAGCTCTAATGCTTCGCAAAGTGTTGCCGCTTCGGCAGATAAGGCATTGAGTGAAATACTCATAAAATTATTAATTAATTTAACTCTGATTCCTTTTCCTGGACCTCCGGCATTTATTATTTCTGACCCCATACAGAGCAGTATCGGTGAGGAGCGCTCAATTTGCGATGGCGTTCCTCCGGCTAAAATTAGTAGTGTTCCTGCGATTGCATTATCTGAGGTTCGCCCAACAGGTGCGTCCATAAACTCAATATTGTATTCTGCCAATCGATTACGTAAGCTGTCGCTTTCTAGCGGATGGATAGTTGACATGTCAATTATTAAGCTGTTTTTATCCATAGAATGGATAATTCCATCTTTCCCAAAGATCACGTTCTCAACTAACTTTCCGTTAGGCAACATAGTAATAATAAATTCACACCCTTTTACAGCCTCTTTGGGGGAAATTGAACTGTGTGCACCGAGAGATTGTACTTCGGATATTGCTGTTTTATTAATATCGTAGACGTTTAGCGAATGCCCTTTTTTAATGAGATTGGAAGCCATTGGTTTGCCCATTTGACCAAGACCTATAAATGCTATATTAGACATTTTAACTCCTTTGTGTTCGATTATTTTCGTTTGTTATCATATTTGTAATTTTTAGTTAAGTAAAGTGACCGAGATCACTTTTTTTAAAATTATAATTCAGTACAATTTGACTAAAATTTGGTATAAACCTGTGAGGGAAAAAATAATGATAAAATTGGCATGCGTCGGTATAGCGGTACAGGATAGAATTTATTATTTAGATAAATTGCCTGCTATAGGAGGGGGAAAATTTGTTGCGCATAGTTACAAAGAGGTCGGCGGAGGGCCTGCTGCCACAGCTGCAGTTACGATAGCAAAACTAGGTGCCAAAGTAGATTTTATTGGTCGCTTAGGAGATGACAACATAGGTAGTGCAATTATTTCAGAATTAAATAGCTATCAGGTCGATACCAGTAAAATTAAAGTGTATGAAGCTGCCAAATCATCTCAATCGGCTATTTTTGTTGATAATAATGGCGAAAGAGTGATTGTTAATTACCCAAGTCCAGATCTTTTAAATTGTACGGATTGGTTGGAAGAGATTGATTTTACTCAATATGATTTGGTTCTATGTGATGTCAGATGGCATGAAGGTGCAGAGTATTGCTTGCGAAAAGTGAAAAACTTAGGAATACCGACAGTGCTTGATGCCGATATAACTCCGCAGAGTATAGTATCTTTAGTCAAATTAGCAGAGCATGCAGTATTCTCTGCATCTGGTCTAGAAAAAATGACAAATGAGAAAGATATGAACCGTGCTTTGACAATGGCAAAGAAAATTTGTGCAGGTACAGTATATGTGACGAAAGGTAGTGAGGGGTGTGATTGGATTAAAGACAATTCACAAACTAGCTTTAAAGGGTTCAAGGTAGAAGTCGTCGATACGACGGGAGCTGGGGATGTATTTCATGGTGCGTTTGCTTTTGCAATTGCTAATAATTATTCTATAGATAAAGCAATTATATTTGCCAATGCGGTAGCTGCATTAAAATGTACTGCTGAAGGAGGGCGTGATGGTATTCCTGATTTGCAGCAAGTTGAAAAATTTATGCTGTGTATGAATAGATAGGCTATAATTAAAGTATGATTTAAATGCTATAAACTAAGGAAATATTTTGAACCATACTGCAATAACTGGAAATCCAAGACATGATAAGCTAATTTCTTTGGTGATGGATAATGGTTATATTAGTAATGAAGAGTTAGCTAATATTCTAGATGTTACGACTCAAACTATCCGTAGAGATATTAGAGTGTTAAGTCAGATGAAATTGATCTCTCGGCATCATGGCGGGGCGGGACGAGTCTCGAGTATAGATAATACCGATTTTTCTATACGAGAAACCTCACACATAGAAGAAAAAAAGTCTATTGCAAACAAGATCGCGGAGTACATTCCTGATGGTTCTACTCTATTTATCACTATCGGTACAACAGTTGAATGTATAGCAAAAGCGCTGGAAGTAAGAAAAAATCTGAGAATTATTACAAATAGCTTACGAGTGGCAAATGTATTATACCAAAATGAAAACTTTGAAGTTATCACGGTTGGAGGAATTTTGCGGGCACATAATAGTGGAATAATTGGTCCTAATGTTGTTTCTTCAATTAATAGTTTTCGAGCCGATTACTTGATTACCAGCTTAGGTGCTGTAGCTGAAGATGGAACTCTTTTAGATTTTGATATCAACGAAGTTGCTGTTGTGAAATCAATGTTGGAGAATTCTAAAAAGCTGATTTTAGCTTTGGATCACTCTAAATTTCATACTTCCGCAGCTGTTGAAGTTGGGCACTTGAATCAAGTCGATTTACTTTTTACGGATAAAAAACCACCTGCGTACATTATGGATCTCTTAAAAATGAATAAGGTCGAGGTATTTTTAACTAATAAATAAATTGATTTTATCTCAGCTATCTTACGCTTAATCTTAATCTTGTTTCATATCTTGTGTAGAGACTAATCCGGATCTATCAATAATTTTTTGCAATAAAAAATTACTATCTTCTATTGTAATAATATCCTCTGATTTTTCATAAAAATGTTTTATATCAATAAGATATTCTCCTTTAAAGGTGAAGTATCATCCTTTGTTAATATTTAGACACAAAAAACTTGATATTCCTCACAAAACTTGTTTTTTTGTGTTGTTTTTATTTTCGTTTTTGTCATTATTTATTCGTATATAGTCGCTAATCATAGATTTTATCTTAACAAAGGAAAATATTGTATGAAATGGATCAACACCAAAACGCATAACTCTTGGTTAGAAACAGAAGTAGATCGAATTTTTGAATTTGGAAGAAGAGCGGTTGTGCCGACAGGATTTGGTTGGCTAGGAAATAGTGGAAACATTCGAGAAGAAATGGGAACACAGTTGTGGATTACTGCGAGAATGTTGCATGTTTATTCTTTATCCGCATTAATGGGTCGACCTGGAGCTTATGATCTTGTTGAGCACGGGATCCGTGCTTTAGAGGGGCCTTTGAAGGATAAAGCCCATGGAGGATGGTATGCGATAGTTAATGATTCAGGAGTAATAGATCCCTCTAAACAAGGATATCAACACTGTTTTGTATTATTGGGAGCAGCAAGTGCGGTAATGACGGGGCATCCTAGAGCAAAAGATTTGTTAAATGATGCGATCGGAATTATAGAGAAATATTTTTGGAATGAAGAAGAGCAAATGTGTCTTGAATCATGGGATGAGCAATTTACCAAGACAGAAGAATATCGAGGTGGTAATGCAAATATGCATGCCGTGGAAGCATTTCTGATTGTATATGATGTCACTAAAGATAAGAAATGGTTAGATAGAGCTCTCCGTATTACATCAGTGATTATTCACCATTTTGCCAAAAATAATAACTATCGCGTCAATGAACATTTTGATCCAAGTTGGCAACCGATAGTTGATTACAACAAAGAACAACCGGCAAGTCATTTCCGAGCTTATGGTGGTACACCTGGACATTGGATTGAGTGGGGGCGTTTAATGCTACACCTCCGTGCTACATTAATTTCTATTGGAGCAGAAACACCAGAATGGTTGCTTGAAGATGCAAAAAATTTATTTGCAGCGGGGATTAGAGATGCTTGGTTTGTAGATGGTGAGCCTGGCTTTGTTTATTCGGTTGATTGGGATGGCAAACCGGTTGTTAGAGAGAGAATTCGTTGGGTTATTGTTGAAGCACTAGGTACTGCCTATGCACTATATACGGTCACTAATGATAGCCAATATGAAGAATACTACCAACGCTTTTGGGATTATTGCCGGACATATTTGATGGATTATGAAGGATGTTCTTGGTGGCAAGAGTTAGATGCAAATAATAAAGTATCCAGCAAAGTATGGGATGGTAAACAGGATATTTATCATTTAATGCATTGTTTAATTATTCCAAGATTACCATTGACTCCAGGCTTAGCACCAGCTTTGGCGCAGGGATTACTTGATTGTTATATAAAATAATATATTCGTTTAATTTTATCATTCAAATGTAGAGGGATTCATAATGATTTTAAAAAATATCGAATTTTTTCTATCAAAAATTAATGAGCCAATAGGAAAAATTGGCAAGCAGTTAGGTGGATTATTGCTAATAATTATGACAATAATCGTACTTATTCAAGTGGTTTCTAGATATATCTTCAACGATCCTATTAGCTGGAGTGATGAATTATCATGTTATTTGATGATATACATGACGTACTTATGTATGCCTTTTATTTATCTAAAGGATAAAAATATTGCGATGACATTTCTGCTGGAAAAAGCACAAGGAAATAGATTTTTTCATGTTTTAATGATGTTGATACATATTTTTGCATTAGTGACAATATTAATTTGGATCTACTTCGGATGGAATTTCTTTTTAAGAGGGAATGTGATGGCAAATAGCTTACCTTTTAAAATGTATTATATTTATATTATGCCGCCAGTGCTATTTTCAATAACGCTATTATCTGTTTTTCAAAAAATTATTAGTGAGCTTAATAACTTTATCAGTTTCGAAAAAATTGATGAGAACAAGGGAGTGTAATATATGGTTTCGCCAATTTTTGTTGTTTATTTTCTTATTCTTCTATTGGTTGGAGTACCTGTTTTATTTGCATTAGGATTATCTCCTGCAATAGCCCTATTTCAGGATGATAAAGTTCTATTTATCAATATGCTTTATCAGAGACTTTATTCAGGATTAGATAGCTTCTTATTATTAGCTTTGCCATTTTTTATGCTCGCCGGTGAGTTTATGGTGAGTGGAGGAATAACGACTCGAATTATCACATTTTCCCAAACAATGGTGCGACATATGCGTGGTGGTTTAGGGCATGTCGTTATTTTGGCCTCAACACTTTTTGGAGCATTAACAGGATCTGCGGTCGCCGCTACATCAGCTATTGGTAATATGCTAATACCGGAGATGGTCCGCTATAAATATGATCGTACTTATGCGGCAGCTCTGACAGCAGCTGCTACCGTTTTAGGAACAATTATTCCGCCAAGTGGGATAATGTTAATATATGCATTTGTAATGAATACTTCTGTCGCAGCTATGTTTATGGGAGGTGTTGTTCCTGGAATTATCCTATGTATAGGTTTAATGCTTGTAAACCGGCTTCAAATGAAGAAATATCCCGAAGTTGAGCAATTTGAGCGAGCAACGAGAACAGAACGTGTAGCTGGCTTAAAATTGGCAATCTTACCATTATTTACTCCAATTATTATATTAGGAGGAATTTATGGCGGGATTTTTACACCGACAGAAGCTGCAGCAGTAGCCGTATTCTATGCACTAATCCTCTCTGTATGGATAATGAAAAACCTAAAACTTAAGGAAGTTTTTCCAATGGTTGCAAGAGTGGGAGTTAATGCGGCTGCAATACTTATTATAGTTGCTGCTGCAAGTGGCTTCGCTTCTGCAGTGAGCCTATCTGGTGTCGCTAAAGAAATAACTTCTTTTTTATATTCAATAACTGACAATAAATACATGCTTATCTTTATCATTAATATTTTCTTATTTATTGTTGGAATGTTTCTTGATGCTGGCCCGGCTATATTAATTTTTGCCCCAATCTTAGCCCCAATTATGACTAATGTCGGTATTGATCCTGTCCATTTCGGTGTGGTAATGGTTTCTAATTTATCAATTGGACTTGCCACTCCGCCTATGGGATTAGTTCTATTTGTGGCTTCTGGAGTATCAGGTGTTCCCTTGCAAAAAATTTCAAAAGCAATATTACCTTTCTTATTTGTAGAGTTCTTTATTATATTTCTTATTTCATTTTTCCCTGCATTAGTGATTGGCTTACCTAAACTATTAGGGTTAATGTAGTGTTTTAATCTAAACTTTATACAAAGGAGTTTCTCATGAAATTGAAAAAAATTGTAGCAAATTCTCTATTAATGTTATCTGTATCAGTCATAGCTCAAGCAGCGAATTATAAAATTACAGTACCAATTGTAACTAATCCTGATAGTTATAACTATCAGTCACTACTAGTATTTAAAAATATAGCAGAATCTCACTCTAATGGTGAAATTACGGTGGATATTTATCCAAGTGGCCAATTATGTGGCAATGCAAAAGAATGTCTTGCCGGAGTGCAATCAGGAATGTTTGATTATTTCCAAACCACTGTTCCAGAACTAGCTTATTATTGGAAACCTATGGAAGGTTTTGATCTGCCGTATTTGTTACCGAATGATAGGGTTGCTGAATGCGTATATGATGATAAAGATTTTATGCGTGATGTTAGAGAAAATGTTTTAAAACAAACTAATGGCCTAAGATTAATGATGATTTCAAACTCTGGAGGATGGCGAAATATTGCGACTACTAAGAAAGAAGTTCATAGTCCGGAAGATGTAAAAGGATTGAAATTAAGAACCGTGCCCGCAGCGATTCAACAAAAGTTAGTAACCGCGTTAGGAGGATCCCCAACTCCAATTGCATGGCCTGAAGTTTATACGGCATTATCTACAGGAATGGTTGATGGAACTAAAAATGGCATTGTAGATATTGTTCAAATGAAATTTCATGAAAGTTTAAAATATATTATTTTAGATGGTCATGCGTATATGGGCGGGGCGTGGATTATGAATAATGATAAGTTTAATTCAATGCCGGATAATCTGAAAAAAGTCATTGTTGATGCAGTTTCTGCACAAAATCAATATTTAAGAGCCTATCCAAAATGGAAAGAGTATGATGCTTATGAGGAGTTTAAAAAGACTGGCGGGAAAATCTATAATCCAACCGATAAAGAAAAAGAAGCATTCAAAACAATGTCTGCATCTGTGACAGATAATTATATTAAAGAAAGTAATGAAGAAAGTAAGAAGTGGTTAGAACGGTTTGAAAATGTAGTTAAGGCTTGTGAAATCAGAATTGCTGAAGACGATAAATCTGCTTTGCAATAAAATAATATACTAATCAAGTTGGGGACGGCGTAATTTATAATATACAGCCATTCCCAATTTTATTTATTTTGAGGGAGATTGTATGGAAGCCTTGGTTAATAATTTTGGTGTATTAAATGGGAAAACGGTTGATTTAATCACATTAATTAATAATGACGGGATGAGTATTAGTGTTACTAATTATGGATGTATTCTTACTGCAATTAGAGTAAAGGATCTGAATGGAAATATTGATAATGTCGTTTTAAGTTATGATTCATTTGATAAATATTATGAAGGTCATCCATTTTTTGGCGCCGTGGTTGGTCGCTTTGCAAATCGCATAAGAAATGGTGAATTTAAATTAAAGGGGAAAGATTACAAGCTAGAACAAAATGAAGCAATTACAGGTAATCATATTCATGGTGGTATTAGGGGATTTGATAAATATATTTGGAAGTATGATATTGAAAAAAATTTTGAATCTATAATGATTCATTTTCATAGGCTGTCAGTTGATGGAGAATCGGGTTATCCTGGTAATTTAGATGTGATTCACACGATAGGATTAGATGAAAGTAATCAAGTACACTTTTATTTTCGAGCAACAACAGATAGTACAACTATTTTAAATTTAACAAACCATAGTTACTATAATTTATCAGGACTTGGAAATGGAAATATTCTTGGTCATAAATTAAAAGTGTATAGTGATTTTTATCTTCCAACAGATGATAAATTACTTCCAACAGGAGAGATCTTAAAGGTAGAGAGTACCGGATTTGATTTTAGAAATATGGTGAAAATTGAAGAAAATATGCAGAAGAATAACGGTTGTAGCATAGATAATACTTTTATCTTAAAAGGGGATCTTCAATATGACAATTTTAAAAAAGGGATTGTGCTTTATGATCCTAATAGTGGCCGTAACATGGAAGTCATTACAACACAACCAGGTATTCAAATATACAATGGTTCGAAGCTATCGAATAAAATATGGATTGGGCCGAGTGGTCTTAAATACGAATCTTTTATGGGAATTTGCTTTGAAACTCAACATTTTCCAGATAGCCCAAATCATACGCACTTTCCATCAACTTGCCTATGTCCAGATCAGATTTATGAGGAAAAAACTATTCATAAATTTAGCACTGTGATTCCTAGTGAGCGAAACTGATTAATACAAACGGAAAGGTATAATATGGAATTTATTATTATCTCTATGATTATAGCGCTTGGAGGCTTTGTGCAAGGGCTGACCGGATTTGGACTGGCTCTTGTTTCAGTTCCATTGCTTTCACTGTTTATCGATGTGAAGTTGGCAATACCAATAGCGGGTATTTTTGGTTGGTTTGTAACTTTCCCTATAGTATATAAAATGCGGCATTATGTTAATTGGAAAATAGGGTTGATTTTATTTGTTGGTTCTTTACCTGGTTCATATCTTGGAGCGGATCTTTTAAAACATTTGCCCACAGATATAATTTTGATTACCATGGGAATCATTTTAATTTTATCAGGGTTGTATTCTTTTAGATCAAAAAATACATTGTTTAAGTCTGTTTCAAAGCCAATTTCTCTTGGTGTAGGTTTCTTTTCAGGAGCATTAGGCGCAAGTGTAGGTGAACCTGGCCCACCTGTTATTGCATATACATCAATGCTGCCATGGTCAAATCATGAGACAAAATCTACGTTAGTTTTTTTCTTCATGTTACAAATGATAGGAGCTATAACTGGGTTTTGGTTGAAAGAATTATTGACAAGTGATGTTTTATGGCATGTAGGAAAGGCTATTCCTGCATTTCTATTGGGGACATTCTTAGGAATGTTTTCTTATAACTTACTCAATAGATACCAGTTGAATTATCATAAAATCATCTATACTTTCTTGATTTTTATAGGATTCGTTTTGATTATAAAAAATTTTTGAGTGACTTATTGTAATCAATCATTAACCAGATCAAAAAAATGCAAAAAAACGCATTTTGGATAAAAAATGTACTTCCCTAATTGATAAAAAGTGCGTATTATAGCCCCCCTTATTCGATGATGGTTCTGTTTTGATTCTGCTTTTTGTTGTGGTGAACAGTATATGCGTATTGGACAATTTCAATTAAAAAATCGCGTATTGCTGGCGCCGATGGCGGGGATAACCGATCAGCCGTTTAGACGACTTTGTGCCCGCTATCACGTTGGTATGAGTTATTCTGAAATGATGTCGGCGAATCGGGACGTATGGCATACCGAAAAATCGCGACTTCGAGTGGCACACCATGCGGAGATCGGGATTAATGCGGTGCAAATCGCCGGTAGTGATCCGCTGGAAATGGCACAAGCAGCAGCATTGAATGTAGAATATGGCGCAAAGTTGATTGATATCAACATGGGTTGCCCTGCTAAGAAGGTTAACCGCAAAATGGCAGGTTCGGCATTGATGCAACATCCTGGCTTGGTGGAAAAAATTCTGCGTGAAGTGACGGCAGCGGTCGAAGTGCCGGTGACGTTGAAGATCAGAACCGGATGGGATAAAGCACACCGAAATTGTGTTGAAATTGCCAAAATAGCGGAGCAATCCGGTATTCAGGCGTTGACTGTTCATGGTAGAACTCGCAGCTGCTTGTATCAGGGAGAGGCGGAGTATGACAACATTTGTCAGGTGAAACAGCAAATTTCAATTCCGGTGATTGCCAACGGTGATATCACCAGCGCAGAAAAAGCACGGTATGTTTTAGACTATACCGGTGCAGATGCGGTGATGATTGGGCGAGGCGCACTCGGTCAGCCGTGGTTGTTTCGACAAATTGAGGCTTTCCTGCAATCAGGTACGCTGATTGCCGAGCCGAGTTTGGCGGAAAAGTGTCAAGTGGCGCTCGAACATATTCACAATTTGCACGCTTTTTATGGCGAGCAGAAAGGATATCGGGTCGCTCGGAAACATATAAGTTGGTATTTGGATAACATCAAACCAGATTCTGCTTTTAAACGTACTTTCAATACCATTGCTGATCCTAAGCAGCAGTTGTATGTCTTGGAAGAGTTTCTTGACTCAATCCAATAGTGGATTGGGGTGATTTTTTAGTTAAATGGAACATATTAAAATGTTAGAACAACGTAGCAATTCAGATGCATTAACAGTTTCAACTTTAAATGCACAATCTCAAATTACAAATAAACCATTAAGAGATTCGGTCAAACAAGCGTTGAAAAATTATTTAGCTCAATTAAACGGGCAAGATGTCAATGATCTTTATGAGTTGGTTTTGTCGGAAGTTGAACACCCGATGCTGGATATGGTGATGCAATACACGCGTGGCAATCAAACCCGTGCTGCCAATATGTTGGGTATCAATCGCGGTACATTACGCAAAAAACTGAAAAAATACGGTATGGGCTGATTTTAGTCTCCTAGAATCAAATAATAACAGCAGTCGTCAGAGTAATTTGGCGGCTGCTTTGTTTTATTCTGCCGCTGCAATTTCGGATGTCAAACCGGGAATTGCTTTCTAAAAAGTGCGGTTGTTGTTAAAATTCCGCTGAATATTAAAAAGGTGATCAAGGTTGAGTATGTTGAAAAAATTGGTGTTGCCGGCAATAGCTTTGTCGGTTGCCGCTTGTAGTTTGGATAAACCAGAAGCAGCATTTCCTGCCGAATTTGCCAATGCAGATTATGTCTTGTCGGATGCAGATGCAAAAGGTTGGGTTATGAGTAGCCATCAAGCCGAACAATGCATCTATCCTAATTTAACGCGGATTCAGCAGGCACATTTCTCGCAAGAGGATGCGTATATCCATTCGCAATATGTTTTCTTCTACCCTTTGGAAAAGATTATTGGTGCCGATTATTTGAAAATGATCCAAGAAGATGAAAAATCGATGGGCTATGCACAATATCAATATAAAAAATTTAAACAGTTAAGCACGGAACCATTGCCAAAAGCCCAGTGCGAGCTTTTGAGAGCTAACGCACGAGACGACTTGTCGGTGGTGAAAGGGCAGTATAAGAGTGGTATGGTAGAAGAGAGCAAAACTGACGGCAAGCAAAACGGTGATGCGGTTGCCACCGGTGATAATAAATTCTTCTTCGACATCATTAAATGGGGCGCAGCGCTGGTGCTGTAGCCGTTAGTTGTGTGGATTAAAAAAAGATTGGGGTTGATGATGAATCACCCCAATCTTTGTTTTAAATAGCTACCTTTAATTGGTTCTTAAGTCAGAAACTATTTGGCTTCAAACACCAAAATGGCACCTTTGTTGGCCACTTTCATCACCGGTTGAATATCTTTACCCATCAAGATGCCGGCATCATCGGTAGCAATGTAGATTTTGCGGGTGTCCGGCGAAACCAATACCATACGATAACGGTTATCGGTGCGGAAGTGGGTGATCGATTCGCCCTGCACTTGCTTCCCATCCGCACTCAGCGGCAACTGGTAAAGCGTGCCGGTTTTTACCCCGGTTACCAGTAGTGAATTTTGTAAGCTCTTGATTTTACCGTCTTTCGGGTAGTAAGCGATACTGGTGGTCGCTACCGTCGGCCAGCAGATATAACCGATTTCACATTTTTCATCGTTGAAGTTGTAACCCTGCGGCACGGTGTAAAACGTTTTTTGTGGGAATTTCAGATTGTTGGCTTGGAACTCGCTTTCCTTAAATTCAGGCACAACCGCCCCATTCGGCACGCCGATATATTCCGGCAATTCAGCACAGTTAGGTGCAGCGGAGAAATTGGCGTAGCTGTAAGCCATATCGTCTTGATAACCTGCAATGTGTGGCCAACCGTAGTTACCGGCAGCTTCGACGATATTGATCTCATCATCGACCGCAGGGCCTTGATCGGTGTTGTATAAGGTGTCGCCAACATAAACTAAACCTTGCGGATTACGGAAACCGTAGGCATAAATATGGCTTTTCACGCCGTTGATTTCGGGATTGTCACTCGGGATTGAGCCATCCAGATTGAAACGGATCACCTTGCCGCGATATTTGCCGAAATCATTGGCGGCGACGTCGGCAGCTGTTGGGATTTTTTGCGATTGAATCTCTTTACACATATTGGCGTATTGGTTGTAACCGTTATCGCCCAAACTCAGCAATAATTTGCCACTTTTGTCAAACAACAAACGTCCGCCGTTGTGATCATTGCCTGCCGGGGTTTTGTCCAACACAATTTGTTCATCGCCTAGCATATCTTTTTTGGCATCGTAGCTTAAACGTACCACGCGTCCGAAATCGGATTTATCTTTGCTGCTGTCGCTGTAGGTGTAATACACATATACATAATCTTCGCCTGTACCTTTAGCAAAATTCGGGTGCAGTTCCATGCCTAACACGCCTTGGTGTACCGGTTCAGCGAAGGCTTTATCGAAGGTGTACAACACCTTGCTTGCGCCGGTGGTTGGGTTGATGGCAACAATCTCTTTGCCTTGGCGCGTGGTCGCCCAAATGTCGCCATTTGCGCCCCATTTCATTTCCCAGACATTGTTTAAACCATCGATTAACACGCTGGCTTTGATTTCATCCTGTTGCATTGCAACGGTCGGATTGTCTGCTTTTGCGATTGCAGCGCCGCTGATTAACGTGGTTAAAAGTGCGGTTGCCAACAGAGATTTTTGCATAACATTTCCTTAATTAAATATGATAAAAAATAACCAGCGACATAGTATCAAATTAAAAACCGGTACGGAATACCAACTTTAGGGATAAGCTGTTTGAAAAATTGATTGATATGTGTAACGGTTTAGGTTCAATGGATAAAGCGATGGGCTTGGATAGCGTGCAGATTTAGTGAATTGATATGGCTCATAAACACTTATTATTTTGAAACAATGTCTATGAGCCAGAGATTTTAATTAACGCTTGGTGACTTGGTCAATTTCAGAAACCACGTTGCTGCTGTCTTTTTTCACACTGCCATTGATAAGCGGGAATTTTGCGTCTTTTAAATCTTTGACGGCTTCCTGAATCAACAGCGGAATGTTATTGGAGACATCTAGTTCGCCTTGGTAGCGGTTGTGGTGTCCTGCGATATCTTCGACACCAACAGATACCGTGTTAACGTTCGGGCGGCTGTCAGTCGAAGTGATGCTGGCGCCGTTCAATTGGATGTGATTTTTCACATTTAAATTGACTTCACCACTTTGAATCCCTGCAATCGTTGTCACTTCATCTTGCGAAACGATATTGCCGGAGACATTAAAGGTCGATGGTTTCAAGGTTTTTCCGGTCAGTGGGTTATGCTCGGCAAAACCGGCAGCTTCCGCTGCATTATTGACCGCTGTTGTGACTTTTCCTTTCAATTCATCGGTTTTCTTGGTTGAAGGAACGGCCTTCATCACGCCAGTCAGCGCGCCACCGTTTTGCGAATTGGTCAAATTTAGCCCCAAATTAAAACCAACACTTTCTTCAGTATCTTTACGACTTTCAATGGTGAGATTGTTACCAATATCGCCGTTGACGATATTGCCTTTGACTGTCGCGCCGAGTAGTGCCAGATCTTTTTCACTGCCCAATCGAACGTTTTTCCCTTCGAGATGGCTGATCACTTGTGTGGTTTTTGCAGTTTTATCAATGTTGACCGTCAGATTGCCACTGCCGTCTTGGGTTGTTTTTTCTTCACCGCTGACTTTTTTAATGTTGGCATTCGCATTGATCCCAAAGCCCCAGTTGTTTTTGTGCTCGGCATTTTGTTGCGATTCCACCACAATACCACCGTGGTTTGCATTCACCTTAAGCTCATTGGCTTGAATAGTGCTACCGGCGATATGCACCGCATGATCGCTGTTTGCCCCGGCATGGATGGTGGCTTTGTCGGCATTGAGAGTGGTGGCGGTATAATTGACTGCGGCTTGATCGGTGTTTTTGACATTAATACCGAGTTTGAATGAACCGCCAGTAGATGCTTTGTCACCACCGCTGGAGTTTCCACCGGCGCCGATGTTCAGTGACCAGTCGATACCTTTCTCAGAAGAAGACCCCTGAGCGGCTTTGATGACCGCACTTTCGCCGGCTTGTACATTTAAGCTGTCTGTTTTGCCGTTAACGCCTTGCAATACCACATTTTTAGCCGTCAGATTAGCATGCTGCACGGCAATTTCACCGGCTTTTGCCGTGATCGTTTGGGCACTGGAATTATTTGCGCCACCGCCAATGCCGCCTGAACCGGACTTGCTGCTTGGGCTGGTGCCAGCAGAGGCACTGATATCCAAGTTAAAGCCATTTTTATCACTTTGTTTGATATTATTGGCTTGTACCAATTCAATATTGCCTTGTGAGGAGAGCGCTAAAGTGCCCTTTTCTGATTTTAGTGTATTACCTTCCAGCAAGATACCGTCTTTAGCGTTGATTGTAATATCACCGACAGTGTCAAAGCCACCGCTGACCGCCTCAGATGAGAGGCTATTGCTTTCGCTGTGACTGCCTTTTCCTTTCGCTGATACGCTGATGTCCAGTCCGGTGCTGGTGGAAACACCAAGGCTGCCTTCGCCTTTATCCTCAATTGTTTTGCGAACTTCGGTATTGGCGGCAGCCACATTGGCGTAATTTTGGGTGTTAATCACGACGCTGTCAGTGGCTTGATAGTGGGTGGCAACATCACGAACATCATTTGCCGTAGCGTTAATGTTAGCGGCTTGAATTTGGGTACCAAGTGCGGTACTGTTTTCGTTCGTTTCAACTTTTTTACCGCCGCCTAACTTCAGCGTTGTATTGGCATTTGGGGCACCGATAGCACTGACTGAGCCAAATGCGCCGACCGGGTTGCCTTCAGCTAAGCCGTTAACCGCTTTTTCAACCGCACGGGTGACGCCGCTGATATCAACACTGGCACCTACTTCAACATTAACGGTGGTGGTTTCACGTTGCTCTTTTTCACTATTTGTAGCGACATTTCGAATGATGTTATCGGCATTTTCTTGCAATTTACCATTCACCTGATGTTTGCCGCCTTCATATTGTAAGGTGTTTTTGGCATTCAGTGTTAAATCGCCATTAACTTCTGTTGACGATTGAAGTGCGGTTTCAGTGGTTTTGTCGGCATGAACTTTAGTCATTCCGCTTTCTAGGCCGACGGTCACTCGATCCATTCCGCCACCCACATAAACTCCAAAGCTGCTTTTTCCACTGTCGGTTTGTAGACTTTTTTGATCTTGCTGCGCCGTAATATGGATATTTTCTGCATTGACAGTCGCATTACCTTGAGAGGTTTTTAGACTTGATCCCTTAATATTGGCATCGCTGTCAGTAGTCAGCTTCAAGCTTCCGCCTTGTACTTGGCTGCCCAAATGGGTTACTTCATTGCGCGTTTCTTTACTGCTGCTCAGCTCAATACCGACACCGGCACGGTATTGTTTATCGCCATCTTCACGCGCATAAGCCGCTGCTTTGACCTCATCAGTTTTCGTGGTTTTGTTTAACGCCTGCTTCGCACCTTCGATATTGATGTTGCCGACACTTGTTAAATTGAGCTGTTCAACCACATTGATGATGCTGCCGATGACATTGATATCTTGTTTTGCGATAACATCGAAGGTTGCCTCAGAAAGTAGTTCCGCACTTTGGGCTTTTTCCTGTTGTTCATCACTGGATAGTGCATTTTTGGTAATGTTAAACACGGTGCCGTTGCGCTGATTGATAATTTCATGGCTGAAATTGGTTGCATGATCAACGGTCACACTGCCAGCGCCGGATTGGGCATAGCCTCCTTTTTGTGCCTGCACTTTGCTGCCTTGAATATTGACGCCTTGCTCACCATTCAGTAGTACGATGCCTTTGGCTTTGACATCGGAAGCAACTTGCAGTTTATCGCTGCGGTTATTATCGGTGTTGTGCCCGCCACCAATACCACCCCAATAAACTTGGTCGTTGCGGATGACTTTATTATTGCTGATTTGCTGGGTGCCGATTTCGACTTTGCCACTCTCGGAGGTTATCAGCATATCACCGTCTGCCCAAACATCTGCGCCACTGATGCTCACCCCGCTTTTTCCGGTAATCCCTAAATTATGATTAGCCGTCAGCCAAGTTTTTTTCAGGGTTTCGCTTTCGTTGGCTTCGTTCCAGCTGCCGGTTTCCAAGCTTGCGGTGTGGTTACGTTTATTTCCCACATTTATGCTGCGTGATTTCTGTACTGCACCGTCCAGCAACACTTTGCCCCGATCAGCACTGACGGACAAATTTTGGTCGGCGTGAACCGCACTCCCGGTGATCTCCACATTGCCTTCGGTGGCTTTAATCTTGACATTTTCGCCTCGGAAATCATTACCGATCTGACGTTCGTTTTCAGTGATTTGTGTTTGATTATGCACCCAAGAATAGTACCAGTTATGGTCAATATGCTCAGTTTTGTTTTTCAGTTTTTGGCTGTTCAAGTCAATGTTTTTCGAGAGCACTTGAATATCCTTGCCACGTAGTTTAGCAGCGTTGATTTCCACTTTATTCGTGGCATTCAAATGGATCACATCGCCTTGAATTTCCGTTTGATTCCATTGTTGATCTTCAGTGCTGCGCTGTTTCTTGCTCGCGCCGTTGTAAGCGGAGTAGTTGCCGTCCAGCTGCTGCACTTGATTGTTATCCTCAACCTTTCCGCTCACAACCAGATCTTTCGCATTGGTATTGACATTACCTTTGATCTTTGCAGAGACTAAATTAATTACCCCATGTCCTTTGAGATTAAGCCCTGCTTCAGCAGAGGTTTGAATTTCACCACTTAAGTTAACGCCGTTACCTTGCCCAGTGCTGACAATGTTGATTCGACCGGCTTGCATACCACCGACGTAGTAACCGTCCAAATTTTGTTGTTGACTATGAATTCCGGTCACTTGTTTGCTTTGGTAATCCATTTTGTTATGGCCGCTGGCAGCATTGATCTCTTTTGTTGCTTTAATGCTGGCTGAAGCATTAATCTTAGGGGCAACCAGATCCAATACTTCGCTGCCGGATACGCCTTTGCCTTGAATGGTCAGGCTATTGTTATTGCGCGTGCTGTTCAGGGTTTTGATTTGTCCTTCGCTGATTTCAGCCTCGCCGACCACCATGGAAGCTCGTGGAATATTGATAAAGCCACAGCCATCACAAGTAATACCATTCGGATTTGCGAGTACATAATCGGCTGCCATGCCGAAAACCTCTTGCTGACCAAGCAGTAGCGACGGATTGCGACTGACTACCTCGTTTAAAATGACTTTTGCAGCATGATCGGTGATATTTTTATTGGCTTGAACTTGCCCTGCCAGCTGTGATTGCCCATCTTGTGTGGCGTTGTTGAGCACTGCACCGGCGGTATCAACATTATATTTGTCATAAGTGTTGTGTGATAATCCCTGATCATTGGGTTTGACAATATTGATCACGGCAGCACCGTTAGCCGCAGTGCTGACAGACGGCGCAGCATTGCCGCCACCAACAATCGATTGATTAGCATGCGCAATTGCCGTACTTGCACCGGTAATCAACGCAATACTCAATGTACAGCTCAGTTTGCCCTTAAATGACAATTTAAATGATTTCATTCAGAATTCCCTCTCTATTAGAAATTATTTTTAGTGATAATTAAAAAGTTATTGTTATTTTGCCTAAAAATTGGCTTTCATTTTGACGTTTAGGTGAAGAGACAAACCACCCGCGATCAAAAGAAAAAGATCCACTCAATTGCCGGTAAGACAAGTGAATCCCAAAGCTGGTGCCAACCGCACTTTGCCACGCATTTGGCGTATTGCGATTGAAAAGTCGTCCGGCATCAAGCCCGATAAAAGGCGTCAGATTTACCGTTTTATAGGTTGCCGGATAAGATAGAGTATTGCGTAAATACCACCCGTTATCGCTGCTTAAACTAAGCTGGTCAAAACCGCGCAGCGCACTGTTGTCGGTAAGGTCAAAGGTTTCCATTGACGGTAAACGATCGTTTGAATATTGCGCAGCAAAACGGTGTTGCAGTTGAAATTGCCGATCTAAAATAGAGAATGGATATTGCCAGCTGGCACTCAAACCAAATTTGGTAAACTGCGGTTCAGTAATCCGCTGCTTGTTGCTGCGGCTAGCACCGAACAGCGGTAGACCTTGTTGTATTCCCAGATTCAGTGATAAAGTGCCGTGGTCTAAAATCCGCAGGTGATCAAAGGAGAGATCCAACACCGTCAAACGCAAGTTTTGATCGGGGTTGCGGTAATCCAGCAAAACATTACTGTTTTGTTTACGGCTTAAGCTAAAGCTCAAGGTATTGATATGGAATTGATTACGTGACAGTACTCGATCTAAGCGTAGACCAAATTGGCGGCTGGAACCATAATATTTGGCGCCGGAAACCGGCAAACTGACCGCGGAGTCGGAACGCGCAGCAAAGGCACTGAACGTCCAATAACCGTAAGGAATAAAATATAGCCCACTATAGCTGCGGTTGTAGCGACTGGAGCGGTGATCCAAATTTTGGCTGTGGTGCAGTGAAAGAAAGTCAGCGTGCTTGGTCAGATTATCCCAAGAGAAGCCAACTCGCCCAATGAGGCGACCACTGTTTTTCTTGCCGTGGTTATCAACAGTGGTATAAAAACGGAAAGGTGACTGTGCCAGTGCATGGTTTTTCAACACAAGCGTGGAGCCACCGAACTGCTTGCCGGGCAAAATATCAACACTTATTTGTTGTGAAGGCAAGCGATTGAGTTGATCTAAACCTTGATCTAACTCGCGAATATTCAATGGCTTCCCCAACATTGAAGGAAAAATATTCTGCACGCTGCCCAGTGCGGTGTGCTGCTCAAATTCAATACTTTCAACGGTTCCCTCAACGGCGTGCAGACGCAAAGTGCGGGTTTCGTCCAGTGGAGCAAACACCATTCGGGCGGTAATATAGCCACGATCCAAATAGCGTTGGGTCAATTCGCGGATCAGGCGGTTGACATTGGCGTCACTGATACAATTTTCCGGAATTGGTGTTAAAGTTGTGAGATCTTTTTCGTCCAGTAAATGGATTCCAGTGAGTTGTAGTCCGTTAACGGGCAGGCATGCCTGAGAAAAGGAATCGGTTTCTGGTTCAGTGGCAGTGTTGGTTTGTTGACTGGTTTTGAGCAGTTGTTGGTAACGATTTTGCTCAATTTGCTGGTTGATTTCTCGCTCGCTGTTGCGCAGGCTTTGTTCGTGTTGGTTGTTCGTTTCGGCATGGGTAAGGTGGGGCAGTGCTAGCAGCGGCAACAAGGTGTAATACACCTTATGTTTAAAACGTAATGTCATACAAGATACTCAATTTTTTAATATTATTATTAGACTCTATAAGCTATAAATTTAGTAACGTAGTGTTATTAAATTGGGCGCAGAGTATATTATTTGAGAATAACTCTCAATAGAATTTTCCTAAAATATCATTTATCTATAATAAAATAGATAAAACGGCGAAAGTTTACCCGAAAAGATAATAACGTAAAGAAATAACGAAGCGGAAAAAAGGAGTGGTTTGATTATATGGGTAATATATCTATTTGATAAATAAGTAAGCTAAAATCTGTGATTGATCTCACAGATTTTAGTGTAAAGTATGTTATATCACGAAGGTGGATGGTTATCGACTTTAATGATTACACTATTTCATAGCCGCTTTGGGTTTCAAACCAGCTTTCTAAGATAATGCAGGCAGAGATTGAATCAACTTTGCCTTTTTCTAAGGCTTTGTAACCGCGGCGGGAGAAGAGTTTGCTGCGCGCTTCGACGGTGCTGAGGCGCTCGTCGTGCAGGATGACCGGCGTGGCAAATCGACCGTGAATTCGTTGTGAAAACTTTCTGGCACGCTGGGTAATTTCTTGTTCTGTGCCGTCCATATTCAGCGGCAAGCCAACAATAACGACTTGCGGCTTCCATTCGTTCAGGCATTTTCCAATCAAATCCCAGTTGGGAATACCATCGTTGGCTTTAAACGCATTGAGGGCTTGTGCCGTGCCGGTGATGCTTTGCCCGACGGCACAGCCGATACTTTTCACCCCAAAATCAAAGGCAAGTGCGGTAAAGCCCATTACGCATGCCCTACCAGTGCGGTCAAATGAGTCGGCTCGAAACCCAAAGTGCGGTTGGCTTCCAGCCAGCGGCGATCATAAGGCACATCAAACAGCAAACGTGGATTGGATTCCAGCACCAACCAGACATTATCGGCAATCTCTTGTTCCAACTGTTCCGCACGCCAACGGCAGCAGCCTAGCGCAACCAGATATTTTTCCGGGGCATCAGCGCGACCAATGGTTTGCAGCACGTCAGCGGAGGTGGTCATCCAAACTTGATCGGACACCGCATAGCTGTGTTCAAAAGCGGGAATACATTTACTGTGTAAAATAAATCCCCGTTCGAGATTGACCGGCCCACCCATCAGCACAATATCATCTTGTCGATATTCTCGCTGATCAGCAATCAGAAAATTCATTTTGGCAATAATTTCTGCCACACTTAAGTCGGTCACCTGGGTTAGCATAATCCCCATTGCCCCTTCACTATTGTGTTCACAGATATAAATCAGTGCATGTTTGAAAAAAGGGTCTTCCATGCCCGGCATTGCCAGCAAAAAGTGGTCTTGTAATTTCATTGTCATATGGTCCTGCATTGTTATGGCTTATCCTGTAAACGTCGCTCAATCGCATCCATTAACATGCCACTAATCGAAACTTGCGGAAATGCTGCTTCAATTTCACGGATACAGGTTGGGCTGGTGACGTTAATTTCGGTCAGTTTATCGCCGATTACGTCCAAACCGACAAAGATCAACCCTTTTTGTTTTAAATAAGGTGCAACGGTTTTTGCAATCAACCAGTCGCTGTCAGTCAACGGACGTGCTTCGCCACTGCCGCCGGCTGCCAGATTACCACGGGTTTCGCCTTTTTGTGGAATCCGTGCCAAACAGTAGGGCACCGGCTCGCCGTCCACCACTAAAATCCGTTTATCGCCGCTGACAATTTCTGGGATATAAGTTTGCGCCATACAATACTGTTGCCCTAGTTTGGTCAAGGTTTCGATAATTACGGATAGATTCGGGTCGTCTTGTTTAACCCGAAAAATTGAACTGCCACCCATGCCATCCAACGGCTTTAAAATAATATCGCCGTGTTGCTGATGAAACGCCTTGATTCGTGCCGCATCACGGGTGACCAACGTCTCCGGGGTTAACTCGGCAAACCACGCGGTATACAGTTTTTCATTGCAGTCGCGCAAACTTTGCGGTTTATTCACGATTAAACAACCTTGTTGTTCAGCCCGTTCTAAGATATAAGTCGCGTAAATAAATTCAGTGTCAAACGGCGGATCTTTGCGCATTAAAATCACGTCCAATTCAGCCAGTTCCAGCGTCTCTTCGCTGACAAATTCAAACCAATCCTGATAGTCATACCGCACTTTCAGTTCACGCACTCGCGCTTTCGCTACGCCTTTGTGCAAAAACAGATCATTCATTTCCATATAATACAATTGATAACCGCGCGCTTGCGCCTGTTCCAACATCGCAAAACTGGAGTCTTTTTTGATATTGATGGACTGAATCGGATCCATCACAATGCCGAGTTTAATCATGATTTTTTTCCTTATGATAAATCGCCGAAACAGACTTGCAGGGCGGTAATTGCCGCCAACGCAGCGGTTTCGGTGCGCAGCACGCGCTTGCCAAGCAGTACCGATTGAAACTGTTGCTGTTCGGTCATGGCGATTTCGCTTGCCGATAAACCGCCTTCCGAACCGATGAGCAGGCGTACCCCGGCTTCGGGAATCTTGCTGAGCTGACGAATGCTGCATTCGGCGCGCGGATGCAGGTTCAGTTTCAGCATTTCGCTTGTTTCGGCGCACCAATCGGTCAGTTTCATCAACGGGCGGATGTTGGGAACTCGATTACGCCCGCACTGTTCACAGGCCGCAATCGCAATTTTTTGCCATTGCTGAATTTTTTTCTCCATTCGATCCGCATCAAGTTTCACGCCGCAGCGTTCCGACCAGAGCGGTGTGATCACATTCACGCCCAGCTCCACCGATTTTTGAATGGTAAATTCCATGCGGTCGCCACGGGAGATCACTTGCCCTAAATGAATATTGAGATTGGATTCCCGGTCGTCTTCAATTGCGCTGTCTAACCGCACTTTGACTGTTTTTTTACTGATTTCATCAATCGTTGCCGGATAAATATGGTTGCTGCCGTCAAATAATTCAAGCTGCTGTCCGACACTCATGCGCAACACGCGTGCAACGTGATTGACCGCATCGTCGTTCAGCTCACACCGGTGAAGTGCGGTTAAGGGTTCAGGGTGATAAATTCGTGGAATTCGCATAATTAATCGGATTATAGAGATGCCATAACAGAATGATAACACCGATAAAAACAAAACACTAACCGCACTTTGGATTATCCAGTGTACAACATGACATAAGTTCGCTGGTTTGCCGCTAAAAATCAAAAAGTACGCGACTGTTGTGCCAGAGGGTTTCTTGGATTTGTGTCGCTGGCTCATTGCGCAATTCGCTTAGGGTTTGCAGCACTAAAGGCAACCGTTCCGGGCGGTTCGGTTGTCCTTGAAAACCAAGTAGTGGCATATCCGGACTGTCGGTTTCCAACACCAGACTGTCTAACGGCAATTGTCGAATCGCTTCACGGGTTTTGTTGGCACGCGGATAACTGATGGTGCCGCCGACACCGATAAAATAGCCCAGATCGACAAAGCGTTTAGCCTGGTGATAACTGCCGGCAAAGCCGTGCACCACGCCTTTTCTCGGCAATGAAATTCGTTTTAAAAAAGGGTAAAGTTGATCGTGGCTGCGGCGTGAATGCAGGCTGACCGGCAGATTGAAATCGCGCGCCAGATAGAGTTGTGTTTCGAGAAAATGGCACTGTTTTTGCCAAAGTTCAGGCGTGATCAATTCCGCAACCGCTCTTTCCAAACCGATTTCCGCCACAGCTTTGCATAAGTGCGGTTTTGCATTCAATCGCACTTTTAACTGCGCTAAATCTTGCTCTTCGTGCCGCTGAATATACAGCGGATGCAACCCCAAACCATAACAAAGCTGTGCAGGTGCTTGCTCACAAAGTGCGGTCAAGCTGTCGAATTGTTCCGCAACGACCGCAGCAATCAAGATTTTCTCCACGCCAACTGCGCTGGCATCTGTCACAGCTTCGCTCACGGGCTGCTGCAACTGCTGAATCAGATAATCAAAATGGGTGTGGGTGTCGAAAAAGGGCATAGCGGTTCTCTTGTTTAAATAGTGGTACAGTATAAATTTTAAGAATTCCTTCGCCCCTTGTGGGAGAAGGACAGATTTTAGCGTCGTTCAGACGCTAAAACCAGGATTAGGGGGAGTACAAATTTGCTTGATTTCACCCTCATCCGCCCTGCGGGCACCTTCTCCCATCAAGGGAGAAGGGAATAATGTGCTGGTTCACTTATCCCTCAAATCTGCCAATTTAGAATTCCTTCGCCCTTTGTGGGAGAAGGACAGATTTTAGCGTCGTTCAGACGCTAAAATCAGGATGAGGGGGAGTACAAATTTGCTTGATTTCACCCTCATCCGCCCTGCGGGCACCTTCTCCCATCAAGGGAGAAGGGAGTCGTGTCAATATTACGACAAAAGGGCGTATTAACATACGCCCTTATTTTAAATCGTCGGATTTAAACTCAACTTACATCGCATAATACATTTCAAATTCAGCCGGGTGCGGCAGCATTCTTAAACGTTGTACGTCTTTGGCTTTCAACTCGACATAGGCATCAATGAAGTCGCTGCTGAATACGCCACCACGAGTCAGGAAGTCGTGATCGGCTTGCAGGGCTTGCAGGGCTTCTTCCAAAGAACCGGCAACGTGCGGCACTTGTTTCAACTCTTCCGGCGGCAAGTCATACAGGTTTTTATCCATCGCATCGCCCGGGCTTAATTTGTTGATGATGCCGTCCAGACCCGCCATCAAAATTGCTGAGAATGCCAAATATGGGTTGGCACCCGGATCTGGGAAGCGCACTTCGATACGGCGTGCTTTCGGGCTGGAAACCGTCGGAATCCGAATTGAAGCGGAGCGGTTGCTTGCCGAGTAAGCCAACAGCACCGGTGCTTCGTAGCCCGGCACCAAACGTTTGTAGGAGTTGGTGGTCGGGTTGGTGAACGCATTCAAGGCTTTGGCATGTTTAATCACACCGGCGATAAAGTGCAGTGCGGTTTCGGACAAGTTGGCGTATTTATCACCGGAGAACAGGTTAGCGCCGTCTTTGCCCAACGAGATGTGGCAGTGCATACCGGAACCGTTGTCACCGAACAGTGGTTTTGGCATAAAGCACGCTGTTTTGCCGTGTTCGTGTGCCACATTGCGCACCACATATTTATAGATTTGCGTTTCGTCCGCTTTTAAGGTTAGCGTGTTGAAACGACAAGCAATTTCATTTTGACCAGCTGTTGCCACTTCGTGGTGGTGTGCTTCAATCACCAAACCGAACTCTTCCATCAACAAACACATTTCAGAGCGGATGTCTTGGGAAGAATCAACCGGAGGCACCGGGAAATAGCCGCCTTTCACGCCCGGACGATAACCCGTGTTGCCGCCTTCGTATTCGGTGTTGCTGTTCCATGCCGCTTCGATGTCGTCAATTGCAAATGAGCTGGCGCCCATGCCGACCTGAAAACGCACATCGTCAAACAGGAAGAACTCTGGTTCAGGCCCTAATAATACCGTGTCAGCGATGCCGGAGGCTTTCAAGTATTCTTCGGCGCGCAAGGCGATGGAGCGAGGGTCACGATCATAACCTTGCATGGTGGTCGGCTCGTAAACATCACAGCGAATGGTTAAGGTCGGAATCGCGAAAAACGGATCGATAATCGCTGTTTCAGGAATCGGCATCAGCACCATGTCGGATTTATTGATGGTTTTCCAACCAGCAATCGATGAACCGTCAAACATTTTGCCGTCTTCGAAAAAATCGTCATCTACCGCACTTTTAGGAATCGAAACGTGCTGTTCGGTGCCCTTGATGTCGGTAAACCGTAAATCGACAAATTTGACATCATGCTCTTCAATGAGCTTAAATACGTTGGCGATAGCTGCTTGAGACATAACTAAATCCTCTATTGGTTAATGTGAAAAATATAAAAATATTAGGGTTTGTTTGAAACATAACTAAAATATAATCCATAAAAATAAAAAATCAACCTATTTTTTTGCCATTTTATTAGATTTCTTACTAAATGGGCTATTTTGTTAAATTTTCAATATTTAATAGCCGTTTTGTTTGAAAAACGTTATAATTTGCCACCTTCCAATGAATTTTATCTCAAAGCCACCGCATTGACGGTTTTTTGGAATCACTTTTCTTTCACCCAATAAACGAAGATTTTTACATGAATAATGAATTAGATATCAATAAATTGCGCAACATCGCAATTATTGCTCACGTCGACCATGGTAAAACCACGCTGGTTGACAAATTATTGCAACAATCCGGCACACTAGAAAATGCCCGTGGCGACAGCGACGAACGGGTTATGGACTCCAATGATCTGGAGAAAGAGCGTGGCATCACGATTTTAGCCAAAAATACTGCGATTAACTGGAATGGTTATCGTATTAACATCGTCGATACCCCGGGGCACGCCGATTTCGGCGGCGAGGTAGAACGGGTGTTATCGATGGTAGATTCGGTTCTGCTGTTAGTGGATGCTTTTGATGGTCCAATGCCGCAAACCCGTTTTGTAACGCAAAAAGCCTTTGCTCACGGTTTGAAACCAATTGTGGTGATCAATAAAGTGGATCGCCCGGGCGCACGTCCTGACTGGGTGGTCGATCAAGTCTTCGATCTGTTTGTGAATTTGGGGGCGACCGACGAACAGTTGGACTTCCCGATTATCTACGCTTCAGCGTTAAATGGCGTTGCCGGTATTGAACACGAAGATCTGGCAGAAGATATGACTCCGTTATTTGAAGCCGTGGTCAAATATGTTGAACCGCCACAAGTTGAAAGCGATAAACCGTTCCAAATGCAGATTTCACAACTGGATTACAACAACTATGTCGGTGTAATCGGTATTGGTCGCATCAAACGTGGTGCCGTCAAACCTAACCAGCAAGTGACGATTATCGACAGCGAAGGCAAAACCCGCAATGGCAAAGTTGGACAAGTGTTGGGACATTTGGGCTTGCAGCGTTATGAGGCCAATATTGCCAGTGCCGGCGATATTATTGCAATCACCGGTTTGGGTGAACTGAACATCTCCGATACGATTTGTGATGTCAACAGCGTCGAAGCGCTGCCGGCATTGAGCGTGGATGAACCGACCGTCACCATGTTCTTCTGTGTCAACACCTCGCCATTCTGTGGCAAAGAAGGTAAATATGTGACTTCACGCCAAATTTTGGAACGCTTGAATAAAGAGTTGGTGCATAACGTAGCATTGCGTGTGGAAGAAACCGAAGATCCGGATGCGTTCCGTGTTTCCGGTCGTGGTGAGTTACATTTGTCGGTATTAATCGAAAATATGCGCCGTGAAGGCTACGAGCTGGCGGTGTCGCGTCCAAAAGTTATTTTCCGTGAAATTGACGGTCGCAAACAAGAGCCGTTTGAGCAAGTCACGATCGATATTGAAGAGCAGCACCAAGGTTCGATCATGGAAGCATTAGGCATCCGCAAAGGCGAAGTGCGCGACATGGTGCCGGACGGAAAAGGACGCACACGTTTGGAATACATCATCCCAAGCCGTGGCTTGATCGGTTTCCGTAACGAATTTATGACGATGACTTCCGGCACAGGCTTGTTGTACTCCAGTTTCAGCCACTACGATGACGTCAAACCGGGTGAAATCGGACAACGCATCAACGGCGTGTTGATCTCCAACGCCACCGGTAAAGCCTTAGCATATGCCTTATTCAGCTTGCAAGAGCGTGGCAAATTGATGGCGGAACACGGCAGCGAAGTGTATGAAGGGCAGGTGATCGGCATCCACAGCCGTGGCAACGATTTAACCGTTAACTGTTTGCAAGGTAAAAAACTGACCAATATGCGTGCATCCGGTAAAGATGACGCCGTGGTATTAGTGCCGCCGGTACGCTACACCTTGGAACAAGCGCTAGAATTTATCGACGACGACGAACTGGTTGAAGTGACCCCGGTTTCGATCCGAATCCGTAAAAAATTGCTGACCGAAGTCGATCGCAAACGCGCCAGCCGCACAACAACCAGCACCAGCACACGCTAATTCGGGTTTCGTTATAAAACATGCAATTTGCATGTTAAAACTAGGGGCGGATATACAACCTACCCCTAGTTTATCTGATTAATCATCAAATAATAAAACGCCTGATAACATCAGCTATCAGGCGTTTTTCAATTCAATATTCTGCAAATTACTTTCTGGAAAGTGGTGGCACGAAGGTGATGCCCATATCCCAAGGTTGTTCGATCCAAGTATTCTGTGGGATATCAACCACATATTCGTCAACCAGTGGTGCGCCGGACGGTTTGGCGAATACGGTGACGAAGTGAGCTTTAGGGTACATTTGGCGAATGGCGCGGGCGGTGTTGCCGGTATCCACCAAGTCATCAACCACAATAAAGCCTTCGCCATCGCCTTCGGCAGCGTGCAATACTTTCAATTCACTTTGTTGGTCATGGTCGTAACTGGCGATACACACGGTTTCCACATGGCGCAAGCCTAATTCACGTGCGATCACGGCTGTTGGGAACAGTCCGCCGCGGCTGACGGCGATGATGCCTTTCCAACGGGATGCCGGCATTAAACGTTCGGCAAGTTTGCGGGTGTGCATGTGGAACATATCCCAAGTGACAATGTATTTTTCGCTCATAATAAACCCTTGTAAAGAATGAAAATAGTTGCTGGCGATTTGACCAGTATGATTTTAAAAATTGCGATAGGATAACCTGAAAAAAGATTTCATGCTATTATTAATCCCAACTTTCCGTCGATTTTTTTAGGTTTTTATAAGACGGAGCTAGGCGCTTGCAAGGAGCAGGCTTTAGTTTTTATTTTTAGTGCGTGAGGATGATTATGCAACAAATCAAACAGCTTCAACCGACCCTTTTATGGCAGTGGTTTCAACAAATTTGTGATATTCCGCATCCCTCTTATCAAGAAGAGCAACTGGCTGAGCATATTGTTGCTTGGGCAAAACAACAGCAATTGTGGGTGGAGCGCGACCAAGTTGGCAACATTTTGATCCGCAAAGCAGCGACCGCAGGTATGCAGAACCGCAAAAAAGTGGCGTTGCAGGCGCATTTGGATATGGTGCCACAGAAAAATGAAGGCACGGCGCATGATTTCAGCACTGATCCGATTAAACCCTATATCGACGGCGAATGGGTGACCGCAGAAAATACCACTTTGGGGGCAGACAACGGCATCGGTTTGGCGTCGGCGCTGGCGGTGTTGGCCAGTGATGATTTGGCGCATCCGGATTTGGAAGTGTTGCTGACCATGACAGAAGAGAGTGGCATGATTGGTGCCAACGGCTTGCAGCCGAATTGGTTGCAAAGTGAAATTTTGATCAACACCGACACCGAAGAAAACGGGCAGATTTATATCGGCTGTGCCGGCGGAATCGACGGTGATTTGCGTCTTGATCTGGAGGTTGAGGTGAACTCGTTGCCACAGGTTGCTAAGCTGGTGCTGAAAGGCTTGAAAGGCGGGCATTCCGGCGCGGATATTCACACCGGACGTGGCAATGCGATCAAATTGTTGGGACGAGTGTTGGCGCAGTTGCAAGCGCATTTTGATTTCCAATTGGCGGATATCGGCGGCGGCTCGGTGCGCAATGCGATTCCGCGTGAAGCCTTTGCGCTGTTGGCGTTTGACGGCAGCGATGAAAAATTGCAAAGTGCGGTTGCCGTGTTGCAAAACGAGCTGCAAGCGGAACTGGCATTCAGCGAACCGACACTGGAATTGAAATTGGAAGCGGCACAACCGACAGCGCAGGTGATCAATCAAATCAGTACCGATCGTATTATTGATCTGCTCAACACCCTGCCGAACGGCGTAATTCGCAACAGCGACGTCGTGCCTGGCGTGGTGGAAACCTCATTGAGTATCGGGGTGTTGAAACTCAACGGCGAGCAGTTGCAAGTGGTGATTTTGATCCGCTCTTTGATCGAAAGCGGCAAGCACTATGTCTGCTCGGTGTTGGATTCGTTGGTCAATCTGGCAGGTGCAGAGATTGAATTCAGCCATGATTATCCGGGCTGGGAGCCCAATCCGCATTCTGCAATGCTGCCGGTGACGCAACGACATTATCAGCAAATTCTAGGGGAAGAGCCGATAATCCAAGTGATCCACGCCGGCTTGGAGTGCGGTTTAATCAAAAAACACTATCCGAATCTGGACATGGTCTCGATTGGACCGACCATTCGTGGTGCGCATTCACCGGACGAACGAGTGCATATCCCGGCGGTGCAAACTTATTGGACGTTGTTGACCGCACTTTTGGCCGATATTCCACAGGCATAGCCTTGAGAACACAGTCTAGTCTATACAGGGCGAGCGGAAGCGCCGCCCTGATTTCCTTGGCTAAAAGTTTTTCTCAAAAACCAGATGAATATTTTTACTCGAATAGGAATACATTGACGAGATATTACTATCCTGTTTTTTCCACGACAATTGCAGTTTCGGCGTAATGCCCCATAGATGCCAATCACGTTTCCACAGGGTTAAATTCGCACTGTAAATCTTGTCATTGCGTACGTTGCCCAGCGGAATCAATTCACCCAATTTGGCTTGATCTTTATAATTGCGCTGTGCATACGACAGTCCGATGCGCGAAGAAATGCCCCATTGCCACTCTTGTCCCCAGCCGATCCGCAACGTGCGGGTGTTGTTGCTGTATTGCTGCAGCTGAGTTTTTTCACGGTTGTAATCCACACCGAGCGAGAAAAACTGGCGTGGCGTGCGCAGCCACAGTAGCGTGACAGATGCCAATTGGCTGTGTCCGTTCAGATTTTGGCTGTCGTAATAATGTTGTTGTGCGTGTTCCAGTGCGGTCGAGAGTTGCCAGTTGTTGCTCAGCCAACGGTGGTATTCGCCACGCACGCCGTTTGCCCATTTGTACGATTGGTTGCCAAACCAGCGTTTTTCATAAAATGGCAATATCGACCAACTTTGCAGCGCACTTTTGTGGCTGTAGCCGAGGTAAGTGCGGTTGTAAATATCATCGTAAGCGTGATTATCCCAAAAATTCTTGCCGAATAGCTCCGTGCCAAGATGCAAATAGTGTGAGCCACTCAGATTGAAATCCCGCTCTAGACTGAAAGCGTAAGCAACACCGTGCGCCGATTGTGGCAGCATGCTGTCACCTTTGACAAAACCCGTGTTTTCAATTTCGCGAGTGGCGGCAGTGTTGTTGACATTGGTATCACGCAGATAATAGGCACTGAAACTGCTTTGCCAACCGCTGCGTTGTTGCAGGGTATTCAGATAAGAATCGATTAAGGTTGCCACCGTCATAGGCAAATTGACCGCACTTTTGGCTTTTTCAAACTGATCGCGTGCCGCACTGTCTTGGCGGTCGTGAAACAAGGCTTTTGCCAATTCAATCCGCACCGGATTGAGGTCGGGATTCGCGGCTAAAATCTCACGAAAATGCCGAATTGCCAACGGATAATCCTGTGCGATTTGTGCCAACGTCGCTTCCGAAAATTGCACCAAAATTGGATCGTGTTGCGCAAAAGTGCGGTAAATCGCCAACAATTCTTGAATCAATTCCGGATTGCGTTGCTGCAACGCCAAATTCAACCAGTCTTGGGTTAATTGCGGACTTGCCAACAACTGCGCCCGACTGACCCGCAACGGCTGCACCGTACTTTGCCCCGATTTTTCCACTTTTTGCGGCGGCATGGTCGGGTGCGCAATATTTTGAATGCTGTCGGGCGTTGTCGCTTGATTCACGCTGACCGAGGTTTCCGCCACCGCACTTGCTGCACAAAGTGCGGTCACCGAAAAAATATAAAATTGTTTTTTCATTGTTCTGCTCAAAAACAGAGGCGCCAAGTGCGCCTCAAACCATTGCCTAATACAGGGTAAAAGAGGATTCTTAACGATGTATTGAAAACGAGAATTGTAGGAGCGTATTGAATACTCCGATTATGGTTTTTATATTTAATAATTTGATTTTAAAATAAATTTTATTAAAATATATTCAATCCGCTTCTACAGCATGAGGTTAAAAACTTACTTTTTCTCGTGACCAATCATAGTGCTGCCACCAATGCGTCCAACAATTTTTTCAGCATCCGCACCAATCATCATACCCGGATAAACTAATTGATCCTTGCCTTGATAGCCCCCGTTTATACCTGTGAATTCAACTTCGACATAGCCGTCACCACCGAATTGAATAATGCCGTCTTTGCTGTAAATTGGGTTGTCAGTAAAGGTGATGTTGCCTGGAGCTGTAATTGGATTATCATCTTTTTTAATCCCTTGACCCGAGACAGTGGCTTTGCCAAAATCAGCGATTAAGGTAATATCATAGCTGTCCAACCATCTTTCTAAGCCCGGCGCTGCTTTCACGTCATAGGTTTTTTTCACATCTAATTTTTGATAGTCAGATAATCTCTCTGCTGGCGTGCCTTGACCGCCATATAATAGTGTGGAACTTCTGATCTCTTGCCCATCAATAGCGCCTGAGGCTGAAATTTCAGCTAAATAGGCATCGTTTTCACTATAACGATAGGTTGTATAAACCATATCGACAGCTTTTCCGTCAACCGTTTGCTTAACGGTATAGCTATTTAAGCGACTATCATTAGGTTGAGGCAATATACCGGATGTAGCTGGCGCAAATAAGAATTTGCGTAAACGTTCGTCTGTATTTGTTGCCGGTTGTAAAAGATAATCGAGTGAAAGATTCAGTAATTTTTGCTCTTCTTCTCCGGATATTCTTTTGCCATTTTTATCGAATACACGAATCCGTGAATCCATTGCATAACCTGTAATTGGATTGATATTGGTTTCTCTAAGTTCTGTGATTTGTTTGTTTAACTCAGTAATACTTTTCTGTAGATTCGCTAAAGTTTGTTTGTTAGATTCAGTTTCTGATTTTAAGGCTTGCAATTGTTGGTTGGCAGTCGCTAAGTTTTTTTCGCTTTCAGTGAGCGCAGCTTTTTCTTGTGTAAGTTGCTTTTCCAGTTGTGCTAATTGTTTATTTTTTTCAGCATCGGCAAGTTGGTAATCAGTTTTTATTTTTTGAATTTCTGCGGTGGTTTGCTGGATTTTTAATTCGGAGGCTTTAACCGCACTTTGTGCTTGTTGTAGTTGTTGTGCAATTTGCAGCGCTTTTTCTTCGGCAACCGTTTTTTGTTGTTGCGCAGCTGCTACTTGCGCTTCCGCTTGCTTAACTTTTTCCTCCGCCGCTTTAACTTGGGCGGCTTTATCGCTTTCTGCTTTAGTTTGGGCGTTTTGCGCATCTTTTGCTGCTTGTTGCGCGATGGCGAGTTGTTTTTCTGCCGCTGTTTTTTGTTGTTGTGCTAATTCGGCTTGCTTTTTGGCTGCTGCTAATTGTTCTGAGCTTTGTTCGGTTTGCGTTTGGTCTGTGGTATTAGTCGTTGATTTATTACTGCTTGAGCCTCCCGACGAGCCGCAAGCTACTGCGCCTAAAGAGATTAAAATGGCAAGTGCGGTGGTTTTTATGGTGGGTTTCATATTGGGTTCCTTACTGGGTTAAAATTGGCAAAAGCGTGATATTTGCTCATTTTTGCTATGAAAACGGCAAAAAATCATGAAACTTTCTCAGTTTAAAAAAAAAAAAAAAAAAACAACGCTTTAGCGATTTTTTGTCAGTTTTTTTGATCTATGTCACTTTTTTTAGTGATCTTTGTTTTAGAAAAAGAGCCGTTTGTTGAACTTCCACAATCGGTGGATTTTTTTCTGCTGCAATGATCAACCTCGCGGTGGTTTTGTGCTAAAGTGAGGCAAGTTTAATTCACTCAGAAAATGGCGATGAAGCAAGATATGAACCAATCACAAAATCCAAACGATAATCCACTCAATGTGACGCAGCCTCAAGCGGAAACCACCCATTTTGGTTTTAAAACCGTTGGCAAGGCAGAGAAGCAGCAGTTGGTTGCCAATGTGTTTCATTCGGTAGCTGGCAAATATGATTTGATGAATGACTTGCTGTCATTTGGTGTGCATCGAGTTTGGAAACGGTTCACCATTGATTGCAGTGGGGTTCGCAAAGGACAGAACGTGTTGGATTTGGCTGGCGGAACCGGCGATTTTAGCGCTAAATTTTCACGGATTGTGGGTGCCGATGGGCGTGTGGTGTTGGCCGATATTAATGATTCAATGTTGCAGGTCGGGCGCGAAAAATTGCGAAATTTGGGCGTGGTCGGCAATGTGGAATATGTGCAGGCAAATGCCGAAGCGCTGCCGTTTGCCGATGCCAGTTTCGATTGCATTATCATCAGTTTTGGCTTGCGCAACGTGACGGATAAAGACAAGGCGTTGCGGTCGATGTATCGGGTGTTGAAACCGGGCGGGCGTTTGCTGGTGTTGGAGTTTTCCAAACCGATTCTTGATCCGTTAAGCAAGTTGTATAACTTCTATTCATTTAATATTTTGCCGAAAGTGGGCGAAGTGGTGGTCAATGATGCGGAAAGTTATCGTTATTTGGCAGAATCGATCCGAATGCACCCGGATCAGGATACGCTGAAAACAATGATGGGCGCAGCCGGTTTTGAAAATGTGGACTATTACAATTTGAGTGCCGGGATTGTGGCGTTGCATCGAGGCTATAAATTTTAGAGGCTACAAATTATAAACAAAGATCAACAGACCCTAGCAAGTGTTAGATTAAAAAAGGAAATCGGACGATGTTACCCAATTGGTCGCAGATAAAGACACAATTAATGTTGCCACAGTTTGCCGCAGCCGCGCTGGAAACCGCACTTTCGCATTTATTAAAAAATACTGAAAATTATCAGCCGCTGTTGCGAAAATTGAGTGGCAAGGTGCTGGCATTGCAATTGCAGCAACCTGAGATCAGTTACTATTTTATCTTTTCGGAACAAGCAATCGATGTGTTGCAGCAATATGAAGGCATCGCCGATTGTTCGCTGCAAACCTCAGCGAAAATTTTATTAAAATTGCCAAAAAAATCAGAATTAAGTCAATATATTAATGATAAATCGATTGTGATCCACGGCGATCTGCAAGTGTTGCAAGATTTTCTGGGGTTGATGGCGTTTTTGCAAACAGATCCGGCGGAGTTGCTGGCGCCGTATGTGGGCGATGTGCTGGCCTATAACGGCATTAAGCTATTGCGCCAGGGATGGGGTTTTTTGGCAGGTCAGCGGCAAACTGCTGAGCGGCATTGGAGCGAGCGTTTGGGCGAAGAGTGGCAAATTGTTACGCCTAAATTGGCGTTTGCAGATTTTCAGACGCAAGTGGCACAAGTGCAGCAGCAGTGCGATCAATTGGAGCATCAATTTCAGCAGCTACAAAATCGTGTAGCGGCAAAAGAGGCGAACCGTGATTAAGTCAACCCTGCGTTTTTATCGAATTATCCAAGTAATTTTGCAATACGGTTTGGATCAAGCGCTGCCGAAAACCGGGTTCACCCGTCCGATCCGCTGCGGGCGCAAACTGCTGTTTTGGCTGCGCAACCGTCATCACGACAAGGCGTTCGGCTTGCGTTTGCGCTTGGCGTTGCAGGAACTGGGGCCGGTGTGGATAAAATTGGGGCAAATGTTGTCAACCCGGCGTGATCTGTTTCCCGATGCGATTGCCGATGAATTAGCGTTATTGCAAGATCAGGTTGAACCGTTTTCCGGCAAGTTGGCACGGCAGCAGATCGAAACCGCACTGGGCGGCAAACTGGAAAATTGGTTCAGTGATTTTGATGAAACCGCATTGGCGTCCGCTTCGATCGCACAAGTGCATACCGCCCGTTTTAAGGCCGACAGCGAATTTGCCGGGCGTGAAGTGGTGCTGAAAGTGATTCGGCCGAACATCGAAACAGCGATTGAGGCGGATATTGGCTTGATGTATCGCTTGGCACGTTGGATTCCTCGCTTATCAAGCGAAGGGCGGCGTTTACGCCCGGTGGAAGTGGTGCGCGAATATGAAAAAACCATTTTGGACGAGCTAGATTTGCGGCGCGAAATGGCGAATGCAATCCAATTGCGGCGCAATTTTGAAAACAGTCCAATGCTGTATATACCGGAAATGTACAGCGATTTTTGCTATAAAAATGTGATCGTGATGGAGCGGATCTACGGCATTCAGGTGTCGGATATTGCCGCATTGGAAGCCAACGGCACCAATATGAAATTGTTGGCGGAACGTGGCGTGCAGGTGTTTTTCACCCAAGTGTTCCGTGACAGTTTTTTCCATGCCGATATGCACCCCGGCAATATTTTTGTCAACCCGAACCACCCTGACGATCCGCAATATATCGGTATTGACTGTGGTATTGTCGGTTCGTTGAATCGGGAAGATAAACGCTATTTGGCGGAAAATTTTTTGGCATTTTTCAATCGGGATTACCAACGGGTGGCGCAGTTGCACATTGATTCCGGCTGGGTGCCGGAAGACACCAATGTGCAGGAGTTTGAACAGGCGATCCGCACCGTGTGCGATCCGATCTTCGCTAAGCCGCTGAGCGAGATTTCGTTTGGGCATGTGTTGTTGAATCTGTTTAATACTGCACGTCGCTTCAATATGGAAGTGCAGCCACAATTGGTGTTGTTGCAAAAAACCTTGTTGTATATCGAGGGTCTAGGGCGACAAATTTATCCGCAATTGGATTTATGGCAAACCGCAAAGCCATTTTTGCAAGATTGGTTGAACGATCAAGTCGGGTTGAAATCGGTGTATCGCAGTTTGAAAGAGAAGTTGCCGTATTTCCGTGAACATTTTGCCGAGCTGCCGGAAACCCTGTATCACGCTTTGCAACAACAACAGCAGATCAGCCGACAAATTGGCGAATTAAACCGCACTTTGCTGGGGCAGGAGCGACAGCGGCGACGTTCTTGGTATAGTGGGCTGATCGGCAGTGTGATATTTATCACAACACTCCTGCAATTTGCACATTTGCCGCGATATTTTAGTTCGTGCTTATTGCTAAGTGCGGTTATAATCTGGCTCTACGGCTTGTTGAAAAGTGATTAATGAAAAATTGATCCTAAATACACTTGCAGATTGACTGCAAGCTATCAATGGTTTAAAGTTTTTCGAGTGGCACAACAATTTATTTAACAATCGAAATCTAGTCGTTTTAAGGCTATTTTTCATCTTATGAGGTGGTTTTATGGGTATCAGCGTTTGGCAACTGGCGATTATTGTCTTAATTGTGGTTCTTTTATTCGGAACAAAAAAATTGAAAAGTTTAGGTTCAGATCTGGGTGAGTCGGTTAAAGGCTTTAAAAAAGCGATTAAAGAAGATGATCAAAAAGATGCTGATTTCAAACAATCTTTAGAAAACAGTGCTGATAAATCAGCAATGAAAGAACAAGCTAAAGATAAAGAGCAGGCGTAACCCGTGTTTGATATTGGATTTTCCGAACTGGTTTTAATTTTTGTGGTGGGTCTGGTGGTACTAGGCCCGCAACGTTTGCCGGTGGCGATCAGAACGGTTGTGAGCTGGATTCGAACCATTCGTGGCATTGCCACCAATGTGCAGAACGAATTGAGCCAAGAACTGAAACTGCACGAGTTGCAGGAAAGTATTAAAAAAGCGGAAAAACTGAGTTTGAGTGAGCTGTCGCCGGAGTTGGCGAAAAATATTCAGGATTTGAAAGAATCGGCACAAAAAATGCAACAAAGCGTGCAGCAGCAAGGCGAACAATTACAAAGCGGTATCAAAAATATCGAACAAAATTTGAAAGAGAATGCTTTGAGTGAAGATGATCAAGCGATGTTGGCAGAAGCGGGTGAACCGCAGTTGGTTACAGATGAAAGTGCGGTGGCTGAAGATACCGCTCTTGCCGTGCCTAACGGCGAAGCTGATAAAATAGCTGTCGATACAGTCGTTGTTGATAAAGTCGTTATTGATAAAACCGTTGCCGATAAAACAGCAGACGCTGCTAAAGTTTAACCCGAAAGGAATGTTGTATGTCGTCAGTTGAAGACTCCCAACCGCTGATTAACCATCTGATTGAATTGCGTAACCGCTTGCTGAAAGCGATTTTGTGTATCTTGCTTGTTTTTTGTGCTTTGGTCTTTTTTGCCAATGATATTTACCGCTTGGTTGCGTTGCCACTGATCGAACAGTTGCCACAAGGCTCGACCATGATTTCAACCGGCGTAGCTGCGCCATTCTTTACCCCGTTGAAACTGACCGGTGTGGTGGCGATTTTCTTGTCGGTTCCCTATTTGCTCTATCAAGTGTGGGCATTTGTTGCCCCGGCGCTTTATCAACATGAAAAACGCTTGATTTATCCTCTGTTATTTTCCAGTACTCTGCTGTTTTATGCCGGTGTGGCATTTGCCTATTATGTTGTGTTCCCGCTGGTGTTCGGTTTCTTAACCAAAACTGCGCCGGAAGGGGTGGCCATTGCGACCGATATCAGCAACTACCTGGACTTTGTGCTGACCATTTTCTTGGCATTCGGGATCTGTTTTGAAGTGCCGATTGCGATTATTCTGCTGTGTTGGAGCGGAGTGACTACAGCGGACGATTTGCGCAAAAAACGTCCGTATATTATTGTTGCCGCCTTTGTCATCGGGATGTTTTTGACACCGCCGGATGTGTTTTCGCAAACTTTGTTGGCGATTCCGATGTGGTTGTTGTTTGAAGTGGGCTTGTTAGTGTCACGGTTTTATAAACCGAGAGAGGAACAAGAGCGTTCGCCAAGCTGAGCTGTATGTTTAACTAAGACGCCGTTGTGCGTCTTAGTTGTTTGTAATTGACAGATTTTAAAATAGATTTTGCAAGGATATTTTATGACACAACAAATTTTTGCGCATTTTCCGGCTAGCCGTATGCGCCGCCTGCGTCGCCATGATTTCAGTCGCCGTTTGGTTGCAGAAAATAAATTGACCGCCGATGATTTGATCTATCCGGTGTTTATTATGGAAGGCGAGAATGAGCGTGAGGCTGTTCCCTCAATGCCCGGCGTGGAGCGTTTAACGTTGGATCAATTGTTGATCGAAGCTGGGTTATTGGTGAAATACGGCGTGCCGGTGATTGCGTTGTTTCCGGTGATTGCGCAGGAGAAAAAATCCTTATTGGCAGAAGAGGCCTATCATCCAAACGGCTTGGTGCAACGTGCGGTCAAAGCGCTGAAAGCGGCTTATCCCGAATTGGGCGTACTGACTGATGTGGCGCTGGATCCTTATACCACACACGGACAAGACGGGATAATCGATGCTGAAGGCTATGTCATCAACGACACCACCACCGACATTTTAGTTAAACAAGCCTTATCACATGCCGCTGTCGGTGCCGATATTGTGGCGCCAAGTGACATGATGGACGGACGCATCGGCGCCATCCGCACCGCACTTGAGCAAAACGGCTTTGTAAACACCCAAATAATGGCGTACTCCGCCAAATACGCCTCCAGTTTCTACGGCCCCTTTCGTGATGCGGTCGGTTCGAGCAACAACTTAAAAGGCGGCAATAAGAAAACCTACCAACTGGATCCCGCCAACAGCAACGAAGGATTGCAGGAAGTGGCGTTAGATCTACAAGAAGGCGCAGATATGGTGATGGTGAAACCGGGTATGCCGTATCTGGATTTGGTATATCGGGTGAAACAACACTTTGGCGTCCCAACTTTCGCCTACCAAGTTTCCGGCGAATACGCCATGCTGCAAGCCGCCATTCAAAACGGCTGGCTCGCCGAAAAACCGGCAATCATGGAAGCACTGCTGTGTTTCAAACGCGCCGGCGCCGACGGCATTTTGACCTATTACGCCAAACAAGTGGCGCAATGGTTGTATGAGGAAGGTCACAAAAATTGATATTTATCAATTAAATATAGCATTATTAGCTAGCCAAAAATCCCTTGTTGCGATATGTTACCAACAAGGGATTTTTGTTTTTATTAGGAAATAATATGGCATCTTCTCACCAACATTTAACCTCTTCTGATCTCAAAACGATTCTACATAGCAAACGTGCCAATATTTATTACATCGAACATTGTCGAGTAATGCAAAAAGATGGCCGTATCCTCTATTTAACTGAAGCGGATAAAGAAAATTTGTATTGGAATATTCCGATTGCAAATACAACGTGCATTATTTTGGGTACGGGAACCTCTGTTACTCAAGCGGCAATTCGAATGTTGGCATCTGCAGGAGTGTTGGTGGGGTTTAGCGGTGGTGGGGGAATACCGCTGTTTATGGGTAGCGAAATCGAATGGTTTACACCACAGAGTGAATATCGTCCGACAGAGTATGTGCAAGCTTGGCTAGGATGGTGGTTCGATGATGACAAGCGTTTGTTGGCTGCCAAACAGCTTCAGCTGGCACGGATTCAATTTTTGCAGCAAGTTTGGAGTAAAGATAAAGAACTAAGAATAGAGGGGTTTGATGCAAGTGAACCGCACTTGCAAGCGTTATTGATGCAGCATCAGCTGGATATTCCGAAACAAAGCGAGGTTAGCTATCTATTACAGCAGGAGGCACGCTTTACCAAGCAATTGTATAAATTCGCCGCACAGAATACACAGTTAGGAGAATTTACCCGTGATCGTGATGCAGGCGATCGAGCGAATATTTTTCTCAATCACGGCAATTATTTAGCCTATGGTTTGGCAGCTACAACCACTTGGGTGTTAGGTATTCCGCATGGTTTTGCGGTAATGCACGGTAAAACTCGCCGAGGTGCATTGGTTTTTGATGTGGCGGATTTAATTAAAGATGCGATTGTTTTACCTCTGGCGTTTATTTGTGCCCGTGAAAAAGCGAGTGAACAGGAGTTTCGGCAAGAATGCCTAAGGGCTTTTACCCAGCATAAGGTGCTGGATTTTATGTTTGAAGTGGTAAAAAATTTGGCGCTAATGCATAGCGCCAATAAATAAACCACCTGTGTGGTGGGTAAAATCAATATCAAACAAGTATATATATTTCTAAGCCTACAGTTAAGTAGTTTTATTATTATACCTATATGCAGAGAAAAACAAATGGATATAAAAATAAGTATATATAGGTCTTGAATGATGTTTGTTCTTGATGTATTATGATGTTCAACGCTGATATAAAACTATTCTTTGTATGAATAGTCACTCTTGAAGGGGGCGTCAGTGATCATTTGGTATGTGATGCTGATGTGTCAGGGGATATCTTGCGGTATCCCCACTTCCAATTAGGTTTAAGGAACTAGCTCTAATGATGGTCTTGTTTGTTTCGCAGTGTGAAAAAAAATCGCTATCACGCACCCGTAAAGTGTTGGATGCTTTTGCTAATCGCATTGGCGATAATACCTGGCAAACAGTGATCACAGAAGATGGCTTGCAGATGCTCAGGCGGTTGCTACGGCAAACAGCAACCCGTAATACGGCGGTGAGCTGTCATTGGATTCGAACTCGCGCCAGATCCGATTTATTATGGATTGTAGGCAACCGAAAACGTTTTAATCAACAAGGTATTGTGCCGGTAAACCGCACTCGTCGAAATTTGTTGCATAGTGAATGGGAAAACCACTGGCAACATATTACAAGCATTCAAATTATCGCAACGCTAGCTGCACTTTTTCACGATTTAGGCAAATCAACAATCGGATTTCAGCGAAAATTAAGAGAGTCAGGCATCAAAGGCGATCCTTATCGGCATGAATGGATTTCGTTAAAAATAGTTGAATGGTTGTTGCTAGGTTGCGATAGCGATCACGCATGGTTAATGCGTTTAACCGATCTTGGTACTTATTTGCACAATCCCGTCATTTCACTTGAGCAATTTTTGCAACAAAACCGAGAAAGTAGCAAAATTGCCGATTTTCCTCCCTTAGCGCAATGGATTGGCTGGCTAATCGTCACTCATCATCGTACTGCTCCTTTTGATAAAGTACGCTATGTTTCTTCGACTGCGGAAAATTTAAAAAGTGGGAAGTATTTTAAACAACCATTATCGATATTTTACAAGCAGTTGAAAGCGGTTGACTGCTGGGTAAAAAATACGCTGCTACTTGATAGTCTATCGTCTTCAAAACAAGCAGATTATTGGCGCTTTGACAGTTTGGTTTTAAAAAGTGCGGTCTGGCAAAAAGCAGTAAAACGCTGGGCAAATAAAGCCCTACAGCATCCGCTATTGATGCAATTGAGTGAACAGGCAGTTAGTCAGCAAAAGGGCAGTATTGATGACAGCCTGTTGCTACAATTTTCACGATTATGCTTAATGATGGCGGATTATCACTATTCTAGTCTTGATAGTGAGGACAAACGCCGCGTATTTGGGGATAAAGCATTTATTGAATTGGCGGCAAATACTGATCGAGAAACAAAAGCGGTTAAACAGAGTTTAGACGAACACTTGTTGGGTGTGGCAAACGCTGCTGCGCAATTTGCCCGAATTTTGCCGGTGGTGGCAACTGAATTACCGACATTAAAACAGCAAGATAGCCTGATTCAAAACAGTTCGATTACACGATTTAGTTGGCAGAACAAAGCATTTCAGCTGGCAAAATCCGTGCAGCAACAGTCAGAAGAACAAGGTTTTTTTGGTGTAAATATGGCTTCCACCGGATGTGGAAAAACCATTGGTAATGCTCGAATTATGTATGCACTGGCAGATAAAGAAAAAGGGGCGCGTTTCACTGTTGCTTTGGGATTGCGGGTTTTAACCCTGCAAACGGGGCAAAGTTACCGTGACAATTTGGGCTTGAATGCGGAGCAGTTGGCTATTTTGGTTGGTGGCAACGCACAGCGTCAATTGTATGAAGTGTTAAATAAAAATTCAGACCAGCAAGGGGCTATCAATGAATTGCCGGAAAATAATGTTTTAAGTACGGTTTGGGGGAGTGAATCTGCAGCAGAGATACTCAATGAAGTGGTTGATTCGGAGATTGATTACAGTCAATACGATAATCTAAATTTAGAAAGGTTGCTGGATAGCCAGAAAGCCAACTCTTTATTGTTTTCCCCCATTGCGGTTTGCACGGTTGATCACTTAATTCAGGCAACGGAATGTAAGCGTGGCGGACAATATATGCTGCCGGTTTTACGATTATTGAGCAGTGATTTAGTGTTAGATGAACCGGATGACTTTGATCAGGCAGATTTGCCGGCATTGAGTCGATTGGTACACTTGAGCGGTTTGTTGGGTGGACGCGTATTGCTTTCTTCCGCAACGCTGCCTCCTGATTTGATTCAAGGATTATTCAATGCTTATCTTGCCGGTAGAGTGCTTTATCACCGTCATCAGAATAAAGCAGCACCGCAAGTGGTTTGTGCTTGGATTGACGAACAGCAGAAAGCAATGAAAACGGCGTTGTGCAAAGACAGCGGACAGTTTTGTGACGAACATTTAGCTTTTATTCGAAAGCGGCTCGATTTTTTACATCAACAACCGATTCGGCGATTCGCGGCTATTTTGCCTTTCAACACAGGTTATTCTCAGGGAAAAATACAGGAATTTTTCGATGAGTTGGCACAGACTCTCGCCAATGCTGCAATTTCATTACATCAACAATATCATGTAGAGCATCCTGTGACTAATCAAGGTGTTAGTGTCGGATTGATCCGAATTGCCAATACCAAAAATATTATCGAGATTGCAAAAGCCTTTATGCGAGGTATATCAATTGCCCCCGATATTCATCTTCACCTCTGTTGTTATCATGCCAAACAATTGTTGCTGCTGCGTAATATTTTAGAAAGCCGTTTGGATCGAATTTTGAAACGTGACATGGACTGTCCGGAGCGTCTTTTTCAGCAATCCGATATTGTCGAAGCAATGCAGCAATATCCTGAAAAACAGCATATTTTTATTGTGCTGGCAACACCGATAGCAGAGGTTGGCCGTGATCATGACTACGATTGGGCGATTGCTGAACCCTCGTCAATGCGTTCGCTTATCCAATTAGCAGGGCGTATTTGGCGACATCGGCCGAATAAAATAGCAACAACGCCGAATTTATTGATTTTACAGAAAAATATCCGTGCATTAGAACATCCGGGTGAAGTGGCTTTCACTAGACCCGGGTTTGAAAGTAACCAATTTAAATTGGAAACACACGATATGCAACGGTTGATGCCATTAGAACAGCTACAGCGTGTAGATGCCAGTGTACGGATTAATAAGGCTGAGATTTTGCAGGCGAATAGTATTTTGACGGATCTGGAGCATCGGGTTATTCAGGACTTGATGAACAATAATGAGTTGAATCTGGTGAACGCCTATTGGCGTGACGAGTCAACATCCAATCGTGTTTGTAGCCATTTGCAAATTCTCAGCCCGTTTCGTGCTGGGCAAACAGAGGAAGAATGGCTGTTGATCCCAAATGGCGATAATTTTGATGTGTATTCAGTGGAACAAGTCAGAATGTGCCAATTAGCGCATTCAGCAACCCATAATGCGTATATTCAGTATCAGAAGATTGAACTAGAACACTCGCAAGTCAGTGCTTGGCTGAATATCAATTTAGCGCAAGGGCTGAAATGGTTTGCCGATTATCAGGCAAAAATCGGGCTAAAAAATGAGGGAAGTAAAATCGGATTGGCACTGAAATATTCCAGTGTCGCATTAGCAGATAATACCCACGGTTGGATTTTTAATGAATGGTTGGGATTTTGGCGAAATAAATAGCAAGAAGGAGCGAAAATGAGTGAAATAACATCGGCTCAGGTAAAAAGTGCGGTTTTGGCGTTTTTAACCGCTCAATATGAGAAAAAAACCGAATCGGAGCGCAAGCAATTGGATAAGGCACAGCAAGCCGACGATCTGACTAAAGTTAATCAGCTTGAAGCTACGTTGGCGACGATGAGGCAAAAATACAGTTTTGTTGATTGGTTGGAGGATGCGGCGGAACGCATGGCGAAACAATTAAAATTCGGTTCACATATTTCAAAAGGTGTTCACCCTGATGCAAAAGGCGATAATATCAATTTTCAAACTAACCGCGCTTTACCGCCGGGCTTCTTGGGTTCACAACATTTAAACAGCCCTTATTTAGATGCGAATGGTAACGCAGCTGCTCTACCTTTAGCTGCTTTTTTGGATACCGAAATTGCCGAAACCGGCATCAAATTACGCACCTTGATTATGCAAGATCACTCAGCTTTGGACGGTGTTTTTGCCGATGACAAAGTGCGGTCTGCACGATATCAAACATTGTTTAAAAGCGCACTGGTTAACGAATTGAGTGAGCAGGTGACACACGAGCGGAATAAGCAGCTATTATTTCCACTCAATCACCATGATTATCGTTGTCTTGTGCCACTTTATCCGTCTGTATTAACTCATGAGTTGTATCAAAAAATGATCGCTTTGCGTTTTTCAACAGAGAATAAAACGGCGCGTGAAAATCGCTTTAAAAAAACGGTGGAACAGCAACCTTATGTGAGTGTTCTCAATATTGCAGTGACAATTTTGGGCGGTACAAAACCGCAAAATGTCAGTCAACTCATGAGTAAACAAGGAGGGCGGAACTATTTGCTGCCTTCGTTACCACCGCACTTTAAACAATCCTATTCTTTGTCGATTGGCGATGACAGTGAGAGTCTTTTTGCAAAAAGTTTGGCTTATCTTTGCCGTAAGCCACTAAAGTCACTGTTCAAAATAGGAAGAACCAATTATAACAATGTGGCCATTCGTGATGCTCGAAAAGCCTGTTTAGATGATATTTTATTTCGGTTGATCGGAGCCGTTAGTGAAATCCAGCAGCAAAAAGAAGCCGGGTGGACGCGTGAGATTAAACTTAATTACCATGAAAAATTATGGCTTGATCCTAAACGGATCGAGTTGGATGGTGAAGCAGTGTTCAAGCAAGATCGGGCAACGGGGGATTGGCGCGATAAAGTAGCAGAGCGTTTTGCAAATTGGTTAAACAGTATGTTAAAGGCTGAATTTAAGGAGATAAGTAAACACTTTTCTGATGCCGAACATCAAGAATGGCGTAAGGAAATGAATGAAATGATTCAGGAGAGTTTGCAATATGGACAGGAGGTATTTCAATGACCGAACAACAGCAAGAACGGGTAGGCTATCTGATTTTTAAGCGTGTCAAGATTCAAGATGCAAACAGCATTTCCAGTCCGATCACTTATGGTTTTCCGGCAGTTAGCGGTTTTTTGGGGGCATTTCATGCAATGTCACGCCGCCTGCAACAGCATCAATTGCCAGAGGAGTTGAACGAGGTCGGTTTATCATTGAAAGGCGTTTTAATTGCGTGCCATGATTGTCAAGTTAAAGCCTATCGCCAAAGTGATTATAGTGATTATACTTTTAATCAAACCCGAAACCCGATTAAAAAAGACGGTTCAGTAGCCTCAATTATCGAGGAGGGAAAATGTAATTTGCTGGTGACGCTGGTAGTGGAAGTCTTTGCGGAAAATATTTGGCCGCTTGAAGATGAGCAGTGTCAAACACAATTAGTCAATTTAAGCCGGCAGTGGATCCAACAACAGCGGTTAGCCGGTGGAAGTGTACTGGGATTAAAATCCGTTGAATATATTCAGGCGGAAGCAATCGGTGAGATTTCTCGACACCTATTACCCGCTTTTGTGCTAATGAACGCACAACAGGATTTGATTGAGCTTACCCAAATTCAGCAACATAAAAATCCGACTGCCACCGCACTCGATGCCTTGATTGATGTTGTGACACTACAGCATATTCCGATAGAGCAACAAGAGAAAGGTAAGACCGTCTGGCAAACCGTTTCTCCAAAGAGCGGTCGAGGTTGGCTGGTGTCAATGGCGATTGGGTTTCAAGGAATTGCTGACAGTGTTGAAGCCGGAAAAATGCAGAATAGCCGTAATGCTGAATATTCCAGTCAATATGTCGAAGCAGTTTACAGTTTGGGCAAATGGGTGTTCCCACATCGAATTAATGATCTCAACAAAGCATTTTGGCACTACCACCACATTGCAGAACAGGATTTATATTTAACCATTCAAAACACGCAGTTTGATTATATTAATACTTTTTTAAAGGAGCAATAAAATGAGTAAATTAACCGTCGCCACTGTCTTGGCTTTTGAACGTAATTTGGATATTTCTGATGCTGTTTTTTGGCAAATTGATAGTAATAATCCGAATTCAAAGCAAACCGATGTTAAAGTAAAAGAAAAATCGGTACGCGGTACAATCAGTAACCGTCTAAAAAATGCTCTAGTTAATGACCCAGAGAAACTGGATGCGGAAGTTGAAAAAGCCAATTTGCAGAAAGTTGATTCTGCCGCATTAGATCCTGAAAATGATACTTTAATTGTGAAATGGACGTGTAAAGTGCTTCCTTTTAACGGCAGACCAAGTGTGTGTAACGACCAAGATTACCAAAAGGCTTTGGTTGATACTGTTGAAAGTTATATTGCAGAGCAAGGGTTTGCAGTGCTAGCACAGCGCTATGCGAATAATATTTTGAATGGACGTTGGCTATGGCGCAACCGCGTAGGTGCAGAAAAGATTGAGTTAACCATAAAGTGCGGTGAGCAGTCGGTAAGTATAGATAATGCTTTAGCGTATAAACTGGACACTTTTGAGAACGATCAACCAATTCAAACAGTTGCAAAATGGATAGAACAAGGTTTATCCGGTGCAGCGTTTATTTTATTGAAAATCGAAGCAAAAGTCAGCGTTGGCTACGGACAGGAGGTTTATCCTTCACAAGAGTTGGTACTGGATACCGGAAATAAGAAAAGCAAAGTGCTTTATCAGATCAGTGATAAAGCAGGAATGCACTCACAAAAAATCAGTAATGCTATTCGTACAATTGATAACTGGTATCTAGATGCCAAATTTCCGATTGCAATTGAACCTTATGGCGCGGTGACCTCAATGGGTAAAGCTTTTCGCCAGCCAAAACAGAAACAAGATTTTTATACCTTGTTTGATAATTGGGTATTAAAAGGGAAAAAACCGATGCTCGAACAACAGCATTATGTCATCGGAGTGCTTATCCGTGGCGGTGTGTTTGGTGCAAGCGGCAAGGAGTAAACGATATGCAGTACTACCAAGATCTAACTATTATCAAAAGCCCCGATATTTCACCTTATTTTATCTGGAGCAAGCTATATACTCAGCTGCATTTGGCATTAGTGGAGCTGCAACACCCAAATTCGGTCAGTGAGATTGGCGTCAGTTTTCCTGAATATCAATATATTAAGGAAAATAACAAGACAATCATGACATTAGGTTGCAAATTGCGTATTTTTTCCCACAAAAAAGAAATGCTAGAGCAGCTGAATATTTCTCATTGGTTGGAAAGACTGAAGGATTACGTTCATATACTAAGTATTCAGAATGTACCATCAAATGTTACTGAACACCTTGTGGTCAAACGCTTACGCCAGCGTACGAATAATGACAAATATACCCGGGATTATGCGAAAAAGCATAATCTCAGCTTTGAAGAAGCGAAAGAGGCAAGAGTGCAGCGTTTTATGGAAGTTCATAATGTCACACTCCAAGAATCTCTTGAGCATTACGAAAATCCAGTGTTAAAACGCCGCCCTTTTATTATTATGCAAAGTTTGCGGACAAAGCAGCAATATTCTTTAGAGATCGAACAGTTACGAGTGAATGGACCAGTAGCGGGTGCTTTTAGCAGTTATGGATTAAGCAGCACAACAACAGTTCCGGCTTGGTAAAATACCTTCATAAAACCGCTCTTTAAAAATTTGTTATTTATCAAATTGTTACAAGATTACTTAAAATAATGGTCAAGCGCAAGGTTTTAATGTCATCCCTTGCCTTGACTATTATTTTAGGTGTAATCTTCTAGTTGCCTATCACACAGATGGTTTAGAAATTGCAGTATAACGCCGCAGTTAAGCAGTTAAAGTTGCCTATCACACAGATGGTTTAGAAATATGCGCGCGTATGAAAACATGTTTTTTCACGGTTGCCTATCACACAGATGGTTTAGAAATTGCGGTATTGTATTCCTCGCACTGTCGATCAGTTGCCTATCACACAGATGGTTTAGAAATCGGCACAACAGCGCACGCTCTCGCCGAATTCGTTGCCTATCACACAGATGGTTTAGAAAAATAAAGGCGAAAAACCCGAACGGCTTACGCCGTTGCCTATCACACAGATGGTTTAGAAATTAAATTCTAAATTGGAGCAACAGGGCGTAGTGTTGCCTATCACACAGATGGTTTAGAAACAAGGCTTTGAACTTACACGCTTATAAATCCAGTTGCCTATCACACAGATGGTTTAGAAATCAATGCCTGAACAGACTGAGCCGTAAGTGAAGTTGCCTATCACACAGATGGTTTAGAAAACCACTAAAAATGGCGTCTTCTAAGGCTTCAAGTTGCCTATCACACAGATGGTTTAGAAATCTACGACACAGCTCAACAAGTTTATCACTATGTTGCCTATCACACAGATGGTTTAGAAAGATTTGCCGACTTTTCAGTAGATTACGTACATGTTGCCTATCACACAGATGGTTTAGAAAGCTTTCGGGCGGGGCTGAAAGGAGAAACTATGGTTGCCTATCACACAGATGGTTTAGAAATTGAAAAAAGGTGATGCATTATATTTTCCCATGTTGCCTATCACACAGATGGTTTAGAAACATACGCCGTAACCGAATGCCGCCGTCAGCACGTTGCCTATCACACAGATGGTTTAGAAATTTGGGGGTGTGCAGCAGGCTATGCAAGTTAAGTTGCCTATCACACAGATGGTTTAGAAATGCTGAGAAGTTGCCTATGGCAGTGGCGTATTGTTGCCTATCACACAGATGGTTTAGAAAATTATATCGCGCAAATAATTTTCGTCCTTTTCGTTGCCTATCACACAGATGGTTTAGAAAGAAAGAGGACAAGGATAAGGCATGAGGCTGATGTTGCCTATCACACAGATGGTTTAGAAATTTTTAAAGTAAGATTCACCACTCCGTTTACTGTTGCCTATCACACAGATGGTTTAGAAAGCAAAGCGGCTATGACTTTGCTAAAGCTGTACGTTGCCTATCACACAGATGGTTTAGAAAGTTTATTTTATTTTCATCAACAAAAAGTGAGAGTTGCCTATCACACAGATGGTTTAGAAAATGCCGAAAAGCACACTGCAACAGCGCATTGTGTTGCCTATCACACAGATGGTTTAGAAATGACCCGCCAGCTGATCATCAACGATGATATGGTTGCCTATCACACAGATGGTTTAGAAAATGTTCAACGAGAGCATACCGACTAAGCGGGAGTTGCCTATCACACAGATGGTTTAGAAAACCGGACAGACTAATGTCGTCATACTGCGTTCGTTGCCTATCACACAGATGGTTTAGAAATGCAGGAACTCTGTCATCGTCGTTCGCCCAAAGTTGCCTATCACACAGATGGTTTAGAAAAAGACCGCATTAAGCGGGTGATTATTCAGCTTGTTGCCTATCACACAGATGGTTTAGAAAACCATTTCCAACACCACTGGCGGTAAGCAGTCGTTGCCTATCACACAGATGGTTTAGAAAATTCGCCGATTTCATCGGCTTGTGTTTGGCTTGTTGCCTATCACACAGATGGTTTAGAAAAATTTACTTTTGAGGAACAAGCAAGGTATTTTGTTGCCTATCACACAGATGGTTTAGAAACCGTTGACGGTGGTCAATCATCAAGTGCAAATGTTGCCTATCACACAGATGGTTTAGAAATAACAGATCAAATATGAACAATAAAGCACTGTGTTGCCTATCACACAGATGGTTTAGAAACTAAGCGAGGATCTTTTTTCCACGATTCAATGGTTGCCTATCACACAGATGGTTTAGAAAATTGACAATCGCCCACCACTGGCGGTAAAACCGTTGCCTATCACACAGATGGTTTAGAAAGTTACGCCGAACGAAAGAAAGGCTAATCGAGCGTTGCCTATCACACAGATGGTTTAGAAATGCATATCTGGATTATCAGCGCACATTGCTAAGTTGCCTATCACACAGATGGTTTAGAAACACTTGCCGCAGGGTTTCCGTGCTGTCTGTACGTTGCCTATCACACAGATGGTTTAGAAAAGGCTGATTTAGCTGATAAATGTGGCGTTGCTGTTGCCTATCACACAGATGGTTTAGAAATGCATATCTGGATTATCAGCGCACATTGCTAAGTTGCCTATCACACAGATGGTTTAGAAACACTTGCCGCAGGGTTTCCGTGCTGTCTGTACGTTGCCTATCACACAGATGGTTTAGAAAAGGCTGATTTAGCTGATAAATGTGGCGTTGCTGTTGCCTATCACACAGATGGTTTAGAAACGACGTGCAACACTGGAGCAGACCGCACTTGAGTTGCCTATCACACAGATGGTTTAGAAAAACAGCAATTAATGGGATTCAAAGTGCGGTCAGTTGCCTATCACACAGATGGTTTAGAAAAGATTGGACTTACGATTGCGGCAATTACCGGGGTTGCCTATCACACAGATGGTTTAGAAAGATCGTATTGAGCAACGGCGCTGAATTGCATTGTTGCCTATCACACAGATGGTTTAGAAACCGAATATGCCGCTCACTATAGCGGAAATACTGTTGCCTATCACACAGATGGTTTAGAAAACGATTTTGAAGACGGCGACATCATCGTGCAAGTTGCCTATCACACAGATGGTTTAGAAATAGCTGCTGCACTTGCTGCATTAGCTGCATTAGTTGCCTATCACACAGATGGTTTAGAAATATATCTCGCTGATTAATCACATCAACAGCCTGTTGCCTATCACACAGATGGTTTAGAAAAAAGCTGGACAGGTGATTGGTAACTTTAATAAGTTGCCTATCACACAGATGGTTTAGAAAAAAATCAGAAAAGGGGCTTACCACCCTCCTGAGTTGCCTATCACACAGATGGTTTAGAAAACTGAACATAAGTAAAATCACCGCTATCACACGTTGCCTATCACACAGATGGTTTAGAAAACTCAAAGTCCAAATACAGGATTCTGGGTAACTGTTGCCTATCACACAGATGGTTTAGAAAAAAATGAATGACTGTGAAGGTGCCGGCAGTGAGTTGCCTATCACACAGATGGTTTAGAAACACCGGAACCACTATATTGTGATAGTATGGTTTGTTGCCTATCACACAGATGGTTTAGAAATTGAACAAGACCTTTTTTATCAAGTTGGCGGAGTTGCCTATCACACAGATGGTTTAGAAACGGAGCCGCCAAACGCATCAACAACCGTCCAGCGTTGCCTATCACACAGATGGTTTAGAAAGCCAAGCGCAGTTAAGGTTTGCAAGCTACTCAGTTGCCTATCACACAGATGGTTTAGAAACCTGCGCCGGAACGGGCGCGAATGCCCCATAAGTTGCCTATCACACAGATGGTTTAGAAAAAGTGCGGTATTGGCGCACCATTTCCCAGATGGTTGCCTATCACACAGATGGTTTAGAAATTTGGCAAACGTGCCGTCGGCGATGGTGATCGGTTGCCTATCACACAGATGGTTTAGAAAATCAGATATGCGCCCCGACAGTGGTCTTTTTGGTTGCCTATCACACAGATGGTTTAGAAAGGCAGTTGCCGCAGGAGTATCAAAACGGAGGTGTTGCCTATCACACAGATGGTTTAGAAAAGAATGCGCAACACAGCGGTATTTTACACAGCGTTGCCTATCACACAGATGGTTTAGAAACATATCAAAATAAAAAGAAAAGAGAGGTTTTCGTTGCCTATCACACAGATGGTTTAGAAAAACTAGAAGCGGTAAAGGGGTTGGTATTGTTAGTTGCCTATCACACAGATGGTTTAGAAAGCACTAGGCGTTTCAGAAAGCGAATTAACATTGTTGCCTATCACACAGATGGTTTAGAAAAGACTGCGATTGTCACATCTGGGATAGTAAAAGTTGCCTATCACACAGATGGTTTAGAAAACGACCAAGTTTGTGAAAATGCTGATTGCGCAGTTGCCTATCACACAGATGGTTTAGAAAAGTCAAGATTAGACTGAATCTGCATTTGTCGAGTTGCCTATCACACAGATGGTTTAGAAATCATCAAACACTTGTGACGAACCGCCTTTACTGTTGCCTATCACACAGATGGTTTAGAAATAACAATATCGCTGAAATGGTTATCCGCCGCCGTTGCCTATCACACAGATGGTTTAGAAATTTAAAGTTACCGATAAAAAAAGAGTTGTTGAGTTGCCTATCACACAGATGGTTTAGAAAATATCAATAAATAACTTTTGATATCGCACTTTGTTGCCTATCACACAGATGGTTTAGAAAGCACTTTTAAAGAATTCGCCGAAAAAGGGTTAGTTGCCTATCACACAGATGGTTTAGAAATCTAAGCCGTCCATACCGCTCAACCCCGCCGAGTTGCCTATCACACAGATGGTTTAGAAAGCGCTATATCAGTTATATCAAATCGGATTAATGTTGCCTATCACACAGATGGTTTAGAAAGACTTAAGGTGCTTTAAAAAATTGCGCTTTTGGTTGCCTATCACACAGATGGTTTAGAAATTGCAAATTTATTCGATTAAACAGACCGTCGGGTTGCCTATCACACAGATGGTTTAGAAAATTGCAACAAATGCCATTGCCGCAAGGAAAACGTTGCCTATCACACAGATGGTTTAGAAATTTCTATTTTCTAACAAATCACTCCATACCTTGTTGCCTATCACACAGATGGTTTAGAAATACCTCATTGCCATTTTCATCGATTTCCAAGTGTTGCCTATCACACAGATGGTTTAGAAAAGATTGATGCACGATATTGAGAGGGAATAGAAGTTGCCTATCACACAGATGGTTTAGAAATTTTTTAACATTATCTTGTTTTCATCACTGGCTGTTGCCTATCACACAGATGGTTTAGAAATGCCGAGTGGCTAAATCGGCTTTCTTTTCGTTGTTGCCTATCACACAGATAGTTTAAAGCGCAGAATGTAAATCTCCGAATTTTCCTAGTGTTATCTATCACATAGATGGTTTAAATATTAATCAATATCTACTTTTTGCAACATACTAGGTTGTCTATCATTACTTATAAACAAAATAAACCCCAACCATCGCTACTAAATAAACTATTCCGGTCCAAGCCAGATAAGTCAGCCAGTCTTTTTGCTGTTTATCTTGGCGTGCGAGGCTGAAGTTGAGCCAGGCAAACACCGGGGCGGAGACGAAGGAGGCGGTCATGGCGAAGGGGATCATTTTGCCGATGGCGCTGCTGAAGAACTGGATCACGATAAAGGCGGATAAGGTGGTGAAAAACATCGAGTAACGCAAGGTTTTGTCGTGGTAAGTCGGGTTAAAAGTGCGGTTTTCCTTTGCGGATTTTATCGATTGTCGGAGTAAAATAACAGTTTGTTGGTTGCAGCGGGAATAGCCGTCGACGGCGACGATGGTGGTGCCGTAGATGCAGATAAATGCCACCAGTGCCATAAACCAGCGGGTCCATTCACCGATGCTGAGGGCGTACATCTCTACGAATTGTCGGATAAATTGTCCGCCGGCGAGGGTGGGAATCGGCTTGCCGTATTGCACCAAGGCGCCGAGCGTCATGAACATCAAAGCTAATATCATCGTGACGAGGTAGCCACTGTTGAAATCTAGCAGGCGTTTTTGGCGATAGTTTGGGTCAAGACGGTTTTTTTCCACCACCCAGAGCGAACCGGCGACACTGAGTTCCATCGGGGCGGGCATCCAGCCCATGAGGGCGATTAAAAACGGAATCGCACTCAGTTGCCAAGCAGAAGGTGCGATGAAATCAGCGGGGATGCTGTTGCCACTGCTGCGAGTGAAAGCGATCAATAGCGCAATCAAGGTGATCAGCGACAGCAGAAACATGATGCTTTTCGATACACTGTCTAAGCGCGGATATTGGCGTGAAAACAAAATAGCGAGAAAGCTGAATAGCACAATAATATTCAACCAATTAAGTGAAATTTCAATCGGAATCAACATATTCAGCAACACGGCTGACAACAATGTGCCGCCCGCCACATTGACCATAGTGGCGAACAGGTTGAACAACAGGAAAAGCCAGAGATAGCCGTTGCCTTTGTCGGCGTAACCCTGCAATACGCTTTTATTGTTCAGCGCACTGTAATCAAATGCAAAACGGAAAAAAGGGTATTTCAGCAGATTGACGGCGACGATCAACAGTGCCAATTGATAGCCGTAATAAGCGCCTGCCTGCGTTGAGGCGATGATGTGCGAGCCGCCGACGCAGGACGAGGCCATAATAATCCCTGGTCCGAATTGTTTGCTGAATGATGCCATGGTTATTGTCCTTTTAATTGTTGTATGCTGTTGGTGATATTTGTGCTTCGGCTGATGGCTGAAATTACCGCCACGCCGTCCGCCCCGGCTTGACGGATGGAAATTGCGGTTGCGGGGGTGATACCGCCAATGGCGACCAGCGGTTTTTCAATACCTTGTTGGCGAATCTGTTGTAATAATTTCAACCCGACGGCTGCTTTGGCATCGGCTTTCGATTGGGTCGGGAAAACAGGTCCGACACCGAAATAATCCACTGCCTGCAATGCGGCATTTGCTATCGCTTGCGGCAGGGTATTCACTGATAAACCCAGTAATAATTTGCCTTGGCATTGTTCGATCACCTGTGCAATCGGACGATCATCCTGCCCGACGTGCACACCGTCCGCTTGCACGGCTAAAGCGAGATCCACATCATCGTTGATAAAAAACGGCACATGATACTGGCGGCAAAGCTCGCGGCATTTTTGCGCTAATTGAACAATTTTTTGTGGATCTTGTAAGGCATTTTTGCCCTTTTCGCGAAATTGAAAACAGCTGATACCGCACTTTAAGGCTGTTTCCAATACCGACAATAACGCTGGTTCAGGCAGCAGCCCGAGATGTTGGCAATCTTGGGTGCCGGCAATAAAATAAACCGTGAGCATTTTTCTAATATCCTGCATTTAATAAACTCCGGTGCGGGGCAGAGAGGAAAATGCCCAGTGGTTGGTGGGACCATGTCCATGGCCGATATTTAACGGTTGGCTGATGGCGGCGGTGATAAACTGTTTTGCCAAACGAATCGCAATCACCGTATTTTGCCCTTTGGCAAGCTCGGCGGTGATGCAGGCGGAAAAGGTGCAGCCGGTGCCGTGGGTGTGTTTGGTCGGATAGCGCGGGCTGACCAGCGTGAAATGCTGCTCCGGCGTGAACACCCAGTCTTGGCAAACCGCACTTTGCGAGTTGTTGCTGTGTCCGCCTTTGATCACCACTGTTTTAGCACCAAGTTGTTGCAACGTGCGGGCGGCTTGCTCGGCACTGCGGCCATCGATAATCTTAATACTGGTCAAAGCTTCGGCTTCCGGCAAATTGGGCGTGATAATGTCGGCAAGCGGCAGCAAATGTTGTTTCAGGGCAGCGACCGCACTTTGTTGCAGCAGCGGTGCGCCACCTTTGGCGACCATCACCGGATCCAGCACCATTTGTCCGAATTTGTAACGTTGCAAGGCAGCGGCAACACACTCAATGATTTCTTCCGAGCCTAACATGCCCAATTTAAAAGCGCGGATATCAAAATCTTCGGCGACTGCTTTCAGTTGCGCCTGGATAGTGGCCGGCGGAATCGGGTGAATGTCGAAGACGCCGAGGGTATTTTGCGCGGTGACCGCCGTGATGGCACTGGTGCCGAATACGCCACGCATCTGAAAGGTTTTTAGATCTGCCTGAATGCCTGCGCCACCGCCGCTGTCTGATCCGGCAATGGTTAAGGCTTGTGCAATTTTAGTCATCATCAATCCTCGCCAGTTGTTGCACTTGCGTGCTATCCAATGTTGCTAATTTATCCAAAAGTGCGGTATAAAATTGTCCGACTTGCTGCGGTTGCAGATTTTTTGCCGCCAGTTCGCCGGCAATAGCATACGCCGTTGCCGCTTCAACCAATGCCGGAAAATCATGCTGTTGCGCCACCGCTAAAAATGCACCGCAAACCGCACTTAATAGACAGCCTGAGCCGGTAATGTGCGGGAATAGCGGCGTACCATTTTGAATATGCGCCAGTTGTTTGCCATCACTAATCACGTCAATCGCACCGCTGATCACGGCGGTGCAGCGATATTGCTGTGCAATTTTTTTAGCGACATGGTCTAAATCAGCATCCCCTTGTCCGACATCGACGCCTTTGGTTTGCCAATTGACGTTGGCAAGGTACGCCATTTCGCCGGCATTGCCGCGAATCGCACTGAATTGGATTTCTTGCAGCAGTTGTGCCACCGTTTGTTGGCGGAAACAGGTTGCGCCGACGCCGACCGGATCCAGCACCACCGGAATGCCATGACGGTTCGCCGCTTTGCCGGCAATCAACATGGCTTTCACTTGTTCGGCGGTCAGCGTGCCGATATTTATCACCAATGCCTGGCAAATCGCCGGCAGTTCGTCCATCTCCTCGACCGCACTTGACATAATCGGTGAGGCGCCGAGCGCCAGCAAACCGTTGGCGACATAATTGGCGACCACGATGTTGGTGATATTGTGGATCAGCGGGTTACGTTGGCGCAGTTGGCTGAGATAATCGGTTTTTAACATAATCAATCCTTCAGTTGTATGGTGTAATCGGTGAGTGGCGGCACGGTTTTGATCAAGCCCTGTTGCTGCATAAATTCCGCCATGTGTTGATAGCGGTTTTCGTCAAGAGCGCGTGGGCGCAAGGTTAAACGTGGTAGAGTGTCTCGCCAGGCAAGGCGGTTCAGTTCGTTGTCTAGCTCATTCGGTTTATAACTGACGAAATCCTGCCAGGCTTGATCGGGGTGGTTGATCAAATAGATCGTCGCTTGTTCAAGTGCGGTTAGAAAGGCGTGCAATTTTTTGTCGGTCAGGTTGTTTTTATTGGCGACTAAAATCAGTTCGTCATAAGCCGGTACGCCGTGTTCTTCCGGGTAAAATGCACGTCCCGGCTGCTGTTCAAGTGCCATTTGATTCAATTCAAAATTACGGAAAGCGCCGATCACGGCGTCCACTTGTCCGCTGATTAATGACGGTGACAGTGACCAGTTGACGTTCACCATTTCCACGTCTTTTTCGCTCAAGCCATGTTTTGCCAACATCGCTTGCAGTAGGCTGGTTTCAAACCCACTGACCGAATAGCCGATTTTTTTGCCTTTCAGATCCGCCAGACTTTCAATACCGCTGTTTTGCAGCACCACCACGCTGTTTAACGGGGTGGACACCAGCGTGCCGATGCGCACCAACGGCAGCCCCTCGGCAACCTGCATTTGCAACTGAGGTTGGTAATCCACTGCAATATCGGCTTTGCCCGCGGCAACCAATTTGGGCGGCATTGACGGATCTGCCGGTTCAACGATCTCCACCGCTAAATCGTGGGCGGCGAAAAAGCCTTTTTGTTGTGCCACGATCAAGGCGGCGTGATCCGGATTGACAAACCAGTCTAGCAGCAGTGTTACTTTTTGTTTGGCTTGTAACGGCAGATTGATCAGCAAAAGTGCGGTCAAGAGGGCGAATAGTTTCGTATTCTTCATATTTATCTCCTGTAAATGATTAGCTTAAATCCAATCCCATTTGCCAAAAGGCAACTTCCATACGGGTGGCAGTGTTGAAGATGGTCTGCACTTTCGTCCGTTGTTTCGCTGTCAGTTCCTGGCAAAGTTGATCTAAAAAATCGGTCAGTTCGGCAGTGGCAAGTTGAAAATCGTCACTGGCGTAGGTGTCGATCCAATCTTGATACGGATTGCCGGGTGGGCTGAGCTGGCGCTCGACAATATGGCGGGCGATCTCGGCATAACCGAGGGCGCAAGGCGCAATCGCAGCGTAGAGATCCACCAGACTGCCGTTGATGCCGCAGTCTAACACATAACGGGTGTAGGCGACGCAGGCGGCAGATTCGGGTGTTTGCAGCAGTTCTGTTTCGGCTATTCCCCAGCGTTGGCAGAACGTAACGTGCAGTTTGCTCTCTTGCAAAATGGTTTGAATGGCATGGTGTGCCTGTTCCATTTGGGCAAAATTTTCGGCTTTGAACAGCGCCAATGCCAAAGCACGGTTATAGTGAAACAAGTAGCGATAGTCCTGCTTCAAATAGTGCTGAAAACAGCGTTTATCCAGCGTGCCGTCGGCAAGGCGCAGCACAAAATCATGTTCGATATAGGCCCGCCAGTGCGGCTCGGCATTTTGTATCAGTTGTTGAACGCTAGACATCTTTTTTCCTTTTAGGTTAATGGGTTAACGAAGATGAGCTGCCCACGGAATCAAGCGGCGTAAGGCATGATCCAGTAAAAAATAGAGCGACAGGGCGATGATCAGTAAGACAAACAGCGCCGAAAACATCAGATCAACTTGCATGCGTGCATTAGCTTGCAGCATCAAATAGCCCAAGCCTTGTGACGAGCCGACCCACTCCCCGACCACCGCACCGATCGGCGCAACCGAAGCGGCAATGCGCAAACCGGATGCTAATGACGGCAATGCCGCAGGCAACCGCACTTTAAACAGTAATGTGGCAGGCGTAAGCCGCATTGAACGTGCTAAATCCAGCCAAGCATGCGGAGTGTTGCGTAAGCCGTCGTAGCAGGCGGTGGTGACCGGAAAATAGATAATCAGCACCGTCATCACGATTTTGGACGCCATGCCATAGCCGAACCACAGCACCAACAGCGGCGCAATTGCAAAAACCGGAATCGCCTGTGAAATCACAAGTAACGGCATTAAAAAAGCGGAAACCGGTGCAGAAAATGCCAATAACAGTGCCGAACCCAAACCGAGCAGAAAGCCGAGCGTCAGCCCGAGTACGATTTCGAGTAATGTAACTTGGGCGTGCTGCCATAACAACACATGCTGTTTTAACAGTTGCTGCCACACCGCTTCAGGCGACGGCAGCATATAGTGCGGCAGCGCCAACAAGCTGACCGCACTTTGCCATAACAGCAGTAAAAGTGCGGTCAGCAACATGATTTTAGCGAGCCGTTTAAACCAATTCATGCGGCGCTCCTTGCAAAAGCTGGTGAAACAGCATTTGTTGCAATGCCGATTGCGGGTTTTCAGTCAGGTCGCGTGGTTTTTTACCCTCAGGAAGATGTGCAGGATTTAAAGGTCGGCGGGGATCGTGTAGCACATAAATCCGATCGCCCACGCGAATCGCTTCTTGCGGATCGTGGGTGATCAAGAGCACGGTTTTTTGTTGCAATAAGTCACACGCCAGATCTTGCAGTTGCAAGCGGGTGACCGCATCAAGAGCGGAAAACGGTTCGTCCATCAAAATCAGATCGGCGTTTTGCATCAGCGTGCGCGCCAGTGCCACCCGTTGCCGCTGTCCGCCGGAGAGTTGCTGGCAACCTTTGTGCAGATGGTTTTCCATTTGCACCGCCGCTAATAAGTGCTCTGCCTGTTGCCGGGATTGACGGGTTTTCTTGCCTTTGAGATGTTGTTCCAACTGGACATTATCCAGCAGCGACAACCACGGATACAGCGAATCTTGTTGTGCCAGCCAAGCCAGTTTGAGCGGGCGGGGAAAATGAATGTTTCCTTGCTGAATAGCGGTATTTTCTAAACCGGCAATCGCTCGCAGCAGCGTCGATTTGCCGACGCCGGAACGTCCGAGCAGCACCGTCCATTGTTGTTGCGGCAAATCAAAATTGAAATCGGTGAACAGCGCTTGCTGTTCAAACGCCAGGGTTAAGGAGCGAATTTCAACGGCATTCATTTTACGCCACCATCGGTTCAGCAAATGGTTAACTAATGCGTTGCAACAGGTTGAAAATCGGCTAAATCAGAGAAAAGTGCGGTATGGTGTGTTGGCATATTTAGTTTCCTACGTCAGCATTAACTGGATCAGGTTCACGGGTTTAATCTCAGCCGTTTTGTGGTCACCACAAAATCAGCACCCCGACTAATGGACATCCAATCTATAAAAATTTCCGCTATAACACAACCGTTTTGTTAAATAAATTTGAAGTGAGTCAAATCTTACGAGCAACAGCACCGATTATGTTGAGAATAAGTGCTAAGATAAAGTCAGATTTTAATCGGATTAACGGAGGAGCAAATATGAAAGTCAGCAGTTCAGCGATTAAAAACGGGTTTTTTGAGGATAAATACGGTAAGCGGGGAACGCAATTCAGTCCGAATGGCATGCCGAACTATTCGATTCCGCTGGAAATCAGTGATGCGCCGACAGGCACAAAGTCATTTGTGTTGGTGTTGGAAGATAAAGATGCGGTCGGGGCGGCAGGTTATGTGTGGATTCATTGGCTGGTTGCCAATCTGCAGCGCACATCGTTGCCGGAAAACGACAGCATTTCCGCCACCGATTATGTACAAGGCAGAAATAGCTGGTCGGGAAAATTGGGTGGCTTATCGGCGGAAGAAGCCTCGTTTTACGGCGGCATGGCACCACCGAATGCAGATCACCGTTATGAGCTTTATGTCTATGCGTTGGATTGCGAATTGGATTTAGCCCCGGGTTTCGGCTTTAATGAACTCCATTTTGCGATGCAGGGGCATATTCTTGATCGGGCTTATCTGGTTGGGGTTTATACGCTTTAATCCGCTTAAGATTGAATTAAAGTGCGGTCAGCAGCAATCTCTGACCGCACTTTCGCATTTTCAGTGTGCAATGCCATGACCTTTCGCCTAAATTCAAGTATAATGTGTGCCATTTTCTCTTAACCATCAGCGATAACTAAACATGAGTTCAACATTCAACGTAAAAACCTTTCAAGGTATGATTCTCGCCCTGCAAGAATACTGGGCAAACGTGGGCTGCACGGTGGTGCAACCTTTTGATATGGAAGTCGGGGCGGGTACGTCACATCCGATGACCGCACTTCGGGCGTTAGGGCCGGAGCCGATGGCGTTTGCCTATGTGCAGCCGTCGCGTCGCCCGACCGACGGGCGCTACGGCGAAAACCCGAATCGTCTGCAGCACTATTACCAATTCCAAGTGGTGATCAAACCGTCACCGGATAACATTCAGGAACTGTATTTAGACAGTTTGAAAATGCTTGGTTTTGACCCGACGCAGAATGATATCCGTTTTGTGGAAGACAACTGGGAAAATCCGACGCTGGGCGCTTGGGGCTTGGGGTGGGAAGTGTGGCTGAACGGTATGGAAGTGACCCAGTTTACCTATTTCCAACAAGTGGGCGGTTTGGAATGCAAGCCGGTGACAGGCGAAATCACCTATGGTTTAGAGCGCTTGGCGATGTACATTCAAGGTGTGGACAGCGTATATGACTTGGTGTGGTCGGACGGTGCGTTGGGCAAAACCACTTACGGCGATGTGTTCCATCAAAATGAAGTGGAGCAATCGACCTATAATTTTGAATACGCCAACACCGAATTTCTGTTTTACTGTTTCGAACAATACGAAAAAGAAGCCCAGACATTGCTGGCATTAGAAAAACCGCTGCCGCTTCCGGCTTATGAACGTATTTTAAAAGCAGCGCACAGTTTTAACTTGCTGGATGCACGCAAAGCGATTTCGGTGACCGAACGCCAACGCTATATTTTACGCATTCGTGCGCTGACTAAAGGCGTTGCTGAAGCCTATTACGCCAGCCGTGAAGCCTTGGGCTTTCCGGGCTGTAAAAAATAAACTGCAATAAAGAAGTAGGTAAACAATGACCAAGCCAGTTCTGTTTTTCGCCCACCTTTGCCCCGACACTGAGCCGTTTGTGGCGGAGTTAGATGCCTTAAAGGTGGAGTATGGAAGCGTGAATATTTTTGAAAGTATGGCAAATTTTAAACGTTTTTTAAAACTGCGTGATACTGACCGTACTTTTGATGAGGCGAAACAAAAGGGCTATATCGGCATTCCGGCATTGTTGTTGGCAAACGGTGAAATTATTCTTGAGCTGAATGAATTAAAACGCCGATTTGGTTAAGTCTATGAATTCACTGCAAACGACCGAGCACCAATTAATCAGTAATATTGCGAATATTATCACCGCCGCACGCCAGCAAGTGCGGCAGACGGTGAATATCGCCATGGTGCAAAGTTATTGGGAAATCGGGCGTTTGATTGTGGAAGAGGAACAACAAGGTGAACAACGTGCGCAATACGGAAAACATCTGTTACAAGCAATTTCGCAACGTTTAACGGAAATGTTCGGTAAGGGATTTGATGTCACCAATTTGCGTAATATGCGCTTGTTTTATTTAGCGTTTCCAATTCGAGACGCAGTGCGTCTCGAATTGAGTTGGACACATTATCGAAGTTTAATTCGCATTGAAAACCCACAAGCGAGGCAATGGTATCAGCAAGAAGCGATTGAAAATAACTGGTCTTCTCGAGCCTTAGATCGCCAAATTTCGGTTTTATATTACGAACGGTTATTGGCAAGTCAAAATAAAGCCTTGGTTACGCAAGAAGCGGAACAAAAAACCGAACCGTTAAAAGAAAGCATTCACGATTATTTGCGCGATCCCTATATTTTGGACTTCTTGAATTTGCAAGATAAAACCTATCAAGAAAACCAGATTGAACAAGCGATTATTAGCAATTTGCAAGATTTTCTGTTGGAACTCGGTAAAGGTTTTGCCTTTGTGGAACGACAAAAACGCATACGGTTTGACGATGAAGATTTTTATATTGATTTGGTTTTCTATAATTTCAAACTGAAATGTTTTTTATTGATTGACCTCAAAATCGGCAAATTGAAGCATCAAGATATCGGGCAAATGGATACCTATGTGCGTTTATATGACGAGCAATTTAAAGGCGAAGATGATAACCCGACCATCGGCTTAGTGTTATGCAGCGAACAGAGCGAAGCAGTGGCGAAATATTCGGTGCTTGCCGACAGAAAACAAATTTTCAGCTCAAAATATGTCGCATATTTACCGACCGAACAAGAATTGGAACGGCAATTGACGACGAGTGTAATGCAATTGCGAGAAGCTGCTGCAATGTATAAAGTAAAGTATAACTAAATGGATAATAACCTGTTAATTTCATTAGAAAATTCACAAACCTTTGTGAACGAAATCAGTGAATTGATCCAATCGTCAAAACAGCGAGCGGCGGTTGCTGTCAATGCGGAATTGACCTTATTGTATTGGCATGTTGGGAAGCGGATCAATGAATATGTTTTACAAGGTGATCGTGGAGATTATGGTCAGCAAGTTATTACGATATTAGCTAAAAAATTGACAGAACAGTTCGGCAAAGGTTGGGGACGCACCCATTTATTATATTGTATAAAATTTGCAGAAATCTTTTCAGATATTGAGATTGTCCACGCACTGCGTGGACAATTAAGTTGGACGCATTTTAAAACCTTGTCGTATATTGAGGATCCATTAAAACGAGAGTTTTATGCCACGATGGTGGTACAAGAATGCTGGTCTACTCGAACCTTAGATGAGCGAATCGGTTCGTTATTATTTGAACGGACAGCGATTTCTAAAAAGCCCGATGAAACCGTTATTCAAGAGCTTAATTTATTAAGAAAGCAAGGCCAGTATAATCAATCTTTGGTATTAAAAGATCCCTATATTTTGGATTTTTTAGAGTTGAATGATCGGTATTTAGAAAAAGATCTTGAAGATGCTATTTTGCGAGAAATAGAACAGTTTTTATTGGAACTGGGAGCAGGATTCACTTTTATCACACGGCAGAAACGTATTCAGATTGATGAAGATGATTTTTATATTGATTTACTGTTTTATAATCGCAAATTAAAGCGGTTAATTGCAATTGAACTGAAAACAGAAAAATTTAAACCTGCGCATAAAAGCCAAATGGAATTATATTTGGCATGGTTGGCAAAGTATGAACAGGAAGAAGATGAAAATCCACCATTGGGCATTATTCTGTGTACTTCAAAAAAGCAAGAACAAGTAGAATTATTGGATTTAAAGCAATCGGATATCCATATTGCTGAGTATTTAACCGTATTACCGTCTAAAAAGTTATTAGAACAGCGATTACATTTGGCGGTCAAAAAAGCAAAACAGCGATTTTCCCATTAATAAAGCCCCACTTCCGCCTTAAAATAGGTATTAAAGTGCGGTTTTTAATAGACTATATTTGATGAATAAAACGTGGGTAATCTACGTTAAGTTAATAAAGAGAACAAAAATGACAACACAAAATTTCCTGGTTGAGATCGGCACCGAAGAGTTGCCACCGAAGGCGTTGAAAAAATTGGCAACCGCATTTGCCGAGAATATACAGCAAGCCCTAACTCAAGAAGGCTTAGCCTTCGACAACGTAGCCTGGTTTGCCGCACCTCGTCGTTTGGCGGTGAAAGTGAGTGCGTTGGCGACTGAACAGCCGAGCAAGCAGATCGAAAAACGCGGGCCGGCAGTGGCGGCAGCGTTTGATGCCGAAGGCAAGCCGACCAAAGCGGCAGAAGGCTGGGCGCGTGGTTGTGGCATCAGCGTGGAGCAGGCGGAGCGAGTCGCCACTGATAAAGGCGAATGGTTGTTTTACCGCACGTTGGAAGCCGGCAAGCAGACCAAAACGCTGTTGATCGATTTGGTCGCCAATGCGTTGGCTAAATTACCGATTGCCAAGCCGATGCGCTGGGCAGACAAAACCGTACAATTTATCCGTCCGGTGCATACTGTCACGTTGTTATTGGGCGATGAATTGATTGAAGGCGAAATTTTGGGCGTAGCGAGCGGCACGACGATTCGTGGACACCGTTTCTTAGGCGAGCGTGAATTCCAAATCAGCCATGCCGATCAATACCCTGCGTTGTTAGCGGAAAAAGGCTCAGTGATTGCCGATTTTGAGCAGCGTAAAGCCTTAATTTTGGCAAAAGCGCAAGAAAAAGCGACCGCACTTGGCGGTGTGGCGGATATTGAAGAGGATCTGCTGGATGAAGTGACTTCATTAGTGGAATATCCGAATGTGTTGAGTGCCACCTTTGAAGAGCGTTTCTTGGCTGTGCCGGCGGAAGCCTTGGTTTACACCATGAAGGGCGATCAAAAGTATTTTCCGATCTATGATAAAAACGGCAAATTACTACCGCACTTTATCTTTGTTTCCAATATCAATCCGCAAGATCCGACCGCAATCATCGAAGGCAATGAAAAAGTGGTGCGTCCACGTTTAACTGATGCGGAATTTTTCTTTAAAACCGATTTAAAACAGCGTTTGCAAGATAACTTGCCACGTTTGGAAAGCGTATTATTCCAACAGCAGCTTGGTACGTTGCGTGATAAAACCACACGCATTGAGGCACTAAGCGGCATTATTGCAGCACAAATCGGTGCAGACGAAACCCAAGCCAAACGTGCCGGTTTGCTGTCGAAATGTGATCTGATGACCAATATGGTATTTGAATTCACCGATACTCAGGGAGTGATGGGCATGCACTATGCCCGTCATGACGGCGAAGACGAAGCCGTTGCAGTGGCATTGAACGAACAGTATATGCCACGTTTTGCCGGCGATGAACTGCCGCATAGTTTAGTGGCGTGTTCAGTGGCGTTGGCGGATAAATTGGATACCCTGAGTGGCATTTTCGGTATCGGGCAACACCCGAAAGGCGATAAAGACCCGTTTGCCTTACGCCGTGCCGCCTTGGGCGTGTTGCGGATTATCGTCGAGAAAAAACTGCCGCTGGATTTGCAGAGCTTAGTGCAAAGTGCGGTGCAATTATATGCTGATAAACTGACGAATAATAATGTCGTCAACGATGTGATTGATTTTATGCTGGGGCGTTTCCGTGCCTGGTACCAAGACGAAGGTTTTGGCGTGGATGTGATCCAAGCGGTGTTGGCACGCCGTCCGACCAAACCGGCGGATTTCGATAAACGTGTGCGTGCGGTGGCACATTTCCGCACTTTAGATTCTGCCGAAGCCCTTGCCGCCGCCAATAAACGGGTGAGCAATATTTTGGCGAAAGTGGAAGGGGAGCTGCCGACTGCCGTCAACCGCATGTTGTGCCAAGATGCGGCGGAAATTGCGCTGGCGGAGCAAGTGACAGAGTTGCAACAAAAACTGCAACCGCTGTTTGCCAATGGTGATTACCAAACCGCACTTGAGCAACTTGCCGCCCTGCGTCAACCGATCGACAATTTCTTCGATAATGTGATGGTGAATGCCGAAGATCCGGCCTTGCGCAACAACCGCTTGGCGCTATTGCACAATCTGCGTGAATTGTTCTTGCAAGTGGCGGATATTTCGTTGTTGCAATAAAAAGGTATATAACACTGCAAAGCCATCGAATCTCAGGTTTGATGGCTTTTTTACTTATTTAAGCTTAGTGATATAGTTAGGCAAATCCGCCACTGAATCCAGCACTGCTTCGGCTAATTGTTCGCCTTCGGTGGTGACGGTTTTGCCGCTGCGAACCAAGATATTATGCGCAACACCAGCCGCTTTACCTGCCATGAGATCTTCGATTTTGTCACCGATCATAAAAGAGCGGTTTGGGTCGATATTCAATTCTTGAATCGCTTGCAGCAACATGCCCGGTTTCGGTTTGCGGCAGTCACAGTCTTGGCGGTATTCACCGACGCCGTCGGGCAGGTGCGGGCAGTAGTAAATGCCGTCAAAATCGACACCGCGATCGGCCAGCGACCAATCAAACCATTCTGTGAGTTGCAGAAATTGCTCTTCACTGAAATAACCACGAGCAATGCCGGACTGATTGGTGACCAATACCAGCAAATAACCCATTTTTTTCAATTCGGCCAGCGCTTCGATACTGCCGTTGATAAAGTCAAACTGATCAATTTCATGTACATAGCCATGATCGACATTAACGGTTCCGTCGCGATCTAAAAAAATTGCTTTTTCCACATTTTCCTCACTTAAAGTAATAGGTTGCTGTTTAGCATAGCACTTTTTAGCACAAAAAGACGCAGAAGCAGCAAGCTATCAAAGGATCTTGCTATAAAATTGATAGCTTATAATTTGTTGTTATAAAAAAGTACTAACTACTGGTTGACATAGCAATCTGGACGTCTAAAATAGCAAAATCATTTTGATAATCCCCATTATAAAGGGCTTATATGATTAAGCTAAAAAATATTAATAAAATTTTTGAGGTCAAAGGTAAAAAGCTGACCGCACTTGACAACGTCAATCTGGAGATCCCGAAAGGGCAGATTTGTGGCGTAATCGGCGCATCGGGCGCCGGCAAAAGCACCTTGATTCGTTGCGCCAACTTGCTTGAACAGCCGACCAGCGGACAGGTGTTTGTGGATGGTGAAGAGCTGACCGCAATGAATGACGCACAATTGGTGGCTGCTCGTCGTCATATCGGTATGATTTTTCAGCATTTTAACCTGTTGAGCAGCCGCACGGTGTTCGGTAATGTGGCGTTGCCGTTGGAATTGATCGGCATGGATAGTACGGCAGTGACGCAGCGTGTCGATGAATTGCTGGAATTGGTGGGCTTGAGTGATAAGAAGCATGTGTATCCGAGCAATCTGTCCGGCGGTCAAAAACAGCGAGTGGCGATTGCGCGTGCTTTGGCGTCTGAGCCAAAAGTATTATTGTGTGACGAAGCCACTAGTGCGCTAGATCCGGCGACGACCCAGTCAATCTTAGCACTACTGCAAGAGATCAATCAGAAATTGGGCTTGACTATTTTGTTGATTACCCACGAAATGGAAGTGGTGAAGCAGATTTGCCATCAGGTGGTGGTGATTGATAAGGGGCAATTGGTTGAAAGTGGTAGCGTCAGCGAAATTTTCTCTAACCCGAAAACCGAATTGGCAAAAAGTTTTATCCAATCGACCTTTCGGATTAACCTGCCGAAAGAGTATATGGAGCAGCTCTCCGCTGCCCCGAAGGGTGCGAACTCTTACCCGATTATCAAATTTGAATTTACCGGACGTTCGGTCGATGCGCCGCTGTTGTCACAAACCTCGAAAAAGTTTGGCGTGGATTTGAGTATTTTGGTGTCACAAATTGATTATATCGGCGGTGTGAAATTTGGTTTTACCATTGCGGAAGTGGAAGGGCCGGAGGATGCGATTACCGAAACAAAAATTTATTTAATGGAACATAATGTGCGAGTTGAGGTGCTGGGATATGTTTGATCGTTTAACGTCACAAGTGTGGCAGATGATTTTGCAAGCCAGCGGCGAAACGCTGTATATGGTGTTTGGTTCGGGCTTTTTAGCCGCAATCTTTGCCATTCCGCTCGGTGTATTGTTGTTTATCACACAACCGGGGGGAATTAAAGAAAATCCGAAATTCTACCGACTGTTGAGTATGGCGGTGAATATCGGACGTGCGATTCCGTTTGTGATTTTGCTGTTTTGGATTATTCCGTTTACCCGAGCAATCGTGGGAACTTCTATCGGAACAACCGCAGCCATCGTACCGTTGACGGTGTCGGCGATTCCGTTTATCGCACGCTTAGTCGAAGGGGCATTGCTCGAAATTCCGAGCGGCTTAATCGAAGCGGCGCGTGCGATGGGGGCTAGTAATTTTCAAATTATCGTCAAATTTTTATTAGCCGAAGCAAAACCGGCGCTGATCAACGGCATGACCATCACCTTGGTTGCGTTGGTCAACTATTCCGCAATGGCGGGTATTGTCGGTGGCGGCGGCTTGGGTGATGTGGCGATTCGTTATGGTTATCAAACTAATGTGCCTGAAATTCTGACCACCGTAGTCGTGATTTTGGTGATATTGGTACAACTGATTCAATTTGTAGGGGATCGTTTAGTCCGCTATGTTGATCACCGCTAGCGCTCGGTTTAGCGTATTTTTATCCATTAATAACGTAAGGAAATGATGATGAAATTAAAAAATATTTTCACCTTAACCGCACTGGCGACCGCTGTAGCATTTTCCGGTTCAGTCTTGGCGAAAGACGGTAAAATCAAAGTCGGGATTCAAACCGGTCCTGAGTTTTCTGTAGCGGAAGTGGCGAAACAAGTCGCCAAAGACCAATATGGCTTAGAAGTAGAGTTGGTGCCATTTACCGACTATGTCACCCCAAATGTGGCGTTGGAAGAAAAATCGATTGATGCCAATGCGTTCCAACACAAACCGTATTTAGATGCGCAAGTGGAGTCTCGTGGCTTGAAAGGTTTGGTGATTGTCGGCAACACCTTTGTTTACCCGATTGCCGGTTATTCGAAAAAAATCAGCAAATTGGACGAATTGAAAGACGGCGCAACCGTAGCCATTCCAAACGATCCGACCAACGGCGGACGTGCGTTGTTGTTGTTGCAAGCACAAGGTCTGCTGAAATTGAAAGACGGCGTTGGCTTAACCCCGACCGCACTTGATATTGTGGACAACCCGAAAAAACTGAAAATTCGTGAGTTAGAAGCGCCATTGTTGCCGCAAGTGTTACCGGAAGTGGATTTTGCGATTATCAACAACACCTATGCCGGACAAGCCGGCTTGTTCCCGAGCACCGATGCGATTTTCGTGGAAGACAAAGATTCCCCGTATGTGAACATCATCGTGGCACGTGAAGATAACAAAGCGGATCAAGATGTGGTCAATTTTGTTAAAGCTTATAACTCTGATGCAGTGTATGAAAAAGCCAAACAAGAGTTTAAAGATTCAGTGGTGAAAGGCTGGTAATTGAACTGCATTTTCATTATCGTACGGTTGTAGGGGCGCATTGCATGCGCCCGCTTACCAAATTCGATGAAATATTTAATAGTATCAATAGGTTGATTGAGATATTCTCTTAATCAACCAATTTTTTTATAGCATGTGAAAAGAAAATGACTGAATTAGCCACTCCTTATTATCTGATTGATAAAAGCAAACTGTTAGCCAATATGCAGAAAATCGCCTATCTGCGGCAGCGTTCCGGCGCAAAAGCGTTGCTGGCGCTGAAATGCTTTGCTACGTGGGGCGTGTTTGATGTGATGCGTGATTATATGGACGGTACGACTTCCTCTTCGCTGTATGAAGTCAAGCTAGGACACTGCAAATTTGGCGGTGAAACCCATGCTTACAGCGTGGCGTATAGCGATGCGGAAATTGCGGAAGTGGTAGCCAATGCAGATAAAATTATTTTTAATTCCATCAGCCAATTGAACCGTTTTGCTGATCAAGCGCGTGATATTCAACGTGGTTTGCGGGTTAATCCGCGCGTCAGCACTTCAGATTTTATTCTGGCGGATCCGGCACGTCCGCACAGTCGTTTGGGCGAGTGGGATATCGAAAAAATCTGTGCAGTGATGCCGCTGATTAACGGCTTTATGTTCCATAATAACTGTGAAAACGGCGATTTTGATCGCTTCGATCAGATGCTAAAACACATTGAAAGTGAATTCGGCGAGTTGCTGTATCAAGTAGATTGGGTCAGTTTGGGCGGTGGCATTCATTTCACCGGCGCAGATTATCCGCTCGATCAATTTGCCGATCGTTTAAAACAGTTTGCCGAACAATACGGGGTGCAGCTGTATTTAGAGCCGGGGGAAGCGGCGATTACGCTCAGCACCAGTCTGGAAGTGACGGTATTGGACACCTTATATAACGGCAAACATTTGGCAATTGTCGACAGCTCGATCGAAGCGCATATGTTGGATTTGCTGATCTATCGCCAAACCGCAAAACTGCTGCCGAACAGTGGTGAACATCAGTATATGGTTTGTGGCAAATCCTGTCTTGCCGGTGATATTTTCGGTGAATATCGCTTTCCACAGCCATTGAAAATCGGCGATCGCCTCTCGTTTGGCGATGCTGCCGGTTATACCATGGTGAAAAAGAATTGGTTCAATGGCGTCAATATGCCGTCCATTGCCAGCAAAGAATTGAATGGTGAGATTAAATTAATCAAACAATTCAATTTTGACGATTACGTTGACAGCTTGTCTTAGTCAAGATTTTTGACGGCAGCAAGCGGCTTCAACGAATCAATCAGGTTTTGCCGACAGTGGCAAGATTAAACCCAAGGTCAATTATGACCGCACTTTGGTGATGCAAAGCGCGGTTGTGATTAAGGAGGATTATGCAAACATGAAAAAAAACATCTTGATTATTGGCGCCGGTGGTGTGGCCCAAGTGGTCGCACATAAATGTGCCCAACACAACGATATTTTAGGCTCTATTGCGATTGCTTCGCGCGGCATCAGCAAATGCCAAGAGATTGCCGCCAGCGTGCGTGAAAAGAACGCCTTCAAAGTGCCGGCAGAAATTGCCTGCTTTGAGCTGGATGCGCTGAATATCGAAGCAACCAAATCGATTATCAAAGAAACCGAAGCACAAATTGTGATTAACGTCGGTTCCGCCTTCTTAAATATGTCGGTGCTGCAAGCCTGCATTGAAACCGGGGCTGCCTATCTCGACACCGCAATCCACGAAGAACCGCATAAAATTTGTGAAACCCCGCCGTGGTATAATAATTACGAATGGCAACGTCGTGAATTGTGTGAAGCCAATCGCATCACCGCCATTTTGGGTGTCGGTTTTGATCCGGGCGTGGTCAATGCCTATGCGGCGGTTGCGGTCAATGGCTACTTAGACCAAACAAATAGTATTGATATTATTGATATTAATGCCGGAAGCCATGGGCGTTATTTCGCCACTAATTTTGATCCGGAAATCAATTTCCGTGAATTTACCGGTGAAGTCTGGAGTTGGCAAAACAGCCAGTGGACCAGTAATCAAATGTTTGAAATCAAACGGACGGACGACCTGCCGGTTGTCGGTCAGCAAACTTCCTATATGACAGGACATGACGAAATTCATTCGCTGTCACAAAACCTGAATGTACCGAATATTCGTTTCTGGATGGGCTTTGGCGAGCATTATATTAATGTGTTCACGGTGCTGAATAATCTGGGCTTATTATCCGAACAGCCGGTCACTACTGCCGAAGGACTGGAAGTGATTCCACTGAAAGTGGTGAAAGCGGTGCTGCCGGATCCATCCTCGCTGGCACCGGATTACACCGGCAAAACCTGTATCGGTACTTTAGCGAAAGGCAAAAAAGACGGTAAAGACAAAGAGGTCTTTATCTACAACGTTGCCGATCATAAAGAAGCCTACCAAGAAGTGGGCAGTCAGGGTATTTCCTACACCGCCGGCGTACCGCCGGTCGCCGCCGCAATTTTGGTGGCGCAAGGCACCTGGGATGTGCAAAAAATGGTGAATGTGGAGCAACTGGATCCAAAACCATTCCTTAACCTGCTCAACCAAATGGGCTTGCCAAATCGGATTAAAGACGAGAACGGCGACAGAGCATTAAGCTTCTAAGCTATTTCCAGACAGTAAAAAACCGCACTTTTACCACTAAATTTGGGATAAAAGTGCGGTATCCGATCAAGTTTTGTCGATACTTATCTCACAACTGCCTACTTATTTGCTTTTATGATTGAAATTATTTCTTCAAATGGAGAGATTTTTGACGATTATTTGGCAAAATAGCAAGAAATCATCTTATAGTATTGCTGATAGTATAGCTCTCCGAATCTGAAATGGCAGCTATTTCAGATTCTGAATTGCCCTATATCCCCTTATCTTCGCGAGCCCATTTATCATCAATATTAGTCATGTCCGTTATTTTTTGTTGACAATGAAAAAAGAAATTAAGTTCATTTTATTTCCTTAAAAAACAAAATATTACACTTGATTAAATTGCAGCCTGATATTGTTCGCTTTACATTCTTTTATTTAAATAAAATATAAAAATAGAAAATAAATAAAAAAAATGCTTTAATAGCGATCTTTAGTATTTTGTTGTTATTTAAAGCGCTTTTATTTAAAGTTAATGTATGCTTATGTATTTTTGAGATTGGATAAGGAATATTTATGAATAAAATTTACAAAATTATCTGGAGCGTTGCAAAACAGGCTTTAGTAGTGGTTTCCGAGTTGGCTTCTAGTCACGGCAAAGTGGCAAGTGAATCCCAAAAAACCTCCTCAGCGAGTCAACCAGTAAATTTTTCATTGAGTAAAATCTTTTTAGCACTTTCTGTGGCGTTTACCGGCGCTTCGGCTTATGCCGCAGGCACAGAAGTGGGTGGTGGTACAGCTATTGATAACAGTATTGCGGTAGGTAGCACTGCTCAAACTGCACGTGCGGTAACAACAGGATCGATTGCAATTGGAGCCGGTGCAACGGCCGGCCGTGCAAATATGGATAACCCGCAAGATCCAAGTAACCGCACTACTGTGGGTAAAATGAATAATATCGCTATTGGTTCCGGTGCAACCGCGGATGGTGGTCGCAATATTTCCATTGGTGAGAATGCCGCTACCGGTACAGTGGACAACTGGAATATTCAAAATGTGAATATCGGTACCAATGCAGGCACAAATTCGAAAAAAGATTATAGCGTCGCGATTGGTTTTGAAGCCGGAAGCTTGAATAGTGCAACCCAAACCCTGCAAGCCGCAGTCGCTGACGGCAACCGTGCGCCGAGCGTTTATATCGGTAAAAATGCCGGCTCTAATACGGCTTCATACGGTAATATTGCTTTGGGTACCAATGCTGGCAGCGGTATTCAGGATACCCGAGTTCTCAGCAATATTATGATCGGTAATGGTGCTGGTGTCGGTTTGACAACTAATGATGGTAGGAATATTACTTTCCCAGGCTTTGGTTCAGGTGGTAATACACTGATTGGCTCTGCGGCAGGTCGCAATTTATCGGGTGATAGTAATGTTGCCATCGGTTCGATTGCCGGTGACGGTTCAAAAGGTGATAACAACATTTATGCCGGTCATCTGGCAGGTCAAAATTCAACTTCCGATCGTTCTATTATTATGGGACCGCAAACCGGTTTAAATAGTATTAATGACCGAAGCGTATTAATTGGTAACTTCGCCAACGGTGGGGTAACCACCGCTACCCGTAATGTAGTCGCTTTAGGGTCAAGCGCCAGAGCACTTGGTAATGAAAGCGTGGGAATTGGTTTTAACGCCAACGCCGGTGCCAACAATACAACTGCAATTGGCAGAATGGCTCAAGCCATCGGCGTAAGTGCTGTGGCTATCAGCACCAGTGCACAAGCAACCGGAGCAAACTCAATCGCTATCGGCAACAATGCCGCAACCAATGCAGATTTGGCGGAAGCAGATGTAAAATATCATGGTGACGGCGCCATCGCGATTGGTGAAAATGCGAATACCAGCTATGAAGGCAGCACCGCAATTGGTAAAGATACACTTGCGTCAAATTGGCGTTCGACTGCGGTGGGAGCAAGTTCGCAAGCCACAGGAACATCTTCAACTGCAATGGGGAACGGTGCAATTGCAAGCAGCACCGGCGCTTCGGCTTACGGCACATCTGCCAATGCCAGCGGCTCGAATGCCACTGCGCTGGGTAATGCGACTCAAGCTGCCGGTGCACTCAGTGTGGCTGTCGGGGTGAACGCTAAAACCGGCGGTACATCTGCTGTTGCTGTCGGACAAAACGCCAATGCGCAAGGCGGTTATGCGATTGCACAGGGTCACGATAGCGTAGCGAATAGAGATAATGCTATTGCCATCGGCAGAGTTGCTCAGGCAACGGCGGCTTCTGCGACAGCTATGGGCAATGAAGCACAAGCCAGTGGCGCATCATCTATTGCAATTGGTAATGGCGCACAAGCAACCGCACTTAACAGTATTTCTATCGGTACCGGTAACCAAGTATCCGGTGAAGGATCCGGTGCAATCGGTGACCCGACAGTGATCACCGGTGATGCTTCTTACTCTTTGGGTAATGATAATAACATCGCTCAAGATAATACCTTCGTTGTCGGTCACAATGTAACCTCCACACAAGCCAACAGCGTAATCTTGGGTAACAATTCAACCGATCGTGCTGCGACTACTGAAAATACTGCTACCGTCAATGGAATTACCTATACTGGTTTTGCTGGTCAAGGTAGTGCTGACAACGGTGTAGTCAGTGTGGCTGCGCCAGGGAAAGAACGTCAAATCATCAATGTGGCAGCGGGTCAAATTTCAGCAACTTCTACCGATGCTATCAACGGCAGCCAGCTGTATCAAGTATCAAACGAATTGGCGAACAATTTAACTCATTATTACAGCGTCAATGATAATGGCACGCATCAAAATAATTATGCCAACGACGGTGCGACAGGCGTTAATGCGCTGGCGGCAGGTGTCAATGCCAGCGCAACGGGTTTAGGCGGCATTGCGGTTGGTAATGCTGTAACCGCCGGAGATGCGAGGTATGTGACGGCAATTGGCACCAACACTAAGGTTGATGGTCTCCAATCCACGGCAGTTGGTGCATTCACCACTGTGAATGGCGAAGGTAATAATGCTTTAGGCAGCAACATCACCATGAACAGCACGCAATCAGTTGCCGTTGGTAATGGTGCTACTGCCGGAACGGATAGAACACAAACTGAAATCACAGTCGTTGGTCGCCGAGCTTCAGCTACCGGTAATAGAGCAACTGCATTAGGGGCAGGATCTAGTGCAACTGGTGAAGTTTCAGTTGCGGTTGGGTACTCTTCAAACGCCGCTGCTAATAATGCCATTGCGATAGGTAATGGTGCACAAGCGACAGCTGGTAATATTATTGCGATCGGCGCAGCTGCCGGTAGTAATATGACCACTCCAAACAATCATTCTATCTTAATTGGTACAGGAGCCGGTGCGAACAGTACTGCGACTGGTGGAACAGCAGATGCAGATATCTATATCGGCCAAAATGCGGGGCAGTTCTCTACTGGTATGCGCAACACAGTTATCGGTTCACAAAATGCCGGTACTGACTTAAAAGGCAATATGAACTCAGGCTTCGGTATGGCTTCATTGCGTACGGTAACCGGTAATGAAAATGCAGCTTTCGGTGCATATGCCGGTCAATTGAGCACCGGCAATGAGAATACTGCGATGGGTGCACAGGCGGGTCGTCGAGTAACGGGTAGCGACAATACCGCTGTCGGCTATAACGCCGGTACCAGTGTCACTGGCAGCAATAATATTGCTTTAGGGGTTAATGCAGGGCAGTCAATCAGCTCAAGTAATACAATTAGTATCGGTAACACAGCGGTTGCTACAATGACTGGAGCGAATGCGATGGGGATGCGTGCCAATGCTTCAGGTGCTTCCAGTGTGGCAGTTGGTACTATGGCAAATGTCAGCGGAGCCAACGCTATTGGTGTAGGGACTACAGCTAGTGCGGTAGGAGCTGATGCAGTAGCCATCGGGCGACAAGCCAGTGCGGCAGAGTCTTCTGCTGTAGCGATGGGAACTCAGGCAAATGCTAGTGGTGAATCTGCGATTGCTATCGGAGATGGTGCACAAGCGACAGCGGCTAATACTATCTCTATCGGTACTGGCAACGTAGTCAGTGGCCAAGGCTCTGGTGCAATTGGCGATCCAAGCACGGTGAGTGGCAGTGAATCTTATGTTTTGGGTAACAATAATGTTGTTGCTAATAACAATACCTTTGTTTTAGGGAATGATGTCACGTCCAGCCAAGACAATAGTGTGATTTTGGGCAATGATTCAACAGATCGGGCAGCGACGGAAGTGTCTACTGCTACTGTTGGTAATACGACCTATAGTGGTTTCGCTGGAACAGGCAGTGTTGCAAATGGTGTAGTCAGCGTTGGAGCCGCAGGTAAAGAGCGGCAACTCATTAATGTGGCAGCGGGTGCAATTTCTGCGACTTCGACCGATGCTATTAACGGCAGCCAGTTGTATATGGTAGCGAATGAATTGAATAGCAGCAAAACCCATTATTACAGCGTGAACTCCACCAAGCAGTCTGCAGGCAGTAACTATAATAATGATGGTGCGACCGGTGTCGATGCATTGGCAGCGGGAGTGAACACCTTAGCGGCAGGTGCTGGGGCAACAGCTATCGGCTTGTCTGCTACTGCAGGTGGTGCCAATGCCGTGGCTATCGGTAGTAGCAGTAAAGCGGATGCTTCGCAAGGTGTGGCAATTGGTAACAATTCGAATGCCTCTGCAAATGCCGGAGTGACCAGTGGCGTGGCAGTTGGCTTCACGGCGCGGACTTTTGGTAATAATGGTATTGCTATTGGCCGCTACAGTGCTGCGCAAACCAATGGTATTGCTTTGGGTACGAGCGCTGATGCCAACCAAGCCAATTCTATTGCTATTGGTAACAGTGCTTATGCCGGGGTAGAGGCGGTGCAAATTGGTACCACGTCAACGCGTGGTAATTGGAGCAACCATACCGGTGCATTCCGTCGTGGTAGCACAATGATTGGTTATGAAGCGGCTACTCAAGGCTTGTATTCTACAGTAACGGGTAATAACAATAAGATTTTGATTAACCAACGGGCAACGACAGGCGGCTTCTTTGGTTACGGCGCTTTTGCCAGCCAAGGGGCATTCTCGCATATTTATGGGTCACAAAATACGGTGGGTGACACAACTAGCACGGATGTTGCGAACAGTATTGCAGTGACGGTCACCGGATCAGGCAATACGGTACAGAACAGTAATGGCGCATTAGTGAGTGGTTATGGCAATACCTTGACCAACTCTTCAGATGATAAGTTGGTATTACCGACCATTGAAGCGAGTATGAATGATGCCGCCCAACTCTTTGCTAATAACGGTACTCAGTTAGGACAAACGGCATTGATTGGTGCCGGCAATAGTCTGAACAAAGGGAAGGACACGCTGGTTATCGGTATGCACAATACTGTAGATACCTCCAATGATTCTGCTATTACCGGTAGCAATTTGACCGTCAACAATATTGACCGCACTTTGATCAGTGGTAATGAGAATGTGGTTCACAGTGCTATCAACTTGTTAGCCATGGGGAATAACCTGACCTTAGGTTCAGAGGGCAATTCGATTAGTGACACTATTGTGTTGGGGAATAATATCACCCTCGCCGATAGTGCGGAGCTGAAAGAGGCGATTGCGATTGGTAATGAAACTAAAGTCGGCAATCAGGCCATTGCGATTGGTCAAGGCGCACAAGCATTGGCGAATCAAACGATCTCGATTGGTTTAGGTAATATTGTGAGTGGAATTGGCTCAAGTGCGGTTGGTGATCCGTCAATTGTGGCCGGTACCAACAGCTTCTCGGCCGGTAACAATAATGCGGTGGGCAGCACGACAGACAATTCATTTATTCTGGGTGGACGTAACGACCTAGGTGGTGCTGCGGTTACTCGTGATGCCAACGGTGTGATTACCACGGCAGACGGTATTACAAGTGAAGTGGATGCTTCAAATTCTGCTATTGTTGGTTACGATAACAGCGTACAGCAAAAGAATGTGTTTGTGCTGGGTAATCGCGTGAAAACAACCGTTGAAAATTCCGTGTTCTTGGGGGATTCAACCGCTTACTTGGCTGATGATGACACTAGAACTAAAGGAGTCAGTAATAGCTACTTAACCCATAAAGTCAATGATAGTCTGACGTTAGATTTTGCCGGTGGTGATCAAGTTGTTGGTGTTGTCAGTGTCGGCAACGGCACTCAAACCCGCCGCATTCAAAATGTGGCACCGGGCTTAATTTCAGCAAGTTCAACCGACGCCATCAACGGCAGCCAATTGTATGCAGTAATGAACAGCGGCTGGAACTTTACCGTAGGTAATAATGGCGGTACCAGTTCAGCCACTTACACTAATGGTGCGGCTTTTGAAGCGGTTAAATTAGGCGATACGCTGAATTTTGTTGCCGGTGATAATATTGATATTACACAAAACGGCAAAGAGATCAAAATTAGCGCCAAAGTGATGAAAGGCGAAAAAGGCGACACCGGTGCCACAGGTGATACAGGCGCGACTGGTGCTACGGGTGCGACTGGTGCCACAGGAGCTACGGGCGCAACTGGAGCCACAGGTGCTACTGGTGATACAGGTGCTACCGGCGCAACTGGAGCCACGGGTGCGACTGGAGCTACCGGCGTAACTGGATCCACCGGCGCAACTGGAGCCACAGGTGCGACTGGTGGTACAGGCGCAACTGGAGCCACAGGTGCGACTGGCGATACAGGTGCTACGGGCGCAACTGGAGCCACGGGTGCGACTGGCGATACAGGTGCTACCGGCGCAACTGGAGCCACAGGTGCGACTGGCGATACAGGTGCTACCGGCGCAACTGGAGCCACAGGTGCGACTGGCGATACAGGTGCTACCGGCGCAACTGGATCCACGGGTGCGACTGGCGATACAGGTGCTACGGGCGCAACTGGAGCCACGGGTGCAACTGGTGATACAGGTGCTACGGGCGCAACTGGAGCCACAGGTGCGACTGGTGATACAGGTGCTACCGGCGCAACTGGAGCCACAGGTGCGACTGGTGATACAGGTGCTACCGGCGCAACTGGAGCCACAGGTGATACCGGTGGTACGGGGGCAGGAACTGAATGGCAATTAGCCACAGATGGCGATGCAGAGAAAAATCCTGCCCAAGCCCCAAGTGCGGTTTCTGGTGAGACGGTGACAGTGAAACACGGTACTAACACTAAAGCGTCAGCAGTCAGCAAAGATGCCAATGGTAACTATAGCTATGAAATTGATGTGGTTGGTTTACCGATGGAGTATGTGGATCAAGACGGAAATTCGCTGACCAATGTTGGTGGCAATTTCTACCGTTCACAAACCAATTCTGACGGTACCATTACATTAACGCCGGCAACTCCGGCTAAAGTGCGGATTGTCAGTGATCAACCGATGGTGGTGACCAATGTCGCCGATGGTAAAGTCGCTGCAGGTTCAACCGATGCCATCAACGGCAATCAGCTACATGGCACAGCGCAATCGGTTGCCAATGCGTTAGGCGGCGGTTCAACGGTTGACCAAGACGGTAAAGTCACGGCACCAAGCTATGTGATTACACAAACCGATGGCAATACCACTACAGCAAATGATGTTGGCACAGCCTTGAATGCCTTGAATAAAGAGGTGATTAAACCGATTACCTTCGGAGCAGACAGTGGCACGGCATATGCAGCGACGTTGGGCAGCACAGTTAATATTAAAGGTGATGGCAACAATATCTCGACTGAGTCTGATGGTAAGGGCAATATCAAAGTGAAAATCAGCGATACGCCAACCTTTACCACTGTGACGGCCAATAGCTATAAAGTGGGTGATAAAACCTATATTGACAGCAATGGTATCAATGCCAACAACCAAACTATCAATAACGTTGCTGACGGCGAAATTTCGGCAACATCGAAACAGGCGGTTAATGGTAGCCAGTTGCATGCAACCAATCAGGCGATTAACAATATCAACAATCGTGTTGACGGTTTAGCAAAAGATATTGACGGTGTCGGCGCAACGGCAGCAGCGATGGCGAGCTTGCCGCAAGCCTACCTACCGGGACATTCGATGGTTGCTGTTGCCGGCGGTGCGCATAAATCGCAAAATGCGGTGGCGTTAGGGGTATCACGAATTTCCGATAATGGAAAAGTGATTATCAAATTAAATGCCTCACATAATAGCCGCGGTGATGTCAGCGGTGGCGTTGGTGTTGGTTATCAGTGGTAATAAACCTGACCGCACTTTGCCTAATAGGTAAAAGTGCGGTTCTCACTCAATAATTAAGTGGAGAATATTGAATGAAAAAAGTGACAAAATATTTATTGCCGCTTGCTGTGGTAATGGTACTAGCGGGCTGTCGTTTGAGCGATGTTAAATCCGATGGCACGACCGATCAGCCGGTGTGGCCGAAAGTGGAAGATGCCGGTGTGAATTTCAGCGGTTCGCAGTATGGCATTTGGCCGAACTGGGATAACGTGCGCATGATCGAAAAAGGCATGAACAAAGATCAGCTGTATTATCTGATTGGCAGACCGCACTTTAGCGAAGGTTTATTTGCCGTGCGTGAATGGGATTATGTGTTCAACTACCGTCAAAACGGTGAGCATAAAATTTGTCAATACAAAGTGTTGTTCGACAAAGACATGAATGCCCAATCATTCTTCTGGAAACCGACCGGCTGTAACAATCAGTATGAACTGTCCGGCGACTTCTTGTTTGATTTTGACTCGGCGACCTTGAGTGCCAAAGGCAAATCAGTGATTGATGAGGTGGCGCGTGGTTTAAATGCGAGTGGCAGCAAAGCGCTGACAGTGGACGGCTATACCGATCGTTTAGGTTCGGACAGCTACAATCAAGTGTTGTCGCAAAGACGTGCCGAAGCGGTGAAAACCTATTTGGTTTCGAAAGGATTTGCGGCAAGTGCGGTGACAGCAGTCGGACACGGCAAAGCAGATCAAGTGGTGGCGTGTGAAGCGGAACAAGGGCAAGCGTTGCGTGACTGCCTGCGTCCAAACCGCCGTGTAATAATCTCAGCGAAATAACCTAATAACCTACGCTATCCTACTTCTAAAAACCACACTTGCTATAAATAACAAGTGTGGTTTTTTATTTTTGCAATTTTTAAGTAGTTTTCTGTTCTCTTCACTATTTTTAAATACCTTTCTCTTACAGCTATCTTCTTTGTTTATTTTACCTTGCTTACTTAATTTTTTAATAAAATTACTTTTTATTAAAGCAATTGCTGTGATAAAGAAAACAAATGAATAATGGGATTTTATAACACTGGTTTCTATTATTTTTATTTTATATTCTATTTTTATTGGGAAATAAAAAATCATTTCGAGTGTGATTTGAGCTGCTTATGATAACGGCATAGCTTGATTTATAAGCGATCAACGCTTTTTATATAGAATTTGAATATCGAAAAAAAATGAAATTTTACATTGATATTTTGTAAAAATAATTACGACGAGTTACTTTTTACTCTTGTAATCATTGGGTATTTTCTTGATTTTCCAAATGTAAATGCATTTTGAGTTTAATTGAAGTTGTGGTTTAATCCGCTCCTAAATTTTACTGTATGTATAAATTTTATGTATATGTTAGTTATGTCGAATTGATAAGAGAAACAGAATGAACAAAATTTATAAAGTCATTTGGAATAAAACAACGCAAACTTTTGTGGTGGTTTCAGAGTTGGCAACGTCACAGAATAAAGCTGCAAGCAGTGTCGATAATGTGGTAATCAAACAAGAAAATAGAATATCTGCGTTTTTGTTTAAATTAAAAGCAACCATGATTGCGAGTTTAGTGGCGCTGTTGCCAATGGCAGCGTCAGCGACGCTTATTATTACGAATAATGATAATAGTGGTTATGCTTTTAATAATAATCCGGCGAATCCGGCTAATCAATTGGGCGGAGATAGAGCGTTTAATTATAATAATCCGGGAAATTTGTCATACACTAATCCGAATGTAGCCAGAGTTGGCAGTAATCTCTATTCTCCTGATGAGGCAGTAACCGGAGTTGCGATTGGTCGCAACAGTAATGTGGTCACAACCGGTGGAGCTACTGTTTCAGGCATTGCAATCGGTGATTATTCCCGTGCCGTCGGCGGTTTGGCATTTGCCTTAGGCGGGTATTCTCAGGCAACGAATGTGGGCGCAACGGCAATTGGAACCAGTGCTCTGGCTTCGGGTTTTAACTCTTTATCGATGATGCGCCAAGCTGCCGCGACTAATGATTATGCGATGGCGATTGGTACAGTTGCTTGGGCGAGTGGTAAAGGCAGTTTAGCGATGGGACAGTCTTCCACCGCAACAGGTAATCAATCGATTGCGATCGGGAGTGCCGATGTTTCCCCAAGCACTGCCGCAAATGGTGTTAGTGTTGCGTCTTATGACAATACCACCAACACTAAAGCGACTGCTGATTTTGCTGTCGCTGTTGGGGCACAGAGTAAAGCGACTGCACAAAGTGCATTGGCGATAGGAACAAAATCAACAGCAAGTGCTGCGAGTGCCACTGCCATCTCTAGTAATGCCACGGCTTCAGGTGGAAATTCTCTTGCACTTGGCGTGTTTTCACAAGCTGCTGCAACAGCGGCAATCGCAATTGGTTCGGGCGCACAAGCGTTGGGCAACAGTACCGTTGCAATTGGTAATGCGGCTGGTGTTAATGCGGCTCCAAATACTCGTTATATTCACAATGTTGCGGTGGGTACCAATGCCGGCCAAAATGTGCCGGGGCAATACAATGTTGCCCTTGGCTACCAAGCTGGCAGCAATATGACCACTGGCAGCGATACCGTTAAAAATGTCGTGATTATTCCGCAAGATAATATCGCCATTGGTCGTGATGCCGGCAGTAATTTGAGCGCACGGGCAGAGCAGACCAACGATGGGCTGGGTGGTACTTACGCCATCCAAAACCCTGCATTGTATAATGTGGCCATTGGTTTGTCCGCAGGGAGCAATCTGAGCGGTTCTGCCAATGTCGCTTTGGGGCGCAATGCAGGCAGTGGAATTAACGGCTGGCGAAATTCGGCGTTGGGTGATGATGCAGGTGCGCGCGTGACCGGCGAGGCAAATACGGCTGTTGGCAGTATTTCAGGCAATGATGTCAGCGGCAACAGTAATGTGGCGCTTGGTGGCAACAGCGGTTCGACCGTTACCGGCAATAACAACGTGGCACTTGGCGGTGCCGGTCAGAGGGTAACCGGCAATAAAAACTTCTCTACCGGTAATGGCAGTGGCAATGATGTCATCGGCAACAGCAATATTAGTATGAACGGTAAAGGCACAATCACTAATGGTCACAATAATGTGGCGATTGGTGAGGGAGCCGGCGGTACATTAATCGGCACCGAAAGTGCGCCGAATAGTAACAATATCGCCATTGGCAGTGGTGCCGGTGCGGCTTCTTCACGCAGTCTCGGTTCTAATATTGCTATCGGTTACGAAGCCGGAAAAACAGTTAATGGTGCGGAACAAACTAGCGCATTCACGATTGCTTTGGGGCAGTCAACCAAAGTAAGCGGCTCGGATGCTGTGGCGCTTGCACTGAATGCGCAAGCTAACGGTGCCCATGCGATGGCATTGGGTACGAATACTAAAGCCACGGGCGACAGCGCAGTGGCACTCGGCATGATGGCGAATGCCAACGGCAACAATGCAACTGCTTTGGGACGTCAGGCTAATGCTACCGTTGCTAACGCTTTGGCAGTTGGCTATCTGGCAACAGCGTCGGCAACTCGTGCGGCAGCGTTGGGTTATCAGGCGCAGGCAACGGCGGCAAATGCCACCAGCCTTGGTAATGAAGCGAGAGCTACTGCGGCTAGATCAATTGCGTTGGGTAATACTTCTGCTGCAAGTGGGATCAGCTCTATAGCACAAGGTGATGCAGCAATTGCTTCAGGCGCAAATGCAGTTGCAATCGGTAAAGGTGCGCAAGCCACCGCGGAAGACAGTATTGCTATCGGTACTGGCAATGTGGTCAGCGGCAAAGGTTCCGGTGCGCTGGGCGATCCGTCTTATATTACGGGTGCAGGCACTTATACTGTCGGTAATGATAACGGTACGCAAGCTGCGCCGATTGCGGCAGATAATGCCGGCGCATTCGGTAATGGCAATCTGATGGGCGCAGACGCTGACGGTAGTCGGATTATCGGTAATCAAAATAATGTGCAACAGGCTAATACTTTTGTGGTTGGTAATAACGTCACCACTTCACAAGCAAACAGCGTCATTTTAGGCAATGCCTCGGCGGATCGTGCAGCTACGGCGGAAACATCTGCAACCATTAATGGTATTACTTACGGCACCTTTGCCGGTGTCGGTAGTGCAGCGAACGGTGTGGTAAGCGTTGGCGCAGTTGGTGCGGAACGTCAGATTATTAATGTCGCCGCTGGTCAAATCAGTGCAACCAGCACCGATGCGATTAACGGTAGTCAGTTATATACCGTTGCAGAGGTGGCAGCCAAGGGTTGGAATATTCAAGCTAACGGTGGAACTTCAGCAAAAGTGGCGCCGGGCGATACGGTGAATTTCATCAATGGTACCGGCACGACGGCTACAGTGGCAACAGCAAATGGTATCTCAAATGTCAGTTATTCGGTGAATAAATCGGATTTAACCGTGGCGGATAACGGTACGGTCAGTGCGCAGACTGACGGTGATAATTTTGCAACTGCGGCTGATGTAGCGGAAGCGATTAACTCAGCAAACAAAACTACCGTTGTAGAGGCAGGTAATAATGTTACGGTAAATGATCCGGTAGTCAACGGCACAGTCACCACATATACCGTTAATGCGGAAAAAGCCACCGTCAGTGCGGCGGCAGATAGCGGTTTGAGTGCGGTTGCCGGTGCTGCCAGTGCAACAGGGGTAACCGATTATGCCATCAGCTTGTCGCAAACCTCGAAACAGAGCTTGGAGAAAGCCGATAGTGCACTTCAAACTGTGGTAACGCAAATTGATGGCGCAACGGTGAAAACACTGAAGCAAGATGACAACAGCGCTAACTTCATTACTGGCGACAATATTACTTTGACGGCAGACAGTGGCGGCATTAAAGTGGCGACTAAGCAAGATGTGACGTTTAATAACGTAACAACTAACAGCCTGACAGCAGGACCGGTGAGTATTAATAACGGCGGTATCAATGCCGGCGATACGGTGATCAGCAATGTTGCCAGTGGCGGCGATGTGACCAGCAATGCCGCGAATATCGGTGATGTGCAAACTGCAGCGGCAGCAGCGAAAAGCGAAGTTAAAGCCGGCACGAATGTTGCGTCAGTGACATCAGAAACCGGCGAAACTAAGCAAACGATTTATACCGTGAATGCCGATGGCGCCAGCGTTTCTGCCGCGGAAGGAAGTGCGGTCAGCGTGGCTAAAGGTGAGAAAAACAGCAGCACAAATGTCACTGACTATGCGTTGGATTTAACTCAAAACACCAAAGATGACATTAAGAAAGGGGTCGATGCCAAAGAGGCGGTTGACGGCAAAGGCTTAACTTTCACCGGCGACAGCGGTAACACCGATGAAAAATTGTTGGGCAGCGAAGTTGCAATCAAGGGCGATGAAAATATTACCACAACGGCAACCGCAAACGAGGTGAAAATTGCACTAAACAAAGCGTTAAAAGTGGATAGTGTTACTGCAGGAAATACTACGCTTAATAACGATGGCGTGACGATTACTGGTGGAACCAATAATGTCAGTTTGACTAACACCGGGTTAAACAACGGTGGCAATCAGATTACTAATGTAGCTAGTGGCGGCGATGTGACCAGCAATGCCGCGAATATTGGTGATGTGCAAACTGCAGCGGCGGCAGCGAAAAGCGAAGTTAAAGCCGGCACTAACGTTGCGTCAGTGGACGAAAGTAAAGGCGATAATAATCAAACCGTTTACACCGTCAATGCAAATGGCGCCAAAACTTCAGCCGGTTCAAGTGCGGTCACAGTAGCGGCAGGTACGTCGGATACGAATAATGTCACCGACTATAAAGTCGATCTATCAGACAATAGCAAAGAAAGCCTGGCTAAAGCCGATAGTGCACTTCAATCCTGGACAGCCCAAGTGAACGGTGCGAATGCGAAAACGGTTGATCAAACAAATAACAGCGTGAACTTTGTGAATGGTGACAATATTGTGGTTTCCAACGAGAACGGCGATATTAAAGTCTCGACCGCAAAAGAGGTTACCTTTGACAGTGTCACCATCAACAACGGCGGCAGCGTGACCGAAGGCAGCAAAAGTGCGGTCAACGGTGGCGATGTTTATACCGCCATTCAAAATACCGAATCCCAATTTAAAGGGGATAACGATACCCTGATTAAGCGAAAACCGGCAGAGGTGTTAAGTATCACCGGCGGCGCAACAGGCGAGACCACGGCGAATAACATCAAGACAGTGGGCAATGCGGACGGTTCAATTGCGATTGAGTTGGCAAAAAATCTGACTGGATTGAGCAGCATTGCGACTGAAACAATCAAGGTGGGCGATACTGTTGAGATTAGTAAAGACGGTATCAATGCCGGCAATACGGCGATCAGCAATGTCGCCAGTGGTGGCAATGTGGACAGCAATGCCGCCAATATCGGTGATGTGAAAAATGCAGCGGCGGCAGCGAAAAGTGAAGTGGCAGCCGGTACCAATGTCAGCTCAGTAACAACAGCAACAGGGGCAAATGATCAAACGATTTACACCGTCAATGCCGATGGCGCCAGCGTTTCTGCAGCAAATGAAAGTGCGGTCAGTGTGGTTAAAGCGGAGAAAGATAGCACCACGAATATCACTGATTATGCACTGGATTTAACCCAAACCACCAAAGATAACATTCAAAAAGGGGTCGATGCGAAAAGTGCGGTTGACAGTAAAGGTTTAACTTTTACCGGCGACAATGGTAGCACTGATGAAAAACTGCTGGGTAGCAAAGTGGCAATCAATGGTGATGATAATATTACGACGACGGCAACCGTAGACAGTGTGAAAATTGGATTAAACAAAAATTTGACGGTTGACAGCGTTGTTGCAGGCAATACCACGATCAATACTGACGGTATCACCATCACTGGCGGAACAAATAATGTCAGCTTGACTAACACCGGATTAAACAACGGTGGCAATAGCATTACCAATGTCGCCAGTGGCGGCGATGTGGACAGCAATGCCGCGAATATCGGTGATGTAAAAACCGCAGCCGCTGCAGCGAAAAGTGAAGTGAAAGCCGGTACCAATGTGGTTTCTGTGGACGAAAGCAAAGGTGCTGATAATCAAACTGTTTACACTGTTAATGCCAAAGGAACCACGGCTTCAGCCGGTTCAAGTGCGGTTACGGTAGAGCCTGATACGTCGGATGTGAATAACGTCACTGACTATAAAGTGGATCTGTCAGAGGCGAGCAAAGCAAGTTTAGCTAAAGCCGATACTGCACTTCAAACTGTGGTAACACAAATTGATGGCACTGAAGTGAAAACGCTGACGAAAGACAGTAATAGCGCCAACTTTGTAACCGGTGACAATATTGAGCTAACAGCTGACAACGGCGGCATTAAAATTGCGACGGCGAAAGAAGTGGTTTTTGATAAGGTCAGTGTTGGTAACACGGTAATCAACGGCGATGGGTTAAGCATTAACAATGGTCCGAGTATCACTTCGACTGGTATTGATGTGGCGGGTAATAAAATCAGTAATGTTGCCGCAGGTGAGAATGACACCGATGCGGTAAATATGAGTCAGCTCAACCAAGTAGCAGCCAACCAGAAAGTCGCCAAAGTGATTGCGGGTAATAATACCAAAGTGACAGCTGAAGTGGATGACAACACCACGACTTATACCGTCAATGCGGAAAAAGCAACGGTAACAGGTTCAACAGCGATTGTGGCAACAGCCAGTGACAAAGGCAATGATGTCACCGATTATGCACTGGATTTAAGCCAAGCGACTAAAGATGACATTCAAAAAGGCGTTGATGCTAAAGAGACCGTTGACAGTAAAGGCTTGACCTTTACCGGAGACAGTGGCAGCAGCGATGAAAAACTGTTAGGCAGCCAAGTTGCGGTCAATGGCGATGAAAATATCACTACAACTGCTGATAAAAATGGCGTAAAAGTGAAGTTGAACAAAGACTTAACAGGGCTGAACAGTGTCAGTGCGAATACGGTTAATGCCGGTTCTGTGGTTGTAGGTGATGCAAATAACAGCACAACCTTAACCGGCACAGCAAACGGTTTGGATGTCGGTGGAGATAAAATCACGAATGTAGCAGCCGGAGATGTCAACGAAAACTCAACTGACGCGGTGAACGGCAGCCAATTGCATACGACTAATACAAATGTTGCTAACAACACTAAAAATATTGCACAGAATACAGCAGAAATCGAAAAAGGGATTAACTTTGGCGATGGTGCGACAAGCACGCAATATCAGTTAGGAGATACCATTAATGTTAAAGGAGATAGCAATGTCACTAGTACTACAACAGCAGATGGGGTGCAGTTAGCGTTAGCCAAAAATATTAATTTGGATAGTGTTACCGCCGGTAATACGGTGCTCAATGACGCCGGAATAACAATCAATGGTGGTGCGAATAGTCCGGTTAGTTTAACCAATAATGGGTTAAATAACGGCGGCAACCAGATAACTAATGTCGCCAGTGGCGGCGATGTGGACAGCAATGCCGCCAATATCGGTGATGTGAAAAATGCAGCGGCGGCAGCGAAAAGTGAAGTGGCAGCCGGTACCAATGTCAGCTCAGTAACAACAGCAACAGGGGCAAACGATCAAACGATTTACACCGTCAATGCTGATGGCGCCAGTGTTTCTGCGGCAAATGAAAGTGCGGTCAGTGTGGTTAAAGCGGAGAAAGATAGCACCACCAATATCACCGATTATGCGCTGGATTTAACCCAAGCAACCAAAGATGACATTCAAAAAGGGGTCGATGCGAAAAGTGCGGTTGACAGTAAGGGCTTAACTTTTACCGGCGACAATGGCAGCACTGATGAAAAACTGCTGGGTAGCAAAGTAGCAATCAATGGTGATGATAATATTACGACGACGGCAACCGCAGACAGTGTGAAAATTGGATTAAACAAAAATTTGACGGTTGACAGCGTTGTTGCAGGCAATACCACGATCAATACTGACGGTATCACCATCACTGGCGGAACAAATAATGTCAGCTTGACTAACACCGGATTAAACAACGGCGGCAACGCCATCACGAACGTGGCAGCCGGTGTTAACGATAGCGATGCAGTTAATGTTGCACAGTTAAAGGAAGTTAGAACGACTGCGGCGGCGCACAGCACTGTCGTGGCTGGTGATAATGTCACTGTGACGACGGATACTAATGCTGATGGTGGTGTGGAATACAATGTCGCAGTGCCGAATGCGGTAGTCTATGACAATGATGCGCACGACAGCATTACACTGGGGGGCACTTCGGCGAGTGAGCCGGTGAGCTTGACGAATGTTAAAGCAGGTGAGCTGAATGCAACTTCAACCGATGCGGTTAATGGTAGTCAGTTGCATGCCACTAACCAAAATGTCGCGGCTAACAGTGCTAATATTGCGCAGAACACCGCAGATATTGCGACCAATGCAGCGAATATTGTTAAAGGGATCAACTTTGGTGATGGCAACAGCAGTAATAATTTTGCCTTGGGCGCTACCATTAATGTTAAAGGTGACAACAACATCATTAGCACTACAACAGCAGATGGCGTTCAGTTAGGATTATCGAACAATGTCACGATTGGCACTGCTAAACCGGTGACCATCAACGGTGATAGCGGCACTATCGGCGGCTTAAGCAACACCAGTTGGAATGCGGATAACATCACCAGCGGTCAGGCGGCGACAGAAGATCAGCTTAAAGCAGTCAGCAACATCGCCAACCAAGGCTTCAATTTGACCAGCAGTGCTTCTGACGGTGAAGTGTCAGGTAGCAGTGTCGAACAAGTTGCACCGGGCGAAACCGTGACGATAGATGCCGGTAAAAATATTGCTGTGACTCAAAACGGCAATCAAATCAGTATTGCTACACTGAATAATCTGACTGTAGACAGCGTTGTTGCAGGCAACAGTGTGCTAAACAATACTGGGCTAACTATCAATGATGGTACTAACGGCACGGTCAGCTTAACCAACGCCGGATTAAACAATGGCGGCAATGCCATCACCAACGTGGCAGCCGGTGTTAACGACAGTGATGCGGTTAATGTTGCGCAGTTAAATGATGTGAAGAAAGCAGCGGCGGCTGCGGCAACGGAAATAACACAAGGGGATAATATTGTTGTTACCGAAAGTAAAGGTAAGGACGGACAGACTATCTACAATGTAGCAACAGCCAAAGACCTGAATATTGACAGTGTGACTGCCGGTAATACTGTGTTAAATCAAAATGGCGTAACCGTGTCAGACAAAGTCGCGCTGAACAAAGACGGTTTGCGCGTGGGTGATGTCAGTATTAGCACGACCGGCATTAATGCTGGCGGTAATAAGATCAGTGGTGTTGCAGAGGGTGATATTTCGGCAACCAGCACGGACGCAGTAAATGGCAGCCAGCTGTATAAGATCCAACAGCAGGCTCAGGCGCAGAGTTCAGTTGTTGCCGGTGATAATATTGAAGTGACAACGGCTACCAATGCCAATGGCGGCGTGGAATATAGCGTGGCTACAGCAAAAGTCGTCAGTTTTGATAAAACGACAGTTGGCACGGTGGTAACCGACTCAAACACCAATAAAATCAGTGGGCTGGCTAACGGAAACATCTCGGCGACCAGTAGCGATGCCGTAAACGGTAGTCAATTATACAACAACGCTAAAGCGGTGGCGGCGACATTAGGTGGTGGTTCAGCTGTCGATGTAAACGGCAACATTACTGCACCGACTTATACTGTAACCGATGGAAATCCATCCAGTGGCAATAGTGTGACGGTGCATACTGTCGGAGCCGCAATCAGTAATTTGACTGCCGGAGTACAAAAACCGTTAACCTTTGAAACTGATAGCGGAAGCTATGTTGCTAGACTGGGTAGTACTATCGGGATTAAAGGTGATGGCAATAACATCTCCACTTCAGCCGATAGCAATGGCAATATCACGGTGAAAATGAGCGATACCCCTAATTTCACCAGCATTAAAACAGGCAATACGACAGTAGGCAACAACGGTGTGACTGTTACTGGCGGAGATAACGGTACGGTTTCGTTGACATCTAACGGCTTGAATAATGGTGGCAACCGAATCACTAACGTCGCGCCGGGAGTAGAGGGTACTGATGCGGTGAATGTGAACCAGTTAAGTGCGGTTAGCAATACTATTAATAACCGCATTAACAAAGTTGACAATCGTGCTAGTGCAGGTACGGCTTCTGCTATGGCAGCGGCGGGCTTGCCACAGGCTTATTTGCCGGGACACTCAATGGTTGCCGTCGCTGGCGGTACTCATCGTGGTGAAAATGCGATGGCGTTAGGGGTTTCCCGTATCAGTGATAACGGCAAGGTTATTGTGAAACTGACGGGAGCCACCAATAGCGAGAAAGATACCAGTGCCAGTATCGGTGTTGGTTATCAGTGGTAATAAATCTTAACCGCACTTTGGACAACGTTGTGCAAAGTGCGGTCAACAAAAAGGAAATGGTGAGATGAAATTAAAGTTAGTGAAGTATGCGTTACCACTGGCAGTTGCAGTCGCATTAGCGGGCTGTCGTTTGAGCGATGTTAAATCGGACGGCACGACCGATCAGCCGGTGTGGCCGAAAGTGGAAGATGCCGGTGTGAATTTCAGCGGTTCGCAGTATGGCATTTGGCCGAACTGGGATAACGTGCGCATGATCGAAAAAGGCATGAACAAAGATCAGCTGTATTATCTGATTGGCAGACCGCACTTTAGCGAAGGCTTGTTTGCCGTGCGTGAATGGGACTATGTGTTCAATTACCGCCAAAACGGTGAGCATAAAATTTGTCAATACAAAGTGTTGTTCGACAAAGACATGAATGCCCAATCATTCTTCTGGAAACCGACCGGCTGTAACAATCAGTATGAACTGTCGGGCGACTTCTTGTTTGATTTTGACTCGGCGACCTTGAGCGCCAAAGGCAAATCGGCGATTGACGAGGTGGCGCGTGGTTTAAATGAAAGCGGCAGCAAAGCGCTGACAGTGGACGGCTATACCGATCGTTTAGGTTCGGACAGCTACAATCAAGTGTTGTCGCAAAGACGTGCCGAAGCGGTGAAAGCCTATTTGGTTTCGAAAGGATTTGCGGCAAGTGCGGTGACAGCAGTCGGACACGGCAAAGCAGATCAAGTGGTGGCGTGTGAAGCGGAACAAGGACAAGCATTGCGTGACTGCCTGCGTCCAAACCGCCGTGTGGTGATCTCGGCTAACTAAGTTTTTGTGCTATGAATAAGCCGTGTCAATCTATATTGGCACGGCTTTTTAGTCACAGTGATTTTAAATATTCAATTATTTCTGTGGCAGTTGCGTTATTTTTAGGTGATAGATCAGCGGTTAATTTATCCAATAATTTATTTACTTCTGATACTGAATCTTGAGCCGCCTGCTGCTGATAAAATTTTAAATTATTAATCGTAATATCTCTGATATGTGGCTCAGGATGAGAAAATAAGATTTTTTTACAACATTGATAGCCTAATTGGAAATCATTAACATAATAAGCACTGATAGATAGCTCAAAATTAATCCAAAAATCATGGATGGATTTTTTAACAAATAAAATATCATTTTTGGGGAAAGGAATATTTTTAGCAATCATCCCAAGTTGATAAGCTAATTTACACTTTCCTTGAATTCGCAATAATCGAACGGCATTATACAAACACTCTATCCGATTCGGATTATAATCATAACCGGCAAGCCAATAATAAATAGCGGATTTATTATCATTCAGGTGTTCATAACAGATTCCCAAGGACTCATAGGCGCAGGTGACCTCTTCAATCCAACCGCCTAATTCAATTCGTTTTAGATACCATTCGATTGCTTGCTGGTAATATTCTGCATCTCGATAAGATTGAGCGCAATAAAAAGCATAACGGGGTTTTAAATCCTCATCTTCATTTTGCTGATATGCCGCTTCGAGCAGTTCGGCATCTTTCAAATATTTCTCCGGATCTTGGCTGCGATGTCCAAAACGTCCGGATACAATGTGATAGTCGCCTGAAATTAGTGCTTTTGAGTGATTTGTTTGCTTGGATTGTAAAAATTCATGCAATACACTGCGCCAAAAAAATTGGCCGTTATTTTTGATTAATAATGGGCGTTGGTATTCTGTGCCTTGGTTTGACATTAAAAAATAATAGCTGTCTTCGGTTAAACTCGGCAATTTAAATGAGCCGTTGAAACGATCGTCGGCATCAAAGATAAAAATATAATCTGATTTTCCTTGGCACAAATCCAGTGCTAAATTTCGATTGTGTGAAAAATTCAGCCAATCATGTTGGTGAATTTCACCTTTAATATTTTTTTCAGCAAAAAAATCGGTAATCAATTTAATCGTATTATCACTAGAGCCGGTATCTGCAATCACCCAATAATCGATGTTAATATGTTGGATAATATTATGTAGGGTATCTTGAATAATATTTTCTTCATTTTTAACGATCATATTTAAACATATTGTCTGTTGCATGATTTCCCTCTATTTTATCTAATCTTTTGCATAGACCAAGCATATAATAAGTGAGAACGTTATTTTGACTGAACTATGTTAATCCGTAAAGTCTTTAAATTTGAAATTAGATCAAATGGGGAGCAGCAAGGCAAAATGGCTCAATTTTGCAGTTGTTCTTGTTTTGTATTTAACAAGGCGTTAGATTGGCGAAAAATAGTCTATAGCTCAAATTATAACAAAGATCAACAGATCCTAGTAATTGAACAATGACTTATAACACAATCTGCCGAAAAATCACGTGGTCAGATTGCTATCACCAAGCGCAGTTTCCTGCTAAACTAGCGACGTATTTATTTGAAGAATTGTGAATGATGAAAAAACTGATTTATTGCTTTTTGGGATTGAGTTTACTGATGTTTATCGCGGTTGCCGCTGCGGGTTATTGGGGCTATCGGCAAATCGAAAACCTGGCGCAGCAACCGATCACGGCACAAGCCGATCAATTGTTGACGATTGAACGCGGCACCACCGGCAAAAAATTGGGTGAGTTTTTACAGCAACAAGGTTTGCTGAAAGACGCGACGTTTTTCCCGTTTTTATTGCGTTTTCAGCCGGAGCTGAGTGCGGTCAAAGCCGGCACCTATTCGTTGAATGGTGTGACGAATGTGACCGAGCTGTTGCAGTTGTTGAACAGCGGCAAAGAGGCGCAGTTTGGCATTCGTTTCGGTGATGGCGAAACATTCAAGCAGATCCGTCAGACGCTGGCTGCCGCACCGCACTTGCAGTTGCAATTGGGCGAGAAATCCGAAGCGGAGGTGTTTGATTTGTTAGGTTTGGCACCGGTAGAAGGGCAAACCCTGAAAAATTTGGAGGGGTTGATCTATCCCGATACCTACCATTACACGGTTAATGCCACCGATGTGGGCCTGCTGCAACGAGCGATTCAGCGCACTCAGCAGGCGCTGGATAAGGCGTGGCAACAACGTGATAAGGATTTGCCGCTGAAAAATCCGTATGAAATGTTGATCTTGGCGTCGATTGTGGAGAAGGAAACCGCAATTGCGTCTGAACGGCCGCAAGTAGCGGCGGTGTTTATTAACCGTTTGAAACGGGGTATGCGCTTGCAAACCGATCCGACCGTGATTTACGGCATGGGTGACAATTATCAAGGCAATATCCGGCGCAAAGATTTGGACGAGAAAACCGCCTATAATACTTATCAAATCGACGGCTTGCCGCCAACGCCGATTGCGATGCCGAATGAAGCTTCTTTGCAGGCGGTGGCGCATCCTGCTGATACAACCGCACTTTACTTCGTGGCGGACGGCAGCGGCGGGCATAAATTCAGCAACAGTCTGGCGGAACATAACCAAGCAGTGCAGCAATATTTAAAATGGCTGCGTTCGCAAAAAAATGGAAATTAAGATGCAAAAGTGCGGTAAATTTATTGTGCTCGAAGGCTTAGAAGGTGCCGGTAAAACCACCGCCCGTGAGGCGGTGCTGAAGGCATTGCAGGCGAATGGTATTTCGCAAGTTGAATTTACCCGCGAGCCGGGGGGCACACCATTGGCGGAGAAATTACGTGAGCTGATTAAATTCGGCGACGGCAATGAGGTGATCAGCGATAAAGCGGAATTATTGATGTTGTATGCGGCACGGATTCAGTTGGTCGAAAACGTGATTCGTCCGGCATTGCGAACCGGAAAATGGGTGCTGGGTGATCGGCATGACATGTCGTCGCAAGCCTACCAAGGCGGCGGACGCCAAATTGACCGCACTTTGCTGGCAACGCTGCGTGATACCGTTCTGGGGAATTTCAAACCCGATCTGACGCTGTATCTGGATATCGATCCCGAACTGGGGTTAAGTCGTGCCAGAAGCCGTGGCGAGCTGGATCGAATCGAACAGCTGCAACTGGATTTTTTCCAGCGCACTCGTGCACGCTATTTAGAATTAGTGGCGACTGATCCGAATGCGGTACTGATTGATGCGTCGCAATCGATGGTACAAGTCGCTGCCGATGTGCAAAGTGCGGTTTGCTCTTGGCTGGCCAAACAGGATAACTAACCATGTACCCTTGGTTTGCGCCGCTGTTTCAGCAATTAAACGCAGCTTTTGCAGCCGGTCACGGGCATCATGCGTTGTTGTTTAAAAGTGAAGCAGGATTGGGCAGTGAAACCTTACTGAATGCCATCGCCAAAGGGCTGCTATGTCAGACAGCGCCGGGATTACAAGCTTGCGGGCATTGTCAGCACTGCCAACTGTTCGACAGTGGCAATCACCCGGATTTACACCGCTTGCTGTTGCAGGATGGGAAAAATATCGGTATCGATCAAGTGCGCGAGCTAATCGCTAATTTACAGCAGTATGCTCGTCAAGACGGCAACAAAGTGGTGTATCTGCCGACGCTCGAGCTGTTGAGCGAAGCTGCGGCGAATGCGTTGTTGAAAACACTGGAAGAACCAACCGATCAAACCTATTTTGTGTTATTAGCCGATATTGCGGCACCGCTGATGCCGACGATTTACAGCCGTTGTCAAGTCCAAACCCTGATTGCACCGCCGGTGCCATTGGCGACAACATGGTTACAACAACAATTTTCTGCAGCGGATGAAGAGATTGCCACCGCACTTCGGGTCAATTATAACCGCCCATTGGCGGCGTTGAATGCGTTACAACAGGGCTGGTTACCGCTGCGAAAACAGTTTTTGCGTCAATTTTGGTTGTTTTACCAAAATCGCCAACTGGAACTGTTTTTACAGCAGTTTGCCTTTAAAGATGAAATATTGCTGCAACGTCAACTGAATTGGCTGTCGGCATTTTTTAGCGATAGTCTGAAGTGTAAATTGCAGATCAAACAGGGTTGGATCAACTACGATATTGCCAATGGTATTGAGCAATTTAGCCAAGGTTTATCGCAGACCGCACTTTTGCAGGGAAACCAGTTGGTTTCACAATTGCGACAGGATTTTGCACAAATCAATGCCGTTAACCAAGAGTTGATCGTGTTGGATTGTTTAAGCAAATTAATTAGTGATGTTTTTGAAAAACAGATTGAGGTATAAGTGTTTATTGTCGATTCCCATTGTCATTTAGACAGTTTGGATTATGAAAAATTACATAAAAACATGGACGAGGTGGTGGATAAAGCCAAAGCGCGTGATGTGCAGCACTTACTGTCGATCAGCACCACCTTGAGTGGTTTTGAACGGCTACAGACCGCACTTTCGCATCGTCACGAGGTGTCGCTCTCTTGTGGTGTGCACCCGTTAAATGTGGAAGATGAAGATTTTGAAGCTGAAAAAATGCAGCGCTTAGCGCAAGATCCAAAGGTGGTTGCGATCGGCGAATGCGGTTTAGATTATTACTACAGCGTCGAAAACAAAGCAAAACAGCAATCGATTTTCAGCCAACAAATTGAGATCGCCAGACAACTGAATAAACCATTGATTATTCACACGCGTGCAGCAAGAGAAGATACGATGGCGTTGCTGCAACAGGGGCAAGCGCAGCAGTGCGGTGGCGTGTTACACTGTTTCACTGAAAATCAATGGATGGCGGATCAGGCGCTGGAACTGGGGTTCTATATTTCGGTTTCCGGCATCATCACGTTTCGCAACGCACAAGAGATTCGTGATGTGATCCAAACCGTACCGCTTGATCGACTGTTGGTGGAAACCGATTCACCGTATTTAGCGCCGGTGCCATACCGTGGCAAACAGAATCAGCCGGCGTATGTGCGCGAAGTGTGCGAATATCTGGCAGTACTAAAAGGGGTAAGTGCGGTAGAATTGGCACAGATTACCACACAAAATTTTGAACGTTTGTTTAATGTCAGTGTGCTGACAGATTCATCATTAACCGAGGGATAAGGTATGGCTAAACTCAGTTTTCGCAGTGTGACTAAACTCTTTTTTATTGCAGTCACTTTATTGATTCATGTTGTCTTGTTTGCGACAGTCAATTTTTATTTTCCGCACTACGATGTAACGCATATCACTGGGGTGGAAGTGAAACGAGTCGATAAAGACGGCCCAATCACCAAAGCCAATCCGGCAGATGGTCCGACTCGTGATGTGTACTACATTTATACCCAGAATCCGCAAAATGATAAAGTGATGGTCTATCGTAATGAAGATACCCGCTGGGGTTTCCCATTCTATTTTAAATTTAACTCAGCTGATCTGCAGGCAAGAGCACAAAGTTTTGCGGTCGACAAAAAGAGTGTGCAGGTTAAATATTACGGTTGGCGCCTGGTGATGTTTGATGAATTCCGCAATATGACATCAATGAAAGAAGTCGACCAAAATGCGACGGCTGCTTGGCCAATCGCCAGCTATGTGCTGTATTTCTTATTGTTGATCACCCTTTTCCTATCGATTCAGTTTATTCGCGGCTGGTTTGATAGCGAGGAGTCGTAGTCACTAAATGTATTTGATAATCGGGCGGCTAATTAGCGCCCGATTCTGTTCAACCTCGCAAGATTATTTCAAGCGATTCTGTTCGGTTTCCGGCTCTAAATCCAATTTTTCCATTAACAGGCGGTCACCGTCTTCTTGTGGATTTTCGGTGACTAATAGTTTATCGCCGTAGAAAATTGAGTTGGCACCCGCCATAAAGCACATAGCCTGCATACTTTCCGACATACCTTGTCGTCCGGCGGATAAGCGTACATAACTTTGTGGCATAGTGATGCGAGCGACGGCAATGGTGCGGACAAACTCGGTCCAGTCCAGATCTTCTGCATCCATCAACGGTGTGCCTTCCACTTTCACCAACTGATTAATCGGCACCGATTCCGGCTGCGGATCCAGATTGGCCAGGCTGGCGATTAAGCCGGCTCGTTCTTTGCGGGTTTCATTCATGCCGACAATGCCGCCGCAGCAGACTTTCAGCCCGGCAGACCGCACTTTGCCCAATGTATTGATGCGATCATCAAAGCGGCGAGTGCCGATCACCTCATGATAGTGTTCCGGTGCGGTGTCGAGGTTATGGTTGTAGTAATCCAGCCCAGCCTCTTTCAACTGCTCTGCCATGCCATCTTGCAACAAGCCGAACGTACCACAGGTTTCCATGCCTAACGCTTTGACTGCTTTGATAATTTCAGTGATTTTTGTAACATCTTTCGGTTTCGGACCGCGCCATGCAGCCCCCATGCAGAAACGCCCGGCACCGCGAGATTTCGCAATTTTGGCTTTTTCAACAATTTCATCGATCTCCAGTAACTGCTGGTTCTGCACTCCAGTTTGGTAGCGTGCGGATTGAGGGCAATAGCTGCAATCTTCCGGACAGCCACCGGTTTTAATCGATAACAGGGTAGAGAGCTGAATGGCTTGCGGATTAAAATGTTGGCGGTGAACTAGTGCTGCACGATAAATCAGTTCTAAAAATGGCGTTTCAAACAGCGCTTCGACTTTGCACACTGACCAATACTCTAGGCTTGGGTGTGGGGTTAAACGGCTGAGCTCGACCGATTGAGTCGTCATATTATTCCTCGGTAATACGTTATTGGAGTGTCATTGTGACAATCCGGTGAATGTTGGCGCCTATGTTAGCGGAAAACAAGATTGCTGAAAAGTAATGAAAAATCAATACCTCCTGCGGCAGTTTACAAGACTTGATTATTGATTAAAGTTCCGTGATCAACGGTTAAAGTGTGGTCAACAAAATGGCCGACCTCTTGCGGTTGGTGCGTCACCATCAACAGGGTGAGGTTTTTATCACGGCAGATTTGCGCCAATAGCTGTAACATTTCTTGGCGAAGTGCGGTATCCAGCGCAGAAAAAGGTTCGTCCAGCAGTAGAATCGGTTTATCGCGCAGCATACAACGTGCCAAAGCAATCCGTTGTTTTTGCCCGCCGGAAAGTTGTTCCGGCAGACGGGATAAATACGGGGTTAAGCCGACTTTGTCTGCAATATGCAACACGGCTTGTCGCTGTTCGGCGTTGATGTTTAAATTGGGTTGCAAACCCAGAATAATATTCTGCTCTACACTGAGATGATTAAACAGATTGTTCTCTTGAAACAGTATCGAAACCGGACGCAAGTGCGGTTGGCTGTGGCTGTGATTTTCGCCATTCAGCCAAATTTGTCCGCTATCCGGTTGTTCAAAACCGGCAATCAGATTTAGTAGAGTGCTTTTTCCGGCACCGCTAGCGCCAATCAGCGCAACTTTTTCACCGGTTCGAATTTGCAGATCAAACTGCATCGGCATCTGTTTATAATTAAATTCTAGTTGTCTCAGATTGATCATCGCTTTTCTCGATCACAAGGAAAATTAAGCCGCACAGCAGCAGTAAAATCAAGGCAGTCACTGCCGCTTCTTGGCTGCGGTAGTGCCCCAGTTGTTGATACAGCAGGCGTGGCAGCGAGCTGAAATCTTGGTTGCCAAACAGGGCAATAGCGCTGAAATCCCCCAACGATAGCGCTACTGCATAAGCATAAGCGCTGCGCAGCGGATTCTGCAAGCTGTGCCATTCGATTAAGTGCCAACGTGTCCATCCACGAATGCCGAGTGACTGGCACAAATTTTCATAGTGGCGCATATTGTTGTTAAGTGGGGTCGCCAGAATGCGAAGTACAAACGGCATGGCAATTAAGGCGTTGCACAAAGCAACGATTAGAAACAAGTGCCACACCGCAAAATCCAGTTGTTGCAGCAGCAAAAACAGCCCGATTGCCAAGACTAAGGTTGGAATCGCAAGAATCATCATGCCGATATTGATCATCATGTTGGCGGTTTTAAGTTGATAGTGCCAGCGCAAACGGCGTGCCCCGATCAGCAGCGCAATGCTCAACAACAGCGCCAGCAAAGCCGCAAACGGCGCAAGGGTCAGCGAATAGCCGAGCGCTTGCCATAGCTGTGGACTTTGCCAGATTTTCGATAGTGCCGAGGAGGTTAAACCACTGTAGACAATATTCAGCAGCGGCAGGGCGATAAACAGCGCAACGCTAACCAACGTAATCCAATGGACAGAGACAAAAGTGCGGTTCAGTGGCTGTCGCCAGCGGTGTTGGGTGCTGAGCGGTGTCGGGGTATGCCGGCTAAAATAGCTGCTGGTTTGAAACAGCACAAAACACAACATGAATTGCACCAACGCCAGCATCGCTGCTTTGCCCAGATCAAAATCAAACGTCACCGCTTGGTAAATTGCCACTTCCAGCGTGGTGTATTTCGGACCGCCACCCAATGTCAACACAATGGCAAAGCTGGTGAAACACAGCATGAAAATCAGTGCAAACACCGGCAACAATTGCTGGCGCAGATAAGGCCACTCGATTAAACGCAAAAAATGGCCGTTGCGAATGTTCAATTGTGCTGCCAGTTGTCGCTGCTGCTGCGGAATACTGTGTAGCGCCTGCAAAAAAATCTTACTTGCCAGTGGCAGATTGAAAAACAGATGTGCGATCAAAATACCGTTTAAACCGTAGAATTTCGGCTGCCAGTCGATATGTAGCCAGCCGAGCCCGGTGTTCAACCAACCGGACAGGCCATAGATACCGATGAGACCAAAAACCGCCACCAGCACCGGCAAGACAAACGTCAGTGAAAAAATTTTCAGCAGCCATTTTTTTGCCCAGAAAGTGCGGTAAAACAGGGCGTGAGCAGTGAGCAGTCCGATAAATACCGACAGCAGTGCCGAGAGCGTGGCTTGCAGCAAGCTGAAGCGCAGAATATGCCAGAAGTAGCGATCAGCAAACAGCAAAGACCAAGAGGAATCCTGACTTTGCCGCCATAGTTGCCACAAACTGTTGCCACTGATTGCCAGCAAAAAAGCGATGACCGCCAAGCCGAGCAAGCTCTGTTTTTGGCAGTAAACGCTGAATTTAGACCGCACTTTGTTCATTTCAAGTTAGATTTATTGGCTTAGTGCCTGCTGCCAAACTTGAATTTGTGCTTTGCTATCGTCGCTGCTCGGGAACGGAATCGCTAAGGTTTTGAACGGTGTAAATTGATCAAAGCGTGGTTCGACTTCGGTTTTGATTACCGGCAGCATAATGTTGTGCAGCGCAATGGTTTTTTGTGCTTCGGAGCTGAGTAAAAACGCTAAAAACTGGTCAGCTAATTCGGGCTGCTGACTTTTTTTCAACTTGGCGGCAAGTTCGATTTGCACAATGTGACCTTCCTCAAATTCGGCAGCAGCGTAATTGTCTTTTTGTTCATGAATTTGATGGTACAGCGGTGAGGTGTTGTAACTTAATACCATGTCGGACTCACCTTTTAAGAATGCACCGTAGGTTTCAGACCAGCCTTTGCCGACGGTAACGGTATGTTTCGCCAAGGTTTTCCACGCATTTTCGGCCTGATCCTGCGGATAAACTGTGTTGACCCACGCTAATAACCCTCTTCCGACGGTGCTGGTGCGCGGATCTTGATAAATCACCTTCAGATCTTGGCGTTCGACTAAGGCTTTCAGGCTTGTCGGCGGATTTTTCAATTTTTGTTGATCGTAGATAAAGGCATATTGCCCGTAGTCATATGGCATAAAAGTGCGGTCTTGCCATTCGATTGGCAGTGCCAGTTGACTTAAATCGACGTTGTTTTCTGCAAATAAACCGGATTGGCGAGCATTGGCAAGTTGATTATTGTCTAAACCGACCAACACATCGGCTTTGCCACCTTTTTCCAAATAGAGGCGGTTGAGCATGGTCACCCCGTCTTCAAACGGCACGAAAGTCAATGTACATTGGCATTGCTGCTCAAATGCTTGTTTGAGTTTCGGACCGGGGCCCCAATCGGAGGTGAAAGAGTCGTAACTATAGACAGTTAAGGTTGGTTTTTCAGCGCTGATTGCTGCACTGGCGCTCAATAAAAGGGTGGCGGAGATAATGCTACGGTTTAACAATTTTTGTGCTAATGAAAACATGATAGAAATCCTTTTTTATAAAACTATAAGAAAAGAATTCAAGTGCGGTGACCAGTGTGGAAACGCAATCTCAAATCCCTTCGCTGCTACTAATCAGATCAGGTTCAGCGGGTATTTCTCAGCGTTATCTTACACATAAAAAAAAGATAAGATAATGCACCCCGATGAGAGCGCTTTATCTTATCCAAAACCGTTGGCAAAGAAAAGGGTTAATCAATGGTTTTCGGCCAGTTGCTGGTATCGACTTTTGGATATTGCATCTGCATCGCACGCAAGGTGTCGAGCAGAATTTGCATGATGATCACATTTCGTCCGGATTTCGAGTCGGCAGGAATCACATACCAGGGGGCATAATCGGTGGAGGTGGCGTTAATCACTTTCTCGTATTGCTTTTGAAAGTCACCCCATAATTTGCGATCGTCCAGATCGCCTAAATTGAATTTCCAGTTTTTATCCGGATTATCCAACCGCTCTTGCAACCGCTCTTTTTGCTCATCTTTGGAAATATGCAGGAAAAATTTGACAATCACAGTGCCGGTTTCGCTCAGCAACCGTTCAAACTCGTTAATCTGGCGTAAGCGGCGCTGTTCTTCGTCATCATCAATCCAGCCTTTGACTTTGGTAACCAGCACATCTTCATAATGGCTACGGTTGAAAATCACGATTTCACCGCGCCGCGGCACGACATTGTGCACCCGCCACAAATAGTCACGATCCAGCTCATTTTCAGTCGGGGCTTTGAAGTAAGCAGTGCGTACCGCCAGCGGATCAACACTTTGGAATACCGCTCGAATCGTCCCGTCTTTGCCGGAAGTATCCATGCCTTGCAACACGATTAACACTTTGCGTTGATGTTCGGCATACAGCAAATCTTGCAAATGATCCAATTCAGGCGCCAGTTCACGCAAAATGGTATTGCGTTCGTCTTTATTTTCAGCAATATCTTTTTTGCCGTTAGTTGAAAAGTTATCGATCTTGAAACTGTTTTTACGATCAATCCGGTAGTTTTTAATCTCGAATGCCATAGACGTTCCTTATTGAGTGTATTGAAGATCACAAAATCGGTTAATTGACAAAATGGGAACTGACAGGAATAAAATGCTGTGCCAACAATTCAGGCCGTTGCAGCACATCCGCCAAGCTATAACGAGCCAGCTGTTCATAAAAGGCGGTGACCGCTTGATCAAAAATAGTCGGCAGTTTACAAATTGGGGCAATGCAGCATGTGCTGTCGCCGGTTTCACTGTGGCATTTCACCAGCGTACCGTCATCGCCTTCTGCCTTACGGATCACATCCGCCAGATTGATTTGATTAGGAGAATGGGCAAGTTGAATACCGCCGCCTTTGCCACGGCGTGACAGAATGGTTTTTTGTTTTGCCAAATGGTGAATCACTTTCATCAAATGATTTTCTGAAATTTGGTAAGCTGCGGCAATTTCTTGAATGGTGCAGAGACGATCGCTGTGTAGTGCCAGATAAATCAGAACACGAAGGTTATAATCGGTGAATTTGCTGAGTTTCATAATATTCGTTTAGCTAGGGGAATTGCCTGAGTTTAACACAGCTTGGGCAAAAGTGCGGTTGATCAGAATCAACCGCACTGCCTAAAATGGTTAAATGAATTTAACCGGGGTTGGATAAGGTATTAAAATCCACCCATAAACATAAACAGCAGCGTTTGTGCGATACTTTCTTCCGGAATCACTTCGCCGTTCAGTTTCAGTTCGCCGTTTTCCAAAATCAGTTTGGACTGATAGTTTGCGCCGTTATCGTTGCTGACCAACATTTTTTGCTGTACAGCTTCTTCAAGCGACTGATTTAATTCAGATTCGGCATACTGTTCAGGGTTTTCTATGCCGTCTAATTTTGCCGAGCTGGTCATCAACATTTGTGCAGATTGGCGATTGACGTTGGCGTTCATTTCCAATTTATCGAACAGCGAAAGAATTTTGCCTTGCATTAGTGCAGCTTGTTGATCGGCTTTGGAGAAAACCAGATCAAAGGTTAGTTGGTTTTCGCCCGCACTGTTTTTCAATCTAAGCGGTTGAATTGCCAATGTTGGTTGCTGTTGCAGCAGTTTTAATCCTGCCTCGTTCAATTGCGCCTGCTGTTGTTCCAGATCAGGGTTGGTAAAGGCTTCAACGACTTGATTTAGCTCGGCGGCAGCCAGATGACCTAAATTCAGGTTAAAATCAATTTGCCCGAAATTTTCGCCGTTTATGCTTAAGGCTTCGATGCTGTTATTTAAGCGGTAGTCGGCAAATTGAGCGTTGACATTGGTGTCATAATCGAAACGAACATTTTTCAGCTCGATATTTTCTGCTGCGTAATCGGTTGCAGCTGCATCAGCAATGCTGATTAACCCAATATCAAAACGCTGCTTTCCGCTTGGAACATATTTGAAGTCAGTCGGGCTGAGATCGGAATTCAATGTGACATTATTGAAGGTCAAAGTGCGGTTGACGGTGATGGGTTGATAACGCTCATTAAATTCATCAACCTGTAAAGTGGAAACCCATTTTTCCAAACGCATTTTCAGCAAGCCGACTCCTTCTTGATTCGTATCGCTTTCAATATAAATTGGCGTGCTGTTGATGCTAAATTGCTCGTTGCTGTAATCAAAAGCAGCAATGGTTGAATTTTGCTTGATTTGCCCGCTATAGCTGATACTGAAATCACCGCTGTAAGGTGCAACGCCTTTACTGGCTTTAAACACTTCGCTGATCGACGGATCTTCGGTCATTTCGGAATGCGCATCAGCTAAAACCGGCATCAGTTTCAGACTGGTTAAGCGTGACAGCGGTAATGGTCCGTGCTCAGCAGTGCTTTTGAACGGCAGTATCAGCTGAGAATTATCTTTTAAATCAGTAATGATCACTTGATCTTCAATCTGAGTCGAGAAAAAGCCGCGCTCTAGTTTGGTATTTTTAATTTCAAGGTGGTAATTGCCGTGAGCGACATTATTATAGCCACTGGTAACGCGTTCATTGGCTAATGCGATATATTCTGGATATTTTTGTTCCAGTGCTTTACCGGAATACCAAGTGCCGCCAGCCCATGCCGCCACCAAAACTGCGATGGCGCCAAGCGCCAGAGATGATTTTTTCATAATAATTCCTTTTTATTAAATGCTAATAAATGTCAATCTAATTAAACGGTAAACAGAGTATAGCCATTCGCTGAAAAATATACCAGCAGCAGTTTGAATACGGTTGTACTGTTTTTGGGATTTTTTCGCAAAAAAATGATTTTTGCTCTTGAACTTTGTGTTTTCACCCCTATTTATTGCTGCAAGTCAGGATCAACGTTGTTTTTTGACGGTTACAACAAATTTAACGGTAGCAGTTGAAATTCAATTTTTAGTCCGCATCTTAAAAGCATCGAAGCAATTCGCATGCTTTACAGAGAACAAATTTCAGATTTAACAGGAGAAATCAAATGGGAAAAATTATTGGTATTGACTTGGGTACAACAAACTCATGTGTAGCGGTGATGGACGGCGACAAACCGCGTGTGATTGAAAATGCAGAAGGCGACCGCACCACGCCGTCGATTATTGCTTATACACAAGATGGCGAAACTTTGGTTGGACAACCGGCAAAACGTCAAGCGGTAACTAACCCGAAAAATACTGTGTTTGCAATCAAACGCTTGATTGGGCGTCGTTTCACTGACGAAGAAGTGCAGCGTGACGTTAATATTATGCCGTTTGACATTGTGAAAGCGGATAATGGCGATGCGTGGGTATCAGTGAAAGACGAGAAAATGGCACCACCGCAAATTTCTGCCGAAGTATTGAAAAAAATGAAAAAAACCGCCGAAGATTTCTTAGGCGAGAAAGTCACTGAAGCGGTCATCACCGTGCCGGCGTATTTCAACGATGCGCAACGTCAAGCGACTAAAGACGCCGGGCGTATTGCCGGCTTGGAAGTGAAACGTATCATCAACGAACCGACAGCGGCAGCGTTAGCATACGGCTTGGACAAAGATAAAGGCAACCACACTATCGCTGTTTACGACTTGGGCGGTGGTACGTTCGACCTTTCGATCATTGAAATTGATGACGTTGAAGGCGAAAAAACGTTTGAAGTGTTGGCAACCAACGGCGATACTCATCTGGGCGGCGAAGATTTTGACAACCGTGTGATCAACTATTTGGTGGACGAGTTCAAAAAAGATCAAGGTATCGATCTGCGTAACGATCCGTTAGCGATGCAGCGTCTGAAAGAAGCGGCAGAAAAAGCCAAAATCGAACTTTCTTCTGCGCAACAAACCGATGTGAATCTGCCGTATATCACCGCAGATGCGACGGGTCCAAAACACCTGAACATCAAATTGACCCGTGCCAAACTGGAATCTTTGGTAGAAGACTTGGTACAACGTTCACTGGAGCCGGTGCGTACTGCGCTGAAAGATGCTGACTTGAGCGTATCTGAAATTGATGAAGTGATTTTGGTGGGCGGACAAACCCGTATGCCAATGGTACAGCAAAAAGTGGCTGAATTCTTTGGCAAAGAGCCACGCAAAGACGTCAACCCGGACGAAGCGGTTGCGATCGGTGCGGCGGTGCAGGGTGGCGTGTTGGCCGGTGATGTGAAAGACGTGTTGTTGCTTGACGTAACCCCGTTGTCATTGGGTATCGAAACCATGGGCAGCGTGATGACCAAACTGATCGAGAAAAACACTACAATCCCGACCAAACACAGTCAAGTGTTCTCCACGGCGGAAGATAACCAAAGTGCGGTTACCATTCATGTGTTGCAAGGGGAGCGTAAACGTGCCGCTGACAATAAATCTTTAGGTCAGTTCAACTTGGAAGGAATCCAAGCTGCACCGCGCGGTATGCCGCAAATCGAAGTGACTTTCGATATTGATGCCGACGGAATCTTGCACGTTTCTGCCAAAGATAAAGGCACGGGTAAAGAGCAAAAAATCACCATCAAAGCTTCTTCAGGCTTGAGTGATGATGAAATTCAACAAATGGTGCGCGATGCGGAAGCCAATGCGGATTCGGATCGCAAATTTGAAGAGTTAGTGCAAGTGCGTAACCAAGCGGATCATCTGGTGCACTCAACCCGTAAACAGTTGACCGAAGCCGGTGATGCCCTGTCAGCCGATGACAAAGCCGCAATCGAAAGTGCGGTCAGCGAGTTGGAAACCGCAGCCAAAGGCGAAAACAAAGATGTGATTGAAGCCAAAACTCAAGCCTTGATTCAGGCGTCGGAAAAACTGATTGCTGCAGCACAGCAACAAGCCCAAGCCGGTCAACAACAGGCGCAAGGTCAAACCGAACAAGGCAAAGGCGGTGATGACGTAGTTGATGCCGAATTTGAAGAAGTGAAAGACAAGTAAGTCGATGGCGATTAAAGAAGGTCAAATCCACTTTCTTTAGCACCAAGCAGGGCGATGAGTAATCTTCGCCCTTTTGCACATATAAAAACAACTCAAGAGAAGCAAACGGAAAGACTATGTCAAAGCGTGATTATTATGAAATATTAGGCGTTGCCCGCAGTGCCGATGAAAAAGAGATCAAAAAGGCGTATAAGCGTCTGGCGATGAAATATCATCCGGATCGCAACCCGGACAATAAAGACGCGGAAAGCAAATTTAAAGAAGTCAAACAAGCCTATGAAATTTTAACTGACCAACAAAAACGTGCCGCCTATGATCAATATGGTCATGCTGCCTTTGAGCAAGGTGGCTTTGGTGGTGGTGCAGGCGGCTTCGGCGGTGCAGATTTTGGCGATATTTTCGGTGACATGTTCGGTGATATTTTTGGCGGCGGTGGACGTGGTCGTCAGCGAGTAGTGCGTGGCGATGATCTGCGTTACGACTTGGAAATCACTTTAGAAGAAGCGGTTAAAGGTACGACCAAAGATATTAAGATCAATACCTTAGTTGAGTGTGACAGCTGTCATGGCAGCGGAGCGCAAGCGGATTCGAAAGTGGAAACCTGCCCGACCTGTAAAGGTGCGGGGCGAGTACGCCGTCAACAAGGCTTTTTTGTCACCGAACAAGTCTGTCCGACCTGCCACGGCAGTGGTAAAAAAATTGAGAAACCTTGTACGAAATGCCATGGTGACGGGCGTGTACATAAAACCAAAAATCTGTCGGTTAAAATTCCGGCCGGTGTTGATACCGGCAACCAACTGCGGTTGAGCGGTGAAGGCGCGGCTGGGGAGAATGGTGCACCGGCAGGGGATTTATATGTGGTTATTCACGTTAAAGATCACCATATCTTCGAACGTGACGGCAATAATCTGTATTGCGAAGTGCCGATTAGTTTCACTATGGCGGCGTTGGGCGGAGAGATTGAAGTGCCGACGTTGGACGGACGGGTCAATCTGAAAATTCCGGCGGAGACCCAAACCGGTAAACTGTTCAGAATGCGCGGCAAAGGTGTGACGTCAACCCGCAGTCATTATGCCGGTGATTTAATTTGTAAAGTGATTATTGAAACGCCGGTGAAACTGAACGAAGAGCAGAGGAACTTATTGAAACAATTGGAAGAAAGTTTAGAAGGCAGCGGCAAAAACCGCCCGAAATCCTCTAGTTTTCTGGATGGCGTGAAGAAGTTTTTTGATGACTTAACCAAATAAAAAACAGAGACGAAATACAACGTTTGAAAGCGATTATCTCAGGGTAATCGCTTTTTTATTATAGCTAGATAGCGTCTAGCTATAATAACCAGACACTATGGGTATGGAGTCAAAGAGCTTTAGCGATGAAAGATCAGGGTATTAAAAAACTCTGACTTGATGAAAAATTTATAGTAATTAGCTATTCAAACATTTGAGTGATTTAAGATTGAATGGCTCCTTGATTTTCTGTTAGGTGTCCTTGTTGCAAATGAATTGCACCAACTAGATCATCAGCACTAACTCGAAACGCCTGTCCGAAGCCTTTTACAAATAATCCTTGTTGCGGAATTAAATTAAACAGAGTGAAGTCCTTCATTTCAGTTAAATTTTCAACAATTTTTCCGTGGCGTTCTAATAGCGCTGCCGTGCCATGATGCCATTCTGCGCTATCGTACGAAATGATTTCCGATTTAGCATCAAACGAGAGGCGGCGGCGAGCAAAGATTTGTCGACTATCGGCTTCATCTTCAATCAGCATTAACGAAACTTGGTTATTGCTTTTTAAATTGCGTGCATGGCGTGCAATATCGGAAATAAAAACATAATATCCTTTTTCATTGCTGACAAAAGGCGCATAACTCACATTCGGTTTCCCCTCTTCATCAACGGTTGCCAACATAAGTGTGCGGCAGCGTTGTTTCAATTCCTGAATTTCAGGCCCTAAGCGATTTTGCAGGCGTTGTTGGCGATCGTCCATATTTTATTTCCCCTCAACAGTGGTATAGTGTTGCATTTGCTCGAAATGCTGTAATTGCTCGTTTAACAGTTGACGGTGCGAATCACGTCCGACAAAAATTTTGCACATTGCCTGTCCTTGATGGTTTAAAAAAATGACGCTCGCCGTCTCCGCCCCCATAAATTGCCGTTTTAAAAATGCGATTTTGGCACAGTTTTCAAAACGGATATGCCCTGAAAGCCCTTCTTTTGAACGTAAATTAAAAAAGCCATGACGATAAGTGCCTGTCGGTAATTTTCCGCCCCATTCCCAAATACCATCGGTAGTATGAACGATTAGGGTAACGTTGCTCCATTCAGTAATTTCATGCCAAATACGATCAAATAATGACCCGGAAATCATCGGGCAACCCAATGTTTGTAAAATTTGTTCTAAAGTAACTTTGTGTTGTGAGGCAAAATCTTCCAGTACCATTGGTTGTTCTTCGCCCAATTTTTGTTTTAGTGTTAATAAATCCATGTTATGACCTCGATTTAATAAAAGTTTGTAATGCACCTAATAATTGGCTTGCCCAAAACCGCCCTTTGGTGGTCAAAATCAAGCTTTGCTGTGCAAAAAATAATGAAATATCAAACGACTCTTTATTTTTCTCTATATAATTTTTCTTAACATTAAAAGCGAAATTCCAAGTTAAATTGAATTTCATTTTGTTTATAGGAATATAACCAGTCTACATTGCTGCGATTGCGTGTGTGTTTTAAAGTGAGGTTTGGCGTGATCCCATGATATTCCCACTTCGGCACTTTAAAAATCGCCATATAGATTTGTTGCCGATCTCGACGTTTGGCCTCTAATGCCGCGGAATAGCCCTGATAGCCAGTGGTGCGCCATAAACCGATTAGCGTGGTGTTCAAGCCAAAGCGGAATTGATGATTAATCCCTGCTCGAATGCCACGAAGATAATAACGATTCACATCATCTGCAGCGTTGCGATAAGTCCAGTCTGCACCGGCAAACAGCGTGCTGCGCTCGGAAAGAGTGTAATATAACGTGGCGTAAGCCGAATTTAACCGCACTTTGTCCAATCCCGAACGGACAGTGGCATAACGCTGATATTTTTGCTCCAGCTGAAGATTGAAAAAATACCGTGCTGATAGTTCTTGCGACCACGCCGCCAGCAGTCCGATCCCATGCTGATATTTATGGTTTGCCGACGTTTGATATTCCACAAGCGGCGCAAGGGTAAGTGCGGTTTTGGCATTTTGAAAATGATAGCCCCCATAAACCCGCAATGTATTTTCGCTATATTGGTGTTGGTGCGGATAAAATTGTCCGTAACTGTTGAGGCTAAACTGAATGCCATGATTGCCCGATACGGAAGTATGTTTTTGCAGCGCCAAATCATAACGCCAACCCTTTGCATTCAATGCCGTCGGCGCAGTTCGTTCAACAAAACAACGATGATTATTCATCAATAAACAACTGTTTTTTCGTGATGATTGGTTGATATTGGCACTATATTGATAGCCGACACTTAATGAACCCTGCCATTCATCACGTTGTTTCACGCTATATTGATATTGTTGCAGTGTCTGTTCAATGACTGGAGGCAACTCGGCTTGACGCAATTGGGTGAAAAGTGCGGTTGCTTCGCGGTTTTTATGGTTTTCAAATAAAATTCGTGCCAAATCAAGCTGCCCGCGCACAAAATCAGGTTGTGCATTCAATAGCAAACGGTAGTAATGTTCGGCTTGATACAACTGTTTTTCTTCTCTTGCTAAAGCGCCTTCGGCAAACCAAATTAACTCTTTTTTGGCGGTAGGAAAGGTTTTATATCGACTTAAAAAAGGGGCAATATACTGCCATAAATTTTGATTAAGCGTGATATACAGCGCTTGCCCGACGGCTTCCGCATTATTATCCACCTCGAATGATTGCCCGTCTAAGGTGATTTCATCAGTTAGCGACGACTGTCCAGCAGGATTAGGTCGATTCAATTGCTGTTCGTGCTGTTGCCACAGGCGCACGGCTTGATCGTCCTGCAGGTTGGCATAAATGCTCTGAACCGAGAAACAAGCAACAACCATAAAAGAAAGCGTACGAGCATTTTTTATCATCAGATCACCATAAAAAAACACCAAAAATGCAGAAAAGGGGATCACTCCCCCCTGTTGGTTTTATTGTTTTGTACCGCCAAATGCGGTGTCAAACTGGTTATTACCGTCAAATTTGGCAACACCGGCTAACGCCGCGGCATTATTGCCGAAGAAGTTACCTTCGGTTTGACCGTTAATGCCATTGGCTTTTGCATTACCTTTGAAGCTAGCCTCAGCATTATTAATGCCTGCATCAATAGAAATTAACAAACCACTCTTACGCATATTGCCTTTCAGCGTATTTGCATTAAAGTCAGCATTTAGAGACCCAGCTAGCAACGGTTGATTCAATTCAGTATTTTTATTAATACCACTCACACTGTAAGTTGCTTTTCCACCCGTCGGCATATTCGCCGTTTTGTTATTACCGGCATAGTAAACTATCCGATCTTGATTAATATCACCGTCGCGCACTAGCCATTCCCCGTAATACAGCTCTTCTGCCCCAACTTTTTTAAAAGCAAAATTGCCCAGTTTGTTATGGAAACTAGACACCCAACTTGGCATATTATTCATTTTCAGCACAACCATATCATTATCATCAATACCACCAAATACACCTAAAAACTCTGTACGTTTGGTTACACCCGTTAATGATTTGAAACTACTTACTTTTGTACTTACACCTTTAATATCAACACCAGGTAATCCTTCCTCATCTGTATGAAACCAACCATTATGCTCCGCCGCTCCTTTCTCAGGTAACGTGAACACCTTACCTTTATCGGTTGGCGCATTATTTTTGTGGGATAATCTCACGCTTCAAAATCACACTTAAATAATGTGGCTATTCAAGGCAGTAAAACCTGATTAACGGTCGCGGTTTTATTGCCTTTCTTATTTAGGAACAGGGCTTATTTACGCCATTTTCCTAAAATTTTGCTGTTAAACCCAATTTAACGGTTCTGCCCGGTGCGGGGATCATCGAACGGGTCATCGGATCTAAATAGTAACGGTTGGTTAAATTAGTGCCGGTCAATTCAAGGATCAGGTTTTTATTCACGGCATATTTAATATAAGCGTCCAGTGTCAGCACCGGCTGCCAAGACATCGGACGATTCCAAACCCCCTCATTCAGCACTCCTTTCTCCCATAATCTGTCTTCATCACGGTTTTTGGCTTTGCTGTGATAGAGCCAGCGTGTTCCCACTTCCAGCTTACGATCGAAGAAGCGTGCCCCCAAATTGCTGCTGATCGAATATTTTGGTTGTAACTGAGTACGCAAATAGCCCCAGGCAAAACCACCGGTCATACAAGAGGGCACACGCAGCTCAACCGGATCCATTTCCATCGCGGCATTGACATCACACACTTGATTTTTTAGGTTATACACCACGCCTAAGTCGCCAAAAAAGCTGCCGTTGTCGTAACGTGCCTGCAATTCAATCCCCTCTAAAACCCGTTTATCCAGTTGATAAAAGCGGAAATCAGTACTACGGTCGATCACATTTTTGGTCACATTGCGGAAATAACTCAGTTTCAAATCTGCTTTACTCGGTCGACTGAAAAGAGCCGAAGCATCATATACATAACCCACTTCAATATTTTTCGCTTTTTCCGGTTTCAGATAGTTATCTTTAAAACGCGCTGAGGTGTCGCTACCGGAAGAAAAACCGATGGTATCTTCAAAAATACTCGGCATACGGGCATATTCGGTATAACGCAGATAAACCCGATTTTGATCGTTGATAAATGCCGTGGCAGAAAATGCCGGTGAGAAGGCTTTACCGCGACGTTTTTTCACTTCGGTCAATTGCTCTGATTTTTTCAATGTCGTGTAATACTCTCCACCACTACCGACTTGCTGATATTTGGCTTCACTTTTGCCGGTTAGCGGATTGATTACGGTTTCGTTTTTCAATGTACCATTCACAAATGGATTATCGGCAGCGCGTGGACGCCCATCACTGTGAAAAGGCAGCTTAAATGTTTGTACTTTGTCTTCCATACCAAACTTACAATTATTGCTGCACCCCATATCAGTCAGTTTTGTACGAATCTCTTTGCGCAATTCTCCATATCCTCCAGATTTTTGCTTATCTAATGCCCAAATTTGCTCGCTGATTTCATCAACTTCATCATCAGATAAATTAGGATCTAGAACTTTTTCCCATAATTCTGCTTCTTTTGCTTTAATCACTTCATTTTCTACATCTTCCTTTACATAGGATTGATCATAATCACGAACAAGTGCACTTCGGGTATCCCATTCCTTCTGCGATAAAACACGCTCGTAAGCAATTGAGTGGCCTGCCGCAGCTCTCGGCTCACGATAAGTGCCTCCTATTTGATAACCTTTATACAAATCTCCACTTGCAAGCAATTTATTTAAATAATCATCAAACGACCAATATTCGTTGTAACGAGCGCCAGCAGTGAGAATTAGCCAATTGGTCGGGCGGTAGTTGAAATTAAAGGCAATATCTCATTCTTGACGACGCCCCATGCGTGGCGGCGATTCCCATGTGCTGTTGGGATTTGGGGTTGATTTAAAATGGTTGCTGGTCAAACGCTCTTTCTGAAATGCGCCGGACAACGTGAGATCCAACTGTTCGGTTAAATTCATCGTGTTACTTAAATTGAAACCGCGTCGGGTGTTATAAGCATTCACTTGTGCCGCATTGACATAACTGTATTTGCCGTTGGTATTCGGATTTGCCGCAATCCAACGCCCCCCTTTGGCGGCTAAACAAGCGTGATCAATTAAAAAATAATCATGCGGTGTAGTGGGATTAGGATTAACCCGCACACAACCACTGGTTGCCTGCGTCCACTCTACATCACGACTTTCCATTTCACGCGGATTGCCGCCGGAGGTATTGGTGCCACTTTCAGTCTGGGTGTACCACACACCGGCTTTGAGATTGACCCAACGGTTGTCTTGCGGATTGTAGGCATAATCCGCATTAAACGCTCTTTGCTTTACGGTTGCCAACGGCCATTGTGGCACAAACCCGTGAAACGCTTTGAAATCCAAACGAGAAGGCATAATTTCACCGTAGGTGATTTTAGTGTCGCGATAACCCAATTTTAAATTTTGCTTCGGAGTAAAGTGCACTGTCCCCTTTAATAAATAAGACGCCATCACGCTGGAGGTATTGGGAATTTCACTACCTGGACGGTAAATTGAGGCGGCAAAAGGCAAATTTGGCTCCATTTGTTTTAGTGTACGCCCACCGTCTTTCAGATCGACTTCGCCCTCATACTTATGTGCACCGCCTTTACCGGCTAAATAGTTGCCTTTGCTGCGGTAGCTGTATGCCGCCAATAGATCAAATTTCTCCTCTTTGACCCCTACCGCCAAACGCATTGCATTATCTTTGAAAAATTGCCCTTTTGATTTGGGTTTAACCAACGTGGTTGCAGAAAAATCTCCCGGTGTACCATCACCGGCTTCACGATAATCTTGCCCCCATTTAAAATCCGGAACCCGCTCTTTCACCGAATTATTTGCGGTTTCCAATTTCAGCTCCACACCGACTTTTTGCCCTTCACGAACAATATCATCGGCATCAAGGGTGCGCATTTTGACTGAACCACCGATACCGGATGCATTGCCGGAGGCGATATCCGGGCCTTTTTCAACCGTAATATTGCTGATTAAATTCGGATCTAAATAGTTGCGGTTATTCGCGCCATTGTATCCACGCCAAGTCGTAATTGCCTGCTCTATTAAATTCCTGTAATAAATCTGCCGGCGATGCACCTTTATAACGCTCTACAGTTTCCTTATCAGCATACATATTGGTAATATTGCGGTAATAAACATCATCTTTACCCTGCTCGTCCTTTTGTTCCTTATTAGCAGTAACATGAATAGTATCGAGTATTTCAGAGGAATTGGCTTGAGAGAGAGAGGCGCTAGCTAAAGCACAAAATAGAAACAGTGTAACTGTAGTGGAATTATCCATTTTCTTATCCTTTCAACCTATAAACATTATTGAAAATCATTATTATTAAGGATTGAAAAAGATATAGATTTTTGTTTTTTTAGCAATAGGATTTACTTTGACATTCAAATTTTTGTGACTTGTATCAAAAAATGAAATAACTAGATACTGGCATAATTATTCAATATAACTTCTTTTTAACCTTTTATCTCATCTTGAAAATTAGATTGATGTCCTATTGTTATTTAAAATTTGATCTATGTTTATTTTCGAAAATAAAATGATTGATTTAAAACAAAAAAGCGATTACAACAGCATTGATTTTGAACACTGAAATTTGATGAACAACGATCAACCGACGTTAATCCTAGGAAGGAGCATAAATTATGAAAAAAATGATCAATCAGGCTGAAAATATCGTGAGTGAAATGCTGCTGGGGATGCTGAAGGCTTACCCAAATATGTTGCAACAAGTGGCGGATTTGCCGATTATCGTTCGCAAACAAAAAAAACAACAGAAAGTCGGCTTGGTTAGTGGCGGTGGCAGTGGACATGAGCCGGCGCATGCCGGTTTTGTCGGCTATGGTATGTTGGACGCCGCAGTAGCGGGCGAGGTGTTTACCTCACCGAGTGCCGATAAAGTGTATGAGGCGATCAAAGCAGTCGATAGTGGTAAAGGCGTGTTGTTAGTCATCAAAAATTACAGCGGCGACGTGATGAATTTTGAAATGGCGGCAGAAATGGCAGCAATGGAAGGCATTACGGTCAGCAAAATTATTGTTGATGACGACATTGCGGTGGAAAACAGTACATATACCGTTGGCAGACGTGGCATTGCCGGCACGGTGTGGGTGCACAAAATGGTCGGTGCGGCGGCGGAAAGCGGCTATTCGCTGGAAGCGTTGGAACAGTTTGGCAATAAAGTGATTGCCAACACCAAAAGCATCGGTATGGCGTTGAAACCTTGCTTAGTTCCAACCACTGGTAAGTTGAGCTTTGAATTGGCGGATGACGAAGTGGAAATCGGTTTGGGGATTCACGGCGAACCGGGCACGCATCGGGAAAAAATTCAAAGTGCGGATCAACATGTCGATCATTTATTGGAAAAATTACTGGCGGAATCAAACTTAAGTGCAGAGGACGAGGTGGCTGTGTTGGTTAACGGTTTGGGTGAAACCACATTAATTGAGCTGTTTATTATCAACAATCGAGTTGCCGATGTGTTGCAAAGCAAAAATATTCGGGTGGTGGATACTCTGGTCGGCAATTATATGACCTCTTTGGATATGGGCGGTTTCTCGATCACCTTGAGCAAATTGGATTCAGAAATGAAACAAATGTTGCAGGCTAAAGCCGACACAGTTGCTTTTAAACGTGGTTAATCAACACAAGATTAGAGAATAACAGATGGAACGATTAGAGATTATCAAATCAATTTGCCAAGTGATTAACGACAACAAAGACTATTTGACCGAGTTGGATCGGGAAATTGGTGATGGCGATCATGGGGTTAATTTAGCCAGAGGTTTCGAAAAAATCGCTGCTGAATTGCCGAATATGACAAATTTGTCTGCGGCAGAGGTGTTGAGCAAGATGGCGATGTTGCTGATGTCAAATGTCGGCGGCGCATCGGGTGCATTGTATGCCAGTGCTTTAATCAAGGGAAGTGCGGTATTGAAAACCCACACGACACTCGATGCGCAGGTGATTGCCGATACTTGGCAACAGATGATTGACGGTATTCAATTGCGTGGTAAAGCAGTATTGGGTGAAAAGACGATGTTGGACAGCCAAATTCCGGCTTATCAAGCGTTTCTGGCTGAAATTTCTCAAGCTGGCTCCCTTAGCCAAGGGTTTGCGGCGGCTGAACAAAGCGCACTGAACGGATTGAATGCTACGCGTGATATCATTGCCACCAAAGGCAGAGCCAGTTATTTGGGCGAAAGAAGCCTTGGCCATCTTGATCCGGGTGCTGCCTCATCTTACCTGATGATCAAAGCGATCAGTGAGGCATTGGCAGAACAGACGACTAAGGAGAAAATATGCTAGGCATTGTTATCGTTTCGCACAGTGAAAAATTGGCGCATGAAGTCATCGAATTATGTCGTGAAGTAAAACAGTACGATTTTCCGCTGCTTAACGGCAGCGGCACTGAAGGCGGACATTTGGGGTCTGATCCAATGCGGATTAAAGAGGCTCTCCAGCAGGCTTACACTGATGATGGCGTCTTAATCTTTGCTGATATCGGCAGCTCAATTTTAAACAGTGAAATGGCGATCGAGTTTCTGGAGATGCCTTATGACAAAACCAAAATTAAAATCGCCGATGCTGCGATTGTTGAAGGCGCGATTGTTGCCATGGCAATCAACGATGAAAAAGCAACAATGGACAGCTTGCTCAACGAGTTAGCGGAGTTTAAGAGTGTGAGTAAACTTATTTGATCCAAAATATTTTTCTGTATGAATAAAATAGCAAACGACACTTTTAGGTGAGGTTTGCTATTTTATTTTAAGACTATTTGGCAAATAAATGATTTTAAAGTAAAAATTTTATTTTAAATAGCCATTGAAATGTGATTTTTCTCTAATATTTAAAAAATGGAAATTTACTCCAAAAATAAATTAGGTTAGCCTAAAGTGCGGTTTTTATTAATCTAATGCACTGTTTTATAAGGTGTTTGTATTTAAATGTCCTATTTTATTCTATGGAGGAAGTCCAATGAAAAGAAGCATACTCTCGGCTATAATTGCCGGATTATTTGTTTCATCAAACTATACTTTTGCGGCTACAGTAGATTATAGCTTGAAAGATGTAGATTATATTTCACAACCAAGATTACTGGACAACATTAATTTTGCAGGTTCTTCACTAAAAGGTAAATCTATTACGCTACGGTATCGGAAAGATGGTGCTGGGCTCTCTTCTTTGCTGTCTTTTTCTGATAAAAATAAAACCACAGACTATATTGCGTTATATGCAATGAATAATGTGATTGGTATTGAACAGCAGACTAACGGCGATACACCGGATAAAACACAAAAGCATGTGACGGCTAATGTAACCCCGGAAGAGGGATTTAATACAGTAACTTACTCTTTCTCTGAGCAGGGAGAAATGCAGGTCTATTTCAATGGGATAAAAGCGGTCACGACCAATAAAACAAGAGGTGATGCGATCTTTGATCGAATCCCAGAAAATTATACCAATATAAAATTGGGTGCATTGGATAGAATTGATACCAGAACACAGAGCTTGAGCCAAGGTTGGACATTTAATGGCGATATTTATGTGTTGGAAGTCGGTAGTGCTTTAGACGATATTGCTGCCAAGCGTTTACATGAGAATTTGAAAACCATGCATGAACAAGAGCTTGCTTCACCGTTTGCGCGAAATCCGTTGACTATGGGGGTGAAAGATTTTGCACCAACCGCACTTTTTGATGCCGGATATGCCGATAATATTCCATATTGGCGAATTCCGTCATTGTTGCGTACTCAAGACGGCGTATTGATAGCCGCAGCGGATAAACACTATCAGAATACTTGGGATTGGGGCGCGATTCATACAGCTTATCGAACGAGCCGAGACGATGGTAAAACGTGGGAAGACATTCAAACTTTAATGGGATTGGCAACACACCATAACGAAAGACCGCCACTTTATACTGAAAATCCGAAAAAATTTACATTACGAGAAATCGCGAGTAATTCGGCATTTTTAATTGATGCGGTGATGGTGCAGGACAAGAACAGCAACCGACTCTTTTTAGGCATTGATATGTTTCCTGAGTCCCTGGGACTTTTTCGTTCTGGTGAAGAAAAAAACGGTAACGGGCATGTCAAAATCGGCGACAAATACTATTTAAAACTGCACCGTTCTGACGGCACTGTATGGACCTTGCGGGATGCAGGAGAGGTTTATAATGAACTAGGAGAAAAAACAGAGTATAGGGTGACGGTGAGCGGCACTCAGGAGCAGCACTTTAAACAGTTGGGGGATGTTTATAAAGGAACAGAAAAGTTGGGTAATATTTATTTGCAGGCTTATGGGCAAAATGAAAATGCTCCGTTTGTCGCACAAGCAACCTCTTATTTCTGGATTACCCATTCCGATGATAACGGAAAAACGTGGTCCAGCCCGACAGATATCACGGCACAAATCAAAAAAGACTGGATGCGGTTTTTAGGCACTGGACCGGGTGTTGGTATTCAGACTAAAAACGGCAATTTGATTATGCCGGTTTATTATACCAACCGTAATAACGCACAATCTTCAGCCTTGATTATCAGTAAAGATGGTGGCAAAACATGGGATTTAGGTGCAAGCCCGAATGATAGTCGTTTCCCGAATAGCACAAAAAATTCACAGACATTGACCGGTGGCGCCGATGAACTGACAGAATCGCAGGTGGTTGAGTTAGACAACGGCGATTTGAAGCTTTTTATGCGTAATATGAGTGGTAAAGTCAGAGTTGCAACCAGTAAGGACGGTGGCTATACCTGGCTTCCAATGGAACAGCGGATTGATCTGGATGGAATTCAAGACAGTAAAGTTAAAGAGTTAAATAATCCTTATTCACAGCTGTCAGTGATTAAATATTCGAAAAAAATTAATGGCAAAGAATACCTGATTTTCTCTGGTCCGTCGGTCAGCGCCAGTGGTGGTGCTCAAAACCGCCGAGACGGAAAAATCTTTTTAGGTGAAGTGCAAGATAGTGGTGAAATCAAGTGGTTCACTGACAGTTATAAAGCAATTGAAAGTGCAGACAGTGCGAATGGTTATGTTTATAGCTCACTGGCCGAGTTGGGAGATGGTAGTCTAGGCTTGTTATATGAAAATTCGATTGAACATACAACGATTGTTTTCCAGCCGTTGGATATGCAGCAGTTATTTTGGAAACAAAATAAAATCTTTAGTGATATTCGTGAAAAATCACCAAGAATATTCACTTATACCGGTAATAAGCATATTGAGAAAATAGGTGATGGAACGGCAATTAAGCAAGGAGTAGGAGAAAGCTTAGGGGGTATAACGGTTAGCGAGGGGATCTTGGTTTTAAATCAACAAGCTGATGACAAGCATAAAAATTTAGCGTTTACCGATGTGATTTTAAATAACAATGGCATATTACGGGTTGCTGGACAGCAAAATATCGCAACACTTGACGTCAGTGATAATGCAACGGGTTATATTGAGTTTGATATCAGTGACGCCGAGACAGCAACATTGACGGTTGCCGAGGCAATGAAAGCCAGCGCATTGGATGTTAAAGTGAATTTGTTGAAAAAACTCAAACCTAGCGACGCAAAGCTTTATGGGCAGCAAGGTGAGGCATTATTGAATTATAGTCGTGCCGAAAGTGCGACCAATATTCAACTGACCGACAAAGAGATTGTGCAAGGCTTGTATATTTATACTCTTGCCACTGTGGAAAAACCAACTTTATTTCGTTCTGTTGAACGTGATTATTCAGTCTATTTGACTAATAAATTAATTACCGAAGATGGAAAAGCGGCACCAACTTTCGTCGCTTCTTCAACGATTGCTCCGGTTGCGCGTCCACAGGTGAACCCAGTGCTGGCGTCTTATTTAACTGCCAATATTGCTATGGGTAATATGAGCGAGCAAATTCAGCGGTATTTTGAGCAGGAGGCTCAAGGGTTATCAGATAAAAATCGTAGTTTATTTGTGAAGTATTTGAATGGTAAACAAAAATATGCCTCCGATTTAGCTTTTGTCGATTACGGTTATACTTTTAATACCGATTATAATGGAGTGATGCTGGGGGGTAAGTTGTGGCAGTCGGCAGATTTGAACAGTGCTTTTTATCTGGCCGCAAATAAAACGAGCTACCGTGTTACGCCACAGGCGGCGGATGGCGAAAGCAAAGCCAAATACCAAAGTTGGGGCGGTAGTGCCAATTGGCATATAACATTAACCGATAACTTAGCAATGGATGTTCTAGGAGGCTATCAACTGCATCAAGCCAAGGTTGAGAATGGCGAATCTATCAAAGGGCGCAGTTTAAATATCGGTTCGAATCTAGGTTATCAGATCAAATTGCAAGACAATTTTTTACTTGTACCGACGGTTGGCTTGCATTATTTACGTACCGATATCAGTGATATTATTGATCAAGCACATGATACCCAACTCAGATATCATAAGTTCGCAGCGCTTAAAACGCACTTAGGCATTGATCTAAATTATAAGTCGACAGGATATGAGTTGAAGGGGCAGATCGCCTATGCAATATATCATCAAAAGCAGGGACGATTGTATGTTGATGATATAGCATATAAACAAGGAAAACTGGCGAATGCTTTGAATGTGGGTACCCAACTTAAAGTGAATATAACCCCTGCATTATCGTTGACGACTGATCTAGGTTATCAAACCGCACGTAGTCAATCACAATACACTTGGGGAGTTGGATTAAACTATCAATTTTAAGTCGTCGTTTAAAATTGTGATAGCAACAGGTAGTTAAGAAAGTGCGGTTGAACCTAATTGGGGTTGACCGCACTTTGTTCTACGCTAGTGCTTTTTTTCGTAGCCTAAACCCATCATACATCAACAGTAGCATGGCGGCGGAAAGTCCGAACAGTAGCGGGTAAGAAGCCGGTTGAATGGTTTCGCCGATGTACAGCGAAATAAACAACATTGCCACGGTTTCTAAATAGCCGAGTAAACCTAATAAATTAATAGGTAGCCAGTTGCTGGCTAAGATATAAGCAATAAAGGCAATGCTGCTGATCAAACCGAGCAGAAAAACCAGCAGGTAAATCTGCGGATTCAGCTCGGCAGCAGCATTAAGATTGACCTGCGCGACCATATACACACAGAATGGAAACAGTAAGCTAACTTCTAAGGTAAAAACCGCCAGATCGTTCATTTTGAAGAATTTGCGACTGGCAAAATACAATGCGTAGCCTAAGCCGACCGCCAGACTTTCCCACGACATTTTTCCGGTCAGTAAAATATTAAGCAGCACCGCTATGCCGGCACACAGAATCGCCAGTGCTTTATAGCGTGAAATCGTTTCTTTGAATAAAAATTTACCAAATGCAACTAGGACTAAAGGCAACAGCAGATAGCCGACAGTGACTTCAACCGCACTTCCGTTATTCGGCGCCCACAAATATAGCCACATCTGAAACCCCATCATTGCCGCATTGAAAATCACCACTAACAGCAGAAAGGGCTGTTGTTTGATTCGGGTTAAATGTTCAACTAATCGCTTTTGCTGTTTAAATAACAGAAGGACCGCAAGCACTGCAGGCAGCATAAACAGAATTCGGAAACCAAGGGCATCCAGCCCGCTGAGTGGTGTCAGCAACGTAGTGAAATAATACAGGTAGCCAAATAGAGCAGAAGCCAGCAGCGAACAGAGTAATCCTTTAGTCATCGTGATTAAAAGCAAGGGGATAAGTCACATCAGTATAAAACGCGGAATCATTTCGGCAAAGCAGAATTGACTATTTCGCCTCAATCTATAAAATAAGAAATCATTCTCATTCGGTTTGGATTGTGTTAGTAGTAGATACGTGATGATCAAAAGACGTTATTTGATATGCCTGCTATTGGTGTTGTCGTTGTTTTCTCTTTTTCTCGGAGTCAGTCGTGTTACGCTGAGCGGGCTGCTGCATTTCGATCCGGCGCAATGGCAGGTGTTTATTGCTAGTCGCATTCCACGTTTGATTAGTATTTTGATTGCCGGTGCCAGTTTGGCGATCAGTGGTTTAGTGATGCAGCAGTTAACCCGCAACCGCTTTGTGGCACCGACCACGGCAGGTACGATGGATTCGGCACGTTTGGGGATTTTGTTGGCCATTATTTTGTTTCCCGGCACTTCAATGTTGACCAAAACCATCATCGCGATCATCACCGCTTTTCTCGGCACATTGGTGTTTATTACTATTTTATCGAAACTGAAATTTAAAGACGTGATTTTCGTGCCGTTGGTCGGGATTATGTTTGGCAATATTATCAGCTCGGTCACCATCTTTTTGGCGATGAAAGAGGACTTGCTGCAAAATATTGCCGGTTGGTTGCAAGGTGACTTTTCACTGGTGATGAGTGGGCGTTATGAGATGTTATATCTCAGCGTGCCGGCGCTGTTGTTGGTATATCTGTTTGCTAACCGTTTTGCGATTGTCGGTATGGGAGAATCTTTTGCGCTCAATCTAGGGGTCAATTTCAAGCGGATCCAATATCTTGGTTTGGCAATTGTGGCGGTGGTGACTTCGGTGGTGATTGTTTCCGTCGGGGTGATTCCGTTTTTGGGCTTGATTGTACCGAATATCGTGACCCTATATCTGGGGGATAATCTAAAAAATATTTTGTCGCATACCGCACTTTTGGGCGCCCTGTTTGTGTTGGCGTGCGATATTCTCGGGCGAGTGCTGATCTATCCGTATGAAATTGCCATCAGTTTAGTGGTGGGGGTGATCGGCAGTGGTATTTTTTTGCTGCTGTTGTTTAAGCGGTTCCGCCATGTCTAAGTCAATACTGTCTAATCGAGCCAAGATGTGCCTATTGTTGCTTGGCAGCTTGCTGGTGGTGGCGCTGTATCTGGCTTACGGCTTGCCGAAGCGCTGGCAATATGCGCTGAATTATCGCTTGATTTCCTTGAGTGCGATTGGGTTGACTGCCATTGCAATTGCCTTTTCGACCATGATTTTTCAAGCGCTGGTGAATAACCGCATCTTAACCCCGAGTATTCTGGGGCTGGATTGGCTGTATGTGTCAATTCAATTAACCATTATTTTTCTTTTTGGCGCCGATGCGCTGACTCAAATGGATCCGCAGCTCAATTTTCTGCTTTCCGGCGGCATCATGACCCTGTTTTCGCTGCTGTTTTACTATTTTTTATTTAAGCGTGAGCGAGCAAACTTGTTTTTTCTATTGCTGGTCGGGATCATCTTCGGCACGTTTTTTCAGAGCTTGACCACTTTTATGGAAGTGTTGATCGACCCAAATGAGTTTCAAATCGTGCAGGATGCCAGTTTTGCCAGCTTCAATAAAGTGAATAGTGAGATTCTTTGGTTGGCAGCCGGACTGTTGTTTGCGGTTATCGCTTATGCGGTACGCTATTTGAACGTACTTGATGTATTGGCACTTGGGCGTGATCAGGCGATAAATCTGGGAGTGGATTACCGTGGTTTAAGCAAGCGCTTGTTGATTGTGGTGGCAATTTTAACCTCGATTGCGACCGCACTTGTCGGTCCAATTACCTTCTTAGGTTTGCTGGTGATGAACTTAACCTTGGAGTTTATTCGTAGTCATCATTATCGCTTGCTGGCGCCAGCCGCCGTGTTGCTTGCCATTGTTACATTGATTGGCGGGCAGTTTGTGGTGTCGCAACTGCTGAATTTCAGCACCACGCTGAGTGTTATTATCAACTTTATTGGCGGCATCTATTTTATTTATCTTTTATTACGTCGCAATCAATAACGGAGTGATTAATGAGTTTAACCATCAAGCATATCAGTAAAAAATATGCGGAAAAAACGATTTTGAATGATATTTCCTTGACGATTCCTAAGGGCAAGATCACCTCGTTTATTGGTCCGAATGGTGCCGGAAAAAGTACGTTACTGGCGATTATCAGCCGCCTATTGCAGGCTGACAGTGGCGAAGTGCGGTTAGACGACACACCGATTAGCCAAATTCCCAATAGCGAAATTGCCAAACGGTTGTCGATTTTAAAACAGAGCAACCATTTGGATTTACGCTTGACGGTGGAAGATTTGGTTGCATTCGGGCGTTTCCCTTACAGCAAGGGGCGGTTAACCGAAATCGATCGTAACTATATCGAACGCTCGCTTGACTACATGGATCTGCAAAAGATGCGCCATGTGTTTATCAACGAATTAAGTGGTGGGCAGCGCCAACGCGCTTATATTGCGATGACGTTGGCGCAAGATACCGACTATATTTTGCTGGATGAGCCACTGAACAATTTGGATATGAAACACTCGGTGCAGATTATGCAAGTGCTGCGCAAGTTGTGCGATGAACTGGGCAAAACCGTGGTGATTGTGATCCATGATATTAACTTCGCTTCATGCTATTCCGACTATATCGTTGCCTTGAAAAACGGTTGCTTGGTGCGGCAGGGCGAGGTCGGGCAGATTATGCAAACCGCCGCACTACAGCAGATTTATGGTATGCAGATTCCGATTCACACGATTGATGAGAATAGAATAGCCGTTTTCTTTAAAAATTAATGTTAAAACCAACCTCTCAACAAGGAGTAAATATGCGTAACACCTGGCGTACTTTAGCCGTTTCCCTACTGGCGACCGTAATCATCGGCACTGCACAGGCAAGTGATATTAAGCTGTCGAGCACCATCGGTGAACTGGACGTGCCACAAAATCCAAAAAGTATTGCAATTTTTGATTTTCCGGCATTAGATATTCTCGATAGCTTAGGCAGTGAGAGTGTGGTTGCGGTGCCAAAATCGTTACCGCTGCCGGACTATTTGAAAAAATATGAAGACAAAGCTTACGCTGATGTCGGTGGTTTGATGGAGCCAAATTTTGAACGCCTAAGTGCGGTTGAACCGGAGCTGACGATTATCTCTGCGCGCCAAAGTCAGTTGGTGGAGCGCTTTAAAGAGATTTCGCCAATCTATTACAGTGACATTCAATATCTGGATTTTTATCCGTCGTTTCAACGAAATGTACGCAATATCGCCGAAATTATTGGCAAACAAACCGAGGCTGCAACGCAATTGCAGGCGATTGATCAAGATTTAGCGGCGATTGCAGCAAAAGCCAAAGGCAAAACTGCACTGGTGCTGTTGGCGAATGAAAGCAATATCAGCACCTTTGGACCCAATTCTCGCTACGGCATGATTTTTCAAGACTACGGCTTCACTCAAGCCGATACAGGAATCAAGGAATCCCGCCACGGCATGAAAGTCAGCTTTGAGTATGTATTGGATAAAAACCCGGATTACATTTTTGTGGTTGACCGTACGGCGGCGATTACCAATAAAAGTGGTAATGCTAAAAAAGTGTTTGATAATGCGTTAATCAAAGGCTCAAAAGCTTATCAAAACGGCAATATCGTATTCTTGGATTCCGTGAACTGGTATCTGGTGATGGGTGGCTTACAGTCGATGAAAGCCATGAATCAGGAAATGTTGAAAGCAGTGCAGTGATCGTGTTACGAGGTCTGTTGCTTTTTTATCAATCCATATTGGGCGTCAGACCTCACTCAAGCGCTATCCCGTTTCAGCAGTTTGACCGGCAGCGGGATAAAAAGTGTTTCGCTAAAAGTGCGGTTTTGCTGCAATAATTCAACTAATTGTTGTCCTGCGGTCTCACCGATGTGTTCATAGGGAATATCGATGGTAGTCAATCTAGGGTAGGAAACCGATCCGACATCCAGCCCACCCAAACCGACAATCAAGGTTTCATAAGGAATGTTGATTCGCTTGCGCTGTGCTTCACATAGTGCGCCACAAGCCAATTCATCGGACAGAAAAACCAACGCATCAATTCGCCCCCACATCAGCATCGCATCATTAAACAGCTTGGCGCCGACCGAAAAAGAGATCTCTTCGGCACAATGCAGGATTAAGTGCGGATCCAAATATTTAGCCAACAAGGTGGTGTGCCAGCTTTCTAAGTATTGTTGAAAAATCGCTGAATCTTGTTTGGCAGACAATAGCCCGATTTGTTGGCAGCCCCTTTCTACCAAATAATGGATCATGGTTTGCATTGCCTGTTTACTGTCGATCCCGACATTAATTCCCAACGGTGAAACTTGTTTTGCACCTATTTCAATCATGAGTACACCGCTTTGTTTAATCCATCCGGCTTCTTGTGGCGGGCATTTTAAATTGAGCAATACAATGGCGAGTGGAGAATGGTTGATCAATTCCGGCAGCCATTTTTTTTCACCGGCAAGCAGGATAACCAACTGAACATCAAGTGGTTTCAGTTTTTTCTGTAGTGCCGACAGGATCAGGGTATTTTCAGTTGATGTAATTGAGGAGGTGATAATCACGATATTACGGCTGGAAACCGATGCCAGTTCGCGCGCGGCAGCATTGGGGATATAGCCTAACTGTTGTACCGCACTTTCTATTTTTTCTCTTAAATTGTCGGAAACCAGCTCTGGAGTACGCAGTGCTCGGGAAACCGTCATTTGCCCTACGCCGACCCGTTTGGCGACATCGGCAAGCGTGACTCGCCCGGTTGTTCTGCGTGTGCGGGGAGCTTGGGAATTTGATGACATAGTGTAACTCCTCAAAATATATCCCTGAATTATAGCGCATAAATTTGAAAATCGTGCATAAACTGATGCGCTTTAACGTTGCTTATATCGGAAATCGGAAAATATGTTAGCGCTATCACAGATTTCATATCTTTAGTTTGATAGCGCTATCATTGATGGTTTAGACTGCCTACATCTTATACAAGATCGTAGGGTGTTGTGTACAGCCCTATCTGTCAGCAGGCGATTGCCGGTTTTATCCCTCTTTTTATCAAGGAGAAAATAATGAAAATTACAGCAGTATGTGGTTCAGGCTTGGGTAGCAGTTTTATGATGGAAATGAACATCAAGAAAGCGTTGAAAAAATTAGGTATCGAAGCCGAAGTCGATCATACCGATTTGGCTTCAGTGACGCCGAATGATGCCGATCTGTTTGTGATGGCAAAAGATATTGCCGAAAGCAGTAGCATTTCAGCGGATAAAATCGTGGTAGTGAAAAACTTGGTCAGTGTAGCAGAGTTTGAAGAGAAACTTGCTGCCTATTTCAATCGCTAGGAGAAAAGATGATGGACGGCTTGCTTTTTTTCATTTTAGATATTTTAAAAGTGCCGGCAGTGTTGGTTGGTTTGATCGCATTAGTCGGTTTATTGGCGCAGAAAAAACCGTTTTCAGATGTGGTCAAAGGCACAGTTAAAACAATTTTGGGCTTTTTGGTGTTGGGTGGTGGTGCAGGGGTGTTGGTCGGCTCGTTGAACCCACTGGGCGGTATGTTTGAATATGCCTTTAATGTGCAGGGCATTATCCCGAATAATGAAGCCATCGTCTCGATGGCAGTTGAAAAATACGGCACAGCTACTGCGCTGATTATGGCATTCGGCATGGTTGCCAATATTGTAGTGGCACGTTTTACCCGTCTGAAATACATTTTCTTGACCGGACACCATACGTTTTATATGGCGTGCATGATTGGGATTATTTTAACCGTGGCAGGCTTTGAAGGTTTCCAACTGGTTTTTGTCGGCTCATTGATACTCGGCATGGTGATGGCGTTTTTCCCGGCGATTGCACATCGGTATATGAAACGGATTACCGGCAGCAATGACGTGGCATTCGGGCATTTCGGCACCCTGGGTTATGTGTTGGCAGGTGCGGTTGGCAGTGCGGTCGGCAAAGGATCCAAATCAACGGAAGAGATGGATTTACCGAAAAACTTGAGTTTCTTGCGTGACAGTTCAATTTCAATTTCTTTAACCATGATGGTGATCTATTTAATCCTCGCGCTGGCATCCGGCGGTGAATATATTGAATCCACCTTGAGTGGCGGCCAAAACTATCTGGTTTACGCCATTATTCAAGCGATTACCTTTGCCGCCGGCGTTTTTATCATTCTGCAAGGGGTGCGTTTGATCCTAGCCGAAATTGTGCCGGCATTTACCGGATTTTCTGAAAAATTGGTGCCGGATGCGCGCCCGGCATTGGACTGCCCGATTGTTTTCCCTTATGCGCCAAATGCGGTGCTGGTCGGTTTTTTAGCCAGTTTCATCGGTGGTATTGCCAGCTTGGCGGTGTTGGGGATGTTGAATTGGGTGTTGATTTTGCCCGGTGTGGTACCGCACTTTTTCTGTGGCGCAACCGCAGGGGTCTTTGGTAATGCCACTGGCGGACGGCGTGGGGCGATTATTGGTGGATTTGCCCATGGGGTGTTGATTACCTTCCTGCCGGTTTTCCTGTTGCCGGTATTGGGATCGCTGGGCTTTGCCAACACAACATTCTCTGATTCAGATTTTGGTGGCGTCGGGATTGTGCTGGGTAACATGGTGCAATATCTGTCGAAAGATATGATTACCGTGGTCATTGTCGCTATTTTCAGCTTATTGGTGATCTATAACTATGTCGCTAAAAAAGCACCATCTAACCAGGATGATGAATCATGACAGCGATAGATAAATTACAGCATTTTGCCAACGATATCCGAATTCAATTATTAAAATCGTTGCTAAATCTGGGATTTGGGCATTTTGGCGGCAGCTTATCAATTGTTGAAACCTTAGCGGTGTTGTATGGCGGAATCATGAAAATTGATCCGCAACAGCCGGCTTGGGCAGAGCGTGATTACTTTGTGCTGTCAAAAGGGCATGGCGGACCAGCGTTGTATGCCACCTTAGCTTTGAAAGGTTATTTTCCGCTGGCGGCATTGATGACGGTTAACCAAAACGGAACTCGTCTGCCCAGCCACCCGGATAGGCTGCTGACTAAAGGCGTGGATGCAACAACCGGTTCGTTGGGGCAAGGCGTTTCAATTGCCGCCGGCATTGCGCTTTCACATCAATTGCGTGGCTTGCCGAACCGTACTTTCTGCATTTTAGGTGACGGAGAGTTAAACGAAGGGCAATGTTGGGAAGCTTTTCAATTTATTGCTCACCGTAAATTGAATAATCTCTATACTTTTATTGATTACAATAAGTTACAGCTCGACGGCGCATTAACCTCAATTATCGATCCACAAAATTTGGAACAGAAATTTGTGGCGTTCGGTTTTGATGTGGTCACTGTCAAAGGTGATGATATCGCAGAATTGTACCGTACATTATCGTTAAGAACCGCCCTTGCATTGCAGCAACCGAACAGCAAACCGTTGCTGATTATTCTCGACAGTAAAAAAGGGCAGGGGGTGCCATATATTGAAAATCTGGCGAATTCCCACCATATGCGACTGACGGCAGAAGGCAAGCAGGCGATTGAACTGGCAATTCAGCAATTGGAGGCAAAATATGTCGATTGAAAGACAATATGATACGCTGGAAATGCGTAAAATTTATGCTGAAACCTTGAAACAACACATGCTTGAAAATCCTCTGGTAATTGAGCTGGAAGCGGATTTGATGAGCTCGATGGGAATGGATCAGGTGCAAAAAGCATTGCCTAATCAAGTGATTAACTGCGGCATCATGGAAGCCAATGTGGTCGGCATGGCGGCAGGTCTATCCTTGGCTGGGCATATCCCGTTTTTTCACACTTTTACTGCATTTGCCAGTCGTCGCTGTTTTGACCAGCTTTTTATGTCATTGGATTATCAAGAGAATAATGTCAAAGTGATCGCTTCTGATGCCGGAATTTCGGCAGTTCACAATGGCGGCACGCACATGTCTTTTGAGGATATGGGGATTGTGCGCGGGCTGGCAAAAGCGACAGTGCTGGAGATCACCGACGGCAGCATGATGAAAAATATTGTGCGACAATTGGTTGATCTGAAAGGTTTTTATTGGGTTAGAACCATTCGCAAACAAGCAGTAAAAATTTATGCTGAAGACGAAGAATTCAGCATCGGCAAAGCCAAAATATTGCGTAAAGGGAAAGATATTACCCTGATTGCCAACGGTATTATGGTCGCCGAAGCACTAGCCGCAGCCGAGCAGTTGGCACAGCAAGGGATTGCCGCAACGGTGGTTGATATGTTCACGTTAAAACCAATAGATCAAGCGTGCATCATTGAACAAGCGCAGCAAACCGGAAAAATCGTAACGTGTGAAAACCACAGTATTTATAACGGCCTCGGTTCCGCAGTTGCCGAAGTTTTGTCCGAACACTGCCCGGTTCCGTTGCGTAGAGTTGGAATAAAAGGTCGTTATGGACAAGTCGGCACCCAAGATTTCTTGATGCAGGAATATGAATTAAGCGCTGATCATATCGTCAAACAGGCATTGAGCTTACTTGCCTGATTAAGTGGTGGCAATAAGTTGATAAAAACGGCTTTAAATTGTGTTTAAAGCCGTTTTGTATTATTTCATATAAATTATAGTATAGTTTTTAAGTCTTATTTTAATTCAGGCCAATAATCTTGGTTTGCTATAATCAAATCATCAAGTAATGCTTTCGCAACTGTTGCACTTGGGACGGTTTTTGAAAGTGTCAGTGCTTGCCACATTTTTTGATAGCTATGCTCTATCCAAGCTTCTACAACTAATTTTTCTACTGCAACCTGTTGTTCCATAAGACCTTTTTGAAAGGTTGGGATTTTTCCTTGGTTCAACGGTTCTGCACCACTATTGCCAACTAAGCAAGGAATTTCGACCATAGCATCGTGACTAAAATTAGGTATAGCACCATTATTTTCAACGATAAGCAGCATTCTTTCGTTGGTATCATAAGCAATGGCTCTTGCTAAATCGACAATAAAATAGGCATGAGTATCAATATGAAATTCTCCGCCTTTTGCTGTTTTTTGTTCAATAATGGATTTTGCGGCAGAAAAAACACGCTTTTCTCGTCCATCGATAACTTCGTTAGCCCGCGTATATTCAGGATTTGAATGTTCAACAACATAGTCTGGATATAGATAATATTTTAGGTAGGTATTAGGTAAAAAACGTGGATCGACGGCAAGGAGATCTTTTGCTTTTTTATGAGTTTCTTGCCAGCTTGCATCAGTGTGTTGAGTATCAACTTCGATTTTGGTTAGATACCCATATTGTGAAACATAATCTCTGATTTGAGGCAGTAATTCATTACCTTTTTGATCCTTGACACTTGTCCACCAACCAAAATGATTTAACCCAAAATACCTTATTTTTAAGTCCTGTGGAGTTAGTCCAACGATTTGTGACATCCGTCTTAATGTTCCCACAGGCATATCGCAAATATTTAAAATTTTTGAATTTGGGCGTAGAACTCTACAAGCTTCTGCAACAATAGCTGCTGGATTTGAATAATTTAGCATCCAGCAATGCGGGGAATATTTTTCCATATAGTCGATAAGCTCGATAATATCCCCAATACTACGCATACCATAAGCTATTCCTCCAGGACCACAAGTCTCTTGCCCAATTACGCCATGTTTTAAGGGAATTTTTTCATCTAACTCTCGCATTTTGTATTTGCCTGAGCGGATATGAGCCATGCAAAAATCAACATTGGTGAATGCTTCTTCAGGGCTGGTCGTATAGTTGAACCGAATTTCAGGATTCTGTTCCTGAATCGCAATTGCAAGGGCGTCACCAATAATTTTTTGCCGTTCTGCATCATTATCATATAATTTTATTTCATATAGTGGAAATTTATCAAGACTGTTTAATAACATCATTACAATTCCCGGAGTATATGTGCTACCACCTCCAGCAATAACTACTGAATATTTTTTCATGTGTTCTCCTAATATTTAAATTTGATTTTTTAATTGCTCTAAAGCATGATCAACGGCTTTTCTAATTGAGTTTACTTGCAAACCATATACGACTTGCACATTATTACCCATTTTTATAACCGCACTTGCTCCTGTATAATTTTTCAATAAATTTTCATCAACTAATTCTGGATCTTTTAATAACAACCTTAATCGGGTATAGCAATTTTCAACACTTTGAATATTTTGCTGTCCACCTAAACCATCAATAATAGTATCAGCATTAATATTTTTTGATTGTGTACTTTTATTTCTTTTATGGTAGTCATCTTTACTATAAAGTTTGGCTTCTTCGCCATTATCTTCTCTTCCGATTGTTTTTAAATCTAATCGTTTTATTAAGAATGTGAAAATAACATAGTATAAACAGAAGAAAATTACGCCAACAAGCATATACATTGGCCAACCAGTTTTTGTTATTCCTAAAGGGACGTTAAAGAGTAAGAAATCGATAAAGCCATTTGGCCCGATCGCTCTTACATCAAGCAGACTGAGCACTACCATGCTTAATCCGCTTAATACGGCATGAATGATAAACAACAGTGGCGCGACAAACATAAAAGTAAATTCGATAGGCTCAGTCACTCCGGCAATAAATGAAGAGAACGCGGCCGGAATTAAAATAGCTTTAACTTTTGCTTTATTTTCAGGTTTTGCCGTATAGTACATTGCGAAGCAGGCACCAATTAAGCCATACATTTTTGAGATGCCTCTTGCATCCCAAATAACAGTAGGTGAAAGTCTAGGAATTGACGGAAGTGCCATTTCAGCATAATAAATATTTCTAGCTCCTTCAAATACTTGGCCATTAATTTCGACAGAACCTCCTAAAGGAGTATACAAAAATGATGTATAAACAAGGTGATGCAATCCTGTCGGAATGAGTAATCGCTCCAGCATTCCGTATAAGAATATGCCAGCTTCTCCGCTATGATTAATAATAACGCCAAGCTTTAAAATTCCATATTGAACGAAAGGCCAAAGATAAGTTAAAACAATGGCGGAGAAGATAACGGTTGGGATTAAGATTATGAAAACGAATCTTGAACCGCCATAGATCTGAAATGCGCTATTGAATTCTTGTTCGCAGTAACGATTGTGGATAAAGGCAACAAGGCTACCTAAAAAGAGACCTAAAAATATCCCCATATCGAGAATTTGTATACCAAGAACCATTGTTTGACCGGTACCGCGTAAAGATTCGCCTTGATATAAGATACCGCTTAAGAGCATAAACTTATTCATAGCATAGGTGAAAATTAGATAGGCAAGCACTGCTGTAAATCCAGCTTCAGCTTTTTTCTCTTTTGCAAGGCCAACACTTAATCCCACGCAGAAGATTAATCCTAAATTTACTAGAATAGAGACTAATGAACTCGATAAAATAGTTCCAAATCCTTTGATGAAGATGTTGTCTAGAAAAGGTAAAAGCTCAGCTAGTTTTGCATTATTTAAAACATTACTAAATGCAATTAAAACTCCGACAATAGGTAAAATGAGAATAGGGACAAACATGGCTTTAGAAAAGCGTTGTAATCCATTGGTTAGTTTTTCTTTCATTTTTATCCTCCAGTGATAGTCTACGCTAAAATAGCGATACTAAAATCATACAGAGGCAAAAATGAAAAATATATAGAATAGTAGAATTTAAAAACAGGTTTTCAATATTAATAACCTGTTTCTCTGTTGGTATTAGCTTTAGCTTAATGTGGAGTATTCTTAAATATCAATTTATTATATTCGTAACTAATGGCTTCAAATAGCATTAATGCATTTGGAAAAAAAGGATTTGGTAGTATATTCAGGGTGTCGGATTTTCCACAATCTTCAATTTTGTAATTAAGGTCTGATATATCAGCCAGGCTATTAGGTAATTCATTAGTAAATGATGCAACATATATATTGTTTTCTTTAGCAGTTCTAGCTTTGTTAACTACATTGGTAGTCTCGCCAGACTTAGACAAGGCAATAAAAAGACCAATGTCATTTAAGTTATTTTCAAATATACCGGCTGAGTCCGATCCGCTGGAAATAATGGCTTTTTTACCTAATACAAGTATTTTTTTATAGATGTATTCAGCAATAATTCCTGAGAATCCTGTGGCATAAATAAATATTAATTTGTTATTAATAGTGGAGATTTTTTCAGCTAATCTGGTTATCAATTCGTGGCTATTTAGTTGGAATATATTTGAGCTGGAAAATAATTCTTGAAAATCTGTATTAGTATAATCAAAATTTGGTGTTTTTATTAATGGTAGTAACTTGTAATGCATGTCAATAAAACCAGTATAACCCAGTTTTTTGGTTAACCGCATAATGACTGAAGTGGATGTATAGTTTCTTTTTGCAATTTCTCTTACTCCCATATGCATAATGTTATCTATATTTTTAACAATATACTCAAGTACTTGATATTCGATCTTAGTGAGGTTTTTACCGTTAGCAAGTTTTTCAATCATAATAATTTTGTAATATAAATATATTGAATGAGATATAAAAGAGATTACAACTACAGGATAAGATATATATTCTTATCCTGTTGGCTTTATGATAAATAATTGTTACTGATTAGTCCAAAATCCCAGCCAATTTTTCACTCACCGCTTCAACGGGTTGAGTGCCGTCTAAACGGAAATATTGGGTGTTACCGCACTTGGCTTCTGCTTGGTAGTAATCGACCAGTGGTTTGGTGGTGTTGTGGTAAATACTCAGGCGATCTAACACGGTTTCCGGCTTGTCGTCGGCGCGAATAATCAGATCTTCGCCGCTGATATCGTCTTTGCCGTCAACTTTTGGTGGGTTGTAAACCACATGATAAACTCGTCCTGAAGCAGGGTGTACGCGACGACCGCTCATGCGTTCGACAATCACTTGGTCAGGCACGTCGAATTCCAAGACAAAATCAATGTCGATCTTGGCATCTTTCAAGGCATCAGCTTGTGGAATCGTGCGCGGGAAGCCGTCGAGCAAGAAGCCGTTTTTGGCGTCGTCTTGTGCTACTCGTTCTTTGACTAAGGCAATAATCAGATCATCCGGGACCAGTTTTCCGGCATCCATCAGTTGTTTGGCTTGTTTGCCCAATTCGCTGCCGGTTTTAATTGCTGCGCGCAGCATGTCGCCGGTGGAAATTTGCGGAATATGGTATTTATTCATAATAAATTGCGCTTGTGTGCCTTTGCCGGCGCCTGGCGCGCCTAATAAAATAATTTTCATCAATTGACCTCTTAAATAAAATAACCGCCATAACATACCTTTCTGCAGGCAGAAACTCAAGTTTTCCTTGAGAGGAATAGGGTTTTTATCGCAATTTTTTAAAATTTCGATGCTTTTCAAGCAGAAAATGAAAGAAAATTGTTATCGATCATAATGTCGTCGATGAAAGGAACATACAATGGCAAGACAAGCAGAAAGCATAATTTATCAGGTCTGAGGGAAATTATGACACATTTATTACAACACGAGGCATTACAGCATCGGGAAAAACAACGTCAACAATTGCTAAACCGTTTTTTCAGCTATATTGCGTTTGATACCCAGTCTAAACCAGATGCCCAAAAATCACCCAGTTCAATCGGGCAACTGCGGTTGGCGGAGCACTTGGTGGAGGAGTTGGAGCAGCTAGGATTAAGTGAGGTGAAGCTCAGTCGTCACTGTGTGGTGACCGCACTTTTGCCGTCAAATTGCGGCAGTAAAAAAACGATCGGTTTTATTTCGCATCTAGATACATCGCCACAGATGAGCGGCAAGCATGTTAAAGCGGAATTGATTCAAGAGTATCGTGGCGGTGATATTGCTTTAGGTAAAGGCGATGATTATATCAGCCCGGTTGATTACCCTTTTTTGCAACAATTGGTTGGCGATTCTCTGATTGTTACCGACGGCAATACCTTATTGGGGGCAGATAATAAAGCCGGCATTGCTGAAATTATGACCGCACTTGAGCAGTTGATCGAGAGCAAGGTACCACACGCCAATATTCGGGTGGCATTTACGCCGGATGAGGAGATTGGCTTGGGGATGGATTTTTTCCCAATAGCCGATTTTATTTGTGATTGGGCATACACGATTGATGGCGGCGAAGCGGGGGAGTTGCAAATTGAGAATTTTAATGCCGCCGGAGTGGACATTGTGATTCAAGGGCATTCGGCACATCCCGGTGATGCTAAAGACAAAATGGTTAACGCTTTGGCGTTGGCTTGTGATTTTCATCAATACTTACCGAAAAATGAAGTGCCGGAAAAAACAGCGGAGCGGCAAGGTTTTTTTCATCTGGATAAAATCGAAGGCGATATTGAACAAGTGCGGATGCACTATTTGATTCGAGAATTTGATGCTGCACAATTTAAATTGCGTAAACAACAATTTCAGCAATGGGCAGATCAATTCATGACTAAATACGACTTACAGCAGCGTTTTCATGTTGAGATCAGCGACAGTTACCAAAATATGTATGAGGTCATCCGCAAGGTTCCGCAGTCGCTTGAATTGGCAAAAATGGCGATGCAAGAGTGCGGTATTACGCCGTTGTTGAAACCGATTCGTGGCGGAACGGATGGCGCCAAGCTGGCCGTGATGGGTATCGCTTGCCCGAATATATTCACGGGCGGTTACAACTTCCACAGCAAATACGAGCTGGCAAGCGTGCAAGGCATGCAAAGTGCGGTTGATGTGATTGTTAAAATTGCAGTGTTGGCGGTCTAGCCGCAGTCTAAGGTTAAAATACACGATTAATATTGTAAAAGTAGCAACTGTGTTTCCAAAAAAACAGGAAACACAGTTGCTACCTTGCCTCATCAAATATCTTTGTCAATAAGCATCGGTACTAACCTAATGTTAGTACCTCAGGTTTTAATACTTTAATAAGCCCCTTGATTCCAGAATTTCGAATCTTCCGGTAACTTTTGTTGCAACAAGAAGCGCTGTTTGGCTTTGGCGGCTGGCTGCACCACTTGTCCGGACGGTGTGCCAAACGAAATACCGCCTTTTAGGAATTGCTGCACACTGCCGGTTTCAAAGGCAAAGCCCTGTAAACCGAAGCCGAAACTGTAGCCGGAGGTGATCCAAAATTCGGAGTTTTGGCGTACCAAGTGTTTGTATTTATTGCCGATAATAATATCGACCAATACTCGATCGCCTAGTTCGTCCAACGTCATTTTTTGTACCAGTCCGACTTCAATGCCACGATATTGCACCGGCGAACCTTCCGTCAAGTTAAATGCACTTGAAGTTTCCAAAATCAGCGGAATGCCGTTGGCAAATTTGCTGGCATTACTGATTTCTTTGTTTAAGCGGAAAGTTTTGCTTATTTCACCGCCGCCGACTTCAACATTAATATAAGGTTGAAGCAAACTGTCGAGGTTGGCGATGGCACCGGCAGAAATTTGTGGCGAAATCAGTTGAAAACGGCTGCCTTTTTTACTGATTAAGGCATAATAATTCGGTTGAATCAACGCTTTACTGACAATACGTTGTTGACTTTTATCGATTTCAATCGAAACCACCTCGCCAATGGTAATTCCCATATAGCGAATCGGCATGCCGCGGCTTAAATCCTTCGCATCACTTGAGGTCAGAATGATTTCATTGCCGACAGAGCGGGCGGCGGTCTCATTGCTGTACAGTCGGGTATTTTTGTCGGCAGCACCAAAGTTTTCAAAGCTGATGGCACCTTTCAGGGTTCGCATAATCGGTGCGGCTTGAATATTTACCCCTTTCGGACTGATATCCACCTGCGCTGCACTTTCACTCCAGAATTTGCTGCGATCAGTCAACAAATTACGATATTGACTGTTGATAAACACATCAATTTTAAAGTCTTTATCGGTAGGCTGTACCGCAATAATCTGCCCGACCGGAAACTGTTTATACAGCACGAGCGAACCGCTTTCGATACCGGGCAACACCGCAGAATGCAAGGTGATGGACGGTTGTAGGTTGTCACCGGTGATCCCGGCTTCAGCACTGCTGAGATCTTTATACAGTGGATATTGCGTCAGCGCTTCGCCTTTGCCGTGCTTATTTGCCAGAATTCGAATACCACCTTGCAGCCATTTCTCGGGTGCTGCAGCTTCAAATTGAATGCCGTCGACGCCGATATTAACATTTAAATTGGATGCAGCGATAAATTTGGTGTCGGCATAGATCAGATCACGATACTCTTTAGCGATGGCAATCTTAAATTCAACCCCTTCAATTGATACCTTGCGTTGGGCAATTTCGCCAATCCGAATACCGTTATACAAAACCCCTTGTCCGACATTCACATTGTAGGTTTCCGGCGCAGTCAGTTTGATGATCAGGGTTTTGGGTAAGCTGAGTAGCAATTCCGACTGGGTCAGTACAGCAAAATCCGTTTTAGGTGTGCTGTTTGCATCGCTGCCGGCGATCAACGTGAAATAAGGTCCGGCAAGTAATTTTTCCAGATTATTCAAATTATCGGCATTCAAACTGTTTTCGTTTATGACGATTTGACTGTCGCTGCGTAGCAGATTACGCATATTTTCATCAACCAGCAGTTTGCCGCGCACGCTGTTGTTGTCTCTGTTTTCAGCTTGAGCATCGAGGGCGGCAAGGGTACCGATTTTAAAGTTTTGATAGTAAAGCGGTGTATTGTTAATTTTTAAGCCTCGAATATTCGGTAGGGTAATCTCAACCTCAATACCGCGTTGGGCGGATTTTTCATCTTGGTACAGGGTATAGCTTTCGCCGTTGACCGCAATTGGGCTGTCCTCAGGTGAATCAAACGAAACCCCGCCGATTACCAACGAGGTGATACTGTCCATATCAACCGAAATCCCACTTAAGCTGATGTCGGTTTGTAAGCCGCTGCTGTTCCAGAAGCGAGAATCTTTTTTAACTAAATGACTGTAGGATTTGTTGATCACTACATCGATTTGAACTTTTTTCTGATCTTCTAAAAAACGGTAATCAGAGATACTGCCGACCGGAATTTTGCGGTAATTAACGGAAGCTCCGGCAGAAATTGAGCCTAGATTGTCGGCTAACAGGTGAATTAAAATATCGCCTTCGTCCATCTGAGCCATCGGGCCTTCGGACTCGGCAATAAATTCATCGGCACTATCGCCACCGCCGGGCGCTAGCGTGATATAGTTTCCGGAAACCAACGCATCTAAGCCGGAAATACCGGCGAGGGAGGCACTCGGACGCACCAACCAGAATTTGGTGTGTTCGCGTAATACGGTTTTGGCTTCCGGATTGATACTGGCAGTTACCATAATGCGTTTCAGATCTTCGGTGAATTTGACTTTTTTGACCACGCCGATCTGTAAGCCCTGATAGCGAATCGGGGTTTTGTCGGCAGTAATGCCGGCACCATTGGAGAAATAAATGGTAATGCTTTCGCCTTGTTCGTCTAAAATACGTGCAAATAGTGCCAATCCGATAATCAGCGCGACAATCGGCAACAGCCAAAACGGCGAAATGCTTTTTAAGCGCCGCACCGTTGCGTTTTGCACTTTTGGTGTTGACGCAGCCTGCGGCGCTGGATTATGTGGGGGAGTTTGGTTTTTTGTCATAGAGTTTCCAAAGTAAACGGCTATCAAATTGCTCGGCGGCAATCATGGTCAAAAAGACGGCGGCACCAAAATAAAAGGCAGCCGGCCCGACGGAAAAGGTAATAATCTGTCCACGCGTCACCAACGACATCATCAACGAGAGTACGAATAAGTCCAGCATGGACCAGCGTCCGACAAAATGCACCAGATGCAACAGCTTCATTTTTCTCTCGATATTACCGGCTTTTTGGCGGTGTACACTGATCAACAGGTAAATCATGGCGATGATTTTGCTTAGCGGCACGAAAATACTGGCGACGAAAACCACAAAGGCGACAAAATAGCTGCCCATACCGATAAAAGAAATCACACCAGAAATCAGAGTGTCTCCGCTGGCGACACCGTTTAAATAGATATATGAAATCGGCAGCAAGTTGGCGGGAATCAGCATAATGATCCCCGCGATCAATGCTGCCCAAGTACGTTGCAGTTTAGTGTTGTCATTAATATCTAATAAGGATTCGCAGCGTGGGCAATAGTGGCGTCCCTGACTGTCAAGGGTGCGTTGTTGTGCGGCAAAGGTGTAATTGCAGGCATGGCAGTGGCATAATTCATTGTTTTTGTTATGTGTATTTGCTGTAGGATAAGCAAACTGCGGATAAAATTCATTCCAAAGCGCCAACGGATTGATTTTGATAAACAGCAGCGTGGTTAAAAGTGCGGTAAACACAAACGCCAAAAAATAGATATCGATAGTTAAAGTAGCATATTCACGCACTTTAAATGCGGCAACGCCGAGACTGACCAGATAGACATCCAACATCACCCAAGGTTTGATATAACCCAGCATTAATAAGAGGTTGCGCGGACGGTGGTTGAAATGCTTGGCAATCCATAAAAACAGCACCAGTGTGGCGAAACATAACGGCATAATGATGGCACACAACAGCACCATAAACCCCGTGTAAACATCATTGTTGGTGGCAATTTTCCAAGCACCCCCCCAGACTGAGGCGTGCACCGGTACCCCAAGCAAATCAATACTGAGCAAAGGAAAAGTGAAAGCAAACGGCATTAAAATCAGGATTGAAATCGCAATAATCGCACAACGTTTCAGACTCCAACGGCTGCCGGAGCGTAGTTCGGCGTTACATTGCGGGCAGCAGGCAACCTGCCGTGAGTGCAAGCGTGGAACATTGACCAGCGCATCGCATTCGTCACAACGTAGTAGATGGGTGTTTGAAACTCGCGATAAGATTTTAATAATCAGCCTTTCCTGTAAAAAACGATACGCAGAAAATGTGTTAAACAAAACTGCGCCAGTATAATATAAAGTTGAATGGCTGACTATAGCGCGAAAATATCCGGAAAACTGCGCTGACAACCTTAATCAGCAGCTTAGCCAAGAAGAACATCGGATAAAAGTGCGGTTTCTGTTGTCAAGCAGTCAAAAATTAAGCTAGACTATGCGTCTATTATTTTGATTTCTTGTGGGCATAAGTGTCCGCTTTTGCTTTGATACTAGGCTCTATAGCTCAACTATAAACAAGCATCAATAGACCCTAGGTTTCAGAAATTACGATTCAGGAACGTATGATTTCATGACAGAACAACAAACAGAACAGAAAGAGCAGCAAACAGAACCACAAAAATTGAGTAACAGCAAAGCCGTGATTGCGTATTTGGCAGAGCGTTTTCCGCTGTGCTTCAGTTTAGAAGGGGAAGCCAAGCCGCTTAAAATCGGCATTTTTCAAGATCTTGCAACCGCACTTGAACATGACGAAACCGTCAGCAAAACCCAATTACGCCATGCACTACGCCAATATACCTCAAACTGGCGTTACCTGCATGGCTGTAAAGTCGGTGCTGCGCGAGTCGATTTGCAGGGTGAAAGTTGTGGCGTATTAGAGCAAGAACATGCTGATCACGCGGCTGAACAGTTACAGCAAGCGAAAGCCAAAGTAGCGGAGCGCAAAGCGCAAATGCGTGCGGCATTGAAAGCCAAAAATGCAGAAAAAACGAGTGCAGAAAAACAGCGTAACGACCAAGCCAGCCGCAAACCGTTTGGCGCCCCCAAAGCAGCACATCCGCTGAAAGCACATAAAGCACATAAAGCACAAAGTACAGCGAAAGGGAAAAGTGCGGTTAAGCGAGAAAATCCTTCGCATCCAGCCGTGAATTTGACACCGGTTAAGGTTGAAAATTTACTGAAAGGACAGCAAGTTAAGGTGAAACTGGCTGAAAAAGCCAATCGTGCCACGGTGTTGGAAGTGATGAAAGATTCCGCCAGAGTGCAATTGCAAAGTGGTATTATGTTGAATGTGGCGTTTGAACATCTCTACAATGTTGAATAATCAGGCAATCTTGCGCATCGACTAAAGACCAGAACATCGTGCCTTATTAAGGTACGATGTTTTATTCATTTCAGGCTTATATTAACTATTAAAGACGTCTATTTTAGGAATTGGGGATGAAGATAAAAAAATTACAATATGGTTTCTTGGCTGTATTGTTGGCTTCCTTAACATTAATGTCGCAATCTGTGCAAGCGGTCAAAGCAAATCTTAAATACGAAGAGATCAAATTGCCACAATTGGGGGAGACGCAGTCAACTGCAGCCAAACGGGTGACCGCACGTTTAACCCAGTCGCATTACAGCAAATTTGCGCTGGATCAAGCGTTCTCAGAAAAAGTGTTTACTCGCTATCTAAATTTTTTAGACTATAACCATAACACTTTTTTACAAAGTGACGTTGACCAATTGCGCGCAGAAGCGGCAAACGGTTTGCAGCAAAGCCTGTATTCCGGCGATTTGGCTTTAGCGTATAAAGCGTATGAATTGATGACCAAACGTCGCTATGAACGTTATGCCTATCTGCTGTCGTTGTTGGATAAAGAGCCGGATTTGACCAATGACGATCAAATCGAAATTGATCGTTCTAAAATGACCACATGGCCGACGGACACTGCTGAATTAGACAAACTTTGGCAACAGCGTTTTAAAAATGATGTGATCACCGAACGTTTGAAAGGCACTAAATGGGCAGAGATCAAGAAAAAGCTGACCAAACGCTACAATCTGGCAATTCTGCGTTTGAATCAAACCCGTGCCGATGATATTTCACAACTGTTCTTAAATGCATTTGCCAGAGAAATTGATCCGCACACCAGCTACCTTTCACCGCGCAATGCTAAAAGTTTTACCGAAGACATGAATCTGTCTTTGGAAGGTATCGGTGCAACATTGCAATCGGAAGATGATGAAACGATTATTAAATCCTTAGTCCCCGGCGCACCGGCAGAGCGTAGTAAAAAACTGGCGAAAGGCGATAAAATTGTCGGAATTGGACAAGGTGCCAAAGGTGAGATCGAAGATGTAGTCGGTTGGCGTTTAGATGATGTGGTTGACAAGATTAAAGGGAAAAAAGGTACGACAGTACGTTTGGAAATCGAGCCTGCCAAAGGTGGTAAAACCAAAATCATCAGCTTAGTCCGTGACCAAGTGCGGATTGAAGACAACGCTGCCAAGCTGGAGATGAATCAGGTTGAGGGTCAAAATATCGGGGTGATTAAGATCCCAAGTTTCTATATTGGTCTGACCGACGATGTGCGCAAACTGTTGGCTGATGCGGAGCAGAAAAAAGTGCAGGCGTTGGTGATTGATTTGCGTGATAACGGCGGCGGTGCGTTGACCGAAGCTGTGTCGTTGAGCGGCTTGTTTATTTCTGATGGTCCGGTGGTGCAGGTGCGTGATGCTTATAATCGCATTCGTATTCATCAGGATCCGGATAGCACACAAGTCTATCAAGGTCCGTTGCTGGTGATGATTAATCGCTACAGTGCTTCGGCTTCCGAAATTTTTGCTGCGGCAATGCAGGATTACCAACGTGCTATTATTTTAGGGCAGCAAACGTTTGGTAAAGGCACGGTGCAGCAAAGTCGTCCGCTGAATTTTGTGTATGATATGGATCAATCGCCGTTGGGCTTTATTCAATACACGATTCAGAAATTCTATCGGATTAACGGCGGCAGCACCCAAATCAAAGGTGTCGATCCGGATATTACTTTTCCGGCGATTATCGACGCCGAAAAGAGCGGTGAAAGCAGTGAAGACAATGCGTTGCCTTGGGACAAAGTGCCGGCAGCGAGTTATAGCGTGATGCCGAGTAAAAAGTTCGAGATTGACTATCTGGCAGGATTGCATCAAGAACGCATTGCTAAAGAGCGTGAATTTATTGCGTTAGAACGTAACTTATTGATTCAAAAAGAGTGGTCTAATCGTAAGTTTTTATCGTTAAATTTGAAACAGCGGCAGCAAGAGAACAGCGAAGACGAAGCACGTCGTTTGAAAGACTTGAACGAACGTTTTAAAGCAGAAGGCAAAAAACCGCTGAAAGATATTGACGATTTGCCAAAAGACTATGAAGCGCCGGATTTCTATATCCGCGAAGCAGAGAAAATTGCTGCCGACTACGTCAAGTATCTGGCTGAGCCAGTTAAATCTTAAATCAGGTGTCAGACCCTAGGGCAGATCATTTGTTGATCTGCCTTTTTTGTTTGAGGTGAATTTACTGTTGTTCTCGTTTAAACAGTGACAACATAAACAATGCGGAAGCGGCGATAACGATCGACGGACCGGCGGGGGTATCGTAAAGTGCGGATAAGCCCAAGCCTAAAGTGATGGCACTGCAACTGATGAAGTAACCTAACAACACCATCTGTTCCGGAGTTTTGGAAAAACGGCGGGCGGTGGCGGCTGGAATGATCAATAAAGAAGTGATGATGAGTGCACCGACAAATTTCATACTTAAGGCGATAGTAAGTGCGGTCATTAGCATTAAAATCATCTGGATTTTGCGGGTGTTGATGCCTTCAACTTGTGCTAATTCAACACTGATAGTGGTGGCGAGCAGTGGTCGCCAAAGCCGAATCAACAGCAATAACACAATCACCGCGCCACCGATTACCCAATAGAGATCGCTATAACTCAATGCCAGAATATCGCCGAACAGGTAAGCGATCAGATCAACCCGCACATTATCCATCAACGCAATCGCAACCACCCCCAACGACAGTGAACTGTGGGCAATAATGCCCAACAGGGTATCGGTAGAAAACGCGGTGTAATTCTCCAACCAGACCAACAGACAGGCGAGTAATAACACAATCACGATCACTGCAAAATATGGATTAACTTCCAGTAATAGCCCCAATGCAACACCTAACAGTGAAGCGTGGGATAAGGTGTCACCAAAATAGGACATTTTGCGCCAAACGACAAAAGCACCGAGAGGGGCGCTCAGCAAGGAGAGAATCATACCGCAAATCCAAGCGGGGAGAAGAATATCAAGCATGTAACTTCCTATCGGTGAGTATGGTGGCAGTCGGCAGCGGCATTAGCGTGCGCTCCGCAGCAGACATCACCATGTAAATTATGTTTGTGATTATGATGGTGGGTATAAAGTGCAAAATTCTGGGCAAATTGATCACCAAAATATCGAATAAAATCAGGATGTTCGGATACTGTCTCCGGTGTTCCGGCACAACAAAGATGCTGGTTGATGCACAACACATGATCTGTATTCGCCATCACTAGATGCAAATCATGAGAAACCATCAACACTGCGCAATTAAGCCGATTTTTGCTTTCGGCGATCAATTGGTATAATTCCGCCTGCCCACCGATATCCACACCCTGCACCGGTTCGTCTAGAACCAACAACTCCGGTTGATTGAGCAGTGCTCTTGCCAGCAAAACCCGTTGCATTTCACCGCCGGAAAGCTTGTGCATACTTTGCTCTGTCAGATGCTGAATCGACAGTTGTAACAGAATTTCATCAATTTTTGTGGACTGTGGTTGTTGTAGTGATAAAAATTTTTTAACGGTCAACGGCAGAGTTTGATCCAGATGGATTTTTTGCGGCACATAGCCGATGCGTAATTTGGTTTTGGCTTTGACGGCACCTTGTGTCGGACGAATCAATTTCAGCAACACCTTGAGCAGCGTTGATTTGCCGCCACCGTTCGGGCCAACAATCGTAGTGACCGAATTGGGATAGAGTTTTAAGTTGATATTGTTCAACACAATTTTGTTATTGAAGCGGACACCAATATCTTTCAGTTCGATCAGTGCCTGCGGCTTGTTATTGTTCACGATAGTGGCCTTTGCTTGTGTTTATTGGTTTATCATTATAGGGAAGAAAGCGCCTTGAATTGAGCAGAATATCTGATTTTTACAGTAGGTACAAGAGAACTAAGGTTGTTGTTTATCGATGGTTTGTTGCTAAAAGTGCGGTACGATTGCAGAGATAAAAAACAGATGTATTGCAATTGTTGTTTTAATCGGCAAACGATATTTTTCAGCAGAACTTTTTAAAGCTTTTGTGTGTCCTATTACAATACCTGTGTATTAGGTATCGGATGTTTACTGTATGATAAATGGTAAAGCAATAATTTTAAAATAAGATATCAATAAAGAATCGGTATAGTGAAAAGTGTTATTTTAGCCAGAGAAAGAAAGAGACGGGCTCGTAATCGGAAAATATTGTTTTTAGCAATATTTGCTTTGTTATGGGGTGTAGCCGTATATTTTATTTTTCCCGGCTATGACGATGCACAGCAACCACCGGCGACTGAGTATTTAGAGACCAAGCCGAGTGATCCCTCGGCACAACAACCAGTAACGACACCATCTCAATCTGTCGAAAACCCAGCCACAGCGCCAGCCGAACAGCCTTCGGTTCCACCCGGTACTGGCACTGAAACTGCAGCATCCAGTGTAGACAAAGAGAAGCCATCGCCGGAAGAAGATCCCAATGCCACTTCGTATTATGATGATTTGGATACCCAAGATGATGAAGTGGAACCGGGTTCTGTCGAACAGGAGCAAGCAGCGGATGGCGAGCAAGATACCGAATTTTTGCCTGAGGAAGCGCAAACCGCACTGGATATTTTATTGGATGTAGCCGATCAAGCTTGGCGGATCAACAATCAATTTAGTGAAACGGTAGTCGCCGGGCAACAATTAAAAGATATTTTAGAACAATCCGGCTTACAGCCTGCGGTGAGCGTTGCGTTGATACAATCTTTCCCCGAGTTGAAGACACTAAAAGCCGGGCAGCAGTTTTACTGGATTTTAAACAAAGACGACCAGTTAGAGTATATGAACTGGCTGGTGTCCGACAAAGAAGAACGCATCTATGAGCGGCAGGCAGATGGTAGCTATAAGCAGCAAGTTCTTAAAAAACAGAGTGTTTGGAAAACGGAAGTCATTAAAGGACAAATTCAGGGATCATTTTCCAACAGTATGAGCCGACATGGGCTTTCAGCTCGTCAAATCAATCAGTTGGCGACCGCACTTCAGTGGCAAGTTAGCATGAACAAACTGCGCAAAGGCGATAAATTTGCTATTTTGATGCAGCGTGAGTATTTAGGCGATAAATTGACCGGGCAGGCAAAAGTCGATGCGATTCATATTCTGCATGGTGGCAAAAGTTATTATGCGATTCAGGCGGCAAACGGTGCCTATTTTAATGTCAACGGCGAAACGTTAGGACGAGGTTTTGCGCGCTATCCGTTAACTCGCCAGCCGAAAATTTCATCGCATTTTAACCCGGCACGGCGCCATCCAGTGACAGGACGAGTCTCGCCGCATAAAGGAGTCGATTTCTCATTACGGGTCGGCACGCCGATTATCGCGCCGTCTGATGGTGAAGTCGTGAAAGTAGCTTACCAAGCCAATGGTGCCGGGCGTTACATAGTATTGAAACACGGGCGTAACTATAAAACTGTCTACATGCACTTAAGCCGCGCATTGGTGAAGCCGGGACAACAGATAAAGCGTGGCGAGCGAATTGCGCTTTCTGGTAATACCGGTCGTTCTACCGGACCGCACTTGCACTACGAATTTCATATTAACGATCGTCCGGTAAACCCGATGACGGTCAAACTGCCGGGTAATAACACCGGTTTGCCGGCAAAAGAGCGGAAAGCATTCCTGACAAAATCGAAAGAAGTCGTCAGGAAGCTGAAGTTATAGCCAGAACTGGAAGTCTGAATTTTGAGAGTGCAGTTAACGTTTCGCTAATCGCACTTTAGTCAATATGGGTTTCAGTCAATGGTTGTGGTTTTGGCGAATATTGCTGCATATCGATTCCGGCAGAAACTTGTTCGCACAACAAACGACTGTCACGCAAACGGATATCTTGCGTGATACGTTCTGCTTCTTCTTTATCAACACCCAATGCGCCCAAGGTTTTTTCGCCTAATTCAAATGCAGCAGCTGCGGTTTCTCGAACCACATAGTCCACACCTTTATTGAGCAATTCGATATAGTGACGGCGATCCCAAGCGCGAGCAATCAGTTTGGTGTTCGGAAAGCTGTGTTGTGCCAAATCGACAATATGATCGACTGCTTGCTTATCATCAATACAGATCATAATTGCTTGCGCCTGCGCAGCACCTGAAGTGTGCAAAATATCCAGCTGTGTGCCGTCGCCAAAATAGATGTGCCGCCCGAATTTTGCGGCTTCACGAATTCGAATCGGATCATTGTCGATGATTGCCAGCTCAAAACCACGACTGAGCGGCACCTGACTGGCGATTTGCCCGAAGCGTCCAAAGCCGATCACCAAGACTTGCCCTTGTAGATTTTCGGCTTTTTCCAAGCCGTCAGCAGAGACTTTTTCCGGTGGCAGCAAACGATCGACGGCAATCATCACCATCGGCGTCAACGCCATAGATAAAATCACTGTTGCTGACAGCAGTGCATTGGTCTGCGTATCCATTAAGCCGCTGGTAACCGCGGCGGCATACAGCACAAAGGCAAATTCGCCACCTTGCGCAAACATAGTAGTGCGCAGCAGAGCTTGTCGGTTGTTGGATTTAAACAGGCGGGCAATCACATAAATACCAAGTGCTTTGGTCAGCATAAACGTAATTACCGCCAGCGCCACCCATGCCCATTGTGTAGCGATGATGCTTAAATTTAACGACATTCCCACCGCAAGGAAAAATAATCCGAGCAAAATTCCTTTAAACGGTTCAATATCTGCCTCAATTTGGTGACGATAACTGGATTCGGATAGCAATACCCCGGCTAGAAAAGCGCCCATCGCCATCGATAATCCGCTGATTTCCATTAATAATGCCGCGCCTAATACCACCAACAATGCTGCAGCGGTCATCACTTCGCGTGCGCGTGAGGCAGCTAAAATTGCAAAGAGCGGATTCAGCAGCCACTTACCGGCGATAATCAGCGCAGCCAGTGCGCCTAACGCAAGGGCGATTTCTCCCCATTGACTGCTGCTGTCAGCGGCTTGATTCGGGCTGATAAATGCCACGATAGCGAGTAACGGGACAATAGCCAAGTCTTCCAACAGTAAAATTGAGAGCGCTTGTTGCCCGACCGGCGTGTTGCTTTCGCCACGTTCTGCCAGCATTTGCATCACAACGGCAGTCGAAGACAGCACGAAACCGGCACCACCAACAAAGGCAACAGACCAAGAGAGATCAAACACGCTAACCCCAAGTAAGGTCAGCAAGCTGCAACAGAGCACGACCTGCGCTGCGCCTAAACCGAAAATTTGTCCGCGCATTTGCCACAATTTGCTTGGGCGCATTTCCAATCCGATGATAAACAGAAACATCACCACGCCCAATTCAGCAAGGTGGAGGATCTGTTGCGGATCATCAAAAAATCCGAAAACATGAGGGCCGATTAAAATACCGGCACTGAAATATCCTAATACCGCTCCTAAGCCTAAGCGCTTAAAAATCGGTACTGCCAACACCCCGGCAGTGAGCAGGATGACTACGGGTAATAAAGGGCTTGCGGCATGCTCGACAGACATAAAAAATCCTTTTTATCAATAGACCCTAAGATTAAAGATGGCTATTTTAACTTAAGCCAGCCGCACTTTGAAAGTGCGGTGTTATCTAGGGTCTGTTGATCTTTGTTTATATTTTGAGTTGTCGTTTAAAATGAGCACAATCTAGGCGTAAGCCGAAATCAATAGCGGGACTATTGATAAGGGTTACAACGACGAGTGTGCTCATTTTAAACACAATCCGCAGGACTATGACTCTTTTTCGCATTACTTTTCGTACTACAGCGGCGTTAAAAGTCGTTCGTTTAGAATGACTAAACTTCACAACTTTTACCTTATTTATTTGCAAAAAGAGTGGCGAAAAATAGTCTATAGCTCAAATTATAAACAAAGATCAACAGACCCTATGGTTTAAAGCAAAATCCATGCCAGCAAGGCAACCACAGTGATGGTGACTAACCCCTGAACCAAGGTTGCGACGGTTTGCGATTTATAAGCCGTGGCAACGTCCATTTCACTGAATTCTGCCACCACCCAGAAAAAGCTGTCATTGGCGTGGGAAACTGTCATCGCACCGGCACCAATTGCCATGATTGCCAAGACTGAACCAAGGGTGCTGTCCAAACCGAGCGCCGGCAGCAACGGATAAATAATCGTAGACGTTACCACCAAGGCAGTGGTTGAAGAGCCCTGTGCCGTTTTGAGTGCAGCAGCAATCACAAACGGCACTAAAATGCCAAGGCTCATGGATTGCAACATTGTGCCGAGATAATCGCCGATGCCGCTGGCTTTCAGCACCCCGCCCAACGCACCGCCTGCTGCGGTGATAATTAAAATACTGCCGGAGTCTTTCACTGCCTGGCCGATCCAATCATTCAGCGTGGTTTTGCTCCATTCCGGTAGTAAACGGGCAGCAAAGAATAGGCCGATTAAAAGTGCGGTCACGGGTTCGCCGAAGAAATACACATATTTCAAGAGCAGATTATCAACCCCGCTGAATAGCAGCTTGAGCAGCGAAGCAAAGGCGATTAACGCAATCGGTACAATAATCGGCAGGAACGCATTCAGAGTAGAAGGCAGTTTGGGATATAACGCCTTAATTTCATGGTCGTCGCTTAAACGTGGCAGATCGTCTTGCGCACAACGATAGCGTTTGCCTGCCCATTCGGCATACAGATAGCCCGCGAGTGCGGCAAACAGCGCCACCACCAGCCCGACCAAAATGACCAAACCGAGATTATCGACGTGCAAATTACCGGCAGCGGCAATCGGCCCCGGGGTTGGCGGCACTAACGTGTGAGTGGCGTATAAGCCGGTGGAGAGTGCCACTGACATTGCCACGGCAGATTTTCCGGTTTGCTGGATCAACGATTTTTTCAGCGAGGATAAAATCACAAAACCGGAGTCACAAAACACTGGAATCGATACGATGTAGCCGATAATACTCATTGCCAACACGGGACGTTTGCGCCCGATTTTGCGCAGCACAAAATCTGCCATGGTAATTGCTGCGCCGGTTTTTTCCAAAATCGTACCGATGATTGTGCCCAACACAATCACGATACCGATGTAGGCTAAAATACCGCCAAATCCGCTGGTGATGGTTTTCACCGTGTCGGCAATCGGCAGTCCGGCGCACAGTGCAATGGCATAAGCCGTGAATAACAGCGCCAGAAAAGGGTGCAATTTGTATTTTGCGGTCGAAATCACGATAAATAGAATGCCTGCCACCAGCAGGATAACCAGCCAAAAACCACTCATAAAACCCTCCGGTATCATTGAAGTGAATGAAGCAAAAGTAAGCAATAGGATCCTGTTTAAAATAGCAATTTTTAGCGCTTTGAACAGTGTTAATCAACGGATTTGCGATAATCTTCAAAATTTTCAGCAGATGGTTTGCAGATTGCCGGTTGTTAAAACCACTGTGCCAGCCATAACCGCACTTTGAGCCCCCAATAGCTGCTTAAACCGGTGGTAGCGTACTCCATTTTGCCTTGGTCGAAAATAATGATAGTCGGGGTGACGGCAACCTGCCATTGTGCGGCAATGTGACCTTTGGGGTCGTTGACGCTGGTGAACTGGTATTGATGTTTATCTAAATAGGCTTGCACGAGTTCGGCATCGCCAGATCGCAGCGCAACGGTCGCCACCGGCACGCCCTCTTTTGCTAATCGATCTATTGCCGGGGATGTGTAGCGGCAGTAACTGCACCATGTTCCCCAAAAATACAGAATTGCCGGGCGATCTTGGCTCAACTGCGCCAGAAAAAATGGCTGCTGTTGCAGATCGTAAAGTGCGGTCGTGGCGGCATCGAGCGGCACTTCGGGCTTACGATACCAGTCTAATATCAAACTCACGATGACAAAAGTCAGGAAAAGGGATAACAGGTTTTTGCCGATTTTTTTCAAGTTAATTTTCATTTGTTGATCTGCTTGATGTTATTGATCAGATTGCTGCTGTTTAGCCAGCCATTTTAGCGGTGACAGCCCGATTTTTGCGGTGAAGATTCGGCTGAAGGCACTGGCGTATTGATAGCCGACCTCTTCTGCGACGATTGCAATCGGCAGGCCGCTGCGCATTTTGCGTTGAGCAAGGGTCAATCGCCATTGGGTTAGATAATCCATTGCCGAAATCCCGATGACTTTTTTGAAGTGTGCTGCAAAGTTAGAGCGTGACATATTGGCTAATTCCGCCATATTGTCCAATTGCCAAGCTTCAGCCGGTTTTTGGTGAAGTGCGGTCAGTACTTTGCCTAATTTAGCATCGCCTAAACCGCACAGGAAACCGCTGGTCAGTTGCTGCTGTTGTAAACCGTAACGAATAACCCGAATCAGAAAATAAGCGCACAGATGGTGAATCGAAACCGCTTTGCCCGGCTGTTCGCTGTGATATTCCTGATAAACCGCGCTACTTAAGGCGGAAAGTTCAGGGTGTTGGTTCAACGGCATTATCACACATTCGTCCAATGCTTGATTGAGCGGATTCGTGACACCTTCACCAAAATCAAAACTGATGCAAGAGACGCTGATTCCGTTTTCATCGAGTGGATTTAAGCGGTGTAAGGTGCTGTTCGGACAAAAAATAGCGCAAGGTTGGTACACTCGTTTCTGAACATGATTACTCAACATCATATCAAAGGCACCTTGATGGACAATGTGCAGGTAGCTTTTATTCGGCTCGTTAAACTCACCGATTCGACATAGCAAACTGCTGAAAAACAGATCACTACGGAAATCAAAGCGGGTAAAAAATTCGGCTAACGGATCCATGAATTATCCTAGATTGAACGGTTATTCGGTTAAAAAGTCCGGACGAATGGTTAATTTTTGTTATCGGGCTTGCGCTATACTTCATCTTGTTCCAAACGGGGAGAGGCAACGACATGATATTTCATCAAGATGTGAAGCACTCTTGGTCTTTCAAATATTCTTGGGTTTTCAAATTAATTAGTCAATGAAAAAAGGTGATTACTATGAGTAATGAGCATAAAGCACAACAAATCGATACTACACGCCGTCAGGTACTGGGCAAAGGATCACAAATCGCAATGGCGGCAACGGCATTAGGCGCAATGGGCTTAAGTGCGGTGGCAACAGCTAAAGAAAATAAAGCAGCAGATCCCTATGCAGAGCCGCAACAATACGGCATGCCGCGTCACGGTATGAAGCTGGATAAAAAACGGGTTGCATTGGTGGTGGTTGATCCACAAGTGGATTTTTTAAGCCCGAAAGGAATCAGCTGGGGCGTGATGGGCGAAAGCATTACCCGCAATAACACAGTGCCGAATATCGAAAGCCTGTTTAAAGCTGCAAAAGCGGCGGAGATTCCGGTGGTGGTTTCCCCACACTATTATTATCCGGTGGATCATTCGTGGAAATTTGGTGGTCCGGGCGAACATTTTATGCACGACAGCGGCATGTTTGCGCGTAAAGGGCCGTATACCTTGGAAGGTTTTGAAGGTTCAGGGGCAGATTTTATGGAAGAGTACAAACCGTATATCTATGACGGCAAAACGATTATTGCCAGTCCGCATAAAGTATTTGGCCCGGAAACCAATGATGTGGTACTGCAACTGCGTAAACAAGGCGTAGATCAAGTGATTTTGGCAGGCATGGCGGCAAATTTATGTATCGAATCACATTTACGTGAATTTATCGAACAAGGTTTTGAAGTAACGGTGGTGAAAGATGCGACTGCCGGACCAAAAATTCCGGAAGGTGACGGCTATTTGGCAGCACTGGTGAACTTCCGTTTGATCGCCAATGATCTGTGGACAACCGCAGAAACCGTGAGCAAATTGGGCGGTAAAGCCTAAGGCATCAGGATTTTGAATCCCCTTAAAACCGCACTTTTAATCTCTGATTGGCACTCTGTTGTGACTTCAGCGAGCGAAAGTGCGGTTTTTCTATTATTTCCAGTGCGATAGGGACAGCAATGTTATAGTCGGGCAATCAGTTGTTTGCTGCGTTCAATTTGTGCCAATGCAGTTTGTTGATTCTGTTGCAACAAGCCCATAAACAGCAGATCGGTTATCGCATGTTGTGCGGTGCGCGAAGCGATCGAGGAGCTGCGGTACAACGATTCATCGGCAATCGAAAACAGCAGTTGATCAGCGGCTTGATGCAGTGGATTAAAGCTTGCAGAAGTCAGCGCAACCACCGGCACATTCTGTGCTTTTGCCGTTTCAACGGCTAACAACAATTCTTTTTTTTGCCCGGAAAAAGAGATCACAAACAGCAAATCCTCAGCGGTTAACGTTTGGCTGAGCACCAACTGGGCGTGGGTGTCCATTTCGGTTAAAGCGGTAATCGAAATTTTATTCAGCTTATAAGCAAAATCCTTAGCCACTAACGCCGAATTACCGATGCCAATCAATAAAATTTTCTTGGCGCTGTTCAGCCGTGTCAACACCTGTTGCAGCACGCCCAATGAATTAATCCGATAGGTTTCCTGCAACGCTTGTTGTTTTTCCTGAAACAATTTTTCAGCAACCGTCGCCAAACTGTCGTCCAAACCGATGTCGTCGTGCAATTTGATTTTGCCGTTCAGTGCCAAGTCTTCACTGATGGCGACTCTGAATTCAGTATAGGAACGCAGCCCCAATTTTTGGCTGAATTTGATTATGGCTGATTGGCTGACACCGATGGTTTCGGCTAATTTTGATGAGGAAAGATTTTTGACTTGAAGGCTGTGCTGCAAAATAAATTCGGCAATTTTCAGTTCGGTTTTGGAATAACTGCCAAGTAGATGTTCAATTTTGTTTAAAAAACCCATAGCTGCCTCACAAATGGAATAAATAATTCTTGTATTTTAAATTATTTTGAATAAATTAGTATTTAATGCTGATTAAGTCAAGGATCAGCCGCCATAAATATCGATCACCCACATCAGATGAGGAGGGCGAATGCCGGAAAAACTGAATCAATTGATCACAGAAAGCCGTAATCCACAATCGGAGCAGCTTGATCGCTTATCCACCGTTGATATTTTACGCCTGATCAATCAGGAAGATCAAAAAGTGCCGCAGATTATCGCCGAGCAAATTCCATCGATTGCACAAGCGGTGGAGCAGATTGTCGACGCATTTCAACGTGGCGGACGCTTGATTTATCTTGGGGCAGGCACCTCTGGGCGCTTGGGAATTTTGGACGCCAGCGAGTGTCCTCCGACCTATGGTACTGACCCGAATCAGGTGATTGGCTTGATTGCCGGGGGCAAAAGTGCGGTTTTCAGCGCAGTAGAAAATGCGGAAGACAATCGGCAGGCAGCGATTGAAGATCTGCAACAAATTCAATTAAATCAGCATGATGTACTGGTCGGGATTGCCGCCAGCGGACGCACGCCTTATGTGCTGAGCGGTATTGAGTGTGCCAAACAGACGGGCTGTGTGACGGTAGGCATTGCCTGCAATCCTGACTCAGCTTTACTGCAACAGGCACAGATTGCGATTTGTGTGGCGGTCGGGGCAGAAGTGGTGACCGGTTCCTCACGCATGAAGGCCGGAACGGCACAAAAACTGGTGCTGAATATGCTGACGACAGCAGCGATGGTGCGCAGCGGCAAGGTGTACGGCAATTTGATGGTCGATGTGCAAGCGACGAATCACAAGTTGATCGAACGGCAGAAGAATATTGTGATGCAAGCCACCGGCTGCCAACAACAGCAGGCGGAGCAGGCATTGCAGGCGAGTAATCGACATTGTAAAACCGCCATTTTAATGCTGCTGGCAGATCTTTCGGCAGTGCAAGCCGAGCGTTTGCTGGCAGAGCATCAAGGCTTTATCCGACAAGCGTTGGCATTTCACTTTCAGCAACAAAATCAGCAACAAAATCAGCATCAGCAATAAAAACAGGAGGGCATTATGGCAGAGACAAAACAAGCGGCAGGGATCAACCCGGCGTTTATTGCGCAAGTGGTGAGGTTACTCGGTGGCGCGGAAAATATTGCTTCAGTCGGCAACTGCATGACGCGCTTGCGTTTAAAAGTCAACCAGCCGCAAGCGGTAGAGCTGGAAAAATTGAAACGGCTTGAGGCGGTGATGGGCGTGGTGAATATGCAGGATCAAGTGCAAATTATTCTAGGGCCGGGCAAAGCCGGAAAAGCTGCCGAACTGTGCCGCAGTTATTTGCAACAAAGTGCGGTATCCAACGATCTGAATGATATTGCTCAAAGTAATAAACAGCAGTTGAAACAACAACAAAGCAGCGGAATGCACCAATTTTTAAGTAAATTCGCCACCATTTTTACTCCGCTGATTCCCGGTTTTATCGGCGCCGGATTATTACTGGGTATAGGAACCCTGTTGGATCAATCTTTTGTTGCCGGTGTGGAAGCGCCGAATGCCACTTTGGTCGCGTTGATCGGCTATTTAAAAGTGTTCAGCAAAGGTTTGTTCAGCTTTTTAAGCATCATGATCGGCTATAATGCGGCAAAAGCCTTCGGTGGCACCGGAGTCAACGGTGCCATTATCGCCTCGTTTTTTATTCTTGGTTATAACCCCGAAGCGACCAAAGGAATTTATTCCGGTATGAGCAGCTTTTTCGGCTTGGAGATTGATCCGCGCGGCAACATCATCGGTGTGCTGATTGCGGCGATTGTCGGGGCTAAAATTGAACAGTGGGTGAGAAAATTCATTCCGGATAATCTGGATATGCTGCTGACCTCCACTATCACGCTGTTGCTGATGGGCGCATTCACCTTCTTGCTGATCATGCCGATTGGCGTGGTGTTGTTTAACGGCATGTCTTGGTTGTTCAGCCATTTGAACGGCAATCCGTTTGGAAGTGCGGTGTTGGCAGGGCTGTTTCTGCTGTCGGTGATGTTTGGTATTCACCAAGGTTTTGTGCCGGTCTATTTTGCTCTCGTGGAAACGCAAGGCTTCAATGCGCTGTTTCCGATTTTGGCAATGGCAGGTGCAGGGCAAGTCGGTGCGGCGATTGCGCTGTATGTAATGGCAAATAAAAGTTCGTTGCTGCGTTCACAGATTAAAGGCGCCATTTTGCCGGGCTTTTTAGGCATTGGTGAACCGCTGATTTATGGCGTGACACTGCCGAGAGTTAAACCCTTTATCACCGCCTGTATCGGTGGTGCAGCCGGTGGTTTTGTGATTGGTTTGATCGCCTATTTGGGCTTCCCGATGGGATTGAACAGCGTCTTCGGACCGTCAGGTTTACTGGCAATTCCGCTACTGACCGGACCAAACGGCGTATTTGCTGCAATCGCCATTTATCTGGCTGGCACAATCACCGCTTACCTGGTCGGTTTTGTCACAACCTACTTCTTTGCCAAAGAGGTAGATTTAAGTTAGGCAGTTTTTAACAAGAAAGGGATAAATGACTGAAGAATTTATCCCTTTCTGTGTTGGCAACCATCTATGAAGCATAATGCTTAATTTATTTCAGCATAATCCACACTCCGCTGATTTCATCATCGGCCATCAAATGGTGTATTTCCCATTTTTCCAGTTATTTTTTGCTTCATAGAGATCGCTCATCAACAAAGATGGTTATCTTATTGCAATCCAACGACTGAGTGACTCTTTAGTGTTGCCGAAGAATTATATTTTTCAATAACTAAATCAATTGCTTCTTTGGTCAGCGCATTAATAGTTGTATGGTGTTTTAGTGCAATGGATGAGATAGCACGGTGTTTTTCAGGTTCAATTCTGACATTAAATTTGCCGGAGCAAGGTTTTTGAGGATTGATTCCGCGTGCTTCACAATCAGCCAAATAATCTTCTACAGCATCATGAAAAGCGCTCTCTAGCGCAGAAGGAGTTTCTGCTTCATAGGTAATTAATCCATTAATATGGAGTAGCTTTCCATGCAATATATTATCTGAAATTGAAATTTCAATACTGCCGACGAACCCTTTAAATTTCATTGTTTCCATCTTAAACTCCTAGATCGTCTAATGTCTCTTTAATACGTTTGAGAATATATTCTTTTAAAATATTGCCCGGATGTGGTTTATGTAGATTGATTGGATAATCTAACTCAGGATGATAAAACTTAACTCTTGAGCCACTACCTTGTTCTTCAATAAAACCTAATTTCAACAAAAGTGTTTTGAGTTCATCCCAAGTGAAATCTTTAGGTGCTGGCTCTTTGTACAGTTTCTTTTTTAGCTTATCCAGTTTACTCATTTCTGCCACTGTAATCTAGTTACGTTTATACGGTTGATTGTAAATGATGGATTTTTTATTGGCAAGGTTTAAAGCGCAGCACTTTCGAATATAATGCACCAACCATTTCCATTTTTCCGATCCCGATCGCAAACATACCTGATCGCACTTTGCTTATTTGATAATTTTTCTAAACTGGCTGACAATACAACAGTCGGGAGGGGGAATGGCGAAGGGGTTTACCTTGTTGGAAACACTGCTGGTGGTATTTTTACTGAGTGCGCTTGCCACTTGGATGTTGCCGCAGTGGCAGGTGTTGTCGGATTATCAGGTGTTGCAAAAAGAGCAACGGCGGCTGTTTGGTTTTTTACGGCATATGCAGTTGCGGATCGAAAATTCGCAGGAGATCTGGTTTTTGCTGATCAATCGTGACGCCACTAAACAGAATTGGTGTGTCAGCGTACAGCGCAAGGATAATCTGATTTGTGACTGTTTTATTCCACAACATTGCCCGCAACGATTGCAGGCGCATTTTTATTATCCCGGTTTTCCGCAGCAAACTCGCATCATCAGCAAAAAATATTATCCGGCGGAAATCAGCCGGTTGAGTGGGATTCGTGACACGTTTTCTGCGGCCTGTTTTGTGTTGCAGGCAGGCAAAGAGCGTTCTATTTTTTCGCTGTTTAATGTTGGCAGTTTAAGGGTAAAAAATGATCAAGCCGCCAGTGCCTGCGTACACGACAATTAATTTTCGCCAAGTGCGGTATTTGACCACTTGGAAAAAAGGCTCCGGCTTATTGGCGTTGATGGTCTCGATAGCGCTCGGTTCATTTTTGTTGTTGCTGATTGTGGCGTTTTTCACCCAAGCGGTAAATCAGAACCGTGAGTTATTGCTACGGTTGCAGTTGCAACACGAGCTGAATAAAGTGCTGCATTTGATGAGTAAAGATATTGCTCGTAGCGGTTTTTACCATATTCAGCAAACCCTTGAACAATCCAACATTGCCTTATTTAACCATGCTGATGGTACGGCAACGACCATCACACAGGCTAATCGAGAGGCGGTAAACAGCTGTTTGCTGTTTTGGTACGATTTGGATCACAGCGGCTGTGTCGGCAGCCAGCAAGGGGCGCAATGCCAGTCCGAACAGCGCAACAGTAGCAACGAGATTCAAAAAGAGCTGTTTGGCTATCGCCTGAAAAGCAAGATGATTGAAACCCGTGCGATGTATAAAAACGGCACGATTCAGGCGTGTGAGCAAGCACAATGCAATGGCTATATTGCAGAAAAAGGCTGTGATACCCGTGGTTGGGTTGATTTGCTCGATACCGACATCTATCAAATCAATCTGCTGCGATTTTCGTGGTTGGCGAACAGAAAAGGGGTTTTGGCAGAAATTGGCGGCAGTTATAAAAAACAGCCTAAAATCCGCTATCAAAGTGCGGTGGTGATTGCGTTGAACAATCGCTTAGCGCAAGGCAGTCAAACCGTTTCTCCATAACAATCAAAGGAAAAGTATGCTGAAAAAAGGCGTTGTCACTCTAACCGCTCTGTTGTTGCTCTCCAGCGCATTGCTGCTGTTTTTGATGTTGGACGAGCAGATCTTGGCATTACATCGCGCGAATTTGGGCGAGCGGCTACGCTATTTGCAACAACGGGAACATTTGTTGCAGCAAAGTGTGGCTGCTGATGGCAATACACTTTGTCGGCAACAAAGTGCGGTGCAGACCGAAAATTTTTTCAGTATTCATTTTACTGATTCGCAGCAAGATCAGCAGCATAGCATCATTTGCCATCGTTTAACGCTGTTTAAAACCTTGCCGCAGCAGGCGAGCGCAAAAGGCTGGTCGAATTTTTTACATCCAGATTGGCAAACTGGCTGGCAGCAATCTGATTTCGTCCATTTGCCCTTAAAGGCAGCGGATTATGCTGCAAACAGAGTGTTGTGGATCGAGGGGGACAGCGAGTGGCAGCTGGCGCAGGATTTTTATGGGGTGGTGTTGGTAAACGGCAGGCTTAAGTTGTCGGGTGAAGGCAAGATTATCGGTGCTTTGATCTATCAAACAGCATTGCAATCAACAGAAAATCAAATTGAATTTAATCAAAGCGTGGTGAACAACGTGGCAGAACAATATCAACAATGGTTGTATCGGAGTGACAGTTGGCATGATTTCAATCCGTTATAAGTTAATCCGTTATAAGCCAATCCGTTATAAAGGAATTCAGTATAAAAAAGGCGCTAGCCTGTTCGGTGTGTTGCTGACGATGGCACTGTTCAGTAGTGTCGTGTTGGGCATTTCGGCTTGGACGGCGACGCAGCAACGAGAGGGCGTGTTGATCTACCAACGCTATCAGGCGGTGCTGTTGGCACAAAATCAGTTTGCCCGCCAGCGTTTAGGGTTGGATTGCCAAAATAGTATTGAACAAAATCAACTGCTTTTTCGAGTGAGTTGTCAGCCAAAACAGGTGAAAGTGCGGTTTCCGGCAGGAGAATTGACGTTGAATATCGAAACTGAATAATCGCACTTGCAACCACTGGCGCTCTCGTTGACAATAACGCTATCTAATCGAAACAGAGGCGTGGCGGTGTTACATTTATATTATTCCAACCATTTAGAGACGCAAAAAGAGCTTTTGGTTCGCCTGCTGGCGCTACAGCCGTTGTCAGATCCATTCCAGAGCGAACAGATTCTGGTGCAGAGCCAAGGCATGGCGCAGTGGTTGAAACAACAGATTGCTGAAAAGTGCGGTGTTGCCGCCAATATTGCGTTTCCGCTGCCCGCCAGTTTTATTTGGCACCAATATCACCGCACTTTGCCGAATGTGCCGCAACGTAATGCGTTTGCAAAAGAGAGTATGCAGTGGCACTTGATGGCGTTGATTCCAACACTATTGTCGCTGCCGCAGTTTGCTGAGCTGAAACGATATTTGAGCGGACAAGCTCAGACTGAACAGGAAAAATTATATCAGCTGAGTGGTAAAATTGCGGATCTATTCGATCAATATTTGGTTTATCGCCCTGAGTGGATCACAGCTTGGGAACAGAATAATGATCAAGCGGTTATCCAAGCGATTATGCAGCATTTACCTAACCAATCGCCACCAGATACCGCACTTTCACTTCCATTTACCGATGATCAACTGACGCCAGAGTGGCAAGGCGCGGTCAGTTGGCAAGGACAGTTGTGGCGCGCCTTATATGCTCGGATTGAACAGCAAACAGCACAGCAAGCAGCGCAAAATCACCAAAATTGCCAACATCGTGCCGCTTTGCATCAGCGCTATTTGCAGCTTTTGCATGAACAAAAGCCGGCACATTTGCCACAACGCTTGTTTATTTTCGGAATTTCGGCACTGCCGAAGGTCTATCTGCAAACGTTGCAGGCGATGGCGCAACACTGCGAGGTGCACCTGTTTTTCAATAATCCGTGTCGCTATTACTGGGGCGATATTATTGATCCGGCATTTTTGCAGCAACTCAAATTGCGTAAACGTCTGACAAACGGAAAAGTAGGCTCGGGCGAATGGCTGAATGACAAGCAGTTAGCACAATTGAACCAGCCGGATTGGCAGGATGATCCGCTCGGCTATTTGCAAACCGGCAATCCGCTATTGGCAACTTGGGGCAAAATGGGGCGTGATTTCTTGGCGTTGCTCAGCCAAAGTGAAGCCAATGAAATTGATGCCTATGCCGAAGCTGATGGAAACAGTCTGCTGGCACAATTGCAAAATGCGATTTTGAATCTGCAACCGGCACAGCCGGATCCCCCATTTTTGCTTGCGCCGAACGATCAAAGCCTGATGATTCACGCCTGCCACAGCCCGATGCGCGAAGTAGAAATTCTGCACGATCAACTGTTGCACTGGTTTCAACAAGATCCTGCATTAACGCCGAAAGACGTTGTGATCATGCTGGCGGATGTCGATCAATATGTGCCGTATATCCATGCGGTATTTTCGCAATATCAATACAACGATCCACGCTTTATTCCTTATGAAATAGCCGATCGCAAACACAGCCATAGCGATGTGGTGATTGCCAGTTATTTGCAATTGTTACGTTTAAAAGAAAGCGATTTCAGCGCCGAATCGGTGCTGGCGCTGCTCGATGTGCCGGAAGTACGGGAACGCTTTGAGTTGGATCTCAAAGAGCTGGAAACCTTACAAAACTGGGTGGCACAAAACGGCATTCGCTATGGCTTGTCGGCTAACCAAAATGCTGCTGTGCCAAACTACAACGCGTGGCAAAGCGGTTTGCAACGAATGTTGTTGGGCACGGCAATGCGTGAAAACGACGGTATTTGGCAGAACAGTGTCGCATTTGATTTAAGTCACGGTTTAAGCGCCCAGATTATCGGAAAACTGGGGGATTTCTTAGACTGTCTGCAACATTGGCAGGCGGTGTTGCAGCAACCACAGCCAATTGAACAGTGGCAGCAACAGTTGCATTGGCTGCTAACGACGCTGTTCTGTGACAATCAACAAAGCCGTTCGGTGCTGCTGTTTTTAGCGAAACGGATTGATGAGATTTGCCAAACCGCACTTGATGCGGGTTACGACCGCACTTTAGACAGCAGTGTGATTGCTGAGCTGTTTGACGCCAAGCTAAGCGATGAAGACAACAGTTTCCACTTTTTGAACGGCAAATTGAGTTTTTGTACTTTGCTGCCGATGCGGGCAATTCCGTTTAAAGTGGTGGCGCTGTTGGGCATGAACGAAGGCGATTACCCGCGCCAACACCAGCCGAACAGTTTTGATTTAATGCAGTATGCACCGCAAAAAGGCGATCGGGTGCGGCGTGATGATGATCGTTATCTGTTTTTGGAAGCAATTTTATCGGCGCAGCAAAAACTGTATATCAGTTATATCGGGCGTTCTTTGACCGATAATCAAGCGCTGCAACCGTCAGTGTTGGTGAGTCAGTTGTTGGATTATTTGAGCGATCAAACCGATTTGATCCCGGCATTTGATCCACAGCAACACCCAGAACAACAGCGCCAAGATAAAGTGCGATCGCATTTGGTGCAGCAACACCCGATGACTGTTTTTAGCCGCGAAAATTTTGCCCTGAGCCAGCAAAACCGCTCTTTTGCTAAAGAGTGGCTGATAAACGAGGCATCGGCCGATTTGCAATGCAATCAATTTATGCAACCGCTCAGTGATGTGGATCAAAGTGCGGTGAGCGGCGTGATTACATTGGAACAATTGATCCGCTTTGTGCAATCGCCACTGGGCTATTTTTTCGAAAAACAGCTTGGGGTCAGATTTAAAAACGACCAAACTGATTGGGCAGACAGCGAAAATTTCAGCCTTGATTCGCTGGAACGCTATCAATTAAGCGAACGATTGCTGCAACAGCCTCAAACACAATGGGCGGCGCAAATGCAGCGTTTTGAACTGAAAGGCGAATTGCCGCGGGCGAATTTTGCCGAAATCAGCGCACAAAAACTGAGTGAACGGCTGCAACCGCTCAGTGCGGTGATAGCGCCTTATTTGGCACAAGCTGCCGATTCGTTGAATATCCGTATTGCGCTTGAGATCAACGGACAACGTTATCAATTGCAGGGCGGCATCAGCGGCTTATACCAACAGCAAAAAGTGGCATGGCGCAGTGGCGCAATCAAAGCGGCGCATATTATCCAATATTGGATCGAATACTTAGTATTACAGCTTCAGCAACCCGACAGTGCCACACCGCACTTTTATGGTTTAGAGAAAAATAAAGTGCAATTTTATCGTTTTCAACCGATTTCGGCGCAACAAGCCCATGAACAATTGCAGGTATATTTACAGGATTTCTTGCGTGCCGAACAAGTATTACTGGCGTTACCGACCGCACTTTATACTGAGTTTCTATCCGCCCCCCAAAACGATGAGCAGCTATTACAAGCAATAATCAAGCTGGGACAAGACGGTTTCCACGACAGCGACAAAGCCGATCCCTACTGGCAGCGTTTTCTGGCACAACAGCAACAGATTGATTTGGAAACAATAAAATCCAAAATGCAACGTTGGTTTAGGTTGATGCAGGAGAGCTTGGTTGTTGGATTATAGAGATTTGCTTAATTTACCTATTTTTCACCTTGCGTAAAAGCTATACGGCAAATAAACTAAGCGGCTTATTTTGTGTTAGGTTTGATATTTTGGTTAGAGAAGATGCAAGTTTCAGATTTTTATTTTGAGTTGCCGGACGAGTTGATTGCGCGCTATCCGAAAGCGCAGCGCAGCAGTAGTCGTTTGTTGTGTTTGAACGGGGAGACCGGCGAGTTGCAACATCGTCAATTTGCTGATGTGCTGGATTTAGTGAACGCCGGGGATTTGTTAGTGTTTAATAACACACGGGTGATTCCGGCGCGGATGTTCGGGCGCAAGAGCAGTGGTGGCAAGTTAGAAGTGTTAGTTGAGCGGGTGCTGGGCGAAAAAAGTTGTTTAGCACACGTTCGTGCCTCGAAAGCACCGCAAGCCGGTTCACAGATTATATTGGGTGAAGACAAACTGGGCGCCGACAATGGCATTCCGTTTGTGATGAAAGCTCGTCATGATACTTTGTTCGAGCTGGAAGTAGTTGGCGATATCCCGTTGTTGGCGGTTTTACAGCAAATCGGGCATATTCCGTTGCCACCATACATCGATCGTCCTGATGAAGAGATGGATCAGGAGCGTTATCAAACCGTGTATAACCAAGTACCGGGTGCGGTGGCGGCGCCGACCGCCGGATTGCATTTTGATCAGGCATTGTTGCAACAATTAACTGAAAAAGGCGTGAATTTTGCTTTTGTCACGTTACATGTCGGTGCGGGCACTTTTCAGCCGGTGCGAGTGGAGAAAGTGGAAGATCACCATATGCACGCTGAATATGTGGAAGTGGACGAACAGACCGTGCAAGCGGTGTTAGACACCAAAGCCGCCGGCAAGCGGGTGATTGCGGTCGGCACAACCTCAGTACGCTCGATTGAAAGTGCGGCATTGGCGGCAGCGGAGACGGCTCAACCGCACTTGCTCGCCCCCTATTTTTCTGACACCACAATTTTCCTCTATCCGGGCAAACCGTTTCGCGTGGTTGATGCGCTGATCACCAATTTCCATTTGCCGGAATCGACCTTGGTGATGCTGGTTTCGGCTTTTGCCGGGTATCGAAACACCATGTGTGCCTATAAAAGTGCGGTTGCTGAACAATACCGTTTTTTTAGCTATGGTGATGCGATGTTTATCAGTAAAAATCCAATGGTAAAAGGATTAGAATAAGTAAGAGAGGAGAGTACGGATAACCGCACTTTCTGGTTTAATCAATATCTTCGGACTGTTTTTCCGTTGAAGGAGCAAAAATGAAATATGAATTACACCAAACTGACGGACGTGCCAGACGGGGACGACTGACATTTCAACGTCCGCAGGGCGAATTTAGTGTTGAAACACCGGCGTTTATGCCGGTCGGTACTTATGGCACGGTCAAAGGCATGACGCCGGAAGAAGTTAAGGCGACCGGGGCGCAAATTTTATTGGGCAATACCTTCCATTTATGGCTGCGTCCGGGGCAAGAGGTGATGAAATTGCACGGTGATCTGCATGATTTTATGCAGTGGCACGGGCCGATTTTGACCGATTCCGGCGGTTTTCAGGTGTTCAGTTTGGGCGATATTCGCAAAATCAAAGAAGAGGGCGTGCATTTCCGTAACCCGATCAACGGTGAAAAAATCTTCTTGTCGCCGGAAAAATCCATGGAAATTCAATATGATTTGGGATCGGACATTGTGATGATTTTCGACGAGTGCACCCCGTATCCGGCGGATTTTGATTATGCTAAAAACTCGATGGAAATGTCGCTGCGTTGGGCAAAACGTAGTCGTGATCGCTTTGATGAGTTAGGCAACAAAAATGCTCTGTTCGGGATCATTCAAGGCGGTGTGTATGAAGAGTTGCGCAAAGTGTCGGTGGAAGGTTTGGTAGACATCGGTTTCGACGGCTATGCCGTCGGTGGGCTGGCGGTTGGTGAGCCGAAAGAAGATATGCACCGAATTTTGGAATATGTTTGCCCACAAATTCCACAAGATAAACCACGTTATCTGATGGGCGTCGGCAAGCCGGAAGATTTAGTCGAAGGCGTGCGACGTGGGATCGACATGTTCGATTGCGTGATGCCGACCCGTAATGCACGCAACGGACATTTGTTTACCGCCGACGGCGTAATCAAAATTCGCAATGCCAAGTACCGTGATGATACTTCACCGTTGGAAGCAGAATGCGATTGTTATACTTGTAAACACTACAGCAAAGCCTATTTGTATCATTTGGATAAGTGCGGTGAGATTTTGGGTGCCAGATTAAACACAATTCATAATTTACGCTACTATCAACGCTTGATGGCACAGCTGCGTGAAGCGATTGAAAAAGGCGAATTAGAACAGTTTGTTGAACAGTTTTACGCCAGAATCGGCAAGCCGGTGCCACCATTGAATCAATATCATGCCTTTAGCGAGGTAAAATAGCGCTGGCAACGAAGAAGCTTTTCACTTTAAGGCTTTTTTATGCTATTTTTAGAAGGCTTAAAAACGGACACGGCTAGCCAAAAATCAAGACAGCGGTGTCCGCTAAGTTTTATTCACTCGATTTTTTCAATTAACTTTAGAAGGATAAGAAATGGACGCTCAACAAGGTGGTGGAATGCAAATGATCTTTATTTTGGTCATTTTTGCCTTAATTTTTTATTTTATGATTTTCCGCCCGCAATCCAAGCGCAATAAAGAACACCGTAATTTGATGGCATCTCTGGCAAAAGGCGAAGAGGTGTTAACCAGCGGTGGTTTAATCGGTAAAATTACTAAAACTTCAGCAGAAAATGATTACATTGTGATCGCATTAAACGACACAACTGAAGTGACAATCAAAAGAGATTTCGTTGTTGCCGTTCTTCCGAAAGGTTCAATGAAGTCGCTGTAATTTTTCTCTTCCATACCGTTAAAAAGGGTATTAATTGTGTTAAATCGTTTCCCTTTATGGAAGAATCTGATGGTGATCATTTTGGTCGCCATCGGCATTTTATATGCTCTTCCAAATCTTTATGGTGAAGATCCTGCGGTGCAGATTTCCGGAACGCGCGGACAGCAAGCAGACAACACCACTTATCAACAAGTTCAACAAGTTCTACAGCAAAATCAACTGCCGGTTAAATCTTTGCAACTGGAAAACGGCTCGGTGTTGGCAAAATTCGGCAATACTGACGAGCAATTGTTAGCGAAAGACAAATTGGCTGAAAGCTTAGGCAGCAGCTATTCTGTTGCCTTGAATTTAGCGCCGGCAACGCCGGGGTGGCTGGAGGCGATTGGCGGCAGCCCGATGAAACTCGGATTGGATTTACGCGGCGGTGTGCGCTTCTTAATGCAAGTTGATATGAATACCGCACTTGAGAAACTGGAAACGCAACGACAAGATATGTTGCGTACTGAACTGCGTAAGGCTCGAATTGCTTATAGTAATATTCGTGCTGGCGATAACTATTCAACTATTGTCACCTTAGGTGAACAGGCACAGGCTTCAGAAGCACAAAGTTTGATTCGTCGCAGTAATCCGGATTTGACGGTAGCCAGCAACGGCAACCTTTTAACCGTAAATATGACCGAAGCCGATTTGGCACAGGTGCGTGAGCATGCGATTGAGCAAAATTTAACAATTTTGCGCAAACGGGTTGAAGAGCTGGGCGTTGCCGAGCCTATAGTGCAGCGCCAAGGTGCCGAACGTATCGTGATCGAATTGCCGGGGGTGCAGGATACTGCGCGCGCCAAAGAAATTCTGGGTGCGACCGCAACATTAGAGTTTCGCTTGGTGAATACCAATGCCAGTGCTGATGCCGCTGCGCGTGGCTTAGTACCATCTGATTCCGAAGTGAAAAATGATCGTGAAGGGCGTCCGGTGGTGCTATACCGCCGTGTAATTCTGGGCGGGGAACATATTACCGGTGCAACTTCAGGCAGCGATCATACTACGGGGCGACCGGAAGTGAATATCACCCTCGACAGTGAGGGGGGCAATCTGATGGCGGCAGCTACTCGTGATGCAATCGGTAAACCGATGGCTACGCTGTACAGTGAATACAAAGAGAGTGGTCGCTTAGACGATAAAGGCACGCCGATTCTTGAGAAACACGAAGAAGTGATCAACGTCGCGACGATTAACGACCGCCTGGGCAGCCGTTTCCGCATCAGTGGTATTGACAGCCCGGCGGAAGCATTAAACCTTTCGGTATTGTTGCGTGCCGGTGCCTTGATTGCACCGATTCAAATTGTGGAAGAGCGGACGATCGGACCGTCATTAGGGGCGCAGAATATCGCACAGGGTATGGAAGCCAGCGCTTATGGTTTGTTGTTTACCATTTTATTCATGGTTGTGGTCTATCGTAAGTTTGGGATTATCGCTAATATTGCTTTGGTGCTGAATATCGTGCTGTTGATCGGGGTGCTGTCTTTGTTGCCGGGCGCAACCTTGACCATGCCGGGCATTGCCGGAATCGTATTAGCCGTCGGTATGTCAGTTGATGCTAACGTTTTGATTTTTGAACGAATAAAAGAGGAGCTACGCAACGGGCGCTCGGTGCAGCAAGCGATTAATGAGGGCTATAACGGCGCATTCAGCAGTATTTTTGATGCGAATTTAACCACCATTTTGACTGCGATTATTCTGTATGCGGTTGGAACCGGACCGGTTAAAGGTTTTGCTATTACTTTGTCATTAGGGGTTGCAATCTCGATGTTTACCGCCATTACCGGAACACGAGCGATTGTCAATTTCCTGTATGGTGGCAAACGCATTAACAAATTATCGATTTAGTGGTGAGGATTGAATTGTGAATGTAAAAGCAAAACAAACGATAGAAATCGAAAATGGCGTTAAATTAGCGCGCAATGTTGTGCCGTTTATGAAATATCGCCCTTTGGGCTATATTTTTTCGGTAGCTGTAGTTGCCATATCGCTGTTTTTTGTGATCACCAAAGGATTTAACTGGGGCTTAGATTTCACCGGCGGTACAGTGATTGAGGCAACGTTCTCGCAACCTGCCGATTTGCCGAAAGTGCGGTCTGTGTTGGCGGAAAATGAGTTTACTAGTGCGATTGTACAGGCTTCCGGGGGCACAAGGGATGTGATGATTCGTTTACCGTCGGCAGACGGCGATACCACCATCGGACCGAAAATAATCAATATCCTACACGGCATTGATGCACAAGCAACCGTCAACAGTATTGAATTCGTTGGACCGAATGTCGGCAAAGAGCTGACTGAAGCCGCAATTTATGCTACGTTGGCAACTTTAATCATGCTGTTGTTATATGTTGGATTGCGCTTTGAATGGCGCTTGGGAACCGGCGCTATCTTGGCATTGGCGCATGACGTTATTGTGACACTGGGCGTATTTGCGGCATTGCAGGTAGAGATCGACCTCACTTTTGTCGCCGCGATTTTATCGGTTATCGGTTACTCGCTGAATGATAGTATCGTGGTATTTGACCGAATCCGCGAAAACTTCCGTAAAATCCGACGTATTCCAGCGGTAGAAATTATTGATATTTCTCTAACGCAAACGCTTGCCAGAACCTTGATGACCTCTGCCACCACATTGGTCGTGGTATTGGCGCTGTATATTTTTGGTGGACCAAGCATCCATAATTTCTCACTGGCACTATTGGTCGGGATTGGTTTTGGAACTTACTCCTCAATCTATATCGCCACTTCGTTGGCATTTGATTTAGGCTTGAGACGGGAGCATATGCTGCCACCAAAAATAGAAAAAGAAGGCGAAGATCAAGACGCGATTATGCCGTAAAAGTACAATACCGCAATAAAGTAACAATCCGCACGTTTCATGTGCGGATTGTTATTTAAACGTAATGTTAATTAATAAAGCCAATTGGCAAGATAGTCAATGCCGCCAAAGTACAGGAAAAGTAACAAGAACGGTAGACATATTAAGAAAGCCAAATAGAATTTTTTTGATACCACGCATAAAAGTGCAATGACACCACAAATTAAATGATACCATTTTTCCGGTTGGTAGTTTCACCGAAGAAAGCTGAATATCATTGCCGCGTTTTTATAAAAACAACTTATTCGAGGCTGTTGAATTAGTGGATCACTACATGTGCGCCTTGTCCGGTGTGGGTTTGTTTCTATAATAAGGTGAACGCTCATAAGGAAAAAAACAGAATGAAAAATCGAATAGCTTTACCATTGCTTATTATCCTGCTTGCCGTCAACGCCACGGCAACCGCTGGAACGCTGACAAAAGCCGTTGGCGCATACGTTGCTTATAAGTACATTACGCGCGATAAAGACAAGGAAAGCAAAGATAAAGCGAGCAAGCCGAAAGAAGAAGAGCGCTACTACTATGACGAATGTGAAGACGGCGAAGACGAAGACGGCGAAGAGTGCGAAGAATACTAAAAAGGCGGCATTACGCCGCCTGATGTTCGTTTAGCCATGCGCCTTGCATTCCGCTACATAATCCCCCCACTTCTGCATAAGCTCACGCCGTAGCGTTAAATAAGTGCTTTTATTGTACGCATTGCGCACACTGTCGCCGCTGATATGCGCTAAGCAAGCCTCTATTAAATCTTTGTTATAGCCGCAATCATTTAGATAGGTGCTGGCGATTGAGCGCATGCCGTGAGAAGTGAGCCGCCCTTTATAATAGCCCTTATCAATATTGACCGTGATCGCACGGTTTGCGGCTTCACTGTTACACGGCTGCGAGGGTTTGCGCTGGCTGGTGAAAACGTGCTTTTTATCACCGTTAAATAGGCGCATTTCATGCAAAATGGCTAAGGCTTGCGATGAAAGCGGCACAATGTGTTGGCGTGGTTTATCTTTCTTGCCTTTCATCTTCTCCGGCGGAATAGCCCATAACGCATTATCAAAATCAATTTCTGACCATTCCGCGCTAACCGCTTCCGCTGGGCGCACCATTGTAAGCAGTTGCCATTGAATTAATAATTTCGTTGTTGGCATAATTCGGCTATTTTGCAAACGTGATAGAAATTCGGGCAACTCGGACGGCTGAATTGTCGGCTGGTGTGTGGCTTGCACCTTGTAGAATGCCTTGCTTAACGAATAAAGCGGATTATGCGGCAACAAACCGCAAATAACTGCATATTCCATAATCTCACAAAAATAGATTACAACCTTGCTGCAAGTAGAATTGCGCGTTATAGACAAAGGGCGCAATTTCTCAACCGCCTCAAGCAGGGTTATATCAGCAAGTCGATAATGACCAAAAAGCGGGAACAGGTGCAATTTTAACCGGGCATATTCATCATCAAGCGTACGTTTTTTAACTTCTTTCGCTTTTTTCGGCTTCCACTGGGTTTCTGCGAAGTTAAAAAGTGTTTCAGCTTGCCGCATTGCCTCTTGATGGCTTTGGGCTTTGTGTTCTGTTGGATCTATTCCTTCCGTTAACAGCGTGTGAAAGCTATTTCGCTGTTCTCGGGCTTTCGCTAAAGAAATATAGGGATATTGCCCAATATTGATTTTTTTTCGGGCTTTTGTTGTCGGGTGGGTATAGATAAAGAGCCATAATTTAGAGCCGTTAGGCTTCACCAATAAATGTAGGTTCTGTCCGTCGCCTATTTTGTACTCTTTCGCTTGTGGAGTACTTTTTTTAATGAACTGGTCAGTTAAAAATCGGGTTGCTTTTGTCATTGCTTAAAATCTCAATATTAATTAAATATTTCGATTCGGTGTGACCTCAAAAAATCGCAATTTGCAAAAGGTCACAATCAAGGTCACACCGAACGCTGAACAATGACGAACAATAAAAAACAAAGAAAACCACTAAAACGGCTTTTTGACTTGAATTTAAAGGGAATTTTTAGACTTTGTGAACGTTGGCGAACGTTAAAAAACAGTGAAGTGGCGGAGGAAGTGAGATTCGAACTCACGGAGGGCGTAAACCCTCGCCGGTTTTCAAGACCGGTGCCTTCAACCGCTCGACCATTCCTCCGCACGGTTGACTCTTAACGAGTGGCGCAGATAATACAAATTTCGCTGGGGCAAGTCAACAGTGAATTTCAAATATTTATTTTGGTTGAGGGAATTATAAACAAAGTGTGGGGTTTTTAGGCAAGTGTACAATCTTGTTGTCAATAGTAGTTGATATTTCAGGCAGTAAAAAGCCCTGCATGGCAGGGCTTGAGAAATCAGCAGATTTGATTAACGACGTAAACCTAAACGTTCGATTGTCGTTGTATAAAGTGCCAGATCAGTACGTTTTAAGTAATCTAATAGTTTACGACGACGAGAAACCATGCGTAATAAACCACGACGACCATGGTGGTCTTTTTTATGGACAGAGAAGTGTCCTTGTAAGTGGTTGATTTGTGCTGTTAACAAAGCGATTTGAACTTCTGAAGAACCGGTGTCTTTTCCGTCACGTCCAAATTCAGCAACGATTTTTGCTTTTGCTTCTGCGCTTAGAGACATAATAACTCCTAAAAAATTTTAGTTAAAATACATCAATAGCCGATCTCTAATTCAGCTACGACAGGGAAGGCGCATTTTACTGTGAGTTGTTGAATATTGCAACACTATTGTAAAAGTGGCGAGAGTTTTTGCAGTAAAAATAATTGATAATTATTATCAAATCCAAATTAGAATAAATCTACTTTAATGATATATTTTTTGAAATTTATTCTATATATTGACGATTTATATAAAAATATTTTGACTGTAATCATATTTTTTTGTATTTTCTAACAATCTTAGAAAAATAATTAGACAGTACAGGAAGTTTATTATGCTTTATAACCGAGATGAGATCAGGGAGAACTGTGGTTTTGGTCTGATAGCCCATTTGGAGGGAAAACCCAGCCATAAGGTGGTGAGAACTGCGATTTTGGGCCTGTCGCGGATGCAACACCGTGGCGCGGTGTTATCTGACGGAAAAACAGGTGACGGTTGTGGTTTGCATATGCAGATGCCAAAACGTTTTTTCCGCTTTTTGGCGGAAGAACAGGGTTGGCGTTTGGGTAAAGAGTTTGCCGTCGGGCAGATTTTTCTGCCGACCGATCCGCAATTAATCGAACAGTATTGTGCGATAATCAAAGAAGAATTAACGCGTGAAACGTTGACGATTGCGGCGTGGCGCGATGTGGCGATCAACAAATCGGTGTTAGGGGAAATTGCAGCATCGAGTTTACCGATGATTAAGCAGGTGTTTGTCAATGCGCCGGCAGGTTGGGGGCGCACCGATATTGAACGCCGTTTGTTTATGGCACGCCGTCGGATTGAAGTGCGGATTGAACATCCCGATTTCTATATCTGTAGCTTGTCTAGCCAAGTGATTATCTATAAAGGCCTGTGTATTCCGAGAGATTTGCCGAAATTTTATCTGGACTTGGCAGATCTGCGCATGGAGAGCGGCATCTGCTTGTTTCATCAGCGTTTTTCGACCAATACTTTACCGCGTTGGAAGTTGGCACAGCCGTTCCGCTTTTTGGCTCATAACGGCGAGATCAACACGATTTCTGGCAACCGTGCTTGGGCGCGTGCTCGGGGCTATAAATACCACACGCCATTGATTCCTGACCTGCAAACCGTGGCGCCATTTGTGAATGAGAGCGGCTCGGATTCCAGTTCGTTAGACAATATGTTGGAATTATTCGTCAACGGTGGCATGGATTTATTCCGTGCCATGCGTTTGTTAGTGCCGCCGGCGTGGCAGTATAACCCGGATATGGACGATGAATTGCAGGCGTTCTACGATTTTAACTCGATGCACATGGAGCCGTGGGACGGCCCGGCAGGCATCGTGTTGAGCGACGGTACGCACGCCGCTTGTACGCTGGACAGAAACGGCTTGCGTCCGGCACGTTATGTGATTACGCAAGATAAGTTAATCACCATTGCCAGCGAAGTCGGCATTTGGGATTATGCTCCCGATGAAGTGGTGGAAAAAGGGCGGGTCGGACCGGGCGAATTGTTAGTGATTGATACTATCAACGGCAAGTTGATCCATTCCAACGAGATTGATGCGGAACTGAAACAGCGCCATCCGTACCGTGCTTGGCTGAATAAAAACGTATTGCGTTTAACCCCTTATGAAAACCTGCCGGACGACAAAATCGGCAAAGCGCAACTGGACAAAACCGCACTTTCGATTCATCAGAAACAATTTGCTTACGATAAAGAAGAGCTGGAAAATCTGATTCGGGTGCTGGGTGAAGACGGACAAGAAGCGGTCGGTTCAATGGGCGATGATGCCCCGTTTGCTGTGCTGTCCGAGAAACCGCGAATTCTTTATGATTACTTCCGCCAATATTTTGCGCAAGTCACCAACCCACCGATCGATCCGTTGCGGGAAAAGCACGTGATGAGCTTGAACACCAGTATCGGGCGAGAAATGAGCGTATTTTTCGAAACGGAGGGGATGTCGCATCGGGTCAGTTTCAAATCGCCGATTTTGCTGTATTCGGATATGCAGCAGTTGAAAGCCTTAGAACCGACTTATTACCAACACCAAGTGCTGGACGCAACTTACGATCCGCAGGATTTATCGTTGCAAGAGGCGCTGCTGAGATTATGCGATCAAGCCGAAAGTGCGGTGCGCAGCGGTTCAGTGTTGTTAATTATTTCCGACCGCACTTTGGCGAAAAACCGATTGCCGATTCCTGCGGTGTTAGCAGTGGGTGCGGTGCAACAACGTTTGGTAGATACCCACTTGCGCTGCGATGCCAATATTGTGGTTGAAACCGGTTCGGCACGCAATCCGCACCATTTCGCGGTGTTGATCGGTTTAGGTGCTACGGCGATTTATCCGTATTTAGCCTATGAAACATTGGCAGCCATGATCGCCGAAGGCGCGATTAAAAAACCAGTCCGGCAGGTGATGGCGAATTTCCGCGATGGTATCAACAAAGGCTTGTATAAAATTATTTCTAAAATGGGAATCTCTACTATTTCGTCTTACCGCTGCGCACACCTGTTTGAAGCGGTCGGTTTAAGTGACGAAGTTGTTGATCTCTGTTTCCGCAAAATCCGTTCACGGATTAAAGGCGCAGGCTTTGTTGAATTGGAAGCTGATTTGAAAGCATTGAATAAGTCGGCTTGGCGTGCCAGCCAGGATCTGGATAACGGTGGCTATCTGAAATATAAACCGCAAGGGGAGTATCACGCCTATAATCCGGAGGTAGTGAATTACTTACAGCAAGCGGTGAACAGTGGTGATTATTCGATTTATCGCCAATATGCCGAGACAGTAAACCATCGTCCAGCGACAACGTTGCGTGATCTGTTAAAACTGAATATTGATCCGGCGAAAAAAATCGACTTAGAACACGTTGAACCAGCGGAGGGGCTGTACAAACGTTTCGATTCTGCGGCGATGAGCATCGGCGCATTATCGCCGGAAGCGCACGAGGCATTGGCGGTGGCGATGAACCGTTTAGGCGGCTATTCCAACTCCGGTGAGGGTGGCGAAGATCCGAAACGTTATGGTACCGAAAAGGTCTCTAAAATCAAACAAGTGGCGTCTGGGCGTTTTGGCGTCACACCGGCGTATCTGATGAGTGCCGAAGTGATTCAAATCAAAGTGGCGCAAGGGGCAAAACCGGGTGAGGGCGGGCAACTGCCGGGCGATAAAGTCACCCCATATATTGCACAGTTGCGGTATGCGGTGCCGGGTTCGACGCTGATTTCACCGCCGCCGCATCACGATATTTATTCGATTGAAGACTTGGCACAGTTGATTTTCGACTTGAAACAGGTCAATCCGAAAGCGATGATTTCGGTCAAACTGGTATCACTGCCGGGTGTCGGCACGATTGCTACCGGCGTAGCGAAAGCCTATGCGGATTTGATTACCATTGCCGGTTATGACGGCGGCACCGGCGCTAGTCCGTTGTCGAGCGTGAAATATGCCGGTTCGCCGTGGGAATTGGGCTTGGCGGAAGCGCAACAGGCATTGGTGGAAAATAATTTACGCCATAAAGTGCGGTTGCAGGTCGATGGCGGTCTGAAAACCGGTCTGGATGTGATCAAAGCGGCGATTTTGGGGGCAGAGAGTTTCGGCTTCGGCACTGGACCGATGGTGGCGCTAGGCTGCCGTTATTTGCGGATTTGCCACCTGAATAACTGTGCGACCGGAATTGCGACTCAAGACGAAAAACTGCGTCAAAACCACTATCACGGTTTGCCGGAAAAAGCGATGAACTACTTCAAGTTTATCGCACAGGACGTACGCGAATTGATGGCGGATCTGGGCGTAACCAAGCTGACCGATCTGATCGGGCGCACCGATTTGCTGTCGATTATTGAAGGCAAAACCGCTAAACAGCATGCCTTAGATTTAAGTGGATTGCTGTATGCACCAAAAGTGCCGCAGGGGAGCGCTCGTTATTGCATGGAATCCAACCCGACGATGGACAAAGGCGATCTGAACAAAGCCATTGTTGCTGATGTGGCAACCGCACTTGCCGCTCAGACACAGGTGGACTTGAGCTACGATGTGCGCAACACAGACCGCTCGGTGGGGGCAACCTTATCAGGGATTATTGCGCAGCAATACGGCAATAAAGGTAACGATAAGCAACGTTTTGATATCCGCTTAAACGGCACGGTCGGGCAAAGCCTCGGTGTGTGGCTGGCTGGCGGCGTCAATCTGTATCTCATCGGCGATGCCAACGATTATGTCGGTAAAGGTATGGCTGGCGGTAAAATTGCGATCCGTCCGCACAGCGGTACCCTTTTCAAAGCTGAAGAGTCGACTATCGCCGGCAACACCTGTTTATACGGCGCAACCGGCGGCAAACTGTTTGCTTCCGGCAGAGCAGGAGAACGCTTTGCAGTGCGTAATTCCGGCGCAACGGCGGTGGTGGAAGGCATCGGCGATAACGGCTGTGAATATATGACCGGCGGCGTGGTGTGTGTGTTGGGTAAAACCGGGATTAATTTCGGCGCAGGCATGACCGGTGGTTTTGCTTATGTGCTGGATCTTGATGAAAAATTTGAATCACGTTTAAATCATGAACTGGTCGAAACACTGGCATTGGACGCATTGCCGACGCATCAAGAGTATCTGCGCGGTTTGATTGCCGAACACGTTGAAAATACCGCCAGTCCGTTAGGGGAACGGATTTTAGCCAACTGGAGCGACTATCTGACGCGATTCCGTTTGGTAAAACCAAAAGCAAAAGATGTGAATGCGTTATTGGGACACCAACGCCGCACCGTCGATGAGTTGCGGGTGGTAACTCAATAAGCGAGCCAAGCCAATCAGGGCTAAGCGAATAAAAATTAACGTGCGGTTAGCCGACCGCACTTTGGCTCTCAACGATAACAGCGTGAGTGACAAAATAGGAAACAGAATATGAGTCAGCAGGGAAATATTTATCAATTCATCGATTTGCCGCGCATCGATCCGCCGAAAAAAGCGTTGCAGGATCGCAAAACAAAATTTATCGAAATTTATCAGGTATATGAGCAACCGCAAGCGGCATCGCAAGCGGATCGCTGCTTGGAGTGCGGTAATCCGTATTGCCAACACAAATGTCCGTTGCACAATAATATTCCGAACTGGCTAAAACTGGTATATGAAAATCGGATTATCGAAGCGGCGGAATTGGCACATGAAACCAACACCCTGCCGGAAATTTGTGGGCGGGTTTGCCCGCAAGATCGGCTGTGCGAGGGTTCGTGTACCTTGAATGCTGAATTCGGTGCCGTCACCATTGGCAGTGTAGAAAAATACCTGACCGAAAAAGCCTTTGAGCTGGGCTGGCGTCCGACGGTGAAAGACGTACCGCATACGGGGAAAAAAGTCGCAGTGGTGGGTTCAGGACCTGCTGGCTTAGGCTGTGCTGAACAGTTGATTAAAAACGGCGTTGCAGTCACCGTCTATGAGCGGGAGCCGGAAATCGGCGGCTTGCTCACTTTCGGAATTCCGTCGTTCAAATTGGAAAAAGAGGTGATGATCCGCCGCCGCCAAATTTTCAGCGACATGGGAATTGAATTTAAACTCGGGGTTGAAATCGGCAAAGAGATCAGTTTAGAACAGCTGGCGGCAGAGTATGATGCGGTGTTTTTAGGCGTCGGTACTTACCAAAGCATGCAGGCGGAAATCCCCAATGAAAATGCCGACGGGGTCTATTCCGCATTGCCGTTCCTGATTGCCAATACTAAAAATGTGATGGGCTTGGCGTGTGACGATTTTGTCTCGATGGCAGACAAAAAAGTGGTGGTGCTGGGTGGTGGCGACACCGCCATGGACTGCGTGCGCACTTCGTTACGCCAACAGGCAGCACAAGTGACCTGTGTCTATCGGCGTGACCAAGCCAATATGCCGGGCAGCCGCCGTGAAGTGCAGAACGCCAAAGAAGAAGGTGCGGATTTCTATTTTAATGCACAACCGGTTTCGATTGAAACAGACGCACAAGGCAAGGTTGTCGGGATTAACATCGTGCGCACTGAGCTGGGTGAACCGGATGTCAATGGTCGTCGTCGCCCGCAAATCGTGGCAGGCAGCGAAGAATTGATGGTGTGCGACGCAGTTATCGTCGCTTTCGGCTTTGCCCCGCACGCCATGCCGTGGCTAAGTGCTGTCGGTGTCACCACAGACAGCCGTGGACGCATCGAAGCCAAAGGCGAATTTGAACAGCAAACCGCTAATCCGAAAATTTTTGCCGGCGGTGATATCACTCGCGGTTCTGATCTGGTCGTGACCGCTATCGCCGAAGGGCGCCAAGCTGCACAAGGAATTATGGCGTATTTGGAGGTTTAGGGTTTAACGCTATTTTAAGGCCTGCCATCTTCAGAAGATGGCAGATTTTCTTCAAAAACGGATTTGTTTTTCTGTATCATCGATTTTTAACATGTCTTCCAGTGTCTTGAAGTGGCTTTTCTTGGTAAAGGTTAAATAATCCGTCTTATCGAACTGGAAAGCGACAATTAAAAATTGATTTTGTTTCTTTTTGAAGAAAATGGTAATGGGTTGGGTTTGTGAAGTAATGAAGATCTTTTTAGTCCCTTTTTTGAAAGAAAACGCGCTAAAACCACCGAAAAAATGACTATTTTCAAAATGCGTGATGATTTTTGTTCTGGATCCTTCGGATAATACTTCGTAATAAATAATTTCTAAATAGTTAGGGTCTGTTGATCTTTGTTTATAATTTGAGCTATAGACTGTTTTTCGCATTACTTTTCGTACTACAGCGGCGTTAAAAGTCGTTCGTTTAGAATGACTAAACTTCACAACTTTTGCCTTATTTATTTGCAAAAAGAGGGGCGAAAAATAGTCTATAGCTCAAATTATAAACAAAGATCAACAGACCCTAGTAACTACGCAGTCAGATAGCACTTAGGTAAGTGCGGTAAGCTTAACATTAAATCCGGCTTGAAATTTTTCTAAAGATAGATTATTGTAATGATATTGATACAATGCGTGTAATAAAATATTTACACTTAAAATTAAGACAAGGACTTTTATGAATGCTGTAGCCAACAAAAATGCAATCCACAATGTCAATATTTATGATGAAAAAGTATTGCTAACACCACAAGAGCTAAAAGAAAAGCTTCCGCTCAGTACCGCACTTAGCCAACAAATCGAACAATCTCGCGGTGAGATTGCCAATATTATTCATAAAAAAGACAACCGGTTACTGCTGGTGATCGGGCCCTGTTCGATTCATGATCCAATCTCGGCATTGGAATATGCGCACAAATTAAAAGTTTTGGCTGATGAAGTGAAGGATACGATTTATGTGGTGATGCGTGTCTATTTTGAAAAACCGCGTACCACAGTCGGTTGGAAGGGGTTGATTAACGATCCGCACTTGGACGGCAGCTTTGATGTAGAGAATGGTTTACAGTTGGCAAGAAAATTGTTGATTGATTTGGCTGAATTGGGCTTGCCGCTGGCAACGGAAGCGCTTGATCCAATTTCGCCACAATATATGGCGGAGCTGTTCAGTTGGTCGGCAATCGGCGCACGCACCACCGAATCGCAAACCCATCGAGAAATGGCGTCAGGTTTGTCGATGTCAGTCGGGTTTAAAAACGGCACCGACGGCAGTTTGGCGACGGCGATTAATGCGTTGAAAGCCGCTTCGCTGGGACACCGTTTTATCGGCATTAACCAACAAGGGCAGGTCAGTTTGCTGCAAACCGCCGGTAACAAAGACGGGCACGTGATTTTGCGCGGCGGCAAAGCGCCGAATTATCAAGCCGAGTTTGTACAACAATGCGAACAGGAACTGGCAAAAGCCGGTTTAGAACAGTCGATTATGATCGATTGCAGCCACGGCAATTCGAATAAGGATTATCGCCGTCAGCCACTGGTGGCGGAAGATGCGGTGCAACAAATTTTGGACGGCAACCGTTCAATCACCGGTTTAATGCTGGAAAGCAATCTGTTTGCCGGTAATCAAAATTCCGAACAGCCGAAAAAACAATTGCAATATGGTGTTTCGATCACCGATGCCTGCATTGATTGGCAGACAACCGAGCAATTATTGCGTAAAATTCATCAACAATTATTGAACAGACCTTAATGGAGATTGCAGAATGCAACCTTTGCAACCTTTACGCGATGAAATTGACAAAGTTGATCGGGAATTATTAGGCTTACTGGAAAAACGCCTGAGCCTAGTGGCGGAAGTAGGACAAGTGAAACACCAACACGGCTTGCCGGTGTATGCACCGGAACGGGAAGCGGAGATGTTGGCGGCACGTCGCCAAGAAGCAGAAAAAATGGGAATTTCGCCCGATTTAATCGAAGATCTGCTGCGTCGGATTATGCGTGAATCTTACCAAAACGAGCATAAAAACGGCTTTAAAACCGTCAATCCGGCAATTAAAAAGATCGTGATTGTTGGTGGAAAGGGCAAGCTCGGCGGGTTGTTCGGGCGTTATTTTCAACTATCAGGCTATCAGGTTGAAAATTTAGGTCGAACCGATTGGCAACGTGCCGATCAGATTTTGTATGATGCCGACGTGGTGATCGTGACCGTACCGATTCGCAACACTTTAGAAACCATCGAGCGCCTGCAACCGCACTTGCGTGAAAATATGCTACTGCTGGATTTCACTTCCGTGAAACGCCAACCGGTTGAAAAAATGCTGCAAGTGCATCAAGGAGCGGTATTGGGCTTACACCCGATGTTCGGCCCGGATATCGCCAGTTTCGCCAAACAACTGATTGTGCGTTGTGACGGGCGCTACCCTGAACGTTATCAATGGATTTTGCAGCAAATGCAGCTTTGGGGCGCAACCGTTTATGCGATTGATCCTGCCGAGCATGATAAAAATATGACCTATATTCAAGCCTTACGCCATTTTGCGACTTTTGCCAATGGATTGCACTTATCGCGCCAGCCGGTTGAATTATCAAAATTATTAGCTCTGTCCTCTCCGATTTACCGTTTGGAATTGGCGATGATTGGGCGCTTGTTTGCGCAAGACGGCGAGCTGTATGCGGATATTATTTTGGACAAACCGGAAAATTTAGCGGTGATTGAGTCTTTAAAACAGAGTTATGAAGAAGCGTTATGTTTTTTTGAACAGAATGACCGCGCCGGATTTACCCAAGCTTTTAAACAGGTCAGCGACTGGTTCGGCAACTATTCCGAAGTCTTTATGAAAGAGAGTCGCCAATTGTTACAGCAGGCAAATGATTACAAACAGTTTTAACGTTTAAAGGCTACCGTTTGGCAGCCTTTATTTTCTATCGCTTTTCGTCATGTTTGATCGCATCTTTCACCGCACTCTTGATAGCAAAAAGCATACCGATAACCATGGCTAGAAGAATAAGCAAAACAATTGTTGTTTCCATTATATTTCCTCCTGTGAAAGGTTGTCTTGATATTTTCTTAGCTCTTTACTGCATAATAAAATCCCATATGCAGCGAAAGCTAACAATATAAGGTTAATTCCCTTAAACCACCAACTATATTGTCCATATAGTACAACAGGCATAGCCAATAGTGCAACCTTGGCTAGATCTTCCAAATTCCTTGCCCATGAATCAGATGTTTCCTTTTTTATTGGTCTTTTCAATAGATACCAATTGGTATTTTTAAAATAATGGTAACGAGTTTTCATATTTTCTCCGCTATAAAATCCAGTATAAGAATAAGGGATATTACCTATCCTGTTTAGATTGGGAAAAAAGATTGTGATGAGGATCGTAAAATATTGTTTTTATTGATTGAAAAAGATACCGCACTTTGCCTTTGTAAACAAAGTGCGGTTTGGGATTAAATTACAAACAGTTTTTTTCGCCACGCGATAGGCTGATCAACCCAGAGCGAACGACTTCAATCACCTCGGTTTCTTGTTTGACCGATGCGATAAACGCATTCAGTTTATCTTTCGTGCCGGCGAGCTGGATGGTGTAGCTTTTTGGTGTTACATCAATAATTTGCCCGCGATAAATATCGGATAAACGTTTGACCTCGTCGCGAGAATTGCCTTGTGCCCGCACTTTGAGCAGCATAATTTCGCGCTCAACATGCTCACAATCACTGAGGCTGATCACTTTGAATACATCGACCAGTTTATGTAATTGTTTCTCGATTTGCTCCAGCACTTTCTCTTCGCCAAAGGCTTCGATTGTCATGCGTGACAAGGTCGGGTCGTCTGTCGGAGCAACGGTCAGACTTTCAATATTGAACGCTCGTTGTGAAAATAGACCGATAACGCGCGATAATGCGCCGGATTCATTTTCTAATAAGACTGAAATAATTCTACGCATTATGTTCTCTCCGTTTTACTCAAAATCATCTCGTTCATGGCGCCACCTGCGATTTGCATCGGGTAAACGTGTTCGGTTTCATCGACCAGAATATCAACGAACACCAGCTTGTCTTTAATGGAAAAGGCGTGTTGCAATTTCGACTCCAACTCATCCGGGGTGTTGATTTGAATACCAACATGACCGTAAGCCTCCGCCAATTTGACAAAATCCGGCAGTGAATTCATGTAGGATTGGGAATGGCGCCCGGCATAAATAATATCCTGCCACTGTTTCACCATGCCTAAGAAACGGTTGTTCAAACTGATGATCACCACCGGAATATTGTATTGTTGAGCAGTGGACAGCTCTTGAATATTCATTTGAATGCTACCATCGCCGGTGATGCAAACCACACAGGCATCGGGATATGCCAATTTCACGCCCATTGCCGCCGGCAAGCCGAATCCCATCGTACCAAGACCACCGGAATTGATCCAATGGCGTGGTTTATCAAATGGATAATAAAGTGCGGCAAACATCTGATGTTGACCGACATCGGAAGCAATATAGGCTTGCCCGTGAGTTATTTTATAAATGGTTTCTACCGCTTGCTGTGGTTTGATCACGTTGCTGCTGTGTTCATAATTCAAACATTGGCGAGCGCGCCATTGCTCTATTTGCCGCCACCACTCCGCTAATGAAGCTTGTGATTTTAGGCTGGCTTCGTCGCTTAATAATGATAAAAATTCATTTAAGACCAAATCGGCACTGCCGACAATCGGAATATAGGTGTTGACGTTCTTCGCAATAGACGTTGGATCAATATCAATATGGATCACTTTGGCATGCGGACAATATTTTTCTAAATTATTAGTAGTGCGGTCGTCGAAGCGCACCCCGATGGCAAGGATCAAATCACTTTCGTGCATGGCATTATTGGCTTCAAAGGTGCCGTGCATGCCCAGCATACCAAGAGACTGCTTATCAGTTCCCGGAAATGCGCCCAAGCCCATCAAGGAGCTGACCACCGGCAAATTCAATTTTCTAGCAAATTCGGTGGTTTGTTCGGCACAATTGGCATTGATAATTCCGCCACCGACAAACATAACCGGTTTTTGTGCAACGAGTACTGCTTTTAGTGCGCGTTTGATCTGTCCTTTATGCCCGTGAATATTGGGATTGTAGGAACGTAGATTGATATTTTTCGGATAAACATAAGGAATTTTATTTACCGGATTGACAATGTCTTTCGGCAGATCGATCACTACAGGACCTGGACGCCCGCTTGCGGCTAAATAGAAGGCTTTTTTGATAGTTTCGGCTAAATCTTCTACTCGTTTGACCAAAAAGCTGTGTTTGACCACCGGACGAGAAATACCAACCATATCGCACTCTTGGAATGCATCGCTGCCGATTAAAGCACTACGAACTTGACCGGAAAAAACCACCAACGGAACGGAGTCCATATAAGCGGTGGCGATACCGGTAATTGCATTCGTAGCACCGGGACCGGAGGTGACCAAGACGCAACCGACTTCTCCGGTGGCGCGGGCATAGCCGTCCGCCATATGTACTGCTGCTTGTTCGTGACGCACTAAAATATGTTCAATGCCGCCATGGGTTTGAATCGCATCATAAATATCTAAAACAGAGCCGCCGGGATAACCAAAGACGAATTTGACACCTTGATCTTGGATAGCCTGTACGATAATTTCAGCACCCGATAATTTTTTCATTACGCCCCCTGAGGTAAGTTAGCCATATTCATTAAATATGCTGTTATTTTTACGCCAACTGATTTCGGTTGTCTACTCTTTTTTATTGGGATTCAAGGTGTATTTGGGCAATTTAAAAGATTTAAATTCTATATAAATTAAAATTTCGATATTTTATAAAATAAAAGCAATTGAAAATAAAAAAAATGCGATAATGTATCGCATTTTATAAAATCTAAAAAATTATCTGCTTATGTTAAAAAAGTGCGGTTTATGTCTTTGTTGGTCTTTTCTTAAACAATAAAATTAATCCAATCATAACAATGCCTGTCGCCAAAAAGCCTAGCCAGCCAGACTGAGTAAAACCGACGACTAAATAACCGACCGCAGAAGAGGTGGCAACCAACATCGCATATGGCAGCTGCGTGGTAACATGGTCAATATGGTTACAGCTTGCGCCGGTGGAAGACAAAATAGTGGTATCTGAAATCGGCGAACAGTGATCACCGCACACCGCACCAGCCATCACCGCAGAGAGACAAGGCAGCAATAGTGCCGGATCCGCATTGACGGCAATAGACGCAGCAATCGGTAGCATGATGCCAAAGGTTCCCCAGCTGGTGCCGGTTGAAAATGCCATCACTGCAGACAGAATAAAGAGCATCACAGGCAGAAAACCGATCGCAATCGAACCACTGACTAAGCCGGACAGATATTTACCGGTGTGCATATCGCTGACAATAGTATTGATGGTCCAAGCAAAAAACAGCACCAAGATAGCACCGAACATTGACTTGATTCCCAAAGCGTAAGCGCTAACATACTCTTTCAGCGAAATTTGTTTGGAGCTTAATGCACAGAGTGTTGCTGTGATTAACGCGGCGAGACCGCCGACAACCAACGACGTGCCGACAACGGTATTTTCAAACGCACCTAAGATAGAAAACGGTTGTCCGTCTGCGGTCAGACTTTGTGCACCGGTGTAGATCATCATACTGATTGTACCGATAATCAAAACGAAAATCGGTAGAATCAAATCCATCACCCGCCCCTGTTTACCGTTTGAAATATCATCCGAAATGGCTTCGGCGTTTTCGGCATTGCGTTCGAAGTGTGCCATCGGGCCGATATCAAAGGAAAAAATGGCGACGATAAAAACCAACACTAAGGCGAAGATTGCATAAAAATTCATGCCAATCATCGCAATAAATGCGCCGATCGGCGAATATTCGGTGATGGCATGGGTTGCTAACAAGCCACCTATCAGGGTAATGATATAAGCCCCCCAACTGGAAATCGGCATGATCACACACATTGGCGCAGCGGTAGAATCCAATAAATAGGCTAACTTGGCACGAGAAATTTTATATTTGTCGGTGACAGGGCGGGCAATAGCACCAACAGCCAAACTATTAAAGTAGTCATCGATAAAAATAAAAACACCTAAAAACACGGTCAGCAATTTTGCGCCACGTTTTTGTTTGATATGTTTTTGTGCCCAGTTAACAAAAGCCTGGTTACTGCCGGAAATAGTCAGTAATGAAGTTAAAATCCCTAATAGAATCAAAAATATAATGATATTAGTATAATCTGCGTTCAGCGCACCGTCACTATACACGAGAGAAGAGACGCTGGAAAATGTGTAGTGTGCGGCGTCCAGTAAATTGCCGCCATTTAACATCAAAGCACCGACAATAATTCCGGCACTCAGCGACAACAATACTCTGCGAGTGATGATCGCTAAAGAAAGCGCCAATAAAGGCGGAATAATTGACCAAACTGAAGTGGAAAAATCAACAAAATCCATAAGAATTCCATAAATAAAAGTAATTACAACTGATCTGAGGCTATTTATCTCTCTCAATCGTTGAGAGGTAGCAGGGTGTTGTTACTAATAAAAGATAAACAGAGCCTAAAAGTTTCTCTCTGCAAATGCCAAAGACTGGGTAGGGAAGAGAAACAGCGAAAGACTACAATAAGTATTAAGAAAAACCAAGCTATATCAGCAAATTTCAACTGTGAAAGTGCGGTATTGCTACTGTTTTGTCGAAAATCATATGGCATTTTTGCTGAGCTAACCAGTGTATCATGACACTAAACGGCACTTTATATGTAACGATTTTTAGTGTTTTGTAGGCTAATTTATGTGATAATTTTTTGATTATTAAGAAAATTTGACGGTACATTGTGACGGCACATTGATAACAGGTAGAGGTTGTTGTGGGGCTTGATTGAATCTAGTATATACGTTTATTTTTATAATGATAAAAGAATAAATTGATAATTTTTTTATTTTGTTTTATATTTATTATTAAATATAAAACAGTGTTGTTAAACTTTAAATTATAGGATTGATTATGAGTGAATTGATTAAAAAATTATCTAACCTACGCAGCTTGAGAGTATTGGCAAAAGATCTTTCTTTAGAACATTTAGAGGATATTGCTGCCAAATTTTCGAGTGTAATTGAAGAGAAAAAACAAGAGCTCTCCGCATGGAAAAAACAAGAAGAAGAGCGTATGCAGAAGTTAGCTTCAGTTAAAGCTCAAATCGAAAACAGTGGATTGAGCAAAGAAGAGTTAGCTGCACTTTTATTGGATGGGGTTCCGGCAGCTGTGCGTAAAAAGCGTAGCCAACGTCCGGCAAAATACCGTTATACCGATGAAAAAGGTGAACAAAAAACTTGGACGGGTCAAGGCAGAACACCTAAAGCTATTCAAGCTGCATTAGACAGTGGTAAAGCGTTATCAGATTTTGAAATTTAACAATTAATCTTATTATAAGTAACTTATTAAAAATAAACCCTTAAAGGGTTTATTTTTTTCTATATGAAGAAAAGCATATGATTGAAAATAAAATATTATTAACCGAATGTTCCGACGATAAAGGCTTAATGGCGAAAATTGCTAATATTTGTTACAAACACCAGTTGAATATTACCCATAATAGTGAATTCGTTGATAATGGCTGTAAACGCTTTTTTATGCGTACCGAATTGGAAGGGATTTTTAATGATGAAATGCTGAACACTGAATTAAGTCTAGCTTTGCCGCAGGGGGCAAAATATAACATCATTACCCGCAAAACCAAGCGAATTGTTATTTTAGTTACGAAAGAAGCCCACTGTTTAGGTGATATTCTGATGAAAAATTATTATGGTGGTTTAGATGTTGAAATTGCCGCAGTAATTGGAAACCACGATGCTCTGCGTGAATTGGTCGAACGTTTTGATATTCCGTTTCATCATGTCAGCCATGAAAATCTAACTCGGGAAGAGCATGATCAACGCTTGGCTGAAAAAATTGATCAATACCAACCGGATCTGATCATTTTAGCTAAGTATATGCGCGTGTTGAACCCGAAGTTTGTTCAACGCTATCCTAATCGAGTGATTAATATCCACCATTCGTTTTTACCCGCTTTTATTGGGGCAAAGCCCTATCAGCAAGCCTATGAACGTGGCGTAAAAATCATTGGAGCAACCGCACATTTTATTAATGACGAGTTGGATCAAGGCCCGATTATTATGCAAAATGTGATTAATGTTGACCACACCTACGATGCTAAAGCCATGATGCGTGCCGGGCGTGATGTTGAAAAAAGTGTGTTAACCCGAGCACTTGATTTAGCGCTTAATGATCGTATTTTTGTTTATGATAATAAAACAGTCGTTTTGTAGTGCACAAATAACCCCCCTCTGAAATAGTTTCTCTGCGTGATAATTTTCATGCAGAGATTACCCTCTTTACAGTATTTATAAATTATATACAGTCAATAAAATACTATTGTAATGCCTATCAATTTAATCAATTAATTACTTTTTTTCTTGTTTATTCCCTTATCTATTTAATATGTAAGGTTTTTTTAAATTCCTGTTTGATTGATAATAGTAAAATTATAACTTGTATGTCAGTAAACAGTATGTTATAAAATGCAACCATAAATTACTGTTGTTAACTGTAAATTTACAAATCGTTATATTTTTAATACCAACCTATTTTAACTCAATCAAAAAGGAGTTTTTGATGAAGCAATACCTTGCGATCGGCATCGCATTATTTACGTTAAATGCATGTTCCTTACCTCAGTCTGCTAATACAGGTCCTCTTGAACATTGGGACAACTATTCTGAGCAAGGGATTAGCAGTAAAGACATACAATCAAATCAAGGTTTGGTGGTTTTTTATCGTGAAGCGAACATTGATGGTCCGGCTGTCAATATTTACATTAATGGTGATTACCAAGCCTCGTTATTGGATAATGGCTTTAGTGCAGTAGCATTATGTGCCAATCAAAATTTGCTCACATCCTCTTTAAGTACCAATACTAAGGGGGGCAACCGCACTCATGGAATCAAATTTATCTCCCCAAGCAAACAAATTACCTATATCAAAGTAAAACAAGTTAAAAATTCTGTTCCGGTATTTGAATTTGTCAAACCGGAAGTGGCAATCAACGAGTTGAAAGCCGTAAAAATGCAGACTCAAACCTTGTCGCGTGTTAAACAGTTGGATTGTGAAACCAATGGTTATGCTTTGATCTCAACTTCAATCAACTCAAATATTGCTTTTCCTTTGAATAAGCATAATTACAACGATTTGTCTGTTGCGGGCAAACAAGATATTCAAGCATTTATTTCTGAAATCAAAGCGTTAAATCAGAAAGCAATAAGTAAAATTGTGGTTAATGGTTACACCGATCCGGTAGGTGCCGAAACTTACAATCAAACATTATCTGAAAAACGTGCAACAGCAGTCAGCGATGCCTTGAAACAAGAAGGTGTAGATTTGCCGATTGTCGCAATTGGATACGGCGAAAAAGAGCTGATCGTTGATAGTTGTGCAGCAGAATCGCGAAATAAGGCGGAACGGAACGAATGTAATCTTCCTAATCGTCGTGTAGAAATCGTTGTTTATGGTCAAGAGTAATCATAGATAAACGAACCGAATATCAGCAGGACGGAAATTATTCGATTCCGTTACTGGTAGCGTAATTATTTTGTAAACAAATCAATATTGGATAAGTTTCGCCTTACCCAATAGTGTAAATTTTTTTGAAATTAGGATATAAAACATGTCAGCAACTTTAAAAGTCTTAAATGCTAAAACTGAAATTGCAAGCTACACCATCGCTAATGGTGAAACGTTAACCATTAAAGCGCAAGATGAAGTGAATTATCAATTGGTTGATAATCTAACCGGTTTAGGACCTCAAAATATTATTGCCAAACGTGTCGGCAATGATCTACAAATTTTATTAGAAAACGGCGATACCGTTCCGGATGTCATTATTGAAGATTATTATGATAATGATGATCCGGCAGCGACCACCAACCTACTTATAGGACAGCATGAAAACGGTAATATTTACGCCTACGTTCCTGAGTCAGGACAAACTTCTGACGCTGTCAGCATGCTGGCTGAACAAATGGCTGCACCGCAAGCATTGGGTGGTGATGAAATCAGTGGCTTGTGGGTGTTTAGCCCATGGTGGTTATTGGCATTGATTCCATTGGCAGCCGTTGCAATTGCTGCCGGTGGCGGCGGTAAAGGTGGTAGCGCAACCGACACCACCGCTCCGGATGCTCCAGTGATCGATGCTAAAGCAGATGGTTCAGTAACCGTAACACCGGCTGCTGATGCATCCAATGCAACAGTGACTTATACTGATGAAAATGGCAAAAATCAAACAGTTGAAATTCAAAAAGGCGATGACGGCAAATGGACGCCAAAGGGTGAATTACCAGACGGCGTAACGGTCAATCCAGACACTGGCGTAGTCACGATCCCTGATGAAGCCATCAAAGGCGGCAGCGATGTAACAGCCAGCAACAGCGACAAAGCGGGTAATACCAGCGACGCAACCACCGCAACTTCAGTAGATACTGATGCGCCAAACCCACCGGTAATCGATGCTAAAGACGACGGTTCAGTCACCGTGACCCCGGCAGACGACGCAACTAAAACCGAAATCACTTATATTGATGAAGACGGCAACACTCAAACCGTGACGGTTGAAAAAGGCGACGACGGCAAATGGACGCCGAAGAGTGAATTACCAGACGGTGTAACGGTAAATCCGGACACCGGTGTAGTCACTATCCCTGATGATGCCATCAAAGGCGGCAGCGATGTAACAGCCAGCAACAGCGACAAAGCGGGTAATACCAGCGACGCAACCACCGCAACTTCAGTAGATACTGATGCGCCAAACCCACCGGTAATCGATGCTAAAGACGACGGTTCAGTCACCGTGACACCGGCAGACGACGCAACTAAAACTGAAATCACCTATGTTGATGAAGACGGCAACACTCAAACCGTGACGGTTGAAAAAGGCGACGACGGCAAATGGACGCCGAAGGGTGAATTACCAGACGGTGTAACGGTCAATCCGGATACTGGCGTGATTACATTACCACCAAGTGCGGTTAAAGACGGTTCTGATGTTACCGCAGTTGCAACTGATAATGCTGGAAATAGCAGCGATCCTGTTACAGAGACTGCTAAGCCAAATGCATTGATTGGCAACCCTGTATTATCTATCCCAGAAGCAGCAGATAAATTTATTAATGCCGATGAAATTTCAGATGGTGTTCAAGCAACGGTCACCTTACCTCAGGGAACATCCGAAGGTGCGGTAGTAACATTAACTATCAGTGGTGCGGAAAACAGCACTGTAACACACACTGTAACAGCAGAAGAAGCCAAAGCCGGTAAAGTTGATCTGGTCATTGCTAAAGATGCAGTTGACACCAATGGTGACTATTCCGTAAAAGCGGATGTCAAACAAGGTGACCATCAGGCAGTTAGCGATGCGGTTGATTTTGCCGTTGATACTGTTGTGCCGGGTGACACCGATGGTGATGGCAAAGCTGATCAAGCACCGACAGTGACAATCCCTGAAAATAATGATGGCAGCGTTAACGCAGAAGATTTGAAAGACGGTATACAAGCCAATGTCACCTTGCCGGAAGGTACTCAAGCGGGTGATACCGTGACGTTGACTGTTACTAACCCGGACGGTAGCACTTCAACTGTCACTCACACCGTAACTGAAGATGAAGTGACTGCAGGTTCAGCTGAAGTTACTATTCCTAAAGCACAAATTCCAACGGACGGCGAATACAGTGTAGTTGCAGATATTAAAGATGCTGCGGGCAATACCGGCTTATCGAGTGAGCCAGTCAAATTTGATGTCGATGCGACAGTTCCTGGTGATACTGATGGCGACGGTACAGCAGATACGACGCCTACGATTACTATTCCAGAAGCCACAAATGGTGTCAGCAAAGATGAATTATCTGATGGTGTTCAAACCGAAGTCAGCTTACCTAAAGGGACAGAAGCAGGTGATACAGTTACGTTAACAGTGACTGATAAAGACGGTAATACCTCAACAGTAACTCATACTGTAACTCAAGAAGAGATTGATGCAGGTAAAGCTGAGATCACGATTCCTAAAGAACAATTCCCGACAGACGGTGATTATAACGTTGTTGCAGAGATTACTGATCCGGCTGGTAATAGTTCCGGTAAAGGCACTGAAACACCAGTCACTGTTGACACGACTGCACCAAGTGCGCCAGAAGTAAATACACCGAGTGATGGTTCTGTCGAAGTTACTTTACCGACAGATGCTGAAGTGGGCGATACGGTAGAAATCACTTATACACCAGAAGGTAGCGATCAGCCAACAACAGCCGTAATCACTAAAGGTGAAGACGGTACTTGGACTTCTAATGATCCGAATGTGGTTGTTGATGGTGACAAAGCGACGATTCCGGCTGATGAAGTTGCAGATGGCTCTACAGTAACTGCGGTTGCTAAAGATCCGGCTGGAAACAGCTCTAGCGAAGATACTGGCACAGTAGCGACGCCAGGGGCGCCAGTTGTTACTATTCCTGAAAATGCAGATGGCGGTGTAAACGCAAAAGAATTAGAAGATGGCGTTCAAACCAATGTAGCTTTGCCAGAAGACACAAAAGCCGGTGATACTGTGACCTTAACCGTCACTAATCCGGACGGTAGCACGTCAACCGTGACCCACACTGTTACTGAAGACGAAGTAACCTCAGGTTCTGCTGAAGTGACGATTCCTAAAGATCAAATCAGCGAAGATGGCGACTACAAAGTAGTTGCTGACGTTACATATTCTGATGGCAGCAAATCGCCAACCAGTACAGCAACTGATTTTAAAGTTGATGCAACAGTACCGGGCGACAGCGACGGTGATGGCGTGGCAGATGACGCAGGGGCACCGAAAGTCGCTATTCAAGACGGTGATGATGGCTTCATCAACCCGAAAGATCTAAATGAAGACGGTACTGCGAATGTCACGATTACATTCCCTGCTGACAGCGGCTATCAAGCCGGTGATGTATTGACCGTGACCAACCCGGACGGCAGCACTCAAACTGTTACCCTGACAGCAGATGATATTGCTAACGGCGTAACCGTTAAAGTGACACCGGTTGACGGACAAGTGAATGAAGTGAAAGCCGTGGTGAAAGATGCTGCCGGCAATACATCGACTGAAGGAACAGACACATCAACTGCCGATTTGAAAGTCCCTGGCGACACCGATGGTGACGGTACAGCGGATAGCGCACCGGTGGTGACCATTCCGGAAGCAACCGATGGCGTGAATGCTAAAGAGCTGGAAGACGGCGTACAAACCAACGTCACGTTGCCGACCGGTACACAAGCGGGTGATACCGTGACTCTGAGCGTGACCAATCCGGATGGCAGTACTTCAACCGTTACTCACACCGTGACCGAGGCAGAAGTCACTGCTGGTTCAGCTGAAGTGACTATTCCGAAGGAGCAAGTGCCGACTGACGGCAACTACAGCGTGGTGGCGGACATCAAAGATGCGGCAGGCAACAGCAGCTTGCCAAGTGCACCGGCAACCTTTGAAGTAGATAAAACTATCCCGGGCGATACTGACGGTGACGGCGTAGTCGACAGTAAACCAACCGTAACCATTCCAGAAGCCACTGATGGCGTGAATAAAGACGAGTTGGAAAATGGTGTACAAACTGAAGTGACGATTCCGAAAGGCACCGAAGCGGGCGATACCGTGGTATTAACCGTCACCAATCCGGACGGCACAACCTCGACGGTGACACATACCGTAACACAAGATGAGATCGATAGCGGCAAAGCTGAAGTTACCATCCCGAAAGATCAAATCGGTCAAGATGGTGATTACAAAGTCACGGCAGAGATCAAAGATCCGGCAGGCAATACTTCCGGCACCGGTGATGTAGCCGACTTTACAGTCGATACCACAGCACCGGCTGCACCGACCGTGACCCCAAGCACTACCGACGGCAGTGTAACCATCACTCCGCCAGCGGATGCAGACACTAAATCAGTGACAGTGACCTTTGAAGATGAAGACGGTAACACACATACAGTGACTGCGACAAAAGGTGATGACGGCAATTGGAGTATCACTGAACCGACAGATCAAAGCAGTTTACCGGAAGGTGTAACAATTGATCCGACCAGTGGCACAATTACCATACCACAAGACGCAGTCGAAGACGGTAGCACCGTGACCGCGACTGCTAGCGATACCGCCGGCAATCCGTCGACTCCGGGAGAGGGGCCGGCGGGTAAAGATTCTCCGATCACCATTGATACTGTGGCTGGCGATGATGTGATCAACGCTACTGAAGCTAAAGCGGGTGTGACGGTAACCGGAACCGCACTTCCGGGACAAGAAATTGTCTTGACTGATGAAGCCGGTAATGAATTAGGCACAGCAACGACTGATGCTCAAGGTAAATGGTCTATTCCGTTGACAGCCGATCAAGTGAAAGCCATGGGCGAAGGTGCTGAAACGCTGACGGCTACGGTGAAAGACACTGAAACAGCAACAACCCGTAATATCACTGTAGATACAGTCGTGCCTGGCGACAGCGACGGCGATGGCGTGGCAGATGACGCAGGGGCGCCGAAAGTCGCTATTCAAGACGGTGATGATGGCTTCATCAACCCGAAAGATCTAAATGAAGACGGTACTGCGAATGTCACGATTACATTCCCTGCTGACAGCGGCTATCAAGCCGGTGATGTATTGACCGTGACCAACCCGGACGGCAGCACCCAAACTGTTACTCTGACAGCAGACGACATTGCTAACGGTGTAACCGTTAAAGTCACACCGGTTGACGGACAAGTGAATGAAGTGAAAGCCGTGGTGAAAGATGCTGCCGGCAATACTTCGACTGAAGGAACAGACACATCAACTGCCGATCTGAAAGTCCCTGGCGACACCGATGGTGACGGTACAGCGGATAGCGCACCGGTGGTGACCATTCCGGAAGCGGCTGATGGCGTGAATGCTAAAGAGCTGGAAGACGGCGTACAAACCAACGTTACATTGCCGACCGGTACACAAGCGGGTGATACTGTGACTCTGAGCGTGACCAATCCGGATGGCAGTACTTCAACCGTTACTCACACCGTGACCGAGGCCGAAGTCACTGCTGGTTCAGCTGAAGTGACGATTCCGAAGGAGCAAGTGCCGACTGACGGCAACTACAGTGTGGTGGCGGATATCAAAGATGCGGCAGGCAACAGCAGCTTGCCAAGTGCACCGGCAACCTTTGAAGTAGATAAAACTATCCCGGGCGATACTGACGGTGACGGCGTAGTCGACAGTAAACCAACCGTAACCATTCCGGAAGCCACTGATGGCGTGAATAAAGACGAGTTGGAAAATGGTGTACAAACCGAAGTGACGATTCCGAAAGGCACCGAAGCGGGCGATACTGTGGTATTAATCGTCACCAATCCGGACGGCACAACCTCGACGGTGACACATACCGTAACACAAGATGAGATCGATAGCGGCAAAGCTGACGTGACCATCCCGAAAGATCAAATCGGCACAGATGGTGACTATAAAGTCACGGCAGAGATCAAAGATCCGGCAGGCAATACTTCCGGCACCGGTGATGTAGCCGACTTTACAGTCGATACCACAGCACCGGCTGCACCGACCGTGACCCCAAGCACCACCGACGGCAGTGTAACCATCACTCCGCCAGCGGATGCAGACACCAAATCGGTAACGATTAACTTTACCGATGAACAAGATCAACCGCAAACAGTGAAAGTGGTGAAAAACGCTGACGGTACTTGGGCGATTGACGGCACAGCACCGACCGGTGTCACTGTTGATCCGGCGACAGGTGTCGTGACGATTGCTCAAGATGCGGTCAAAGACGGCAGCACCGTGACCGCGACTGCCAGCGATACAGCAGGTAATTCGTCTACTCCAGAAACGGGTACAGCGGGTGAAGATTCTCTGATCACCATTGATACTGTAGCTGGTGATGATGTGATCAACGCGACTGAAGCCAAAGCAGGTGTCACGGTAACCGGAACCGCACTTCCGGGACAAGAAATTGTCTTGACTGATGAAGCTGGTAATGTATTAGGCACAGTAACAACGGGTGAAGATGGCAAATGGTCAGTACCATTGACAGCCGATCAAGTGAAAGCCATGGGCGAAGGCGCTGAAACGCTGACGGCTACGGTGAAAGGCACCACAACTACGGCTACACGTGATATCTCTGTTGATACTCAAATTCCTGGCGGTGAAGATACTGATGGTGACGGCAAAGGTGATGAAGCACCGGTGATTACCTTCGTAGAAGACACCAACAGCGATGGTTTGTTGAATTCGACTGAAGTGGGTGGTGATGGTAAGACAACGGTTAACATTGCAGTCCCTACCGGCACAGCAGTGGGTGATACCTTAATTGTCACCATCAATGATGTCGCAACCGAAGTTCCGGTTACGGCTGAGATCCTTGCTAACGGTTACACCAAGGAAGTGCCTGTCACTGACGGTGAAAAAATCACAGTGACTGCCTCTGTTCAAGATGCTGCCGGCAACGAATCAGCGCAAGCCAGCAAAGAGGCTACCGTTGATATTGCTACACCAACAATCAGCATCAACCCGATTTCTGACGGCTTTATTAATGCTGCGGAAACAAATGCAGATCTGGCTATCAGTGGTACCACTACTGCCGAAGCGGGACAAACAGTAACCGTGACCCTGAACGGTAAAGAATATACCGCAGTCGTAGGAAATGACGGTACTTGGACAGCGACTGTACCGGCAGCGGATGTTGCGGCATTAGCGCAAGGTGACCAAGCAGTTACTGCAAATGTCAGCGATAAAGCAGGCAACCCGGCAACGGAAGGCACTGCGAATGTAGTTGTTGACACCGTAGTACCGACTTTGACGGTAGATGTGGCTGATGCCATTAACGCAGATAACGTAAGTGCGGTACCGGTAAGCGGAACCAGCGATTTGCCAAACGGCAGCGAAGTGAAAATCACCTTGACGGATGCCGATGGCAACACCGTGACGGTGACAGCGACGGTGACAGATGGCAAATACGAAACTACGGTTGACGCCAGCGGCTTGAAAGATGGAGCAATTACGGCAACCGCCAGCAGCACAGCTACGGATGCGGCAGGTAATGCCCCGGCTGATGCGACAGATACAACGGCGAATAGCAAAGATAGCAGCGCACCAACCCTGAGCATTGATCCGATTTCTGAGGGTTACATCAATGCGGCAGAAGCAAAAGGTGAGATTGCAATCAGCGGTACGACCACGGCTGAAGCGGGACAAACAGTAACTGTGACCCTGAACGGTAAAGAATATACTGCAGTGGTAGAAAACGACGGTACTTGGACAGCGACTGTACCGGCGGCGGATGTTGCAGCCTTGGCACAAGGTGACCAAGCAGTGACCGCCAATGTCAGCGACAAAGCGGGCAACCCGGCAACTGAAGCCAAGGCAAATGTGGTGGTTGACACCGTAGTACCGACTTTGACAGTAGATGTGGCTGATACCATCAACGCAACCAATGCAAGTGCGGTACCGGTAAGCGGAACCAGCGATTTGCCAAACGGCAGCGAAGTGAAAATCACCTTGACGGATGCCGATGGCAACACCGTGACGGTGACAGCAACTGTGACCGACGGCAAATACGAAACTACGGTTGATGCCAGCAGCTTGAAAGACGGTGCAATTACGGCAACCGCCAGCAGCAGCGCTACGGATGCGGCAGGTAATGCACCGGCTGATGCGACGGATGCTACAGAGAATATCAAAGATACTACACCAAGCTTAGAGGTGACTTCTTTGTCAGTTCCAAATTCTGTAGATGAAGGTAGTAATGCAGTATTTACGGTTAGTTTGGCTGAAGGTCATCAAGGCGGTACTATTGATGCACCTGTCTTGGGTGGTACGGCAACAGCAGTTGCAGATTATGGTACGGCTATATTCAGCAACGGCGTGACCGTGGACAGTACTGGTAAACTGGTAATTCCGGTAGGAGTAACCAACTTTACCATCAGCTATCCGATTACTGAAGATCAGCTGACTGAAGGCAATGAAACATTGAGTATGGATTTAGGTGGTAAATCGGCAGCAACCACAATTAACGATACTTCGTTAACAACTTTGTCGATTTCAGTAGCAAATCCGGAGCAGCGCGAAGATGACTCTTCGGAAGGATCCGTGATGACTTTCACTGTGACTGCTTCACAGCCAGCAACTGAGGATACTAAAGTTACTATTGATTTGAGTGGTCAGGCAACGGCAGCTGATTATATTCTTGCCGGTGGTACGGTATCCGGCTCTCAAGTTACGGTTATTATTAAAGCGGGTGAAACAACAGCCAGCTTTACATTAGATCCAATTTTGGAAGCTAACTTAACTGTACGAGGCAAGCAAGAAGGGCAAGAAACGGTAGTTGCAACCATCACCTCTGTTAATGACACCACGGTAACGGCTGATACTGCTAATAATACAGGTACAAACCAATTTTATGATGTGACAGCTGTTAGTACAGATGGTTTAATTATTAACAGCAATCCAGTAGCTATGATTACGCTTACAGGTGATTACAGTTTATTGGTCGGTCCAATTGTTACAGGTGATGAAAACAATTTATCAATTGGTGCTGATAATAGTAATGCAGAGCAAGCCACTCAAGCTGAAGGAGGAATCGTAACAACCGATTACGACGATATTATTTATCTTGGTTATACACAAGATGGTGAAAAAGATGGCTATGGTAATATTTCCAATGCTTATGCTGCTGCTGGCAACGGTACGATTACCGATGGTAATGTTTCGTGGACTACAATAGATCTAGCGAAAGGTGATGATCACCTGAAGATGTTGGGAACACTCAATCAGTTAGCTCGAGTTTATGCTGGTGAAGGTAACGATATCATTGAAATTGGTGGAAGTATGGTAGGCTTTACTGGTGGCGATGATTCAGCAACTATTTTTGCTGAATCGGGTGATGATACAATTACTATTGATGGCAATATACAATTTGGTTCCATTTATACTGGTAGTGGTTCTGATACTATTATTATTGGTGGTGATACTTCTTTTTATAATGTGATTGATTTGGGTAGTGGTAATGCAATGCCAAACGGTTATCAGTCAACTTATTCTGGAGATAATTCTTTGAGTTTGGGAAATGACAATAATATTGATCTGAGTACTGATAAGAATAATCTTACGATTAATGGTGGTGTTGGTGATAGTGCTGCTGTTGGTATAACTTACATTTATGGAGGTGCGGGAGTTGATAATATTACTGTTGCGAAAACGATCGGAGATAAGGCAGTAATATCGACAGGGGCAAATGATGATACTCTAACAGCAGGAGTGATAACTTCAGGTGCTAAGATTGATATGGGAACCGGTATAGATACGGTAACCCTATCAGGCTCTGGTAATTCATTCCGCCTAACTGAAAATGTTAAAGGTGCTGAGATCATTGATATTAACGGCAGTGGTGCAAATACATTGTATGTTAATGCTGATAATGTTCGTAATTCAGGCGCTGAAGAAATTATCAAAATCCAAGGTGGATCAGATGATACAGTTAACTTAGGGTATGCAGCAGCTTTCTCTTCTTTGGGGGAAACTCTAATTGACAGTACTAAATGGGCAGCAACTGGTAATACGTTAACTGAAGATGGGCATACCTATGCAGCTTGGCAGTACGGTTCAGATACTACGACCTTGATTTATATTGAAAGCACGATTAGCAATATAATCTAATTTAAGATAAACTTTTCAACCAAACCGCACTTTGCAAAAAGTGCGGTTTTTTTGTCTTTCTTGAAATACAAGATATCAAATTGACGCTTATATTTATTTTTGTAATCTGGCTTTGGCTTTTTTAATCTATTAGCAGCAGTGATCTTTTGTGTAAAACCAGAAGCCATTCTGTCTCAGGTCTGATATTTTTGCCGATAAAATAGTAACTGTGGGTTACTATTTTGGGGCTTTATTTTTAGTTATACGATGACGAATATCAGACAGGAGCAGCAATTATGCCAATAAATAGAATTAAAAATGATCTAAATTTACTTATCAAGCCTTTTACAGAACCTATGCCGATTGCAATTGCCCCGACAATTTTAGTCGTAAAGGGGGTCGTGAAGATTACACCGCTGGAAGGTGCTATCGAATTAAATATTCAAATAACAGATAGCCAGGGCGAAAGACAAACAGCCTTGTTGAAGAAAGAGGTGAATAAAGGGTGGATACAGTCAAGCAAACAGAACTGGTTAGTTGTAGAACACGAGAGTGGTGAGGTGACTATTGAACGAAAAAATGTATATTTTGGGTCAAAAGTGATTGCAACCGCACAAGATAGTAATGGTATTAGCACGCAGACCGAGGTTGATGTGTTGTTTAAGCCATGGTTTAAACAGGATACGTTTTCATTTGCATATAGCGAAAATAACGTGATTAGCAACGCTATTGGAAATGTTGCAGCTGCGGACGAAGATAATAAAATCAAAGAATATTTATTTATCCACGGTAATGGCACGATGAGTGCCAGAAGTGAAGATGGTAAATATGTGATTAATACTAAAGGCGATATTTACTTAACACGTGCTGGGGGCGCATTGATTGGCACGGCTGACAGCGAAAGCACAGTTGACAGTAATGATTATGAAACATTACCGAATAAATTTGAAGGATATAAAATCGTTGCAGTGGATCAGACAAACGTAGTGTCGGAAGCGATTGAGATAGATTTTGTCGTAAATAACAAAAGTGCGGTATTTTCGATGGTTACATTGGTAGATGATCTAACCGAGGATTACGACAGCACCAAGTTAAATGCCTTGATTGATAATGGAACTTATACTACCGATGGCAAGACTGGAGGTGTTATCAGTTCAACCACAGGTTTCACCAGTTTGACAACCGGTTTGACTAATGACGATACACCGGATCTGACTATCACGTTAGATAAACAACTGGATAGCAATCAAACACTGAAGGTTTATCGTTATAAGTATGATAATTCTCTGGCAGGTATTCCGGAAATCAAATCGGAAACTGAAGTGACTGTGACATTGAAAGCGGGATCGACAACTGAATATGAGGTTAAAGATTCCCTGGATCAAACGTATGGTCAAGAGTATCTGTATAAAGCAGTGATCGTTGATCTTATCGATGGGGAACAAGTGGAAACCTCTGTAGTTGAACACCACATTAAGCTGGATACGTTGGTCGAAACCATGAAGATCACGAATGTGGCGACTTCCGGCAATAATGTGACTTACACCGGTATTGCCGAAGCAGGTGCAACGATTAAGGTGACCTATTTGAGCGCTAGCAATAATAACAGCTATAACACGCAAGACATTACGGTTAGCGATGATGGCAGTTTTACTTTAACGTTAAACGATTGGCAGACTAAAACGTTGGAAGGTGCGAAAATCACTACTATTGATCGCGCAGGTAATGTCAGCGAAGCTAGTATGCATGCGCTAAACAACTTGTACGTGCCGATTACAGCAACTGAAGGGATCACCGTAGATACTTTCGGATCAAGTATTGGGATGCAAAAATACAATAACACTGGTTTACTCTCTACCAGTGATGCTGATTACTTTATCTTAAGTGGAGACTATGGCAGACAGCCATTAGGTGTCTTAGGAGGAAATTCTGCGCCAAATCCAAATATTGTGGAAACGGGTAATGGTGATGACTATCTCCGTATTAACAGCCAGTACTATGTTGGTGCCAATATCGATATGGGCGAAGGTAATGACATTATTACTGTTGGCAGTAATATTGCCGGAACCAGTACTATCGATCTGGGTAATGGCAATAACCTCTTGGAAGTAGGTGGCTATGTAACCAATGAAACAACGGTAAAAGGTGGCAGCGGTGATGATATCGTCAGAGTAAAAGGCGATATTGACGGCACCAGTAAGTTTGAGCTAGGTGACGGCGAAAATATTATTCAAGCGGGTGACACTTTCCGTGGTACTAAAACCATTACAACCGGTAGCGGTGATGATGTTATTTACGTTGCCAAATATATCAACGGCACCAACAATATTAATTTGGGCGCAGGTGATGATGTGATCTATACCGGCACAGATTTAGATGGTACCCACAATATTGTGATGGGCGAAGGCGATGACAGTATTGTTACCGGTGGTAATGTTAAAGGTTCTGATACAATCTACTTCAATGATGGTAATGACAGATTAGAAGTCGGTGGTTGGATTGAAGGCTCCAGCATTATCAATATGGGTAATGGTGATGATACCGTCATAATCAAAGGAAATCGAGGTCAGGATCAGGATCTAATTGGTAATACCTTATTAGATGGTGGTTTGGGGCAAGATACTCTAACCTTTATTGGAAACGATGGTGTTGTTGATATGACTAAGGTTAATGGTTTTGAGGTAATTAATTTAGGAAATACTGACAAACATGTGAATCTGGTTATTAGTGATTTGGTCTATGCTAACGCACCAACTAAGCTCTATATTAATGGTGGTGCCACCGATGTAGTTGATTTAGGTGATAATAACTGGTCTAGCGACACTGCAAGTAGTACACCGCAACTTGGAACTTGGACTTCTACCCAAGGAACAGGAGCAGATGCAGGGTATACCATCTGGACGGATACTACTAACACCAGTATTCAAGTCTTGATTCAGAATACTGTTACAGTACTTTAAGTTTTGAGTTAAACCGTACTTTGCAAAAAGTGCGGTTCAGCAAAAGACAAACACCTCGTCAGCTTGCTGACGGGGTGTTTTTTATGCACGAAATTCTTGGAAAATCAACCGAGCTTTCCTTCGCCCCTTGTGGGAGAAGGACCGATTTTTGCTTCGTTCAGAAGCGAAAATCAGGATGAGGGGGCAACGAACATTGATTCACCCTCATCCGCCCTTCGGGCACCTTCTCCCATCAAGGGAGAAGGAAATAAGGGGTACAATCCTAACCACTTGCATGCAGGCAACCGCACTTTCCTTTGCCCCTTGTGGGAGAAGGACCGATTTTTGCCGTGAGGATGCAATCAGAACATAAATAAAGTGCGGTATTGTTATAGCGGGATGCAAAACCCTACTCAATAATGTTCAATACGGCACTTCCAACCGTCCGCCGTCAAGATATTGAATACTGAGTGGTAGCACGATGGCTTCAAGTTCTGGGTTGGGTGAGAGGAAAAAAATGCGATTGTTACGTGAGATAGAGTCGATTGGGAAGACCGAATCGATGCTGCGGCTTTGGTATTGATCCATACCGGAATTAAACACCACTTGAATCTCTTTGTTAAAAATAATGTGTCCTTGGTAAGTGTATAGAGAAAGCCAAGAGATAGAGTGCACCGGTCTGGAAGAGTTGATGCCGATTTTATAACGCAGCACTAGATTGGTGATGTTTTGATCGCTGGTTAAAAAATATTCCGGGCCTTCTAAATTGATGCGGGATCTAAATTCGTCCAGCATTGGGGAGTCGGGCAGAGCGTAGGAGGCAATGCTTTTGAATTCCGGCAGTGAATGTTCTTTTTTCCCTTTAAGAAAAGTCGAGGCGACAATCAGTAAACAGACAGCAATAAAAATTGAGCCATATTTCAAAAATAAATTCATAGTCACCTCACATCATACAGATAGCATAAAGCAATCTGTATGATGAAGTCAATTCTTGATGAAAACCGTATTTTTACTGATTTTGATATTCGAGCATAAATGAGGTGGCTTTTTCAACCATGTTTTTTGAACCGACAAATAATGGTGTTCTTTGATGTAATTCAGTCGGCTCGATGTCTAAAATTCGTTGATAGCCGTCACTGGCGAGCCCACCGGCTTGTTCGGCAAGAAACGCCATTGGGTTGCCTTCGTATAATAACCGCAGTTTTCCCAGTGGGTAGTGGGTCGATGTCGGATAAATATAAATCCCGCCTTTCAATAGGTTGCGGTGGAAATCTGAGACCAGGGAGCCAATATAGCGAGAGGTGTAAGGACGGTGGCTGCTTTCATCTTCTTCTTGGCAATATTTCAGGTATTTTTTTACCCCCATCGGGAATTTAAGATAGTTACCTTCGTTGATCGAATAGCATTTGCCGTTTTGCGGAATCTTGATATTTTCATGGGAAAGAAGAAAAACACCTAATGAGGTGTCATATGTAAAACCATTTACCCCATTGCCGGTGGTATAAACCAGCATGGTTGACGAACCGTAAACAATGTAACCGGCAGCAACCTGTTTGTGTCCGGGTTGTAAAAAATCTGCCAAAGTTACTGCGGTACCGATAGGGGAAATTCGTCGATAAATAGAAAAGATGGTGCCGACAGCAACGTTGACATCAATATTAGAAGAGCCGTCGAGTGGGTCGGCTAAGATGATATACTTGGCATTGCGTCCTCTTTCGGTGTCGAATGCGACAAAGTTTTCTTCTTCTTCCGAACCAAAACCGGCAACTTCGTCACGGGCAATCAACGCGGCTTTCATTTTTTCATGAGCAAAGGCATCCAATTTCATTTGAGCTTCGCCTTGCACGTTTTCTATCCCGGAATTGCCGATTATATCGTTATTCAAGCCTGCTTTATTGATATCGCGGTGGATAACTTTGGCGACTAAACGGATTGAGGAAAGAATACCACTCAATTCGCCCTTAGCACTGGGGTAATCTGCTTGTTTCTCAACAATAAACTCACCTAATGTTTTCATTTTTGCTCCCGTAATTAAAAAAGAATCTTGTGATTTTTTGTTATATAATCGACACATTTTATTATAGCAGTCATTCGATCCTGCGTCAGAATTAGCTTGGGATCTGTGATCTCAACCACATTTTAATTGAGAGAAAAGAGCGATTAAACCATGATAAAACAGCAACATATTCATATTTTGGGCATTTGTGGCACCTTTATGGGAGGCGTAGCGATTATCGCGCGGCAAATGGGGTATAAAGTGACCGGCTCGGATGTGAATGTTTATCCGCCGATGAGCACGTTCTTGCAAAAGAGCGGTATTGAGATTATTGCCGATTATGATCCGGCACAATTGATTCCACAGCCGGATATGGTAATCATCGGCAATGCGATGAAACGGGGCAATCCTTGTGTGGAATATGTGTTGGACAATGCTATTCCTTACACCTCGGGCCCGCAGTGGCTGCACGATAATTTGTTGCGTAGCCGCAAGGTATTGGCGGTTTCTGGTACGCACGGTAAAACCACCACCAGCAGCATTTTGGCTTGGATTTTAGCTGATAACGGCATGAATCCGGGGTTTTTGATTGGAGGCGTAACCGGAAATTTCGCAACTTCGGCTCAGTTGGGGGAAAGTCCGTATTTTGTGATTGAAGCAGATGAATATGATACGGCGTTTTTCGATAAACGCTCTAAGTTTGTACATTACAATCCCAATACGCTGATTATCAACAATATTGGCTTCGACCATGCCGATATTTTTGATGATCTGATGGCTATCCAGCGTCAATTCCACCATATGATTCGTATTATCCCGCAATCGGGGTTGGTGTTGTCAGTTAAAGATGACACCACAGTAAAGCAAACGTTGGAGATGGGGTGCTGGAGTGAACAGCAGCATCTTGGACGCGAAGGAGAATGGTTTGCCCAGAAAATAGCGCAGGACAGCAGCCATTTTGCGGTGTATCACCGACAACAAAAAATTGCCGAAGTGCGTTGGGATGTGTTTGGCGAACATAATATGCACAATGCGTTAATGGCGATTGCTGCGGCATATCGTGCCGGCGTTTCGGTGGAGAAAGCCTGTGCTTCATTGGCAGGATTTATCAATACAAACCGCCGTTTAGAGCTGAAAGGCTGTGCTAAAGATATTACGGTATATGATGATTTTGCCCACCATCCGGCAGAAATCGCTGCCACTGTGACGGCGCTGCGTGATCGCATCGGTGGCGCAAAACGTATTTTGGCCGTGTTGGAGCCACGTTCTAACACCATGAAAATGGGGCTGCATAAAAATGAGCTGGTGGCTTCGTTGGTGAAATCGGATTATATTTTTTTATTGCAGCCGGACAATATTCCTTGGGAGGTTGCAGAAATCGCTGAGAAATCAACGGTGCCGACAAAATGGAGCGGTAATATCGATTTATTGATTGAGTTGATCGCGGCTGAAGCGCAAGCGGGTGATCATATTTTGGTGATGAGCAACGGTAGCTTTGATGGTATTCATCAGAAATTATTAGCAAGATTATCACATTAAAGTAGACAGGAAGCTTGTAGCTAATAATGTGATGTTTTTCACATTATTACATCAAAAGTGCGGTATTTCCGCCACTTTCTAAAATAAAACGTGTAATTTGGAATTTATGTTGGTAGTATGCGGACTGCTCATCGAGCAAGCTTTACCATGTCATGAAAATCAACTTTGGTTTGGTTGTAGTGTTGTAAGGTAAGATTTTTTTAATTATTAATGTAGGATGTAGTAATGTCGCAAGTAAAAGGAACCGTTAAGTGGTTCAATGAAACTAAAGGTTTTGGTTTTTTACAAGTTGAAGGTGGAGAAGATGTATTCGTGCATTTTTCCGCAATCCAAAGCGAAGGGTTTCGTACTTTAAAAGAAGGCCAAGCAGTGCTTTTCAATATTGTTGATGATCAACGTGGTAAAAAAGCTGAAAACGTGACAGTCGTTGCTTAATCTAGCTAAATTATCGAATTCTTAAAAGCCGTCTAACATTAGACGGCTCAGATTATTGACAAAGATATTTGATGAGGCAAGGTAGGGGCGGATTATATATCCGCCCGTTTGCGAAGTGCGGTATAAGCACTTAATCAATAAAGGAAAAATGCAAAGTGCGGTTCGGGCGGATATATAATCCGCCCCTACTTTTACAATATTAATCGTGTATTTTGACCTTTGTCAGCAGTCTAAGCCGTCTAACATTAGACGGCTTTTTTACATCTGAAGAAAATGAATAGTCTTAAATTTACGAACAAATTTTGCACGATAAAAAGTTGATTTATAAGAAATTGGCGTGGGTTTAAGCAGTTTATCTATTGGCTGGATTATTTTTATTACAGTTGTATTGATTTTATTACAATAATTCATTATCTTTAATCAGCGGCGAGGATATTGTTCAATATCCGCCAATGGTGTAACACCTGTTCAATTTATTATAGATTCTTTCTTATTTTCCGGCATACGACAAGGAGCGACAACAATGAAAAAAATAACCACAACCCTATGGGCAGCACTAAGTGCGGTTTTGATCAGTACTGGCGCTGCTGCAGCGGAGCTGAAACAGGTTGCGATTACCGCAATTGTTGAGCATCCGGCGTTGGATGCAGTGCGTGATGGGGCATTGGCAGAATTGAAAAAAGCCGGTTATGAAGAGGGAAAAAATTTAAAAGTCGATTTTCAAAGCGCACAAGGTAATACGGCGACTGCGGCACAAATTGCACGTAAATTTGTCGGCGATAAGCCGGATGTGATTTTGGCAATCGGCACACCGAGTGCGCAATCAGTAGTGGCGGCAACGCGTAATATTCCGGTGGTTTTCTCTGCGATTTCTGACCCGGTGGCGGCTAAATTGGTGAAAGATTGGGGGGCTTCCGGCACCAATGTCACCGGTGCTTCGGACACACTGCCGATTCAACCGCAAATTGATTTGATCAAACAGTTGATCCCAAATTTGAAAAAAGTGGGTTATGTCTATAGCACCGGTGAAGTGAATTCGGTAGTTGTATTAAAGCAATTACAAGAAGCTGGTAAAGTGAATGGCTTTGAGGTGGTTGGAGCGCCGGCACCTCGCACTACCGACATCGGTATTGCCGCGCGCAGCCTGAAAGGCAAAGTCGATGTGATTTATACCTCGACTGATAATAATGTGGTCTCAGCCTATGAGGCTCTGTACAAAGCGGCATTGGATTCCGGCATTCCGTTGGTCGCCTCCGACACCAGCACTGTCGCACGTGGTGCGATTGCGGCACTGTCAAATAACTATTACATTTTGGGTGAAGAAACCGGCAAAATGATCGTGGATATTTTAAATGGTAAGAAAGCTGGCGATATTCCGGTCAAAACCATGGATAAGCTAGATCTCTATCTAAATCTGAAATCCGCAAAAGCGTTTGGGATTACAGTGCCGCAAACACTGGTGGAATCAGCGAAAGAAGTGATTAGCCAATAATCGGTGCTTTTTTAGACGGTTGTGAGTTTTAATTTCATCAGAACAAGCCGAATACTGTAGCGCTGTGATAGTATAGCGCTACAGTTGTTTACTCTTTTATTGATTATTTAAAGAACGATTATTATGACTTTGGTACTTTTTTTAGGGGCGCTCGAAATTGGGTTGATTTACGCTTTGGTGGCGTTGGGCGTCTTGATTTCATTTCGTATTTTAGACTTTCCGGATTTAACCGCAGATGGTAGTTTTCCGTTAGGCGGAGCAGTGTGTGCGGTTTGCATTGTCAACGGCATTGACCCATGGATCGCAACTTTTGCCGCCGCAATTGCGGGGGGATTAGCGGGCTTGGTGACCGCATGGTTACATGTATCATTAAAAATTTTACAGCTGCTTGCCAGTATCTTAGTGATGATTGCGCTGTATTCAGTTAATTTGCGCGTGATGGGCTCGCCAAATCTCTCCTTGTTGGGCGAACCCACCATTTATGAACCTTTTATTAATGCGGATGCCAGCAATCAGTTGTATATCCAGCCGCTGTTTGTGTTGGGATTTGTGATTGTGGCTAAAGTGTTGCTTGACTGGTTTTTCAACACCGAAGTGGGTTTGGCGGTACGTGCCACCGGGGCTAATTTGCGAATGGCAAAAGCACAGGGCATTGCAACCGGAAAGATGATTTTCTTGGGCATGGCATTGTCTAATGCCTTGATTGCGCTGGGTGGATCGCTATATGTACAAACACAGGGCGGCGCAGATATGTCGATTGGGGTCGGCACCATTGTGATCGGGCTGGCTGCGGTGATTATCGGCGAAACCTTGATTCCCTCGAAGCGCATTTTAGTGATCACGCTGGCGGTGATTGTCGGCTCGATTCTGTACCGCTTCTTTATTGCGGTGGCACTGAGCAGTGATACTTTGCGAGAAATCGGCTTTGGGGCACAAGATTTGAACCTAGTCACCGCAATTTTGGTGGTGCTGGTTTTAATTGCGCCGCAGCTTAAAAGTAAAATGAAACAGCAATTTTCAAGCAAGAAGTCGTAACGCATATGATGAAATTAGATGATTTAAGAATAACCTTCAATCGTGGAACGCCGATTGAAAACCCAGTGCTGCGCGGACTGTCGTTGGATATTTCCGAAGGCGAATTTGTCACGGTAATCGGTAGTAACGGTGCGGGAAAATCTACGTTGCTGAATGCAATTTGTGGTGATTATTTAGTGGATTCCGGCAAAGTCTATCTCAACGGCAAAGATGTCACTCGAAAAGGCACATGGCAGCGTGCCGCGTCGGTGGCACGGGTTTTTCAAGATCCGATGCTCGGCACTTGCGAGGGGTTGACCATCGAAGAGAACATGGCATTGGCGTATAACCGTGGGCGCAAACGCGGTTTGGCATTTTTCAGTAATAAAACGGCGCGTGAGCTGTTTCGGGAAAAGCTTGCTATGCTGAAATTGGGATTGGAAGACCGTTTAACCGACCGTATGGGGTTGCTTTCCGGCGGACAGCGGCAGGCAGTCAGCCTGTTGATGGCGTCATTGCAGCCGTCGAATATTTTGCTGCTGGACGAACACACTGCGGCGTTGGATCCAAAAACGGCAGCGTTTGTCATGGAGTTGACGGATCGAATTGTTAAAGAGAATAATCTGACGGTGATGATGGTTACTCACTCGATGCGCCAAGCGTTGGATCATGGCGAACGTACTGTGATGTTGCACCAAGGTCAAGTAGTGCTGGACGTGAAAGGTGCCGTGCGCGATAAAATGGATGTGCCGGATCTGCTGAAAATGTTCGAGAAAACCCGTGGTGAAGAGTTGAGTGATGACAGTCTGTTGTTGGGCTAGTGTTGACGGCTAGTCAGTTTTTGTTTGGATTATAACCAATAACCGCACTTTGATGCTCTCTGCTTTATTTCGCGCCAGCTGATCAAAGTGCGGTTTTGCTTTTCGCTAATTTAATTAATCGCCCAACCGCCAGCGTAGAAGCCAACCAGAATAATCGCAATAATAACCGTGCCGATATTCAGTTTTTTGATTTCACCGGATACCAAGCGTCCGATCACCAAAGAGGCGAAGCCCAACATAATGCCAGTCACGATATTGGCGGTCAGCACAATAAATACTGCACAAATCAAGCCGCTCATGGCACCGATGAAGTCGTCAAAATCCAGTTTGCTGACATTGCTCAGCATTAATAATCCGACATACATCAAGGCTGGTGCGGTGGCATAACTTGGCACCAAAAAGGCCAGCGGCTGTAAAAACAGCATGAACAGAAATAGTACACCGACCACAATCGCCGTGATACCGGTTTTGCCTCCGGCCGCCGTGCCGGCAGCGGACTCAATGTAGACTGCAGCGGGCGCTGTGCCGAACAGACCGGACATAATACTGCTGACCGAATCCGAGGTGAGCGCTTTACCGCCATTGACAATTTGCCCGTCTTTGTCCAACAAATTCGCTTGCCCGGCAACCGCACGAATCGTGCCTGTCGCATCAAAAATAGCAGTCATTACTAAGGCAAATACTACCGGCAGAATAGCAGGTTGCAGCGCACCCATAATATCTAAGCCAAATGCTAACGAGTTGTCGCCGAAACTAGGCACTTTTAATACTTCACCGCTGAATTTCACATTCGGATCTGCAATCAAGCCAACTAAGGTAATTGCCACAATCACCAGTAAAATGCCGCCTTTGACCCGTAAGCGTTCTAAGCCAAGAATAAAGGCTAACCCCAATAATGACATGATCACGGAAAAAGAGCTGAAATCGCCCATTTTCACCGGTAAACCGGCGTTGTTGGCGACCACTAAGCCGACATTATTGGCGGCAATCAGTAACAAGAACAGCCCGATCCCAATGCCGGCACCGTGTGCAATGCTGCTTGGCAGGTTGCGTAAAATCCAAGTGCGGATTCCGGTCACGGAAATCAAGGTGAACACTACCCCCATTAAAAAGACGGCGCCGAGGGCAACCGGAATACTGACTTGCTGTCCGATAACCAAGCTATAAGCCGTAAAGGCGGTTAATGAGATTGCACAGCCGATTGCCATGGGTGCATTCGCCCAGAAACCGATTAAAATCGATCCCAATCCGGCAACCAGACAGGTGGCGATAAACACTGACTCTGGCGGAAAACCGGCATCACCCAGCATGCCGGGCACTACAATCACGGAGTAGACCATAGCTAAAAATGTGGTGAGTCCGGCAATAATTTCCTGACGGAGATTGCTGCCGCGTGCGCTAAGGGCAAAGCGTTTTTCCAGCAGTGGGGTTTGCTGCGAAGATGAAGTGGTCATGGACATTGTTCCTTATGTTAAGTCGTTCCTAGGGACTGTTGATATCTGTTCATAATTTGAACTATAGACAAATATCAACAGACCCTAGTAGTCAAAGAAATAAAAAAGAAAGGTTAGGGCACACCCTAATAAAATAAAGCGTGGGTATTTTACCTGAGCGAAAGTACTCAGTGCAACTTTTCAGCAGAACTGTGGTATTTGTGTTGCGAGTTGTTTGTCGAGCATTGAGAATTCGGCAACAATCGTTTCGCGCAATCGGCTGAAAAATGCTAAGATCTGCCACAATATGATAGGCGGGTAAGAAAAAGAGGTGTCAATGTCACGACTGGCAATTCAAGCACGGTTAAACGAAATCGAAGCGTATTTTCAGGCGCTGTCGATACACAAGAATATGCCACTGCACCGAAAATTGGATCCGCGGCTTTTTTCACCAGACAATGAAACGCTGGCGCAATGTTTAGCGCAGGCGCTGACCACTTTGCAGATTGTGCAACAGGCTTGTGAAACTGAGCAAGACCAAGCGCTGACGGCATTCTATGCTGAAAAGCTGACAGCGCAATACCATGTCTTGCAGGAGCTGACCAGCGACAACCGCACTTTTTATCAGACAAAGGCATCAGGTAAAGAGGCTGAGCGTAATCAGCAAGCACATGAAGTACATTGTTTGCCACCACCACAACGTTTAGCAAAATATTATGAATTTTTGACCCGTTTTAATGATTTGATTGCTGAACAATACACGCAACTGCTTGCTTGTGAAATAAGCGAAAAAAGTGCGCGACAGCGGAAAATTGCTGTGTTAGAACAACGTAAGCAACGCTGCCAAGCGGCGATCGATCATTTGGAAGAGTATTTGGCTTTTGTCGAAGCACGGCAGAAGAAAAGTGCGGTTTTTTAATGATATTCTGTCTCGTTGCAAAAAACTAAACCGTAGTACAAATGCCTTGCTCCATTCGTGATTTAAGGTATTTTGCGTCAGCTGGTTATTGAATAGTCGTGAAGTGGATAATATCTCGCTTTAAGACATGGATTTAATCTGCGTTTTGATTATGGTTAAATATTTGGAAATAATTTGCATTTTTGCATATAAATAACTTGCGGCAATATGCAATTTTGCATATAATGCTCACAAGTTAACCGAGCAACTGGATGAGGCAGTGAAACAAAGCGAATTTCTTAGGTGGCTCAAAGCTCAAGGGGTACAAGTTGAAAATGGGACACGGCATTTAAAACTGTATTACAAAGATCGAAGAAGTCATTTACCCAACCATCCAAGCCAAGAATTAAAAAAGGGTTTAGTGGAAGGGATTAAAAAGCAATTAGGTTTAAAATAATATAATTCGCTTGTAAAGGCGGACTCGCTGCTGACTATGGAGAAATAATTTATGTATTACGCTGCACATTTTACACCTGCCGATGAGGGCGGATTTGTTGTTACGTTCCCTGATATTCCCGAGGGTATAACTCAGGGCGATACTTTCGATGAAGCTATGGAAATGGCGCAAGACGTTTTGCTTTCTTGCGTTGAAATTTATTTTGAAGAAGATAAACCATTTCCAGTATCTCGTAGTCTTGTTGAAGAGGAAACCCCTGTAGCACTACCTAATAGCGTTTATGCTAAAGTACTGCTACACAATGCTATGCTTCAACAATCTGTCACTAAAGCGCAATTAGCACGTTTAGCAAGTATTCGCCCACCGGAGGTAGGACGTATTCTTGAGCCGCGCCATACAACCAAAATTGATACCATTAGTCGAGCTTTTCGCGCATTGGGTAAAGAGCTGCAATTAAGTGTGATTTAATCATTTGATAACTCACTGGTAGTATAAGCCCTATAAATTTTCATATTGGAAATACTGCTAGAGGACTGTTAGATTATAGCTTTTGCCATAAATAAAAAATCCTCGTGAATTAACTGCCACGAGGATTATAGTGGAATTTATTCAAGCAATCTTTTTGTCTACTATGCCTGTAACTGCTACATAGTACTGTTAAAAAACCGCACTTTGAGCAGTAAGATTCTGATTATTGCGTAGTTTTATCTTTGATTACGCTCGTTGCAGCGTTGCGGCTGACTGAAGCGATGCCTTTTTTGGCGATGGCTTCTGAGCTGTAATATTGGCTGCGACCGATTTCTTGATGATTTTTTGCTTTCAAAACGAAATACGGCTTATCGTTTTTCGCCACCCGAATTTCATAAGCAGCAGGATCTGCACCGTTTTTTTGCACCGAAGCGATGCCGTTTTCAGCCGCTGCACGGGTTTTATACAGTTCACTGGTCAAAATGACTTGACTGTTTGCTGCTTTCAAATTGAACATAAACTGTCCGTCTTTTGCGACTTTTAATTCATACCAACCTTGTGCCATATTTTACTCTCCATTCGTGTGAAATGATTGAAAATCGTCGGATATTTCCTTCGATCAAGGTTACAACAGACCATAGCTTAGCATAATTTTTTTTCAATTTATTTCAATGCTTTTCTAACAAAAAACCTGCGTTGATCACAAATGTTTCTTGCCGAAAGTGCGGTTCTTGCCTATTATGCCGCTCAATTCTATTTTTTAGCTAATTAAGACAAGAGATCAGTATGATGCAACAAACCTATATCACCGGTAAAGATGCGGCACTGGAAGACAGTATCCAGCGCTTTCAAAGCAAATTGCAACAATTGGGCTTCAACATTGAAGAAACCTCTTGGTTGAATCCGGTGCCGAATGTGTGGTCGGTACATATCCGCGATAAGGATTGTCCGCAATGTTTCACCAACGGCAAAGGCGCCAGCAAAAAAGCAGCGCTGGCATCAGCATTGGGCGAATATTTTGAGCGCCTTTCCACCAACTATTTTTTTGCTGATTTTTTTCTGGGTAGTGAGATTGCCGAAGGGGAGTTTGTGCATTATCCGACAGAAAAATGGTTTCCGATCGTGGACGAAAACGAACTGCCTGTTGGGATATTAGATGATTATCTGCATCAATATTACAATCCGCAACAAGAGCTGACCGCACTTCAGTTGGTGGATTTGCAGTCCGGCAATGCAGCACGCGGTATTGTGGCAATGCCGTATATCCGTCAACGTGATCAGCAAACAGTGTATATTCCGCAAGCGATTATTGCCAATTTATATGTTTCCAATGGCATGTCTGCCGGCAACAGTGAAAATGAGGCTCGGGTGCAAGGCTTGTCGGAAGTGTTTGAACGCTATGTGAAAAACAAGATTATCAGCGAAGCCATCAGTCTGCCGGAAATTCCAGCTGCGGTAATCGCACGCTATCCGCATATTCAAGAGGCAATTGAAAGTCTTGAAAAACAGGGCTTTCCAATTTTAGCTTATGACGCTTCGCTGGGCGGGCAATATCCGGTGATTGCGGTGATTTTGCTGAATCCAAGCAACGGCACGTGCTTTGCCTCGTTTGGCGCACACCCGAATTTCAAAGTCGCCTTAGAGCGTACCGTCACCGAGCTGTTGCAAGGACGGAGCTTGAAAGATTTGGATGTGTTTATGCCGCCATCATTTGATAATGCGGGCGTGGCTGAACACGCCAATTTAGAAACGCACTTCATTGATTCTAGCGGTTTAATTTCATGGGATCTGTTTAAACAGCAGAGTGATTATGCCTTTGTCGATTGGAATTTTTCCGGCAGCACCGAGCAGGAATTTGCCAATTTGATGGCGATTTTCAATGCCGAACAGCAAGAGGTGTATATCATGGATTACAACCATCTGGACGTTTATGCCTGTCGGATTATTGTACCGGGCATGTCGGATATTTATCCGGTGGATGATCTGATCTATGCCAACAATAATATGGGCATGGAGTGGCGTGAAATTTTGCTTGATTTACCGCACTTTCACCATGATAAGGAAACTTATCTGGAACTGTTGGAACAGTTGGACGAGCAAGGCATTGATGATTTTACCCGTGTGCGTGAATTTATCGGCATTGTAGCGCCACCAAAATCCGGTTGGCAAACGTTGCGGATCGGCGAGCTGAAATCGATGCTCTATCTTGCCTGTGGTGATTGGGAAAATGCGCTGGATTGGGCGAACTGGACAATGGAAACCACCGCTTCGGTGTTTAGTGATGAGCGTAATAATTACTACCGCTGTTTAATTCAGTCACTGCAACTGTATTTAGATGATAAGCGTGATCCGGCACAATATCGTGTGGTCTTTAACCGTTTATACGGTGAAAGTGCGGTCGCAACCTGCTGGGCGGCGATCAACGGTGGTAATCCGTTCTATGATTTAATCGCAGGCGATGAGTCGTTGGCAACGTTTGGCGCACACCAAAAATTGCTTGCTGCCTACCAGAAGTTACAACGTGCCAAAATATAAACAAAGATCAACAGACCCTAGCAATAGGGCGGATTTTACTCCGCTCTATTAGCTTTAATAGCGATAGTGTCCGATCATATTGTATTTCAGCAAAACATCTTCTTCCTGCGTACCAAAACCAATATTGTGAATAACCAGTGGAACACCGTTGCGGCTCTTTTTGTCGGACACAATGCCAATGTGTGGCGCATTATTTGGTAAACGCCAAGTGACGATATCCCCGGCAATAAAATCCTCGATCTCAGTGAGTGACCGCATTTTGGCGTGGCGGTTAAAAAAGGTTTCCAGATTTGGCACACGGCGGTGGTCGATATTACGGTCAGTCGATTTTAGCCCCCAGATTTTAGGGTATTTGTTCCAGGCTTTTTTCATGTCTTCGTGCACCAGTTGTTGTAAATCTCGGTTTTGATGGCGCAAGGCGCGGATCACCACATCGGTGCAAACGCCTTTGTATTGTGCGATATCGCCCATCGGATAGGCTAAGCGCTGATAGCCTGAATCATAAAACATGGTGACACCAATCTGTTTTCTGGCATCGTTAACCAACTGTTTACCGTCTATGTTGGCGGCTAAAACAGGAGAAACAAGCAGTAGGCTGAAGCATAACCCACAACATAGCCCACAAAGTCTTTTTATCATTGGCTATACCCTCACGTATATGGAATAAAGGTTTAGTAAACAAAAAACCTCTCGTGTTAGGCGAGAGGTTTTGTCAGTATCATCAAAATTGTAATTTGATTATTTTGCGATTATTCAACCACTAAAGTACGGCAAGTGTTAGTGCCACCTTCGGCAAGTTCATCACCTTGGGTCAACAACACCAAATCACCGGAAACTAAATAGCCTTTGTCTTTCAGCAACTCAATTGCATTTTTTGCCCCTTCAACAGTACGGCTGGCTTCTTCGCAATAAACCGGGGTGACGCCACGGTATAATGCTGCCAGATTCAATGCTTTTTGGTTGCGAGACAGCGCAAAGATTGGCAAGCCGGAGCTGACACGCGACATTAAAAGTGCGGTACGACCGGAGCTGGTCATCGCAATGATAGCGCTGACACCTTGCAGATGGTTGGCTGCATACATTGCTGACATGGCAACTGATTCTTCCACATTATTGAATACGGCGTCCATACGGTGGCGGGAAACATTGATGCTTGGCATTTTTTCTGCGCCCAGGCACACTTTTGCCATTGAGGAAACGGTTTCAGCAGGGTATTGACCGGCTGCGGTTTCGGCAGACAACATTACTGCGTCAGTTCCGTCCAGCACCGCATTCGCTACGTCCATCACTTCGGCACGTGTCGGCATTGGATTGCTGATCATCGATTCCATCATTTGAGTAGCGGTGATCACCACACGGTTTAATCGGCGTGAACGGCGGATCAATTTTTTCTGTACGCCGACCAATTCAGGATCGCCGATTTCAACCCCTAGGTCACCACGAGCAACCATGATCACATCGGATGCAAGGATCACATCGTCCATTGCTTCATCGCTGGCAACGGCTTCGGCACGCTCAACTTTCGCAACGATTTTAGCGTTTAAGCCGGCTTCAGTTGCCAATTGACGCGCATAATGCAGATCTGCACCGTTGCGTGGGAAAGAAACCGCCAAATAATCTACACCAATTTTTGCTGCCGTGATAATATCGGCTTTGTCTTTCGGTGTTAAAGCGTCAGCGGATAAACCACCACCTAGTTTGTTGATCCCTTTGTTGTTTGACAACGGGCCACCGACAGTGACTTCGGTGAACACTTTGTTGCCTTCGGTAGACAACACTTTCAATTGCACACGACCGTCGTCTAATAACAGAATATCGCCAGGCACGACATCTTTTGGTAATTCTTTATAGTCTAGACCTACACCGTTTTGATTGCCTTCACCTTTCGGTAAATCGGCGTCCAGAACGAATTTGTCACCGATATTTAACAAAATTTTGCCGTCTTTAAATGTAGAAACGCGAATTTTAGGCCCTTGCAGGTCACCTAAGATTGCGACTTGTTTGCCTAATTTTTTTGCAATTTCACGCACGCGGTTGGCACGGCCGATATGATCATCCGGAGTACCATGAGAAAAGTTCATACGAACGACATTGGCACCAGCCGCTATAATTTTTTCCAGGTTGTTATCACGGTCGGTTGATGGGCCCATAGTACAAACAATTTTCGTTCTTCTCAGTCTTCTAGACATGAACATACCTCTAAAGTATTAGTTGTTGATTAAATATTACGTGTTTTTGATAGAAAGCTTGCTATCAGTGATAAAATTGGCGTTATTATACGCTCAAATTAAATTTAGATCGAGATCACAAACTGGAAATTTTTGTTTTGTTTGTCATTACAAACCGTTATCTTAGTAGCATAAAATTTGATTAAAACGATTTATTAAAATACGAAGGGGGTTATATGCGAATTTTTATTATGCGCCACGGCGAAGCCGAAACCATGGCAAAAATCGATGCGGACAGAAATTTGACCGCTCATGGGATACAGCAAGCAAGAGAACAGGGAGAATGGCTGACTGAAGCCGCTAACCATATTGATCGGGTGATTGTCAGTCCGTATAACCGTGCTTTGCAAACCTATGAGCATTTGGCGGCAAGCACGGCAACCAATATGCCGTCGGAAATTGAAACCTGGGAGGCGGTGACGCCTTATGGCAACAGCACCATGGCGGTAGATTATCTATCCAATTTATGTCGCGATGGGGTAAAAAATGTGTTGATTGTTTCCCATTTGCCGTTTGTGGAAGACTTGGTGACCGCACTTTGCGAATCGCCGCAGCAGGTTGGCTTCAGTACCGGTACGATTGCCGAAATTGAATGGCAAGGGGAACAAGGCGAGTTTATTTGCAGCAATCGTCCTGAGGTTTAATCAAATAACCATGCAAATTGTATAGCCTTCAAACGCAAAAAAGCATCTCGTGATGAGATGCTTTTTTTAAATCTGGTTGCGGGGGCTGGATTTGAACCAACGACCTTCGGGTTATGAGCCCGACGAGCTACCAAGCTGCTCCACCCCGCGTCTGTAGGAGGCGTAATATACGCTTTTTTCAGTATAATACAAGTGACTTTTTCAGAAATTTTTTTAAGTGTCGAAATAAACATCAAATTGCGTATTATCTGTCAGCTTATTGCCCATTATAACGAAAGGTCGCTAGAAAGAGGGGGGATCGCCTCTATATTTTCCCCCCCTTTTTTGTTAATGTACTGCTCTTTAGTTAAATTTAGCCAAATTTTAGTCATCATATACAGGAAGAGCAGGATCCATGATCAAATCTAAGATTCAATTCGGGTTGATTGCTTCGGCAATTTTATTTTTATCCGCATGTGGCTCTACGCCAAGCAATATTCAGCAGGATGAACGCAGCTTGCATCAAAAAATGGGCGCGGTGTATCAAGGTCGTAGTTATATTAGCCCGGCACAAAATCTGGTGCCGGTTTCAGCTGTTGCCAACAGCGGTAGCGTGGTCAATCAAGGGGATTTTTTAACCCAACTGTCAATTATTGAAAACACCTCGCCACGCATGGCAAACAACTATGCCTCGACTTACAATAAAGTGGTCGGTTGGGTATTAGCAGGGGCAAATGTCGAACAGCTTAACCAATATGGTGTTAATTTGCAGCAGATGCGTGGGGAAGATGGTTATCAAAATGTACTGATGACCGGTTATTTTTCACCGGTTATCCATGCGCGCAGAACCCCGCAAGGCAAATATCAGCATCCGATTCATGCCTTGCCGACAGATAAGCGGTATAGCCGTGCGCAAATTTATGCCGGTGCGTTAAACGGTAAAGGAATGGAGCTGGCATACAGTGATTCGATGTTGGACAACTTCTTACTCGGTGTGCAGGGCAGTGGCTATGTGGATTTTGGCAACGGTACGCTGAACTATTTCGCTTACGCCGGACAAAACGGTTTTAAATACCAGGCGATCGGGCGTTTGTTGGTTGAACAGGGCGAAATTGAAAAAGAGAAAATGTCGATTCAAGCAATTCGTGACTGGGCGAACCGCAATCCGTCACGTTTGCAGGGGTTGTTGGAGCAGAATCCGTCTTATGTCTTCTTTAAAAATGATCCCAACGGCAAAGTGCGGGGATCGGCAGGCATTCCGTTAGTACCCTTGGCTTCTTTGGCGTCCGATCGCAGTGTGATCCCATCCGGCAGCGTGTTACTGGTGGAAGAACCGTTGATCGACAATAAAGGTAACTGGACTGGGCAACACCAATTGCGCCTGATGGTGGCGTTAGATGTGGGTGGTGCGGTTAAAGGGCAGCATTTCGATCTCTATCAAGGTATCGGTGACGATGCCGGACATCGAGCCGGCTTGATGAAGCACTACGGGCGTGTTTGGTTGTTGAAATAAAAAATAAAATATGGAACGAATGGATAACTACCAGCGCCGTTTTGGCGGTATCGAGAGATTGTACGGACCACAAGCGTTGTCGGTATTGGCGGCAGCACATGTTTGTGTGGTGGGCATCGGTGGCGTTGGTTCATGGGCGGTGGAAGCGTTGGCGCGTAGTGGTATCGGTAAGATTACCTTGATCGATATGGACGATATTTGTGTCACCAATGTAAACCGCCAGTTGCCTGCGCTGAGCGATAATATCGGACAATTGAAAACTGAGGTTATGCAACAGCGGATTGAGCAAATTAACCCGCAATGCCAAGTGACGGTGATCGATGATTTTTTATCACTGGATAATATGGCTGATTACATTCGCACTGATTTCGATTATGTAATTGATGCGATTGACAGTGTCAAAGTCAAAGCAGCGCTGATCGCCTATTGCAAACGCAATAAAATTCGGGTGATCACCACCGGGGGGGCCGGCGGGCAAACCGATCCGACCCAAATTCAGATCGCCGATTTAAGCCGTACCATTCAAGACCCGTTGGCGGCAAAAGTGCGGTCGTTACTGCGCAAACAGTACAATTTTAGTCAGAATCCAAAACGAAAATTTGGGGTCGATACCGTTTTTTCGACCCAACCACTTATCTTCCCGAAAATGGAAGGTGATTGCCAACTGTCCGCGAGTATGAATTGTGCCAACGGATTCGGTGCGGCAACCATGGTGACGGCGACTTTTGGTTTTTTTGCCGTTGCCAGAGTGCTGGAAAAGCTGCTAAGCCAACCAGCCAATTAATAGGGATAATCCCTCATCTTAACAAGGAAAAAGCATGAAAATAATAAATAAATCATTGGCAGGCGTGCTCCTCACAACTATTGCCTACACTGCCCAGGCAGAGATTGTTACAACGGTTAAACCGCTCGGATTTATTGCCGCTGCGGTGGCAGACGGTGTCACCCCAACCTCGGTATTGCTGCCGACAGGGGCTTCACCGCACGACTATAATATGCGCCCGTCAGATTTGCAGCGGCTGCAACAAGCCGAACTGGTGGTTTGGGTCGGGCAGGATCTGGAAACATTTCTCAGTAAAAGCATCAGTCGTTTAGAGCCTAAGAAAGTGCTGCAAATTGAGAAAATGGACGGTATTCAACAGCTGTTGGGTGAAGCGCTGCATGTACATGCGGATGGCGATGATCATGGACACGACCATCACGGTCATGACCATGATCACGCCCATGATCATGATGGCCCGCCGGGGCAGCAGGATGAACACGACCATGACCATGACCACGCAGATGGGCACGCTCACGAGCATGGTGGACTACAAACCGATTGGCATGTTTGGTTTTCCAGTGATATCAGTGAAAAAATTGCTGAACAAATCGCAGCTCGTTTAAGCCAAAATTACCCGGCGAAAACCGATTTGATCCAACAAAATTTAGCAGAATTCAAACAAGGAATCAGCACAAAACAGCAGCAGTTGAAAAAACAGTTGGATCCGATTAAAAGCAAGGGTTACTATGTTTTCCATGATGCGTACGGCTATTTTGAACGCCAATACGGCTTAAACCGTTTAGGTTCGTTTACCATCAACCCGACAGTAGCGCCGGGCGCGAAAAAACTGAATGAAATCAAAGCGGATATTGAGGCTCACAAAGCACAATGTCTGTTTGCTGAGCCACAATTTACCCCGCGTTTGTTGGAAACACTGCATAAAAAGACAGGGATAAAATTGGGCGTAATCGACCCGATGGGCGAAAAAATCGCATTAAGTAAAACCGCTTATAGCGACTATTTGCAATCGCTGGCAGACAGTTTTTCACAGTGTTTGGCAAAATAGTTTTTTGTGCTAATAAGTTGAACTTAGCGAATTTTTAATGTCTGTGGCAGTCTAACACCTTGTATTGTTTTGGCATATGCCGAAATCTGCAAGGTGTTTTTTATTGTCATTATCGGAGAAAGTATGAAGCGGAACATCGGGATAATTTGCGGCTTGTTTGGCGGGATGTTGCTACAGGCACCGGTTTTAGCCGAACCATCGACGCCCTTAACGAGGGAGCAACAACGTGAGATTTACCAAAAAGCTGAAGCGCTGCTACCGTTATCTGCGGCAAACAATCAATTTGCTGTGGTAGACAGACTGATTGCTCGTTTGGAAGGCTATCCACTGCTGCCTGATTTGCAATATCAACGCTTAATTCGTGATACATCACAGCTTTCCGCACAAAAAATCACGCAATTTGCACAACAATATCCCACATTGGCGGCGGAAAAAAATCTAGACCGCACTTGGTACCAAACCTTACAACAGCGGCAGGATTGGCAGGGCATTTTGCAATTCAGTGCGACACCGCCGCAGGATCGAATATCACGCTGTATCTATTTTGCCGCACAAGCCCGTCAAGTGGAAACCGGTCAAGGACAAGCACCGCAAACCGCACTTTCGGCAATGGACTGGCAGCCGGTTAGTGAAATATGGTTAAATGGCGCTTCGCTGCCGGCGGCGTGTGATGATCTTTTCAGTTTGTGGCAAGCGGCAGGGCAACAAACCGATGAGTTGGTTCGCCAGCGGGCATTGTTGGCATTTGCCCAGGGCAGTGATGGGGTTTTGCGGCATCTGCGTAACCAAAGTGATGATGTAGTTTTGACCGCTTGGCTAGAGAATTTAGTCGAGTTGCGCGCAAATCCACAAGCATTAACTTTGTTTGTACAAACGGCGGCTGTTGATGCCACCAATGCCGAGATTATTCAGCAAACTTTCCCACGCTATGTCAATCAACTGAACGAAAGTGAAATATCCGCTGCCGATCCGTTTGCACCATATACCGAATGGAGTCAGCGCTTCGGTTTAAACGCTGAACAAACTATTGCTTGGCGCAGTGCCTTGATCAGCAAACTGTTTGACTCCGACAATCCGCAGCTTCAGCGCTGGCGTGATCAGCAGTTGCAGCAATTAAAGCAAGACAACTTGACCGAGCGCCGAATTCGCTTGGCGATTTTGACGCAGCAGGATTTATCCAGCTGGCTGAATTTGTTGTCAAACCAGGCAAGATCGCAACAAGAGTGGCGTTTTTGGCAAGCATTTGATGATGATAAAAAAGATCGCAAAACCCAGGCTCGGCAACAGTGGCAGCAACTGGCGCAAGAGCGTGGTTTTTACCCGATGCTAGCGGCTGAGCAATTGAATCTAGATTACCAACCGCACTTTGCCTTGCTGGATCAAGCGCAAGCTGAAATGGGGTTGCAACCATTGGCGGCAGAGTTGGAGCGCATTGAGGAGTGGATTGCTGTGGGGCAATATTCTCAAGCCAAACAAAGTTGGTGGCGGTTATTGGCGCAGCAGCAAAAAATGACACAAATTGCGTTGGCGGAGTATGCCAATCGCGAGCAATGGTATGAATTCGGCGTGCAGGCGACCATTCAAGCCAAAGCCTGGGACTATTTGACGCAACGGCTACCGTTTGCCTATCCGTTATGGTTTGAATTGAATTTGGAAGGCAAATCTATCAGCCCGAGTTTTGCACTGGCGATCGCGCGCCAAGAGAGCGCTTGGGATCCGAATGCACAATCTCATGCCAATGCACGTGGCTTAATGCAGTTGTTGCCGAGTACCGCAAAAGCGACGGCGGATAAGTTTGGTTTGCCATATAATAATGAACGGCAACTGTTTGATACATTCGATAACATCATGTTGGGTACGCAGCATTTGCAAGAGCTGGCAGATCGCTTTGGCAACAACCGTATTTTTATTGCTGCGGCTTATAATGCCGGCAGCAGTCGGATCGATCGTTGGCTAAATCGTGCCGGCGGGCGCTTGAGCATGGCAGAGTTTATTGCCACGATTCCGTTTTACGAAACGCGTGGTTATGTACAGAATGTGTTGACCTTTGATTATTATTATCAAATGCTCGCCGGCAATAAACGAATAAAATTCGCCAAAACAGAAGCCGATCGATTATACTAGTGTGACAGTACAAACAGCAGAAAGAGTGTGTCTATGCTAAAAAATATGCAAAAAAATCAGTCGAATACTGCTTCAACAAGTAAACAACAGCAGTGGAGTGAGTTTATTGAATTGCTGCGTCAGGCTTTTGCTGATGGCAGGGAGGAGCAGTTGCTGACCCTGTTATTGACTGCTGACGAGCGTGATGCTTTTGGGCTGCGGGTCAATATTATTCATGAACTGTTGAGCAAGAATCTGTCACAACGGGACATTCAGCAGAAATTAAATACCAGTGCCGCCACCATCACGCGCGGTTCGAATATGCTGAAAACCATGCCGGATGAGTTTTTGCAGTGGTTACTCAGGCATTGATGGCAAAATATTTTCGCACTAAAACATTTTTCTCAGGCAGAAAGTGCGGTTGGTTACGCAAACGTGCCCGTTTTTTATGCAAATGGCTTGGACGCGGACTAGCCGTGGTGGTGTTGCTGACCGCACTTTTCCGTGTTGTGCCAATTCCGTTTTCCGCCTATATGCTGCAACAAAAACTGGGGCATTGGTTCAGTGCCGATTTCAGTTATGAATTGCATTATGATTGGGTGGCGCTGGATAACATCAGTTGGCAGATGCAGCTGGCGGTGATTGCCGCGGAAGATCAGCGTTTTGATCAACATTTCGGTTTGGATTTTGCAGCAATTCAATCGGCATTGGATCATAATGCCCGCTCGAATCGTACCCGTGGCGCTTCAACCATTTCACAGCAGACCGCCAAAAACCTGTATTTATGGCACGGACAGAGCTGGCTACGCAAAGGGATTGAAGTGCCGACCACTTTGATGTTGGAGCTGCTATGGGATAAACGGCGGATTTTGCAGGTCTATCTGAATATCGCCGAATTTGGCGACGGGATTTTTGGCGTTGAAGCGGCGGCGCAACACTATTTCAACAAATCAGCGGCACGTTTGAATGCCAATGAAGCAGCATTGTTGGCGGCAGTGCTGCCGAATCCGATTTTATATCGAGTCGACAAACCGTCTGGTGCAGTGTTGCGTAAACAACAATGGATTATGCAACAGATGAATGCGTTGGGCGGCAGAGCATTCTTGCAGAAGTTGGAGTAAATCATGAAAAAAACCATCCGTTTTCAAAGCGCAAAACAGAATAAACAGCAACGGTTGTTGCGTGAATTAGAGCAGAAGTTTTTCACAGCTTATGCAAAAGGGCAGTATGCACTTGCCATCACACTGCAACAGCAACTGCTCGGTCTTGCACCGTCGGCAGGAAAGTGGAGCAATTTATCCAGTTGTTATATCAAGTTGGCGGATTGGCAAAAGGCAATTGATGCGGCAGGACAAGCGCTGAGGCTGGATAGTCAAAATTTAAATGCCTATGATGCGCTGTCGCACGCGTGTAGTGAACTTGGCAAGTTTGATTTGGTGAAGATTTACGGTAGAACCGCATTGGAAATCCGTGACAGACGTTTTTGTGATAAAAAATTTGAGTTGAATAGATTGCCGCACGGGCAAAAGTGCGGTCATAAAAAGATCATCGCATTTTCGTTATATGGTGGTTCGCCAATTTATTGTGAACCGGCGGTGATGAATGCCGAGTTGCGAGCGAGAATTTACCCGGATTGGATCTGCCGTTTTTATATTGATGATAGCGTACCGCAAGCGGTGGTACAGCGTTTGACCCATTATGATGCGGTTGAAATTGTGTATGTCAGCACGGAACAGAAAAAACTACCGGCTACGATGTGGCGTTTCTTGGCATTAGACGATGATGACGTCGAGCGGGTGATTTTCCGTGATGCGGATTCGGTGATTTCACAGCGAGAAGCGGAAGCCGTTAAGGTGTGGCAAAACAGTGACAAAGCATTTCATATGATCCGTGACAGTGGTTCGCATACCGAATTGATGTTGGCTGGTTTATGGGGGGCAGTTGCTGGCGTTTTACCGTCGATGTTGATGCTGATTCAGGACTATATGAAAAAAGAAAAAATGGATTCACGCTTTGCTGATCAATATTTTTTGAGAAGTTATATTTGGCCGGTTGCACGTGATCATATATTGCAGCATGACTCGTTATTTGGTTTTATGGGGGCAGCGGATTTACCCAGCCCCAATCCACATGGGTTGAATAAATTAACCATCGGTTATAATGAAGGCTGTCCGCATTTTAGTGCACCGGTGAATTTTCCCGATAACACCACTGTTGTTTGGACGTTGGAAAGTGAAATTGATCCCTTCATTAATTTGGACGGGAGTTTTAATTATCGTGCACGCACTACCATTTGTCATTACCAAACGGTGGTGAAAAACGGTAAAATTGAGGGTAACTTACCATGGCGTTATCTGCAAGGCATTGCCGAAGGCAAAAGTGCGGTTCGGGTCAGAAAAGCCAGTGACTAAAAAACAAGAACTTTTTTGTTTTCGTAAACTCTAATCACAACACATCGTTAACTATAACAGGCTGAATAATGTTAAATTTAAAAAAATACCTCGGATCGCTATATCCGGTTCTTTGTTTTACCTTTATCAATCTTATCTTACTCTCGCTAAGTCGGCTAGGCTTAGCCGTTTGGCAACGTGAACGGGTCAGTGCCGTTGATGGCTGGGCAGAATTGTTGATTCAAGGTGTGCGGATCGATATTGTTGCGCTGTGCTGGCTGTTCGGGATTTTTGCACTGCTCAGCGTGTTGCTGGTTTCTGAAAATGGGGTAGGGCGAGCTTATCTGTGGTTGTTACGAGTCGTTTTAACAGCGGGCAGTGTGTTTATTCTGTTTATGGAATTGGCAACGCCGGAATTTATTGAAACCTATGACTTCCGTCCAAATCGTTTATTTATCGAATATTTAGTCAACCCGAAAGAGGTGTTTACCATGCTGGCGAACGGGCATTTGTTTGCCTTGATTGCCGTACCGCTGGTGACCGCATTGGTGACTTGGATTTATTGGCGTTTAGCAAAAAAAGTGACTGAGGGATTAACCCCGTTTCGCTGGCGCTACCGCCCTTTTATTGCGCTGCTGGTGATTGCCGTCGCATTTATCGGTGCGCGCTCCAGTTTGCAGCACCGTGGCATTAACCCGGCAATGGTGGCGTTTTCGTCTGATCCGTTGGTCAACTCGTTGGTGTTGAACTCCGGTTATTCCTTATTGTATGCCGCACAACAGATGAAAGATGAAGATAAATCCTCGGAAATTTACGGTAAAATGCCGTTTGATGAGGTATTGAAAACCATCAAAGCCGCACGTGGACGCGCTGATAGTGACTATATTAGTCATGACATCCCGACCCTGACTTATAATCAAGCCAGTTATCAGGGCAAACCGAAAAATATTGTGATTATTTTAGAGGAGAGCTTGGGCGCACAGTTTATTGGCAGTTTAGGTGGAAAACCTTTGTCTCCGCACTTTGACCAACTGGCACAACAAGGTTGGTTATTTGAAAATCTGTATGCCACAGGCACTCGCTCGGTGCGTGGCATTGAAGCGGTGACGACCGGTTTCACCCCGACACCGGCAAGAGCGGTGGTCAAATTGTCCGGTAGTCAGAACGGCTTTTTCAGTATTGCCGAATTGCTGAAACAACAGGGGTATCACACCTCGTTTATTTACGGTGGCGAAAAACATTTCGATAATATGGCGAGTTTTTTCTATGGCAATGGCTTTCAGACCATTATTGATCAGAGTGATTACAAAAATCCGAAATTTGTTGCCACTTGGGGCATGAGCGATGAAGATCTGTTTGATAAGGCTAATGAGAAGTTTAGTGAATGGCAAAACAGCGGTCAGCCGTTTTTTAGCCTGGTGTTTACCTCCAGCAACCATGATCCGTTTGAATTTCCGGATAATAAAATTGAACTCTATGAACAACCGAAACAAACTCGCAATAACGCCGCTAAATATGCTGATTTTGCCTTAGGCTATTTTTTTGAGATGGCGAAAAAATCGGATTATTGGCAAGATACCATCTTTTTAGTGGTGGCGGATCATGATTCCCGCGTCTCCGGTGCCTCATTAGTGCCGATTCAGCATTTTCATATTCCGGCGCTGATTTTGGGCGAAGGGATTCAAGCACGACGTGATCCACGCTTGACCAGTCAAATCGATCTGCCGACCACTTTGCTCTCTTTAGCAGGCGTCAGCGGTGAGTATCCGATGCTGGGTTATGATTTGATGCAAGAGGATAATCCGAACCGTGCTTTGATGCAGTTTGATAAAGCGATGGCGTATATGCAGGGAGATCAGGTGGCGATTTTGCAGCCGAATAGCGAAGCTAAAGGTTTTCGCTATGATAAGGCCAGTCAAACGCTGGTGCCGACAGAAGTCGATCCGGAGTTGAAGCAAACCGCATTGGCCTATGCGCTTTGGGCCAGTTATAGTTATAAAAACCGATTGTATAAATCTAACGAACAGGCTAAATAATATTGTGAGTGTACAAAAAAGTGCGGTAAAATTTGCGTTTTACCGCACTTTTTTTAATAATTTTGTTTAATCAACGATGTGACCGTTATGCGACTGTTTATAGCTGAAAAACCAAGTCTTGGGCGAGCCATTGCCGATGTATTGCCGCAGCCACATCGCAAAGGCGATGGTTTTATCCAGTGTGGTGAGCAGGATTATGTCACTTGGTGTATCGGGCACTTGCTCGAACAAGCAGAGCCGGAGGCTTACGATCCGAATTTCAAACAGTGGCGTTTAGAGCATCTGCCGATTATTCCCCAGCAGTGGCAACTGAATCCGAAACAGAGCACCGCCAAACAGCTCAAGGTGGTGCTCAATCTGATTAAACAAGCCGATCAATTGATTAATGCCGGCGACCCTGATCGCGAAGGACAATTGCTGGTGGATGAAGTGTTTAATTATGCCGGATTGAACGAGCAAAAACGCAGCCAAATTCAACGCTGTTTAATCAGCGATCTCAACCCAAGTGCGGTCAGTAAAGCGATTCAAAAATTGCAGTTCAACCGTGATTTTATTCCACTGGCAACATCGGCATTGGCACGTGCCAGAGCGGATTGGCTCTATGGCATTAACATGACCCGTGCTTATACCATTCGTGGCAGACAAGCCGGTTATAACGGTGTGCTGTCGGTCGGGCGAGTGCAAACGCCGGTGTTGGGGCTGATTGTGCGGCACGATCTGGAGATTGAAAATTTCCAGCCGAAAGATTTTTACGAAGTGTTGGCGCATGTGCAAACTGATGAGCAACCGCCGCAGACCTTCACCGCACTTTGGCAGCCGAGCAAAGCCTGTGAGGATTATCAAGATGAAAATGGGCGTGTGTTGTCACAAGCACTGGCAGAAAATGTGGCAAAGCGGATCAGTGGCCAGCCGGCAATCGTCACGCAGTATAGTGACAGCCAAGAAAAAGAGACTGCCCCTCTGCCATATTCGCTTTCGGCCTTGCAAATTGATGCGGGTAAGCGTTATGGACTCTCGGCACAACAGGTGCTGGATACTTGCCAACGACTGTATGAAGTGCATAAATTGATCACTTATCCCCGTTCCGACTGCCGTTATCTGCCGGAAGAGCATTTTGCTGATCGAAGTGCGGTTGGCATGGCGATTTCGCAACATAGCCAGCTTTATCAAACATTGCCGGAGATTGTGGATTTAACACAAAAAAACCGTTGTTGGAATGATAAAAAAGTTGAAGCGCACCATGCGATTATTCCGACAGCGAATTGTAGACAAATCCGACTGTCGCTCAATGAACAACAGGTTTATGATTTAATTGCCCGCCAATATTTATTTCAGTTTTGTCCTGATGCAGAATACCGTAAAACCAAGATTGGTTTGGAAATTGCCGGCGGACAGTTTTTGGCGCAGGCACGAGGTTTGCAAACTGCCGGCTGGAAGCAGCTGCTTGGTAAAGAAGACCAAGATGAAAATCAGCAAGCTGCCTTACCGAAAGTGAAAAAAGGGCAGCAACTCTGGTGTGAAAAAGGCGAAATTGTCAGCAAAAAGACCCAGCCACCGAAGCCGTTTAATGATGCGACGTTATTATCGGCGATGACGGGTATTGCACGTTTTGTACAAGATAAAGAGTTGAAGAAAATTTTGCGTGAAACCGACGGCTTAGGCACGGAAGCCACCCGCGCCGGGATTATCGAGCTGTTGTTCAAACGTGGGTTTATCATCAAAAAAGGGCGCAGTATCACCAGCACCGAAGCCGGGCGGATTTTAATCCAAGCCCTGCCAGAAAGTGCAACGTTGCCCGATATGACGGCGCACTGGGAATCGCAGCTCGATGGCATCAGTCGTAAGCAGGCAAGTTATCAGCAGTTTATGCAGCAGCTGCTTGTCACTTTGCCGCAGATGTTGAATCAGTACGATTTCCAATCTTTGCGGTTGTTGCGCCAGGTCTCGGCGCCACTGAACAGCAAACGCAGCGGTTATAAAAAAGCAAAATCGGTGAGCGCTCAAAATATAAACAAGCACCAATAGCCCCTATACTGAGAATAAGAGGAAAAATTATGTTAACATTTGTTGAGTATGTGCCGATTTGGGTTTTGTCTGGTGGTGTAAAGCTATGCCGAAGCAGTGTATTGTACGCATGGCACAATAGACCCTAATTAATCAAAAATAAAAGGAGTTTTTATGCATTGTCCTTTTTGTTCCGCCTTGGATACCAAGGTGATCGATTCTCGTTTGGTGGCGGATGGGTACCAAGTGCGTCGTCGCCGTGAGTGTTTGCAGTGCCGTGAGCGCTTCACCACCTTTGAAACGGCTGAATTGGTGACACCGAAAATTATTAAAAGCAATGATAACCGTGTGCCGTTCGATGAGAAAAAACTGCGTTCCGGCATGATGCGGGCACTGGAAAAACGCCCGGTCAGTGCGGATGATGTCGAAAAAGCGATCACCCATATTATTCACCAACTGCAAGCCAGTGGTGAACGTGAAGTGCCAAGTAAGTTGGTTGGTACTTTGGTGATGGAAGCACTGAAAAAACTGGATAAAGTGGCTTATATCCGTTTTGCTTCAGTGTATTTGAGCTTTGACGACATTAAGCAATTTGGCGATGAAATTGAAAAATTAACCAATGAAACCAAAAATAAGGAAATGTGATGACCGTCTATTTTTCGAATGAAGATCAACAGTTTATGCAGCGGGCTTTGGCGCTGGCAGCGCGCGGACGTTGGACCACGGCGCCTAATCCTATGGTCGGTTGTGTGATCGTAAAAGACGGCAACGTGATTGGCGAAGGCTATCATCAACGCGCCGGAGAAGGCCATGCAGAAGTCAATGCTTTTAACGCTTGCACTGAAAGTGCGGTTGGGGCAACCTTATATGTCACGTTGGAGCCTTGCTCGCACTTCGGAAAAACCCCCCCTTGTGCTTTGAAAATTATCGAAAACGGCATCAAAAAAGTGGTGATTGCCATGCGCGATCCCAATCCGTTGGTGGCAGGTAAAGGCATTGCACTGCTGCAACAGGCAGGAATTGAAGTTGCCATTGGATTGTTGGCATCGCAGGCGGAAGAGTTGAATAAAGGCTTTTTGAAACGAATGCGCTGTGGTCGTCCGTTTGTGCAGTTAAAAATGGCAATGACGATTGACGGCAAAACAGCGACAGCCAGTGGCGAAAGCAAATGGATTACCGGCGAACAGGCCAGAGCCGAAGTACAGGATTACCGTGCTTGTGCCGGTGCGATTTTATCGGCGAGCGGCACGGTGTTGGTGGACGATCCGTTGTTGAATGTACGTTGGCAGCAATTGCCGCCAGCGGTGCAGCAAGTTTATCCTGAATCGACAATTCGCCAGCCGGTGCGTGTGATCATGGATTCAAAACATCGGATTCGTCCTTATCATAAGCTGTTCGGCGTAGAAAGTGCGGTCTGGCTGGTCGGGGCGGAACATAAACCGCGTGATCTCAGCGCATTTCCTGATTTTGTTGAGGCGATTTATCTGGATCCACAGCAGCACCAGCTCTCGGCCTTAATGGACGAATTAGCGCAGCGACAAATTAATATTTTATGGATTGAAGCCGGTTCCAATCTAGCCGGGTCGTTAATCAGTGCGGGTTTAGTTGATGAATTGATTGTTTATATTGCGCCGAAACTGCTTGGCGATCAAGCCAGAGGACTGTGCCATATGCCGGATTTACACCATCTTGCTGACGCACCACAGTGGCAGTTGATCTGCCATGAAGTGATTGGCGAAGATATTAAGCTGATCTATCGCCCCAAACACTTAACGGAGGAAAAATGCTGAAAAAGTTATTGCAATCGGCGTTGATCGGGCTGTGTACGGCTGCAGTTGTTTTAGCGCTTCTTCCCCTGTTTCAAGGTAACAGCAATTTATTTTCGCGGCAAAATGACGATTTGCAGGTTGTCTCCTATGCCAGTGCGGTGCGAATCGCCTCTCCGGCTGTGGTCAATGTGTATAATCAATCGTTGCAAGCCAGCAGTCTTGATCGTGGTTTGAGTGATAATGGTTTGAGCAATAATGAAGTACGGGTCAATAATCTCGGTTCTGGTGTGATTATGCGTGCTGACGGCTACATTCTCACCAATCGTCATGTGATTAGTAACGCCGATCAAATTGTGGTGGCGTTGCAAAATGGGCAGATTTATCAAGCCGGGCTGGTTGGGTCTGACAGTTTAACGGATTTGGCAGTATTGAAGATTCAAGCGGAAAATCTGCCGACGATTCCGCAAAATAAACAGCGACGGGTCTCGGTTGGTGATGTAGTTTTGGCAATCGGTAATCCGTATAACTTGGGACAGAGCGTCAGCCAGGGCATTATCAGTGCCACCGGACGTAGCGCACTGGGGGAGATCGGGCGTCAAAACTTTATTCAAACTGACGCTTCAATCAATCGCGGCAATTCCGGGGGGGCATTGATTAATACCGCCGGAGAGCTGATCGGAATTAACACGTTAAGCATTGGCAAAGACAGCAGTGAAATTGCTGAAGGACTGAGTTTTGCGATTCCGATTAATATCGTCAATGATGTATTGAAAAAAATTATTCAAGATGGGCGTGTGATCCGTGGTTATTTCGGGGTGGAAAGCCAGATTTTTTACAATAACGAAGATCAATTGGGCTTAAATCAACGTGGCGTGTTGGTCACAGCGGTGGCGCCAAACGGTCCGGCATATCAAGCCGGTATTTTGCAAGGGGATTTGATTGTGCGCTTCAACAGCAAAGCGGTGAATTCACCGACTGATCTGCTACAAATTATTTCTGATACCCGTCCGGGAACAGTGGTTGAAGTACAAGTTGAAAGACTTGGACAATTACTCAATCTTCCGGTGACAATTGCTGAATATCCGACAGTGGGCTAGATCTGAATGTTAACCGCACTTATTGCGGTTATTGCAGTTCATTGTTATTTTCACTATTAACGCCTTTTAACGGTTTTCCGTCAGCGCTGTTGATCAATACCAGAATCCCGAATAAAGGGTGATCAAAATACATCATTTGGTTATCGGTATAGCTGCTTTGGCTTTGATACTGAATAGTATGTCGTTGAGCGGTTTGTTGGGATTCGACTTTGGCTGAATCCTTGACCGCATCAATATCCGGCACGGTCGAAACCGCACTTTGTGCTAGATTAGCAAAGGCTTGCTGAGCGTTTCCGCTCAGTGAATCATAACTAAATGCTAGGTTAAAGTTGAGCTCAATTTTATCGCCTTGCCAAATTAACAATCGCCCGTCAATGGCTGGAACCGTGGAAAGATCAGATTGGATTCGAAGCGGAAAACTGGCGCTCTGTTGCAGCAACGGCTGAGACCAAGCCTGGTGGTAAAAAGGAATATAAGCGCCATGCTGCTGAAATTTTGTAAAAATTTCATTGAGTTGCATCTGATCTGGGGCTAAAGTTCGGGCTTGCGGCAGCTCTGGTGATGGTAGTAGAGCATCCTCGAGTGGGATGGCAGAAGTTAATTCAGGAAATTTTTGGTTTAAACTGTCCTGTTCAAAGAGCCGCTGGAAGATGATTAATTCTACATTAATTTGAGTGGCATATTGATTTTCATTATTTTGCTCGGTTGTGACAACTGGTGGTATCGTCGTGTTTTCTGTTGACGTAATTGGCGCTGGTGCCGGCACACTATTTTGAGTGGGTGCGGTTTGATCGGCGTAAGCTTGCGCGCCAAATATGCATAGTGCTAAGGATTTAACAGTTAGTGCCCAAAAGGATTTGGATAACGTCATCACAGGTACTCCATCTATAAGCGTGTCAAATCAACTGGCTTCCGCACTTTGGCTACCGTTCAGTCCGGGTGTGTGCGGTAAAGGTTGCGGATCTTTGCTTTCGTTTTCTACCGGAGCGGTTTCCAATTGGCGCGGTGGCGTCGGGTAGTCGCTCGGCTGTTCAGTTTTATTTTCACCCAATAATTTGCTTTGCAGCCGTTTGAAACTGCTTTGCGGTGAGAGCCAAATGTCTAAGAAAGCTTGGTTAAATTCACTGCCGAATTTAGGTTCTAGTACCGTATCATTCAAGACAAAATAGCCGGTATCGTCTAGCGCAATGTAATTTAATAAATCTTTTGGTTGAAAGTCCGGCAAGGTTTGCTCTAATTTTTTAGCCCACAAATCTTGGGTTTCCGCCGGAATTTGCGGTGCGATATTGCTCAGCTCTTTTTTTAGCGTAATAGCAAAATTTTTGCCTTCCACCGGTTTGGCGTAATTCAGCGTCAGCATCAGCGGACGTTGGTTAGGTTGATATTGCCCGTTTTCACTGTATAACGTGATGGTATAGATATGAAACGGTCCCCAAGTGTAGTCAACCGTTCCGACCGGCAGCCAGTTAGCAAATACCGAATTGCCGAACAGCAAAACAAATGAAGTGGCGACAATTTTCAATAATTTCATAAATAACAACCGAAAGAAAAATTAAAATGACAAAATTTGTGTGATTATAACATAAATAATTAGAACTGCTATTGAGCAGAAACAGGATTGAGCAGAAACAGAATTAGCAGCAAAAGGTGAATAACAAATAACGGGATCATTTGATCCGGTTTCAGATTACTGACGAAGTAATTCATGAGGCAAAGTAGGGGAAGATTATATATCCGCCCGTTTACGAAGTGCGATATAAACACTTAATCAATAAAGGAAAAATGCAAAGTGCGGTTTGGACCGATATATAATCGGCCCCTACTTTTACACTATGAATCGTGTATTTTAACCTTTGTCAGTAGCCTATAACGAGATCATTTGATCCCGTTTGCTTGGTTTTCGTTACGACTATTTCAAACTGCCGACCATATCTTCAGGGCGCACCCATTGATCAAATTGCTCAGCGGTCACTAACCCCAGATTGATCGCTTCTTCTTTCAAGGTTGTGCCGTTTTTATGGGCAGTTTTAGCAATTTTCGCCGCATTTTCATAGCCGATATGCGTGTTAAGTGCGGTCACCAACATCAACGAATTTTGTAACTGCATTTGAATTCGTGGATGGTTCGGTTCAATACCGACGGCGCAGTGTTCATCAAACGAGACGCAAGCATCAGCCAGCAGTTGGGCAGATTGCAGGAAGTTCGCCGCCATCACCGGCTTAAACACGTTCAGTTGGAAATGGCCTTGCGTGCCGGCGAAAGAGATGGTGGTGTCATTGCCCAGCACTTGTGCGCACACCATGGTCAACGCTTCACATTGGGTCGGGTTGACTTTGCCCGGCATAATCGAAGAACCAGGCTCATTTTCAGGAATCAAAATTTCGCCGATGCCGGAACGCGGACCTGATGCCAATAAACGAATGTCGTTGGCAATTTTGTAGAGCGAAACTGCCAGCTGTTTTAAGGCACCGTGGGTTTCCACAATCGCATCATGGGCTGCCAGCGCTTCAAATTTGTTCTCAGCGGTGACGAACGGCAAACCGGTAAATTTGGCAATATATTCTGCCACTTTGACATCGTAGCCTTTAGGCGTGTTCAAACCGGTACCGACCGCTGTGCCGCCCAGCGCCAATTCCGCCAAGTGCGGTAGCGTGTTTTTCAGCGCTTTCAAGCCGAAATCCAACTGTGCCGCATAAGCGGAGAACTCTTGTCCCAGTGTCAATGGGGTAGCATCCATCAAGTGAGTACGCCCGATTTTGACCACATCTTTAAAGGCAGCAGCTTTGTCGGCGAAGGTTTTTTGCAACCGTTCAACACACGGAATCGTGGTTGCCACCACTTTTTTGTAAGCCGCGATGTGCATGGCAGTAGGGTAGGTATCGTTGGAGGATTGGGATTTATTCACATCATCATTCGGGTGAATAATGCTTTTCTCGCCCAATTTGCCGCCGTTTAACACATGCGCCCGATTGGACACTACCTCATTGACATTCATATTCGATTGAGTGCCTGAGCCGGTTTGCCAGATCACCAGTGGGAATTGATCGTCCAGTTTATTTGCCAGAATTTCATCGCAGGCTTGGGCGATTAAATCGCGTTTTTCCACCGGCAGCACGCCCAGATCGGTGTTGGCGAACGCTGCAGCTTTTTTCAGATAACCAAAGGCTTCGATAATTTCATGCGGCATTGAAGCGGCAGGACCGATTTTGAAATTGTTGCGTGAACGCTCGGTTTGCGCCGCCCAATATTTATCCGCCGGAACTTGAACTTCACCCATAGTGTCTTTTTCGATACGAAATGTCATAGTAATTTCCTTTTTTTGATAATAGATAACAAGAAAATTTTAACATTACTACCTATTAAGTGGAATGCAAAGGCGATGATCTAAATCATGACAAATGAAGTTTTGTGAAGGAAATCACGAAGTTTTAACGGACGGAAAGGGCGATAGAGTCGCTTTCAGACTGATGAGAAAGTTATTTTTCTTAAAGGGCGGATGCAATCCGCCCCTTGTATATTCAAAATAAAGTATACTAGCAACACAGCACCGAATCGTTATCCACAGCTTGACCGCCCCTAGAGCATCAACTCGTCT
>NZ_SMCP01000003.1 GCF_004342725.1 Testudinibacter aquarius | reverse complement strand
CTACGCTACAAGACGAGTTGATGCTCTAGGGGCGGTCAAGCTGTGGATAACGATTCGGTGCTGTGTTGCTAGTATACTTTATTTTGAATATACAAGGGGCGGATTATATATCCGCCCGTTTGCGAAGTGCGGCATAAGTACTTAATCAATAAAGGAAAAATGCAAAGTGCGGTTCGGGCGGATATATAATCGGCCCCTACTTTTACAATATTAATCGTGTATTTTAACCTTTGTCAGCAGTCTGAACCGCACATTAAAGTGCGGTTTTGTTTTAAGTAGCGGGCAAACTTACAGTTTGGTGCTCAGCATTGCTTCCAACTTCTCTTGGTCAGCGGCGAATTTGCGGATACCGTCGGTCAGTTTTTCCACTGCCATCGGATCGCTGTTGTGCTGCCAATAGAATTGTGCTTCGCTCAGCGGCGCTGGGCGCTCTTTTACGTTGCCTTTGAAGTCTAACTTACGCTCTAGTGGTTGATTGCTCTCTTGCAACTCTTTCAACAAGCCCGGCGCAATAGTCAGGCGATCACAGCCAGCCAACTCGGTAATTTCGCCGATATTACGGAAGCTGGCACCCATTACCACGGTTTTGTAGTCGTAGGTTTTGTAGTAGTTATAAATTTCGGTCACTGACACCACACCCGGATCTTCGTGCGGCGCATACTCTTTTTTATCGCTATTGGCTTTGTACCAATCCAGAATACGACCGACAAACGGAGAGATCAGGTAAACGCCGGCTTCGGCACAGGCACGGGCTTGAGCTTGTGAAAACAGCAGGGTCAGGTTGCAGTTGATACCCTCTTTTTCCAGCACTTCTGCGGCACGGATACCTTGCCAAGTGGAGGCGATTTTGATCAGAATGCGTTCATTGCTGATGCCGGCTTGGTTATACAATTTGATCAATTTACGCGCTTTTTCAATCGTGGCTGCGGTGTCGTAAGACATGCGAGCATCGACTTCGGTCGAGATGCGCCCCGGTACGATTTTCAGAATTTCCAACCCGATATTCACCGCCAATTTATCTTCGGCATCAATCAATTGCTGTTTTTTATCGTCGCTTTGCTGTTTAGCATAAGCGATAGCATCATCAATCAACGGCGCGTATTGCGGCAGGGACGAGGCGCTTAAAATCAGGGACGGATTGGTTGTTGCATCTTGCGGCTGATAGGTTTTAATGGCTTCGATATCACCGGTATCAGCAACCACCACAGTGATTTTACGTAACTCTTGTAATTGCGACATAGTTTTTCCTCATTAAGTGAACTGAATAAAAAATCACTTCATTCTACCCTTATTAAGGTCAAATGTGCCAATCATTTCTGAGGCGAATATTGAGACCAATGAAAATTTTTGTCTGATAGTCCGACAGAGGAAAATATTCGCATGATCAATGGAGGGATTTCGAGTACAATCAACCCAGTTTCGCTGTTTTATCACCATTTTTATTAGCTTGGGTTACAGAATGAAAAAAAATACTTATAGCCTGCTGGCGACCCTGATTCTGAGTGCATTATACGGCACTGTACACAGCAGTGCGGCGCAAGCAGATTTGCGTCAGCAGTGTCTGTTGGGCGTACCGCACTTTAGCGGCACACCGGTTAGCGGCAACCCGAATGATTTGCCGGTGTACATCGAAGCCAATCGCGGTGAGATGTTGCATGCCACGGAAGCAACTTATCAGGGCGATGTGGATATTCAACAGGGAAACCGCCGTTTGCAGTCGCAATATGCAAAAATTACCACGCAAGATAATGCCGGGCAGCTGACCCGTTTTGCCTATATTGACGGCGATTTGCAATACCGTGACGAGCAGATCGATTTGAAAGGCAGCAACGCCAAAATTAATCTGAACAGCAAAGACAGTGATTTGCAAAATGCCGATTACCAATTTGTCGGTCGCCAAGGACGTGGTACCGCACAACAGGCGGAGATGCGTGAGCGTTACCGCACTTTGCACAATGCGACTTTTACCTCTTGCTTGCCGAATGATAATGCCTGGTCGATCGAAGCCGATGAAATTCGTCAAGATTTGCAAGAAGAAGTTGCCGAAATGTGGGGAGCGCGTTTTAAAGTGCTGGGCGTGCCGATTTTGTATTCACCCTATTGGCAATTGCCGTTGGGCGACCGTCGCCGCAGCGGATTGTTAATGCCACAATTTAGTATGTCGAGTCGTGACGGCTTCAGTTATGCACAACCGATTTATTGGAACATTGCACCGAATTATGATGCGACCTTTACCCCGAAAATGATGACAGATCGTGGTTTACAGTTGCTGACTGAATTTCGTTATTTGACTCAGTTTGGTTTGGGCACGGTGGCGACGGAATATTTGCATCGCGATCGTTTAAAAACCTATCTGGGCAACAATAAATCACGCCATCTGTTTTTCTGGCAACATGCTGCGACATTTGGTGATTGGCGTTTGAATGTGGATTATACCAAAGTGAGTGATAAGCGTTATTTTAATGACTTTAGCTCGGAATATGGCAACAGCACCGACGGTTATGCCACTCAAAAATTCAGCTTGGGCTATTATCAGCCGAACTATAATTTGGTGATTTCCGGTAGGCAATTCCAGATTTTTGATGAGGCTGAAATCGGACCGTATCGTGCGTTGCCACAGATTGATTTTAACTACTATAAAAATGGTTTAGCCAATGGTTGGTTGGATTTTGCGCTGTTTTCGCAAGCCGTGCATTTTGATAACGACAGTTCGTCTATGCCGAAAGCGTGGCGTTTTCATGTGCAGCCGGAGTTGAATTTACCTCTAAGCAATGACTACGGCAGTTTGAATTTACAAACCAAATTATATGCAACGCATTATCGCCAAACTTCAGGCAAAGGCGAAAATGCAGAAGCAGTGCAGAGCAGTGTCAATCGGGTGCTGCCACAGTTTAAAGCCGATTTACAGACTATTTTATTAAATTCCAAATCGGTGTTTGAAGGATACACTCAAACCCTCGAGCCGCATGTGCAGTATCTGTATCGACCGTATAAAAACCAAAGCAATATCGGCGCGCAAAATGTGGATTCGAATTACCTTGGTTTGGGCTATGACAGCGCCTTGTTGCAACAAGATTATTTCTCGCTGTTTCGCGATCGTCGCTACAGCGGCTTAGATCGTATTGCATCAGCCAATCAAGTAACCGTCGGTGGTACGACCCGCTTTTTTGATCAACATTCTGAAGAGCGGTTTAACTTTTCTTTGGGACAAATTTACTATTTGACCGCTTCGCGTATTGATGAATCAGAAGACAACAGCACCAGCCGACACTCTTCTTCTTGGTCGATGCAATCCAATTGGAAAATCAATTCCGACTGGAACTGGCGTGGCAGTTATCAATATGATACGGTCTTGAACAAAACCGCACTTGCCAATACGGTGTTGGAATTTAACCCGAGTGGTAATAATTTGGTGCAATTGAACTATCGTTATGCCAGCCAGGATTATATCAATCAAAATTTACAAAGTGGCGCTAACAGTTATAATCAAGATATCAAACAGATCGGTGCGACGGTGGCTTGGGATATAGATGACAACTGGGCGATTATTGGTCGCTATTATCATGATGTCGCCTTAAATAAACCGGTGGAACAATATGGCGGCATTCAATATAACAGTTGTTGCTGGAGTGTTGGCATCGGCGCACGTCGTTATCTCACCTCAAGTAACCGCAGTGATACTGCAGATCAGGTGTTTTACGATAATTCGGTTGCTATCAATTTTGAAATCAGGGGATTAGGCAGCAACTACTCCAGCGGTTTGCGCAGTATGCTGCAAAAAGGCATGCTACCTTATGTCAAGCCGTTCAGCTTGGAATAACACACTATTAAAATAATTAAGGAAAACCATGAAAAAATCTATTTTGCTCGCCACAACGTTGTTCAGTAGTCTGGCATTCGGTGCTGATGCAGAGATCAATCAGCACCTTTCGGCACTGGGCATGACCAATATCGAGGTGCAACCTGCACCGATAAAAGGTATTAAATCGGTCGTTTCGGATCAAGGAATCTTCTATGTTTCTGAGGACGGCAACTATATTTTACGTGGCGATTTATTTGAATTTAAAAACGGTGAGCTGGTCAATTTGAGTGAAAAAATATTGTTCGGCAAGTTAAATGCGTTGAGCGATCAAATGATTGTTTATCCGGCAAAAAATGAAAAATATGTGGTGACGGTGTTTATGGATATCACTTGTCATTATTGCCATTTACTCTACAGCAAAAAAGACGAGTACAATAATTTGGGCATCACCTTACGTTTCTTGGCGTTTCCACGTGCCGGGTTAGACAACCAAACCGCACGTCAAATGGAAGCAATCTGGCAGGCGAAGGATCGTAATCAAGCATTAGATGCCGCAGAAAACGGTGATGTGCCAAAAAACCTGATGACACCGGATATCGTGGCGCAACACTACGCCTTGGGACGTCAATATGGCGTGCGTGGCACCCCGAGCATCGTCACCGACAGTGGTGAAATGATCGGTGGATATCTGCCGCCGAAAGAGTTATTAGCTGCCTTGCAGGAAGCGCAATAAATTTTTGTTGAGCATATTATTGAACATAGTTCAACAGCTAAGCCCTGATTTATCAGGGTTTAGCTTATTGGCAAAGATATTTAATGAGGCAAAGTAGGGGCGGATTGTATATCCGCCCGCTTTCGAAGTGCGAAATAAGTATTTAATCTACAAAGGAAAAAATCAATATTCAGTTCGGGCGGATAGTTAATCCAGCTCTACTTTTACAATAAATATTGTGCGTTTTCACCTTTGTAAGCAGTCTAATGCCCTGATTTATCAGGGTTTAGTTTATTTTTATCTTTTTAGTTTTAAACAACAGGTTCAATCTTCAGCGTGAATAAAATTATCTGCCGTCGCCAAGCGGAAACCATTTTTCCTTTGGGAGACAGCCCGTTACTTAACCGTATTTTTTCAGTACGGGGCATTGCCAGTCAACAGCAGTTAGACCGCACTTTGAAGTCCCTGTTGCCGCCACAGCAACTCAGCGGCATGTCGGCGGCAGTCGAATTGTTGTTGGCCGCTCGGCGTGAACAGCAAAAAATTGTGATTGTCGGTGATTTTGATGCAGATGGCGCCACCAGCACCGCACTTGCAGTATTGGCATTACGTAAACTCGGCTTTCAACAGGTTGATTACTTGGTGCCGAACCGTTTTGAACAAGGCTACGGTTTAAGTGTCGATGTGGCGAAAATGGCGTTGGAAAAGCAAGTGGCATTGTTGATCACGGTGGATAACGGTGTTTCCTCATATGAAGGCGTAGAGTTCGTTAAAAAGTGCGGTGTGAAGGTGATCATCACCGATCATCATTTGCCACCGGAGCAATTGCCGAGTGCCGATGCGATTATCAATCCCAATTTAACCGACTGTAACTTTCCGTCAAAATCGCTTGCCGGAGTAGGGGTTACTTTTTATTTGATGCTGGCAGTGCGTGCTGCACTGCGTGATCGAGGTGAAATTGTGGCCTCAGAACTGCCAAATTTTGCCGAACTTTTGGATCTGGTCGCATTGGGTACGATTGCTGATGTGGTGCCGTTAGATCAAAATAACCGTATTTTGGCACATCAAGGTCTGGAGCGAATTCGTGCTCAACGCTGTCGCTACGGCATTCAGGCGTTGGCAGAAATTGCTAATCGCGATCTCAGTCGTTTCGCCGCTTCGGATCTGGGCTTTGCCATCGGGCCAAGATTAAATGCCGCTGGGCGTTTGGATAATATGAGCGTTGGGGTCGAGCTGCTGTTGGCAGATGATATGCAGCTTGCCCGCCAATTGGCACATGATTTGGATGCGCTGAACCAAATTCGCAAAGAAATTGAGCAAGGCATGAAGCTGGAAGCTTTGCAAATTTGCAGCCAATTACACGAGCTGGAAAAGAGCTTGCCTTATGCGATAGCATTATATCGTGCAGACTGGCATCAGGGCGTGTTGGGTATTTTGGCTTCGCGGATTAAGGATCGATTTCATCGTCCGGTGGTGGCGTTCACTCAAGATCAGCCGGGGGTGCTAAAAGGCTCGGCGCGTTCGATTGAAGGACTGCATATCAGAGATGTGTTGGAACGCATTGACCAGCGTTGTCCGGGCATGATTTTGAAATTTGGCGGACATGCGATGGCGGCAGGCTTGAGTATTGACGAAACCCGTTTTGCAGAGTTTCAGCAACAGTTCCTTGAGATTGTATGCGACTGTGTGGCACAAGAGCAGTTGACCGGCACGATCTGGAGCGATGGTGAATTGTCGCCAAGCGAGATGAATTTACAAACTGCGGAGCTTATTGCAGCTTGTGGCCCCTGGGGGCAAGCTTTTCCAGAGCCACTGTTTGACGGTGAGTTTAGCGTATTACAACAGCGTTTGGTGGGCGGACGGCATTTAAAAATGCTGTTGCAACCACAGGGTAGCACCCAGTTATTTGATGCGATTGCGTTTAATATTGATCCGCAGCGCTATCCTGATTTATCGATAAAAACGATAAAAATTGTCTATAAATTGGATATTAATGAGTTTCGTGGTAACCGACAGTTGCAGTTAATGGTAGAATATATGCAGCCTAGCTAAAAATAGCCTAGGATACGAATTAAGTGGGATAAGCTCCAAAGAGATAGTGGTCATGAAAAACAGAATAAGTCGGCTAAGCTGGCTAAGCCGGCTATGGCAGCTTGGGATAGTGTTGGTACTATGTTTTCCGTCAGCTTGGGCACAGACGCTAGATGGTACAGAGCCAGCTAAAAATCTGACATCGGTTGGCGGCGCAGCAGAAAGTGCGGTTGCCGAGCCAACAGAACCTGGCATTTCTTCTGATACTGATGCCAGCGTTGACGAATCTGTTTTTCAAGACGGCAAAGACTATTTTTCTTATACGATTCCGATCAAATCCACTCCGATTGATGGGCGAATCGAGGTTAGGTTATTTTTTAGTTATGAATGTGCTTATTGTCTGACGGCGTTTGATAATTTAAGTTTGTATCAACGGCTGCATGATGAGCAAATTCGCTTGATTTTACAACCGATAGCCACCGAAGATGCGTTGTTTGGACCGAATGTCTATTATAGTTTGAATAATCTGGATCGTCAGGATCTGGCGGAGCTGCTGTTGTTTGATACCGCGGCTGAGCATCAAGGGAAATCTTCGTTGATTGAGGGCGAAAATCTTTATCACTGGCTGATAAAGCACAATGTAGCGCTGGATCAGTTTTTAATGCAGATCAAATCACAGGCGGTCGCTGAAAAAGCCAAAGAGGCGGTGGAAGCAACCGAGAAATATGGGGTATTTACCAGCCCGTTTGTGGTGGTTGGCGGGCAATATGTATTAACCAGCAGCACCTTGTACAATGACGATTATACTTTTGCCGTGATGGATTTTTTGATTTCACGGATCTTACAACAACAGTCGCCTGCCTTTGCCAACGCATCGAATAACTCGAATAAAATACAGTAATAATAAACAACCATCAACAGACCCTAATCAAGGAAGCAAAATGAAAATCGGAATTGTTGGCGCAATGCTGCAAGAAGTAGAAATTTTACGCAATAAAATGAGCGATGTGACCACACACCAGATCGCCGGTTGCACCCTGTATCAAGGCAGCTTGCATGGCGCTGATGTAGCGCTAGTCCAGTCCGGTATCGGCAAAACGGCGGCAGCCATGGCAACAACTGCGCTGATTTTGTTGACCAAGCCGGATTGTGTCATCAACACCGGATCTGCCGGCGGAATTGCTGCCGATTTGGCTATCGGTGATGTGATTGTTTCTACTGAAACCGCCTACCATGATGCGGATGTGACTGCTTTCGGCTATGCGAAGGGGCAATTGCCGGGTTGTCCGGCAACCTTTGCTTCGAATCAGGCACTAACCGAATTGGCGCAAAAAGTGGTTCAGGCACAAGGCAAAAGTGCGGTCAAAGGTTTGATTTGTAGCGGTGATCTGTTCTGTAACGATCAGCAGCAGATTGCACGGATTAAAGCCGATTTTCCAGAGGCGGTTGCGGTGGAAATGGAAGCTGCGGCGATAGCACAGGTCTGCTTCTCATTCGATCTGCCGTTTGTAGTGGTGCGTGCAGTGTCAGATGTGGCGGATCAAGTTTCACATATCTCGTTTGATGAATTTCTACCGCTAGCGGCACAGCAATCTTCCGAGATGGTTATTGCAATGTTGGCAGAGTTGCAATAGAAACTAACGTTTGATCCTATTGCAAGCACTAGTGTTATTTTTTTCGGTTCTCACGCCATTTTGCCAACAGCGGTTTAGGCGGTTCCGCTTGCTCCTGATAATCGAATACCGGCAGCGAAAGATGGAAATAAATCGCCAGCAAGCGGATTCCAAAGCCGCTGATTAGAGTAACAATCACCACCAAATTGTGTGAAATGCCTAGATAAGGCAAGCCCAGATAAATTGCGGTGGTCAGCAAGGCGACACTGGCATACAGCTCTTTTTGAAACACCAACGGAATGCGATTGCACAGCAGATCACGCAGCACGCCACCAAAGGCACCGGTCACAACCGCAGCAACGGAGGCGATGATCAAGCCGTGCCCCATATCCAGCGCCACTTGGGCGCCGATAATCGAAAAGACAATCAGCCCCAACGCATCCAACACCAGAAATACTGTACGAAAATAACGCATCAGCGGTGCAACAAATACAGTTGAAACCGCAGCACAGGCAACAATCATAATATATTCGGGATGTGCCACCCAACCGAGCGGATAGTGTCCGAGCAGCATATCACGGATGGAACCACCACCGATGGCGGTGACCGCACCGATAATAATCACCCCAAACAGATCCATTTTTTCCCTTCCGGCGGCCAAAGCACCGGTGATCGCTTCGGCGGTGATACCGATAATATAAAGCGTTGTCAGTAACATAGTTGAATAGTTTGAATAGAAATTAGCAGATGGAATAGAGTAAGAGGATTTGGGCTTTTGATAAAGAAAAATTTGCGCCGGACAGCATTTTTGTGATCAATATCTTGTGCTAACCTCAGGTTAGATTAGAATGTAACCATTCTGTTACAAAAATGAAAATACGATGATAAAAATTAAAACCCGCGACTATTTTTTGGCGACTTTGGTGCTGTCACTGTCGTCTTTTTTGGTTTTTAGTAATTTATACGTCGTGCAACCATTATTATCACTGTTTGCTGAGCGTTATGCCGTCTCTCTGAATGCAGCAAACTGGATTTTTGCTGCTGCCTCGCTAGGTATGAGCCTGTTTTTGATCCCTTGGGCGCTGCTTGCCGATCGCTACGGTCGCCGCTTGGTGATGTTGTTGAGCTTAGGTTTGTCGGCACTATTTTCTCTCAGTTTGGTATTCAGTGATTCGGTTGCGGTTTGGATCGGATTGCGTTTTTTGCAAGGAATGGCATTGGCAGGCTTGCCGGCGGTGGCGATTGCCTATATCAGTGAAGAATTTGAAACGGAGGCTGTGATTCCGGCGGTCGGGATTTATATTGCGGCAAACTCCATTGGCGGTATTTCAGGCAGGATTCTCGGTGGCGCATTGGCAGATTGGTTCGGGTTGAATGCTCCGATGCTGTTTACCGCACTTTTGACGTTTGCCGGTGCGTTGCTGACCTATTTTTATCTGCCGCGTGAACGTTATTTCAAACCACAGTTATTGGCATTTCGCACCATTCTTGCCAACTTGTGCGGACATATCAAAAATCCATTGCTGTGGCGTACATTTTTAATCAGCGGCATTTGTTTCGGTATGTTCATCAATATGTTTTCGGTGGTCGGTTTACGCTTGCAGCAAGCACCTTGGCTGTTCAGCACTATTCAGGTCTCGCTATTGTTTCTTTGCTATTTGAGCGGCACTTTTGCAGCCTCGATGGCAGGACGTTTCAGTCGCCGTTTTAATGCGCCGCGCGGCATGTTGATCGGTTGGTTAATCCTCATGTTCGGTATGCTGTTGTTGGTGAGCGATGTCGTGCTGATTTTAGTCGCCGGGCTGCTGTTGTGTAGCATTGGTTTTTTCTTTACACACGCCCTTGCCAGCGCTTGGGTCGGCAAAAATGCCACTCATGCCCGCGCTTTAGCATCCGCACTTTACCTCTCCAGTTATTACCTCGGTGCCAGCGTCGGCGGTGAATATTTGTTGACCGTTTGGCAGCATTTCACTTGGATCTGGGTGCCACTTGCCGCAATGTTACTGTTGCTGCTGGTGTTGTGGCTACTGTTCGGCATTTTCAAACAACTACGACGTTAGTGCTGATTCAAAGCATATTCTGCTGTCATTATTTTGTGACAACGATTTTTGAAATCGTTAAAGTAGATTGCCAATCCCTTAAATAATCAGTAAACTCGGTTATCTTTTTGAAAAACAGTTCAATTTTAAATAAGAAACAAAAAATATTTTACGCTATTATTTGTAATTAATTTGGTTTTTTATTCTAAGTTGAAGATCAAAAATGATGAGAATGTTCGGTGCTTTTATAAAAATAAAAGATAATCGTCACGTTTTGCTGACACGCTACTTTGGCTTTTGAATTGTTTTTCAAATTGATTTTTTATTGCACTAAACCTAAAACTAAGTTTGGCACGTGCTGAATGGTAAATAACACGGCAGATTTAGTCTTAGGTTTTTATTCATTTTTAAGAACCACAAATAGGAACCACCAATATGACAAATAACAGTGAATCACTGCAAGCACCAACAGAAGAAGCCTCGACTGCCCGCAGTAAATTACAGGCTTTAGGCCCCGGCATTTTAATGGCATCAGCGGCGGTCGGCGGCTCGCATTTGATCGCTTCGACCCAATCCGGTGCGATTTACGGCTGGCAGCTGGCGATCATCATCATTTTGGCTAATCTGTTCAAATACCCGTTTTTCCGCTTCGGCGCACAATATACGTTGGATACCGGCAATACGCTGTTGGAAGGTTATCGTCAAAAAGGGCGGTTTTATCTTTGGATTTTTACTATTTTGAATATCTTTGCCACTGTGGTAAACACAGCAGCGGTTGGTCTACTATGTGCGGTGATTTTGACGTTTGTATTGCCGTTTAGCGTACCGGTGCCGATCTTAAGTGCTATGGTGCTGGGCGTCAGTTTTCTGCTATTGCTGTTGGGAAAATACCGCGTGTTGGATGGTGTGTCTAAACTGATTATGATCTCGTTGACCATCGCCACAATTACCGCTGTAGCGATTGCAATGATGCGTGGTGCGGTGGCTGCGCCGGATTATGTAGCAGCAACGCCATGGAATTTAGGTGCGTTGGCGTTTATTGTGGCATTGATGGGCTGGATGCCGGCGCCGATTGAAATTTCTGCGATCAATTCCATGTGGGTGGTAGCAAAGCGCCGCTTGACTAAAGTCTCTTATCGTGACGGTCTGTTTGATTTCAACGTCGGTTATATCGGTACTGCAATATTGGCGCTGGTCTTTTTGGCATTAGGTGCGTTGGTGCAATACGGTTCCGGTGTGGAAGTGGAGAAAGTCGGTGGACGTTACATTGCTCAATTGATCAATATGTATGCGGTGACGATCGGTGAATGGTCGCGGCTGTTGATCGCTTTTATTGCTTTTGCCTGCATGTTCGGCACTACCATCACGGTGATTGACGGCTACAGCCGCAGCAATGTGGAAGCCATACGCTTATTACTGAACAAACAAGAAGCCCGCCAAGGTTACTTGAACTTGTCGATGTTTTTCACCACGGTGGCAGGTTTGGCAGTGTTGTTTTTCTTTAACAATGCACTGGCGCCGATGTTGCAATTTGCGATGATAGCCTCGTTTGTCACCACGCCGATTTTTGCTACCCTGAATCTATTGCTGGTGTTAAAAGGCGAGCATAAAATCAGCAAAGGCTTATATTGGCTGTCTGTCATAGGCTTGATTTATTTAACCGCCTTTGCGCTGTTGTTTATCGTACAACAACTGGGATTGTTGGGATAATCCCCTATTTTACAATATTAATCGTGTATTTTAACTTTTGTCAGCAGTCTGGGTCTGTCTAGACAGACCCTAGTGTAGCCATCTCCATAAATAAAAGCCAAGTGCGGTGCAAAGCAGGGCACCCAAGAGGTGGGCGGACACCACACCGAATCCATTCAGCCATTTGTCGCTCAGCAGCTTTTCGATTACTTCCGCCGAAAATGAGGAAAACGTGGTGAAGCTGCCCAGAAAACCGGTGATTAAAAACAACCGCCATTCGGCACTGACGGTGGGAAAACTGAGAAATACGCCCATTAAGATGCCGATCAGCAAACTGCCGAGGCAGTTGGCAAGCCAAGTACCGAGCGCCATTTGATTAAACAGCGGATTAAGCCACAACGCCAGCAGCCAACGTGCCGTAGCGCCCAAACTTGCCCCACCGCACAATAATAATAAGGTTTGCATTTTTAGCCTTTTCTTCTAGCTTTGATAGGGCTTGGTGCTGGCAAGACACGGATAGGTTGCGTTCATCTGTTGCGCCCAGCAATCTAAGTGCGGTACCACTTCTGCTGGATTGATGCCGATAACATTCAGGCGGAAATGGAAGAAATCGATCACGCACACCACATATAATGTGGCGATATTCAGTTCCGTACCCAGCTGTTCTAAGCGTTGTTCCAGATAACGCAACGAGCGGATATTGCGTTCCATCATCTGCTGATGACGGCTGTGCCACCACTCTGCCGGATCGCGCAGCATACGCTCGCCCAAATACATCAGGGTATTTTCCATGATGCCGTCGGCGATGGCGTGGAAATTCAACAGCTGCCAGCGGTTTTCCCCTTGCGGAAACAGCGACGGTTTTTTGCCGAGACTGTCGAGATATTCTGCGATTAAGCTGCTGTTAAACAGCCACTCGCCCTGATCGGTTTGTAATGCCGGAATACGCCCGAGCGGATTGTCCTGATTGTGCGGCGATTCCGCTTTGGCGGCGACGGTCGGCAGCAGCTCAACTTGTTGTTCCAGTTGATGATAAGCAATCACTGACCGCACTTTGCGCACAAACGGGCTAGTAGTGGAGTACCAAAGTTTCATGCTGACCTCTTAGACCAAATTAAATAGCGCACGCAAATAAGCGGCGACCGATTCATCACGGTTCAGTCCGATTTGCTGCAAGTGCGGTAGTGCTGCTTTCACTCGTGGATCGGCATTGCCCATCACACAGCCGCGCCCGACTTCGCTCAGCATCTCAATATCATTCATGCCGTCGCCAAAGGCGATGCAATCGCTGAGCGCATATTGGCGATCTTGCAGCAAATGCGCCAACGCATTGGCTTTGGTCACCCCTTGGTTCATCACTTCTAGGCATTGCGGAGTGGAGTAGGTGATACTGACTTGATCCGCATAGCGCTGGCGGATTTGTTGTTCGACCATTGCCAAATCGGCAGCAGTGCGCCCGACAAAAAACACTTTTTCCGTGCCTCTGCCGTGATGGCGGCTGAAATCGATCACGTTGTAATCAAAACCGGAATCTTTGTGGTATTTGCGTAACTGTTTTAAATCCACATTGATAAACCACCCGTCGTCTTGATAGGAATTCAGAATCACATTATTGTGGTCAATCTCCAGATTCATCAACTCAAACGCAATCTGTTCCGGCAAGCTGTTGCTGTAGAGCAAATTGCCGTGCAGATCATGAATTCGTGCGCCATTGGAGGTGATCATCGCGGCACGTTCAGATTCAATTTTGTTCAAAATATGTGAAACGTCAATATGGTTGCGTCCAGAAGCCAAGATGATATCAATCCCTTGATCTTCCAAGCGTTTAAGGGTTTCGGCACTGTAGCTGCCGACGATATGTTGGCTGGTGAGCAATGTGCCGTCCAAATCGGAAACAACAGCACGGAAAGAGCGGTTAAATGACATAATCTATCCTGAATGAAGAAAAAACAAACTGACTACGGCTAATCATAACAAAGTGCGCTATGCTTTGTACGCTTTATTCGTCAAATTATAAATAAAGATCAACAGACCCTACTGTAGCGTCGGGGATTTATCCGCCACCGGCTGCACCAACACCCACGGCGCCAGCACCACTGCCCACAGTTGTTGATTGGTCTGATAAAAATCCAGTGCCTGCTGTTCGCTGACCGGTGCGATTTTTTGTTGTTCGATCAGCTCGGCAATATAAACACTGTTATCCTGCAACATCGCTTGCGCCACTTCCAGCAAATTTAAGCTGGGGGAAAGATACAGTACCCGCCCGCGCGCAAAGTGCGGTTGCAGCTCGTGCCAGTGGATTTTGGCGGTGTGTTGGTTGAGATCGGAGTTATCAAATGGCATAAATTGACTTGATTAGAAATTTGGGTAAATTATAGCAGAAATAAGAGCCACTGGGGGATTCAGAATGCTCATTTTAAACCTTAGTAAAAATCGTTGTTTAGCCTTGTATGACTTACCGTGCAAGGCAGATAGTTCCGTGCACGATTTTATCGTACACGGCTAAGCATAATTGAGGGGCTTTGCGCCTCCTCTTAAGTTATGTTTGTCAGCGATTTAAATGATTTACTGCTTTTGTGCTGCAAAAACAGCATTCCAACTGGTATTATCATTAGCGGCTGCTAAACCACCTAATTGTTTTGCATTTTCCCCGAAAAATTGTCCCTGCACTTTTCCTTCTACAACTTCATTGACTGAAATTGCTTTCCCATCAAATTGGTTGCCGGTAATGTTTGCTTCGATGGTTACTGCTGTCATACTGGCATCTAATTTACCATTCAGGGTTTTGTTGCCAAAATCAACCTCAAATGTTGCCGCTCTTGTATTTCTACTTGTTTCATATCTACCTTGTGCTTCTGAGGAATAAAGGAATTCTCCTTTATAGGTGGCTTGACCTTCTTGTGGTATTTGTGCAACATTTGTTGGGATTCCGTTATAGAATAAATATTCATTTTCAACACCGAACACACCACCAATTTTGACTGAGTCATAGCTACCACAGCAAGTATTTTGATTGTTAAGTGCTGCCCAAGTACCACTATTTATCCCTGGGATTGTTATATGGATTGTCTGACCATCAACAATAATTGATGATAAATTAGTAGTATTTAAGTTTTCTATAACTCCATTTCCATTTTTAATTTTTAAAACTTGCCCCGTAGTATTATTGGTTTCCGTATTAGGTGTGTTCGGGGTATCAACATTGGTAGTCGGAGAAGTGGCATTATCGTTGATCGTTGTTGTGGTATTGCCACTGTTATCGCCACCACCGCCACTTCCGCCACAAGCGGTGATTAAGCCGAGGCAAAGTGCGGTTAAACTCAGTTTGATGAATTGCATAGGTCATTCCTTATTTATAGAAGTTATGGCTGAAAAGATCTTTAGAACAGACTTGTAAATATTACGTGAAGATAGCTTACACTTCAAATGGGATGCTACACGCATGACACAAAGTATGATCGTGATCAATTTTTGGCGGCTTTTTAGGCGTTAATCTTGACGAGAAAAGCATAAAAAACGCCACTGATTGTTATCAATGGCGCTATCTAAACCGAGAATGGAATTTTAAGTTATGCCGACCGCACTTTGGCAGCGGCAATCGCTTCAGTAACTCGTTGTGGAGCAACGCCGCCTTTGGCGCAGCGTTTGTCGAGGCAGGATTGCAGTGACAGAATCGGGTAAACATCGTGCTCGATGACCGAATTGAAACGTTTGAACTCCTCAAGGCTTAATGCTTCCAAGGCTTTTTGTTGCTGAATCGCATACACCACCACTTCGCCGACAATGTGGTGCGAGTCGCGGAACGGAATGCCTTTGGCGACCAGATAATCCGCTAATTCGGTGGCATTGGAGTAGCCTTTCAGTGCGGCTTCTTGGGTTTTTTCACGGTTGACTTTAATGTCGTCCAACACCAATGTTGCCATATCCAAACAGTCGTGCCAGGTATCCAGTGCGTCAAAAATACCCTCTTTGTCTTCCTGCATATCTTTGTTATACGCCAGCGGTAGACCTTTGACCGTCATTAACATGCCGTTTAACGCCCCAACCACACGCCCGGTTTTGCCGCGAATCAATTCACAGGCATCCGGATTTTTCTTTTGCGGCATTAACGATGAACCGGAAGTGACTTTGTCCGACAGCTCGACGAAATTGGCTTCGCCGCTGTTGAAAATAATCAAATCTTCGGCGAAACGGGAAAGATGCACCATGCTTAACGAAGCGGCAGACAGCAGTTCTATGATGTGATCACGATCGGACACCGTATCCAAACTGTTATGGGTGGCAGAGGCGAAACCGAGATCCAGCGCCAACTGCTCGCGGTCAATCGGATAGGCTGTGCCGGCCAGCGCTCCGCAGCCGAGCGGACAACTGTTCATGCGTTGATAGGCATCAGCAAGGCGTGAATAGTCCCGTTCTAACATTTCGAAATACGCCAGACACCAATGGGCAAAGGTGACCGGCTGTGCCCGTTGCAGGTGGGTGTAACCGGGCATCACCGCACTTTGATTGGCTTCGGCGGTCGCGATCAGCTTGTGTTGCAGCTGGCGGATGGATTTTTGCAGTTCGGTGACTTGCCGTTTACACCACAGTTTGATATCCAATGCTACTTGATCGTTACGGCTGCGGCCGGTGTGCAATTTTTTGCCTAAGTCGCCGACTTTTTCGATCAGTTTGCTCTCGACCCAGCTGTGAATATCCTCATGATCGTCTTGCAGGATAATCTGTGGATCGGCGGCAACCACGGCGTGCAACGCTTGCAACGCTTGTTCCAGCTGTTGCTGTTCAGCGGCAGTTAAAACCCCAACGGCAGTCAAGGCTTTCGACCAACCGATTGAACCTTCGATATCCTGCTCCGCCAAGCGGTAGTCAAACACCAATGAATCGTTAAATTGTTTAAACCGCTGATCCGCCGCTTGCGTGAAGCGCCCGCCCCAAAGTGCCATAAAATTCCTCTTTTGTTGTTTAAATTTTTAGTTTTTTAGTAACAAGACGTTGAGCTTTTTAATCCGCCCCGCATTTGTTGTCTATGTGTTGTCTATGGACAAATCCGTGTGCCGACAATTTCGCCGCTTAACAGGGCGGTCAGCTTGTCGGGATGTTTCCAGTTGGCGATGTCCACGCCACGACCTAAATCTTTTGCCGCTTCCAATGCTGCATTGACCTTGACGATCATGCCGTCGGTGATCACCCGGTCTGCAATCAACTGGGCGATTTGCGTGCTGTCGAGTTGCGCAATCCGTTGCTTATTGGCATCCAATACACCGTCCACGTCGGACAACATCACCAGATCCGCATCGATCAATTTGGCGATGGTAATCGCCGCTTGATCGGCATTGACGTTCATCAAGCGCCCTTGTTTGTCCAAACCGATTGAGCTGATAATCGGCAGAAAATCCGCTTGTAACAGTTGTGTCAATAGCGTTGGATCATTGGCAGTCACATTAGCAACGTGGCCTAACTCCTCATCAAACGGCTGCGCTTCGGTCATATTGCCGTCGCCCAGAAACAGCCCGACCGCATTCAGCTGCATGCTTAAGGCTTTTGCCAGCAGGGTTTTATTGGCAATACCGGCCAGTGCGCCGACGATAATATCAATCTGATCGCTCGGCGTGATGCGCAAACCGTTCTTTTTTGCCACCGGCAAATTCAGCTTTTTCATCAAGTTATCCACCACAATGCCGCCGCCGTGTACAATCACGATTTGGCGCTGGTGTTGTTGGCGATAGTGGCGAAGTGCGGTCAACAGGTTATCCATGGCTTGAGGCGTGTCGAGCAACACACCGCCGACTTTTAAGACTAAGGCTCTCATCAGCTGCTCCTATTAAAATAATCCGGCGGTTTCCGGGAAGTTATAACGGATATTGGCACATTGCACCGCCTGTGCCGACGCGCCTTTCAGCAAATTGTCCTCTGCACCGACGATAATAATGTGTTGATCTTTGACGGCAAAGGCAATATCACAGAACGGGGTGAATTCCACCTGTTTAATTGCCGGAAAATGACGACCGCACAAGCGCACCAATGGGCGGCCGTGATAGGCTTGCTCAAACGCCGCTTGCACTTGCTCGGCGCTGACACCGGCTTTCAGTTTGGCGGTGATGGTCGCCAAAATGCCACGTTTGAAATTGCCCAAGTGCGGGGTGAAAATCACGTCGCAGCCCAAATGGTTGGCGATTTCCGGCTGGTGGCGGTGGTTAAATACGCCGTAAGCGTTCAAACTGACTTCGCAGAAACTGCTGGTCAGATTGGCTTTGCGTCCGGCGCCACTCACACCGCTGACGGCATTAATCACCGGCAGCTGGGAACGGTCAATCAAATCATTTTCCAGCAGCGGTTTCAGGCTCAGTTGTGACACGGTCGGATAGCAGCCGGCAACCGCCACCAAATCGGTCTGTTTGATCTGTTCGTGGTTCCATTCCGCTAAGCCGTAAACCGCACTTTGCAACAGTTGCGGATGTTGGTGTTGGAAGCCATAATATTGGGTATAAAATTCAGCGTTATTTACCCGATATGCCCCGGACAGATCGAACACTTGGCAGCCGGCATTGAGGAAAATCGGCGCATAGTCGTGGCTGACCTCATGTGCGGTAGCCAAAAAAACCGTATCAAACTGCTGTGCCAAGTTGCCGATTTCGGCGTTGTCGGCAGGCAACGGCTGCAACGGCAGATCGACCAAACTGCGCAGCTGCGGATACAGATTGGAAATCGGTTTGTTGGCATCGGCGCTGTTGCTTGAAACATACAAGCCGCTCAGTTCAAACTGTGGATGACGGTTTAAGATCAGGGCAAGTTCGGCACCGGTGTAACCGCTGGCACCGACAATGATGGCTTTTAATTTTGACATAGGGTAGGCTAATCCTTATAAGTGGCAAAAAGTTAAAGCTATTGTATGTGATTTATACATGATTTGCACCACGTTAAATAAAGTTTAAGAATGATTAATTATGCATAATTTTGCATAATTATTGAAGTTAATCCCCCTATTATCAGGAAAAAATATGTCAATACCGCACTTTCTCGAGTTATACCGCACTTTAATCGGTTTGCCGACCATCAGCAGTTTGGAGGCGGAGCAGGATCAATCCAACCGCACTTTGATCGAAACTCTGGCGGATTGGTTGGCAACGCTGGGCTTTAAAACCGACATCATCGCGGTGGAAGGGACGCGCGATAAATACAACCTACTGGCGAGTTACGGTGAGGGCGAGGGTGGACTGCTGCTGGCCGGACACACCGACACCGTGCCGTTTGATGCCGGGCGCTGGAGTTTTGATCCGTTCAAACTGACCGAACAAGACGGCAAATTTTACGGCTTGGGCACGGCGGATATGAAAGGCTTCTTCGCCTTTGTGGTGGATACGGTGGCGAATTTGGATCTGAGCCAACTGAAAAAACCGCTGCGTATTCTTGCCACCGCCGATGAAGAAACCACCATGCTCGGCGCCCGCACCTTTGCTAAACATGCGCATATTCGCCCCGACTGTGCGATTATCGGCGAACCCTCTGGATTACAACCGATCCGCGCGCACAAAGGCTATATGGGCAATGCGGTGCGGGTGATCGGCAAATCGGGGCATTCCAGCGATCCGGACAAAGGGATCAATGCGATTGAAATTATGCATCAAGCGACCACGCATCTGATTGGACTGCGTGATACGCTGCGTGAAAAATACCGCCACGACGGGTTTGTGATTCCGTATCCGACCATGAACTTGGGCAATATTCACGGTGGCGATGCCCTCAATCGGATTTGCGCCTGCTGCGAACTGCAATTCGACGTGCGTCCGTTGCCGAATCTGGAATTGAAAGATCTGAACGAGATGATGCAGCAAGCGCTGCAACCGTTAATCGAACGTTGGGGCGATCGTGTGACCCTAACCGCACTTTACGAACCGATTCCCGGCTACGAATGCCCGCATTCGGCGCAAGTGGTACAGGTGGTGGAAAAACTGCTGGGAGAAACCGCGCAAACCGTCAACTACTGTACTGAAGCGCCATTTATTCAGCAGCTGTGCCCAACTTTGATCCTCGGCCCCGGCTCGATCGAACAGGCGCACCAACCGGATGAGTTTTTGGAAACGAAATATGTGCAACCGACTAGAGATTTATTGGCGAAGCTGATTGGGCATTTTTGTTGGTGATTTTTAATGTTAATTTATTAATGGCTCATGAAATTATAATCCTTCTCCCTTGATGGGAGAAGGTGCCCGAAGGGCGGATGAGGGGGAATCAGCAAGAATAAGGATAATAGTATTTGTGCCTTCATAATCACAGTATACTATTTTTACTTCATCGCCTCTTACTTCTTTCAGCCGCATACTTTTCAGGATACCACCCGAATATGAAAGGGCTAGATAAAAGTATCTATAGAAGCATGGAAACTCAGATTCAAAGACGTATAAAAAATCTAAAACCAGGAACTGAAATAAGAAAAGTAATAATTGCTTGGGATGAACTTATTTAAGTCCTATTAAAGGAGAAGAAATGGCAAAAGAAATATATAAAAATTATCCAGAAATTTTAAAAGCTTTAGGGTTATGAAAATAAAATATAGAATTACAAACAGTTTTGATAAAGAACAAGTATTCATATTGGAAAAATTAGGAATTGAAGTAGAGGTTGGATATGATAATTTTTATCTTTATGAAGACAATATTCACTTTGCAGAAATTGAAAAATTGGTAATTGAATGGGGTATGGGAAGTTATCCAGAAACAGAATTTTCTGAGTCTGACAGGGAAAAGGCAGTATATTTAAATATAAGTCCAACCAAGATATTTGGCTACCCTCAGCCAGAAGATGCCGAATACGAATATCCTTTTGATATTTATCCATATCTTAAAGATGTTTTTGAAATAGCAAAAACAGACCTTGAATATGGTGTGTTAAAAGGTAAGCAAATAGGTGGCTTTAGGCTAAAAAAAGAGCCGAATTGGGGGCGTTCATCGATTGGGTCAGCTCATTGGATTTCAGATTTTATTTTTGCAAAGCCCGAGGTCTATCAGGAAATATTTCAACCCTTGGGAATAAAATGTATGCCGGTATTGGAATATAACACAAAGAAAGAGTTAAAAACTGTAGTCCAGCTTGTACCTCAAGGAATAGCTAAAGCAAACCTGAATATAAAGCAAGAACAAATCAACGAAATACAAGAAGTAGAGAGTTGGGGGATTAAAAAATATATATTATTTGACAATGATTATTATCCAAGCTTTGACAGTAATCCGGGAGATTTCGATTTTTTTGTTACCCAAGAATATTTTGGTTCCGGAGGAATAACAAATAGAGAGGTTATTATTTCCCAAAAACTGTATCGGTTGCTCAAAAAACATAAGATTAAAGGATTGTATTATTCCCCTATGAATTTTAAATAACAAGAAATGGAACTGAAGGACACACTTGAATAAAATAAGAAAAGATTGGAATAGATTCTACGACCTATATAAGAAGTCGGGAACATCTCCGACAAAGCAAAGTATTTTGGATTACGCAAAACATATAGGAAAAAAATACGGATATTTATTTAATCCACCCATAAAATAATAAATAAAATGACTGAAAAAATTGAAATGTACAAAGATTTACCTGAACACTTGTACGAATTATTTGATAAAATGACAGATGAAGCGTATGAATTATTTTTGAATAAAAAATATGATGAATCTTTAAAAAAGTATGAAGAGTGCTTGGGAATATTTCCTGATCCAAAAGGAGATTATGGCGATTATTCAAATGTAATAGAATGGATGATTGAAAAATATTTAATAATAGAAGATTATCAAAACGCAATTATGTGGGTCGAAAAACTTGGAGATTATGTAAAAAATAAAGAAATAATGGGCGACTGGGAGTTTTTGAGAGGCATAGTATATTTTGAATCAAAAGATTGGAATAAATCTCTAAATAATTTTAAAGCAGCTGTAAAAAAAACAGGATTGCGAATATTCAGAGAACAACCTGAAAAATACATAGATTTCTACAAAAATCCTGACAAGTATATTAAAGAGCAATAAGGTATGCACGAATTATCAGATGAGCTATATGATTCCATAATGGATGATTTGGAAAGAGGTGATGACTTATCCGAAAAGACACACTTCAAAACGGCGTTAGTCAATTACCAACGTGGGTTAGATAAAGTACCCAACCCTAAAGCAGATTGGGAAATAGCACTGCATCTCTATACAGCATTAGGCGATTGTTATTTTAATTTGGGAGAATATGAAGTTTCAAATGATAGCTATAATCAAGCTTTGAAATGTCCGGACGCACTGGATAACGGTTATGTGTGGTTAGGTCTTGGACAATCCTATTATGAATTGGATGATAAGGAAAAGGCAAAAGATGCTTTGATGAGTGCTTATATGCTTGAAGGAAATGAAATATTTGAAGAACAGGATGAAAAATATTTTGAGTTAATAAAGCAGTATGTAGGCGAGGATAATATTCCTGACCAAGATAGTGAGTCCGATAATCCACAAGGTGATTTGCCTCGTTCAAAGAACCGCCCACCCGGCACGACTTGGTCGTTGCTGGACGAAGAATAAGAGATAAATAAGGTGAAAAGAAAAAGCTGGAAAAAAAACAAAGGTAAATTCTTAGAATTGTTTGAAAAAAATGTGAAAGACCCTGTTAGAAAAAACCCTGAAATACTTAGAAAATCAGGTTGGAAATAAAATATATTTAGAAATGAAAAAGAACATTTACTCCTTAAGGGAACATGAAGATTACGAAAAAGACAGCTATGGATATGCTGAGTCTCCTGATGAAGTGGATTCGATATAGATATACCAAGGTCAACCTTTAAAAGAAGGCGAAGAAGATAAAAATTGGGAAGTGCCAATATTTTGGACAGAGTATGGCAAGTTGGCTGATTATCTGGATAACGATTGTAACTGGGCATTATGTTCGGCTAAGATGAGAGATGTGATAGAAAAGCATGCCAATAACAGTTCTGAAATAACGTGGATACCCGTAAAAGCAAGAGATGGGGAAACGATAACCCCTTATTATGCTATTTTGATTGAAAAAGCATTCGAAGAAAATGTGGCGGTTAATTACGAAAAATCAAGAAAATTAAGAGATGGAGAAATCTATTCACCCCATTTCAATTACGATGTGGTTAAAGATAAAGACATATTCACGTTAGAGGATTACCCTAGTTATGTCTTCATTTCTGAAAAATTAAAAGATATTCTTGAAAAATCAGGGGTAACAGGTGTTGGTTTTGGAAACTGGCATGCTTCTTAAAATATATGTGATATGAGTCAAGCAAATGTGTTTTTTATAATAAAAAGTGAGGATTATGATGATGTACCCTATGGCTTCGTATTTTCTGAACCCGACATTTCTCCCAAAGAAATAAAAAATGTAAATAACCCTGACCTATGGGAACCACTGACAATGGAACTAAGGGATGGCAAATTTCCTGATTTTTTGGTTAATGACCTTGATATTCCCCTTTTCTCTGAAAGACTGAAGGGTATAGTTGATTCCTTTGTCAGTGATGCTAATTATATCAATTGGTTTCCATTTGCCATAAAAAGTAAAACCGAAATAAGAATATACTATTTCTGTAAAATAAACATTTATTCAGACGATTGTATGGATTTTGATAAATCTATTAAAGACGGAGAGATGATAATAGTTCCATATTTTATAACAAGTGGAATAAAAAGCATTTTCAGAGTAAAAATAGATTCCGGTTATTTATTTGTTTCAGAGGATTTAAAGAATGTGATAATTGATAATCAAATAACAGGTTTGGAATTTGCTAATTGGGATAAAATTGATTCCAATACATTAATAGAAATGAAGGATGATAGTCCGATAATAAATCAACCCTACAAAATCCACGAAGGAAAAGCATACACCAAAAAAGAATGGGAAACGTTTCGAGAAGAACAAAAGAAAAATCGCACACCCGGCACGACTTGGTCGTTGCTGGACGAAGAATAAGATATAAAAGCATGCTATTTTTTACCTCATTACCTCATTACCTCATTACCTCATTACCTCATTACCTCATTACCTCTTGCTTTTTTCAGCAGTATCCTTTTCAGGATACCACCAAATTTTTAATCCAACCCCAGCACCTTACGCCCATTGACACTGGCGATGTTGATCATCGCTTCGATATCCGGGAAGCGGCAGCCGGCGGCGAGCAGGCTGAGCTCTTGCCACATGTCGCCTTCGCACAACGGCACCATGTAGTCACAGATATTGTCGGTGCCGATGGCGACGGTGATGCCTTCCGGAATCATTTCATCGGCTGGGGTCAGAGCGTTGTGGAACGGCATTAAGTCTTCTTTACGGTTGCTGTCGATCCATGCCATCGGGCAGGCGATCATCATCAGTTGCGCTTGACGCATTTTTTCATATAGCCGATAGCGGTATTCTTTAGGATGTGCGCCAATGGAGATGCCGTGAATGGCGGCAACCCGCCCTTGCATACCGTGTTCGATGGTTTTGTCGCACAGCATCTCAGTCTCTTTTTCGCGCGGTGTGTTGAATTGATCAACGTGAACGTGGCACATAATGCCGCGTGATTTGGCGGCATCCATCAAAATATCAAATGCTTCTTCACCGCGTCCGTAATCCAGTTCATCACGATACGGCAAGCCACCGATCATATCCACCATATCGGCGCCGATGTCAAACCATTTGCGTGCGGTTGGCTCGATTACACCTTTCAGCGTTTGGTTGGCAAATTTCAGAATAATATCGTTTTTATACATTTCACGTGCACGGTGGGCGGCGATAATCGCTCGGTCTTCACAGACCGGATCGATGTCCACAAAGGTACCAAATGCCGTAACGCCCTGTTGAATCATCATCTCAATCGCTTGGCAAAAGCGGGCGTAGTAGTCGTCGACACTGGAGTTGCGTTTGATTTCGTCGACTAAATCCCATTTTTGTTGCAGATTGCAAGTGCGGTAAATATCAATTTTTTCCGGCGTCATGGTGAAAGCGCGGTCGGCGTGGGCGTGAGAGTTGACCCAACCGCCTTTTTTGATAATTTCATCGCGAATATAGGTATTAAACGTACGAACGTGTTGCATTGCGGTTACTCCATAAATTAGCTGTCAAAATAGGAATCAATCGAATGGTGCGTAAAGTTGCGGAGCTAAATTGCGGGCAAAAAAAATCCCCACTGGCGGAGGATATTTGTTGATCAGATAACAATAACGACAATAGGTTATGCAGAGATCGCATAACGGTTTTATTGGCGACAAAAGTGCGGTTATTGTTAAATGAGCGAGTTTGCATAATTCTAGTTCCTGATGGGCACTAGAATGATAGTATAAATAGTTGCGGCGCGGAAATAAAGCGTTTTTTCAGAACAGCAATTGCCGAGGCGAATTTTTAGGGTTGTGTTTGAGGTTTCGACAATGCTTATCGCTGGAAGTTATAATTTATCAGATGTAATTATGGTAGCGTTTTCGGCAATCTATTATACTAAAGCACTATTTTAAAACACAGTGGGAATAAAAAATGAAGTTAAGTAAAAAATGGTTTGCTATGATTGCCATGGCAGTTGCCGTGCTGGGCTTGAGTGCCTGTGATCAAGGTAAATCAACTGCAGCTAAGACCGAAGCAAAAGAAGCGACATTGGCAGAAACGTTGGCAAGCAGCAAAATATTGCGTGTCGGCACCGAAGGAACTTATCCACCGTTTACTTTTCATGATAAAGATGGCAATTTGACCGGTTTTGATGTGGAAGTCACTCGTGAAGTAGCAAAACGTTTGGGATTGGAAGTGCAGTTTTTTGAAACGCAGTGGGATGCGATGTTTGCCGGTTTAAATGCTAAACGTTTTGATATTATTGCCAACCAAGTGGACTTAAGTAATCCGGAGCGCCAGCAGAAATATTTGTTGTCTGAACCGTATAATTTCGAGCGCTCGGTGGTGGTGACGCCGGTCGAAACACCCAATTTAACCGCACTTGATGAAGTCAAAGGCAAAAAATCTGCACAAAGCATCAACAGCAGCTACTATGTGCTGGCAAAGGAAAACGGTGCTGAGATCTTACCGGTCGAAGGCATGGCGCAGGCGCTGGAATTGGTGAAACAAAAACGTGCCGATTTAACGTTGAACGGGCAATTGGCAATTTTAGATTATTTGAAACAGCAACCGAATTCCGGTTTAAAAATTGCTTACCGCGATGACAATAAAATTGGCTCCGGCTTTGTCTTTTTGAAAGGTAACGATGAGGTGGTGGCGGAGTTCAACCGCACTTTGAATGATATGCGCGGTGATGGAAGTTTAAAAGCCCTTTCTGTCCAGTGGTTTGGCGATGACGTTACTGAATAATCTGCTGTCAGCATTGCCGTTTTTAGATCAACAACAAGCGTCGATGCTGATCGACGCTTTTTTGCCCATGCTGCGTGGAGCGATTTTTAACACCGTTCCGCTGACGTTGTTGTCGTTTTTGTTCGGCATGTTGATTGCCGTGTTTATTGCGCTGATTCGGGTGATTCCACGTACTAATCCATTTTATGCGCTCGGGTATTATCTGGCACGGGTTTATGTCTCTGCGATTCGTGGCACGCCGTTGCTGGTGCAGCTGTTTATTATTTTCTATGGTTTACCGAATCTTGGAGTGAAGCTGGATCCGTTTCCATCAGCGGTGATCGCTTTTTCATTAAATATCGGTGCTTACGCTTCTGAAACGCTGCGTGCTGCTATTTTGTCGATCCCGAAAGGGCAATGGGAAGCCTCGTATTCAATTGGCATGAGCTACGCCCAGACTTTCCGCCGCACCATTATGCCACAGGCGATGCGGGTTTCGGTGCCACCGCTGTCTAACAGTTTTATCAGCTTGGTCAAAGATACCTCATTGGCGTCCACCGTGTTGGTGACCGAGCTGTTTCGTGAGGCACAAAACATTGCCGCCACCACCTATGAATTTCTCTGGATTTACAGTGAAGCAGCGTTGATTTACTGGGTTATCTGCTTCTCGCTGTCATTGCTGCAAGGCAGGCTGGAAAAGCACTTCTCTCGCTATGGTTAAGGATCTTGATGTTACAGGTAAAAGATATTCATAAACGATTTCACGGCATTGAAGTGCTGAAAGGGATTGATTTACAAATACAAAAAGGTGAAGTAATAGCGATTCTCGGGCCGTCAGGATCGGGCAAAACCACTTTTCTGCGCTGTCTGAATCTGTTGGAAACGCCGGATCAGGGTGTGCTTGAATTCAGCGACCGCACTTTGCAGATTGATTTTTCACACAAAATCAGCAAACAGCAGACATTGCAACTGCGCCGCCGTACTGCGATGGTATTTCAGCAGCATAATCTGTTTCCGCACCGCACGGTGGTGGAAAATGTGATGGAAGGCTTGATTGTGGTGCAGAAAAAAGATCCGGCGCTGGCACGGCAGGCAGCGCAAACGTTGCTGGAAAAGGTCGGATTGGGCGATAAATTGGATTACTATCCGTCACAGTTGTCCGGCGGACAGCAGCAACGAGTTGGGATTGCACGCGCATTAGCGGTGCAGCCGGAGGTGATTTTGCTGGACGAACCGACATCGGCACTGGATCCGGAATTGGTCAACGAAGTGTTGCAAACGTTGAAATTGTTGGCAAAAGAGGGCTGGACGATGGTGATCGTCACCCACGAAATCCGTTTTGCGCAAGAGGTGGCAGATCGGGTGATGTTTATCGATCAAGGCAAAGTGGTGGAGCAAGGTGAGGCGAAAGCATTTTTCAGTCGTCCGCAACACGAGCGTACCAAACAGTTTTTGCAACAGGTCGATCCGATCGATTATGCCGATTATTGCATTTAAGATAGTATTCTCATCAAGCAGACCCTAAAGTGCGGTGCGATTAAACAACAGACAACAGGAGCAATATGAAAGACAGCACACTGATAGATTTGTTCCTTAATGAACTGTGGTTAGAAAAAGGGTTGTCGGAAAATACCATCGCCTCTTACCGCTTGGATTTAACCGCACTTTGCCTCTGGCTACAACAGCGGCAACTCAGTTTGACCGCTCTTGATGTGTTTGATTTGCAAGCTTTTCTTGGCGATCGTTTGGCGCAGGGGTATAAAGCCACCAGCTTGGCGCGCTTGTTAAGTGCGATGCGCAAACTGTTTCAATATTTATATCGTGAAAAATATCGCAGCGATGATCCGACCGCACTTTTAACTTCACCCAAACTCCCGTCTCGCTTGCCGAAATACCTGAGCGAAGCACAGGTTACTGATTTGCTGAATGCGCCTGCAACCGACGATCCGTTGGAGTTACGCGATAAAGCGATGTTAGAACTGTTATACGCCACTGGCTTGCGTGTGACCGAATTGGTCACCTTAACCCTGAATCACCTCAGTTTGAATCAAGGTGTGGTGCGGGTGATTGGCAAAGGCGACAAAGAGCGGTTGGTGCCGATGGGCGAAGAAGCAACCTATTGGATTCAACAGTTTGTATTATACGGACGTACGGTGCTGCTGAAAGGGCAGAGTTCTGATGTGTTGTTCCCAAGCTTACGCGGCACGATGATGACTCGCCAGACATTCTGGCACCGGATTAAACACTACGCCTTATTGGCACAAATCGACCAAGACAGCCTCTCGCCACATGTGCTGCGCCACGCTTTCGCCACGCATTTGGTGAATCACGGTGCGGATTTACGCGTGGTGCAAATGCTACTCGGCCATAGTGATCTCTCCACCACCCAAATTTACACTCACGTTGCCAAAGAACGTCTGAAAAAACTGCACCGACAGTTTCATCCGAGGGGGTGATTTTGATTAAAGTAAAATATTGCCCTTATCATTAAAGTGGATATCGATAATATCGTTATATTCCCGCCGTTCCATTTTGATGAGCTCGTAATCATCGTCCAAAATAGGAAAAATATAAACTGGCGTTAGCCTCATGTGTGATCCTTGTACAGTTTTGTTTAACTCAATGTGTAAATGACCGTAGTGTAAGCCACCATCAATAAGATGTTTAACACCATTTTTATTTGTCTTCCAATATTCAGGCTCATGTTTTGTCGCACTCCAACGTGAATATGTGTTGTAGCTGAGTGGAATAAATTTTCCATCGTCTGTTTTGATCATTTTCTCTCCACGTAAGCCATCAGCAGCGACACCAACATCATAAATATGGATGCCTTTGCCGTCTCCATCACTATCTACCCAACTGCGTTCAAACATTTCATCGTGTCCAGCGATAACGGCAGCTACGTCATATTTCTCAAATAATGGTATAAAAACTCGCATGGCCACTCCAGATTGATTGTCACTGTATTGATGATTTGGTGGAGTGCCGTGTATACCACTAGAATAGGGGGCGTGATGAAACTGTACTAAAATAATTTGTCCATTTTGTCTAGCATCCTTTAGCTGTTCCTCTACCCATTGCCATTGTGCAGTACCCGGATTAAATCCTGGTATATCTGATTCACTTGGCATTTTCCCAGGGTATAATTGGCTGAAAGCATTATCATAATATGCTTTACTGAAGCTGCCTTGAGTATCAGTTGTAATATACTCATCACTTTCGGTATTCTGCGCACTCCATAAGTGCGGTTTCAACACGGAATCATTGCCTGTATATACCTTTCCACTGAAAATTTTTTGTTCGGTATTTTCATCAGGAATGCCTTTAGTAGAATCAAGGGTTAGTAATGTAATTGGCCCAATGTCAGTCCGGTAATATGAGTCTTTAAACTGTGGATTCTTTTTATCACCAGGGGTATCAAAATAGTCATGGTATTTATTTCGGGATATAACCGGAGGGAGTGGATTATCAGCATTACCATAGCCATCGTTTAGTGCAGCATAGGTTTCCCAATTACCTAATGCAGTCAAAAGCGGTGTGTGACTTGCAAAATCACTGAATTCACCGGCAAAATGGCGAAAAAATTCATCCCAAGCAGGTTGATAGCCGGATCCCTGTGTTAAATCTCCCGCGATTAAGAGTGCCGCGGGTTTTGCCTGTTGAATAATGCGTAAATTTTCGTTTAAGGCGCGTTGTTGATTGAGCGGATAGCGTACTAAAAACATTCCGTTACGAGAGCGGTTACCATATTTTTTATCAAAGGCAGAGTTTTGTTCCGGACGTGGTTCTGAGCCGGCTCGATATGGATTAACTGTGTGTATTTCCCATTCACGGTGTTCTAATTTGCCGTAAGGCTCTGTTTCAGTATCAGAAAAAGCAATTAATGTGATTTTTTGCCAGTTTTTATTAGTCGGATAAGTCTTAAATTCATTGGAATAGTTTTTTCCATCTTGTGAAACAGTATAGCGGTACAGAGTATTAGGTTCTAAATTGTTGAATTGAACAGAGTGTTTATAGTTGTTATTGGATAATAACCAAGAACCTTGTTCGAGAGTTTCTGTTTCACCGTTACCGCTTTTATATTCTAAAACTTGTTCTAGCTCTTTTGTAGAATATTCCATTAATTTTAGATAAAGCGGGGAAGATTTTAAACTCGTTGTCTGCTGATTCTCCGTATTTGTCAGGGTTATTTTGCCAATATTATTCAGTTCTGAAACCCAATTAATAGTAATGCTATTGCTGGCAGGTGCTTGCAAATAGGGCAGAACCCTAAACCCGGGCTGTGGTGTAGGTAATATTTTATAGGATTCATTTAGTACTATTTTTTCAGTATTAGGTATGTGAGTTGTTGCAATAGCAGTAACAGATAAAATGCTCAGACAAAATACGGTATAGATAAATTTTTTTTTCATATAAAATCCTTTATTAGTAAAAAATGGATTTACGCTAACAACGATAAGAATAAGCAAGTTTTACTAATTGAAGCTTACATAGTGTGTATGCTTGATTTGAATCTAGTATAAGTTGTGGACGATATAACAGATAACCCATTAAGCCATCATTATTTTGCCATCCAGTGAATTTAAATGACTGTTAACAACAGAAGTCTCTAGTTATGAACCGTACGCTTAACGGTAATAACGGTAAGCTTACGTTGCTATAGGACATTTTGGAATAATAATCCCCTTCCCCCAAAAAAATGAAGAGAAAAATTTAAAAAATGTGATCCATGATTAATTTTATCTAATTTGGTATATTCTTCCGAAGAAGTACAAAGTATATGCAGAGGTCTATTTTTACGATCCGGATCGTAAAAAACATCGGCACCCGTTTTTTCTTGACCGCACTTTTCTATACTGCTTGCTATTTCTTATTCAAGAGAGAGGCAAGATGTCGTTAGCGATTGTTTATAGTCGGGCGTGTATCGGAGTGGAAGCGCCGTTGGTCACAATTGAAGTGCATATGAGTCGTGGCAAACCGGGATTGACCTTGGTCGGCCTGCCGGAAACGGCGGTGAAAGAAGCGCGCGATCGGGTGCGCAGTGCGCTGATTAATGCGCGTTTTGAATATCCATTGTACCGCATGACGATTAACCTGGCGCCGGCGGATTTGCCAAAAGAAGGCGGGCGTTACGATTTGGCAATAGCATTGGGCATTTTGGCGGCCTCGGGGCAGATTTCGGCGGAGAATTTGGGACGTTATGAGTTTTTGGGTGAATTGGCATTAACCGGTGAACTGCGTGGCACGCAGGGCGTGATCCCGGCGATTATCGAGGCCGGAAAAGTCAAACGTAAATTGATTATAGCCAGTGAAAATGCGGAGCAAGCAGGGTTGCTCGGTGATTATCAAACTTATTTCGCTGATTCGTTGCTGCAAATTGCGACATTTTTGCAAGGACATGATGAATTGCCTTCGGCGCAGCTAACCTCATTTCCGGTACAGCAATTGCCACAGGAAAGCCGTTGTTTAACCGATATTATCGGGCAGCAGCATGCTAAGCGGGCACTGACAATCGCTGCTGCCGGACAACATAACTTGCTGTTTTTAGGGCCGCCCGGCACCGGAAAAACGATGTTAGCAAGTCGGTTGACCGCACTTTTGCCGGAAATGAATGAACATGAAGCTATAGAGAGTGCTGCCGTTGCCAGCTTGGTACAAACTCGATTACATAGCCAATATTGGCGTCAGCGACCATTTCGAACTCCACATCACAGCGCCTCACTTGCGGCACTGGTCGGTGGCGGTTCTAGCCCGAAACCGGGCGAGATTTCGCTGGCGCACAATGGTGTGTTGTTTCTGGATGAACTGCCTGAGTTCGAACGTAAAGTGCTGGATGCACTGCGTGAACCGTTGGAGTCGGGCGAGATTGTGATTTCTCGTGCTAATGCCAAAGTGCGGTTTCCGGCAAAGTTTCAACTGGTTGCAGCGATGAATCCGAGCCCGACCGGGCATTATCAAGGCTTGCACAACCGCACTTCGATTCAGCAGGTGATGCACTATCTCAATCGGTTATCCGGTCCGTTTCTCGATCGCTTTGATTTATCGATTGAAGTGCCGTTATTGCCGGCCGGCAGTTTGCAACAAGGCGGAGAACGTGGTGAAACGAGCGAACAAGTGCGGTCAAAAGTGGTTGTAGTACAAGAAAAACAGCTGGCACGCAGCGGAAAAATTAATGCACATTTGAGTGGTAAACTGTTGGAACAACATTGCGCATTGAGTTCGGCAGATTCGTTGTTTTTAGAAAATGCGTTATTAAAATTGGGACTGTCGGTGCGTGCGTATCACCGAATTTTAAAAGTCTCGCGTACTATTGCTGATTTGGACGGTTGTGAACAGATTGAACGACAACATTTAACCGAAGCCTTGGGATATCGTGCGATGGATCGATTATTGGCTCGTTTGGCGAATCAATCTGAGCGTTAAGTGTGCATGATAAGTGGTGGGATAACATGCGGTTTTCTCGATTTTTATAAGAAATTAGTTTAAATCTTCTTCATCTTGTTTAAAAAGCAATCGAACAATGAAAATTTGCCATTTTTTTGCAAAAAATGCTTGTCAGGGGAATTTATATCCCTATAATACGCCTCACTTGTTTGCGTCGCCGACTTAGCTCAGTAGGTAGAGCAACTGACTTGTAATCAGTAGGTCACCAGTTCGATTCCGGTAGTCGGCACCATTACTTAAGCAAGTAAGCGTAAATAAGTAGCGTGGAGGGATTCCCGAGCGGCCAAAGGGAGCAGACTGTAAATCTGCCGGCTCAGCCTTCGAAGGTTCGAATCCTTCTCCCTCCACCATTTTTTCATTCAAATCCAGATGATTGGGGTAGATGAATAAGAACGCGGGCATCGTATAATGGCTATTACCTCAGCCTTCCAAGCTGATGACGCGGGTTCGATTCCCGCTGCCCGCTCCAAAGCGCTGATATAGCTCAGTTGGTAGAGCGCACCCTTGGTAAGGGTGAGGTCGGCGGTTCGAATCCGCCTATCAGCACCACTTTTCTATTCTTATTGCAATCCCATTCAATTGAAATCAATTTCTACATTAGGTTAATGTGGTAACTGAACCATCGATAACCGTGTTTGTTTAGAGGGACTAAAATGTCTAAAGAAAAATTTGAACGTACAAAACCGCACGTTAACGTGGGAACAATCGGCCACGTTGACCATGGTAAAACAACCTTAACCGCAGCAATCACCACTGTATTGGCAAAAACCTACGGCGGTGCTGCGCGTGCTTTCGATCAAATCGATAATGCGCCGGAAGAAAAAGCGCGTGGTATCACCATCAACACTTCACACGTTGAATACGACACCCCGACTCGTCACTATGCGCACGTTGACTGTCCGGGACACGCCGACTATGTGAAAAACATGATCACCGGTGCGGCACAAATGGACGGCGCAATCTTAGTTGTTGCGGCGACTGACGGTCCGATGCCACAAACGCGTGAACACATCCTGTTAGGTCGCCAAGTAGGCGTGCCTTACATCATCGTATTCTTAAACAAATGCGATATGGTGGATGACGAAGAGTTATTAGAATTAGTTGAAATGGAAGTGCGTGAACTTCTGTCTCAATACGATTTCCCGGGCGATGACACGCCAATCGTACGTGGTTCTGCGCTGAAAGCGTTGGAAGGCGATGCTGAGTGGGAAGCAAAAATCATCGAATTAGCCGGTCACTTGGATACTTATATCCCGGAACCTGAGCGTGCGATTGACCAACCGTTCCTGTTACCAATTGAAGACGTATTCTCAATCTCCGGTCGTGGTACAGTAGTTACCGGCCGTGTTGAGCGCGGTATCGTGCGTACCGGTGACGAAGTTGAAATCGTCGGTATCAAAGCGACCACCAAAACCACCGTTACCGGTGTTGAAATGTTCCGTAAACTGTTAGACGAAGGTCGTGCAGGGGAGAACATCGGTGCGCTGTTGCGTGGTACAAAACGTGAAGAGATCGAACGTGGTCAAGTATTGGCGAAACCGGGTTCAATCACACCACACACTGATTTCGAATCAGAAGTGTACGTATTGTCGAAAGATGAAGGCGGCCGTCATACTCCGTTCTTCAAAGGCTACCGTCCACAGTTCTATTTCCGTACAACGGACGTAACCGGCACCATCGAGTTACCGGAAGGCGTGGAAATGGTTATGCCGGGCGACAACATCCAAATGGTTGTTAGCCTGATTCACCCAATCGCGATGGACCAAGGCTTACGCTTTGCGATTCGTGAAGGTGGTCGTACAGTAGGTGCGGGTGTTGTAGCGAAAATTATCAAATAATTGCGCTGCAAGATATCTGGAAAAGGGTGAACTTCGGTTCGCCCTTTTTGCTATTTGCCGCCTGACAAAAGAGACCATGCTATGTTACCGATTAATCTGTTTTATGGCTTGCTAATTCTATTAATTTTGCTGCCACTTATTATTTTCCGCTTTAGTCGCTATAAAAACGCCTTGAAAACAAATCGCTATTTAGCATTAAGCTTAGTGGCTTTGTCGAGTTTACTGTGGGGGATGGCAAATCAATTAGTGATTGTGCGTGATGACAATCAGTTTCAGGAGTATGCGTTGTTTTTTCCGCAGCAATATCAGTTGGCAAACCAACAACAACTTACAGTACCTTATCAATTCGGCTGGCGTAAAGCCGCTGTTGTTAATGACGGTCAGCTGCCGTTAATTTATGAAACCGTGAAATATGGTAGTTCGGATACTGAAGTGCAGATAATCGGTGTGTTGCCTTATGCGTTGTTAAAAAATCTGCCGGAACCGATCAGTTATCGTTTTACCCAACCACCAAGTGCGGTGCGTTTAACTTTTATCGGTTCAGATTTAAGGGGCTGGATACATCGCTGAAAAGATTAATCAATAAAACCGCGCTTTTACAAACCAAGATAAAGTGCGGTTTTTTAATTACTTTTAGAATAATCGGTTAAGCATTCAAAATCTGTTTGATTTCAGCAATACTCAAATGGAATTGGCGTGGGCATTTATGCCATACATCGAGCATTTTACTGTATTTGTCCCACATCGGGGTTTGTGCATCACAGCCGTTCGGGCATTGAATCAAATCTCGGTATTTTTTATCGTTATCCGCAATAAATCCGAGATAATTTAAATATTTTTTCTCACGAATTGCGCAATACCCCAAAAATTTCAAACGATGAACAGTCAAATCTTCTTTATGATGCAGATTGTTATAAGAGACTTGCAACGCTTGATACATCTCTAAAGTGTTGATTACTGCTTTGCACTCTTCTTCACTTATCTCACTGAAATCTTTATATAATTCTTTCAGATCCAGTTTATAACCGCCTTTAATGATATTTTGGTTACGTTTATATTTTCCGGCATTGTCTTTGTCGAGCAGTGCCATCAATTCATACTGATTGATTAGAATCAGGCGTTGTGTGAGTGTCAGTTCCATAGCATATTCCTTTATTCAATAATGATTAATCGATTTCTTTGAGTTCGTCTTCTGATAAAGTTTCTTTAATTTCGCTACCTTGCTTACCGTCGCTGACTTTAAATTCCAGATTTTGGAAATAAGCTTCACGCACCGTGAGATAGCTGTCTTGCGATTGTGCCAGAATAGGGTCTTGGCTGAGTAAATTGGCACGACGATCAACGGCTTGTACGCTAAATTTTAATACCGACCAAGGACCTAATAATGACAGCGCCGGATAGGTATGGTCAACCAATCTGCCCAAATCTTGGCGTGGCGTTGCAGGACCATACAGCGGCACCATCACATAAGCCCCCGTGCCGACACCATAGCTGCCGAGCATATCACCGAACGAACGTGAACCCGCAGGGCGTAAGCCTTCGCTGGCACTGGCGATATCCATCATACCGGCTAAACCGAAGACGGAATTAATCCAGAAGCGGTTGAAATGTACCATCGCTTTGCTAAATTCACCTTCCAATAAACGGTTTACAAAGCTTGCCGGTTCATCTAAATTGTTGGCAACATTGACAAGTGCGGTTTTAGCCGGCTGCGGCACATATTCTTTCCAGCCTGTAGCAATAGGTTTTAGCAAATAGGGATCGGCAACGTTATAGTTGAAATCCCACATGGTGCGGTTAAAACCTTCCAACGGATCTTGGCGTTGTCCGGTAGTTTCGTCGATACTTGAGCAGGCACCGATCGTTGTGGCTAATATCAGTGGCAGCCAAAATTTAATCGAATTAGATTTTTTCATATTGCGGTTCCATTGCAAAAAGAGTGGTTTTATTTTAGCAAGTTTAGGGGTAAAGAACAGCTTTTATTCGTTTCGCTAGTCGGGTAAATAGCAATAAAGTTGAATTTTTATTCATTTTATTGCATATTTTTTCATTTGGTATATAGTTTAAAAATTATTTGTCTTGAATTGCGCGTTTTGCTCCATTACAATAATTTGCTCAATTTTGCTACATTTCAGATACCTTTTATCCAGCAGGAGCAATGAGTAATGCATCGGGCTACAGCGCCAGTGTTTATCTAAAATTGAATACAAAATGATTATTCCGGGAGAGATTCATGTCTGAACCAGCCATTTTAGTCTTAGCTGACGGCTCTGTTTTCCACGGCACTTCGATTGGTTATCAAGGCCATACCATTGGCGAAGTGGTTTTTAATACCTCAATGACGGGCTATCAAGAAATTTTAACCGACCCGTCCTACACCAAACAAATTGTCACCCTCACCTATCCACATATCGGCAACACCGGCGTCAATCAAGAAGACTGCGAATCGGATAAAGTCTATGTTTCCGGCTTGGTGATCCGCGACTTACCGATGATTCACAGTAATTTCCGCAGTGAACAAAACCTCACCGATTATTTAATTGCCAATAAAATTGTGGCGATTGCCGATATTGATACCCGTCGTTTAACCCGTTTGCTGCGTGATAAAGGTGCGCAAGCCGGCTGCATTATGGCGGGGGAAATTGACGAAGCCAAAGCGCTGGAACTGGCGAAAAGTTTCGGCAGCATGGCAGGTAAGGATCTGGCGCAAGAAGTGACTTGCGACAAGGTTTATCGTTGGGAGCAAGGCGAATGGAAATTGGGTCAGGGCTTCAGCCATAAAGATGCCGGACGCTATCATGTGGTGGCCTATGATTTTGGGGTGAAACATAATATTTTACGCATGCTTGCCGAGCGTGGCTGCCAAATCACCGTGGTGCCGGCAAAAACCAGTGCACAAGAGGTGCTGGCACTGAATCCGGACGGTATTTTCTTATCAAACGGCCCCGGCGACCCGGAACCGTGCGATTATGCGGTGAATGCGATTCAACAACTATTGCAAAGTAAAAAACCGATTTTTGGTATCTGCTTGGGACACCAATTGCTCGGTTTGGCGGTGGGCGGTAAAACCAAAAAAATGACCTTCGGACACCACGGTGCCAACCATCCGGTGCAAAATTTGGCGACCGAACAAGTGTATATCACCAGTCAAAACCACGGTTTTGAAGTGGACGAAGCCAGTTTGCCGGACAATGTCAAAGTGACGCACCGCTCTTTATTCGACAATTCGGTGCAAGGGATTGAATTGACCACCCAATCGGCGTTTTCTTTCCAAGGACACCCTGAAGCCAGCCCGGGGCCACACGATGTTGCCGAGTTGTTCGACAAATTTGTGCATGAAATGGAAGTGGTGCGCCACACCCATACGCCGCAGGTTGTGGTTTAAGCGGGATTGCAACGATGAAAAGCTATGCTTATCAGTTGGTTAATGTGTTTGCCGAGCAACATTTTGGCGGTAACCCGTTGGCGGTGTTCCCACAAGCGGACGGACTGAATGAGCAGCAAATGCAACGGATTGCGCGCCAGTTTAATTTGTCGGAAACCGTGTTTGTACAACGTAGCGATAGGCAAAGTGCGGTCAGAAAGCTGAAAATTTTCACCCCTGAGTACGAAATGCCGTTCGCCGGACACCCGACCATCGGCGCAGCGTTTGTGTTACACCGGCAGTTGGGGTTGTCTGATAATTATCAGTTACAAACCGAGGCGGGTTTGGTCAGCCTGCACCATCAAACCGACACGATTACTTTTGCCTTAAATAACGGTGTACAGTTGCGAAATTCGGGATTAAGCAAAGCCGATTGTGCCCAGATGTTAGGCTTGCAACAGCATGATATCGCCGCCGAACCCGTTTGGGTGAATACCGGCACGGAGCAACTGTTGTTACAACTGACTTCGGCGCAAGCGGTGGCAAATTGCCGTATCAATACCGCACTTTTACTGCAAAAAGCCGTATCACAAAGTGGAGAAGCGCAGTTGTATGTGTGGTTTGAACAGCAAAACAAAGCCAAAGTGCGGTTGTTCTTTTCCGCACACGGCGAAGTGCGTGAAGATCCGGGCACAGGCTCTGCCGCTGCCAACTTAGGCGGTTGGGCGCTTCACAGCCAACGCGCACCGTTAAACTGGCAGATCACCCAAGGCGATGAAATTGGACGACCGAACCGCTTGAACTTAACTGTGGATGAGCAACAGACCATTTATGTCGGCGGCAAGGTAATCCCCGTCGGACAAGGTGAATTTTGGATTCCTGAAGATTAACGAGAATATTAGCAAGAGAAAAAACTATGCCAAAACGTACCGATATAGATATGTCTGATGGCGCTTATATCAACGATATTAAATATATTCTTGCAACGGCTCATCAGCAGACTTATATCGCCATTAATTCCGCAATGGTCAATGCCTATTGGCAAATCGGTAAACGGATCGTGCAAGAAGAACAGTGTGGACAAGCGCGTGCAGATTATGGCAAAGAAGTGATTAAGCAAGTTTCCCAAGTGCTGAGCCAAGAGTTTGGTAGAGGATTTGGGGAGCGAAATATTCGTAATTTTCGCCAATTCTATTTAATGTTTTCGGATTTAGATATTTGGAAATCAGTGATTTCCAAATTAACGTGGACTCATATTCAGCGGGTATTAAAAATTCAGAATGAGCAAGCCAGACGTTATTATTTAATTGAAGCCGCTGAAAACCATTGGTCGGTCAGAGTGTTAGATCGAAACATTTCAACGCTCTACTATGAACGTTTACTTGCTAGCGTAGATAAAGAACCCGTGCATACGGAAATGCAACAGAAAAGTGCAGTGTTACAACCCTGCGATTTTATTAAAAATCCGACCGTTTTAGAATTTCTTCGATTACCGACGCATTATAGCTATATACCGAAGCGGAACTGGAAAAGGCATTGATCGATAATTTACAGCAGTTTATGTTAGAGCCCGGTAAAGGGTTTGCGTTTGTCGCGCGACAACAGCATATTCGGACAGAAAACAGTGATTTTTTTATTGATTTGGTTTTTTATAATTATCTGATTAAGTGTTTTGTGATTGTAGAGTTAAAAACCGATAAGCTGACACACCAAGATATTGGGCAATTAGATATGTATGTCCGAATGTACGACGATTTAAAAAAACAACAAAATGATAACCCAACAATCGGATTATTGCTTTGCACTGAAACGGATAGCATTGTAGCGAAATATTCAGTCTTAAAAGACAACGCTCAACTTTTTGCCAGTAAATATATCCCTTATTTACCTACAGAAGATGAATTGGTCCGCGAAATTGAACAACAAAAATTACTGTTTGAATTACAACGTTAGAGAATGCAGGTTTAAGTGGCAATTTTAAACAACGGTTAAATTTACCATTAAGCGTTTTCAAAAACAGATTTAAAACAAAGAGAGAGAACTATGCCAAAACGTACAGACATAAACACGATTTTGATTATTGGCGCGGGTCCGATTGTGATCGGGCAGGCGTGTGAATTTGATTATTCAGGGGCGCAGGCGTGTAAGGCGTTGCGTGAAGAGGGTTATAAAGTGGTGTTGGTGAACTCCAACCCAGCCACAATTATGACCGATCCGAATATGGCGGACGTGACTTATATCGAGCCGATCACCTGGCAAACGGTGGAAAAAATCATCGCCAAAGAGCGTCCGGACGCAATTCTACCGACTATGGGCGGACAGACCGCACTTAACTGTGCCTTGGATCTGTCGAAACACGGCGTGCTGGCGAAATATAATGTCGAGTTGATTGGCGCAAAAGAAGATGCGATTGATAAAGCCGAAGACCGTGGACGTTTTAAAGACGCGATGACCAAAATCGGCTTGAGCACGCCGAAATCCTTTGTTTGCCATACGCTGGAAGAAGCTTGGAAGGCGCAGACGGAAGTCGGTTTCCCGACTTTGATTCGTCCGTCGTTTACCATGGGCGGTTCAGGTGGCGGGATTGCCTATAACAAAGATGAATTTAATGCAATTTGCGAACGTGGTTTTGATGCTTCGCCAACCCATGAGTTGTTGATTGAGCAGTCGGTGTTGGGCTGGAAAGAGTATGAAATGGAAGTGGTGCGCGATCAAGCGGACAACTGTATTATTATCTGCTCGATTGAAAACTTCGACCCGATGGGCGTGCACACCGGCGACTCGATCACCGTTGCTCCGGCGCAAACCCTGACCGACAAAGAGTATCAAATTATGCGTAATGCCTCGTTGGCGGTGTTGCGTGAAATCGGTGTGGATACCGGCGGTTCGAATGTACAATTTGCGATCAATCCGGAAAACGGCGAAATGATCGTAATTGAAATGAATCCGCGCGTCAGTCGCTCTTCAGCGCTGGCTTCAAAAGCAACCGGCTTCCCGATTGCCAAGGTGGCGGCGAAACTGGCGGTCGGTTATACCTTAAACGAACTGCGCAACGACATCACCGGCGGTTTGATTCCGGCGTCATTCGAACCGTCGATTGACTATGTGGTGACCAAAGTTCCCCGTTTTGCCTTTGAAAAATTCCCGAAAGCCGATAACCGCCTGACCACTCAAATGAAATCGGTGGGGGAAGTGATGGCGATGGGGCGTACGTTCCAAGAATCGTTGCAAAAAGCTCTGCGTGGTTTGGAAACCGGTATTTGTGGTTTCAATTTGAAAACCGAAGATATGGAAAAATTACGCACCGAGATTTCCAATCCGGGCCCTGAACGGATTTTGTACGTTGCCGATGCGTTCGGCATCGGCTGGAGTTTGGAAGAGGTGTATCACTATTCCAAAATCGATCCGTGGTTCTTGGTGCAAATTCGTGATTTGGTGCAAGAAGAACTGGCGCTGGAAAAGAAAACACTGGCCGATTTGGATTACACCGAACTGCGCCGTTTAAAACGCAAAGGCTTTGCCGACCGCCGTATCGCCCAGTTAGTGAAAAGCACTGAAAGTGCGGTGCGCGAGTTACGTCATCAATTTAATCTGCACCCGGTGTATAAACGGGTCGATACCTGTGCTGCCGAGTTTGCTTCGGATACCGCCTATCTCTATTCCTGCTATGAGGAAGAGTGCGAAGCCAACCCAAGTGACCGTAAAAAAATCATGATTTTAGGTGGCGGTCCGAACCGAATCGGGCAAGGGATTGAATTTGATTACTGCTGTGTGCATGCTGCGCTGGCTTTGCGAGAGTCAGGCTTTGAAACCATTATGGTCAACTGTAATCCGGAAACAGTCTCCACTGATTTTGATACTTCCGACCGCCTCTATTTCGAGCCGCTGACCTTGGAAGAAGTGCTGGAAATTATCCATGTGGAAAAACCGTACGGCGTAATTGTGCACTACGGCGGACAAACCCCATTGAAATTGGCGAATGCACTGCACGAAAACGGCGTGCATATCATCGGCACCTCGGCCGACAGTATTGATGCGGCGGAAGATCGTGAGCGTTTCCAAAAAGTACTACATAAATTAAACCTGAAACAGCCGCCGAACCGTACTGCGCGTAACAGTGAGGAAGCGCTAACCTTGGCAAATGAAGTCGGTTATCCGTTGGTGGTGCGTCCGTCGTATGTGTTGGGCGGACGGGCGATGCAAATTGTGTATAACGATGAAGAACTGCAAACCTATATGCGCGAAGCGGTGCGGGTCTCCGACGACAGCCCGATTCTGCTCGACCACTTCTTAAATGATGCGATTGAAGTCGATGTGGATTGCATCTGTGACGGCGAAGAGGTGGTGATTGGCGGCATCATGCAGCACATTGAGCAAGCCGGGATTCACAGCGGTGATTCGGCCTGTTCGTTGCCACCGTATTCGTTAAGTGCGGAAATTCAAGACGAAATCCGTCGCCAAACGGCGGCAATGGCGTTTGAATTGAAAGTGGTCGGCTTGATGAACGTCCAGTTTGCGGTGCAAAACGGCACTATTTATGTGCTGGAAGTCAATCCGCGCGCCTCGCGTACTGTGCCGTTTGTCAGCAAAGCCACCGGTGTGCCGCTGGCGAAAATTGCCGCACGGGTGATGGCTGGCATCAGTCTGAAGCAGCAAGGAATTAGCAAAGAAGTGATCCCGAATCTGTATTCGGTCAAAGAAGCGGTGTTCCCGTTCATTAAATTCCCTGGCGTAGACAGCATTTTAGGTCCTGAAATGCGCTCGACCGGTGAAGTGATGGGCGTGGGTAAAACCTTCTCGGAAGCTTTCCTGAAAGCACAAATCGGCGCCGGTGAACGCTTGCCGAAACTGGGTAAAATCTTCTTATCGGTCGAGAATGCCGACAAACCGAAACTGGTTGAAATCGCCAAACGCCTGCAAGACTTGGGCTACGGGCTATGTTCGACGTTGGGCACGGCAAGATTTTTACGCGAACACGGTATCGGTGTGCAAATTGTGAATAAAGTGCGTGAAGGACGACCGCATATCGTCGATGCGATCAAAAACGGCGAAATCGCCATGGTGATCAACACCGTCGGCAGCATGCCGGAATCGGTCTCTGATAGCCACTCGATCCGCAGCAGCTCGTTGCAACAACGGATTCCGGTGTACACCACCATCGCCGGCGCTGCCGCAATCAGCCAAGGTTTAAACAGCATTAATGAGACTGAGGTTTATCGTTTACAAGAGATGAATTAGCTGATTTGAAATAGAAAGAGCGGTTTTGAACCGTTTGGTCTACTTACAAAACCCTTGGTAAATATCAAGGGTTTTCAATTTATTAAGGCTTGTAAAGGTCTTTTTGTATTCAAATATCCTCTAACACACTAATCTGAAGCTGCAATACAAGCATTATTTTTCAGATAGCGCCTGATTATGAACATTGGAAATGAACGAGAATGTTCATTTTGTGTGTTAAAACCGCTACCATGCCACACTATTTCTTTTTTAAATTCAGTATAGTGTCAACTATGAAAAATCTTACGCAAAATGAACGCCAGCTTTTTATTTTAAAGCTACTGACTGAAACGGATGGGGTGTTGCTAACCGAGCATCTTGCGCAAAAGTTTTCAGTGACCGGCAAAACCATTCGACAAGATATTACTAAGTTGCAACAACAAGGTTTATTAAATCGTGTCCGTGGCGGTATTGAGAAAAAATGCGACATGAATTTGGATTTTACTGAAATCCAGTCACAATTTTTTCGGGAGTTTGATAAGAACTTAGCCAATATTTATGTGGCTCATGTCCAGAAGAATTTATTCACGAAAAGTAACGTATTAATTTTTGGTTCATTTAATATCGATATCGCATTAAAAATTGTTGATTTTCCAAAATTAGGCGAGACCATTTTAAGTCGAGAGAGTAATTATATGATTGGCGGCAAGGGCATGAATCAAGCCTTAGCCATGGTAGCGAATGAAAGTGCGGTTACATTTGTGGGAAAAATTGGGCAAGATCAATTTTATCAATATATTAGGAAATATTTAAATAGCAATAAATTAATTAAAGATATCATTTTCGAATCAACGGAATCACCAACCGGATTAGCTATCGTATTGGTGCGGGAAGATGGTGAAAAAGAGATTATTGTGAATAATGGTGCAAATAAAAAATTCACGTTAGAAGAAATTTATTCGATTGAAGAAGAAATACAACAGGCTGAATTTATTTCGTTGCAAATGGAAAATAATTTGGAGGCGACTTTAGCCATTATTCAAATTGCTAAAAAATATAGACGAAAAATTGTGCTGGACCCAACCCCTTTTGTGCCGGAAATATTAGATATATTGCCTAATATTTATCTACTTACCCCGAATAGAACGGAAGCGGAACAGATTACCAGCATTGAAATTAAAGATACTGAATCGGCAAAACGGGCAATTGAGATCTTGCATATCATGGGCGTACAAAATGTGGTACTGACCCTGGCTGAGCAAGGTGCGATGGTTTCTGACGGCAAGCAAATCAAAACAATTAACGGCTACAAAGCCGTGATTAATGATAAATCAGGGGTAGGTGATGGTTTTAACGGAGCATTGCTGGCACGTTTGGTTGGAGGCGATGATGTCTTTACTGCTTCTGATTATGCCTGCGCCTATGCCGCATTATGTATCGAACGCTTTGGTGCGTCAAATATGCCGAAAGGGCATTTGGTGCAATTGAAATTTCAACAAGCTAAGGGGATACACCTTTAGCATTTCTATCCACTTATTGAGGTGAAAAATGAAAAAACTAACCATGAAAACATTAGTATTGGGCACTTTATTAGCATCTTCAGTGGCATTAGCAACTTATCCTGAAAAACCGATCACAATTATTGTTCCTTGGGGAGCGGGCGGTAACACGGATACTATTGCTCGCCTAGTAGCAAAAGGGTTACAAGATGAACTCGGTACGAATGTTAATGTTGTTAATAGAACGGGTGGTAGCGGTGTTGTCGGACATAATGCAATTAAAACTGCAAAACCGGACGGTTATACTCTGGGTGTGGCGACGGCAGAAATCGCTTTGATGCGTCATCAGAAAATGGCCGATTTAAGCTATCAAGATTATACTCCAATCGTGCGTTTAGCGGTGGTGAATGGCGGGGTGCAAGTGGCTAAGGATTCTCCTTTTACTAACATTAACGAATTATTACAAAATGCAAAAGAGAACCCCGGTAAATTAAAGGCCTCAGGCAGCGGTTTAAATTCCATTTGGCATTTAAATTTATTAGGTATTTTGAAAAGTGCAGGATTGCCAGAGAACAGTATCAAATTTATACCGTCACAAGGGGCAACGGCGGCATTACAGGAGCTGGTTTCGGGTGGCGTTGATTTAGTGACTTCATCACCTGGCGAAGCAAAAAGTATGACTGATGCAGGGATGGTGAAACATTTAGCAATTACATCCGAAGCCCAAGATCCGCTTTATCCTGATGTGCCGGTCTATCAACAAGCGACGGGGAACCACTGGACACTGTTTGGTTGGAATGTCTTAGTTGGGCCTAAAGATTTACCTGCGGATGTACAAGAAAAACTGGTCAAAGCCATGGAAAAGGTTTATGCCAAAGGTGAGTTACAAGAATTTTCACATAAACAAGGATTTGGTGTGGGTGAATTATATGGCCAGCAATTAGAACAATTTATGGCGACAGAAGATAAAAAATTCGGAGAATTGCTTTCTGCACAATAATTTAATAATGAGGATACCCCCGAATGGGGGTATAGCAAGATGATCAGATTATTCATTCCTATCGTATTATTGATATTTGGTTTAATCATTTCTATCTATAGCTATTCTACATATGGTGATTTTGATAGCTATGGTGCGGCATATTACCCAACAATTATCGGTGCTTTAGTTTCGGTTTTTTCATTTGTTGATTTTATTATGGAATTAAAAATGAAAAAAACATACGTTTTCCAGTCATTTAATTTTAGTAGAGAAATCATAGCCGTCTGTTTTGTGGTCATAGCTGTTCTGTTTTATATTTTTCTTGCTGATGTGTTAGGTTTTGTGATTACGACCAGTTTGATCCTTATTTTTATGGCGGTTCCGTTAGTGAAAAAACAGAAAGTTTTCACCGCACTTTTTCTTATCGTTGTTGCAACGTTAATTTATTTACTGTTTGCTAAAGTATTACAGGTTTCACTGCCTGTTGGTTTATTTTTTGAATAGGGGTTGATGATGGATATTTTACTCAATGCTATCGCCTATATTGATCTAAACGCCATTTTAGCAATTATATTGGCAGGATTATTTGGCCTATTTGTCGGCTCAATTCCGGGCTTAACCGCTACCATGGCGGTTGCCTTGATGGTGCCGTTTACCTTTTTTATGGATCCCATTCCTGCTCTGGCGTTGATGATTTCCGTTGGTGCTTCCTCTATTTATGCCGGCGATATTCCAGGGGCATTATTACGCATTCCGGGTACACCGGCATCAGCGGCTTATGTTGACGATTCTTATTCATTAGTGAAACAAGGCAAAGTCAGTTTAGTGCTTGGTTTGGGTTTAACCAGTTCCGTTATTGGCGGGGTGATTGGCACAATTATTCTCGTTCTTGCGGCTCCCGTGTTAGCAAAATTTGCCTTGAAATTCAGTTCATTTGAATATATGTGGCTGTCATTACTCGGTTTGAGTTGTGCAACGCTAATTGCAGGAAAATTTATTACCAAAAGCCTATTAACCTTATTATTTGGTATCTTAATTTCCACGATTGGTTTTGACGAATTTACCGGGCAAGCTCGTTTTACATTTGGCGTAATTTCGCTGTATGAAGGTGTCAGTTTTATACCTGCCATGATCGGATTATTTGCCATTTCAGGCGCAATAGATTATTACGCAAATCGGCATAAAACAGGTGGGGTGCCAGAAGCGTCAGAATTACAAGCCAAGGCCACGCTTAATATTTTCAAAGGTGTGGGGGCAGCATTAAATAAACGAAAAGGCAGTATTACTCGCAGCAGTATTCTTGGCACATTAATCGGTGCATTACCCGGGGCAGGTGCAGATATTGCGGCTTGGATTTCTTATGCCATTTCCAAAAAATTTTCTAAAAATCCCGATCTTTACGGCAAAGGATCGCAAGATGCGGTTATTGATGCGTCAAGCAGCAATAATGCCAGTTTGGCTGGAAGTTGGATCCCGTCTTTGGTATTTGGTATTCCAGGCGATTCCGCGGCAGCAATTATTATTGGCGTATTATATATGAAAGATATGCAACCAGGACCGTCACTGTTTTTATTCCAACCGGAAAAATTGTATGCAGTATTTATTCTCTTTCTGATTGCAAATTTAGCCCTCATTCCATTGGCATTAATTGTGGTTAGTTTCCTGAAAAAAATCATTCAAATCAATAAAGATATTCTATATCCGATTGTGATTATTTTCAGTATCGTGGGCGCTTATGCCATTAACAATTCTCCCGAAGCGATAGTGGTGATGTTGGTGATGGGATTGTTAGGTTATTTCTTGCAAAAAAACCATTACCCAATTTCCCCGATTATTTTAGGTATGATTTTAGGGCCGATGTTAGAGCGGAATCTATTGGCATCACTCACTAAATCAGACGGGCAACTGATGGCATTTGTAGAGCGCCCGGTATCCGCAGTGCTCGCCAGTTTTTTCCTATTGGTGGTGATTCTCCAAATATGGGGAATTATGAAGAATTTTAAAGAACAACATTAAGTTTAGAGGTTATTATCATGCAACAACTTCAAGGTATTATCCCTGTTATGCTCACGCCATTCCACGCAAACAATGAAATTGATTATGACGGATTACGTCGCCTTACCGATTGGTATATTGATAACGGGGCGGATACGTTATTTGCGGCTTGTCAATCCAGTGAAATTCAGTTTTTAAGTTTGCAAGAGCGGATCAAAATTACAGAAACCGTTTTACAGCAAACCAATAATCGTATTCCTGTTGTGGCATCGGCGCACATCAGTGATAACCTCGATGATCAAGTGGAAGAGTTAACCGCAATCTATCATACAGGCGTTGACGCTGTGATCTTGATTACGAATCGTTTAGACGTGAATAATCAGGGAACGGCTGCATTAAAACAACATTTTGAACAGCTATTGGTACGTTTACCAAAGGACATCAAATTAGGTTTATATGAGTGTCCAGCGCCTTATCGTCGCTTATTAACCGATGAAGAGATCAGTTATTTTGCCGGTTTTGACAATATGCTGGTGCTGAAAGATGTCTCCTGTGATTTAGAAACGGTGAAAAGACGTGTTGAATTAACCAAAAACAGCAATTTAAAAATTGTTAATGCCAATGCCGCCATTGCCTTTGAGGCGATGAAAGCCGGTTCGCAAGGTTTTTCCGGGGTATTTAATAATATTCATCCCGATTTATATGCTTATCTTTATAAACACAAAGATAGCCAAGAACCAATTATTCAAGAATTAGCCCATTTTCTAGCGATTTCTGGCGCAGCAGAAAGTTTCGGTTATCCGAATATTGCGAAATTTATGCATACCAAAATTGGTACATTCAAGCACTATAATTCTCGTGTGATGAAAGATGAATTATTAGTGAAATGCTGGGCGGTTGAAGATTTGCTAAATCATATTATGCAGGCTTCCGATGATTTTAGGAAAAAATTAAATTTAAAATAAGTTGAGCCAAAAATGTAGTAAAAATGGCTATATTCCATAAGCATAAAATCATCCAATCATAAAAAGCATGATTGGATGATTAGGTTGTTATTCAGTTTTAATAGTATTACGTTTTATAAACCGCTCTTTCTAATTTAGCAACTACAACACTTGCCGTTGCAGTTGTCCGATAATTTGTGGGTTTTCCAAGGTGGAGACATCTTGGGTGATGACCTCGTTTTTGGCAATCGAACGCAGTAAGCGGCGCATAATTTTGCCGGAGCGGGTTTTTGGTAAGTTTTCGGCGAAGCGGATATCTTCCGGACGGGCGATTTTGCCGATCTCTTTTGAGACCCACTGTTTCAGCTGTTCCGCCAAATCGCGCGCTTCTTGTCCTTCCGGAAGTGCGGTATTCAGCACGACAAACGCTACCACAGCCTCACCTTTGATTTCATCTGGTCTGCCGACCACAGCTGCTTCGGCAACTTGCGGATTAGCCACCAACGCTGATTCGATTTCCATCGTGCCTAAGCGGTGTCCGGATACGTTCAGCACATCATCGGTGCGACCCAAAATCCAGAAATAGCCGTCTTCGTCGCGGTGTGCCGAGTCACCGGCGACATAGTATTTTCCGCCCAACTCCGCTGGGAAGTAGGTGGCTTGGTAGCGTTTGTCGTCATTCCAAATTGTGCGTAGCATCGACGGGAATGGGCGCTTAATCACTAAGAGCCCGCCGCTTTGTCCGCTGATTCTTTGCCCGGTTTCATCGACTACGTCCGCCATAATACCCGGTAACGGTAAGGCACAAGAGCCCGGCTTCATCGAGTTGATACCGGGAAGTGGTGACAACATAATCGAGCCGGTTTCGGTCTGCCACCAGGTGTCGACAATCGGACAGCGCTCTTTGCCGATGACCTCATACAACCACATCCATGCGGATGGGTTGATCGGTTCACCGACGCTGCCGAGCAAGCGCAATGAAGAGAGATCATATTTGTTCGGAATCCAGTCGCCAACCCGGGTTAAAGAGCGGATCAAAGTAGGGGAGGTGTAAAACACATTGATTTTATGCCGCTGAATTATCCGCCAAATCCGGCCGGGATCCGGATAGCTCGGTACACCTTCATAAATCACCTGTGTCGCGCCATTTGCCAATGGGCCATAACAGACATAGGAGTGTCCGGTGATCCAACCCACATCAGCGGTGCACCAATAAACATCATTTGGTTTATTATCAAAGACGTTGCGGAAAGTATTGATCGCCCCCAGCAAATAGCCGGCGCTGCTGTGCACAATACCTTTCGGTTTGCCGGTGGAGCCTGAGGTGTACAGAATAAATAGCGGATCTTCAGAATTCATCCACTCTGGTTCGCAAAACTCCGGCTGGTGTTTCGATAACTCGTGCCACCATAAATCGCGCCCGTTGCGCCAAGCGGTGTCAATATTCAAGCGGTAATACACCACCACATTTTCTACTGTCGGACAGCCCATATCCAACGCTTCGTCAACAGTCTCTTTCAACGGAATAATCTTGCCACCGCGTAGCCCGCCGTTGGCGGTGATCACCAATTTAGCGCCGGCATCTTCGATGCGATCGCGCAACGCACCGGCGGAAAAGCCACCAAATACCACGGAATGCACCGCCCCGATTCGAGCGCAGGCTTGCATCGCAATTACGGCCTCGACCAGCATCGGCATATAGATGACCACTCGGTCGCCCTTGCCGATGCCCAATTCACGCAGCGCATTGCCAAAACGGCATACTCGATTATGCAATTGGGCATAGCTAAAGCTGCTGACCTGCCCGAAGTCGGATTCAAAGATAAGTGCGGTTTTATTGCCTTTATCAGGCAGATGGCGATCCAAACAGTTGTAGGATACATTAAGCTTGCCGTCGGGGAACCACTTATAAAATGGGGCATTGCTGTCGTCAAAAATCGTCATAAACGGTTTTTTCCAACTGATCAAATCACGTGCTAAATCTGCCCAATACTGTAAATAATCTTTATCGGCAAATTCCCACAGATTTTGGTAATCCTCCAATTGCCCGATATTGGCAGCTTGTCGGAAATCATCACTTGGCTTAAAAATACGGTTTTCTTTTAATACGGAATCAAAGTGTTGCATAATCGGCGTTCCTCTTAACGATGTCGCAGGGAATGTTACAGGAAGCGAAAGAAAGCAAACGATCGCTGAAATTAAAAACGGACGGTATTACCCTATATTAAGTTAAAAAAATGAGCAATAGTTGTTAATGATTTGTTTCAAGATGTGGATCACAAAATAGAAGAATTTATAGGAGAGTGAGCGAGAAAATGATACTTCGCTCACAAATTGATCGGCATGGCGAATCCGCTATCGCCATGCCAAATGGGGATTATACGATGCCGAGGCTGGCCAAGCCGATAACCGTAATCAAAGAGACGGTCGGGATCACGAGTGATACCATGGCAATATCAAAGTAGCTTTGGCGGTGGCTCATGCCGGTAATCACTAACAACGTTAAAACGGCTCCGTTATGCGGCAAGGTATCCAGCCCGCCGGAAGCAATGGAAGCAACACGATGGAAATGTTCGATATTTAAACCCTGAGCCATTGCCAATTCATAATACTTTTGCCCCAAACTTTCCAGTGCAATTCCCATGCCGCCGCTGGCGGAACCGGTTGCTCCGGCAAGTGCGGTGACAGATACCGCTTCGGAAATCAGAGGCGAACCTTTGATATTCAACAGAAAATCAGATAGTGCTGCAAATCCGGGAACGGCTTTCACCACGGAACCAAAGCCAACGGCTGCCGAGGTGTTGACAATCGCCAGCACCGAGCCGTTTGCCCCTTCGTTAATGGCTTTAATAAAGCTTTTATATTGTGCGGCACTCAGGACTAAAATCAGGATAATCCCGATAAGCAAGGCAATTATTATGGATAACTTGACTACGTTTAGTGCGACAACAACAGAAATTAGCGGCAACATAGAGAGCCAGAAATTGGGTCTACTATTTTTTATTGGGTTAACGACTGTTTTTGTCTGGTCTGATGAGGCTTTTGCTAAATTCTCTTCATCTTCGGTTCGGACAGTTTGTGTGGATTCTGGTTCAATAAACACTAATCCTTTGTTACGAAGTGCGGTTTCACGATAAACCAGCCAATAGTATCCTAGTACTGCCATAATCAGTGCCGATACGGCACCCATTAATGGTGCGGCGGCAGGTGTGGTATGGAAATAGTGGGTCGGAATTAAATTTTGAATTTGCGGCGTACCAGGAATGGCGGTCATGGTGTAGGTGAATGCGCCCAAGGCAATAGTGCCCGGCAAAAGTTGGCGGGAGATATTGGCTTGGCGGAACAGTGCAACACCGAGTGGATAAACGGCAAAAACAACCACAAACAGGCTGACGCCACCATAGGTAAGAATCGAACAGGCGACAACCACCGCCAAAATCGCGCGTTTTGCTCCCAGCCATTTGCTAATGGTTTGCGCAATGGCGTTTGCCATTGAAGTGACTTCCATCAATTTGCCAAAGATTGCGCCCAGCATAAAGATGGGAAACCAGGTTTTGGCAAAACCGACGAAACCACTCATGTAATCACCGGTATAAGCCGTTAATAAGTCTAATCCGCCAAATAATGCGACAACACCGGCGGCTATTGGGGCGACCCAAATAATCGACCAGCCCCAAAAAGCCAATACAATGATGATCGTTAGACCAAGCAGGATTCCTAACATATTCATTCTCCTGTCTATCAATACAGAAATAAAATTATCGCTCGAGAAAAGCCGATGTCATCCCTGAAATCGGCTTTGGTCAGTTTACGTTGATTATTGTGCGGTATAACCGGCATCAATCACTAGGTTTGTGCCGGTGATGTGTTTGGCGCAAGGGCTGGAGGCAAACAGAACCAAGCTGGCAATATCGTCGATATCAATTAATGTTTTTTGCGGAATCAGTGGATACAACACTTCTTCCAACACATTTTCCAGACTAACGTTGCGGGTTTTGGCTAAATCTTTCATTTGATTCAGCACCAACGGCGTTTCGATATACCCAGGACAAATCGCATTGACGGTAACGCCGTCTTTGGCACATTCCAGCGCAGCGACCCGAGTGATTCCTATGATCCCGTGCTTAGCGGCGTTATAGGCTACCTTACCGGCAAAACCGACTAAACCGTTGATGGACGATACGTTGATAATGCGTCCGAATTTTTGCGCTTTCATAATCGGCAGGCAGTGCTTAATCGTAAGGAAGGATGCGCGCAACATAATTTGGATCATCAAATCGAATTTTTCGGTCGGGAAATCCTCTATCGATGCGACATGCTGAATACCGGCATTGTTGACAAAAATATCCAGTCTACCGAAATGCTTATGCGCAGTTGAAATTAAGTTTTCAATCTCAGCTTCTTTCGTGACATCCGTTTTCACCGCCAACAGGTTCGGATGATTTAACTCTTGCAGCCGTGCCGCCAATGCTTCTTCATTCACATCACTAATGACCACTTTCGCACCGTTTGCCAAAAATTTTTTTGCCATATGCAAGCCGATACCACTGGCAGAACCCGTAATGACAGCAACTTTTCCATTTACATCAATCATTTTTAACCTCAACTTGTTATTATTAATCAGATTATTACCGATAAAAGAGAAAAACTAGAGACGCTCAACCACCATTGAAATCCCTTGCCCTCCGCCAATACATAATGTTGCCAACCCTAATTTGGCTTGTTTTGCCTGCATGCCGTACAACAATGTCACTAAAATACGTGCGCCGCTGGCACCAATCGGGTGCCCTAGTGCAATGGCGCCGCCGTGGATATTGGTTTTTTCCAGATCAAAGAGTAATGTTTTTCCTACGCCTAAAAATTGAGCGGCAAAGGCTTCGTTGGCTTCGACAAGATCAATCTCTGCCAACGTCAGATTGGCTTTTTGCAGGGCAGCTTGTGTTGCTTGGACCGGCCCTAATCCCATCACGGCAGGATCATTGCCTACGCTGGCATAACTGCGGATGCGGGCTAACGGCTGCAATCCTAATTCAGCGGCTTTACTTTCACTCATGAGCAACAAGGCGGCGGCACCGTCGTTAAGGCCGGAAGCATTGCCCGCCGTCACGCTGCCTTCTTTTTTAAATGCGGGTTTCAATGCGGCAAGTTGTTCAAGGGTAGTGTCGAATTTAGGGTGTTCGTCACGATTGAACACCTTCTCACCCTTACGCGTTTTTACGCTTACCGGAATAATTTCTGCATCGAACACACCGGCTTGAACCGCCTGTGAAGCCAGTGTTTGCGAACGTAAGGCAAATTCATCTTGCTGCTGACGAGTAATGCCATAATGTTCGGCGATATTCTCTGCAGTGATTCCCATGTGATAATGGTTAATCGCGCAAGTTAAGCCGTCTTCAATCATGCTATCCTGCAAGGTTAAATTGCCCATTCTGGCGCCCAACCGCACTTTGCTGCTCAGCAGGTAAGGCGCTTGACTCATATTTTCCATGCCGCCGACCACGACAATATCGGCATCACCACTACGAATAGCCTGAGCCCCTAATACCACGCTTTTTAAGCCTGAGCCGCACACTTTATTAATTGTGAGCGAGGGGGCTTGCTGATAAATACCTGCTTTTAAAGCGGCTTGCCGTGCCGGGTTCTGTCCCAGGCCGGCTTGCAGCACATTGCCCATAATCACTTCATCAACTTGATCGGCAGCAACATTTGCCCGCTGTAACACTTCTTTGATCACCAAAGCGCCGAGATCAACCGCACTTACGGTAGCAAGGGCGCCGTTAAAGCTGCCAATCGGTGTTCTGACGGCGCTGACAATAACAATATTTTCCATATTGAGTTCCTTTTTGTTCTGTTGATTATGCTCAATGGCAAAAATTAATGATTAATCATCATCTGCTTAAAATCGTCTGCCACAACAAATTCGGCGTCGGTCTTGGCTTTAATGGTTGCCAAATCTACGTTAGGTGCATGTTCTTGTAAGGTTAATTTGCCATCAATAAAGCTAAAAACCGCCAACTCGGTCACGACCATATGCACTTTATTTTTTGCTGTTAAAGGTAGGGTGCATTTTTTGAGAATTTTTGAAGAACCCGATTTAGCACAATGCTCCATGCCGATGATGACTTTACGCGAGCCGGTGACGAGATCCATTGCTCCTCCCATACCCGGCACCATTTTTCCCGGCACCATCCAATTGGCAAGATTCGCTTCCTGATCAACTTCCAAGCCGCCCAATACGCAGGCATCAACATGTCCGCCGCGGATAAGGGCGAAAGAAAACCCGCTATCAAAAAACGCGCCGTCAGCCTTAATTGAACAAGGCTGCCCGCCGGCATTCACGATATTGGGGTTGGCATTTTCCGGATCATATGCGGTTAAGCCCAAGAAACCATTTTCTGACTGCAAGGTGATGTTCACATCCGCAGGCAGATAATTGGCCACCATCGTTGGCAAGCCGATTCCCAAATTGACGACATCACCGTCTTTTAATTCCATTGCAATACGGCGTGCAATTAATTCTTTTGCATTCATATCCTTTTCCTTTTTTAAAGCGTCACTTGACGGGTCAAAGTGCGGGTTTCAAAACAATATAGTCCACCAAGGTTGCCGGCGTGATGATGTGATTCGGTTCCAATTCTCCTACTTCCACCAAATAGTCGGTCTCGACAATCACGGTTTTGCAAGCCAACGCCATCAACGGATTGAAATTTCGGGCAGAGCCATCATAGATTAAATTTCCGGCAGTATCGGCGGTATGGGCTTTAATCAACGCCAAATCGGCTTTCAGCGGCAGTTCCAATAAATAATCGACCTGATCAATTTGTATTTTTTGTTTTCCCTCTTCCACCACGGTGCCAACGCCGGTTGGAGTTAAAATTCCGCCTAAACCGGCACCGCCTGCACGAATGCGTTCTGCAAACGTACCCTGTGGCACCAATTCGACTTCGATTTCACCGGCAATCATTTTTTTTCCGGTTTCTGGATTGGTTCCGATATGGGAGGCAATTACTTTTTTAATTCTATTATTGGCAATGAGTGGACCGACACCGGTATCGATCAAGGCAGTATCGCTACTAATCAGGGTAATATCTTTGGTACCGGCCTCTAAAATAGCCTGGACTAAGGTCTCCGCCGAACCAATCCCCATAAAACCGCCTGACATGATGCTCATTCCATCAAAAAGATGATGCTTTACCTCTGCAACAGAAATAACTTTAGACATAATAATTCTCCAAATGATATATATTTTATTTATACATTAATTAATGTCGTATAAAATCCATAGAATATAGAACAGACTATTTCTAATACCTATCCATCTCTATAGAACTAGGTGATTGCATAATTTTAATTATTTTTCAGTATGTTGTGATTGTCTCTATACTTGTTAAATTATCTGTAGTGAGCATATCAATAAAATAATAGAAAAAGAAATACTGATTTTTTAGACATCTATCAATTTTTTTTATAGAAATTTGATATACCATAGGCGAAGTTATGTAAGTTGACAGAGGAAAGGGTATGGATATACGGCATCTGCGTTATTTTATTGCTATTGTGGATAATAATTTTAATTTGAGTCGTACCTCACAGCATTTATATATTTCACAACCGGCACTCAGTATGATGATCAATGAATTTGAAAAACGTGAAGCTATACAGTTATTCAAACGAACACAAGGGAAAATAGTGGGTTTAACTTATGTGGGCGAGAATTATTATCGTGACGCAAAAGAAATTGTCGAAAAATATAATGAGATGAATCAAAATTTACATAAAATCACTAATCAAATCACCGGTAATATTACCATCGGTATTCCGCCATTGGTTTTATCGGTGGTGTTTTCTGAAATTATGCCATATCTTATTTTGGAAAATCCGACAATTAATTTCAGCATTAAAGAACAGGGTGCATATGTATTAAAAAAAGAATTGCTGTTAGAAAATATTGATTTGGCAGTATTGCTTTATCCAGAAGGGATATCTAAGAATATAATTGATTCTTTTGAGATTTCACATTCAGAACTCTCGGTGTTTTTCTCTCCGGAACACCATTTGGCACAAAAAGAGATTTTGACCTGGCAAGATTTACACAATGAAAAAATGGCGATATTTGATAAAACATTTATGATTTATCATCAATTAAGCGAGCACTTCAAACGGTATAATATTTATCCGAATATTATTTTGGAATCGAGCTCTTGGGATTTTCTATTAAATTCGACTAAAATTAATAAAGCATTATTAACTATTTTACCTTTTCCGATTTCTGAACTTTATCCCGCTTCTGATTATGTTTGCCGAAAAATTAAAGATCCGGTACCTTGGCGAGTGACATTATGTCGGTTACGCAAAAATAATTATAGCAATATTGAAAATTATATTTTAGATTCACTGCTTAAAGCATTTAAATCATAAAGGGGTAAGCGATATAATGTAACCGCACTTTATTTAATGTACAATTCAATCTAAAGTGCGGTGCTATGAAGTAAAAAGTTAGATTAAGCTACGCGAGATTGAGTGCATTGAGTGCCGTCATCTTCCATCAGTTTATATTCACCGACCACTTCATGGATTTTTTCGCCGTCTTTAAACATCACAAAGCCGCCGTGTTCCATTTTGACCCACGCTTCATTTTTGGTCAGTGGAAAAGTGGAGATGATATTCACTCGGTCATTTGGTTTAGCGAAGTCGTTGAAGTCGATCACACCGTCGTCATCAATGCGGAACGCTTTGCCGAACGGGGCTTTGCGCATCACATAATGCAAATGAGTGGAGCAGTGCGCCAGCATGATTTGCCCGTTAGAGAGGATAAAATTGAATGTGCCTAACTCGCCCAATTCTGCCGCAATGTCATAAACTGCGTTAAAAATCTCTTGGTCGCTCGGTTTTTTGTGATACCGCACTTTGAGTTTTTCCACCATATAACAAAATGCAGCTTCGGAATCGGTACTGCCAATCGGCTGCGCACGACTTTCGGACAGATCTGGCATGGTTTTCAAGTTGCCGTTATGCGCAAACACCCAGTTTTCGCCCCAAATTTCACGCATAAACGGATGGGTATTCTCCAGATTGACCACCCCTTGAGTCGCTTTGCGGATGTGAGCGATCACATTTAGTGATTTGATGTGATATTGTTTGACGCAATCAGCGATCGGTGATGAGCTGCATGGCTTGTCATCACGAAAAACCCGCACGCCTTTTCCTTCAAAAAACGCAATACCAAAGCCGTCGGAGTGGTGGTCGGTGATTCCTGCGCGGCGGCGAAAACCCTCAAATGAAAACACAATATCGGTAGGGCTGTTACAATTCATGCCCAAAAGTTGACACATAAAATGCGATCCTGTAAAGCTCAAAAACGCTTTCGTTAAAGAAACGAAAAGATAAGTCGAATGGTGCAGAATTATACGCTTTTTTTATCAATAGAAAATAGGGGGTTATTCTTTTTTAGCAGTTTTTTTACGCTTTTCAGATCGCCTGTGTCGAATTGAGTGACCGCACTTTTGATTTAGCAGCCAGTATTTTTCATGACTAAGTTTGCAGGGAAAAGTGTGGCTTGATTAGCGAGGGTAACTGTTTGATAAATAATTGTTACTATATCAAAATACATAATTCTGAATACGATACACAATAAAAAAACCGAGAAAATTTTCATCTCCTCAGTTTTTTATGGGTTAAAAGTGCGGTCTATCTTATTCGTTAATACACACCTTGCGCCAGCATGGCATCCGCCACTTTGACGAAGCCGGCAACATTGGCGCCGACTACATAGTTGATATTGGCTTCGCCTTCGCTTGTACCGTATTTTTTACAGTTGGCGTGGATATCCAGCATAATACGTTTTAACTGTGCGTCCACCTCTTCGCGGGTCCAGTATAAACGCTGCGAGCTTTGTGCCATTTCCAAACCGGAGGTGGCGACACCACCGGCGTTGGCGGCTTTGCCCGGTCCGAACAGAACACCGGCTTCCAATAAACGATCGGTTGCTTCGATAGTCGTTGGCATATTGGCACCTTCTGCAACCAGCTGAACACCATTGGCAATCAAGGTCTCAGCGTCGGCTAATTCCAGTTCGTTTTGGGTAGCGCAAGGCAGAGCAATATCGGCTTTAACTTCCCAAGGGCGTTTGCCAGCATGGTATTCTAAACCGAATTGTTCGGCATAATCTTTCACGCGGCCACGTTTGACTTCTTTGATCTCTTGCAGCGCAGCCAATTTTTCTGTGGTGAAACCGTCTTTATCATAGGCATAGCCCGAAGAGTCAGAACAGGTCACCACTTTTGCGCCCAGTTCCAACGCCTTTTCAATCGCATATTGCGCCACGTTGCCAGAACCGGATACCGTTACGGTTTTACCCGCAAACGATTGTCCTTTTTCTGCTAACATCGCTTGTGCGAAGTAAACCAAGCCGTAACCGGTAGCTTCCGGGCGAATCAAGGAACCGCCGAAAGACAGACCGCGTCCTGTAAACACACAGGCGGCTTGGTTAGAGAGTTTTTTCATGTAGCCTGCCAAGTAACCGACTTCACGTCCGCCTACGCCAATGTCGCCAGCCGGTACATCGGTGTCTGGTCCGACATGACGGTATAATTCCGTCATTAACGCTTGGCAGAAACGCATCACTTCCGCATCGGATTTGCCTTTCGGATCGAAGTCCGAGCCGCCTTTTCCGCCGCCCATCGGTAATGTGGTTAAGGCGTTTTTAAAGGTTTGCTCAAAGCCGAGAAATTTTAAAATTGAGAGGTTGACTGAAGGGTGGAAGCGCATGCCGCCTTTGTATGGCCCGATTGCACTGTTGTATTGCACGCGGAAAGCGCGGTTGACTTGTACTTGTCCTTTATCATCAGTCCATGCCACGCGGAACTGGATCGCACGTTCAGGTTCTACTAAGCGCTCGAGTAAGCTTTGCGAGGCGTATTTTGGATTCTTTTGCAGGAACGGCCATAATGAGGTGATGACTTCTTTTACGGCTTGCAGGAATTCGGCTTGGTGACCGTCACGTTTGGCGAGTTGTGCTAAAAAAGCATCAACGGTGGTTAAATTGCTCATGGATTTACCTTCTTTTTGTTTCAGTATGTGTTGTGTAAGTATTGTTGGTTTTATAATTGTAATAAAAAATCCTCTTGGCAATGTTATACCATAAGAGGATTTTTATTCTAAACGATATTTTTTCTAAAAAATAGACAATTTTTCCCATATTTCATCTATTTTTTTCACTATTTCTTCTTTTTTCCTTATTGGAACTCCCCATTCTCTGCTCGTTTCGCCAACCCATTTATTGGTGGCGTCGATCCCCATTTTAGACCCCAAACCGGCAACCGGAGAAGCAAAATCCAGGTAGTCAATCGGCGTGTGTTCTACGATAGTGCAGTCTCGCGCCGGATCGCTGCGGGTGGTGATTGCCCAAATCACATCTTTCCAGTCACGGGCGTTAATATCATCATCGCATACAATCACAAATTTGGTGTACATAAACTGACGCAGAAACGACCAGATTCCCATCATCACCCGTTTGGCGTGCCCCGGATACTGTTTTTTGATAGTTACCACCGCCAAACGGTAGGAACAACCTTCGGGCGGCAGGTAAAAATCAACGATTTCAGGGAACTGTTTTTGCAAAATTGGGATAAATACTTCATTCAACGCTTCGCCTAACACTGCCGGTTCATCGGGTGGACGACCGGTATAAGTGGAATGGTAGATCGGATTTTGCCGCATAGTGATGTGAGTGACGGTGAACACCGGAAAATATTCCTGTTCGTTATAATAACCGGTGTGATCGCCGTAAGGCCCTTCAAGTGCGGTTTCAGCTGGATCAATATAGCCTTCCAGCACGATTTCCGCACCGGCCGGCACGTCCAATTCATTGGAAACTGATTTGACTACTTCGCTTTTATGACCACGCAATAAACCGGCAAAGGCATATTCCGACAGGGTGTCGGGAATTGGGGTGACCGCACTTAAGATTGTCGCCGGATCCGCGCCCAGCGCCACCGACACCGGAAACGGTTGGTTAGGATGCGCCTCTTTCCACTCCTGAAAATCCAATGCCCCGCCGCGATGTGACAGCCAACGCATAATCAATTTGTTTTTTGCAATAAGTTGTTGGCGATAAATTCCCAAATTCTGCCGTTTTTTGTGCGGTCCTTTGGTGATGGTTAAGCCCCACGTTACCAATGGTGCCACATCGTCTGGCCAACAGTGCATAATCGGTAGCTTATATAGATCGACATCTTCTCCCTGCCATATAATCTGCTGACAATCGGCTTTGCCCAGCACCTTGGTCGGCATATTCAGTACCTGTTTGAACTGCGGCAGCTTGTCAATCAGGTCTTTAAAGCCTTTGGGTGGATCCGGTTCTTTTAGAAATGCCAGCAATTTGCCGACATCACGCAGGGCAGTTACATTCTCTTGCCCCATCCCCAGTGCCACCCGCCGTGCCGTACCAAACAGGTTACATAACACCGGCATATCATAACCGACCGGGTTTTCAAACAGTAACGCCGGCCCACCCAAACGCAAAGTGCGGTCAGCAATTTCGGTCATTTCCAAATGCGGATCAATCGCCTGTGAAATTCGCTTCAACTCGCCTTGCTGCTCCAACAAGTCAATAAAATCGCGTAGGTTTTTGTATTTCATGGTTATTATCTTTATATTGAGAACCCTACACGATGAGCGCACAGGGTTAAGTATTAGTCAGTCGTGCTGCGGCTGGAGAGGGAGTTGGCAATCGCACTCATTGCACGTTCATAAAATTCTTCAGAAGTAAAAAGACGACCATTTTTGATATCTTCGTTCGATTTTTTAACCCGCTCCGCAACAAATTTTTTGTATTCTGTTGTCTCTACTTCCATTTTTTAACTTCCTTGAATTGGCGGATAAAGTTGGCGACAATGAACAATCGTTACAATTAAAATTTTTTTCGCAGTAATACGATAAACAACTCGATAACCCCGAGGATAAATTTCGCGTGTACCTAAAATAGCGCCAACAACACCCATTTCAGGTGTCATCTGCAATAATTCCATTGATTTTTGAATATCACCAAGTACATTTATCGCACTTTGTAAGCCAACAAACTCCGTAATATTCGCCATAATATTTTCAAGGTCATTATTGGCAATATCAGAATACTCAAGCTCAAGCATGTTTTTTCATATCTTCAGCCGCTCTTAAAGCTGCTCTAATCGCATTTTCATATGCCTGCTCAGCCGTATAAGTCCGTCCTTCACGGATAGCCTGATCGCCAAGTTGAATTTTTTTAGCGAGGAATTTGTTATATTCTGTTGTTTTTGTTTCCACTATCTTAACTCCTTTAAAGAGATTATTCTTTACTCTACCCCTTGCACGATTTTTCGTCAATTCAACTAATGTGCTTCGTCCCAATTATCACCAATGCCCACTTCGGCAATCAGGGGAACGCTGAGCTCGGCGGCTTGTTCCATCAAGCTTTTAATCCGTTCGGCATAAAAATCCACTTTATCCGACCGCACTTCGAACACCAGTTCATCGTGTACCTGCATAATCATTTTGATCTCATCACTGTGGCGGATTTCATTGTCGATCAACAGCATCGCCCGTTTGATAATATCCGCGGCGGTGCCTTGCATTGGGGCGTTGATAGCCACCCGTTCTGCGCCTTTGCGGCGCATCGCATTGGCGGATTTGATTTCCGGCAGGTAGAGACGGCGTTTAAACAGCGTTTCGACGAAGCCCTGTTCGCGTGCTTTTTGTTGAATATCCTGCATGAACGTCTGTACGCCCGGATAGCGTTGGAAATAAAGGTCGATATATTGTTGTGCCTGCCCACGGGCAATGCCCAACTGGCGTGCCAAACCAAAGGCGCTCATGCCGTAGATCAACCCAAAGTTGATCGCTTTGGCGCTGCGGCGCTGCTCCGGTGTAACTTGATCCAAAGCGACGCCAAAAATTTCGGCTGCGGTGGCACGGTGAATATCCTGTCCTTCAGCAAATGCTCGGTTTAGCCCGGCATCATTAGATAGGTGCGCCATAATCCGCAATTCGATTTGTGAATAGTCGGCAGCGATAATTTTATTACCTTCAGCGGCAATAAAGGCTTTGCGAATGCGGCGTCCCTCTTCGGTGCGGATCGGGATATTTTGCAGATTCGGATCGCTGGACGACAAACGCCCGGTGATTGTCACTGCCTGATGATAAGAGGTGTGCACCCTGCCGCTGTTTTTATCCACCATTAACGGCAGTTTATCGGTGTAGGTTGATTTCAACTTGCTCAAACCACGGTGTTCGACCAAGAGTTTTGGCAGTTCATGTTCGTAAGCTAGCTCTTCCAACACCTCTTCATTGGTGGACGGGGCGCCTTTCGGGGTTTTTTTGATAATCGGTAAACCCAGTTTATTAAATAAAATCTCTTGCAACTGCTTGGTGGACGCCAGGTTAAACGGCTCACCCGCCAACTCGTGCGCTTGTTGCTCCAGTTGCGTCAGGCGGACGCCGATCTGGTTTGATTGTTCAAATAATAAATCGCTATCCAACAACACACCGTTGCGCTCAATGCTGGACAACACCGACACCAGCGGCATTTCCAATTTTTCAAACAACTCGACCAAGGTTGGCTCGGTTTGCAGTTTTTGCCATAAGGTTTGGTGCAGTTTCATGGTGACATCGGCATCTTCCGCCGCATATTCTGCGGCTTGCTCGATTGGAATTTGGTCAAACGTCAGCTGGTTTTTGCCCTTGCCTGCCACTTCCTCGAAACTAATGGTACTGTGCCCCAAATAGCGCTGCGCCAAGTCGTCCATATTGTGTCGCCCGGTGCTGTCGAGGGTATAGGATTCCAGCATAGTGTCGTAGGCGATACCTTGCAGTTGGATGCCGTGGCGGATAAAAATAGTTTCGTCATATTTGATATTTTGTCCGACTTTTTGAATCTGTGGATTTTCCAAAATCGGTTTTAAGGCGGCAAGTGCGGTCTGTAGCTCCAACTGTGGCGGCACATCTAAATAACGGTGTTGCAACGGCAGATAGGCCGCTTCGCCGTTGGGCAAGGCGAACGAAATCCCGACTAGATTGGCCTGCATATAATTCAGGCTGTCAGTTTCGGTGTCCAGTGCGATCAAATTTGCCGACGCCAATTTTTCCAGCCAGTGGGCAAAATCGCTTTCAGTCAGAATGGTTTGATATAAAGTGCGGTCAATCTGCACCGCTTCTACTGCATTAACAGGCGCGCTAACCGCACTTTCGCTGGTGGTCGGCGTTGCCTGATAGCGGTTGAAGGTTGCGGGTTGGACTTCACCTGAAGTGACCGAACTTGCCCCGTTTTGCAAGATTTCATTCAACCAACGCTTAAATTCATAACGTCCAAAGGCTTCGATCAGCTCATCGGTCTGTGCGCTTTGCATCGTCAGTTGCTCGTAAGTGGTTTCCAACTCAACATCGGTTTTAATCGTGGCAAGCAAGTAAGAAAGATCGGCAATTTCTTTGGCTTCCGCCAGTTTATCGCCCAGCTTTTTCGCACCACGAATCGGCAGTTCTGCTACTTGATCCAAGTGGGCATAAATCTGTTGCATACTGCCGATGCCTTGCAGCAGCCCAAGTGCGGTTTTTTCGCCGACACCCGCTACACCGGGGATATTGTCCGAACTGTCACCGCGTAATGCCAGATAATCAATGATCAACTCCGGCGGAATGCCGTATTTCTCCACCACACCATCGCGATCCAATAAGGTGTTGTTCATGGTGTTGATCAGCATAATGTTGTCGTCTACCAACTGCGCCATATCTTTATCGCCGGTGCTGATCAACACTTTCTGACCGCACTTTGACGCACGCACGGCGAGCGTGCCAATTACATCGTCCGCCTCCACGCCGTCAATCACCAACAGCGGAATGCCCAACGCTTTAATCATGCTGTGCAACGGTTGAATCTGCTTGCGTAAATCGTCCGGCATCGGCGGACGGTGCGATTTGTACTGCTCGAACAGTTCATCACGAAAGGTCTTGCCTTTGGCATCAAACACCACCGCCAAATAGCGTGGATTGGCTTGGGCAATCAGGCTTTTCAGCATATTCAACACCCCATACATCGCCCCGGTCGGCTCACCCAGCGAGTTGGTCAATGGCGGAAAGGCGTGAAAGGCACGGTAAAGATAGGAAGAACCGTCCACAAGGACAAGGGGGTTATCGGCAATTTTGGCTGTCATAAATGATCACTTTTTTAATAGATGAAGTTGAATGGTATTGTAGCAAAAGTGCGGTCGAAAAAGGGATTAAATTACAAACCTTTCCCGCCTGGAATACACCGTCGCCCGATTTTCGCGGGCGAAGCCGACGAGGGAAAGGTTGTACTGCTGCGCTAGATTGACCGCAAAGTCGGTGGCGGCGGAGACGGCAATCAAAATTTCAATCCCGCAGGCGACACTTTTTTGCACCATTTCGTAACTGGCTCGGCTAGTGACTAAGACAACACCTTGCAGCTGACCGCACTTTTGCTTCTCTTTAGCATGCCAACCGAGTAATTTATCCAGCGCCACATGACGACCAACATCTTCACGGATTGCCAACAGTTCACCATGTAAATTAAAAAATGCAGCGGCATGGGTGGCGCCGCTTTGTTGCGCCAACTGTTGCGCTTGTTGCAGCTGTTGCAAGCAGCCGTTGAGTTTGGTTAAGTCAAATTGCAAAGTGCGGTCGAGCGGTTGCAGCGGACGGGTGACGTGCTGTAATTGTTCCACTCCGCATAAACCGCATCCGGTGCGTCCGGCAAGGGTGCGTCGTTTCTCTTTTAACGCCATAAAACAACGGCTTGCCATTTCAATTTGCACTTCAATGCCGTTGCTGACGACCACTACCTCAAGCGAATAAATCTCGCTTGGCTGGTCGATAATGCCTTCGGCAAGGGAAAAACCCAGCGCGAAATCCTTCAAATCAGCGGGACTGCACATCATCACCGTGTGCGCAATGCCGTTATACACCAGAGCGACCGGCACTTCATTGGCTAAAATATCTTGTTTTTGCAGCCAATGTGACGGTTTTTCAGTGGCATTATCGTGGCAATTAAATTGCATAACCGCTCTTTGGCACAAGGTTGACGACATATTTCCCTCTAATCATAAATGGGTAAATTATACTAATTTTGATATAACTCACAAAATTACGTTATATCACATTGATCTGGATTATATAAACTGATTTTGTATATTGCACGGCGCGTGGAACAAGAGTAAGCTACGCTTGAAATGTAACTTATTTTACATTTCCGTTACAACTGAAAAAACGAATGATTATTTTACTCTATCTCTCACAATTTTGAGGAGTTCTTATGCAACTCAGCAGAAGAAAATTCTTTAAAGTTTGTGCAGGAAGCATGGCAGGGACAACCGCTGCCGCATTGGGTTTTGCGCCGGCAACCGCACTTGCTGCGCCGCGCTCGTATAAACTTTTACGCGCACGCGAAACCCGTAACACCTGTACTTACTGTGCCGTAGGCTGTGGCATGTTGCTATACAGCTTGGGCGACGGGGCAATGAACGCCCGTGAAAAACTGGTTCACATCGAAGGCGATGCGGATCACCCGGTCAGCCGTGGGGCGTTGTGCCCGAAAGGCGCCGGCGCATTGGATTATGTCAACAGTGAACGCCGGGTGCAGTATCCGGAATACCGTGCGCCGGGGGCAAAAGAGTGGACTCGCATCAGTTGGGAAGAAGCCTATGAGCGTATCGCCCGCCTGATGAAAGATGACCGTGATGCCAATTTTATTCCGACTAACGCTGATGGGTTGCCGGTCAACCGCTGGTTGTCGACCGGGATGTTGATGGCATCGGCTTCCAGCAACGAAACCGGATTACTCAGCCAAAAATGGGCGCGTGCGCTCGGCATGATTGCCATTAACAACCAAGCGAGTATCTGACACGGACCAACGGTAGCAAGTCTTGCTCCATCATTTGGTCGCGGTGCCATGACAAATCACTGGGTTGATATTGCCAATGCCGATTTGGTTATCGTGATGGGCGGTAATGCCGCTGAAGCACATCCTGTCGGTTTCCGTTGGGTTATCGAAGCGAAAAAACGCCGTGGGGCGAAGTTGATGGTGGTCGATCCGCGCTTCAACCGTACCGCAGCAGTCGCAGATTTCTATTCACCGATTCGTTCCGGCACTGATATTGCGTTTTTATCCGGTGTTATCAAATATTTGTTGGATAACGATAAAATTCAGCACGAATATGTGCAGCAATACACCAATGCCAGCTATTTAGTGAATGAAGGTTTTCAGTTTGAAGACGGACTGTTTACCGGCTATAACGAAGAGAAGCACCAGTACGATAAATCGACTTGGAACTATCAATTTGACGAAGAAGGTTTTGCCAAACAAGACCCGACTTTGCAGGATCCACGTTGTGTCATCAACTTGTTGAAAGCGCACGTTTCTCGCTATACTCCGGAAATGGTAGAGCGAATTTGCGGCACTAAGCAAAAAGATTTCCTGCATTTCTGTGAAGAGATTGCCAAAACGGCAGCACGGGACAAAAACGCTACTTTCTTATATGCGTTGGGCTGGACCCAACATACGGTCGGTTCGCAAAATATTCGTACCATGGCGATGATCCAATTGCTGTTAGGCAATATTGGAGTTGCCGGCGGTGGCGTGAATGCGTTGCGTGGCCACTCTAACGTACAAGGGATTACCGATCTCGGCTTGTTCCCGAATATGTTGACCGGTTATATGCCGTTGCCGACCGATAAAGATGCGTCTTTGGAAGCGTTTTTAACTCGGATTACACCAAAATTGACCCAGAAAGATCAGGTTAACTATTGGAAAAACACCCCGAAATTCTTTATTAGTTTGCTCAAAACCTTCTACGGCGACAAAGCGACGAAAGACAATGAATTCGGTTATCACTACCTGCCGAAAATTGATGGCGCTTATGATCATTTCCGCTACATCGATATGATGTTTGAAGGTAAAGTTAATGGCTATCTGTGCCAGGGCTTTAACCCGATAGCTTCTTATCCGAACCGGGCGAAAATGATGACTGCACTGAGCAAGTTGAAATATCTGGTGATTTTTGATCCGCTCAAAACCGATACCTCGGATTTCTGGCAGAACTACGGCGAATATAACGATGTGGACACTGCCTCTATTCAAACTGAAGTATTCCGCTTGCCGACGACCTGCTTTACCGAAGAAGACGGCTCGATTGCCAACTCCGGTCGTTGGTTGCAATGGCACTGGAAAGGTAATGATGCGCCGCAAGAAGCTAAACCGGATGTGGAAATTTTATCCGAACTGCGCGAATACCTGTTACACCTGTACCAAAAAGAGGGTGGTCAGGGAATTGAGCCGTTGCAAGCGATGCAATGGAACTATCGTAATCCGTTAGAACCGCTGCCGGCTGAACTGGCAAAAGAAAATAACGGTTATGCCTTAGAAGATTTGCTGGATGAAAACGGCAACGTGCTGGTTAAAAAAGGCGAACTGCTGTCCAGTTTTGCACAATTGCGTGACGATGGCACCACCTCGTCCGGCTGTTGGATCTACACCGGTCAATGGACGGAGCAGGGCAATATGATGGCACGGCGTGATAATTCTGACCCATCAGGCTTGGGCAATACCTTGAATTGGGCGTTTGCATGGCCGTTGAACCGTCGGGTGATCTATAACCGTGCTTCTGCCGATCGCCAGGGCAATCCTTGGGATCCGACCCGTCAATTGGTGAAGTGGAACGGCAAAAACTGGAACTACACCGATATTGCCGATTACACCACTGCGCCTCCGGGCAGCAATATCAGTCCGTTTATCATGCAGCCGGAAGGGGTTAGCCGTCTGTTTGCGATTGATAAAATGGCGGAAGGTCCGTTCCCGGAACATTACGAACCGATTGAAAGTCCGATCGGCACCAATCCGCTGCATCCGAAGGTGATTCACAATCCGGCGGCACGTATTTTGCCAAACGATAAGAAAACTATGGGCAGTGCGGATGAATTCCCTTACGTAGCGACCACTTACCGCTTAACTGAGCATTTCCACTATTGGACCAAAAATGCCTTGTTAAATGTGATTGCTCAGCCTGAGCAGTTTATCGAAATGGGCGAGGTGCTGGCAAAAGAGAAGGGTATCAACAATGGCGATACGGTGAAAGTGTTCTCCAAACGGGGTTATATCAAAGCCGTTGCGGTGGTGACCAAGCGGGTGAAAGAGCTGGAAGTGGATGGTAAAACCATTCATACCATCGGTGTGCCAATTCACTGGGGCTTTGCCGGTGTGGGCAAAAAAGGCTTCTTTGCCAATAACTTGACACCAAGTGTCGGCGATGCCAATACACAAACACCAGAATATAAAACCTTCTTGGTGAACATTGAAAAAGTGACGGGGGCTTAATATGGCAGTTCAAACTCAAGATATTATTAAAGCCTCTGCGACTTCGTCCCTGACCCCGCCGCCACAGACGCGGGATCATAAAGTCGAAGTAGCAAAACTGATCGATGTCAGTGCCTGTATCGGCTGTAAAGCCTGTCAGGTGGCGTGTTCCGAATGGAATGATTTGCGTGATAAACCCGGTACGTGTATCGGGATTTACGATAACCCGATTGATTTAACCGCCAAATCTTGGACGGTGATGAAGTTCAATGAAGTGGAAGAGAATGATCGTCTGGAATGGTTGATCCGCAAAGACGGCTGCATGCACTGCGCAGAACCGGGCTGCTTGAAAGCCTGTCCGTCACCGGGAGCGATCATTCAATATGCTAACGGGATTGTGGATTTCCAATCGGATAAATGTATCGGTTGCGGTTATTGTATTGCCGGTTGTCCGTTCAATATTCCGCGTATTAACGAAGCAGACAACCGTGCTTACAAATGTACGCTCTGTTCCGATCGCGTTAATGTCGGGCAAGAGCCGGCATGCGTCAAGACTTGTCCGACCGGCGCAATCCATTTCGGCAGCAAGGAGTCCATGAAGCAGTATGCAGAGACCCGAGTAGCTGATTTGAAAGCACGCGGTTATGAAAACGCCGGTTTGTACGATCCGCAAGGCGTCGGCGGTACGCATGTGATGTATGTGTTGCACCATGCCGATAAACCGGAGTTGTATTCCGGTTTACCGAAAGATCCGTCAATCAGCCCGGTCGTCAGTCTGTGGAAAGGTATGTTGAAACCGCTGGCGGGCATGGCGATGGGTGCGTTGGCAATTGCTTCTGCCGCACATTACATTGGGGTCGGGCCAAATACGGAAGAGGACGATGAAGAACTGCAAAAACCACTCGATCCACATGGGAAAGGAGAATAATCATGGTTGATTTAAACAGAAAAGTTATTCGCCATAACCTGAAAGAGCGGTTGAGCCACTGGTTGTTGGTGCTGTGCTTCTTTATGACCGCACTTTCCGGACTGTCGTTTTTCTTTGCAGACTTTGCTTGGATTGCAGAAGTATTGGGCACACCACAACTAGCACGGGTGTTGCACCCGTTCACCGGTTTGGTGATGATTATCGCCTTTGCCATTTTGGCGAAACACTATTGGCGTGATAACTTGATTGAAAAAGGCGACTGGCAGTGGTTGTTCAATGTGGTTGAGGTGCTGAAAGGTAACGAACACCATGTTGCGGATGTTGGTCACTACAATATGGGACAAAAGTTGCTGTTCTGGACCTTGATTATGGCGTTAGTCATTTTATTGGTCACCGGTGTCATCATGTGGCGTCCCTATTTTGCCGAGAATTTTTCTATTCCAGTGATTCGGATTGCATTATTGCTGCACGCTACCAGTGCCATTGCCCTAATATTGGGGATCATGGTGCATGTGTATATGGCAATTTGGGTTAAAGGCTCGATTCGAGGTATGGTTGAAGGCTGGGTAACAGCGCGTTGGGCAAAAAAACACCATCCACGCTGGTTCCGTGAGTCCATTCTACCTGAATTGGAGAAAGAGCATAGACAAGGGAAGCAAGAGCATAAATAAATGAGTATTCGCATTCTAGCGGAAAGCGAAATCAAACAAGCAGCGGCGGGGTTTTTTGCTCCACCGCTGCTTTTCGCCAATCCGAAAAATTTATATCAACGCCGGGCAGCCCGTTTGCGTAAGCTGAGCGAGAATCACCCGTTGCAAGATTATCTGCGTTTTTGCGCCAATATTGCCGATGCCCAGTTAGACTTATTGCAAACGGCACCGATTGCTGCGGATGTGCGCTTAAGTGCGGTCAAAGACAATGCTGCATTATTGGCACAACAGCCGTTGCATTGGAAAAACTGGCAGCGCGATCCGATTTGGCTTGAACTGTTACAGCAGTTGTTACAACGGATTAAACCGAGTGCCAATGATGCCATTTTAGCGACGATTGAGTGGTTGGAAAAAGCTTCTGCCAGCGAGCTGAACGCACTAGCCAATCAGCTGTTACGTGATAATATGCTGTCTAATCAAAGTGATAAGGCTATCTTTCTGTGGGCGGCACTGTCGTTGTACTGGACTCAATTGGTACAACAAATTCCGCATCAAGCCAAAACCGAACTGGGCGAAAACCGCCAATTCTGTCCAGTTTGCGGCTCTGCGCCGGTTGCCAGTACGATTCAGCTTGGGGAAGTGCAAGGTACGCGTTATCTGCACTGTTCGTTGTGCGAAAGTGAATGGCATATGGTGCGGGTGAAATGCAGCAATTGTGAGCAAGGCGGCAAGTTGAATTATTGGTCGCTGGATTCAGATCATGCGGTGAAAAGTGAAAGCTGCGATGACTGCCATAGCTATCTGAAAGTCTTGTATCAGGATAAAAACCCTGAGGTTGAAGCCGTTGCCGACGACCTCGCCAGTCTTTTCCTCGACGATGAAATGGAGAAAATGGGCTACGCCAAAAGTGCGGTCAACCCGTTTTTATTCCCCTCAGAATAGTAAGAGCAAACAAACAAGGGGGATTGATTTTATCCCCCTTCTATCTTTTAAGCCCTGGCTTTCAGAAAACGCTGTGCGCATTCTGAGGCGGCGGTCAACCCACCTGCCATCATGATAATATCTTTCAAAATTAACCGACCTGCCCCCGACAGGTATGGGAAGCCGTAATTCGGTGTCGGCAGGTCACCGCCTAAATTCAGTACATACGTCTCCGGAGTGGTGATCAAAAACGAGAGCGTAACAATCGACATTCCGAACGTTAGCAAGCCGCCGAGCATGCCTGTCGTCGGATTCCAAATTCCCGATAAGGTCAGTAAGCCAATAGTGACAATCACTGCGCCCAAACCGTAAGAGAACGGATAAGTCCCGTTTTGTTTATGCCAATCAATATTTTTTTGTACCATTTTTCCTTCTGGGTTTTTGTATAAGGTATATTCTTTGACCAACTCGCCTTTCTCATTTTCAACCATTTTTTGACTGTCTTTGTAGAAAAAACTCATAAACGGACTGTTGGCAACAAAATGCACAATGCCGTCGGCTTCATACTGAAATGCCTTCAAGCCGCCAATCCACAACATCACGATACAGATAGCGATTCGGATAAAATTAATAAATATACGTTGTTTATCGGCAAGAAATTCTGCCGCAATTTTGATGATATTAACGCTCATGTTGACCCCATTATTATTAGATTGAAAAATGCCTTAAAAAGCTTCAGCGAAGCGGTATGATTACCTAGATAGCACCGATTGCAACTGAATATTATTCTCATTTAATAAAGTGTGACAGGTGAAATAATCGCAATAACACCGATGTAAAATCTTAATGGCAATAGAATATGATCTCATACATAAAAATAACGAGATGGGAATAAGGCGGAAAGTGCGGTTTGGGCAGATCGCTATTGATCTGCCCAATGTTCAAATGCTTATTTTTTACCGATTTCGTCCGTAACTTGGCCGTAAATCATAATGGTAAACACGACGGTTCCACCGAGAATATTGCCTAACGCTGTCGGACCTAAGAAGGTGACGAAATAGTCATAGAGATTGGCATCTCCTTGAATCACCAGATAAGCCATTTCTGCTGAACCGACCACCACATGAGTAAAATCCCCCAAGGCGATCAAATAGATAAAGAAAAAGATCATCACAAATTTGCCGTTACCGACCGTTGGCATCATCCACACCACCGATGCAATCAAAATACCCGCCGGAATACCGCGCAGAATATTGTCGCTGACCGACATTGAGGCAACGTGATGGGCTATGTCATTCATTGCCACCACAAATTCAGGATTGAAAACGTGGTGGTTTTGTAAAAACAACGCTGCCAAGGTGGTGCCGATTAAATTGGCACCGAACACCGTTGTCCATAACTTTGCTACCGCCAGCAGTTTTTTTAGACTAAGCGGATTAAATAAGGGAACTACGGTAGTAATAGTATTTTCGGTAAACAATTGCATCCGCCCTAAAATCACCAACAAAAATCCGACGGTATAGCCCATATTGGTAATCAACGGAGCCCAAGGTTCATTTGGTGTATAAGCGGTAAATACGGCCTTGAAAATAAAGGAAAATGTAATGACTAATCCTGCGGTAATGCCTGAAAAAATCAGCGCTTTAGTTGGGCGCGATAGTTCTTCAATCCCGTCTTGGCGGATAATTTCATACAGCAAGCGCGGGCTCAAACGCTCGTGTTCCTCCACCGCCATGCGATCGCGATAGGATAATTTGCTGCTGTTTAATTCTGATTTCATTATTCCTCCTGTTCGAGTATAGGGGCTGTTGATCTTTGTTTATAATTTGAGCTATAGACTATTTTTCGCCAATACAAGGAAAAAGTTGTGAAGTTTAGTGATTCTAAACGAACGACTTTTAACGCAGTAGTGGCGAAAAAGAGTCATAGTCCTGCGGATTGTGCTTATTTTAAACGACAACTCAAAATATAAACAAAGATCAACAGCCCCTATTATTTGAGCAAAAAATTAAAAAAGTTTGCCACTATAACATAAACCGTGAGTAAATAAAAAATGCCATCAACAACCGCCCCAACCGCACTTAAATGCAGCAAACAGAATTGTGCCTGTTAAATCGTCGCTAAATATCATATAATTTCTCCCCTTTACAGTGAATTTATAATCGGTATTTAGAATGTTTGAAATTAATCCCGTCAAAAACCAAATCAGTGATCTCGGGCAACGCACCGAGGTTCTTCGGGGGTATCTTTGACTTCGACGGCAAAGTCGAACGATTGGAAGAGGTTAATGCTGAATTAGAGCAGCCGGATGTGTGGAATGACCCGGAAAAAGCACAAGCACTGGGCAAAGAGCGGTCAGCGTTGGATGCGGTGGTCGATACCATTCGCACCTTGGATCAAGGTTTGCAAGATGCCGAAGGATTGTTGGAATTGGCGGTAGAAGCCGAGGATCAGGAGACCTTCGATGAAGCAGTTGCCGAGCTGCAAGAGCTGGAGGCCAAACTGGCGCAATTGGAGTTCCGCCGCATGTTCAGCGGTGAACACGACAGCGCCGATTGCTATGTCGATTTGCAAGCCGGTTCCGGCGGTACCGAAGCGCAAGACTGGACCGAGATGTTGGTTAGAATGTACCTGCGTTGGGCGGAAAGTAAGGGCTTTAAAACTGAATTGATGGAAGCTTCCGATGGTGATGTTGCCGGGATTAAATCTGCTACCATTCGGGTCAGCGGCGAATATGCTTTTGGCTGGCTGCGTACCGAAACCGGTATCCACCGCTTGGTGCGCAAAAGCCCGTTTGATTCCAACAACCGTCGCCACACCTCGTTTAGTGCCGTGTTTGTTTACCCTGAAATCGATGAAGATATTGACATCGACATCAATCCGGCGGATTTGCGGATTGATGTTTACCGTGCCTCCGGTGCGGGCGGACAGCACGTCAACCGAACGGAAAGTGCGGTGCGGATCACCCACATTCCGAGCGGAATCGTGGTGCAATGCCAAAACGACCGCTCACAGCACAAAAATAAAGATCAATGTATGAAGCAGTTGAAAGCCAAGTTGTATGAAATGGAACTACAAAAGAAAAATGCTGAAAAACAAGCGTTGGAAGACAGCAAATCCGACATCGGCTGGGGCAGCCAGATCCGCTCGTATGTGCTGGACGATGCCCGTATTAAAGATCTGCGCACCGGCATTGAAAACCGCAACACCCAGGCGGTGTTGGATGGTGATTTGGACAAATTTATCGAAGCCAGCTTAAAAGCCGGCTTGTAACCGAATATTGAAATAACCCTAAGGAATACATAAGGAATACATTATGTCAGAACAACAACTTCCGGAACTGGATCTGCACGGTGAAATGTTGGTGCGTCGCGAAAAACTGACCGCACTTCGCCAGCAAGGCAATCCGTTTCCGAACGATTTCCGCCGTGAGCATTTGGCGCAAGATCTGCATCGCCAATATGAAAACGAAGACGGCGAAACACTGAAAGCGCAAGAAATTGCCGTGAGCGTTGCCGGACGGATTATGACCCGACGTAAAATGGGTAAGGCTAGTTTTATCACTTTGCAAGATATGAGCGGCAGAATTCAACTGTATGTGGCGCGCGATCTATTGGCGGAAGGCGAATATGAGAGCCTGATGTCGCTGTTGGATTTGGGCGATATTGTCGGTGCCAAAGGTACACTGTTCAAAACCAAAACCGGCGAGTTGACCGTGCGCTGTACCGCACTTGAGCTGCTGACCAAAGCATTGCGCCCATTGCCGGATAAATTCCACGGCTTGAGCGATCAAGAAACTCGTTACCGCCAGCGTTATCTGGATTTGATCAGCAACGATGATTCGCGCCGTGCGTTTGTGATCCGCTCCAAAGTGATCAGTGGCATTCGTCAATTCTTCCTGGATAAAGGTTTTATGGAAGTGGAAACGCCGATGCTGCAAGTGATTCCGGGCGGGGCGGCGGCGCGTCCGTTCGTCACCCATCACAATGCGCTGGATATTGATATGTATCTGCGGATTGCGCCGGAACTTTACCTGAAGCGCTTGGTGGTCGGCGGCTTTGAGCGGGTGTTTGAGCTGAACCGCAACTTCCGCAACGAAGGGGTGTCGGTACGCCACAATCCTGAATTCACCATGTTGGAATACTACCAAGCCTACGCTGATTACCACGATTTGATGGACAACACCGAAGAGCTGTTGCGCAAATTGGCGTTGGATATTCTCGGCACCACCACCGTGCCATACGGTGAATACACGTTTGATTTTGGCAAACCGTTTGAACGCTTGACGATGACCGATGCCATTTTGAAATACGGCGACAATATCCAAGCTGAACAACTACAAGATTTTACCCAAGCCAAAGCCCTAGCGGAGAAATTGGGCATCGAAGTGCAGAAATCATGGGGCTTGGGCAGCGTGATCAATGCCATTTTTGAAGAAGTGGCAGAACACCATCTGATTCAGCCGACGTTCTTGATGGCGCACCCGGCTGAAATTTCACCGCTGGCACGGCGTAACGATGACAATCCGGAGGTGACCGATCGTTTCGAATTGTTTATCGGCGGACGTGAAATCGGCAACGGTTTCTCCGAGTTGAACGATGCCGAAGACCAAAACGCCCGTTTCGACGAACAAGTTGCCGCTAAAGAAGCTGGCGATGATGAAGCGATGTTTAAGGACGAAGACTTCGTGACCGCACTGGAACACGGCTTGCCACCAACTGCCGGTGAAGGCTTGGGCATTGACCGCTTGGCGATGATCTTCTCCAACTCACCGTCAATCCGTGATGTGATTCTATTCCCGGCAATGCGGCAGCATAAAGATTAACTGGTGTTACACAAAGAAAAGCCGCTATCAGCTGATGTTGATAGCGGCTTTTTCGTTTTTCGATTTGCCAACCGCACTTTGTACCATAAGTTATGCCAAGTGCGGTTATAAGAAGTGCGGTTATAAGAAGCTCGGTTATAGAAAATAACGATATAATATAATTAATAAAGTTATACTCTGTAATTATCAGTATAAAAATATTATCGCGTATTTTGTAATTATGAAAAAATGATAAAATTGTACTTTATGAATGCGAAATTAAAATGTGAAATCAAAAGAAGTGATTTCCACGGGTAAATGATGAAGAATGAGTATAGCATACGAATAATTTATATTGTCTTAATGGGGTTTGGTTTTCCTATTATGCGCTATATGAGCTTATATTTTGATCCTTTAAATAATAATGCCATTCGCTTTCTTTTTGGCAGTTTATTTTTATTATTGATTTGTGTATTCAAATTTAGAAGTATTTTAAAAGACTGTTTAGCTGATCCGATTTTAATTTCTAAATTAAGCCTGCTTGGTTTATTGATGACGGCAAATATGTACTGCTTTATGAACGGACTGCGTCACACCAGTGCGTTGACCGGCAGTATTTTCGGGATTTTAGCGATGCCGCTTGGTATCTTGATGATAGCGCTGTTTTATCAGGATGAACGGCGTAAAATTCAGCAGCGTACGTTTTATCTCGGCGGCGGGTTGGCAGTTATCGGCTCGTTAATTTTTGTTTTTTATGGCAATCAAGCCACTGCTGGGAATGAGAGTGCGGATTTTATTCACGGTGCTTTTTTTCTTGCGACGGCTATTTTTATACAGTCTCTACAAAATGTCATTGTCAAAGATATTGCGACAAAACTGCATGTTATTATTATCAGCACCACCACTGCGACGATTGCCGGATTAATTTTTCTAGCGCTAGCAATCTTCAGTGGCAAAATAAATCAACTCAGTGTGGTCAGTGATAGCTTATTAATTGCGTTGGCGCTGTCCGGTATTTATGGCATTTTAAGCGGAATGTTGTTGGCATTTTATATCGTGCAAAAACAAGGTGTGGTGATTTTTAATTTAATCCAATTGTTAGGGTCTGTTAATCTTTATTTATAATTTGAGCTATAGACTATTTTTCGCTAATACAAGGCAAAAGTTGTGAAGTTTAGTGATTCTAAACGAACGGCTTTTAACGCCGTAGTGGCGAAAAATAGTCATAGTCCAGCGGATTGTGTTTAAAATGAACACACTCGTCGTTGTAATCCTCATCAATAGTCCCGCTATTGATTTCGGCTTACGCCTAGATTGTGTTCATTTTAAACAACAACTCAAAATATAAATAAAGATTAACAGACCCTAGTACCATTATCTACTGCGCTGGTCGGTTATGTTGCCTTGAATGAACAAATTAATCTTATGCAGGCAATTGGAGCGCTGATTGTGCTCTGCGGTTGTTTGTTGGCGTTGAAAAAAAGATGAGCCATATTCAAATTGAATACAGCTCATCCACTTTAGTCGGCTGATGAAGGGCGTTATGCGCCGGTAATCTCACTCACCGCGACTTTACGGTTTTCATAGCGGGATTTGGTACAGGCGTCTGCGGTGGCAATTGCCGCCCGTGCCGCTTCGCCGGTCAGCAGTTTGGCAAACTCTTCAGTGGGTTGCATTCCATGCAAAATATCATTGAGATATTTCATCTCTTTACGCATCACAGTATTGAGCCATAATGGTGTCCGTTTGCCGGGTTGGCCGTATTGAATAGCGCCGTCCATGCTGGCGCCGGTATAAATACGGGTGCGGTCGTCATCTTCTTCCTGACTTTCGTGAATTAAAAAGTGTGAATCTTGCCCATTCACGCGCAATGTGCCACCGCAATGGTACATGTCGAGTTTAATGGCGCCTTTTTCCCCTTGAATCAACACATAGTGTTCGCCCCAGCGGAATGCCGAACCCCATTCGAGCAAGGCAAATCGGTTATCATCAAATTCTAGATTAAGGAACAGCATATCGTCTTCATCACCGAAACTTTCTCCCTGATGTGCCACATTGCCGGCGGTCATGGTGACGGTTTTCGGTGCACCGCCCATAATAAACTGCACACAATCCAGTTCATGAATGTGGTGATACAGATGTCCTCCGGATTTTTCACGGATTTTTTTCCAAGAGATTGAAGGCTGTTGTTCTTCCCAGCCGTTGCGCGCCGAGTGACAATACAGCACTTTGCCGATCACCCCTTGTTGAATCAGTTCTTTGGCATAATGAACGCCGTTGAAAAAATTCATGATATGTCCTGCCATAAAGATCACACCGTTTTCCTCACAGGCACGCACCATCTCGTCACAGTCTTGGTAGCTGAGGGCAATCGGTTTCTCACAAAAAACGTGCTTTTTATGTTTTGCCGCTAAAATAACCGGCTCTTTATGCAAATAGTTTGGGGTTGCCACAATCACACAGTCCACATCGGCACGGTTAATCGCCTGTTCTAAACTGGCTGCGGCATCACAGCCCAATTCGGCGGCAATTGTCTCCCCGTTGTCGGGGTCGTATACGACGGTAATGGTGGCATCTTCGGTTTCTTGCATAATGCGCGCCAAATCTGCCCCAAAATAGCCGACGCCGATGACAGCATAATTAATCATTTTTTTCTCCTCACATTGAATTACGGTTTAATACAGATACTTGAATTTGCAATAATTTGATTATTTGACGGATCCTTCAGATAATCCTCCTGCAATCTTGTTTTGGATAAAACAGAAGAAAATCACGGACGGAATAACCACCAGCACCGATGCCGCCATCATATCGCCCCAATCCAAAATTTCTGCACCGTTTAATGAACGCAAGGCAACGGCAACCGTCATTTTGCTGGTATCATTCACCAGAATTAAGGCATATAAGAATTCGTTCCACGCATTGATAAAGGTGTAGATTGCGGTGGCGACAATGCCCGGTGCGACCAATGGCAGCACGATCTTAAAGAACACTGTGAATTTATTGGCGCCGTCAATCCGGGCGGCTTCTTCTATTTCTATCGGCACGGTGCGGAAAAAGCCGACGAGCAGCCAAACCGCATAAGGCACACTGAACGACAGATAGACAATAATCAGTCCGGTGGTAGTGTTGGTTAATCCGACTTTTGCCATGGCAATGGAATAGGGAATCGCCAATAAAATCGGTGGAAAAATATAGGTGGTGATCAGCAATTTCGACATGATTGCACCCAATTTAGGGAAAAAGCGCACAATGCCGTAGGCTGCCATCGAAGAAATAACAATGGCGATAAACGTCGTGACCAGGGCAATCAGCAAGCTGTTTTTAATGTTCACGGCAAAATTCAAGCCGTTAATCACATGATCGAAATAATCGAGCGTTAATACTTTCGGCCAGAAGCGTGTCGGATCACTGGTTAATTCTCCTTTGCCTTTCAGGGAAGAGATCACAATCCAAACCAATGGGAATACCGCAATAATGGTGGCGACAGTCAAAAACAGATACGAGACAATATCACCGAAAATTGAGCTTTTCTTTTTCATCATTTATTCCCCTTCTTTTTCCCAGCGGTTGATCACTTTGAAGTAGATAAAGCAGATTAGCAGCAGGAAGATAAACAACAGTACCGTAACCGCCGAAGAACGACCCAGCATTTTAGTGCCCCAGCCCATGTTGTAGGCATAAATTGGAATGGTCATCGTGGAGTTCGCCGGGCCACCGCCGGTGATCAGATAAATAATATCGAAGTTGTTAAACACCCAGACGGTTCTCAGTACCACCAATAAGCCGATCACCACTTTAATGTGCGGTAACGTAATGTGACGGAAAACCTGCCAAGCATTGGCACCGTCAATTTTGGCGGCTTCATATTGTTCTGCCGGCACGGTTTGCAAAGCAGATAAAACGTTTACCATGATCAACGGCGCACCAAACCAGATGTTAATGAACACCAGACTGACAAATGCCCAAGAGCTGTCGGATAAGAAGCTCGGCGCAATGTCCATCAGCCCCAGTTTGGTGATCATATTCGGCAAGTAGCCGTAAACCCCATTCAGAATCCATTGCCAAGAAAAGGCGATAACAATGGTTGGAAATGCCCAAGGAATAATCAGCAAAATTTTATATAGCCATTGCAGATGGCGGATACGATTTAAGGCGATGGCTAAGGCAAATCCAACCAATACTTGCCCGACCAGTGATAGTACTGTCCATTTAATCGAGTTGAAAAATGCCCACCAAAACTGCGGATCGATCAATACCGCACGGTAGTTGTCAAACCCAACAAAGCTGTAGTGGGGCATGATCAAATTTTTGTTGGTAAAGCTGTAAAAAATGCTGGAAAGAAACGGATAAACAAACAGCGCCGAGACGACCAGCATCGCCGGCAACACAAAAATCCAGCGGGTATAGCTTTTTTGAAGCATAAGTAACCTCCTCTCCATTAAAACAGAGCACGGAAATAACGGGGTTATTGAATTAGGGTGGGTCGAAGCCAGCAAACAGCAGCTCGCCTCGACCCGGAGCGTCTATTTTGCAGTCACTGTTGCAAACAACTCGTTCAGTTGTTTTTCCGCTTTTTGTGCCGCAGCCATTGGATCGGTACCGTGTGTCACAATATCTTGGAACATCGCTTCAATAATGTGTTGGTTAGTCAGCAATCCGCCCTGCACACTCGGACCATGTTCATAGCCGATTGCACTTCCGGTGCGTACCGCACTTTCAATCACTTTTTCTGCATGGGCAAATTGTTGAATCACCGGATTGTCTTTATACGCAGGATCGTCTGAAATACCGCTGACTGCCGGCAGCATCCCGACCGGAACCGAACTTAAAAATTGAATATAGCGATCTTTTTGATATAAGGTTTCAATAAATGCTTTACTGATTTCCGGGTGTTTACTGCTTTTCCAAACAACGAGTGGAATATTCGAGGTTTCAATGCCGTAATCTGGATCGTTTATATTAATTTTTGGCATTGGATAGGCATCAATTTGTTCCAAAAGTTGTGGTGAATTCGCTTTTACGCCACCGATTTGGAAACCGGAATTGAAGTCAAATGCAGTTTTACCTTGATAATACAGTGTGGCTTGTTGCAGCACGTTATAGTTAATCGAATCTTTCGGCGAAGTTTCTTGATACATTTTCACCCAATATTTGATGCCGTCCTGCGCCAGTGGGCTGGTTAAATCTACTTTTAAATCCGGTGTCAGCAAGCTGCCGCCACCGCTCTTGACATAGAAATTCAAAAAGCGGGTTGCCATAAAATCATTGGTTCCCATCGGCACCGACAGCCCGTAAACGCCGTCTTTGGTCAACGCTTTAGCTGTTTGATACAATTCATCCCAGGTTTTTGGCACTTCCAGATTATTTTGTGCCAACAAATCTTTACGAATCCACATCACTTGCGCATGGGAGTACAACGGAAGGGAATAATTTTGGTTATCGACCGTACCTTCGTTAATGGCGGCAGCTGAGAATTTCTCCAGTCCCAGGGTATCAATGACATCATTGATTGGTTGCAAGGCGCCGACATTAATCATTTCCACCACTTGGTTTGGCAGTGCGGTACTCATATCCGGTACATTGCCGGACGCCAGACCGGTTGTCCATTTAGTGTAAAAGTCATTCCAAGAAAAGGTTTCAATTTTGATTTTCACCTGCGGATGTTGTTGCATAAAATCATTGGCGGCTGCTTGAATCACTTCCAGGCGCGGACCTTGAGTGAACGAGTGCCACACGGTAATATTGCCGGCCAATTCACCATTGGTTGTTGCTGGAGTGGCTGTGTTCGCTGTTTTGCTGTCATCGCAACCGCTTAAGACAAAAGCACCCAACACTAATGAAGCCGCTGCCGTCATTACTTTTCTGAATTTCATATCATGCTCCTTATGAATAGCTCGTTACAGGGGGTTATAAGAGCGATTGCTCTGTTTGCGGATCAAAAAAATGTGCCCGTTTCATATCAAACGCCAGGCTGATTTTTTCATCCATCTTGATTTGTTGTCTGGAGTGTACAATCGCTTTAATCGGTTGCTCCCCCAAACTGGTGTGAACAATGTACTCGGCGCCCAGTAGCTCTGCCACATTGACCGGTGCGGTAATCATCGCTTTTTGATACGAACCCAATAATAACGGTTCGTTCGAAATATTTTCCGGGCGAATCCCTAAAATGACCGCTTTGCCGACCGCACTTTGGCGTTCTAGTTGCCGATAAGCCTCATCAGGAATGCTGAGCTGATAGTTATCGGCGGTAACAAAAAAGCCGTTTTCAATTTTGCCGTGCAGGAAATTCATGGTGGGTGCGCCGATAAAACCGGCGACAAACAGGTTGTCAGGGTGGTCATAAATCGCTTTTGGTGAGCCGATTTGTTTGACCACACCACCGCTCATCACCACGATTCTGTCTGCCATTGTCATTGCTTCGGTTTGATCGTGGGTTACATACACGGTGGTGGCATTCAGGGTTTTATGGATGCGGATAATTTCGGCACGCATATTGCTGCGTAATTTAGCATCAAGGTTAGACAGTGGCTCGTCCATTAAAAACACTTTTGGTGAACGCACAATCGTTCTCCCCAGCGCCACCCGTTGCCGCTGACCACCGGACAAGGCTTTCGGTTTACGATTTAACAATTCGTCTAACCCTAAAATTTTAGCGGCTTCTTTAACCTTGCGGTCGATTTCACCACTGTCCATTTTGCGCAACTTCAAGGCAAACGCCATATTTTCATACACACTCATATGCGGATATAGCGCATATGACTGGAACACCATCGCAATATCGCGATCTTTCGGTTCAATATCATTCATTAGCCGGTCATCAATATAAAACTCGCCATCAGAGATACTTTCCAACCCGGCGACCATGCGCAATGTTGTCGATTTGCCGCAGCCGGAAGGACCGACCAGTGCGATAAATTCTTTGTCTGCAACTTCCAAATTAAAGTCTTGTACGGCTTCAAAACCGTTGGTGTAACGTTTAAAAATATGACGTAGTGATAAAGTAGCCATCTTGGTTTCCTTCGGTCATGGAGTGAAGATTTTTCTGACAACGGCAGAAATATGATTTAATATGATGCTATAAACATAAGACATCATACATCTAAAATTGGATAGACATATGATGTCCTATCTTTGAATAAATAACCGTGATGAAGATCACAAAACAATAAAAATGAAGAAATTAACCAAAAAAGCGGCAACTTTGGAGTTGCAAGAGAAAATTAAATCGCTGATTTTAGAAAAAAATCTAAAACCGGGCGATTTAATGCCGACCGAAAATGAATTGATTGAGCTTCTGGGGGTCAGCCGTTCTAGCCTACGTGAAGCCATTAAATCATTGGAAGCACTGCATATTTTGGATATTCATCACGGGATCGGAACCTTTGTCGGCGAATCTTCTCTGGTGCCGATGATTCGTGGCTTGGCATTTCATGCACAACTGCATTTACAAAATGATTTGAAGTGCTTACTGGATATTTTGGATGTGCGCGAGATTTTGCAATATGGTTTTGCACCACTTGCACTGGCAAAAATAAGCGATCAAGCGGTTGAACAGTTGCAACAGCTCGTCTCCACAATAGAACAGAATGCACGGCATGCTCAATTTTCAGCAGGAGAAGAGCAGCAAGTTCACTTGTTAATTTATTACCCGACCGAAAATCAATTGTTGCTGCAATACTTGGATGCTTTTTGGCAGATTTATCAATTGTTGGATCACGAATTGCCACCCAATAATATCACCCCGACCGCACTTGCCATGCAATATCGTGACTGGGTTGATGCCATCGAGGCGCGCGACTTGGAGCGTACTCAACATGCGATTCTGGTCTATTTTCAAGGGATCCGCAGACGTTTAACCGCCACCGTTTAACAAGGAGAACACCTTCCATGAATTCAATCAAAGTTGCGCTGATCGGCTGTGGTTTTTTTGGTCAGCAATTGGCTTACGGCTTTCAAAAAAATGGCGCTGAACTGGTCGGCGTACAGGATATAAACCATCAACAGGCCGTTGATTTAGCGACTTCATTAAATACTGTCGCTTACCTTGATGTCGCTGATATGTTGCAACAAAGTAAGCCAGATCTGGTATTAATCGCCACCTACAACTATGCGCACCGCCAAGTTGCCGAACAGGCTTTACAAGTCGGCTGTGCCGTGTTTATCGAAACGCCGTTTGCCACTGAAGCAGAAGATTGCCAGCAAATTTTGACACTGGCGGCACAGAACGATAAACCGGTATTTATCGGGCATGTGTTGCGTGCTTTGCCGGGGTTGCTCAAAGCGAAACAATTGATTGAACAGCAGGCGCTGGGGAGAATCACCGTTGCCAGAGCTAACCGCCAGCGCTGGATTGATTCGGCGCGGGATAAAAACTGGTGGAAAAATGATATCAAATTAACGGGCGGCAAGCTGCTGCATGAAATTCATGAACTGGATTTATTGTGTTGGCTGTTGGGCGAAGTAGACTCGGTTTATGCTCAATCCACCAATCGCGCCCACTCAGACACGCCGGATAACCATGATATTATTCAACTGTTGCTGCAATTTAAAAACGGCGTTTTTGGCTCGTTGGAAATGGGCACGGCTTACCGTCTGCATGAATGGGGTATTTCGATTCACGGCGAATTGGGATCGTTGGTAGTGAATTTCTTTACCTCAACGCTCACGTTGTCATTTGCTGACGGGCGTCGCCAGCAGTTTAATTTATACGATGAATTCGAGGCGGATTTGTCGTTGCGCGAAAACGGAAAAAGTACGCAAAAATACAACCAAATTAATGAACTCTGTCCGTTTTGGCTGAGTCGCGCGGTAGAAATCGAAGCGCTAAGCGTGTTACAGCACTTGCAAGGACAACAACGCAGCGTGCTGCATGACAGCCCGGCGCGAGCTGTTTGCGTTGCGGTGGCAGCCAAGCGTTCAATTCAGGAAAAAGTATTAATCAAAGTACAATATAATTAATTTTTCTGACCGTACTTTTTAGTTAAACTGAATGTCTGAAATCAACATAGATTAATTTAAAAGGACAACGATTATCGAAGCGTGGCAGCGTGGGTTTGTGCTACATCGCAGACCCTACAACGAAACCAGTCTGTTGGTCGATCTTTTCACTGAGGAGAGCGGACGTTTGACGGTGTTGGCGAAAGGCGCACGAGCAAAGCGTTCGGCGCTGAAAAGCCTGTTGCAGCCGTTTACGCCGTTGCTGCTGCGTTGGAGTGGCAAAGGTGATTTGAAGATTTTGACCAAAGCTGAGGCGATTTCGCTTGCCTTGCCGTTGGAGCATACCGCACTTTACAGTGCTTTTTATATCAATGAGTTGGTGTGTCGGGTGATTGAAACCGAAGCGCCTTATCCGCAGCTGTTTCAGGATTATCTACACTGTTTGACCGCACTTGCTACTTGCCATATCAACCATGCCGGCAATGAAAGTGCGGTTCACACATCAGTCGAACCATTTCTACGCAAATTTGAATTTCAACTGCTACACACCCTCGGCTACGGTGTGGACTTTTTGCACTGTGCCGGCTCAGGCTTGCCGATTGAGCCGCAGATGAGTTATCAATACCGTGCTGAACAGGGTTTTATCGCCTCACTGCTCAAAAACAGCCAAACCTTTTACGGCGATGAACTACTGATCTTCGCCAGTTTAGCCTTCGACAAATTGGGTGCTGAACAAAAGCATATCCTGCAAGCCGCCAAACGCTTTACCCGTATGGCGCTGAAACCTTATCTCGGCAGCCAACCCTTGAAAAGCCGTGAGCTGTTTCAAGGGATTTTACCGGGTAAAATGAAATGATGGCACGTCCTAGCCTTTCGAACGCAGGTTAAACTCTGCCAACGCTTGATCAAATTGTTCAGCGACCGCACTATCTTCCGTAGAAAACAGCGATGAGGTGATGGTGATGAAAGAGCAGATTAAAAAACCCGGAATAATTTCGTACAGCTTGGCTAAATCCGCCCAGCCAAGATACTGCATTAGCGGACTCCATACCACCACCGTCACTGCGCCGCAAAGCATGCCCCACAGGGCGGCTGACGAGGTGATATTGCGATTAAACAGCGATAAAATCACTACCGGTCCGAATGCGGCGCCGAACCCTGCCCAGGCATAAGACACTAGTTTCATCACACCCGAAGAGGGATCTTGTGCAATCAGAATGGCAATGGCGGAAATCACCAAAACCATAAAACGCCCGACCCAGACCAGCTCATTGCTGGAAGCGGTTTTGCGCAGAAAACCTTTATAGAAATCTTCCGTTACCGCAGCGGAACACATTAGTAATTGTGCGGATAAGGTGCTCATCACTGCCGCCAAAATAGCAGACAACACAATACCGACAATCCAAGGATTAAACATCAAACGGGATAATTCAATAAACACCGATTCTGCGTTATCCAACGGAATTTGATTGGCACTAAAATAGGCCAAGCCGAAATAACCGACCGCCACTGCACCGCCAAGACATAAAAACATCCAGGTAATCCCGATTTTGCGCGCATTTTGCAATGATTGCACCGAGTCTGCCGCCATAAAGCGGGCTAAAATGTGCGGTTGTCCGAAATAGCCCAAGCCCCAAGCCAGTGCCGAGATCACACCGATGCCGGACACATTGTGCAGCCAGTTGGCATAGGGAATACCGGTCATTTCCGATTTTGCGGTTAATGCCAAATTGATGTCTTCCCAGGTTAAATGCAGCAACACCATCACCGGCGCCAGCAAGAGAGCAAAAATCATTAAAGTGGCTTGAATGGTGTCGCTCCAAGAGACCGCCAAATAGCCACCGATAAAGGTGTAGGTGATGGTTGCCAGTGCACCCAGCCAAAGTGCGGTCGAATAATCCAGTCCCAGCAGGCTTTGAAACAATTTTGCGCCGGCAACGACACCGGAAGCGCAATAGATGGTGAAGAAAAACAGAATAATCGAAGAGGAGATGATTTTCAGTGCTTTCTTTTGTTGTGGAAAACGCTGGGCAAAAAATTCCGGTAAAGTGAGTGCATTTTTATATTTTTCGGTAAAAATCCGCAAGCGGGCCGCCACCACCCGATAATTCAGATAAGCGCCAATCGTCAGGCCGACGGCAATCCAAGCCTCCGACAGCCCGGATAAAAAGATCGCCCCGGGTAAGCCCATCAGCAACCAGCCGGACATATCGGAAGCGCCGGCCGACATTGCCGTAACAAAGCTGCCCATTTTGCGCCCGCCTAAAATATAGTCGTCAAAATTTTGGGTAGAACGGTAAGCATAAACGCCTATTCCCAAAATAATCAGCAGATATAACCCGAACGTAATATAAATTTGATAGTTTTGCATGGTTCTTCCTATAAGATTATTGTTCTTGTGTTGCCATTAAAGAGGCATTGCCGCCAGCAGCAGTGGTGTTTTCACTGCGTGAAAATTCATCGTAAAGCGGCATAATATCCTGAGTTTGTTGCCAATCATAACATTTAAAAATCGCATCACGGCTTTGCTGTAAAGCTAAACGCTGCGCTGCGCTCAATGGCGCTAAAAACACGCCTTTCTGGCAATTTTTCCACTGTGTGGCAATCCGAACGTCGCTTTGTGGTGATTGCGCCAACGGATGTGACGGCTCGACCACAATCGAGAACCCGAGCGCCCGTAGCCTCTCAGCCGCCTGTTGCGCTGCTTGAAGATCACCGTTTAAAATTGCCACCTCGCCGCTAAAATACGCCAGTGTATTTTCTTCGCCGGTAATACTGTCGAGTTGCGGTTTTGCATGAAGCAAGGTTTTTTCATCACCGAAGCGGCTGTAGTAATCCGTTGCGCGGGTCAGGCGCTGCAAGTAAAATTCGCCGCCGGCTTTCGGGCCGGTGCCGGACAAACCGTGTCCACCGAACGGCTGCACGCCGACCACTGCACCGACAATGTTACGGTTTACATAAAAATTACCGCACTTAAGATGACGTTCGACAAAATCAATCTGCTTGCGAATCCGGCTATGGCAACCGCCGGTCAACGCATACCCTTTGGCATTTATCGCCTGCAACTGCTGTGCCAGCTGTGCTTTGTGGTAAGGCACGATATGTAAAATCGGCCCGAACACTTCTCGTTGCAACGGCTGCAAATCATCCAACAGGTAGATCGCCGGCGCAACATAGTGGCCGTGTGCCTGTGCTTCGGGGTTATCCGCACTTTCCAATTCGATATAACGGCGTGCAAGCCCACGCATTTTAGCTTTGTGCGCCAGCAGATTCTGTTTGGCTTCCTCATCGATCACCGGTCCGATATCGGTCGCCAGCAGGGCAGGATTGCCTAGTGTCAGTTCTTGTAGCGCCTGTGCCAACATAGTATAGAGTTTGTCCGCTACTTCTTGTTGCAACAACAGCACACGCAAGGCGGAACAGCGTTGTCCGGCGGAGTCGAACGCTGAACTCAGCACGTCCGCCACCACTTGTTCGGACAATGCCGATGAGTCCACCACCAACACATTTTGTCCGCCGGTTTCGGCGATTAGCACGGGTTCGTTTTCGGCTTGGGCGCACTGTTCGGCAATCAGTTTGGCGACGTCGGTCGAACCGGTGAATACGATGGCATCGAACGGCAGCTTGACCAAAGCCGCACCGACATCGCCAGCGCCTAAGATCAACTGTAAGGCGCTGCGTGGTAAACCGGCTTGATAGAACAAGTTGACTGCGGCATACGCAATTAAAGACGTTTGCTCCGCCGGTTTGGCGATCACCGCATTACCGGCGGCAAGAGCGGCAGCAATTTGTCCGGTAAAAATAGCCAACGGAAAATTCCACGGCGAAATACAAAGTGCGGTTCCTCTTGGCGGCGCCAGTTTGCCGCGTTGCTGCAAATCATCTAACTGAGCGGCGTAATAACGCAAAAAATCAACCGCTTCACGCAGCTCAGCAATGGCATTCGGCAGGGTTTTCCCCGCTTCTAAAACGGCCAGTTTCATCAATAAACCATGATGTTGCTGATACAAATCCGCTGTTTTGCGCAAAATCTGCGCACGCTGTACCGCACTTTGTGCTTGCCATTCGCTCTGGCGGGCGGCATTGAAGACCGATTCAAGATGCTCGGGCGCAAAAAACGCCACCTCGGCAACGACTTGATTCAGATCTGCCGGATTACGCACCGGATGCGGCGTTAAATGGCTGGCTTCATTGTTCACCGCCAATAGCGATCTTGCGTTGGCAATCTGTGCTTGATTAAGCGCCTGCTCTAATTTATCCAATTCTAATTCATTGGCCAGATCAAAGCCCGATGAGTTGAGCCGATCGGCAAACAGCGCCGACGGCGCACGCACGGCCCTGTTTTCCTCTCCTTGAGAAGCGGCGTAATGTTGCCAAGGCGGTGTCATCAATTGTGCTGCCGGTATGCTTTCGTCGACCAATTGGTGCACAAACGAGGAGTTCGCCCCGTTTTCCAGCAAACGGCGCACCAAATAGGCCAGTAAGGTTTCGTGCGTGCCGACCGGTGCATAAATCCGAACCGGTCGATTGAAATCCTGCCGGTCGATCAGTTGGTCATATAACGTTTCGCCCATGCCGTGCAGACATTGAAATTCATAGCGTTTATCGTGCCCTAATTCGTAAATCGTACACAGAGTTTGCACATTGTGGGTCGCAAACTGCGGATAAACCACATCTTGCGCCGCCAGCAATTTCTGTGCACAAGCTAAATAGGCAATATCGGTGTGGTTTTTTCGGGTATAAAGCGGAAAGCCGTCTAAGCCGTCGGCTTGCGCCCATTTAATTTCGCTGTCCCAATACGCGCCTTTTACCAGACGGATCATTAAATAGGCCGATTTTTCCCTGGCCAGTGCAATCAGGTAATCGATGACATAAGGGCAGCGTTTGGAATACGCCTGCACCACAAAACCGATGCCGCGATAACCTTTCAGTTCCGGTTCATCGAGCAGTTTTTCGACCAAATCCAGTGACAGCTCCAGCCGACTTGCCTCCTCAGCATCAATATTCACACTGATATTGTACTGCTTTGCCAGCAGGTACAGCCGTTTCAGTTTGGGATAAAGCTCCGTCATCACCCGATCATATTGCGCGCGGCTGTAACGGGGATGAATCGCCGATAACTTAACCGAAACACTGTTAGCGCGATAAATATCGCTATGCGCTGCTTTGCCGACAGTTTCGATTGCGGTTAAGTAGTCTTGAAAATAGCGCTCCGCATCCGCTTGGGTCAGCGCTGCTTCGCCCAACATATCGAAAGAGAAACAGTATCCTTTTTCCGTACGCTTTTTCGTGCGGTTTAACGCCTCTTGAATATTAATGCCGGTGACAAACTGCTCCCCCAGTACTTTCATTGCCTGCACCATTGCCAATCTCATCATCGGCGCAGAAAGCCGGGCGAAGCTGCGGGTCAAAGCGCTGGACAATGTCTCCGGATCAAAAGAGCGGCTCAAATTTTTACCCAGCAACAGCCCGTAGCTGGCGGCATTGATGAAAAAAGAGGAGGATTTGCCGATATGTGCCCGCCAATCACCCTCTTTTAACTTATCGTGAATCAATTCGTCACGAGTTTGATTGTCGGGAATCCGCAGCAAGGCTTCCGCCAGACACATCAATGCAATTCCCTCTTCGTCACCTAACGAAAACTCTTTCATCAGCGCATCTACGCCGTACTCTTTTTTCTTGATACTACGCACACGATTAATCAAATCAATACCGTTTTGCGTGATCCGCGCTTGCTGTTCGGTAGTAAAAATTAAGGTTTTTTGTAAAGCATCGACAGCATCTTTTTCATGAATTCGATAGTGTTTGCTGATATTTTGGCGTGACGGGGGGTAATGTTTGGCGAGATGAAATTGCATAGCAAAGCCTCTTTGTTAAATAATTATTAAAAATTAGCAAAAAAAACGTTGCTCGCAAATCTGATTATTATTGTTTTTTGAAACCAATCACTGTTTTCTTCATTATTAGGAGCTGTTGAGATCTGAATTAAAAACATGTGATATGGCTATCTTCGTCCTTACCAAGCTTGGCAGCACGTTTTGAAAAGCTGAGCGCTGTTTTAAAGCGTGCTGCTGAGTAAGTTGGAAGTTTAACATTTGGAAGCTTAAAATGACGAACCCGGTTGCTGCAAAAACGCCTGCTCTTCCGCACTGCTTTCTCTGTTTAAAACGAAATTGCGGTGGGGAAAGCGTCCGAAGCGATCGATTATTACCTTATGTTGCTCGGCAAAATCCAATACCAGCGGATTATTCAGCGCTGCAAACAGTGGCAGCCCTTCCGCCTGCACAGCTTGAGATTCACTGTGCATATAGGGCAGCAGTAAAAATTGACGTTGCTGCAGATTTAACTCGGCATAAGCCGCCAATTGCACGCTTTCCCGTGCTAATTGCAACGCTCGCTCATCTTGCGCAAAGGCGAGTGGGCTATCGCGATGCAAATTACGCGAAAATTGATCCAGCACGATGATTTCCGCTAAACGCCCATAAATGGAGTCACGCCAGAGCAAACATTGATTATTGACCACTGCTTGCCATAATTCACTAAACTTGAGCCTGATTTGCTGATCAAATTCCTCACTTTTCGCAAACCAATACGGCTGGTTTTTTTGATCAAACCAGAAATCTAAGACCTGTTGTATTTGTTGTGCCATGATGTTTACTCCTATATTTATCGGTTCCCTATTGTAGCAACCGCACTTGGCTTATGCTATCAGCTCTTACAAGATGCTCCGGCTTTGTGCAGTTTGCCGAAATCATTTTTCGGATTGGGTTTGCTGATATTGTTTGGTGCACCTTTTTGCACCGGGAAAACCGAATCCATTTGCCAGGCATTCCAACCGCCGTCATAGATTACCGTATTGGTCCAGCCGGTGAGTTGGGTGATAAACCACGGTACGCCGGCGCGCCAGCCGGTGCCGCAGTAAAATGCCAGGTGATCGCCGCGCCGAATGCCTTGCCCTTGCCATAAATTAAAAATTTCATAAGGATTGCGCAAGGTGCCGTCCGGATCGTAATAATCCGCTACATTAGAGGAGTCGGTGCCGGCAAAGCCCCAAATAGCGCCTTGTGGTTCGCCCTTGCCCGGAATGTAGTCATAACCGCTGACTTTGCCGGTATATTCGTCCCACGAACGAATGCTGACCAGTTTTAATTGGTACTTCTTCATTTCGTCGATGGCTTGCTGCGGCATCGAAATAGTGTATTGCGGATTTTGCGGAATGGTTGCACCGAAAGCGGCAACCGGCTGAGGAATGTTCACTTTGGTTTCAGTCGGATAACCCAGATCTTTCCACATATACAAGCCGCCATTCAAATAGCGCACGTCTTGCACCCCAGCCCATTTCAACGCCCAAAAAATCCGCAATGCCGCCAGTTGGTTGTCGGAGTACAGCACGACGGTTTTATCTTTATCGATACCGTTTTTAATCAAATTCTGTTCAATCAACGCCGGATCGGACAGATTCCACACGGGTGCATTTTCGACCCAATCGGTATCAAAATGGTAAGCGCCGGCAATATGTTGGGCATAGCTGTTGGCTTTTTCTAATGGACCCCACGACACTTCAAATACCATCAGGTTGCTCGGATCATTATTAAAACTCTCCGCTTTTTCGCCGTTCATCACCGCATTCAGCCACTGCGGTGACACACTCCAAGCATAATTCGGAAATATCTGCAACGGGTTGCTCTCAACATTGGCGTAATTGATAAACTCGTTAAATACCCGCACTTTGTAGCCTTTTGCCGCAAATTCGGCGCTGATTCGCTCTAAATCATCGAGATTATCGTCATAAAACACCAGGGTTTTATCTTTGCTGATCCCTTTATCGGCGGCAAATGCCTCAAATCGGTCAGCCGAAATATTGTCCAACCAAGTGGTGCTGAATTGGATTGCACCCATGATGTGTCCACCGCGAATCGCATTTGGGCTTTTGAAGCCGTTATACAGACTGTCGTGACGGCTGTCGATAATCACATATTCAGGATTATCCAGATTTTTTAGCAGCTCAGCGGTGTCAATCGTGGTGACAGTTTGGTTATCGCAAGCGGTCATGGCTAAGCCGACGGCGAGGGTAAGTGTAGTTTTTTGCCATAGTTTCATTAGGTTATCTCCAATTTATACGGATTATGCGGAACAATGAAGTTTGCTGAAAAAACGTGAAGTCAGCCAGACACCGATGATCATCATCAAGGTTGCCAACCAGCCTTGCCAAGAGAAATAGGCGGTTGCGACTAAGGTGTTGGCAATGGTGCAGCCACCGGACAGTGCAGCACCAATGCCCATCAAGAAGCCGCCGACCGCACTTTTTGCTAATTGAGCGGGTGCTGGCGAACGCAGGCACAACTCGCCACTGAGTTTTGCTGTCAGCAATGCGCCAAGCGGAATGCCGATCACCAGATAGGTTCCCCAATTTAGGTAACGGCTTTGCCCGGTGACCAGATATTGAATCAGATTGGCAGATGGCACGCTGATCCCCAAACCAAAATTGCGTCCGGTTGGCGCACTCAGCAGCCAAGCGGCGATACCGATTGCGCCAAGCAAAGCGCCGAGTAGTATTGGATTACGATAGGGTTTTAATAAAAAGGAGTTTGAACCGCACTTTGTGGTTGTTTTGGGTAGAGAGGTTGAGCTTTTTAGCCAGCGGTAACTCACAAGTGCGGTGGCGGCGACCAACAGCGCAACCAAAATCCAAGGTGAAATATTTAAGGTTTGGTCGATATTGCCATACTCCGGCGGATCTGCCAGCAGCGGTCTAAACCAGGCTTTCAGCACGCCTCCCTGCGCGGCTGCCATCGTCAACGCAAAAATCAGCACGGTGAACCAGTTATTAATCTTGCCTTCACCACTGCGATACCAGCCACCGGTGGCGCAACACCCCGAAAATGTCATACCGACACCAAACAGCAGCCCACCGATCAACGTTGCCAACAGCGGCAAACTGTCGCTAGGCAGCGTCAAAACACCAACACTTTGTAATGAAAACAGTGCAATCGACTGCAAACTGACTGCAATCAACACAACAATTAGAAAAGGGTGGATTTTTGCCGCAGGCAAATCACGAAAAGCAGACGTCAGGCAAAAGCGCCCACGCTGTAACACAAAGCCGAAAATCAGCCCAAGAAATAAGCCACTGAGAGTCATAGATTAAACCTTAATACTATGAGAAAGAGAGGGAATTATTACAGCATAAAATTTTTGTTAAGGCGAGGGGAAATTTTGAATCCCCGTTTTATTCCTAGTTCAAATAGATTTTATTCGGTGTGTATCAATGCCGGTCATATTTCACTGGTGAAGGTGTTGTTGCAAGGGAGGATGTAAAAATTTGCACAGTGATTGGGTTGCGATTAGGCGGACGGCCCGATGGCGTAAGTTTACAATCTGTACCTTTTTTCTATTTGATTTATAAGTAAAATCTAAGAATTGTAATTATTTTTTCAGCACAAGTTACAAACTTGCGCTATCAGTAGTATTATATTACCCAACAGACGATTGGAAATTGAGCCAACAGGTAATTTACTCTCAACTTCACAAAGGAGATAGCATGTTATTAAACCCCCCACAGCGATTCGCACGTCTGTGCGCTATATTCATGACCGCACTTAGCCTGTTCTTTGCCGCCCTGCCTGCAGCCGCCGCCACGCCAGAGGAAATCACAGAGCAAGGTCTTTCTGCCCAAAGAAATGGCGACTACGACCTCGCCAAATTCTATTATGAACAAGCCGCTGAACAAGGATATGACGAGGCACAAAACAATCTCGGGTACATGTACCAACAAGGACTAGGGGGCAAAACAGACTACGCGCGCGCCAAATTCTATTACGAACAGGCTGCTGCACAGGGAAATGCCGACGCACACAACTATCTCGGGTTCATCTATGAAAATGGACTAGGAATCAAAAAAGACTACGCCCGTGCCAAATCTTATTATGAACAGGCCGCTGCACAAGGATTTGCCAAAGCACAATTTGGTCTCGGGGCCATGTATTACAACGGAAAAGGGATCAAAAAAGACTACGCCCGCGCCAAATCCTATTTCGAACAGGCTGCCGCCCAGGGCGATGAGGAGGCTGCCGAAGCATTACGCGAGTATTTCTAAGGGTTTTAACACGTAAGGCAGATTTTTGCAGGGCAGAACAAGCGCAGCGGTTTCTGCCTTCACGCGGCCTAAAAAATGCGGTAGTTCTGGAAAGTATGCTGGTTATTTTTTACCTTATTCCTCTTGCGTTTTTCAACAGCATATTTTTCAGATCACCATCATACTTTTCAGGTCACCAACAAGCATTCTGCTACGAACTCGACAAAACTTCTGACGGTTGGCACAAAACCCCGATTTTTGTAATAAATCGCATACAGTGGCACCGGGTCGAGAGTCCAATCGGGCAATAGCTTGATCCAGCTTGGATTGATCAAACTACCGACTTCCGGCAGCAGCGCAATCCCGATATTGTCGTTCACCAACTCAGCCAACAGTCCGGCATCGTTGGCATTGACTCGTTTGCTGGCGCTAATTTTTTCACTTTTTCCGTGTTGATGGAATAGCCATTCACGTCCGTCACTCTTATGCAGCAAAGTATGTTGTGCCAATTTATCCGGGGTCTGCGGCGTGCCGTTTTGGCGCAGATAGTCGGCAGAGGCGTACAGTCCTAATGTCATCTCGCCCACCTTCTTCGCGACCAAATCCTCTTGTTCGGGCGAGCCGACGCGCAGTGCAATATCAATCCCATCTTGAATCATATTGATTCGGCGATTTTCCATATGAATATCCAACGACACCTCAGGATAGCGGCGGAGATATTGCCCCAAGTGCGGTGTGATACAGTGGCGCAACACTTCGCTCGACAGCGATATGCGCAGCAATCCGCGTGGTGTACTCAGGCTTTGTGCCACGCTGTTGACCGCATTGTCGGCGCATTCCAACATCATGATCGCATGGCGGTAAAACGGTTCGCCGAGTTCATTTAAACGCACGCCGTTGCGCCCGCGATCCAGCAGTTTACTACCCAGTGCGGTTTCCAATTCGGTCAAACGGCGGCTTAAACGGGATTTGGGCAGATTCAGTTGCTCTGCTGCACGGCTCAAACTGCCTGCTTGCACCGTCGCGACAAAGAAGCGCATATCATTCAGATCAATTCGTTCCATTTATGCAACCTTAAGTTTGATTTTTGTATCTTGTTCACATTTCGCAACGATTATAAACTGCACCCATCAATTCAGCAATCTGGATAACAGAAGGAGGACAATATGCGTATTCCTGAACTGAACCGAATTAATGAACTGGCGCGTAAAGCCAAGCTGACCGCACTTTCAGTGGAGGAATTAAATGAGCGTGATCGCTTGAGACAACGCTATCTCATGGCGATTCGCGGACAAGTCAATAATTCACTTGCCAGCGTGACGGTGGTCGATCCGCTCGGCAATGACGTAACACCGCTGAAACTGCGCCAAGCGCAACGCAGTGGTATGATGACAAATTAATGAATAACAAAGGAAAACACGATGCGTACTATTAACAAAATTTATTCAGCCCCGAGCAAACACTGGGTTGGCGATGGCTTTTATGTTTCTCCGCTGTTTTCACATATGGCGGACGACAAATTTACCAGCCCGTTTTTGATGTTGGATTATGCCATGCCACAACGGTTTGCGCCAAATGAGGCTAATCCACGCGGCGTCGGTTCACATCCGCATGCCGGCTTTGAAACCGTGACTATTGCGCTGCAAGGGGAAGTGGAACACCGTGACAGCGCCGGTAATGGCGGAGTGATCGGCACCGGCGATGTGCAATGGATGACCGCAGGTCGGGGCATTGTGCATCAAGAGTTTCATAGTGAGCGCTTCAGCCGTGAGGGTGGTGTGTTTGAGATGGTGCAATTGTGGGTCAATCTGCCGGCGAAAGATAAAAATGCTGCTGCGGGTTATCAAAGCATTCCGGCGGCCAAGATTCCGGTGTGTGAGTTGGCGGATTCTGAGTCGACAAAGAGTGCCGGCAGTTTGCGGGTGATCGCAGGGAACTACGACGGTAACAAAGGCGCAGCGCACACGTTTACCGAGTTGAATATGTGGGAAATTGACCTCAATCCAAACGGAAAAACTGTGCTGACAATTCCGGCGGAACACAATCTGATGTTAGTGGCGTTGCGTGGCAATGCGTTGATTAACAACGATAAAGTAGCTCGCCCGACCGAGTTGGTGACTTTCAAGCAAGAAGCCGGCGAAATCAGTTTGCAAGCTGGTGATGAAGCCGTCAAACTGCTGCTGCTCAGCGGTGTGCCGATTGATGAACCGATTGCGGCGCACGGCCCGTTTGTGATGAACACCCGTGCCGAGTTGGTCGAAAAATTCAATGCGTTTAATCGTGGTGAATTTGGTGCGCTGTAGCATGAACCGGTAGTAAAAAGTTGTACTAAAAAGTAGAAGTGCGGTTGGGGAGCGATCTCGAACCGCACTTTTGTGTTGTTAATGCTATAAGTGCGGTTTTAATGCAGTGATACAGCGTTCCACCACTTCCTCAAACGAGCCGTCAATATCAATATGCAGCACGTCAGGTTCGTCTTGTTGCGGCACTTCCAACGTATCAAACTGACTTTTCAGCATATCCACTTTCATATAATGCCCTTTACGCTGTTTCATTCTGGCTAACACCAACTCGAAATCTCCTTCCAAAAACAAGAACTTGATATGCTGATTGCCGTCGCGGATGAGATCACGATACTGCCTTTTCAACGCAGAACAGACGATAATCCCGATTTCGCTTTTCTGCTCCAAACTAAACGCCGCATCGCGAATGCGTTCTAACCAAGGGGCGCGATCATCATCATTTAACGGTTGTCCTGATCCCATTTTGAGGATATTGGCACGTGGGTGTAAATCATCACCGTCGATCAACTTGATCCCCAGCCGATGAGCAAGTGCGGTGCCGACAGAGGTTTTGCCGGTGCTGGAAACCCCCATTAGAATAAAACTTTTTCCTTTTGTCGATGTCATTGTGTTCTCCTGAAACGGCTACGATTTAGGTAGTAACATAGCCTAAAATAGGAAAAATAGTTACCGATAACAATTAATATAGTGATCTTGATCACGAATTTATTGATAACAATAAACTTGACTATACCTTTATCTCCTAGATTATTTGAGCTAGATCTCAATTTTACATTTTCATCACAAATATCCCTTTACCGCTAAAATAATAAAAAGTATGTTATCGGTAACGTTATTGAGCAGAGGGGCCATCTGCTTCTTGGATGGCAGGATGTTAGCGGCAGTTTAACCGCACTTTTAAAAGGATCTTACTATGTTAATTTTAACCTTGCTGGTCGCCATTTTGTTGTTGCTGGTGATGATCATCAAATTCAAAGTTCACGCCTTTGTCGCACTGTTGATAGTCAGTTTGCTGACTGCCGTTGCCACGGGAATTCCGGTGGATAAAATTCTGCCGACACTGCTCGGCGGTTTCGGCAGCACTCTGGCATCGGTTGCATTGTTGGTTGGTTTAGGGGCGATGATCGGGCGCTTATTGGAGATCACCGGGGGTGCCAAAGTGTTGGCAGACACGTTGATCAATAAATTCGGTGAGAAAAGAGCGCCGCTTGCGTTGGGTATCGCCTCATTGTTGTTCGGCTTTCCGATCTTCTTCGATGCCGGTTTGGTGGTAATGTTGCCGATTATCTTCAGCGTGGCAAAACAGTTTGGCGGCTCGCTGTTCCGCTATGCATTTCCGGCTGCCGGGGCATTTGCGGTGATGCACGCATTTCTGCCGCCGCATCCAGGCCCGGTTGCGTCCGGTGACTTACTGGGGGCGAATATTGGTCTGTTAGTGATTGTTGGTTTGGTGTGTGCGATCCCGACTTGGTATATTGCGGCCTATTTGTACGGGACATTTTTGGGCAAAAAAATGCATTTGGATCTGCCGAAAGCGTTCTTAAATGCCAATGCCATCAGTGAAACCGTCACGCAAAATCCGCCAAGTTTCCGCAAAGTATTGAGCATTTTGTTGTTACCGTTGCTGTTAATCATGTTGGATACCGTATTGAACACCTTAAGTGTGTCAAAAGTGGTGGACGGTTCAGAAATGTGGGTGCAAACCTTGCGTTTCTTCGGCAAAACGCCGATCGCTTTATTAATCACCCTGCTGTGTGCGATTGTGATGTTAAAAGGACAGCGCAGCTATGAGCAAATCGAGAAAATTTGTGACAATGCACTGGGTCCGATTTGTGCGATTATTTTGGTGACCGGCGCAGGCGGCATGTTCGGCGGCGTATTGCGCGCCAGTGGCATCGGCGATGTCTTGGCTGGCATGTTGTCGGATACCGGGATGCCGGTGATTGTGGCGGCATTTATCATCTCGCTGGCATTGCGTGTGGCACAAGGTTCGGCAACCGTTGCTCTGACCACCGCTTCCGCATTGATTGCGCCGACTGTGGCGGCGACCACCGGCTTAAGCGCATTCGATCTCTGTTTTATCGTGATCGCGATTGCTTCCGGCGCGACGGCATTCTCGCATGTTAACGACTCCGGTTTCTGGTTGGTCAGCCGTTTCTTGGAGATGGACACCAAAACCACCTTGAAAACATGGACAGTGATGGAAACCTTAATCGGCTTTGTCGGCTTTACCATCGCTTGTATCGGCAGTATTTTATTGTAACCTCACCACACTGTGACAACCAACCGCACTTTTCCGCTGTTTTCGGCAGGTCAAGTGCGGTTTTACGTCTTTTTCTCCAATCAATAGTTCGCGACAATTTCTGCATTTATTCGCTTTAATTCCGTGTGAAAAATCGTGTTGAATGATACAATCCTGGCTTAAATTATTCGCCAATCTAAGAGAAAATTATGGCTCGCCAAAAGAAAACCCGCAAAATCAGCGATGTTATGCCGGTGCGCAGAACCGACAAAGCGCCGCCGATGGCAAATGTCAAAAGCAAAAAAGGCCGCAAACCGACCCGTTATGAACTGGACGTGCAGGCACGAGAAGAAAAGCGTAAGAAGAAACACAAAGGGCTTGATGCCGGTTCTCGTCATAGTGCTGCCGATAAAAACAGCAATAAGCAAAGTGTGGTCAAGGCTGATCCACGCGTCGGCAGCCGCAAAAAAATTCCGTTGATGATCGAAATGGTGAATAAACCGGAGAAAGGCAAAGTGATCACCCCGATCAAACCTGAACCAACGGAAATCAAGAAAATTGACCCGATGTTAGAACTGGAACAGTTGGAAAACAACGAATGTTTGAATGAATTGTTGGATCAATTGGATGCTGGCAAAACCCTTTCTGCCGAAGATCAGCAATTTGTCGACGACTGCTTGCGCCGGATTGAACAGCTGATGCAAGAGCTGGGGCTGAATGAAGAAGACGAAGATGAAAATAGTGAAGATGCGCTATACCGCACTTTTAATACGATTGATATCAATAAGTTTCGTTAATGAGTGAGTTTTAACGGATGAACTGGACGATTGTTTTAAGCCTTGTCGCCGTTGTGATTGTGGTGGGATTGGCAAGTTATGCGACATGGCTGTTGCTGGCATTGCGCCGTCAAAAACAAAAAATCGCCGCCGCACGACAAAAACGGCATGATTTTACCTTTGACAGCGTGCAAATTATCGCCAAAGCAATGTTAAACGATGATTGTAATTTATCCGAAGGGGTTTTGCGCCTAAATGCGCTATTGCCGGGGTTGCAACCGCAGGCTTTGGACAAATACAGTGCGATGCAGCAGCTTTATCAGACGGTGATGGAGATGCCGACTCATGAGGCGCGTCGTGCTTTGCCGAAAAATCAGCGGATGCGTTTGGATTTAACCCGTGAAAGCGCCGAAGCCGAACTCGAACAAAAAATCAAATTGGAATTGCGCCAATTGTTGAGTGATATTGAAATAAATAACAGGAAAAATAATGTCAGAAATTGAATGGGATCTCAATCTAATCCAGAAATATAACCAATCCGGGCCACGCTACACTTCTTATCCGACCGCACTTGAGTTTAGCGACGACTATACCGAGCAGGATTTTTTGCAAGCCAGCCAACGCTATCCTGATCGCCCGCTGTCGTTGTATGTGCATATTCCGTTCTGCCACAAGCTCTGCTATTTTTGCGCCTGTAACAAAATTATTACCCGTCATCAGCACAAAGCGGATATCTATTTGGATTATCTGGAAAAAGAGGTACAGCAGCGCGCTAAATTGTTTACCCAGCGCAACGTCACTCAAATACATTGGGGTGGTGGCACCCCGACCTATTTAAGCGAACAGCAATCTGCGCGTTTAATGCAAATGCTGCGTGATCATTTCCGGGTTGATCCGGCTGCGGAAATCAGCATTGAGATGGATCCACGTGAAATCGAGCTGTCGATGCTCGATCATCTGCGTCACATCGGTTTCAACCGCATCAGCATGGGGATTCAGGATTTTAATAAAGACGTGCAGACGGCAATCAACCGGATTCAAGATGAAGCATTTATTTTTTCACTGATGGAAAAAGCCCGTGAATTGGGGTTCACTTCGACTAATATTGATTTGATCTACGGTCTGCCGTTCCAAACGGTGGAGAGCTTTATGGCAACTTTGCAACGGGTCAGTGAGCTGAATCCGGATCGCATGAGCGTGTTTAACTACGCACATTTGCCGTCTCGTTTTGCCGGACAGCATAAAATCAAAGATGCGACGTTGCCGCCGCCGACCAGCAAGTTGACGATTTTGCAAAAAACCATCGAAACCCTGACCGGTGCAGGCTACCGTTTTATCGGCATGGATCACTTTGCCAAACCGGACGATGAACTGGCGATTGCACAGCAAAACGGTGTGCTGCACCGCAATTTCCAAGGTTACACCACCCAAGAAGAAGCTGATTTGCTCGGTTTGGGCGTGTCTGCCATCAGCTTAATGGGCGATCACTATGCTCAAAACCAAAAAGAGTTGAAGCAGTATTATGCAGATGTGGAAGATCACGGCAATGCGCTGCACAAAGGTTTCGTCATGAGCCAAGAAGATTGCTTGCGCCGTGATGTGATCAAAGCACTAATTTGCAATTTCAAATTAGATTATGCGCCATTGGAACAGCAATATGGCATTGATTTCAAAACCCATTTTGCCGAAGATTTGGCACTGTTAAAACCATTGGCAGAAGACGGCCTGCTCACTCTCGGTGATACCGCCCTAACCGTTTCTGCCAAAGGGCGGTTACTGATCCGCAATATCTGTTTGTGCTTCGACACTTACTCACGCCAGCTGGCTAAACGCCAGCAGTTTTCAAGGATTATTTAATCGTTATTATTGGTGGGCTAATAGGGATATTAGCCCATTTTTATCTTTGATAGGGATAAAGCAGCCCCTAAGATAACCGTAAGATTTTTAAGATCAAAGTGCGGTCAGGCAAATAAGTCATTTAATCCTTCGGAAATAGTTGGATGAGTAAAAATCTGATTTTTCAGGTAATCAGCCGGAATGTGATGATCCATTGCCATTTTGAATAGGTTGATGATTTCATGGGCTTCCGCACAAAATAGGGTAACACCCAAAATTTGATTATTGTCGCTATCAATAATCGCTTTTAATAAGCCATCGGTTTGATTTAATATTTTAGCCTTTGGAATTGCCTCTGCACGCAGGGTGGCAACACGATAAGGTCTTCCGCTCTTAGCAGCTTGGCTCTCTGTCATACCAATTTGTGCCAGTGGTGGTTCGGTGAACACGGTGGTTGGAAAGTGCGGTCGATCTTGGGTATTGCGTTTTCCTTCGCCTAATAACTGTTCGCGTACAATACGGTAGTCATCAAGGGAAATATAGGTAAACTGCGGACTGCCGGCTACATCGCCCATTGCCCAAATATGCGGCGCTGCTTGCAGCTGTGAGTTGATTTTGATAAATCCACGTTCTGTCAGCCCAATCCCGGCATTTTCCAACGCCAGCCCGTCAGTGTTTGGACGGCGACCAACCGCAAGCAAAACGGCATCTGCACTGAAAGTACCTTGAGAAGTGATGACTTGAGTTTTGTTTGAATGTTGTTCAAAGCGTTTCACATCAGCACCCAAGATAATGTCAACACCTCGAGCTTGCAACACGCGCGTCATTTCATCGGCAATATCACGATCTTCCCGTGGCAGGAACGTATTTCCACTGTCAATAATCGTTACCTTAGCACCGAATTGGTGATACATAAAAGCAAATTCCAGCGAGATATAACCACAACCGATAATCACTAAACGTTTCGGGTGAGTATTCAAAGATAAAATCCCGGTGCTGTTATAGATCTGTTTTCCGTCTGCGCCGGGAATATTCAGTTCAACGGGCAGGCTCCCGGTATTGATAAAAATACGCTCGGCAGTGACACGGAATTCGCCGTCACGTCCACTGAGGAGCACCGTATTTTGATCTTCAAAACGTGCTTTGGCAGTGATGATTTGCACGTTGTCCAGCGCATCGAGTTTGCTAAAATTCGCTGCGCGTAATTTGGTGACCAGACTATTTTTCGCTTGCATAGCCTGTTGAAAAACATGATTTTTATCAGCGATAGCTGCATTTTGTTCACCTTCAACCAATAGCTTTTTAGATGGAATGCAGCCGATGTTGATGCAGGTTCCGCCATACATTTGCTCACTGGCCTCAGCCAGAATCACTTGCTGTCCGTGTTTTGCCAGGTCAGCAGCTAGGGTTTTTCCGGCTTTGCCAAAGCCGATGATGAGATTTTGAGTGTTCAATTGTTGCATAATTCGATCCTTAAGTATTAAACGAGATTATTTCGCATAAAAATAGTAATTTTAATAATAGATGAATTAGGACGATAACAAGTCTCTATTATGCTCATTATTTACCGAAAAAATCTTATTTCCTGTACATTTTTCAAGCACCATTATAAGCAGATTCTTTCCTAATAAAAATGGTTTCACTGTAATCACCTTTTAATTTCTATTACAATAGACCGAATTCATGTAAAACATCGCAAAAGGCAGGGGAATATGATTATCGTAACAGGCGGCGCAGGGTTTATCGGCAGTAACATTATCAAGGCATTAAACGCAATCGGGCGTAAAGATATTTTGGTGGTCGACAATTTAACCGACGGCACCAAATTCGCCAATTTGGTGGATTTGGATATTGCCGATTACTGCGATAAAGAAGATTTTATCGGCTCGATTATCGCCGGCGATGAATTTGGCGAGATTGAGGCGGTGTTTCACGAAGGGGCGTGTTCCGCCACTACCGAGTGGAACGGCAAATATGTGATGAGCAACAACTATGAATATTCCAAAGAGCTGTTGCATTACTGCTTGGATCGCCGTATTCCATTTTTATATGCATCTTCTGCCGCGACCTACGGCGACAAAACCGAATTCAAAGAAGCGCGCCAATTTGAAGGCCCGTTGAATGTGTACGGCTATTCCAAATTCCTGTTCGACCAATATGTGCGCGAGATCCTGCCGGAAGCGGAATCGCCGGTGTGCGGCTTCCGTTATTTCAATGTGTACGGCCCACGCGAAAACCACAAAGGCAGCATGGCGAGTGTGGCGTTTCATCTGAATAATCAAATTTTGAAAGGCGAAAATCCGAAATTGTTTGCCGGCAGTGAGCATTTCCGCCGTGATTTTGTGTATGTCGGCGATGTAGCACAAGTGAATATCTGGTGCTGGCAGAACGGTGTTTCCGGCATTTATAACTGTGGCACCGGCAAGGCGGAATCGTTTGAAGCCGTCGCCAAAGCGGTGCTGGCATTCCACCAAACCGGACAGATTGAAACCATTCCGTTCCCGGATCACCTGAAAAGCCGCTATCAGGAATATACTCAAGCGGATTTGGCCAATCTGCGTGCCACCGGTTATGACAAACCGTTCAAAACCGTTGCCGAAGGGGTGGCGGAATATATGGCGTGGTTAAACAAAAAGTAACGAATAAAACAGAATTGGAAAACTCGCAATGAGAATTTTGGTCATTGGCCCGTCTTGGGTCGGCGATATGATGATGTCGCACAGCTTGTATCAAGTGTTGAAACAGCGTGATCCCGACTGCGTGATTGATGTGATGGCGCCCAATTGGTGCCGCCCGCTGTTGGCGAGAATGCCGGAAGTGAATCAAGCGATTGCGATGCCGATCGGACACGGCAGTTTTGCCCTAGGCGAGCGTTACCGTTTGGGCAAATCACTGCGCAATCGATATGATCAGGCGATTATCCTGCCTAATTCGCTTAAATCGGCGTTTATTCCATTGTTTGCCAAGATTGCGCAACGACGTGGTTGGAAAGGCGAAAGCCGCTATTTTCTGTTGAATGACTTGCGCAACAACAAACAGGATTATCCGTTAATGGTGCAGCGTTATACCGCACTTGCTTTTGACAAAAGTGCGGTTCCGACGGCAGACCAATTGCCGATTCCTTATCCTTATTTGCAAGTGGACAGCGCACAGATTGCTAAAACTAAGGCAAAATTTGAGCAGCAGACCGCACTTGCCGAACATCGCCCGATTATCGGTTTTTGTCCGGGGGCGGAATTTGGTCCGGCAAAACGCTGGCCGCATTACCATTACGCCAAACTAGCAGAATTGCTGATCGCACAGGGCTACCAAATCCATATTTTCGGCTCCGGCAAAGATGATGCCGTCGCCGAACAGATCCGCAACAGCCTGCCGACTGCACTGCAGCGTTATTGCATCAACCTTGCCGGACAAACCCAGTTGGAAGAAGCGATTGACCTGATTTCCTGCTGCACCGCCGTGGTCAGCAACGACTCTGGCTTAATGCACATCGCCGCCGCCTTGCAACGCCCACTGGTCGCACTCTACGGCCCGACCAGCCCGCAATACACCCCACCACTCAGCGACAAGGTGGAAATTATCCGCTTAATCGACGGCGGTTTAATCAAAGTACGCAAAGGCAACGACAGCACCGAAGGCTATCACCAAAGTTTGATTGATATTCAACCGGAATTGGTGGTGGGGAAATTGACCGCACTTTTGAGTTAATAGGAAATAGCATGAAAATTTGCCTGATCAAAACCCATCAATGGGTTAGCTTTTGCACACTTTACTGATATTGAGCGATGCGCAATGTATGCTGCTGGAGTAGAAATGGTGAATTTGTAACTAAAGATAAAACTCCCTAATACTAATCTAATTATTATAGCTTATTGATATTAGGGAATAATTTAATTAAAGGGAGTAATTTATCAGTAATTTTGCAGTATCTTCATCAATGATTAAATCTGTAATGAAATTTCCTTTAATAGCACCAATCAGCGCATCAAAATTTGATGGGCCGGCACTTAAAAATATTTTAGTTTCTATTTTTTGTAATTTTTCTAAACTAATGCCAAGTAAGCGGTTATCTACATTCTCATATTTAATTGCTTGTCCGTTTATGTCATAAAATCTACCACATAAAACACCAACAGCTCCGAGATCTCTAAAAATTTCCATCTCTTTTTTAGATAATACACCACTGCTGATTAATGGATTCGAATCCTGGGTATTCCCAACGACAATTAAGGCTTTATTGCATTTTTCTAATAAAGAAAAACTATGTTGAATAACTGGTTCACTCATTAATTCTGTTGCTAATTGAGGATTGGAAACGATGGCAGGAACGTGTAATGATACGCATTTTGCGGATAATTTTTGAGCAATTTTAGTTGATGATTCTATTGTTGTGAAATCAGGCTGCGGCAAAATTGAACCGAGCATCTGTATTACATTGACATTATTCAGTCTTTTGGGAGCAATATAGTTTCCTAGCATATGTATAGTTCTGCCCCAAGCAACACCTAAAAAGTCATTATCTTCTATAATATCAGATAAATAGGCAGCTCCAGCATTAGCCATGTGTTGACGGAACTCCTTAGATGGCATGATAGAGGAATGAACATCGGGAACAATTAATACATTATTTAACTTAAATTTATTTTTGATATTAATTGCAGAATAATCATTCAGGTAATCATCAAAATTAAGTTCTATCTTAATAATTCCTCTCTCTCTAGCTTGTAGTAAGTATTTATTGATAGTTAAACGAGATACATTCATTTTATCCGCAACGTCGGATTGGTTCATTCCTTCTTGGTAGTACAGCCATGCGGCATTTAGTATAGGATCGATTTTAAGCGTTTTCTTGTAGGCCGTCATTTCTTCTTCCATTTACTTGATAGGTAGGTATGTACCCTATTCTATCTATAATTCTTGTTGTTAACTACTTTTATACCTTAAAGATATTGCAATTTCAGCCGGTCTCAATTTGTCTGAGACAAAAAATTTAGTCATACCTTCCCTTTTTATTGTGATTATACAAATTGTTAAATTTGTTACCTAGATCACAAATTATACAAAAGTACACATTGAGTTATCAATAGTAACAATGTATCTTATCAAAAGAATATACTTAGTTAACAAATGTAAGTTTGAGGTGAGGTATGTCTGAGAATAGGATTGAGATAGAAGGGATCAAGAAAAAATTTGGTGAACATACTGTTTTACATGATGTTTCTTTAACTATAGCAGGGGGAACGGTTTTAGCATTAATGGGAGCTAATGGGGCAGGAAAATCAACACTGGTAAAAATTTTGAGTGGAGTTTATAAGGCAGATGCGGGTGTTATTAAGATAAATGGTCAACCATGCCGGATACACTCACCGAATGAAGCGATTAGAGAGGGTATTTTGACTGTTCATCAAATCATTAATGATGGTGTAGTGCAGGGTTTAACAGTCGCTGAAAATTTATTATTAGATAAGTTGTGTCTAGCAGGTTCTGAAACATTTATTAACAGCAAAAAATTACAGTCTGAAGCACAGGCTATTGCAGCTTATGTCGGATTAGATTTACCGATGGATATGCAGGTAGCCGAGCTATCCCAAGCCGATAAACAATTAGTGGCAATTGCTAGAGCATTAACAAAAAAACCTAAACTGCTTATTTTAGATGAGCCGACATCAAGTTTATCAGATTCTGAAACAGTTAAGTTATTTGAGGCAATTAAGCGCATGAAGCATGAAGGGGTTGCCATTATTTATATTTCGCACCGTATGTCAGATATTAGAACTTTAGCAGATCGGATAGCAACGCTAAGAGAGGGATGTATTGTTGGCAATTTTGAACAGCCATTAGATTATTCAAAAGCAGTGGATTCCATGCTTGGTCATACTGTAGCAGATATCAAACATACTTATTGTGAGGGGCAAGAGACTATTTTGGAACTTAAAAATTATCAATTAAGAGGGAATTCTGAGCCATTTAATATTTGTTTCAAAAGAGGGGAAATTGTTGCATTGACAGGATTATTATCCTCAGGGTGTGGAACAGTAATTGAATCATTATTTGGTATAGATACAGTATATGCAGGAAGTATCTTTTTGGAAGGAAATATTTGGAAGCCTAATAGTCCAAAAGATTCTATTGATAAAGGTGTCTTTATGCTTCAGGAAGAGAGAGGGAATAATGCAGTTATTCCAGATTTTTCAATTGAACATAATGTTACGCTACCTTTTCTAAGAAATTTTTCAAATAAATTAGGATTTTTAAATCGAAAAAAAGAAAGGAATAATGTTAGGGACATTCTTAAGCAGACAAAAGTTAAATATGAAGATCAACAAGATTTATTGCTAAATTTATCTGGTGGTAACCAACAAAAAGTTATGATGGCCAGATGGATGATTCATGAAAGTAAAGTATTTTTACTAAATGAGCCTTTTCAAGGAGTTGATATTGGTTCCAGAAGAGAAATAGGAAAACTCTTAAGGGATACAGCTCATTTAAGAACCACAATTGCAGTATGTACAGATATAGAAGAAGCTTTGGAAATTGCAGATAGAATTATTGTATTTAACAATAATAATCTAATCGGAGTGCATTATATTAATAATATCAATATGTCTCTAATTATAGAGCAAATAGCATCAGATATTCATCACTGAGTTTATATGTGAATTTAGGAGCGGTTTATGGAAAAAGTAAGAAGTTTTAGTATTAAATATGGTCTAATAATTTTATTATTTATTATGCTTATATTATTCACAGCAATAGAACCTATGTTTATGAGTACATTAAATATGATGATTATTCTTCAATCGGTTTCTATTGTTGCAATATTAGCTTTGGGAATTACAGCGACATTGGCAATAAACGGATTTGATTTATCAGTGGGGTCTACGGCTGCTTTTTCTATGATGGCATCGAGTTATGTAATGGTCGTATTAGATGCTGGCGCTACTACGGCTATGATCGTTTCGATCTCCATTGGAATTATTGTAGGGTTAATTAATGCATTTTTAATCATAAAAATGAAAATTCCAGATTTATTGACAACATTAGGCATGATGTTTCTATTATTGGGATTACAGCTTATTCCAACACAAGGTCGCTCTATTTCTACCGGAATGAGCTTAGCAGATGGAACTAGTGCAGATGGTGTATTTTCGGAGCTATTCTTATTTTTAGGTCGAGCAAGAATATTTGATCTTATTCCTGTCCCGGTCGTGATTATGTTATTCCTTGCTGTTATTACATATCTATTTTTAGAGAAAACTCGGCATGGAAGAATGATGTATGCAATTGGCTCTAATGAGCAAGCGGCTAGATTAGCTGGCGCTAAAGTTCATTTTTATCGTTATGTGGCTTACGTTTTATCGGGAGTTTATGCTTCTATAAGTGGTATTTTGTTGGCTGCCAGAATAGGGCGCGGTGATGTTAGTTCCGGAAGCTCATTATTGATGGATGGTGTAGCAGGCGCGTTAATTGGATATGCAGTATTAGGTGCTGCTCGTCCAAATGCTTTAGGGGCAGCCGTAGGTGCATTATTTGTGGGGGTTTTATTAAATGGATTAACAATGATGAATACGCCTTATTATACACAAGATTTTATTAAAGGTGCTGTGTTGGTTCTCGCGTTGATGTTTACATTTGGGTTGTCTAAAAAAGTAAACAATTAAGTTTAATTTAAAAAGGAGTTCAATATGAAAAAGTTATTATCTGGTTTAGTTTTTTCGGCATTTGCTATGGGCAGTTTGAATACGGTGATAGCAAGTGAATTATCTGATTTTCAGAATCAGAAATTTAAAATTGCCCATGTTCGATATTTATCGCAAGGAGACTTTCCAGAACAGTATTTAAATGGTGTTAAAAAGCAAAGCCAGAGTTTAGGTATGAAGCTTGATGTCTATGATGCTCGGCAAGATGCGGCATTACAGAGAAACCAATTAGAGCAAGTCATCATGAAAGGATATGACGGCATTATTTTACAGCATGGGTTTACCGATTCTCTAAAGGATTTAGCGGAAATAGCTGTGAAAAATGGGATAAAGGTTGTTGCATTTGATGTCAATGCTGAAAATCCGAATATTCCACAAATTAATCAAGATGACCATGAAATAGCAAGATTATCTTTATCTCAGGCGGTTAAAGATAATGGAGATAGTTGGAAAGTTGCTTATGTGTATGTTCCAGGTATTCCACCGCTAGATCGTCGTGATGAAGTCTTTGCAAAATTTAAAGAAAAATACCCGAATATTAAAGAGATTGCTCGATTTGGAACAATGAATAATCCTATTCCTAACCAAGTTGCAGATCAAGCCGCCGCAGTATTTAGAGCAAACCCTGATATTACAGTTGCTTTTTCACCATATGATGAATTTGCTAAAGGAATCAAGATTGCGGTCGATGAAGCAGGCTTAGGTAACAAAGTGAGAATATATAGCGCCGATATTTCTAATTCAGATATTCAAGCAATGAGAGAGCCAAATAGTGCGTGGGTTGCAACTGTTGCAACTAATCCGGCGATTATGGGGGAGGTTAGTGTTCGCGCTTTAGCTAAACTTTTGAAAGGTGAATTTGTAGAAGCTCAAGTTACAGTACCACCAGTATTAATTACACAGGAAATACTTAATAAAAGTAATATTAAAAATATTAATGAGTTAATAGAAAAAATTCCTGAATTCAAATCTTCCGATGTTTTATTAGAAGATTGGATGATTTCAAGTAATTAATTTTTAGAAGGATTGTCATATGAGTTATATACCGTCTACATATCGTGTTTTAAATAGTGATTCATTACCGGCATATTTATCAACTAAATTACCAAAAGAAATTATACTGGGTGGTGAGCCTAGTTCTTGGAAGGTTGATGAAGTAGGTGATGGCAATATTAATCTTGTGTTTATTGTTTCTGGTTCTCAATCCACTATAGTTGTCAAGCAGGCAATTCCCTATGTAAGAGCGGCTGGAGAGAGCTGGGCATTATCGCTGCAAAGAGCTTTTTTTGAATATAACACACTTAAACTTGAATATGAAAATGTCGGGAGAAGTTTAGTTCCTGATGTTTATTTTTATGATGAATCTATGGCTACTTTTGCAATGGAATATATTTCTCCACATATTGTTTTGAGGAAAGAAATGATAAAAGGTAAGAAATTCGATAGTCTAGCTAATGATATTGGAACTTTTTTGGCAAGAAATTTATTTTTCACATCAGATATAGGGCTAAATGCTAAAGATAAGAAAGAACTTACTTCTAAATTCTCATTGAATCATGAGTTATGTAAAATTACTGAAGATCTGATTTTTACTGAACCGTATTATGATGCAGAGAGAAATAATTGGTCGACACCTTTATTAGACGAACATATATATCATATTTGGTCAAATAAAGAATTGATAAGAATTGCAATGAAGTATAAGTATAAATTTATGACGGAAGCACAAGCTTTATTGCATGGGGATTTGCATACGGGGTCTATAATGGTGACTAAAGATAAAACAATTATTATTGATCCGGAATTTGGTTTTATGGGACCAATGGCTTTTGATATTGGTAATTATATTGGAAATCTTATTATGTCTTATACATCTCAACCTGCTCATATTAAAAATAAAAATCAGTTAAAAGATTATCAGACGTGGATTTTAGAACAAATAAATGATACATGGGATAAGTTTGTCAGTGAATTTACTCAATTATGGAATGCTAAACAGGAAGGAGATGCCTACCCAAATGAGATTTATCAACAAAAAACGATGAAAAAATCTCTAATTATAGAGCTTCAATATGATTTTTTTAGAAATGTTTTTATTGATACACTAGTAAATGCAGGGATGGAAATTAATAGAAGAGTAATAGGGTTTGCCGGTGTAGCTGATTTGAAAACAATCTCCGATGAAAATGAGAGAGCTTATTGTTGCCACCATGCTTTAAATATTGGGTGTTACCTAATGTTAAATGCTAGTAAATTTAATACTATTTATGATGTTTCTGATTATATCAGAAGTTCTAATGGGGAGGTTAAATATGAAAATTAATGGTAAATATTATAGAACGATTTGGTTGTCTAATGATGGGCGAAGTATAGAGATTATTGATCAGACAAAACTACCGTTTAAATTCGAAATATTAAGATTATCTACCATAGAAGAAGTTGCAAATGCAATTAAAAATATGAATGTGAGAGGAGCACCATTGATAGGGGTAACGGCAGCATATGGAATGGCAATAGCAATGCATACAGATTATTCTGATAGGAATATAGATAAATCGTATAAGCTACTATTGAATACTCGACCAACAGCCATTAATTTGAAATGGGCATTAGATAGATGTGTTGCAAATTTAAAAGTTATCCCAAAAGATCAGAGAGTTAATAAAGCCTATGCTTTAGCTGAGATTATTGCCAATGAAGATGTCGAAATTTGTCAAGTAATTGGCAGTTACGGACTCAAAGAAATTGAAAGAATCTTAGAAAAGAAACAAGATAAATCTATTATTAATATTTTGACCCATTGTAATGCGGGCTGGCTAGCAACGGTAGATTGGGGAACTGCATTATCACCTATCTATATGGCTCATGAGGCTGGTATTAATGTACATGTCTGGGTCGATGAAACGCGTCCACGTAATCAAGGCGGATTGACCGCATTTGAACTAGGGGCTCACGGCGTACCACATACGCTTATTGCAGATAATATTGGTGGGCATTTAATGCAACATGGGTTGGTTGATTTATGCATTGTCGGTACGGATAGAACAACTGCCAGAGGAGATGTTTGTAATAAAATAGGGACGTATTTAAAAGCATTGGCGGCTAAGGATAATAATGTTCCATTTTATGTTGCTCTTCCTTCGCCATCAATTGATTTTACCGTCCACAACGGCATTAAAGAAATACCGATTGAGGAGCGTTCTGGAGAGGAGCAATCCCATGTTTATGGTATAGATAAAAATAATGAACTGAGTTGGGTTAATACTGTACCTAAAGGAACAGAATGCGGTAATTATGCATTTGATGTTACACCGGCTGAATTAATCACTGGCGGATTAATCACAGAATATGGTATTTATGAAGCATCAGAAAGAGGTTTGAATCAACTTACAGCAGGTAAGAAACTGAAGGCGGTTCATGATGGATAGAGTAAATTTAGCAGAAAAAATAATCTTTATATATCGGGAGATGAATCGATTAGGGCTTAATCAAGGAACATCTGGCAATATCAGTTGCCGATTTAATAATGGAATGTTAATTACTCCGAGTGGTGTTCCTTGTGATGTTTTAACTCCAGAGCAAATAGTATTTGTTGATAATAATGGCTATAGCGAGGAAGGGAAAAAGCCATCGAGTGAGTGGCATTTTCATTTAGCTTGCTATGAAGTCAGACGAGAGTTAAATGCAGTTATTCATAATCATGCTTTGTATTCCACTGCTATTTCAATTCTAAATAAAGATATACCGGCTATTCATTATATGGTTGCTGTAAGCGGGCGTGATTCAATTCCTTGTCTTCCTTATGCAACTTTTGGTAGTTTGGAATTATCAGCGATTGTAGCTAAAGGTATTCAGTTGTCTAAAGCCATTTTATTACAACACCATGGCGTGGTATGTATGGAAGAAACGTTGGATAAAGCACTATGGCTGGCAAATGAAGTCGAGGTATTAGCAAAACAATATGCAATACTATTAAACATTACAAATAATGTGCCGACTCTTTCACATAAAGAAATGTTAGTGGTGCTAGACAAATTTAAATCTTATGGACTTAAATGTTAAAAGATTACCAAACCCATCTTACAAAAAAGGGTTAAATCCATTTTTCGGATTTAACCTTTTTTGTTTAATACGGCGACACTTTATTCAATTCCGGTGGTGACTGAGAACATTCGGCTTTCATGTGGTGCAAGCATAATCAATGTACCACTGCGTTGTGCGGCTAAATAGCCTTCAGGGCGGCAGGTTGCCGGCAGGACAAAGGCGCCGACTTGCTGATCAGCATTATATAAAATCCAGCGGGTGGCATAATTAAAGTGTTCAGATGAAAATTTAGTCAGGTAACAATGCCCATCCGGTGATTGCATACGATATTCTAAATTTGCTTGATATTGCTGCAAATCGTCCATGAAGAAGACGATTTCCGGATTGTATAACTCATCATTATCTAAACAAGTCAAATGGTACTCGCCTTGTTTGATTTTTTCATTGAATGCGCTCCATTTTGGAGTTGGTTTGACATGTGCTGGAACAGACTCGCGCAGTTTTATCGCGGTGTCAGGGATATTTTGACTGAATTTTGCGCCATGTTCATAACAGTAATTCATGTGGCACATATATTGCAGCGGCATTTCGACACTGGCAAGGTTGGTGACTTGCATTTGAATATCAAACAGGCTGCTGTCGGCATAAAGAATGACTTTAGGTTGCGCCAGATAATGATCGCCAAAACCTTTGACATATTCATATTCACTGCAAAGCGCAACATGGTCATCTTCAAATTCCAGCCATGCTTTATCCATTGCGGCGCAGGGCATTTCACCGTGCAGAGGGTGGTTATCTTCCTGCGCAGGGCAACCGTTGCGGATTAAACCCGAATGAAAACTGAAGCAACCGTAAGTATCAATAATTTCGGTACCGCACTTGGGTTCGCTAAACATATTTTTCATCTTCAAGCTATGCCCATTGAAATAAGCATCCCAAATAATTTGTCCGTAGAACGGCAGCACGGTGATAAAGCCTTTTTGGTTACTAATTTTTATCGCTTCGATACCGGAGTTATACTTAAAACCTTCGACGGTAATCTGGCTATTTTGTAAGAGTATTTTTTTCTCGCTACTGAATAGCTCTCTATATAAAGGAATGGTGGTTTTCATTTTTTCCTCACATAATCTTATTTCGTTTCATTGCGTTTGCCGTAGAAATAGTAACCGACATAGGCAAAGCAGAGTAGTGGTACAATAAACGCATGTTGAATTGAGCCGATGGAATCAGAGACTAATCCGTGAATGGCGGGTACGACGGCGGCACCGATAATCGACATCACCACAACCGCCCCTGCGACTTCACGGTGTTCTTGTTCAACCGTGCCCAGCACAGAAGCATAGATTGTCGCCCAACAAGGACCAAATAAAGCGCTGGCAAAAATAGCCGCATAGACCGCAGAGAAATCCGGCACAAATGCGGTGTAAGCCAAGGTGATGACGCCTAATACGGAATACCAAACTAGCACCCAATTCGGTTTGAATTTTGTCATTAAGAAATTAGCAATGAATTTTCCGATGAAGAAGCCGATAAAGCTATAGACCATAAAGTCTGAGGCATCGCGTTCATTCATATTGCTTAAATTCAGCGCCAAGCGGATGGTGAACGACCACACTGCGACTTGCATGCCGACATACAAGAATTGCGCCAAGATCCCTTTTTTGAAAGCACTGTTTTTCAGCAAATATTTTAAGGTATCGATAAAGTGTACATCTTGTTTTTTGCCTTCATTAACCGTTTTACATTTTGGAAATTGCGTGACTAAGAATAAAAAAGCAACGGCAATTAAGACAAAAATCAGATACTTATAAGGCTGTAAGGTGTGTTGCAACATCGCCAGTTTAAAATCGTGCAGCTGCTCCGGCGTCATGGCAGCGACTTGTTCGTGCAGGCTGGCTCCTTCTTGGAAGATTAGATATTTGCCCAACAAAATACCGAAAATAGCGCCGATAGGATAGAAAGTTTGGCTGATATTTAAGCGCAAAGTGGCATAATCTTTATGCCCGATCATTGAACTGTAAGTATTGGCGGAAGTTTCCAAGAAACTTAACCCAATGGCGATCGAAAAAATAGCCGCTAAAAACATGGTGTAAGTCGCCATATGCGAAGCCGGGTAAAACATCAGGCAGCCACCTATATATAAGGTCAGACCAATTAAAATAGCGATTTTATAACTGGTTTTCTTAATGATAAGTGAGGCGGGAATAGCGATCAGAAAATAGCCGCCATAAAAAGCGCTTTGCACTAACGCACTGGCGAAATCGCTTAAGGTGAATACGCTTTTAAACTGGGTGATCAAAATATCATTGAGACTGGCAGCTGCACCCCATAGCGGGAACAGGCAGGAGAGCAAAATGAATTGAAACAGCGGGGTTCTGTTCAGATAGCCGTCAGGCATTTGGATAATATTTTTCATGATACGGCTCCTATTGTTGCGCCTGTTTAAAAAGATTAAATTGTGTTTGGTCAGGATAAGAGGATTGAGTTCCTTTGCCGGTCACGCTGTAAGCCGCATATAACGAGGCTTGCTGCATTGCCTCGAGTACGTTTCCGCTGTGAATATAGTGTTGCGCGAAACAGCCGATAAAGGCGTCGCCTGCACCACTGGTATCGATGGCATTGACTTTACAAGGCGGCACTTTCACGATTTGATCACCGTACAGCCAAACCGAGCCTTTGTCGCCTAAGGTTACAATCAGGTTTTTCAAACCTTTTTCCAGTAAGAAGTGTGCGGCGGCTTGAACCTGATCCATATTAGCAACCGGCATACCGGTCAAGATTTCCAGTTCGGTTTCGTTTGGCATAAAGAAATCACACTTACAGGCGTATTCAAGCGAAAGCGCTTTGCTCGCCGGAGCAGGATTTAAAATCACTTGGATTCCGTACCGATGGGCAAAGTCAATGGCGTAATACACGGTTTCCAGCGGAATTTCCAACTGGAGAATAATTAATTTGCATTGTTGCAATTCAGCGGCAGCGCGATCAATGTCTTCCGGTTTTAAGTGAGCATTGGCGCCTTTGATAATCAAGATTCGGTTTTGTGAACTGGAGTCGACAAAAATAGGCGCGACACCGCTAGAGACACCGCTGACTTTTTCAACATATTGCGTGTTAATCCCGTTTTGTTGAAAATTGCGCAGGGTATTCTCCGCAAAAATATCATCACCGACTTTGGATAACATCATTACGCTTGCCCCAGTGCGGGCTGCGGCAATGGCCTGATTTGCTCCTTTGCCGCCACAACCCATCTGAAAGGTTGGCGCTTCCAAAGTTTCCCCCGCTTTTGGCATTTGGTCGACATAGGTAATCAAATCGACCATGTTTGAACCAATAACTGCAATATCCATAATCTCTCCTTTTTTTGTTAAAATAAAAACATTAATTAATAAAATTAGTTTATAATAATAAAAATGTTAAAAAAGTTACACCGATCACAGATTTTAAATTAAATTGGCATATCATATGAAAAACTGCTTCGTTATGAAGTATAAATTCAATAGGAGAGAAAAATGGAAACTAAAGATATCGTAAAAATGATTGATCATACCGCACTTGCTTGTGATAAGACTGAAGCTGAAATCAGTTTGCTGTGCCAGGAAGCACTTTCAAATGAATTTTATTCGGTGTGTATCAATGCTGGTCATATTCCTTTTGCTAAACAGATTTTAGAAAATTCAAATGTAAAAATTTGCACAGTGGTCGGGTTCCCGTTGGGGGCGACGCTGAGTTCGGTGAAAGCCTTTGAGGCAGCAGAAGCAATTAAGGCAGGGGCGCAGGAAGTGGATATGGTGATCAATGTGGGCTGGGTGAAATCCGCGCAGTGGGACAAGGTGAAAGCTGATATTGACGCAGTGCTGAATGCTTGCGGACAGGTTCCATTGAAGGTGATTTTGGAGACTTGTTTATTAAGCCGTGACGAGATAGTCAGATTGTGTGAAATTTGCCGTGAGCTTCAGGTGGCTTTTGTCAAAACGTCAACCGGTTTCAGTAAAGGCGGCGCAACGGTTGAAGATGTGGCGTTGATGCGTAGTGTTGTCGGGCGTGATATTGGGGTGAAAGCCTCCGGCGGCGTGCGTGATTTTGCCACGGCGTTGGCGATGATTGAAGCCGGCGCCAATCGATTGGGAACCAGTTCCGGCATTGCTATTGCGCATGGATTGCAGGATAATCAAGCGGGTTATTAATGTGAAACAGGAGCCGCTGTGGATACAAAAGTAAGCGCTAGAATTCAACAATTGGAATTCTTGTTAAAACAAATGGATAAGATTCATTTACGTGATGCCGCAGGCATTTTAAATGTTTCTGAAATGACAATTCGGCGTGATCTCAGCACCGATGCCGGTACTTTAGTACTGCTTGGCGGTTATATTGTTAAAGATCCACAGCGTTTTAATGAAAACGGTTATTTTATTTTTGAGCAACAAAGCAAAAATATTGCTCAGAAAATGCAAATTGGAAAACTCGCAGCAGAGCAAGTGAAAGAAGGCGATGTTGTCTTTTTTGACTGTGGTTCTACGATTCCGTTTATTGCTTCCCAGATTCACGATTCGGTTAACTTCACCGCACTTTGTTGTTCTATTAATACTTTTATGATTTTGCAGGAAAAAAGTCAATGCAATTTGATTTTGTGCGGTGGACGGTATTCACGGGATAACTCTTTTCTGGATTCGATTACGTTGCAAAATGAGCTTGATGCAGTGTGTCCGAGCAAAGCGTTTATTTCCGCAGCCGGCGTACACCATCAAAAAGGGGTTACCTGTTTCAGTTTTGCCGAAGCGAAAGTGAAAGCCAGAGCGATACAAAAATCACAGCAGAATATTTTGGTGTTTGACGACAGTAAAATCGATAAGATTCAGCAAGCTTATATTGGCGAGCTGAATCAGTTTGATCTATTGATTTGTAATCAGGCGTTGCCAGAACGTTTTAACCAAACCGCACTTCCGTGCTTGCTTTCCGCATAATTTGAGTCATTAAGCAAGGGGCGCAGAGGGACAATCGAAATATGAAAATCTGCCTGATTAAAACCTCCTCGATGGGGGATATTCTGCACACTTTGCCCGCCTTAACGGATGCGCAAAGTGCGGTTGCGGATTTGCAGCTGGATTGGGTGGTCGAGGAGAGTTTTGCAGAAATTCCCACTTGGCATTCAGCGGTGAATCAGGTGATTCCGATAGCCTTGCGCCGTTGGCGTAAAACGCCATTCAGTGCACAAACACGCCGAGAGTGGCGGCAATACCGCACTTTGTTGCAACAACAGCAATACGATGCGGTGATTGATGCGCAGGGGTTGGTCAAAAGTGCGGTTTTTGCTACCCGTTTAGCGCACGGCGTGAAACTGGGCTATGATCGCCGTTCGATCCGCGAACCGCTTGCCAGCTTTTTCTACGATAAAACTCATGCCATCAGTTACCAACAACATGCGGTCGAACGGATTCGCCAACTGTTTGCATTAAGTTTGGGCTATCGCCTGCCGAAGACACTGGGCGACTATGGCATTGCCCACCATTTTTTAAACCCAGCCAACCATACGACACCGTATTTGATTTTTATTCACTCAACGACCCGAGATGACAAACATTGGTCGGAAAGCGCTTGGCGTGAGCTGATCACCGTGCTTGCCCCGTCGGGTTATCAAATTCAACTGCCGTGGGGCAACAACAAAGAGCGGTTACGAGCTGAGCGTTTGGCACAAGGTTTTGCTTATGTACAGGTGCTGCCGAAAACCACGCTGTCGCAAATTGCCGCAAAAATCGCTCATGCGAAAGCGGTGGTCTCGGTCGATACCGGTTTATCCCACCTCAGCGCCGCACTGGATAAACCCAACATCACCCTCTACGGCGCCAGCGATCCGAGACTCATCGGCGGCTACGGCAAAAACCAAATTGCACTTTGTGCTGACAGTATGTCAGCGATCAGTGCTTCGAAGGTACTCGAGGAATTGTTGAAACTGCTTTAGGGTCTGTTGATCTTTTTCTATAGCTCAAATTATAAATAAAGATCAACAGATTCTAGGCTTTTGATCACAAATCTGATTTTTACTGTAACAAATCTGTTATTTCCTTCCGTGTTTCGATCTCTCGATTGCATGAAAAATAATCTTATTGGCATAAAAAACGTGATCATCTTCACGTTTTGTAAGTTTAAATCGACGTAACCCTTTTTTGGCACGATTTTCGCATCTTCTTAAGGTAAGAAAATTTTTTTCTTTTCTGCTTATTTATTTAACTTATCAAGGAGTAGTTGTATGCAAAAAGGAGCATTAGAAGGGCTGCGAGTATTGGATTTGAGCCGTGTGTTGGCTGGACCGTTTTGTAGCATGATGTTGGCGGATATGGGCGCAGAGGTGATTAAAATCGAACAGCCGGGAAGCGGGGATGATTCCAGACAGTTTGCGCCGATGAAAAACGGAGAAAGCTCTTACTACATGAATCTTAACCGAAATAAAAAAGGTATCACGTTGAATTTGAAGGGTAAAGGGCGTGATATCTTTCTTGAGATGGTAAAACAGGCCGATATTGTGTTGGAGAATTACCGTCCGGGTACGATGGAAAAATTAGGTTTAGGTTATGAAGAGTTGAAAACAGTTAATCCGCGTATTATTTACGGTGCGATTTCTGGTTTTGGGCATACAGGCCGTAATAAGATGCGTCCTGGTTATGACATTATTGCGCAAGCAACCGGGGGATTAATGAGTACGACGGGTTGGCCAGGCGGTGAGCCAACCCGTTCGGGTACTGCAATGGGCGATGTTTTGGCAGGTCTTTCACTTGCCATTGGGCTGTTGGCTGCAGTGAATCATCAAACTCGTACTGGACAAGGGCAGAAAGTCGATATTGCCTTGGTAGATTCCGTAGTTGCCAGTATGGAGATCATCAATCAAATTTATTTAGTTGAAGGACGTTTGCCTGAGAGGATCGGTAACCGGTATGAATCTTGCTATCCTTATGACTCTTTTGCCGCGAAAGACGGCTGGCTGGTTATCGGCGCTGCGAATGATAAATTGTGGCATTTGGTCTGTAAGGTCATTGGACGTGAAGATTTGATCCAAAATTCACGCTATAAAACCAATCCGGATCGCGTCAAAAATCATGCGGAAATTAAACCACTTGTTGAGGATTGGACAAAACAATATCCAGCAGAAGAAGTGATTAATGCCATGTTGGCAGCAGGGGTGCCTGCAGCACCGATTAATACCATCGACCAAATTGTCAATGATCCGCATATTGCGCAAGATCGGGAAATGTTTGTGGATATTGAGCATCCTTTAGCAGGTAAAACCACGTTGACCGGCTCGCATTTAAAATTCTCAGTGACTCAAACCGGGGTCAGAACCGCAGCTCCATTGTTAGGGGAACACAATACGGATATTTATCAAGCACTATTGGGTTATACGCCTGAAGTCTTGTCCGAGTTGAAAGAGAGTGGGGTCATCTGATGCAAAGTGCGGTTGAACATTCAAATCAAACGGTATTTATTCGTGAGGTTTGTCCTCGCGATGGGTTTCAAAATATCTCGCTATGGATAGATACGGAGGATAAAAAACGAATTATCACATCGTTGTTGCAAAGTGGGATTCGCAGTATTGAGGCAACCTCGTTTGTTTCGCCAAAAGCGATACCTCAGATGCGAGATGCCACAGAAATCGCCACATTTACTTTGGAAAAAGCCAAATCAAAAGGAATTGATGTGGTGGCATTGGTGCCAAATTTGAAAGGTATGGAATTGGCATATGCCGCAGGAATTCGTGAAGTGAATTATGTGGTTTCAGTTAGTGAGGCACACAACAAGGCGAATATCAATCGAACGCCTCAGCAATCGTTGCAAGAGCTGAAAAATATTGTGCAGCAATATCCGGATGTCAGTATTCATTTAGTGTTGGCGACGGTATTTGGCTGCCCATTTAGCGGTGAAACGCCATTTGAAAGTATTAAGGCTTTAATTTCAAGTGCGGTGCAAGAGTGTGGAATCAAGGCAGTAACGCTGTGCGATACCATTGGTGTTGCCAATCCGGCACAAGTGAGATCAATACTGGCTGGCTTAATTTCGGCGTATCCGCAAATCTGTTTTACCTTGCACTTACATAATACTCATGGCATGGCACTTGCGAATATTATGGTCGCGTTGGACTGTGGGGTTCGCCATTTTGAAACAGCGGCTGGTGGGCTGGGTGGCTGTCCGTTTGCACCAGGTGCAGCGGGTAATTCCGCCACTGAAGATTTGGTGAATATGTTGCAGCGTATGGGTTTTAAAACGGATATAGATCTACCCGTATTGTTAAGTGCGGTCAAATTGATTGATGAGTTGATTCCAAATTCCGTTTCTAGCCAATTGAGTCGGGCGAGAACGTATCAAGAGTTCGATTTTTTTCCAATGAAGGAGTGTTGAGATGGGCAAAACATTATCAGAGAAAATCTTAGCAAAAAATGCACATCGAGATGTGGTGAATGCCGGAGATGTGGTGTGGGTGGATGTTGATCGTTCCATGATGGATGATATTTTAGGACCAAGGGTTCAGATTGCGGAAAAATTGCCGGAATTGACCCAAGAGATCAAAAATCGTGAGAACGTGATTGTGATTTCGGATCATTATACGCCGCCGGCGAATATTCGTCAGGCTGAAATTGTTAAGTTTACCCGGGATTGGTCGTTAGAAAATAATATCGACAATTATTATGAATTTGAAGGCCCTTGTCATCAGGTGATGGCGGAGTATGGGCACGTTTTGCCGGGAACCGTGATTTTGGGAACGGACTCGCATACCTGTATGGGGGGCGCATTAGGCGCATTTGCCAGCGGAGTGGGATCGACCGAAATGCTGGGCATTTTAGCCACCGGGCAAACGTGGTTAAAAGTGCCTGAAACTATCCAAGTGCGGTGGGACGGACAGCTTAATCCTGGCGTGATGGCAAAAGATATTTCGCTGAAAACCATCGGCGTCATCGGACACGCCGGAGCAACGTATAAAGCGGTTGAATATGTGGGCGAGACTTTTGACCAAATGGAGATCGAACAGCGCATGGCGATTACCAATATGGCGGTCGAAATGGGCGCTAAAGTCGGGTTGATGCCAGTGGATGATAAAACCATTGCATATTTGGATTCTTTGGGGATTCAACGTGACAGCTATTCGGTTTATCACAGTGATGCCGATGCTCGATTCTGCCAAAAATTACATTTCAACAGTGCTGAGCTTTTGCCACAAGTGGCTTGTCCGCATGAAGTCGATAATGTGACGGCGGTGATGAATGTGAATACACCAATTCATCAGGCGTATTTAGGCTCTTGCACCGGCGGGCGACTGAGTGATTTGGTAGCAGCCGCTGAACTGTTAAAGGGCAAGAAAATAGCCAAGGGGATTCGTTTATTGGTTTCGCCAAGTTCGAAGAAAATTTGGAAAGCCGCCAGTGATGCAGGCGTTTTATCTGTGCTAGCCGAAGCAGGGGCAGTAATTTTAGCGCCGACCTGTGGAGTTTGTGTAGGGCTGCATTCGGGCTTATTGGCGCCGAAAGAAGTGTGTATTTCAGCCAGTAATCGTAATTTTATCGGACGCATGGGAAGCAAAGAAGCGTTTATTTATCTGGGTTCTCCGTTAACAGTCGCAGCGTCGGCGATTACGGGTAGAGTGACCGATCCGCGCGAGTTTTTATAAGGGGGCAGCTATGGAATTTGAAGGTAAGGCATGGGTTTTTGGCGATAATATCAACACCGATATTATTTCACCGCCGCAATATATGGAACTTTCTATTGAAGAAGCCGCTGCTTATTCAATGCAGGCAGTTCATGAAACATTTGCGAAGCAAGTCGGCGAAGGCGATATTTTTATTGCCGCCCATAATTTAGGGTCCGGCTCGAGTCGTGAGACTTCGCCGTTGACGTTAAAATATCTGGGTATAAAAGTGGTTGTAGCCAAATCGTTTGCGCGAATTTTTTATCGCAATTGTATTAACTTAGGGATTCCGGCAATTGAATGTCCTGATTGGGACGGGATTTCCGAAGGAGATCAGGTGAGTATTGATGTGGAAAAAGGGGAATTATTAAATTTGACCCGTAATACGCGTTTTAAATGCAGCAAATTACCGGACAACATTATGCAGATGATCGCAGCAGGCGGCTTGGTTAACTACTTAAAAACAATAAAAGGAGAATAATATGCACCCGGAATTAGACAGTTTTACCGTTTCTATTGTACGTGGCGGTACTAGCAAAGGTATTTTTATTTTAGAGAGTGAGCTGCCGAAGCAGCAGCCGACACGCGATAACATTATTTTATCGATTTTTGGTAGTCCGGATATACGTCAGATCGATGGCTTGGGCGGTGCGGACTCGTTGACCAGTAAATTGGCGATTATTGGACCATCAACCCGAGCAGATGCTGATGTGGATTATACTTTCGGACAAGTCAGTCTGACGAAGGCCTTTATTGATTATAAAGGCAATTGCGGCAATATCTCTTCTGCAGTGGGAGCGTTTGCGATTGAAAACGGGTTGGTTAGAGCGATTGAGCCGATCACCAAAGTGCGGGTACATATGGTCAACACCGGACGAATTTTGCTGTTATCAGTTCCGGTTATCGGCAATAAAGCGCGTATTGAAGGGGATTATAAGATTTCCGGTGTTCCGGGCAGCGGTGCCAAAGTTGGGATTGATTGGGCAGATTGCGGTGGCGAGTCAACCGGTAAATTATTGCCTAGCGGTAAATTAATCGATCACATTGAAGTTGATTCTGTCAGTTATCCGGTATCGGTGGTTGATGCGGGCAATATTACTGTATTTATCGCTGCGACGTCACTGGGGCTGAGTGGCATTGAGTCACCATCAGAAATTGAAGCGAATAAAGGGCTAATGACATTGATTGAGAGCATTCGTGGCAAAGTGGCGCAGCAATTGAGGTTGATTGACGATTGGCAACTTTCGGCACAAGAGATTCCGTATGCACCGTTTTTCTCGATTGTCAGCCCTTCGGCAACTTATACCACACGAGATGGCAAATCGGTTGCACAGAGTGAGATTGATATTGTTTCGCGCTTGCTGTTTATGCAAGGTGTTCACAAAACACATCCGGTTACCGGAACCGTGGCATTGGGCGCCTGTTGTCGGATTCCAGGGACGATTGCTCATCAGGCATTATCCGGCGCTGCCGCCAAAACCGATTTGATCTGGATTGGTCATCCGTCAGGGCGGATTGAAATTGAAAGTGCGGTTTCATGTTCTGGTAGCGAGTATCGCTTGGCTAAATCGATTGTGGCAAGAACAGCCAGAATTATTTTGAAAGGTGAAGTGTATGTTCGCAAAAGTATAGTGACCGCAGAATAAACCAAAATAGCTCAACTGCTTTCAAAGTGCGGTTGCATATCGTGTTATATAACTGGAGTTTTTATATGTTAAGCTTTAACGTTATTATTTTACTTTTTATTGTGTTATCGATTGCCGGGGGATATTTTTTTAAAATAAATATTGGTATTTTTGCAATTGTCTTTTCATTTATTGCGGCTTATATCTATGGGCTGAATGCTAAGGATGTTTCCGGCTTATGGGGATTAAATCTTTTTTTTATTTTGCTATCTATCACCTTCTTTTATGGGATTGTGATTTCGAATGGTACGCTCTCGTTGGTCGCAGAAAAAATGGTGTTTGCCGTACGTAATCAGCCGTTTCTTATTCCCATTGTTCTGTTTGTGACGGTGGTGATTTTTGCCGGAATCGGGCCGGGACACTATGCAGCCTTTGCTTTTATGTCACCGCTGGTGATGGTAATTGCCAGTAAAATTAATATGAGCCGCTTGTTGGCGGCGATCATTATCTATAGTGGCGCCGTTGCCGGAGGGTTTAATCCGTTTACGTTAGGGGGGCGCGTAACGGAAGGTTTAATTGAAAAATTGGGTTACAGTGTAGAAATGTCGCAAGCGTATGCTTTAACAGTAGGGCGTAATAGTTTTGTGATTCATACCTTAATTTTTATTTTTGGGTATATTCTACTAAAGGGCTATCAGGTAACATCAGCTCAGATAGAGCAACCCAAATTATTAAATAACCAGCAAAAACGAACCCTAGCTTTAGTTGCGCTGATCTTTTTACTGGTTATCGTGCCGAGTGTACTATTAGCATTAAACCCGCAGTCACTCTTTTTAAGTAAAATGACTAAAATGTTGGATCCAACGTTTCTCTCTTTTTTAGGCATTGTATTGGCACTTGTCCTCAAATTGGGCAACGAAAATGAGGCAATGAAAAACATTCCTTGGTCAATCATCATCATGATCGGTGGTTTAGGGATGTTGACTGAGCTGGCTTCGAAAGCAGGTGCGATGACGGCGCTGTCCAACTATTTGAACAGTATTGATGGTAGCATTGGTGGTGGTGTGATTTATTATTTAGTTGCAGCATTTTCGTCAATGATGTCGGTATTTGCTTCTAGTATGGGGGTCGTAATGCCTACTTTTTATCCAATTGTACCGAACCTACACGTGGATAATCCTGGTTTGATGTTCTCTATCATCACTATGTTTGCTACTTTCACTGGGTATTCACCGTTTTCTTCCGGTGGTGCGCTGGTTATAGCAGGATTGACTGATCCAAAAGAGAGCAAACAATTATTTATCAGACTATTAATCTTACCATTTTTGCTATTAGCGCTAGGTTATTGTTTACTTTATATTGGCGTTCTTTATTAATAACGTGATAACAATAGGGGCTATTGGCCAGGAGGCTGATAGCCTTGTTTTAATTTATAAATTATTGAGGTTTTTATTTTGAACAAAAAGATGTTTAATCTTGTTTTTGTTGCGCCGGATCAAGAGCTTGCCAAATTTGCCAGAATCGAAGCCGATAATCTGGGTTGCAATATGACAATTTTAAATGCCATTTTAGATGCACCAGACATTAGTAAATTAACCGATAACCATAAATCTTACGATGCCGTGATTAGTCGCGGTGGAACAGCCGCTTCGTTGGAAAAAATGTTATCGATTCCGGTAATTTCAATCAATTTTTCGTTATCTGATTTGCTAAACCAGCTCACCCCATATAAAACACGCTATAAAAAATTAGTGCTGATCACTTATGAAAAAATAGCAGGGATTGAATATGTCGCTGCAGCATTAGATCTGAGCATTGAATTTCATAGTTTCCAAAATCAGGCTGATATTGATCGGTTACTGGCGCGCTACACTCCGGAAGAGCATCTCTGTATTATTGGCGGTGTTTTGGTATTTCAGCAAGCACAACAGCGCAACTTCAATACTATTTTATTAAAAACCGCATCTGAGTCGGTACGCGAAGCAATCAGCCGTGCGATATCGGTTAGTAAATTTAAACATGATGTTCAACGTAAAGCCAGTCGTTTGAATACGATTTTATCATCAGTTGCAGAAGGCGTTATTGTTACTGATAAATTTAATCGAATTGAACTGATTAATCCAATTGCCGAAAAAATAATAAAAAATACCCACTTGAACGTTATCGGCAAAGAGATTAGTCAACTGATTCCCTCTTCACAAACTGGATCGGTGATACAAAGTAAAAAAGCGCATAATGGTGAATTAATTGAAATTGGCGGTAAAACCTATGTGGTAAACCGCATGCCAATTTTAGTTAATCAAGAGTGCTTGGGTGTGATTTGTACGTTGACTGAAGATAATAAGATCAAGCATGCAGAATATAAGCTGAGAAAACGTGAAGCTACCAAGCGAGGATTTATTGCTAAATATTGCTTTGATGATATTTTGACGCGTAATGACAATATGGAAAAATGTAAGCTGCTGGCGACTATATATTCAGGAACGGATGCTAATGTTTTGTTGTATGGTGAGTCAGGGGTAGGGAAAGAGTTGTTTGCCAACAGCATCCATTTTGCCAGTCCGCGTAGAGACAATCCCTTTATTGCTATCAATTGTGCTGCCATTCCTGAAAATTTATTAGAAAGTGAATTATTTGGTTATGAGAAAGGGGCATTTACTGGTGCCAACAAGGAAGGAAAAACAGGATTATTTGAGTTGGCCCACACTGGCACTTTATTTTTAGATGAAATTGCTGAAATGCCACTCGCTTTGCAAGCAAGATTGCTACGTGCTTTACAAGAAAAAGAAATTATGCGTGTGGGGGGCAATGAAGTGATCCCAATAGATGTGCGGGTGATCAGTGCTAGTAATAAAAATTTGACACAAGAAGTTGTAAAAGAGCGGTTTAGGCAAGATCTTTACTACCGTTTGAATCACCTTTTTTTAAGAATACCAACGCTGTCTGAGAGACCTGAAGATATTGCTTATTTATCAGAGCTTTTTTTAGCAGAACATAAAATAGATATTGACCGCCTACAATATGAGGCGTTATTGAGTTATTTACAATCTTATTCATGGCAAGGTAACGTGCGAGAGTTGAAATTTATGATGCAGCGCTTAGCTTTGATGATCGGTCTTTTCCCGCAGCAAAGTTACCTTTCATTGTTTAAATCTTTTTGCTTATTTGAGGAGCCAGAGAGTAGAGAACAACATTCTAACCAAGACTTTAAGAGCAGAACATTGGCGTTTCAAGTAGCATTGATTAAGCAGTGCCTGGCTGAACATAATCAGGATTATCAAAGGGTTTCACAAATATTAAATATCAGTAAAATGACGGTTTATCGCTATTTGAAGTTAGATATTCATACCCAAGCTACTCTGTAGAGGTGTATTGTTATGCATGGGGTAAGCCAGAAGCAAGAAATAAGCATAGCATTATCGCCCGACGATATTATACTTTTTAACATACTGTCATTTTCATATGATGAATTGCAGTATTTTATTACTGATCAACTAATGCATAACACGCTGGTTGGTTTTCAAAAAGAACCCTATGTTTATTTTCCAATAACAATATTCGGTGAGGAGATTGAACAGAATCATGAAATAGGTCAACCTATAAGTTTACAGTCAAGCCTATTATTACAGCTTAATGAATTACATTTGAATGAATATGAAACAGAAATTTTGACTTTTATTATTGACTCGATTGATGAGCGAGGCATTTTAACCGTAGATAAGCAGGAGTTGTATAAAGATTGGTTACAATATCAAAGAAAATTTTTTTCTACTGGAGAGTTGTCATATACAGACTTTTATCGCTATATTGAGCTAGTACAAACGTTAGAGCCATTAGGCATTGGTGCTGAATCTGTGCAGGAATGCATCTTGATTCGTTTACGCCATAGTGATGATTCCCACCGCTTATTGGCAGAAAGTATAGTACAGTCAGGCTGGCGCGAACTGGGTAATAAAAATATTTTAAGACAAAAGGTTAAAAAACAATTTACTGATATTAGTGAGCAGGATTTAAATGCAGCGCTGGCATTGATTCAGAGTATTTCTCCATTTCCGGTCAGTTGTTATATTGAGGAGCCAATTAAATATAGAATTCCAGAGTTTTTACTTCGAGTTGAAGCAGGCGAAGTTAAAATAGAAGTATTAAATGAGAGTGACTTTCCATTTCAATCAGTATTGACGCAATCTATCTTAATGCAGGAGAATAACCCGGCACTGGATAGGATAAATGTTATTATTGGTGGAGTAAAATATAGAACGTTACTACTACACAAGCTATTGGAATTAATGATTCAGCGACAAAAATTATTCTTTATCAGTAAAAATCACAGTGACTTAGCGGAATGGGATTTATATGAAATTAGTCGTCGACTGAATTTAAGTCTTTCTAGCTTATATCGTTTAATAAAAGATAAATATATTAAATTTGATAAGAAAATCTATGCATTCACTGACTTACTACCCACCAATAAATACTCAGCCAGTAGCGAATATATCAAGCAGCGAATCAGCGCATTATTACAGAGAAATAATACGCTTACTGACCAAGATATCACTGATGTTTTAACCAATGAAAATATTAAGATCTCTCGTAGAACAGTCAATAAATATCGCCATCAATTACGACTAACTCTAGCTAGATAAAACCTTTCAAGCGCAGGTACAACTGGTTAAAACGTGCCTTTTTGCTGTGGTAATACGCTTGTCTTGCCGGATTTGGTTGATAAATGTGTTCCAATACTAAAGGCGGACAAAAATCGGCTATCGCTTTATCCGGATTTAACGCAATTTGCGCCAACTTTGCCGCGCCCAGTGCGGGGCCGACATCGCCGCCTTGGCGGTATTCCAAGGTCTTGCCGCTGATATCCGCCAACAGTTGCCGCCAGTAATGGCTTTTGGCGCCTCCGCCGATGAGGGTGATGTTGTCCGCCGCAACGCCGCTTGCGTGCAGCACCTCGATGCCTTGCGCCAAGGCAAAACTGACGCCTTCCAACACCGCTTTTGCCAGTATCGCTTGAGTACTGTTGTGGTCCATGCCCCAAAATACGCCTTTGGCGTAAGGGTCGTTATGTGGCGTTCTTTCCCCGGATAAATAAGGCAAGAAAATTACATCGGAATCCTCGGCACTGGCCGCCAGTTCGAAAAAGTGCGGTATATCGTGAATACCAAGCGCTTGGTTCGCCCAATCAACACAAGCGGCGGCACTCAAAATCACCGACATCAAATGCCAACGTTCAGGCAGGGCGTGACAGAAACTGTGTACCGCACTTTCCGGATTGCTGACAAATTTATCTGTGACCACAAAATAGACACCGGAAGTACCGAGCGACAACATCGCTTGCCCCGCTTTATATAACCCAACGCCAATCGCACCGGCAGCATTATCGCCGCCGCCGGCAACCACCGGAACCGGGTTCATACCCCATTGGTCGGCAATATCGGGCAACAAATAGCCGGAAATCTGGTTTCCTTCCATCAGCTCCGGCATATTTTCAATCGATAGCCCACAAGCCGTTAATAATTCGTTGTTCCATGCTCTTTTGCCAACATCCAGCCACAGGGTTCCGGCGGCATCGGACATATCGGAGACATGGCGCCCCGTCATCAACAAGCGTAAATAATCTTTCGGCAATAACACTTTATGAATTTTTTCGAAGCGTTGCGGCTGATGTTTTTTGAACCATTTTAACTTAGGCGCAGTAAAGCCGGGCATCATTAAATTGCCGGTAATCAAGCGTGAATCAGGGACTTGCTGTTCCAATTCCTGGCACTCGGCAACACTGCGCCCGTCATTCCATAAAATAGCGGGATAGAGCGGTTGGTTTTGCTTGTCGAGCATCACCGCGCCGTGCATTTGTCCGGTCAGCCCGATGGCTTTAACCTGTTTGAGATCATGCTGGTTTTTCAGGGCTTGAATGCCGGCATTGACCGCTTGCCACCAGTCGTGCGGATTTTGCTCCGACCACAGCGGCTGCGGACGACTGAGCGCAAGTGCGGTTGAATGAGTGACGACAATGGTTTGCCGCTCGTCTAATAATACCAGTTTGACACCCGAAGTGCCTAAATCAATGCCGAGGTACATAATTTGCTCCGTCGATAAAAAGTCAGGGGCAGGCTGGCTAACCCCTGAGCATGTTGCTGATTATTTATAGATATAGGCGTTGACAATATTTTCCAACCGCTCTTGCTGTCCGGAAACCGGCTGCGGTGCAAGTGCTTGGCTTTCAACCAATTGTGCCAGATCAGCCAGCGACGCTTTACCCGTCAAAATCGATTGCCCGAGTTCGGTATTCCAACCGACATAACGTTGATCAACGATATTTTGTAATTGTTGATCTTCAATCATATCGGCGGCAATCAGTAATGACTGGGCAAGTACATCGATTGCACCGATATGCGCATGGAACAGATCATATTTATCAATACTTTGTCGTCTGATTTTAGCATCGAAATTGAAACCGCCGGTTGTGAGCCCGCCTGCTTTCAAAATTTCATAAAGCACCAGTGCATTTTCTTCAATGCTGTTCGGGAATTGGTCGGTGTCCCAACCCAGTTGCGGATCACCGCGATTAGCATCAATTGAACCGAGAATACCTAATCCGACCGCACTTGCCACTTCGTGTTGGAAGGTGTGCCCGGCTAACGTGGCGTGATTGGCTTCAATATTGACTTTAATTTCTTTTTCTAAGCCGAATTGTTTTAAGAAGCCATATACGGTGGCAACATCGTAATCATATTGATGTTTGGTCGGTTCTTGCGGTTTCGGCTCAATTAATAATGTACCGTTAAAGCCGATTTTGTATTTGTGCTCAACCACCAGTTGCATAAAACGCCCGAGCTGTTCCCGTTCGCGTTTTAAATCGGTATTGAGCAGGGTTTCATAACCTTCGCGCCCACCCCATAAGACATAGTTCTCGCCTTGTAGTTTTTGGGTGGCGTTCATCGCATGGAACACTTGGGTTGCGGCACAAGCAAAGACTTCAGGGTTTGGGTTGCTTGCCGCACCTGACATATAACGTGGATTGGTAAAACAGTTCGCTGTTCCCCACAGCAATTTAATCCCACTTTGTGCTTGTTTCTCAGCCAAAACATCGACGATGGTTGAGAAATTATGCAGATATTCTTTGAACGAATTACCTTCCGGTGCAACATCGATATCGTGAAAGCAGTAGTACGGCACATTCAGTTTTTTAATAAATTCAAAGGCGATATCGGCTTTTTGTTTTGCCGCTTCTAATGGAGGTTGTGCTTGTTGCCAAGGACGATCTAACGAACCACTACCGAACATATCCGTTCCATTCCAACAAAACGTGTGCCAATAACAGACCGCCAAGCGCAGATGCTCAGCCATGGTTTTGCCCAACACAACTTTATTTGCATCGTAGTAGCGGTAAGCAAAAGGGTTGGTGCTGTTTTTACCTTCATATTTAATTTGATCAATCTTTTCAAAATAGCATGCCATAGTCTTCTCCTGTTTGAATATGCTTGTTTCGGGATAAAGATAAAGCCAAGCCGCAGAGGGTATCAATTATGTTATTTTACTTCGCTATTCATAATATTGTTTTATGTGATAGGTATCACAAACAAGTAAATAGTGAGTTGTGATTAGAATCACATAAAACATAAATCGTAATATGAAAATTAAATTCATTAATTGTGTTTTTAATTAAAATAGAAAATATTGGAGCTGTCATATAGACAAAGTGACCTTTTATTAATTACATGTGAGGTATTTTATATGAAACTTAAAGGTGGTTTATTATTGGCGGCACTGGTAGTTGGAGGAATGAGCGCTGCTGTTAATGCAAAGGACTTAACTATCGGAATGTCGATAGATGATTTGCGTTTAGAGAGATGGCAAAAAGATAGTAGTATTTTTACTCAAAAAGCAGAGGCATTAGGGGCAAAAGTATTTGTACAGTCTGCAAATGGGGATGATAGTGCGCAAATCTCTCAAATTGAAAACATGATTAACCGTGATGTCGATGTTTTGGTAATTATTCCACACAATGGTGATGTGCTGAGTAATGTAATTGCAGAAGCTAAAAGATCCGGTATTAAAGTTTTAGCATACGATCGATTAATAAATAATGCGGATCTGGATTTCTATGTTTCATTTGATAATGAGAAAGTCGGCGAGCTACAGGCGGAAACGATTGTCAGCATCAAACCGGAAGGAAATTATTTCTTAATGGGCGGCTCTCCGGTTGATAATAATGCAAAATTATTCAGACAAGGTCAGATGAATATTCTACAACCTTTAATTGATAAAGGTGCGATTAAAGTGATCGGAGATCAATGGGTCGACTCTTGGTTGCCGGAAAAAGCGTTGCAAATTATGGAAAACGCCTTAACTGCCAATAAGAATAACATTGATGCAGTTGTTGCTTCCAATGATGCAACAGCAGGTGGTGCAATTCAAGCTTTAAGTGCGCAGGGTTTATCCGGCAAAGTCGCTATTTCCGGACAAGATGCGGATTTAGCTGCAATTAAGCGGATTGTAGAAGGCACACAAACCATGACCGTCTATAAACCGATTACAAAATTAGCAGATAAAGCGGCGGAAATTGCTGTCGGATTGGCTAAAGATGAGAAAATTGAAAGCAATGCCAGTCTGAATAATGGGATGAAAGAAGTTCCTTCCTATTTGCTCGATCCGATTGCAGTTGTTAAAGGAAATATTGAAAAAACGATTATTCAAGACGGATTCCATAGTAAAGAGAGTATTTATAATAAATAAATTCAAACTTCTGCTAAATATAAGGGAGGAACATTCTCCCTTAAAATAAACATAATTAATTTAGGTGGTTGCTATGGATTCATTATTAGAGATGAAAGGGATTGTAAAAAAATTTGGTGATGTGAAAGCACTAAATAATGTCTCTATTTCGATTTCACCGGGTAAAGCACTTTCATTATGTGGGGAAAATGGTTCAGGAAAATCAACATTAATGAAAGTATTATGCGGAATATATCCTTATGGAGATTATGAAGGTGATATTTACTTCGCAAATGAATTATTAAAATCAAAAAATATTAAAGATACCGAAAGTAAAGGTATTTCGATTATCCATCAGGAATTGGCATTAGTGAAAAATATGTCAGTTATGGATAATATTTTTCTCGGAAATGAAATTTCTCAGTATGGTTTAACCAATGAAAATGAAATGTATATCCGGGCGAAAAAAATTTTATCTCAAGTGCAACTTGATATCGATCCCGACACGATAGTTGGTGAGCTTGGACTTGGACAGCAACAACTCGTAGAGATCGCAAAAGCGTTAAATAAAAATGTCAGATTATTGATTTTAGATGAGCCTACCGCTTGCCTAACGGAAAAAGAAACCGATGTTTTATTAGCCCTGATTCAAGATCTAAAAGAACACAATATTGCCTGTATCTATATTTCGCATAAACTGAATGAAGTGAAGGCTATTTCGGATCACATTTGTGTTATTCGTGATGGCGAGCATATTGGTACGAGAGATGCGAAAGAGATGAGTGAGGATGATATTATCACTATGATGGTCGGACGAGAGATCACGTCATTATATCCCCATGACGCACATCCGATTGGTGAAGAATTATTGCGGGTTGAGAATTTGACTGCTTGGCATTATGTCAATACACACATTAAACGGGTCAATAATGCTAGTTTTCATTTGTGCCAAGGTGAGATTTTGGGAGTGGCGGGATTAGTCGGTTCGGGACGAACTGAAATGGTTCAGTGTATTTTTGGGGCTTATGCCGGGAAGTTTAATGGAAAATTTTATTTAAATAACAGACTGGTACAACATAAAGACTGTGCCTCCGCAATTAATAATGGCATTTTTATGGTGCCGGAGGATAGAAAACGACATGGAATCGTGCCAATAATGGGGGTAGATAAGAATATTACACTTTCTTCATTAAAAAACTATTCGATTAAGCGCATTATGATTAATGAACCTCTCGAAGAAACGATCATTGAACGTTCGATTAAAGAATTAAAGGTAAAAACATCTTCCCCAGATTTGGCAATAGGTCGCTTAAGCGGTGGAAACCAACAAAAAGCGATTTTGGCAAAAGCGCTACTGCTAAACCCTAAAATTCTTATACTTGATGAACCCACCAGAGGTATTGATGTCGGTGCGAAATATGAAATTTATAAGTTAATCAATGAATTGGCAAAGAAAGGTGTTGGTATCATTGTGATCTCTTCCGAATTGCCCGAAGTTCTCGGTATTAGTGACCGGATTTTGGTGATGCATCAAGGGAAAATAAAGGGAAACCTAATTAATCAAAACCTCACCCAAGAAAAAGTCATGGAAGTTGCACTTAAGGAATAATGGTATGAAAAATTTAAAATCGATCAATTTGCAAGTTTATATAATGTTAATCGCTATTGTTGCCATTATGCTATTTTTTTCGATGATGACGGACGGTGCATATTTAAGTGCGAGAAATATTTCAAATTTGTTAAGACAAACTTCCATTACCGGTATTTTGGCAATAGGGATGCTATTTGTCATTATCTCTGCGGAAATTGACTTGTCAGTTGGTTCTTTGATGGGATTATTAGGCGGTTTCGCAGCTATTACTAATGTGTGGTGGGGCTGGCCATTACCGGCAACAATTATGGCGACATTGCTGTTGGGATTAATGTTTGGCATCTGGAATGGGTGGTGGGTTGCATATCAAAGGGTACCTTCGTTTATTGTTACTCTGGCTGGATTATTGGCATTTAGAGGAATTTTAATTGGGATAACGAATGGTACGACAGTATCTCCGACATCAGCTTCAATGACACAAATAGGACAGGGTTATTTATCGGATGAACTAGGCTTTATCATCGGCAGTATTGCGATTGCATTGTTTGTAACTTGGGGAAATTATCAACGTCGCTCCAGACAAAAACTAGAACTGCCGGTACCGCAAATTTCAAAAGACTTTTTGAAATATGTTGTGATAGCCATACTGTTGCTCGGTGCAATTTATCTTTTAAATGATTATCGAGGTATCCCGGTTCCTGTATTGATTTTGTCCTTGCTGGCAGTTGTTGGCTATTTTATCTCTAAGAAAACGGCATTTGGACGCTATATTTATGCCATCGGTGGCAATATTGAAGCTGCCAGATTATCCGGTATTAAAGTAGAAAAAATAAAGTTAGCCATTTTTTCGATTAATGGGGTTATGGTCGCAATTGCAGGGCTAATTTTGAGTGCCCGTTTAGGTGCAGGTTCACCGTCGGCTGGGCAAAATGCGGAGTTAGATGCGATTGCTGCCTGTGTTATCGGTGGTGCAAGCTTGGCTGGTGGTGTCGGTAGCGTATGGGGCGTGATTATTGGGGCGCTGATTATTGCCTCATTAGATAACGGCATGAGTATGTTAGATGTCCCGACATTTTGGCAATATATTGTCAAAGGTGCTATCTTGCTATTAGCAGTTTGGGCAGATTCAATGAGTAAGAAAAAAGCATAAAATTCAATTTATTAGACTTAAAAGGCCACTAATTTGGTTAGTGGCTTTTTTATTAAGCACTAATATGACAGTTTCTTGTGAAGGGAATCACAAAAGAGAAAAAACATAATCACATAAAAAAATCTAATAATTGCATGGGAATGATAATGTCATCAAACTGCAATACATAGTTAATGTATTGTTGTTGTTTGTTTATTGTTCAAATTTATATAAATCAAAGGATAGTGAAGTATGAATTATTTTAAAAACCCCATTATTCCAGGAATGGCTCCAGATCCCTCAATTATTAGAGTAGATGATACTTATTATATTGCAACCTCAACCTTTCATTGGAATCCGCCTATTCAAATTTTTGAATCAAAGGATTTAGTGAATTGGGAGTTGATTGATTATGCTTTAAAAAAAGAGGAGGTAAATTTGAGAGGTTCTAATACTCCAGCAGGAGTTTGGGCGCCTCATCTATCTTATGATGCTAAAACAAAACGTTATTGGATTATTTATTCTCATATGTTGAATATGGCAGGAAGAGAGTTTAATGCGGATAACTATGCGATTTATTCTGATAGCATTCACGGTCCTTGGTCTGAGCCGATTTTTTTAACATCAATCGGATTTGATCCTTCTCTTTTCCATGATAAAGATGGCAAGACTTATCTCAGTATTTTAGAGTGGGAAACTCGTCAAGGCTATCAAGCGCCAGGGCATATTGTGATTGCTGAAGTTGATTTAAAACAAGGAACTGTGGGCGATTGGCACCGTATTTGTCATGGATTTACTACTCGTGGTTGTGCAGAAGCGCCGCAACTATATAAACGCAATGGTTATTACTATTTGGTGATTGCGGCAGGTGGAACCGGTTATGGGCACGGCGTTGAAATTGGGCGTGCTAAAAATATTTTCGGCCCTTATGAACCCCACCCGTCAGGCGAGCCGATTTTGACTTCATCGCCCCGACATTTATTTTCCTTAGGTGATCCCGATGCCGGGCATTTTGAGATGTTTAACCCCAATTCATTAATGCAAAAAGCAGGGCATGGTTCATTAGTTGAGACGCCATCGGGTGAATGGTATATGGCACATTTGATGTCAAGACCGTTGCAAGGTGCTTTGTTGAATCCTTTGGGAAGAGAAACCGCACTTCAAAAAATGGTTTGGACACAGGATGATTGGTTAGTGATGGCAGACGGTTCAACTTTAGCCAAAATGGAGTTTGAAGGGATTACGGGGGTAGAGCTCAAGCAAAAACCAAATCAAGATATAGAAGAGCATTTCAACGGTGCTTATGATTTGCGTTTTATGACCCCTTATCGTCCACAGAAAAGCATGTGGGTCAACACAAACGAGAGGGCTGGATATTTGCGCATTTATGGTGAAAACTCATTTTTTTCACAAAATAATCCAGCAATTATGGCAACTAGAGCTACTTCATTTGATTATCAAATTGAGACAAAAGTAGAATTCTCACCTGATCATTATTCAGAAACTGCGGGTGCAGGGCTGTATTATGATTCTAATAATTGGTTGTATATTCATTTAACTTATTCCGAAGAAATATCAGGAACTATATTAACCGTATTGCAGGCGAAATTAGGTAACCGAATTGAATATCCCCACCACCGTATATCTATTCCTAATAATATCGCTGGTTTAAAAATAGATTACCAATTAGGTAAGGCAAAGTTATCTTACAAATTAGATGGTGATTGGATGGTATTGATCGAACAAGTAGACGTGTCTTATTTATCCGATGAAGGTGTTAATGGTGAGCCGGGTGAAATTGGCGGTTTTACGGGGCTTTTCAATTTTATTGGTTCTGTAGATGCATATCAACGTGATTCTTATGCTGATTTTGAATATTACAAAATAAAAAATAACTAATGGAGAATATATTATGAGTAAAACAATACCGTTAAGACGATTAGTGCCAGGGTTAATTGTCGGTCCGGCTTCTTGGCTAGGTCCTTATATTGTTGCCGTCAGCCTTTTCTTACCTGCATTATTACAAGAAATTGATGCAGAAAATAAAATCGAACTTCTTGCATTATTTTCCACTTGTGGAATGATTGTTGCCTCGATTTCAAATATGGTTGCAGGTTATCTCTCGGATAGAACATATTCGAGATACGGGCAAAGAACACCTTGGATTATCGGTGGCGCAGCTGCTTTTATGCTGGCGATGGTTCTAGCATCGACTGCCAAATCAGTTGCCTTTTTGCTTCTGGCTTGGATGTTGGGACAAATCGCTTTAAACTTCATTGTTGCACCAATGGTCGCTTGGCTAGATTCTGCACCGGAGGAAGGTAAGGGAACGGCATCGAGTGCTTATGGTGGTTTGGGGATGGCACTAGGTAATAATGGTTTCAGTATTTTTGGCGCAATGTTTTTAGGGCAATTTCGGTTGGGATTTATTATTTTTGGTGTGATTACCTTAATCGGTACTTTATTAGCAGTTTATATTGTTAAAGAACCTTCCAACTTAGAGGATAAAAATAAATTAGATTCTAATAAACCAGTACGTAAAGAAAAAGAATCACTGAGAAGTATTTTAAAAATATTTCCTGCTTGGCATATTGGACGAGATTATTATTTAGCATTGATCGGAAAAATTTTTCAAGGGATTGGTAATTTTGCGATTGTCGGTTATTTTCTTTATATTATGACCGATTTTATGGGAAAAGATACATCAGGTGCACAGACCTCAATCCAAATAGTCAATATGATTATGCTTATTTTTGGTATTGCAATGGGGTTTTTAGCTGGACCTATTTCAGATAAATATAAAATTCTAAAATACCCCGTTGCCCTATCAACAATATTGCTTGCAATTGGCGCTTTAAGTATTTACTTCTTAAGAAATGATATGAGTATTTGGATCTACGGTTTCACTGCAGGATTAGGAATGGGAATTTGGAACTCTTTAGATAATTTGCTTAATTTAAAAGTGATTCCAGATAAAAATCAGGTGGCATTTTTCTTAGGCGTTTACAACTTAGGGAATACACTAACTCAAGCATTTGCACCGATTATTGCAGCCTTTGTTATCAAGCAATTTGATTTTTCAGCAATATTCCTTGTTTCATTTACTTTTGCACTATTAGGTGGAATTTGTATTCTATCAATTAGAACAGTGAAACGTTAAGTAAAAAAACACAATTAATTAAGGGTTGGCAATTCTATTGCTAACCCTTTTGTTTATCATTTTTTTATTTTATAGTTGCTGGACTTTTTGATGATTTGATTGAAAGGATCTTGCCATGACTACCGAATATCACCGCATCGCGCTGCTGTTTAATGCTAATAAAGTTTATGACCGCGAGGTCATGGAAGGAATTGGTGAGTATATACAGGCTTCGTTATGTAACTGGGATATTTTTTTGCCAGACGATTTTGTTCATCATGACGAGAGTATCAACTTGGCGATGGTGGATGGGGTGGTTGCTGATTTTGATAATCCTCAGTTGGCACATAAATTACAAGAATTAAATCTTCCGCTGGTTGCTGTTGGCAGCTCTTATCATAATAGTGCAGATTATCCTCCGGACATTCCTTATGTCGCAACTGACAATCAACAATTAATCGAAATAGCATTTAACCATTTGAAAGGAAAGGGGTTAAACCATTTTGCTTTTTATGGTGTGCCGACGGCGAATCCTTGTCATTGGTCTGAAGAAAGGCGCTATGCGTTTGAAAAACTGATGCAGGAAAATCAATATCAAAGCCAAGTGTATCTGGGATATGAAACCCGGCATGACAATTGGCAGGATTCACAACAGCAACTGAATCAATGGATTCAATCTTTACCAATACACACGGGAATTATTGCTGTGACTGATGCTAGAGCGCGGCATTTATTGCAAACCTGTGAGCATTTGAAGATTGCCGTACCGGAACAAATTTGTATTATCGGCATTGATAATGAAGAATTAATCCAATATTTTTCACGGGTGTCGCTATCATCGGTAATGCAAGGCACGAAAGAAATGGGTTACCAAGCGGCTAAGCTGTTACATCGGCTATTGACCGGTAAAAAAGTGAAAAGCCAACCGATTTTGATTCCGCCGGTGAAAGTGGCTGAGCGAGCTTCAACCGATTATCGCTCAATCCATGACCCATTAGTGATGCAAGCCATGCACTATATCCGTTTGCACGCCTGCTCCGGAATTAAAGTGGAACAAGTGCTGGATTACGTCAAAACGTCGCGTTCTAATTTAGAGGGCCGTTTTAAAACGGAAATCGGCAAAACGATCCATCAAATTATTTATCAAGAAAAAGTAGAACGAGCCAGAAAATTGCTGAGATCAACCTCGATTTCGATTAATGACATTTCAGAAATATGCGGTTACCCGTCCATCCAATATTTTTATTCGGTTTTTAAAAAGGAATATTCACGGACTCCGAATGAATACCGACTACAGTACAGCCGAAAATAAAGCCGCTGATTACCTTGAAACCGCACTTTTTATCTCCATATAAATGACATTAAGCCAATCAGAATGAGGTAATTTATTTATGACCACGATAGTAAGTGTGCGCCGCGACGGGCAAGTTGTCGTCGGTGGCGACGGGCAGGTTTCTTTAGGTAATACGGTGATGAAAGGCAATGCGAGAAAGGTGCGCCGTTTGTATCACAACAAAGTGCTGGCGGGTTTTGCAGGTGGTACGGCGGATGCGTTCACGCTGTTTGAGCTGTTTGAACGCAAACTGGAAATGCACCAGGGGCATTTATTGAAAAGTGCGGTTGAGCTGGCGAAAGAGTGGCGTACCGACAGGGCTTTGCGCCGTTTGGAAGCGATGCTGATTGTGGCGGATGAAACCGAATCGCTGATCATCACCGGGAACGGCGATGTGGTGCAGCCGGAAGACAATATTCTGGCAATCGGCTCCGGCGGCAACTATGCGATGTCGGCGGCACGGGCGTTATTGGAAAACACTGACTTGTCGGCACGCGAAATCGTGGAAAAATCACTGAAAATTGCCGGTGATATTTGTGTATTCACCAATTTGAATCAAACTATCGAGCAGTTGCCCGAGTAACTGTTGTCTGAATAAGTAATAGGAAGAAAAATTATGTCTGAGATGACACCACGTGAGATTGTATCCGAATTAGATCAACATATTATCGGGCAACACGATGCCAAAAGAGCGGTCGCGATTGCATTGCGTAACCGCTGGCGCAGAATGCAGTTGAATGACGCACTGCGCCATGAAGTTACACCGAAAAATATTCTGATGATTGGACCAACCGGGGTCGGTAAAACCGAGATAGCCCGCCGTTTGGCAAAACTGGCAAATGCGCCGTTTATCAAAGTGGAAGCGACCAAATTCACCGAAGTTGGTTATGTCGGCAAGGAAGTGGATTCGATTATCCGTGATCTGACCGACACAGCGATGAAGCTAGTGCGTCAAACGGAAATTGACAAAAACCGCTATCGTGCGGAAGAGATGGCGGAAGATCGCATTTTGGATATTCTGCTGCCGCCGGCGAAAAACAGCTGGGGCGCCGAAGAGGAAGCCGATAAACAGAGTGGCACTCGCCAAGTGTTCCGTAAAAAATTGCGTGAAGGGCAGTTGGACGAAAAAGAGATTGAAATTGATGTGGCGGCGGCTGCGGTCGGCGTAGAAATTATGGCGCCGCCGGGGATGGAGGAGATGACCAATCAATTGCAGTCGATGTTCCAAAATATGTCAAGCGGACAGACCAAAAAACGCAAAATGAAGATTAAAGATGCGTTGAAAGTGTTGATAGAAGATGAAGCCGCAAAATTGGTCAATCCGGAAGAGTTGAAACAAAAAGCGATTGAAGCCACCGAACAGCACGGCATCGTGTTTATCGATGAGATTGATAAAATCTGTAAACGTGGCGAAACCTCCGGTCCGGATGTGTCGCGCGAAGGAGTGCAGCGCGATCTGCTGCCGTTAGTCGAAGGCAGCACAATCAATACCAAACATGGTATGGTGAAAACCGACCATATTTTGTTTATCGCCTCCGGGGCATTCCAAGTGGCACGCCCGTCGGATCTGATCCCTGAATTGCAAGGACGTTTACCGATTCGGGTCGAGCTGAGTGCCTTGAGCAGCAAGGATTTCGAGCGGATTTTGACGGAGCCCAATGCGTCATTGACCCAGCAATACAAAGCCTTGATGGCGACTGAAGGGGTGAACGTTGAATTTACCGATGATGCGGTGGCAAAAATCGCTGAAGCGGCTTTCCGTGTCAACGAAAAAACCGAAAATATCGGTGCGCGCCGCTTGCATACGGTGTTGGAGCGTCTAATGGACAAGATCTCATTTGATGCCAGTGAAATGTCCGGTCAAAGTGTCAGCATTGATGCCAACTATGTCAGCACCGCACTTAGCGACATTGTGGAAGACGAGGATTTAAGTCGCTTTATTCTTTAATCATCTTGAAATGAACTGACCGAAACGGTTTGTTAGTTATAACAAACCGTTTTTTTATACGTTACTTTGCGCTTCTCTATTTTTGCTTGAATAAAAGCATATTCTTGGGTGATTTATTTGATACTAAAGCGTATTAATAAATGTTGTTTAAGTTATAGCATGAGGTCTCTTTTAAGCCAGCCAACTGATAAGGAAGTGAAAATGAAACCTCATGATCGCAGTAAACAGATTGTTAACCGTATTTTAGAACATGCTGGGATTACAGTGAACGGCTCCCGGCCATATGATATTCAGATCGAGAATTCTAAGACGTATGCTCGAGTAATTCAATTTGGTTCACTTGGACTGGGAGAAAGCTATATGGACGGATGGTGGCATTGTAAGCGACTTGATCAGTTTTTTTATCAATTATTGCGCAACCATGCTGATCGCATATTACCAGCCAATATTCCGGATTTGATTTACGCACTTTTGATGCGCAGCACGAATATGCAATCACGTCGGCGTGCTTGGATTGTAGGGCGTGAACATTATGATTTAGGTAATGAGCTTTTTGAGCAGATGTTAGACAGTAATATGCAATATTCCTGCGGGTATTGGGCGAATGCCGTGGATTTAGAGCAGGCTCAAGTAGCAAAATTACGCATGATTTGCGACAAATTAGGTTTAAAAGCCGGAATGACTTTGTTAGATATCGGTTGTGGTTGGGGCGGTTTGGCAAAATATGCCGCGGAACACTATGGGACTAAAGTGACCGGTATAACGATTTCAAAGCAGCAGCAAATTCTCGCACAACAGCGTTGTCAAGGACTGGATGTGGAGATTTTATTGCAGGATTATCGGGATATACGACAACAGTATGATAGGGTGGTCTCGGTGGGAATGTTTGAACACGTCGGGCCTAAAAATCATGCGGAATATTTTAAGGTGGCTGCCCGTGCATTAAAAGAGGATGGTATTTTTCTGTTACATACGATCGGTTCGAATATCACGTCGAATAAAGTTGACGGTTGGGTTCATAAATATATTTTCCCGAATGGCAATCTGCCTTCGGCACGACAGATAGCACAAGCCGCAGAAGGGCATTTGCTCATGGAGGATTGGCATAATTTCGGTAGCGATTATGACAAAACATTAATGTCATGGTATGCGAATTTCTGCCGGGCATGGCCATCACTGGCGGCTGATCGAAAGTATGATGAGCGCTTCAAGCGAATGTTTACTTACTACCTGAATTGCTGTGCCGGCGCTTTTCGTGCTAGAGATATTCAACTATGGCAAGTGTTATTCAGTCTAAATGGAGTGGAAGGGGGGATCAAACGCTACTGCTGATGTGGTAAAAACTAGCCCCGTCCATTAAAACGGGGCTGAACCGGATTAGTTTTGTGGTACTAGCAGAGACTGCTTGGTTCGAATCAATTGCTGGAGGCCTTTTTCTCGAATACGTTGTGCTTCGATGCTGTCACCCAGTTGTTCATAAGTATAAGCTGCCATCGTAAAGTCACTGGATTTAACCAAGTGCGGTTCGGACAGCACATTATTCAGGTAAGTTTTGGCGGATTCAAATTCACCTAAACGAACATCCAAATAACCCAAGGCACGATTGTAGGCGACCTTGAGTTCACTGTCGTTTTCGTTACGCAGCTGTTTTTCTAGGATTTTAATTAGTTTACTGTCATTTTCCAGCTGTAAGTGCGGTAGTTGTTGTAACAGTGCTAAGCGATCCACTTTTTTATCTACTTTCTTAATGGTTTCCAGTGCGATTTCATAGGCGGAGTCATGATCATTGGCAGCGATCAAACGTTTGACCATACCGATTTTGGCATAAATATCATTGTGGCGTTTGCGTGGCTGCGCTTCCCACCAGGCAAGCAGCCCATCCACCCCGTCTTCATTCAATTTCTCATCTTGCAAGCCGTCCTCGATTTGATGGCGCAGCTGCAACAGTTTTTCAGGACTGTAATTCAGTTTGTTTTCCACCCGACCGAACAATTCGTCTAATGAGGTATAGGCTTTGGATTGCAGGTAAATATCGGCGGCGAGACGTAATACTTCCGGATTATAGGGGGCGATCAGTAATAAACTGTCAATCGAACTGCGCGCCGCAGACAGCTTACCTTGTTGCAACAGAATTCGGGTGCGTGCCAACTCAACCACAAGATTATCGTTGCCGGCAAGTTTGGTGGCTTCAATCAAATATTTATTGGCGCTGAATTCATCACCTTTTTGCTGTGCCGCTTCCGCTGCTTTAATGAAATTGAGCACAGGTTCGCTGGCGTGTTTCGCATTTTTGCCGATCAATTTTTCCGCTTTGGCGTAGTCACCCTCATCCATTTTGATCAAACCCGCGAGGGTTTGTTTTTCCGCTTTCAGGCGTTTACGTCGCGAGAACCAGCCGTAGGTGCTTTTGTTCAAGCGGCAAAAACGGGAGATAACAGTTTCAACGGTATAGACGGCTGCAAGCGCCAATACAAAGAAGATGACTAAGGTCGGAATTGTCATTTCAATATTGTGGCTTGAGGTCGAAATTAGCACATAACCCTGTTTGCCGGATAAATACGGCCCGGCAATCAATCCAGCAAGTAAAATCAGCATTAAAAACAGTATTTTAAACATAACGGCAAGCTCCTATTATTGTGCAGATTCGGCAGCAGGATCTTTGCCGGCGTCAGTGGCTGCATCGGCTGCCGGTGCTGTTTGAGCCTCCGGAGCAGTGGTTGGTGTTGTCGTCGGTTTTGCCGTTTCGGTTACCACAGGTTTTTCAGCGGTGTTGCCGATGCCACCACTTATAGCGTCAGCATTGGTGCGGTTAGATGTTGCAGCAGCATCGTTTGAAATTCGTTCCAAAGTGCGGTGATCACGGTTTAGCAGGGTGCCGATGGCTTGCCATGAGTTGAGTTGCTGCGGTGCATCAATATAGATCGACTGCTCTTTCAGTTGGTCAACTTGTTGTAGGAATTGTTGCACCGAAAAATCATCGGTATCAAAGTAGCTGCGTAGCCAAGTGGCAACCGAATTGAGAGATTGTTTATAGACTTCATTTTGTTGACGAGGCACTGCTGAAAGTGCGGTCAGCAAGCTTAAGCGGATATTCTCTCTTAAGTAAATGTCTTGGTTCGGCGCCAATAATTCCGGGCGATCTTCCTCTTTTTTACTGATACGGATAAAGTGATCCAAGAAAGAAGAGGCGCTTTTTTCTAAGTTACTTTGCCAATCATTAATTGAATCACTGACTTCACTGCTGTTGCCTCGATTTGGATTGAGCGCCAGCACTTTAAGATTATCGACTTGCGAAACCAATAGGCTTAGCTGTGACATGATTAAGTCTTGATCGACTTCATTTAGGTTTTGTAATTGGTTGAGATCATGGCTGATTGCGGTTCTGACCGCAACAGCTTGCGAACCGGAAACTTTTTGTAAGGTTTGGTTGGCTTCTTGTAAGAGTGAAACCACAGTATCAATATCGTTGTCCAGCACCAGTTTGCGCTGGGCATTGGTCAATAAGAAATCGGCTTCCGACATCAGCCAATCATTCGGCTCGGCTTTACTGTCAAATGTTAATTTATTCAGTTGGTTGCGAAGTTCATTGTTTTCTGCTTTTTGTAAATTCAGATCGCTAATTAATTGCTTGATATCGCTTTGTGTCTGTTGCTGCACACTTTCCTGCTGATTTTGTAACGCATTGAGCTGTGCGTTTATGGTTGCATTCAGTTCAGACAACGCAGGTTCAGGTGTGGACGAGGAAGCAGTAGCCACCGGTTGGGATTGCAGTTGCTGCAATTGAGCGGAAAGTGCGGTCACCTGATTGCGTAAGGTATCAAGTTGCTGGTTACCCCAATAATAGCCGGCACCGCCGATGCCTAATGCGATTAAGATCGCCAACAGGGAAAATCCTGTACCGCCGGATTTTTTGGTTGTAGTTGCTGAAGTGGTGTGTTGGCTTTTGGCTTCGCTCTGTTTTGGGTTGCTCATTGGTTTTTCCGCTATCGGTTTTTCAACTGATGTTGTTGTGGTTGAATCTGTTGCGTTTGTTTTTTTATCGGCAGCACTGGCTTTCGGCGGGGAGTCTTGAGCTGTAGATGCTTTCGCTACCGAAGCTTGCTCGCCACTTTTAGAGGCAGATGAGGCGGCGCTTTTAGCACTTTCAGCCACTTGTGTCTTGCTGTCGCTGGCACTATTTTGCTCGGTTTGTGGCTCTGGATTACCGGGAGCTTTGATATTTTTCTCACTCATTTGTTCTACCTCGCTAGTTCAATCTTTGCTCATTCAGTTGTTTTTTAATGGCTGTTTTTTAAAAGTAGTAGCGTTTCTAATATTGATGCGTTATCAGCACGAGCAGTTTGGGTGATTTGTAACCAACCATAGGCTTTGGCTAATTGGGTAATACGTCGGCTGATGCTGATTAAATGACACTGCATTAACCAATTATGGTCATTTTTGGGCACAAATTCCACTAAATAACGTAAAATTTCATTGCTGGTCACCACTATCGTGTTGATTCCCGCCCGTTTCCACACGCTGATTTGTTCAATATTATCATATTCTTTGGCAATTCGCTGATAACATTCGATAATCTCAACGTTGCCACCACGTGTTTCGGCTTGTCGGCGAAACAGTTCGCGTCCGCCGTTGCCGCGTAGCACCAGAATTTTTTTGCCATTCAAATCCTGCATTTGTGGTAAACGGAGTAAGCCTTCGCTGGTCTCATTTGGGTAGGGGTAGAGCACCGGCTGTTCGCTCAACGCAGTGAAATATTCAGCACTGCGTCTGCCGACACTGAAATAATGCAGGTCGGAACGCCAGTGTGACCCGACGTTGTGCAACACTTGATTAGCATAACTGATAGCATTCTTGGAGACGGCAAAAACTAACGAGCCGCTTGGCAAGTTTTGCAGCTTAGTCGGCAATTGGTTGAGTTCGCGTCCTTTCTCGATATTGAATAACGGAGTATATAAAGTGGCAAATCCCTGCTGGTTGAGCAACTTGCACAGGGGTTCGCCATTGGGCTGTGGCCGGGTGATTAAAACAGCCATGTTAAACTCCGTGTTATGCTTGGTGGTAAATGGCTTGTAAGATTCGATCTGCGCCTTGTGCCAGCAACTGTTCGCCGACAGAGATCCCCAGTTGTTCGGCTTGAATGGCGCTAGCGCTGCCTTCCGCACGCAAAATCAATGAGCCGTCAGGCTCGGCAACTAAGGCTTTTAAATGTAGTTGCCCGTTTTGCAACGTGGCGTAACCGGCAATCGGCACTTGACAGCCACCTTGCAGATGGCGGTTCATGGCGCGTTCGGCGGTGACGCAACTGGTGGTTTCTAGGTGTTGCAACGGTTGCAGCAGCTGATTGATTTCATGATCGTCAATACGGGTTTCAATACCGAGCGCGCCTTGTCCGGCGGCAGGCAGCGATTGGCTTTCCGGAATGATCGAGCGAATACGTTCGCTCAGTCCTAAACGTTTTAAACCGGAGGCGGCAAGAATAATGGCATCATAATCACCGTTATCCAATTTATTCAAGCGTGTTCCGACATTGCCGCGTAACGAATGGATTTGCAGATCCGGGCGCAGAGCTTTTAGTTGGGCTTGACGACGTAGACTGGAGGTGCCGACAACCGCACTTTGCGGCAAATCGTCAAGTGCGGTATAGCGGTTGGAAACGAACGCATCGCGCGGATCTTCACGTTCGCAAATCACACTTAAGCCTAAGCCCTGCGGAAATTCCATCGGCACATCTTTCATGGAATGCACCGCTATATCGGCACGGTTTTCTAATAAAGCTGTCTCTAATTCCTTTACAAACAATCCTTTACCGCCGATTTTCGCCAATGGGGTATCCAAAATAATATCGCCTTTGGTCACCATCGGAATCAATTCAATGCGCAGCTCTGGATACAGCTGTTGTAAACGGGATTGAATAAAATGGGCTTGCCATAAAGCCAGCGGACTTTGTCGTGTTGCAATTTTGATAGATTTCTTCATAGTTGATTTTGCAAAGCGGATAAGAATGCCATCATCCTATCATTGTTGCGCTTCGTTGTCAGCGAAGAAGCCGTGATTCTGATCGATTTCAGCATGATAAAGCGTAAATTTATGCTAAAAAACAGAAAATTATGATTTTTTCAACAGATTAATTTTTGATTTTTTAATCGTTTTCCTCTATGTTATCCATCAATATTTATTGATTATCACTTATAGGGGTTTGTTGTGAATATTCGAGACTTGGAATATTTGGTTGCATTATCGGAATATAAGCATTTTCGTAAAGCGGCGGATGCCTGCCATGTCAGCCAACCGACGCTTAGCGGACAAATCCGTAAACTGGAAGACGAGCTAGGTATTTTGCTGTTAGAACGCACCAGCCGTAAAGTATTGTTTACCCAATCCGGTATGCTATTGGTTGAGCAAGCTCGAAAAATTTTACTTGAGGTGCAAATTTTCAAGGAGATGGCAAGTAATCAGGGCAAAGAGATGAGCGGACCGTTGCACATCGGGGTGATTCCGACTTTAGGTCCGTATTTATTACCTTGTATGCTGCCGGTGTTAGAACAGGATTTCCCTGAACTGGAGTTGTATTTGTATGAGGCACAAACCCAAAGCTTATTGGAAAAGCTGGAAATGGGGCAATTGGATTGTGCTATTTTGGTGCAGGTGCCCGAAACTGCCGGGTTTATTGAAGTGCCGATGTTTAAAGAAGAGATGATGTTAGCGGTCTCGCCAAAACATCAATGGGCAAAAGAGCGGTCATTGCCGCTGAGTGTGCTGAAAGATCATGAAATTCTAATGTTAGACGATGGGCACTGCCTGCGCGAGCAGACTATGGATTACTGTTTTACCGCCGGCGCACATGAGAATGGACATTTTAAAGCCACCAGTTTGGAGACTCTGCGCAATATGGTGGCAGCCAATACCGGTGTTACCTTGATGCCTAAATTGGCGATTATCAACGAGGGGAACCGCCAAGGCGTGGAATATATTCCTTTTAATGACCCTGCGCCATATCGTAGTGTTATCTTAGTTTACCGTCCGGGCTCACCGCTGCGGGCGCGTTATGAACGGATTGCGAAAATGATTCAGGCGGTAGTGACGCCGATTCTAACTTAAGCTTAAAACAGTGGAAAAATGCGATGGCAGGAGTGCGAGCCCAACAAAAAGAGAAAACACGTCGTGCTTTGATTGACGCAGCGTTTAACCAGCTGAGTGCCGAAAAAAGCTTTTCAACACTCAGTCTGCGTGAAGTGGCACGCGAAGCTGGCATTGCACCGACTTCGTTTTATCGTCATTTTCGTGATATGGACGAGCTGGGATTGACCATGGTTGATGAAGCCGGTTTGATTTTGCGCCAACTGATGCGCCAAGCACGCAAGCGGATTGAGCGTGGTGGCAGTGTATTGGTGATTTCGGTGGAAACCTTTTTTGAATTTATTAGTGAGCGACCGAATATGTTCCGCTTATTATTGCGCGAAAGTTCAGGTACTTCACAAGAGTTTCGTACCGCTGCGGCGCGTGAAATTCAGCATTTTGTGGCAGAATTGACCGAATATATTGCGGTGCAAGAAAAAGATTCGCGCTACCTTGCTTATGTTCAAGCCGAAGGCATGGTCACCATTGTGTTTACTGCTGGATCGCATGCGTTGGATATGAATCACAAAGAACGTGATGCCTTAAAGCAGCGTCTGATTTTACAGTTGCGCATGATTGCCAAAGGCGCCTTGAAAATTGTGGAGGAAAAAACGCAGCAGACCGCACTTTAAGTGCAATGTTGACAATAGTTGATGTGTGGCATTGTCAGTAATGTGGTGGTGGTGTCTCTTCTGACTGTGATGCAATATTAGACGGCTGCAAATCACTGAGTTTGTGTGCTATCAGTCGTAATTGGTGTTGCAATTTGTCAATAAGAAATTGCTGTTCAATTATGGCTTGGTTCAAATCTTCGATTGTGCCTTCCTGAAAGGTGATTTTCACCTCTAATTCGGCGAGCTGTTGTTGTAATTCGTTGAGTGATGGCATATTGATTTCGTAAAAAAGACCCATATATAAAAAATACACTTTAACCTATTCGGCATCAAATATATAGTATAAGATGATTTACCTAAACCACAGCAAACCAATTAAGGGGTAACAAACAAATGTCAATCAAGAAAAAATTATCGATCGTCGCGCTGTTCGTGGCAAGTACGGTATCCGCTTCGGCTTTGGCGGCAGAGGGTGACAACTTAAAGAATCCTAAATTTGTTGAGGACTCTTCCTATGCACTGGGTGTTTTAATGGGGAAAAATATCCAACAAGTGGTTGAAACACAAAAAGATTTTATCGTGTATGATCAAGCGAAAATTATTGAAGGTCTGAATCAAACATTAGACGGCAAAAGCAAATTGGATGACAAGCAGCTAGAGCAACAATTGCGTCAGTTGGATCAGGAATTGGCAGCGGTAGTGGCAAAACAAGAAGCACAGGATGCAAAAGACAATGCTGACAAAGGCGCTGAATTCCGTAAAGAATATGCCAAAAAAGATGGTGTTCAAAGCACAAAATCCGGTTTGTTATACCGCATTGAAGCTGCCGGAACTGCGGCAGGCGACAGTAAAGTAGAACCAACGGATACGGTGAAAGTGCATTATCAAGGCAAGCTGATCAATGGGGAAGAGTTTGATAGTTCTTATAAGCGTGGTGAGCCGATTGAATTTCAATTAAATCAATTGATTCCGGGCTGGATTGAAGGTATTCCGTTAATTAACAAAGGTGGCAAAATTGAACTGGTTATTCCACCGGAACTGGGTTATGGCGAACATGCTACCGGCAATATCCCGCCTAATTCGACTTTGATTTTTAACATTGAATTACTTGATGTTAAAAAAGCCAACGCAGCAGGCAAAAAATAATAAACTCTCGACAGAACTACGGTAAAGTGCGGTAGTCCTGCTTTTATTTTCAGTTTTTACTTAATTGATTACCGATAAATTTATGGTACAGGATACTCGACCTTTTACTGAACAAGATCACGCTATTTTGCAATCCTACCTTGCGGTGGTTGACGGTGTGGCGGCATTGATTGGCGAACACTGTGAAATCGTGCTGCACTCGTTGGAAGATTTGCAGCGTTCGGCGATTTATATTGCAAATGGTCATAATACTAACCGTAAAGTCGGCTCACCGATTACAGATTTGGCACTGAGTTCGTTGCATCATATGCAGACCGATAATGTGTCTAAGCCCTATTTTACCAAGGCAAAAGGCAACCTATTAATGAAGTCGGTGACCATTGCGATCCGTAATCGGGAAAAACGCATTATCGGCTTGTTGTGTATCAACATGAATCTGGATGCACCGCTGTCGCAAGTGATTCATGCGCTGATTCCAACCGGTACCCAGCCGGAATTATCGGCGGCAGTCAATTTTGCCAATTCCGTGGAAGATTTGGTGTCACAGACTGTGGAGCGCACGATTGAAGAGATCAATGCCGATGGCAGTGTTGCCAATAACAGCAAAAATAAACAAATTGTGACTTCGCTGTTTGAGAAAGGTATTTTCGATATTAAAGATGCGATTCACCAAGTTGCCGAACGATTAGACATCTCACGCCATACAGTCTACCTGTATATCCGGCAAATTAAGCAAGATGACAGCCCGGAAGTGTAAATGCGCTACGTATTACAAGTAACCCAGCCGCTGTATGGAGGACAAGGATCCGCGTTGGCATTGCAGTTGGCGCAGGCTTTGATCACTGCTGGGCATCAACTTGAACAGGTTTTCTTTTATGGTGACGGGGTTTATCATGGCAACGCCTTCACTTATCCGGCAAATGACGAACCAAATCTGCTGCAAGCGTGGCAAACCTTGGCGCAGCAACATCAAGTGCGGTTAAACTTATGCGTGGCGGCCGCACAACGGCGTGGTATTGTGGCGCCGCAAAGTGCGGTTGATGGCATACAAAATAATTTGGCAGAGAGATTTGAAATTGCCGGTTTAGGCGATTTCAGCCGTGCAGTCTTAGTCGCTGACAGGCTGGTGACAGTATGAAATTGGCATTTGTGTTTACTCAATCGCCATTTGCTTCTGCCGCCAGCAGAGAAGGATTAGATGCCCTATTGGCAGCAACTGCCTTTGCGGAAGCAGAGGATATCGGCGTGTTTTTTATTGAAGATGGGGTGTTGAATCTCAGTTCAGCGCTGCAACCGCACTTGTTAATGCAAAAAGACAGCTCAGCAGCATTTAAGCTGTTGGATCTGTATGACATTGAACAACGCTATGCTGCTGAAGAGGCTTGGCACAGTTTTGGCATGAATAACCGGAACGGCTTAATTCAGACTCAGCGACTGCCACTTAATAAACTAATGCAAAAGCTTGCCACTGCTGAAAAAGTGCTGACTTTTTAGAGAAAATAATGCTGTATACTTTCGCCCATGCAAGTTACGATTTGCACTTATTCGAACAATATGCTCAATCAGCAAGCTGTAATGATGCCTTACTTTTTTGGCAAGACGGTGTGTGGGCATTGTTTAAACATGCGTCAGTTTTAGCGGATTGCAAAGCGGATTTGTATGTATTACAGCAGGATTTGGAGGCACGTAATCTTTGCCTCACGCAGTTAGCACCAAATTTGAGCGTCAAAGCGCTGAATTTGTCCGATTGGGTAGTGCTGACTGAGCGTTACACCCCACAATTTACTCGTTGAAGCCACCACGCGAAGATTAAAGTGCGGTCTGAAACAATCTTCTTGTACGCTGAGCAGAAAATAATCAGTGCCATTGTGCGCTAATCCTTGACATTCACCCTTTCAACGTCTAAAATTCGGCGTCCACTCTATTATTGGGTGGATTTATCTTTTACATTCTTTTATGAATAATATTAATAAACTGGAGCTTTTTTAATGGCAACTATCAACCAGCTGGTACGCAAACCGCGCGTCAAGAAGGTTGTAAAAAGCAACGTTCCTGCTTTGGAAGCATGTCCGCAGAAACGTGGCGTGTGTACTCGCGTGTACACTACTACACCTAAAAAACCGAATTCCGCATTACGTAAAGTATGTCGTATTCGTTTAACTAACGGCTATGAAGTCACCTCTTATATCGGCGGCGAAGGTCACAACTTGCAAGAGCACTCCGTGGTATTGATTCGCGGCGGTCGTGTTAAAGACTTGCCGGGTGTGCGTTATCACACCGTACGTGGCGCATTAGACTGTGCAGGCGTTAAAGATCGTAAACAAGCGCGTTCAAAATACGGCGTTAAGCGTCCTAAATCTTAATGGAACTCCGTTAAGTAAGGCCAAACGTTCATATTTTTAAGCATAATATTAACCATAACTCCAGTCATAGAGTTTTGGGTAACCTGAAGAAAAACAACGGAGAAATGCCATGCCACGTCGTCGTGTAATTGGTCAACGCAAGATCCTTCCAGATCCTAAGTTCGGATCAGAATTACTTGCAAAATTTATCAATGTATTAATGGTAGATGGTAAAAAATCTATCGCAGAAAAAATCGTCTACAATGCCCTGGATACTTTAGCTCAACGTACCGGTAAAGATCATTTGGAAGCATTTGAAACCGCACTTGACAATGTTCGTCCAACAGTTGAGGTTAAATCTCGTCGTGTTGGCGGTTCAACTTACCAAGTACCTGTTGAAGTACGTCCGGTTCGTCGTAATGCATTAGGCATGCGTTGGATCGTAGATGCTGCGCGTAAGCGTGGTGACAAATCAATGGCGTTACGTTTAGCGAATGAATTGTCCGATGCTGCTGATAACAAAGGCGCAGCAGTTAAGAAACGTGAAGACGTTCATCGTATGGCGGAAGCCAACAAAGCGTTTGCACACTATCGCTGGTAATACCCCGATATTGTTGATTCGCATGACAGGCTTGATTTTTTCAAGCCTGTTTCAAAAGAACATTTTTTTCAACGCCTAACGAGAGGAAATAATCGTGGCTAGAACAACTCCAATTGAGCGTTATCGTAATATCGGTATCAGTGCTCATATCGACGCAGGTAAAACAACGACGAGTGAACGTATTTTGTTCTATACCGGTGTCAGTCATAAGATTGGTGAGGTGCATGATGGTGCCGCCACCATGGACTGGATGGAACAAGAGCAAGAGCGTGGAATTACTATTACTTCTGCGGCTACAACGGCATTCTGGAGAGGAATGTCCAATCAGTTCGAACAACATCGTATTAATGTTATTGATACCCCGGGACACGTTGACTTCACTATCGAAGTAGAGCGTTCAATGCGTGTACTTGATGGTGCGGTAATGGTGTATTGTGCTGTGGGTGGTGTGCAACCTCAGTCAGAAACTGTATGGCGTCAAGCAAACAAATATAAGGTTCCACGTATTGCTTTTGTTAATAAGATGGACCGTACCGGTGCTAACTTCCTGCGCGTGGTTGAACAAATTAAATCTCGTTTGGGCGGCAATGCTGTACCTTTGCAATTACCAGTCGGTGCTGAAGAGAACTTCAAAGGCGTGATCGACTTGGTGAAAATGAAAGCAATCAACTGGAACGAAGCTGATCAAGGTATGACCTTCACTTACGAAGACATCCCGGCTGAATTACAAGATTTAGCTGAAGAATGGCAACAAAATTTGATCGAATCCGCCGCTGAAGCTTCTGAAGAGTTGATGGAAAAATATTTGGGCGGGGAAGAGCTGACTGAAGAAGAGATCAAATTCGGCTTACGTCAACGTGCCTTGAACAGCGAAATTATTTTGGTTACTTGTGGTTCTGCGTTTAAAAACAAAGGCGTGCAAGCGATGTTGGATGCGGTAATCGAATATTTACCAGCGCCGACGGACGTACCAGCGATTAAAGGCATCAATTTAGACGAAACCGAAGGTGAGCGTCATCCATCTGATGATGAGCCGTTCTCTGCATTGGCGTTTAAAATTGCAACTGACCCGTTTGTAGGGAACTTAACTTTCTTCCGTGTTTATTCCGGTGTGATCAACTCCGGTGATAGCGTGATGAACTCAGTGAAACAAAAACGTGAGCGTTTTGGTCGTATCGTTCAGATGCATGCCAACAAGCGTGAAGAGATCAAAGAAGTTCGTGCGGGCGATATTGCTGCGGCAATCGGTTTGAAAGATGTGGGTACCGGTGATACATTGTGTGACCAAAATGCGCCAATTATCCTTGAGCGTATGGAGTTCCCTGAGCCGGTTATTTCGGTTGCAGTTGAACCAAAAACCAAAGCTGACCAAGAAAAAATGGGTATCGCTCTGGGACGTTTGGCACAAGAAGATCCTTCATTCCGTGTTCATACTGATGAAGAATCGGGCGAAACCATCATTTCCGGTATGGGTGAATTGCACTTGGATATCTTGGTTGACCGTATGCGTCGTGAATTTAAAGTAGAAGCGAATATCGGTAAACCACAAGTTTCTTATCGTGAAACTATTCGTGACACGGTTAAAGACGTTGAAGGTAAGCACGCTAAACAATCCGGTGGTCGTGGTCAATACGGTCATGTGGTGATCGATCTGTATCCGTTAGAGCCGGAAGGTCCGGGATATGAGTTCGTGAACGAAATCAAAGGTGGTGTGATTCCTGGCGAATACATCCCAGCAGTTGATAAAGGTATTCAGGAACAATTGAAATCCGGTCCATTAGCAGGTTATCCTGTTGTTGATCTGGGTGTGCGTTTGCACTTCGGTTCTTACCATGATGTTGACTCCTCTGAGTTAGCGTTTAAATTGGCAGCCTCATTAGCGTTCAAATCTGGCTATATGAAAGCGAAGCCAGTATTGCTTGAGCCGATCATGAAAGTTGAAGTAGAAACACCACCGGATTATGTCGGTGACGTTATCGGTGACTTGAGCCGTCGTCGTGCTTTAGTGAATGGCCAAGAAAGTAATGAATTTGTTGTAAAAATCAATGCCGAAGTTCCACTTTCGGAGATGTTTGGTTATGCAACAGACCTTCGTTCGCAAACCCAAGGTCGCGCTTCTTATTCAATGGAACCATTGAAGTATGCTGAAGCACCGACTAGCGTGGCAAATGCTGTAATCGAAGCACGCAAAGCGAAGTAATTTATTAAACAAATCTACAAGCCGTTTGGCTTGTAGACTTTACATAAGGAAACTTAATCGTGTCTAAAGAAAAATTTGAACGTACAAAACCGCACGTTAACGTGGGAACAATCGGCCACGTTGACCATGGTAAAACAACTTTAACTGCAGCAATCACCACTGTATTGGCAAAAACCTACGGCGGTGCCGCGCGTGCTTTCGATCAAATCGATAATGCGCCGGAAGAAAAAGCGCGTGGTATCACCATCAACACTTCACACGTTGAATACGACACCCCAACTCGTCACTATGCGCACGTTGACTGTCCGGGACACGCCGACTATGTGAAAAACATGATCACCGGTGCGGCACAAATGGACGGCGCAATCTTAGTTGTTGCGGCGACTGACGGTCCGATGCCACAAACGCGTGAACACATCCTGTTAGGTCGCCAAGTAGGCGTGCCTTACATCATCGTATTCTTAAACAAATGCGATATGGTGGATGACGAAGAGTTATTAGAATTAGTTGAAATGGAAGTGCGTGAACTTCTGTCTCAATACGATTTCCCGGGCGATGACACGCCAATCGTACGCGGTTCTGCGCTGAAAGCGTTGGAAGGCGATGCTGAGTGGGAAGCAAAAATCATCGAATTAGCCGGTCACTTGGATACTTATATCCCAGAACCTGAGCGTGCGATTGACCAACCGTTCCTGTTACCAATTGAAGACGTATTCTCAATCTCCGGTCGTGGTACAGTAGTTACCGGCCGTGTTGAACGCGGTATCGTGCGTACCGGTGACGAAGTTGAAATCGTCGGTATCAAAGCGACCACCAAAACCACCGTTACCGGTGTTGAAATGTTCCGTAAACTGTTAGACGAAGGTCGTGCAGGGGAGAACATCGGTGCGCTGTTGCGTGGTACAAAACGTGAAGAGATCGAACGTGGTCAAGTATTGGCGAAACCGGGTTCAATCACACCACACACTGATTTCGAATCAGAAGTGTACGTATTGTCGAAAGATGAAGGCGGCCGTCATACTCCGTTCTTCAAAGGCTACCGTCCACAGTTCTATTTCCGTACAACGGACGTAACCGGCACCATCGAGTTACCGGAAGGCGTGGAAATGGTTATGCCGGGTGACAACATCCAAATGGTTGTTAGCCTGATTCACCCAATCGCGATGGACCAAGGCTTACGCTTTGCGATTCGTGAAGGTGGCCGTACAGTAGGTGCGGGTGTTGTAGCGAAAATTATCAAATAATTTGATTAAATAAGCTAAGAAGGCGTATCGTTTGATACGCCTTCTTTATTTAGTTTGCAGAGTTTTTGCTTGTACATCTAATCATTCAGATATCACCTCTATAGCGTAATGTTCTGGGCAAATAAAGCTTTCGCTAAACTCAATAGGTGAGCGTTCTAAATTATAAATTAAGCGTTCAATTTTGATTAATGTGATCTCTTCGCCTTTAGATATTTCTTGAGTTTCTGCTATATCAGCAGGTAGTTTCACAGCTTTGATTTGCATTTTCATAGGTAAATTAGCCATATTGCTTTCTAAATGAAGCTCATCAGATAAGCTGGCTCCCTGCTGGATATGCTCAATCATTTCCGGCGATAAACGATGGGCTAAAATATAGCGGTTTTGAATTTTCCAAATTTTATCATTCAAAAGAGAAGTTTGTATTATTTTGATAACCGGCTCTAAACCATTTTTACTCCCTAATTTTATTGAAATTACGGGATTTTGGCTCGCTGGAAGAACTGTAGTTTCTGTTTTCTCAATGGATGTACTATGCGAATGTAGGGGGGAAATCTCACTGAGCAATACTTTTTTATGGCGTATATTACGGCGTACAAAAGTACCAATACCCTGTCTGCGAATAACGTATCCATCACTGACTAAATCATTTAAAGCTTTTACGACAGTTGTATTACTTGCATTATATTTTTGCTTTAAATTATTTTCTGAATAAATTTTATCACCAGGTAAAAAAATACTATTTTCAATGTCAGCAATAATATCCCTCTTAATTTTTTCATATTTTGGTAACAAAATAAACTCCTAAGGAAATATAACAATAAGATATTTAAGACTCTATCATAGACGTAAGAAAAAATAAATAGCAAACTAAATACCTTCTTCACAATTATTAATTATTTTCTGTCGAGTCATCACGGAAGCTAATAAAATAGTTTCTTTTCCAATACCTATAGCCTGTTGTGCTAATTCAGAAACTGAACTCTCAAAGTCTCTAGCCATAGCTATTTCAATTAACATCGGTAGATTTGTACCACATAATACTTCTATATTTTCTACTTTTTGTGTAACCGATATTGCTGTTTTAAATGGTGTACCACCAAGAATATCTGTAAAAATAACTACGCCATCAGTCTCTTCCAATAATACGTCTATTGCATGTTCTAATGATTTTTCAAATTCGTGAAGGGAGGCATTCTGTTTAAAAGGTATAGCTTGAAAATGTGTTTGGTTACCAGCTATCATTTGTAATGAATCTGCCAAACCTGTTGCAAATTCGCCGTGTCCTGTCAATATAATACCAATCATCTTTATTTCCTTAAATTTTTATATTACTAAATCGCTTTTTATGAATAGCTTTATTTCATTCCATTTTGCCTGTAATAATCATTTATCTACAATATGAGAATTTATGTAGTAACTAGATTAGGAATAGATAAATAACCACAAAGATCTTCTGAATGAGTCTATCGTTACATAGGCAGTTTTAGAATTAATATGAACCGCCGTAAGGTGATGCCAGAGGAAGGTGGGGGCCCCCACCTCTGCTGGATAAAAGCAGTTCTCTAGGTTACTGTAAAATACCTAATGAAGAAGCGGCTATACCTATACCAAACAATAGGAACAAAAGTTGGTAAGTATTCCAATTACGTTTTTTCAATAGATAATAAACAAGAATAGTAACTAATACTGGTAGTAAATTTGGCATAATTTTATCTAAAATCGTTTGGAATGCTACAACTTGTTTTTCCCCTGTATCTAATATAGTGGTGTATTCTAGCGCAATTTTGGCTTTAACAAAGAGTGTTGCTAATCCCGCGATAACTGTAACGCCCACGATACTAGCTGCTTCTGATACTCTACCAATTTGATCACTAAGCGATTGAATTGCACTCGTTCCTAAACGATAGCCGAGTGTCCCCATACTTAATCGTAATACTAATAATGATAATATCATCGCAAACCAATAGCCCATAGGTGCAAAACCTAATCCATCAAGGGCAAGACCTGCAAAAATTGTAGAAAAAAGTGGCGCTAGACCAAATTGTGCAATGGAGTCGCCTACGCCTGCCAATGGTCCCATCATAGCCATTTTAATACTGCGTGCTGTAGTGACATCCTGACCATTGTCATACATCGCCAATTGCATATTTGTTACAAAAGGTACCATATGAGGATTTGTGTTATAAAACTCCAGATTAGCAGTGGCAACTTCCTTTAATTTTGCTTGATCATTGTGATAGATTTTACGTAATGCAGGAAAAATAACATTCAAATAGCTCACACCTTGATAAGCTGTATAGTTAAATGCACTTTGTAACAAATAAGAGCGGATAGATGTAATAAAATAATCTCTTTTTGTTAGTATCGGTTGCTTAGATTCCATCGTTAAAGTCCTCTTTACTATTCATGGTTACTTGGGATTGTTGGTCATTATTATTACTTTTATTAAAGTAATAGATGCAGGCAAAAATACCACCTACTAGTGCGACTGCCATTGTCGGAAGTTTTAAATAAGCAATACAGACATAGCCTAGTAATAGATATGGAATAAGTTGCTTTTTTATCATTACAGAAAGGATCATTGCAAAACCAATCGCCGGGATTAAGCCACCAGCAACGGCAAACCCATTAATTAGCCATTGTGGTAGAGCTTCTACAAAAGCTTGTAGTGCTGGGCGACTTAATGCAGCAGCTAAGCCGATAAAGAAACCGGTGATAGCAAAACCAATATAAGTCGCATTAGCTAACAAGTGAAATTTAGAATATCTCCCTTCCTGAATAGCTTTTGATGTCCAACGAGGTAATCCTGCGAAAGCGGTATAAAGAGCGGTCGAAACAAATTGGAATAACACCGCAAATGGGAAAGAAAGTGCCAATGCGGACTCTGGTGTTACACCTTGATCTTTTAGTGTAATGACCATAATTGTACCAACAATACCCGGGCCAACAGGATTAGGTGGAACAGTGCCGCCAGCACCTACACCAAACCCCATATATGCAAGTTCTGCAAGTGCACCAAAAATAATTGCAGTTGGTAAATCACCCAAAATTAGCCCAACAAAAAAAGACATCACAATTGCTCGGTTGGTATAAATGCCAAGTAACATTCCTGAATAGCAAAATGCAGTAACAAGCCCTATGAGAAGGCCTTGAATTAGCGTAATTTCCATTTTAATTACTCCTTATTGAATTGCTTTTAATAAGTTATCGATGTCTTGCACCCCATCATTAGAAACTGGGGACGTTTTTGTATTAAATTTTATATGATATTTTTGTTGTAGTTCTTGTAAATCCATTTTTTCATTTGTACTTAGATAGATAAATTGTGAGATTTTTTGTTTGTTTTCAGCATGATGAATATTTCCAATGTTCAATTCTGTCATTGGGAAGCCAAGTTCACATAATTTTTTAGCATCAGCAACAGATGCAACGATGACGAAAATAGTTTGATGTGGTGCTGCTTTATGAATAACTTCAGCAGTTTTTTCTATAGTCCAAAAACGGACGCCAACATCTTCTGGTATAACTGTTTTCATCAAAGTTTGTTGAAATTCGTCAGTGGAAACTTGATCGTTTGCACAAATAACTAAATTTACGCCTAAATTTTTAATCCAAAGTTGTCCTTGCCCATGAATTAAACGCTCATCAATGCGGACCATTTTGATGTTTGGTGTTGTCATATTTTCTCCTTACCAATACATTTTCCAGTGCTTTTTAAAACGAATTAATGCTTCTAAGTAGAAATAATCGCCCCATAAATTACCTTCATTTACACCTTTTCCAGAGTGCCAAGAATAAACCCCCTCATTAATTAGCGCTGTAATACCAGCTGTTTTTAACTGTGTATAATTATCAATTAAACTACCAAGTATTGCATGTTGCGCATATTTATAAGTTAATTTTAAAGAATCTGCTTCAGGTAAAAATTGTGACATAAGATTCATTCCACATACTGCAATAGCTGCGCTTGATGAATCTTTAGATTGACCAGAGCCATCTTGAAAAATTAGATCCCAATAACAAATAAAGTCTTTCGGTAAACGATTTAGAAAATAATTATTGACGGCTTTAAAGAGAGGTAGGTTTTTTAGTTGTTCATGATAACTGTGATTTAATGCAATACCATAGATTAGCCAAGATTGTCCTCTTGCCCAACTTGAGTCATCAGAATAACCTTGGCGCGTTTTTCCATAAAGTGGCATGCCAGTTGTGTTATCAAAATAGAATGTATGAAATGCAGAAGCATCATCACGAATCGCATTATCTATTGTTGTGTTATAATGTTTCTCAGCTACTTCTCTATATTTTGGGTTATTTGTAATATCTGTTGCCCAATATAATAAAGGAATATTTAGTAGGCAATCAACAATAAGGCGGTAGTTATCTTGTGCACCTAAATTCCCCCAAGCTTGAATAAAATAACCTTTTTTTTGATAACGACCAATTAATTTCTCTGCTGCTAATAATGCGGCTTTTTTAGCAATTTCTGAACCTGTCAATTTGTACGCGCTTACACAAGAAATACTATATAGAAAGCCTAAATCATGATGGTCCACCTCTATATTGTGTTCTATTCTATGTAAAAATGAAATGACGTGTTTTTCAGCTAATATACGATATTTTTCTAAGCCGGTTTCTTCGTAACAAAGCCATAAAATACCTGTCCAAAAACCATTAGTCCATTCGGTATTAGGCATTGGTTGGTAAGTATTGTTTAACGTTGCTGGAGTAGGAAATAATTCTCCAAGTTTAGCAATGTTGCTGTCTATTTTATCTAAACAGCGTTGAATAGCGTGTTCAATTTTTTGTTGTGATAGAAGACCATTATTAAAGTAGCGTTCACTTTGTAATAATGGCTCTATAGCAAGATTTCTCATAATATCCTCTTTAAAGATGTTAGCTTATAGCGTTAACCGGTTATGGTGGTAATCTATAAGTTATATATTTCTCTATCAATCATTTTTATCTTAAAATTAGAACTACATCACACTTTTTAAGAAAAACGCTTATCTTATTACTAGATATGTAGCAATAAGTTATGGCCTTTATTGAGGCTTCGAGGATGTTAAAGAACATAATCCGGCTAAATTCACCTATATAATAGCTATTCAGCTGACATACGTTCATTCACCCAGCTGGATGGTATAAGCAAACAGTCTTTATTAAGTGGGTGTTTTTTGCTCAAGATGTGTCCTTGTCCTGTTTTTGCTTATAATCCATCTACACAATTCATAAAGAAAGTGCTACAATCGCTCGTTCAAAAATATACCGTTATTCATTGGATCGGATAGATAAAAAGCATGAGTTCAGAAAATATTAAAAAACAAGCACTTATTGAAAGTCATGAGGGTAAAGGCAAAGCAGTAAATAATTTGCTTTGGCTTTTAGCTGTGTTATTGATCGTTGTTGCTGCGGTGGGGAATACCTATTTTGCCGATCAATTTGCGTTGGCAATTCGTATCGTTGCCATGGTAATCTTAATGGTCGCAGCTTTAGGACTGGTCGCAGTCACTAATCAAGGTAAAAAAGCGATTGGTTTTTTCAAAGAGTCACGTGGTGAATTAAGAAAAATCGTTTGGCCGAAACGCTCCGAGGCTATGCAAACAACATTGATTGTTTTTGGTGTAACCGTGGTTGCTTCTTTAGTGCTTTGGGGATTTGATTCCTTGATTATTGCGGTTATCTCCTTTATTACTAACCTGAGATTTTAATTTATGAGCGAGAATACAGCACCAATAAAACGCTGGTATGTTTTACAGGCTTTCTCCGGTTTTGAAGGCCGTGTAGCGAAAACATTAATCGAATATATCAAACAACATAATATGGAAGATCAGTTTGGTGAAGTGCTAGTGCCAACTGAAGAAGTGGTTGAAAATATTGCGGGTAAACGTCGTAAAAGCGAGCGTAAATTCTTCCCCGGTTATGTACTGGTACAAATGGAAATGAACGATGACACTTGGCATTTGGTGCGTAGTGTGCCTCGTGTGATGGGGTTCATTGGTGGTACGCCAGACAAACCTGCGCCGATTTCTAAACGCGAAGCCGATACGATTTTAAACCGTCTACAACAAGATGGTGATAAGCCAAGACCGAAAACGCTGTTCCAACCGGGCGAAGAAGTGCGGGTTACCGAAGGTCCATTTATGGATTTCAACGGCACGGTTGAAGAGGTCGATTACGATAAAAGCCGTATTAAAGTATCAGTATCGATTTTTGGGCGTGCAACACCGGTGGAGCTGGAGTTCCGCCAAGTGGAAAAAGCGGTTTAAGTCGGCACGTTCAAGGCATAATTTCTCAAGTATTTTACGCTAAAATGCTTGAAAAACAGGCAGTGTTTAATTAGAATACTGCCTTTTATAAACAGGGGAGCCGCAAGGCGATAATACCCGCAAGAGGAAAATAAAAATGGCAAAGAAAGTACAAGCCTACGTTAAGCTGCAAGTTGCAGCCGGTATGGCAAATCCGAGTCCACCGGTTGGTCCTGCATTGGGTCAACAAGGTGTCAACATCATGGAATTCTGTAAAGCATTCAACGCTCGTACTGAGGGCTTGGAAAAAGGTTTACCGACTCCAGTTGTTATCACAGTCTATGCAGACCGCTCTTTTACCTTTATCACTAAAACTCCGCCGGCAGCAGTATTGCTGAAAAAAGCGGCAGGTGTTAAATCTGGTTCTGGTAAACCGAATAAAGAGAAAGTCGGTAAAGTCACTCGTGCACAAGTGCGTGAGATCGCTGAAGTTAAAGCAGCCGATATGACCGGTGCAAGCGTCGAAACTAAAATGAAATCTATTGAAGGTACCGCTCGTTCAATGGGCTTGGTAGTGGAGGACTAATCAAATGGCTAAACTTACCAAACGCATGAAAGCGATCCAAGAGAAAGTAGATTCAACAAAAGCCTACGAAATCAACGAAGCTGTTGCTTTGTTAAAAGAATTAGCAACTGCAAAATTCGTTGAAAGCGTTGATGTTGCTGTTAATTTGGGTATCGAAGCGCGTAAATCTGACCAAAACGTGCGTGGCGCAACGGTGTTGCCACACGGAACTGGTCGTGAAGTACGTGTTGCCGTATTTACTCAAGGCACAAACGCTGAAGCAGCAAAAGAAGCCGGTGCAGATTTAGTCGGTATGGAAGATTTGGCTGAATTAGTCAAAAAAGGCGAAATGAACTTCGATGTGGTTATTGCTTCTCCGGATGCAATGCGTGTTGTAGGTCAATTGGGTCAAATCTTAGGCCCTCGTGGCTTAATGCCAAACCCGAAAGTCGGTACAGTAACCCCTAACGTAGCGGAAGCGGTTAAAAACGCGAAATCCGGTCAGGTTCGTTACCGTAACGACAAAAATGGTATTATCCATACCACTATCGGTAAAGTAAATTTCTCAGAAGACCAATTGAAAGAGAATTTGCAAGCCTTGTTGGCAGCTTTAGTGAAAGCAAAGCCAGCAAGCTCTAAAGGGATCTTTATCAAGAAAGTCAGCCTTTCGACCACTCAAGGTGCAGGCGTAGCGATTGATCAAACCAGCTTGAGCTAATAAAACTTTACAGCGGGGAGAATTGTGTTTATAATCCTCCCCTTATTTTCCGATGGCAGTTTAGTCGGAAACTTCTGGTTGGTGCTTGACCTTATTCAAGCCCCATCCAAGACCGCAGGGGAAGTTGTGTGAGCAAACTCAGATAATTTCTTAATTATCCTGCGTAGATGGTGAACAGAATGAGAATAATTTTCTGCTTCTGCGCACCGAAAGACGTCTTGATATGCTTGCATATCAAGGAATTTAAATCCGGGAAACCGGAGTGTATTCAGGAGCTATAAGCCAATGGCATTAAATCTTCAAGACAAACAAGCAATTGTTGCTGAAGTAAACGAAGCAGCCAAAGGTGCCCTATCAGCAGTGATTGCGGATTCTCGCGGTGTGACTGTGGATAAAATGACTGAATTGCGTAAAACTGCGCGTGAAGCCGGTGTTACTATGCGTGTCGTGCGTAATACTTTATTACGTCGTGCGGTAGAAGGCACTGACTACGAGTGCTTGAAAGACGTGATGACAGGTCCGACACTTATCGCATTTTCTAATGAGCATCCGGGCGCAGCTGCACGTTTGTTCAAAGATTTCGCAAAAGCGAACGATAAGTTCGAACTTAAAGGTGCCGCTTTCGAAGGTAAAATCCAAGATGTTGAATTCTTAGCAACATTGCCGACTTACGACGAAGCGATTGCACGTTTAATGGGTACTATGAAAGAAGCTGCGGCAGGCAAACTTGCTCGCACTCTTGCGGCATTACGCGACAAATTACAAGAAGCTGCTTAATTATCAAAGCGTTTCTTACCTCGTTTAATTTATTTACTTTAGGAATTGATTGTCATGTCATTAACTAACGAACAAATCATTGAAGCGATTGCTTCTAAAACTGTCACTGAAATCGTAGAATTAATTTCTGCAATGGAAGAAAAATTCGGTGTTTCTGCAGCAGCGGCAGCAGTAGCTGTAGCAGCAGGTCCAGCAGAAGCAGCAGAAGAGAAAACTGAATTCGATGTAGTATTAACTGCAGCGGGCGCTAACAAAGTTGCTGTTATCAAAGCAGTACGTGGTGCAACCGGTTTGGGCTTGAAAGAAGCGAAAGACTTGGTTGAATCTGCACCGGCAGCTCTGAAAGAAGGCATCTCTAAAGCTGAAGCTGAAGAACTGAAGAAAACATTAGAAGAAGCGGGCGCTTCTGTTGAACTTAAATAATTAATTTTATTTAGGTTTATAGCCTGTTATAGGCGGATGGCTAGCGGTTTAGACTGCTAGCCATTTTGTGCCTTTAAAAAATAGAAGTGAATATGCCGTTTTTTTATTTCTATAACTGCTTGATAAAATAGTGATTATTGATTTTATCGAGCCTGCACCAGAAGTTTTGCCGGTGATTATTCGGCAAAAAAGTGAAAGTGCGGTACCAACAAACGGTATCGATAGCATTGCCACCTTGTTAATTTGATCGCAAGTGTGCGCGAATTTTGGGTCACCGATCAGCGAGCAGAGGAACCCTATGGTTTACTCCTATACCGAGAAAAAACGTATTCGTAAAAACTTTGGCAAACGTCAACAAGTTTTAAATGTACCTTATTTATTAACAATCCAAATCGATTCTTTCGATAAATTTATTCAGCAAGATCCGGAAGGGCAGCAAGGACTGGAAGCGGCGTTCCGCTCAGTGTTTCCGATTGTCAGCAATAACGGCAGCACTGAATTGCAATATGTGAGCTATAAGTTAGGTGAACCAGTATTTGATGTCCGTGAATGTCAAATCCGTGGGACAACTTATTCTGCGCCGTTGAGAGTTAAACTGCGTTTAGTCAGCTACGATCGTGATGCTGCACCGGGTACGGTAAAAGACATCAAAGAAAATGATGTGTATATGGGGGAAATCCCATTGATGACCGACAACGGAACTTTTGTGATCAACGGCACCGAGCGTGTTATTGTTTCGCAATTACACCGTAGTCCGGGGGTTTTCTTTGACAGCGATAAAGGTAAAACCCATTCTTCGGGGAAAGTGCTGTATAACGCACGTATTATTCCTTACCGTGGTTCATGGCTGGATTTTGAATTTGATCCGAAAGATAACTTATTTGCGCGTATCGACCGTCGCCGTAAATTACCTGCTACGATTATCCTGCGTGCATTGAACTACACCACTGAAGAAATTCTGGCGCTGTTCTTTGAGAAAGTGAACTTCAGCATTGATGACAATAAATTGATGATGGAACTGGTGCCGGAGCGTTTGCGCGGTGAAACTGCCAGCTTTGATATTGAAGCTAACGGCACCGTTTATATTGAGCGCGGACGTCGTATCACGGCACGCCATATCCGTCAGTTAGAAAAAGATAAAATCTCTCAAGTTGTGGTTCCGACAGAATATATTGTCGGCAAAATTATCGCTAAAGATTATGTTGATCTTGAGAGTGGTGAATTGATCTGTGCGGCGAATGCGGAAATTACATTAGAAATTTTGGCTAAATTGAGCCAAGCCGGTTATAAAGATATTGAAGTGCTGTTCACCAATGATTTAGATCATGGACCTTATATTTCAGAAACTTTACGAGTGGATCCGTCACATGACCGTTTAAGCGCACTGGTTGAAATTTACCGTATGATGCGTCCGGGCGAACCACCGACAAAAGAAGCGGCTGAGTCGCTGTTTGACAATCTATTCTTCTCTAGTGATCGTTATGATCTTTCTGCGGTTGGCCGCATGAAATTCAACCGCTCTTTGAATATTCCGGAAGGGGAAGGCAGCGGTATCCTGAGCAATGATGACATTGTGATGGTGATGAAAAAACTGATCGAGATCCGTAACGGTCGTGGTGAAGTCGATGATATCGATCACTTAGGCAACCGTCGTATTCGTTCAGTGGGCGAGATGGCGGAAAATCAATTCCGCATCGGCTTGGTGCGTGTTGAAAGAGCGGTTAGAGAGCGCTTGTCGTTAGGCGATTTGGACGGTGTAACGCCACAAGATTTGATCAATGCCAAACCGATTTCGGCGGCGGTGAAAGAGTTCTTTGGTTCGTCCCAATTGTCGCAATTTATGGATCAGAACAACCCATTGTCGGAAGTGACCCACAAACGCCGTATTTCTGCTTTAGGGCCGGGCGGTTTGACTCGTGAGCGCGCCGGCTTTGAGGTGCGTGACGTTCACGCGACTCACTACGGTCGTGTTTGTCCGATTGAAACCCCTGAAGGTCCAAACATCGGTTTGATCAACTCCTTGTCGGTGTATGCACGTACTAATGATTACGGTTTCTTGGAAACCCCATATCGTAAAGTGGTTGACGGGCAAGTGACGGAAGAAATCGAATATTTGTCAGCGATTGAAGAAGGCAAATATGTGATTGCACAGGCGAACTCCAACTTGGATGAAAATTCACGCTTTACCGATACCTTCGTGACTTGTCGTGGTGAACACGGCGAAGCCGGTTTGTATAAAGCCGATGAAATCCAATATATGGATATCTCCACGCAACAAGTGGTTTCGGTGGCGGCGGCCTTGATTCCATTCTTGGAACACGACGATGCCAACCGTGCCTTGATGGGTGCGAACATGCAACGTCAAGCGGTGCCTACTCTGCGTGCCGATAAACCGTTGGTCGGAACCGGAATTGAGAAAGCGGTAGCCGTGGACTCCGGGGTAACCGTGGTCGCCAAACGTGGCGGTTATGTACAATATATCGATGCTTCACGCATCGTGATTAAAGTCAATGAAGACGAAACCGTACCGGGCGAAGCAGGAATTGATATTTATAACCTGACCAAATACACCCGTTCGAACCAAAACACCTGTATCAACCAAGTGCCTTGTATTTCACTGGGCGAACCGATTGAGCGTGGTGAAGTGTTGGCAGACGGTCCGTCCACCGATTTGGGTGAATTGGCGTTAGGTCAAAACATGCGCGTGGCATTTATGCCATGGAACGGTTATAACTTCGAAGACTCGATGTTGGTTTCTGAGCGAGTAGTACAAGAAGATCGTTTTACGACGATTCACATTCAAGAATTGACCGCAGTTGCGCGTGATACCAAACTGGGCGCAGAAGAGATTACTGCCGATATTCCTAACGTAGGTGAAGCAGCACTGAGCAAACTGGACGAATCCGGTATCGTATATATCGGGGCGGAAGTCAAAGGTGGCGATATTCTGGTGGGTAAAGTCACCCCGAAAGGTGAAACACAATTAACCCCGGAAGAAAAATTGTTGCGGGCGATCTTCGGTGAAAAAGCCTCTGATGTAAAAGATTCTTCTCTACGGGTACCAAACAGTGTTTCCGGTACGGTAATCGACGTACAAGTCTTCACCCGTGATGGTGTAGAAAAGGATAAACGTGCGCTTGAAATTGAAGAGATGCAGTTAAAACAAGCCAAGAAAGATCTGGTGGAAGAACTGGAGATTTTGGAAGCCGGTTTGTTTACTCGTGTGCGTAACCTGTTATTGAATAACGGTATTGAAGAGAAACAACTGGATAAGCTGACCCGTAACCAATGGTTGGAACAGTCTTTGGCTGATGAAAATCAACAAAATCAGTTGGAACAGTTGGCAGAGCAGCATGAAGAGTTGCGCAAAGAGTTTGAACGCAAACTGGAAATTAAACGTCATAAAATCATCCAAGGCGACGATTTAGCACCGGGTGTGTTGAAAATCGTCAAAGTCTATCTGGCAGTGAAACGTCAGATTCAGCCGGGTGATAAAATGGCGGGTCGCCATGGTAACAAAGGGGTTATCTCAAAAATCAATCCGGTTGAAGACATGCCGTACGACGAAAACGGGCAGCCGGTCGATATCGTCTTGAATCCATTGGGCGTACCGTCACGGATGAATATCGGTCAGATTTTGGAAACACACTTGGGCTTGGCGGCTAAAGGCGTGGGTGACAAGATCAATGCAATGATTAAACAGCAACAATCTGTAGCTAAATTACGTGATTATATTCAACGCGCGTATGATTTGGGCGGCGAAAGTCAAAAAGTGGATCTTGCAACCTTCAGTGATGATGAAGTGATGCGTTTGGCGCAAAACCTGCGTAAAGGAATGCCGTTGGCAACACCGGTATTTGACGGTGCTCACGAAAGCGAAATCAAAGGCTTGTTAGAATTGGCAGATCTGCCAACTTCCGGTCAGATTACGTTGTTTGACGGGCGTACCGGCGAGAAATTCGAACGTCCGGTAACCGTAGGCTATATGTACATGCTGAAATTGAACCACTTGGTTGATGACAAAATGCACGCCCGTTCCACCGGTTCGTACAGCTTGGTTACCCAACAACCATTGGGTGGTAAAGCCCAGTTCGGGGGACAACGTTTCGGGGAGATGGAAGTATGGGCATTGGAAGCTTATGGTGCTGCTTATACCCTGCAAGAGATGCTGACCGTGAAATCCGATGACGTGAATGGTCGTACCAAAATGTATAAAAACATTGTGGACGGCGCACATCAGATGGAACCGGGAATGCCTGAATCCTTCAATGTGTTGTTGAAAGAGATTCGCTCGCTGGGGATTAATATTGATCTGGATGAAGATCGTTAATCTCTTCCATCTGAGCAACGATAAAATATGCTCAAGTGCGGTTTGACCGCACTTGAATTAAGTTTAACTCCGACAGGAGCAAATCTGTGAAAGACTTAGTTAAGTTTTTGAAAGCACAAACGAAATCTTCAGAAGATTTTGATGTGATTAAAATTGGGCTGGCTTCTCCCGACATGATCCGTTCATGGTCTTTCGGTGAAGTGAAAAAGCCGGAAACCATTAACTACCGTACGTTTAAACCGGAACGTGACGGTTTATTTTGCGCACGCATTTTCGGGCCGGTTAAAGATTACGAATGTTTGTGCGGAAAATACAAACGCTTAAAACATCGTGGCGTAATCTGTGAAAAGTGCGGTGTCGAAGTTACGCAAACCAAAGTACGTCGTGAGCGTATGGGACACATCGAACTGGCTTCACCGGTAGCGCATATCTGGTTCTTAAAATCGCTACCGTCCCGTATTGGTTTATTGTTAGATATGCCATTGCGTGATATTGAGCGTGTGCTGTATTTCGAAAGCTATATTGTTACTGAGCCGGGCATGACCGACTTGGAGCGCGGTCAACTGTTGACCGAAGAACAATTTATGGATGCGGAAGACCGTTGGGCGGACGAATTCGAAGCCAAAATGGGGGCAGAAGCGATCCAACATTTGTTGCAACAAATGGATTTGGCGCACCAATGCGAAACGCTGCGTGAAGAGCTGCAAGAAACCAGCTCTGAAACCAAACGTAAAAAAATTACTAAACGTTTAAAATTGCTGGAAGCCTTTATTCAATCCGGCAACAATCCTGAGTGGATGGTGTTGACTGTGCTGCCGGTACTACCGCCGGATCTGCGTCCGTTAGTGCCGTTGGATGGGGGACGTTTTGCGACATCTGATCTGAACGATTTATATCGTCGTGTGATCAACCGTAACAACCGTTTGAAACGCTTACTGGATCTGGTTGCACCGGATATTATCGTACGCAACGAAAAACGGATGCTGCAAGAATCGGTCGATGCGTTGTTAGACAACGGTCGCCGTGGTCGTGCGATCACCGGTTCCAACAAACGTGCGCTGAAATCCCTTGCGGATATGATCAAAGGAAAACAAGGCCGTTTCCGTCAAAACTTGTTGGGTAAACGGGTTGACTATTCCGGTCGTTCGGTTATTACCGTCGGTCCATACCTGCATTTGCATCAATGCGGTTTGCCGAAAAAAATGGCGTTGGAACTGTTCCGTCCGTTTATCTATGCCAAATTAGAAAGCCAAGGCTATGCTTCAACCATCAAAGCTGCCAAGAAAATGGTAGAGCGTGAAGATGCGATTGTTTGGGATATTCTGGCTGATGTTATCCGTGAACATCCGATCCTGTTGAACCGTGCGCCAACCTTGCACCGGTTGGGGATCCAAGCATTCGAACCGTTGTTGATCGAAGGTAAAGCGATCCAATTACATCCATTGGTGTGTGCGGCATTCAACGCCGACTTTGACGGAGACCAAATGGCGGTACACGTACCGTTGACGCTAGAAGCGCAATTGGAAGCGCGTGCGTTGATGATGTCGACCAACAATATCTTATCACCGGCAAACGGTGAGCCGATCATTGTTCCGTCACAAGACGTGGTGTTGGGTCTGTACTATATGACCCGTGAAAAAGTGAATGCTAAAGGCGAAGGCATGTATCTGCAAAATCCACTGGAAGCAGAGAAAGCCTACCGTACCGGACAAGCAGAATTGCATGCGCGGGTTAAAGTGCGGATCACCGAATATGTAAAATCTTCTAGCAATGAGTTTGAAGCGGTCACCACGCTGACCGAAACCACTATCGGACGTGCAATCTTATGGATGATTGCGCCGAGAGGCATGCCGTTTGAGTTATTTAACCAAACTTTAGGCAAAAAAGCGATTTCTCGTTTAATCAATGCCTGTTACCGTTTGTTGGGCATGAAATCCAGCGTAATTTTTGCCGACCAAATCATGTATACCGGTTTTGCCTATGCGGCACGTTCCGGTGCATCGGTCGGGATTGACGATATGGTGATTCCGGATCAGAAAAATGAAATTATTTCTGCGGCGGAAAGTGAAGTTGAAGAGATTCAGGAGCAATTCCAATCGGGTCTTGTAACCGCCGGTGAGCGTTACAATAAAGTCATCGATATTTGGGCGGCAGCGAATGAACGTGTTGCCAAAGCGATGATGGAAAACCTGTCAACCGAAGAAGTGATTAACCGTGACGGAGTGCCGGAAAAACAAGCCTCCTTTAACAGCATCTTTATGATGGCGGATTCTGGCGCGCGGGGTTCTGCGGCGCAGATTCGTCAGTTGGCGGGAATGCGTGGCTTGATGGCGCGTCCGGATGGCTCGATCATTGAGACGCCGATTACTGCGAACTTCCGCGAAGGCTTGAACGTACTGCAATACTTTATTTCCACCCACGGGGCGCGTAAAGGTTTGGCAGATACCGCACTTAAAACAGCGAACTCCGGTTACTTGACCCGTCGTCTGGTTGACGTGGCGCAAGATTTGGTGATTGTCGAAGACGATTGTGGTACCGAAGAAGGTATCGTCATGACCCCGTTAATCGAGGGTGGTGATGTTAAAGAGGCGTTGCGTGAACGCGTATTGGGGCGTGTGGTCGCAGAAGATGTTCTGGTACCGGGCACTGATCAGGTCTTGATTCCACGCAATACTTTGTTAGACGAAAAATTGTGCGATGTGATTGACGCCAACTCGGTAGACAGCATCAAAGTGCGGTCAGTGGTAACCTGTCAAACTGATTTTGGTGTGTGCGCGAAATGTTATGGTCGTGATTTGGCTCGCGGGCATATCATCAACAATGGTGAAGCGGTTGGGGTTATTGCGGCGCAGTCTATCGGTGAGCCGGGAACACAGTTAACCATGCGGACGTTCCACATCGGGGGGGCAGCTTCCAGAGCGGCTTCTGAATCCAGCATTCAGATCAAAAATAACGGTAGTGTGCGTTTGGCAAATGCCAAGTTCGTTACTAACAAAGACGGCAAATTGGTGATTACTTCGCGTAATACTGAACTGACGGTGATTGACGGCTTCGGACGCACCAAAGAGAACTATAAAGTGCCTTACGGAGCGACATTGAGCAAGCATGACGGCAGTGATGTTAATGCCGGCGAAATCATCGCTAACTGGGATCCGCATACCATGCCGGTTATCTCGGAAGTAGAAGGTTTTGTGCAGTTCGTGGATATCGTTGATGGTGTGACGGTTAGCCGTCAAACCGACGAATTGACAGGATTGTCTTCCGTTGTGGTACAGGATGTGGGTGAACGTGCGACTGCCGGTAAAGACTTGCGTCCAGCGTTGCGTGTGGTCGATGCTAAAGGCAATCCGGTGCTGATTGCAGGTACTGATGTGCCGGCGCAATACTTCTTGCCGGGTAAAGCGATTGTCACCTTGGACGATAACGCCGAAATCAATATCGGGGAACCATTGGCACGTATCCCGCAAGAGTCTGCCGGAACCAAAGATATTACCGGTGGTTTGCCGCGCGTTGCCGATTTGTTCGAAGCACGCAAACCGAAAGAACCTGCAATTATGGCAGAAATTTCCGGTATCGTCTCGTTTGGTAAAGAGACCAAGGGCAAGCGTCGTTTACTGATTACACCGAGCGAAGGTGAAGTGTATGAAGAGATGATCCCGAAATGGCGTCAATTGAACGTGTTTGAAGGCGAGTTGGTGTCTCGCGGTGATATTATCTCCGAAGGGGCGGAAACGCCACATGATATTCTGCGTTTGCGCGGAATCCGTGCGGTGACTGAATATATCGTCAACGAAGTGCAAGAAGTTTACCGCTTGCAAGGGGTAAAAATTAACGATAAGCACATTGAAGTCATTGTACGTCAAATGTTGCGTAAAGCGATTATTACCCAAGCGCATGATTCTGAATTCTTAGAAGGTGAGCAAGTGGAAGTGGCGCGCGTGAAAATTGTGAATCGCCAACGCGAGGCTGAAGGTAAGCCGTTGGTTGAATTCGAGCGTGAGTTGCTAGGTATTACCAAAGCGTCCTTGGCAACTGAGTCGTTTATTTCCGCGGCATCGTTCCAAGAAACCACGCGTGTGTTAACTGAAGCAGCAGTTGCCGGTAAACGTGACGAGTTGCGTGGTCTGAAAGAAAACGTCATCGTGGGTCGCTTGATTCCTGCAGGTACCGGTTATGTTTATCACCAAAACCGCCACAGCAACAAAATGGCTAAGGCAGAAAACGTACCGTTGGAAGAGATCGAAACCAAGTTTGACAGCGATGAAGCTGCAGCAAATTTGGCTGAAATGCTGAATATGTCGGCTGATTTCGAGTAAGCGAAGTATCTGAAAACAGAGGCCCGAAGTGTTAGCGCACTTTGGGCTTTTTTCTAGCTTTTTTAATGCGTTCTGCTGTGATAATGCTTTATAATAGCGACAAAATTATGCTATCGGAGAACAAATGCAGCGCTTACAGACGAAAGATTTTGGTTATTGGCTGCTGACCAAAGGCAGCAATATTTATTTATCGGACGGCAAATTGCCGTTCGGAACCGCCGACGAGTTAGCGCTAGACGATAAGTGCGGTATGGTGATCGGCGAATATCAAGATGCGCCACTCTGGTTGGTGGAAGAGTTTGATGACAGCCGAAATTATTTCTCGTTGCGTGATCAATTGATTCTGCCGGAGCGGATTTTCAATTTACTGAATCGTGGCGTAGCACTCAATTATTTTTGGAAAACCCATCGTTTTTGTGGGGTTTGCGGTGCTAAAACCCAAGTAATGACACCACAAGAATGGGCAGTCGAATGTACACAGTGCCAACACCGCACTTACCCGATGATTGCACCGTCGATCATTGTGGCAGTGCGCAAAGGCGATTCCATTTTACTGGCAAATCATGTACGCCATCGTGAAGAAAAAATTTATACTACGTTGGCCGGTTTTGTGGAAGTGGGCGAGACTTTGGAGCAGACAGTAGAGCGAGAAGTTTTTGAAGAGAGTGGTTTGAAAATAAAAAATCTGCGTTACATTGGCAGCCAGCCATGGTCGTTCCCCAATTCATTGATGTTGGGTTTTTTGGCAGATTATGCCGAGGGAGAGATTGCGATTCAGCCGGAAGAGTTGAATGATGCAGGTTGGTTTCGCTATGATGCCGGATTACCGCACTTGCCGCCACCCGGCACGATTGCACGCAAACTAATTGAACTCAGTCAGCAAATTTGCGCAGATGAAGCACAACAGCCCTAATAAGGAAGAAAAATGTCAGCATTAAAAAATGATCGTTATTTACGCGCGTTATTGCGCCAACCAGTTGATATGACGCCGATTTGGATGATGCGTCAAGCCGGACGTTATTTGTCGGAATATAAGGCAACCAGAGCCGAGGCTGGGGATTTTATGTCGCTGTGCCGCAATCAGGAGTTGGCATGCGAAGTCACCTTGCAGCCGTTACGCCGTTATGCGTTAGATGCGGCAATCCTGTTTTCTGATATTCTCACCATTCCTGATGCTATGGGCTTAGGTTTGAGTTTTGGCGCCGGAGAAGGGCCTAAATTTGCCAAACCAATTGAAAACCAACGTGATGTGACTAATTTGCCGATACCTGACCCGGAGCAAGAGTTGCAGTATGTGATGAATGCGGTGCGCACCATTTATAACGCACTGGACGGCAGTGTGCCGCTGATCGGTTTTTCCGGCAGCCCGTGGACGTTGGCGACCTATATGGTCGAGGGCGGCAGTAGCAAAGCCTTCACCAAAATTAAAAAAATGTTGTATGCTGAACCGCACTTGTTGCACCAGCTGTTGGATAAACTGGCAGATAGCGTCGTTTTGTATCTGAACGCACAAATTAAAGCGGGCGCTCAGGCGGTAATGGTATTTGATACTTGGGGTGGCGTGTTGGCGCACCGTGATTATCGTGATTTCTCACTGCAATATATGCACAAAATTGTGGATGGCTTAATTCGTGATTATCGTGGTCGTCGTGTACCGGTGACGCTGTTCACCAAAGGCGGAGGTTTATGGCTGGAAGCGATGGCAGCAACCGGTTGTGATGCGCTGGGCTTGGATTGGACGGTAGATTTAGCGCAAGCACGCGCCCGAGTCGGACATAAGGTCGCCTTGCAAGGGAATATCGACCCGAGCGTACTGTATGCCGATCAAGCACGGATTGAACAGGAAGTGCAGCAAACCTTACAAGATTTTGGCGCAGGTAGCGGACATGTGTTCAATTTGGGACACGGCATTCATCAAGATGTCTCGCCGGACAGTCCGAAATATCTGGTTGATGCGGTGCACCGTTTTTCACAGCACTACCACGCAACGGAGAAATAACAGATGCGTAACCCGATTCAAAAACGCTTGGAACATTTTGAAACTTGGCAGCATTTGGCGTTTATGTTGTGTTTGTGCGAAAGAATGTATCCCAATTTTCAGCTGTTTTGCCAAATGCAGGATAAAATGCAGGACAGCAAGGTGTATCACAATATTCTCAATCTGGTTTGGGAATATTTGACAGTTAAAGGGGCTAAAATTAATTTTGAATCGCAACTGGAGAAGCTGGAAGCGATTATTCCGGATATTAATGAATACGATTCTTATGGTGTTATTCCTGCGGCAGATGCCTGCGAAGGTTTGTCACAAGTGCTACATACCATTATTTCCGGATCAAGCTTAGAACAGGCGATTTTGGTCAGTAAATTGTCACTGCAGACAGTGGCTTCTCTGTTGGAAACCGAACAAGACCGCACTTTAAATGAAAAGGAACTTAAAGAGTCGGCAGAGATTCAACAAGAATTAGACGTGCAATGGCTGATTTACCGCACCTTAAATGAAGCGGAAGAACGAGATGTTGAATTGCTGCTGAGTCTTAAAAATGAATTACGCGAAGAGGCAGTTAGCAATATCGGTATAAAAATTGACCTTTAAGTGTGATTTTTCGCTGAATTTAATGATTTATAGCTTTCAATCTCAAGCAACTTAGATTAATCTTAGGTTACTGTTTTTAGACAGCTATTGCACCAAGAATATCCAGATATTCAATCCATACAAAAGCTTAACTTAAACATCAATAACAAGGGGTACTATCTTATGAATAAAGCAGAACTGATTGATGCAATTGCATCTGCTGCAGAGTTAAACAAAAAACAAGCTAAAGCAGCTTTAGAAGCGACTTTAACTGCAATTACTGACAGCTTGAAGGCAGGCGATCCGGTTCAATTAATCGGTTTCGGTACTTTCAAAGTGAACCAACGACAAGCCCGTACCGGTCGTAATCCACAAACCGGACAGGAAATCCAAATTGCAGCGGCTAAAGTGCCGGCATTTGTTTCCGGTAAAGCATTAAAAGATGCTATCAAATAATAGAATTGAATTTTGTGTGATAAGAACCTCTGGCGACAGGGGTTTTTTTATACCTGAAATTTGACAATATCTGTTTTTTTACTCTATTTGATAAAAGAATAGTTGAAGTTTTGAATCTGTTTCGATATTATTTCGAACCGAAACTTATGAGGCTTTTTTTAGTAGGGTAAAATGTCAAAACGAAATAGTTCACAGCGCCGCCATTTGATAATGCAACGCTTGCAAGCCAGTGGTGAAATCTCAGTTGATGAACTAGTGCAGCATTTCAGTACTTCCGAAGTGACTATCCGTAAAGACCTGACCGCACTTGAAAATAGTGGTTTACTGTTGCGTCGTTACGGCGGGGCTGTATTAATGCCGGCTGAGATTTTGACTGATGAAAATGATGAACCGTTTTCAAAAGATAAGCTGTCGATTGCCAAAGTTGCAGCAGCACGGATTCGCGATCATAACCGGATTATTATTGATTCCGGTAGTACCACCGCAGCACTGATCAAACAGCTGAACCCGAAGCAAGGCTTGGTGGTGATGACCAATTCATTAGCGGTAGCCAAACAACTGACCGAATTGGAAAACGAGCCTACTTTACTGATGACCGGCGGTACATGGGATATCCGTTCTGAATCCTTTCAGGGACAGGTTGCGGAGCAGGTGTTGCGTTCTTATGATTTTGATCAATTGTTTATTGGTGCAGACGGCATTGATTTGGCGCGTGGCACCACAACGTTTAACGAGCTGGTCGGTTTAAGCCGGGTGATGGCAGAAACGGCTCGGGAAGTGGTGGTGATGGTCGAATCACAAAAAATTGGACGTAAAATGCCAAATTTGGAGCTGAACTGGCAGCAGATCGATGTTCTGGTGACGGATAATCAAATCAGCCAAGAGATGAAGCAAAAGATCGAAGCCAATGATGTTGAAGTAGTTTTGGCTAACTAATTTATTATTGATTAAACAAAGGAAAAAATATGTGTGGAATCGTAGGTGCTGTTGCTCAACGTGATGTAGCAGAAATTTTAATTGAAGGTTTACACCGTTTGGAATATCGTGGTTATGATTCTGCCGGCGTTGCCGTAGTGGATGAACAGCATAATTTACAACGCGTGCGTTGTTTAGGTAAAGTGAAAGCGCTGGACGAAGCCGTTGCCAAACAGCCGTTAATCGGCGGCACAGGGATTGCACACACCCGTTGGGCGACCCATGGCGAGCCGTCGGAAGCCAATGCGCACCCGCACGTTTCCGGCGAAATTACGGTGGTGCATAACGGTATTATCGAAAACCATGAAGAATTGCGCGAAAGCTTGAAAGCGCGTGGTTACGTTTTCACTTCGCAAACCGATACCGAAGTGATTGCTCACTTGGTCGAATGGGAAAACCGCACTTCAGCCAGCTTACTGGAAGCAGTACAAAAAACCGTGCGACAACTGATCGGTGCTTACGGCATGGTGGTGTTGCACCGTGCACAGCCGGAACACCTGATTGCGGCGCGCTCCGGCAGTCCGTTGGTGATCGGCTTAGGTTTGGGCGAAAACTTCTTGGCGTCCGATCAACTGGCGCTGTTAAGCGTGACCCGCCGTTTTATCTTCTTGGAAGAGGGTGATATTGCTGAAATCAGCCGCCGTAACATTGATATTTATAGCCGTGACGGTGAGAAGGTTGAGCGTCAGGTGCACGAATCCAACCTGGAAAATGATGCTGCTGAAAAAGGCAAATACCGTCATTTTATGCAAAAAGAGATTTTTGAGCAGCCGACTGCGATTGTCAATACGCTGGAAGGGCGGATCGCCAATGACAGCGTCATTATCGAAAGCATCGGCAACGGCGCACGTGAGATTTTGGAAAAAGTAGAACACGTACAAATTGTGGCGTGCGGTACCTCGTACAATTCCGGCATGGCGGCACGTTACTGGTTCGAAGCGTTAGCTGGGGTCAGCTGCGATGTGGAAATCGCCTCTGAATTTCGGTATCGTAAATTCGTCACTCGCCCGAACAGCCTGTTGCTGACCCTGTCGCAATCCGGCGAAACCGCCGATACCTTAGCGGCATTGCGTCTTGCCAAAGAGAAAGGCTATATGTCGGCAATGACAATTTGTAACGTCTCCGGCTCATCGCTGGTGCGCGAATCCGACTTGGCGTTTATGACCCGTGCCGGGGTTGAAATCGGGGTTGCATCGACCAAAGCCTTTACCACTCAATTGGCGACGATGTTATTATTGGTGCTGGCGATCGGCAAATTAAACGGCAATATTTCGGCTGAAAAAGAGCGTGCAATCATCAAATCGTTACAAAGCCTGCCGGCAAAAATCGAGCAAGCGTTGGCGTTTGATGGTGCCATTGAAAAATTATCAGAAGATTTTGCCGAGAAACACCATACCCTGTTCTTAGGGCGTGGCGAATACTACCCGATTGCGATGGAAGCGGCGTTAAAATTGAAAGAGATTTCCTATATCCACGCCGAAGCTTATGCTGCGGGTGAGTTAAAACACGGTCCGTTAGCCTTGATTGATGCGGATATGCCGGTGGTGGTGGTGGCTCCGAACAATGAATTGCTGGAAAAACTGAAATCTAATATTGAAGAAGTGCGTGCCCGTGGCGGTCAGTTGTATGTATTCGCCGATGAAAAAGCCGGCTTTAATTCTACACCGGATATGAAAATCATCACCATGCCGGAGGTGGACGAAGTCGTGGCACCGATTTTCTATACCGTGCCAATGCAGCTGCTGGCATACCATGTGGCTTTAATCAAAGGCACCGATGTGGATCAACCACGTAACTTGGCAAAAGCGGTGACAGTGGAATAAGCCAATTCGCCTTTATCACAAGCAAACCGCACTTTGGGGTTGAAACCTAAAGTGCGGTTTTTTTAATGGCTCAAAGAAGAGTCTGGATTTTATCCCATAAAAAATCCCGATCCATTGGATCGGGATTTTGTTGTATATGCCTGTCAACGATATCAACTATGCCGTGGTATATTTCGGTTCGCTGAACACACTGACTGCCGGTGCTTCGCCACTGTATTTTTCTACTTGCAAAATAGCGGTGTTAGGTGAATTGCCTTGTGCCAGTTTAGACGTGCCGATATCCATCGTCAGCACATTCGGGTTACCGAATTTACACAGCGGTTTTTCTGCCGTGCCCAACTCGGCAGGGTCGTACCAAGCCCCTTCGTGCAAGGCGACCGTGCCTTTAATCACGCCATCACTCACCACTGCCCCGGCAAGCACTTGTCCACGTTGATTGAACAAGCGTACAATATCGCCGTTTGCGATGCCGCGTGCTTGCGCATCATCCGGATGGATCAGCACCGGTTCACGACTGTTGACAGTATATTTCTCACGCAGTGCGCTCGAGAAACACAATTGGCTGTGTAAACGGTAATAAGGGTGCGGGGTGACCAACGCCAGCGGTGCTTCGGCGGTGGTGTTGCCGGCATACTCCTCCGGCACCATCCAGCTCGGATGGCCTTTGCAGTCGTCATAGCCCATCTTAGCGACGGTGTCGGAATAGATCTCAATTTTACCCGATGGCGTGCCCAGTGGATTGAGTAGCGGATCGGCACGGAATTCGGCATAGCGCACCCATTGCTTGGCTTTATCACCCACTTTGAACGTAATCGGCTGATTGGCTTCCCAGAACTGTTCAAAGCGTGGCATTACGACCCGATTCTTGCGCGCCGCATCATAAGCGGATTGATAGAAGCCTTTCAGCCAATCCATCTCTGATTTACCTTCGGTAAATTTGTCTTCCACGCCTGCTAGTTTGGAAAGGGCAGCGAAAATATCATAATCGCTTTTCGCTTCAAATTGCGGCTCGACCGCTTTTTTCATCGGGAAGATATTCAACATCGAATAGTCGCCGCTCATGGTCAAGTCATTACGCTCAAACGAGGTGGTGACCGGCAGGACGATATCCGCCATCCGGGCAGTTGGTGTCCAGTAAATTTCGTTGACAATCACCGTATCCGGTTTTTGCCAAGCCTTGATCAGGGTGTTCGTGTCTTGGTGATGCGTAAACGGATTACCGCCCGCCCAATAGATCAATTTAATATCAGGATAAGTCACTTCGGTGCCATTATATTGGATCACTTTGCCCGGATTGAGCAGCGCATCAGAGATACGTGCCAGCGGAAAACTCATTTTTGAGGTTTCGTCCAGCCAAGTTTGCCCACCGCTTTCACCGGAGGTGTTGGCTGAAATCGCACCGACAATGCCGCCGGTTGCTGTAGGTACTCCGCCGTTGGCATAGTGGTAGCTCAAGCCGAATCCACCGCCCGGCAAACCGATTTGTCCGATCATGGAAGCTAAGGTCACCAGTGTCCAGTGAGTTTGTTCACCGTGGCGTTGGCGCTGCATGCCCCAGCCACCCATCAGCATGGTGCGTTTGGCGGCAAAATCCAGTGCCAGTTGTTTGATGGTTTCTGCCGGGACACCACAAATTTGGCTGGCCCAAGCGGCATCTTTGACCACGCCGTCTTCAGCTTTGCCCAACACATAGGCTTCGAATTTGTCATAACCGACAGTATATTTTTTCAGGAATTCTTGGTCATGTTTGCCCGCGGTGATCAAACTGTGTGCGATGCCCAGCATCAACGGTACATCGGTGGCGGTATTGACCGGAATCCATTCTGCCCCCAGATAGTCACAGGTTTCGCTGCGCACCGGATCGATACAGATCACCCGTTTGCCACTCTCTTTCAGCTTTTTGAAGTAGTCGGTTCCCTGTTGATCGGTGGAAGTCCAAGCGTTGCGCAGGGTGGTCATCGGGTTGGCTGACCATAGCACGACAATTTCGGAATGTTCCAGAATCATTTCCCAGCTGGTTTGTTGTTCGTAAACTTCTATGGTTCCCATTACATGCGGCATGATCACCTGGGCGGCACCGGTGGAGTAGTCCCCTTTAGTGCCGACAAAGCCACCGGTCAGATTCATAAAGCGGTGTAACAGGGTGCGGCTGGCATGCAGCGAGCCGGAGCTGTACCAGCCGTAGGAACCGGCAAACACGCCGGAAGGTCCTTGGCTATCGCGAACTTGTTTTAAGCCGTTATGCACCAATTCCAGCGCTTTGTCCCAAGAAACTCGTACCCATTCGTCATGTCCGCGTAAACTGGTGTCGCTTTTACCCGGATTCTCCAGATAGCCTTTACGTACCATCGGATATTTAACCCGCACGTCACTATGCACTTGCTCAGCGACAACGGTTTGTAGCTCGTTGGCAATGGTTGGTTCGATTGCCGGACCGGATTTCACTACTTTGCCGTTTTCCACCACAATCCCAATTGGGCCCCAGTGGGCGGCAGACATGACGGTGGATGATTCTGCTGCCATTGCTTTGCCGGAGGCGAGCAGGTTAGTCGTAATCCCGCCAGTGGCTGCCATGCCGACCGTACCGAGTGAAGTGGTTTTCAGGAATTGACGGCGGCTGCCGTTAATTTTTTTAGTATGACTCATGTATATCTCCTTGTTAATTAACCGTTATCGTTGTGTCAGTGTAATCAATGTGCGCCAGATTGAGCAGCCTCGGCCGGTGTCATATCTTTGGCAAAATGTTGTAAATAAATCGTCACGGCACGCACTTCCGCATCACTCATCGAAGTGCGGTCTTTCATTGAGTTGATCACACCCACCCATTGATTTGCGGTGTAGTGATCGGCGGCAATCGGTGCATGGCAGGTGCTGCAATGGGTTTGATCCAAGCTTTTACCGTAGCTGTTCAACGCATCTAGATCGGCGGTCAGGGCATTTTTGCCAATCGAGACATTGAGTTTGACTTCATTCCAATCAGAATTGGTCACTGAATCATGTATGGTTTTGATGACTTCGACGTCGGCTTTGGCATTGTCATCCAAGACCCCGACAATGATGCGTTTTCCCATTTGTTGATACAGCAGGTTTTCCGCCCCGGCTTGCTGCCAACCGTCCACAACCGCATGAACATTCTCGCCCTCTTGTTTCCAGTCGATCAGTTTGGCAAACGGCATCAGGCGGATTTCTCCCTTTCCGGTTTTGGCGGCGGTAATCGCCAGCGCATACAGTTCCGGATCTTGACTATTGAAATCGGCGGCATGTTTGCTCAGTTCTCCACTGGCGGCACTGGAGTCGGTCGGGATATCCGGCATAAAATGCACCAGTCCTTTGTGGCAGTCGATACAGGTTTGATTGGTTTCCAGTGCCAGCTTGTGCATGGTCTGTGCCTGTTCCGACTGTTCGCCCAAAATCCAAGCATCGGTTTTGTGGCAAGTACGACAAGTGGAAGAATCTTGCTCTTTCATGTTTTTCCAGACCGCCTGAGCCATTTCTAAGCGATGCGCTTCATAAGCTTCTTGATCCGGAATTTTGCCGGTGATCTCGCCCCAAACGTCTTTCACCGCCATAACTTTGGCTTTCACATAATGCCAACTGTCCGGTGGCAAGTGACAATCGGCACACTCGGCGCGAATGCCTTTACGGTTGGCAAAATGCACACTGCCTTCCCACTCCTCTTTTGGAAAGCTCATCGAATGGCAGCTGACACAAAACTCGGTGGAATTGGTTTTGTGAAAAACGCCTTGGGTGAGCCACAATGCCAACCCGCCCAAAATAAAAAGTAACACCCCGAATAAGATTCCTTTCTTTTTCACCCACATAAAAGATACCTCTAATGTTTTAACTCGTTATAGTTATGCTTGTGGCGTATCTTAATCAAAATAGAAAAAGAGTATTTGATATGAATCAAATATAAATTAATTTTTTCAGATAAATAAAATGAAAAAGGGCGGAACAAGAGGGGCTGTCGTAAGGTTATTGATATTAATTCTTTGATTAATATATAAATTTAAAAGCCAAGTGCAAAATAATTTTTGCCACTTGGCTTATTTGAAATAGTAATGTTATATTACTAAATTACGCTATATTATATAATGATTGCTTTATTTCTTAACCCCTAACAGCACATGTGAAGCCTTGATTAGCACGTTAACCGCACTTCCAACTTCTAGTGCCAGATTTTTCACGCTCTGTTCGGTGATGATGGTGGTGATTGCAACGCCGCCTATGGTTTTGACCAATACTTCGGCGTTGACCGCACCATGCGTAATTTTTTCAACATGCGCTTGCAATTGGTTGCGCGCCGACAGGATTAAATCGTTGTCGGTGGACAGGATCACCGATGGGGCTTTGAAAATTGCAACCACACTCGAACCTTCGCTCAACCCCAGTTTTTGAGTGCTATCTGAGGTAATCACCGCGACTAAGATTTCGCCGCCGTTTAAGATTAATTCGATTTGATCGTTTACCGCCCCGCTTTTGATAGTTTTTACGCTGGCGGCAAGTTGGTTTCTGGCACTGATTGTCATATTGACTCCTTAAGTATGAAAGCTACAGGTAAGTAATTACGATTAATTTGTCAGGATAGCATGCAAGGAGGCGCACGCAAAACCTGAAAAGTCTCAAATTGGTATCATGTTTTGCAATCAGTACAGTATTCTGTTAAAAAAATCTTATAACCAGATTAAATCTAATAACACTCATTAATTTGATGTTTTATGCTGATATTTTTTTAATAAAAAGTATTTTATACTGTTCTGAAATGCTAATCTGGCTTGTTTGCAGCGAAAAATTTCATCAGAATGATTGACAAAGTGCGGTTGGCAAGTAAGAATAACCCCACGCTATAATTTTGAACTGTTTTGGATACCAAGATGAATTTTCCGTTTGCTTTATCTCTCCTCCTCTTGCTCGCAAACTAATTGTGCGGCTTGACTGTGGCAGATGATTGGCAAATGACAGTTAACAAGATTTTAAACCCGCACAACGTTGCGGGTTTTTTGCATTTATAAACCGCACTTTGGGCAATATCAATATAAGGAAAATGTGATGAATGATAATGTGATTATTTTTGATACCACCTTACGTGATGGCGAACAGGCATTGAGCGCCAGTTTAACGGTGAAAGAGAAATTGCAAATTGCCTTGGCGTTGGAGCGTTTGGGGGTGGACGTGATGGAAGTGGGCTTCCCGGTTTCGTCTTCCGGCGATTTTGAATCGGTGCGCACCATCGGACAACATATTAAAAACTCGGTGGTGTGTGGATTGTCGCGTGCGGTGGACAAAGACATTGATGCAGTGTACCAAGCCTTGAAGGAAGCGGAGCGTTTCCGGATTCATACCTTTATCGCCAGTTCCGCCTTGCATGTGGAAGCCAAACTGAAAAGCACCTTTGATGATGTGGTTGAACGAGCGGTGCATGCGGTGAAACGTGCCAGAAATTACACCAACGACGTGGAATTTTCCTGCGAAGATGCGGGACGTACCGGCATTGATAATATTTGCCGTATTGTGGAAGCGGCGATTAATGCCGGCGCAACCACGGTGAATATTCCGGATACTGTCGGTTTCTGCCTGCCGACCGAATATGGCAATATTATTCATCAGGTGATGAACCGGGTGCCGAATATCGATAAGGCGATTGTCTCGGTGCATTGCCACAATGATTTAGGCATGGCGACCGCCAACTCATTGACCGCGGTATTGAACGGGGCGCGTCAGATTGAATGTACCGTCAACGGCATTGGTGAACGTGCCGGCAATACCGCACTGGAAGAGGTGGTGATGGCGATCAAAACCCGTCAGGATATGTTCAAAGTGGATACCCGAATTAACACCCAAGAGATCCACCGGGTCAGCCAAATGGTCAGCCAGCTGTGCAATATGCCGATTCAGCCGAATAAAGCGATTGTCGGGAAAAATGCGTTTTCGCATTCGTCAGGTATCCACCAAGACGGCATGCTGAAAAATAAAAATACTTACGAAATCATGTCACCGGAATCGATCGGCTTGAAAAAAGAGAAGTTAAATTTAACCGCTCGTTCCGGCCGTGCCGCAGTGAAAGGACATATGGCGGATATGGGCTATGCAGAGAGCGATTATGATTTGGATAACTTGTACGATGCTTTCTTGAAATTGGCAGACAAAAAAGGGCAAGTGTTCGACTACGATTTGGAAGCCTTGGCGTTTATTGATATGCAGCAGGGGGACGGCGATCGTTTGACATTAGATAAAGTTTCCACGCATACAGCCAGTGACTTCCCGGCGACCTCTTTTGTACAATTATTGTTGGATGGCGAGAAATTAAGCACAGTGTCCACCGGTGGTAATGGACCGGTGGATGCGACCTATAATGCCATCTTGGCATTAACGGGTTTGGATATTAGGATGTCACATTACAATATTGTGGCAAAAGGCGAAGGCGCAGAAGCGTTAGGGCAAGTGGATATTGTGGTTGAATATGAAGGCCGCAAATTCCATGGTGTCGGTCTTGCGACAGACATTGTAGAATCTTCCGCCCTTGCCTTAATCCACGCCATTAACGCCATTTACCGTGCGCACAAAGTGGCAGATTTGAAAGCGAAAAAATAAGATTGAACCGATGTCCTTCTCCCTTGATGGGAGAAGGTGCCCGCAGGGCGGATGAGGGTGAAATCAAGTAAATTTGTACTCCCCTCATCCTGATTTTAGCCTCTGAACGACGCTAAAATCTGTCCTTCTCCCACAAGGGGAGAAGGAATTATCGGGGGTACAACCTATGTACCGTCTTGCATCAAGAATAAGAGACGTTAACCGAAGTTTTGTACTGTTATGAGATTCATTTAATGAAAGAACGAATTAAGCACAATGCGTTATCATTACGTAAAAATATGACAGAAGAAGAAAAGAACTTATGGTTTCATTTGCGAGATAAACGTTTAGAGGGTTATAAATTTAGGCGACAAGTTCCTATTGAAAACTATATTGTGGATTTTGTTTGTTATCGTCATAAACTTATTATTGAATTAGACGGCTCGCAACACTTTGATGATAATGCGTTAGTATATGATGCAAAACGAACTCAACGATTAAATCAACTGGGATTTCATGTGGTTCGTTTTACCAACGATGAAATTAATTTTGATTTAGAAAATGTATTAACAACAATTTATTATGAATTATCAGGGGAAATATAACCCCTCATCCGCCCTTCGGGCACCTTCTCCCACAAGGGGAGAAGGGAAACGAAAAAAATTAAAGACAAGGAATATATCATGCAATCATACAACGTAGCGGTTTTACCGGGCGACGGCATCGGCCCTGAAATTATGGCGCAAGCGATCAAAGTGCTGGAAAAGGTGCAGCAAAAATTTCAGTTTAAGTTGAACTACACCCATTTTGATATCGGTGGTGCTGGGATTGATAATCACGGCAAGGCGTTGCCTGATGTCACGTTGCAAGGCTGTGAAGCTGCGGATGCGATTTTATTCGGTTCGGTCGGAGGCCCCAAATGGGAAAGTTTACCACCGGCAGAGCAACCGGAACGTGGGGCATTATTGCCATTAAGAAAGCACTTTTCTCTGTTCTGCAATTTGCGTCCTGCGATGCTATACAAAGGCTTAGAAAAATTCTGCCCGTTGCGTGCCGACATTGCCGCCACCGGCTTTGATATGGTGGTGGTGCGTGAATTAACCGGCGGTATCTATTTCGGTCAGCCGAAAGGGCGCGAAGGCGAAGGCGCGAATGAAAAAGCCTATGACACCGAAGTCTATCATCGCTATGAAATCGAACGGATTGCGCGCATTGCGTTTGAAACCGCACTTAAGCGCAGCAAACACGTCACTTCAGTGGACAAAGCCAATGTGCTGACCAGCTCGGTGTTGTGGCGCGAAGTGGTGAACGAAGTGGCAAAAGATTACCCTGAAGTGCGGTTGGATCACATCTATATCGACAATGCCACCATGCAACTGATCAAACAGCCGTCGTTCTTCGATGTGTTGCTGTGCTCGAATATTTTCGGTGATATTGTTTCTGACGAATGCGCGATGATCACCGGCTCAATGGGGATGTTGCCGTCTGCTAGTCTGAACGAACAAGGCTTTGGCTTATACGAACCGGCAGGCGGTTCGGCACCGGATATCGCTGGCAAAAATATTGCCAACCCGATTGCACAAATTTTATCCGCAGCAATGATGTTGCGTTATAGCTTCAACTTGGAAGCGGCAGCGCAGGCAATTGAAAGTGCGGTCAAAACCGTATTGGCGGAAGGGCATCGCACCGCTGATTTAGCCGATAACAGCCAGCCGCTTTCCACCTCGCAGATGGGCGATTTAATTGCGGCTAAGATTTAAATTTCACGGCAAAATAACGAATTTACATATTTATGGATGACACAATGAAAAAGACTTTATATGAAAAACTGTTCGATGCACATGTGGTGTACGAGGCGAAAGGCGAAACCCCGATTCTGTACATCAACCGCCATTTGATTCACGAAGTCACCAGCCCGCAGGCTTTTGATGGCTTGCGGGTGGCAAACCGTCCAGTGCGGCAAATAGGTAAGACTTTCGGAACTATGGATCACAGCATCTCCACCCAAGAGCGTGATGTCAACAAACTGCAAGGGCAGGCGCGAATTCAGGTGTTGGAATTGGACAAAAATTGCAAAGCGACCGGCATTTCGTTGTTTGATATGACCGACAAAGAGCAAGGGATCGTGCATGTGATGGGGCCGGAGCAGGGTTTAACCTTGCCGGGCATGACGATCGTTTGTGGCGACTCGCACACTGCAACTCACGGTGCTTTTGGCGCCTTGGCGTTCGGTATCGGCACATCCGAAGTGGAACACGTTTTGGCAACACAAACCTTAAAACAAGCCCGAGCCAAAAGTATGAAAATCGAAGTGCGCGGTAAAGTCGGACCGGGTATTACCGCCAAAGACATCGTGCTGGCAATCATCGGCAAAACCACGATGGCGGGCGGTACCGGGCATGTGGTTGAATTTTGCGGCGAAGCGATTCGGGATTTATCGATGGAAGGGCGTATGACCGTATGCAACATGGCGATTGAATTGGGGGCAAAAGCCGGTTTGATTGCGCCGGACGAAACCACCTTTGCCTATTTAAAAGGTCGTCCACATGCGCCACAAGGCAAAGATTGGGATGATGCGGTGGCATATTGGAAAACCTTAAACACCGACGACGGCGCAGAGTTTGACACGGTGGTGGTGTTGGAAGCCAAAGACATTGCCCCGCAAGTGACGTGGGGCACCAATCCGGGACAAGTAATCGGTATCGACCAACGGGTGCCTAACCCGGCGGAAATGGACGATCCGGTGGTGCGTGGCTCGGCAGAAAAAGCGTTGGAATATATCGGCTTAGAAGCAAATACCGATTTAACTCAAGTAGCGGTTGATCAAGTGTTTATCGGCTCTTGCACCAATTCGCGCATTGAAGATCTGCGTGCGGCGGCAGCGGTGATGAAAGGGCGTAAAAAAGCCGATAACGTCAAACGGGTGCTTGTGGTGCCGGGTTCAGGCTTAGTCAAAGAGCAGGCGGAACAAGAGGGCTTGGATAAAATCTTTATCGAAGCAGGGGCAGAATGGCGTAATCCGGGCTGCTCAATGTGTTTGGGCATGAACGATGACCGTTTGGGCGAATGGGAACGTTGTGCCTCCACCAGCAACCGCAATTTTGAAGGCCGGCAAGGGCGCAACGGGCGTACTCATTTGGTTAGCCCGGCAATGGCTGCTGCTGCAGCGGTGTTCGGCAAATTTGTTGATATTCGCCAAGTTTCGTTAAATTAAGGAGTTCACTATGGCAGGTTTTAAACAACTTTCAGGTTTAGTCGTTCCACTGGATGCCGCTAACGTGGATACCGATGCAATTATCCCGAAACAATTTTTGCAAGCGATCACCCGTGTCGGCTTTGGCAAACATCTGTTTCACGAATGGCGTTATCTGGATGTGGACGGCACACAACCGAACCCGGAATTTGTGTTGAATTATCCGCAATATCAAGGTGCCAGCATTTTATTGGCGCGCAAAAATTTGGGCTGCGGCTCGTCGCGTGAACATGCGCCTTGGGCACTGGCAGATTACGGTTTTAAAGTGATGATCGCCCCGAGTTTCGCCGATATTTTTTATAACAACAGCCTCAATAATCATATGCTGCCGATTCGTTTAAGCGAAGAGCAAGTGGAAGAAATTTTCCAATGGGTGTGGGCAAACGAGGGCAAACCGATTGATGTGGATCTGGTGGCAAAAACCGTGACCGTTGGGGGCGAAGTCTACCATTTTGATTTGGATGAGTTCCGCCGCCACTGCTTGTTAGAGGGCTTGGATAACATCGGCTTGACTTTGCAACACGAAGATAAAATTGCGCAGTATGAGAAAAATATTCCGGCGTTTTTGCGTTAGTTAGCGCTCAACTTTTGCGATAAAACCGCACTTTGCATTTCGGCATAAAGTGCGGTTTTTTGATCTTGCTGTTAGGTTAATCAGGTATGTTAATTAAGTATGTTCATCATCAAAATCAATTTCGCAATTGTTGACACAAGTAGAAATGCCTAGCCATTTATAAATTAAACAATAACTTAGTAAGCCGCTGATAGTGATCAAGACTCCGATATATCCCCACGGGCCGATAATTTTAACTGCGCTCAGGATACATAAAGTAATTCCCAATAAGATTCGGATGATACGTTCCGGCGTTCCCAAGTTCTTACGTAATTTTTTAGGCATAACCCCTCCAGATGATTGGTTTAAACTAAAGTTGGAGCAAGGATTTACTACTTTTCAATTTTATTAATACAGATTTTTAACAACGATGTCAAATACCACTTTTGGATTATTCGAATCGGATCTCGCTTTCAAATCCTTTTGGAATAATATTTCTAAATTTAACCGAATAGTGGTGCAATTCTGCGATTCGGGTCACGATCGATAGCCCTAAGCCACTGCCTTTTTCATTTTGCCCGGCCGGACGATAGAAGCGTTGTCCCAGTTTAGGCAATGCTTCTTCGCTGACGCCATCGCCATTGTCGGATATCGTCAGGTGATCGGAATAGAGCGAAACCGTCACTTTACTACCATTAGGGCAGTAATGAATTGCGTTATCGATCAGATTGCGTAACATCAGTGAAACCAGCAACGGTTGTCCTTGTTGCAACGGCGGTTGACCATATTGCTGAAATTCGAGGCTAATCTGCTTTTTAGCGGCAGAAAAATGTCGCTCCCCCAGTAACGATTCAATCAAATCTTGCCATTGAATCGGCTCCAAATTATCCAGCTCGACCACCGAATCCAAACGTGAAAGCGTGAGCAGTTGTTCGATTAATTGACTGGCGCGGTCGATGCCGCTGGTTAGGTTATTTAAGGCTTGATTACGCATCGCCACATCGTTGCCGGCAAGCTGTGCGATCTCGGTTTGCACCCGAAGTGCGGTTAACGGACTGCGCAATTCGTGGGCGGCATCAGAAGTGAAGCGGCGTTCACGCAATAGCATATTCGAAGTGCGGTCGAAGAAATGGTTTAAGCTGTCCACAATCGGCTGAATTTCTGTCGGCAGTGATGGCACGGTAATCGGACTGTTATCGTCCGGAGAGCGTCGGTTGAGTTTCCGTTGCAATCGTTTCACCGATGCCAGTTCACGAGTAACGACAAAAATAATCAACGCCAATAGGATAGGTAGCCCTGTCAGCCAAACCCAGAGTTGGCTAAAGACAATATCGGAAACCACCTCTTTGCGATACTCAAATTCTTGGGCAACGGCGATCATCACCTCGCCATTATTCCCCGCAGGCAGCCAGAAAATCCGCCAGAGATCGTCGTCAATTTTTTGCTTGGAGAAACCTCGTGCCGGAGAGAATGCGATTTCATCCCCGTGCTCGCCGTCGGATAGCAGTTTTTCGCCATCACGGGTGAAAATCGCAAACGCTAATGCCTCATCATCCAACAGTTTTTTACGGATATGTTTGGGTGATTTCACACTTTTATTGATTCGCCCACTATTTTGCTGCACCAGCATCTGGCGTAAATTAGAGGAGGCAAGTCGTTCAGCAAATAAAATTTGTTGGGTATCAAACACTTTGTCGGTTTCGTCTTTAGCTTTCAGCCAAGCGATAAGGGTGGCAACGCTCCACAGTAGCAGTGAAGCGAAAGAGAGGATAATAATCAGGCGTAACCGTAGGCTGCTAATTTTCATCCACATTACCTAAAGTGTAGCCGACACCATGTACTGTGCGGATAAAATGGTTGCCCAGTTTTTTGCGTAGATTATGGATATGCACTTCCAGCGCGTTGCTGCTGATTTCGTCATCCCAACCGTGTAGTTTTTCTTCGATTAAAGCACGTGGCAGCACTCGGTCTTTATTTGATAGAAAAAGCGCCAGTAGTTTAAATTCGCGCGTAGTCAGATTGATCGGCTGTCCGTCAATTTTCACCATCCGACTATCCGGCTCAAAGCTCAGATTGCCGTGAGTAATTATCGGGTTGAGATTGCCGTTGCGGCGGCGAATCAGCGCCTCTAGCCGAGCGGCGACTTCACTTAAAGCAAAGGGTTTGCACAAATAGTCGTCAGCCCCCTGCTTCAAGCCACTGACCCGTTGCTCCAAGCTGTCACGGGCAGTCAAAATCAGCACCGGCACATCTTGGTTTTGCTTGCGCCACTGTTGCAAAATGTCCATGCCGTCCATTTTTGGTAGGGTGAGATCCAGCACCACCGCATCATAGGGGGCAGAATCCAGTGCTTGAAAGCCGGTTTTGCCGTCTTTAAACCAATCCACCGTATAATTAAAGGTGGTTAAACCGATTTTTAGGCCGTCACCGATCAGGGGATCGTCTTCAATGAGCAAGATTCGCATGATTATTTCCGTTAGCTTGAATGGTGAAAACCGCACTTAGTTAAAAGTGCGGTTGCGTTTGTGTGCTATGGTTGCCGTACGCTATCTATTGTACTTTGACAACGCGATAAATTTCCACTTCGGTTTTATTCCAAGATTTATCCACTTCACCAAACAATTTGACTTTGTCGTTTGGGGTGATTTCTTGTCCTGCCCAAGCACGACGATCAATTTCTACTTCAATGCTGCCACTGTCATCTTTGAACAAATAGTCTTCTTTGCCGACTTGTTTTTCGATGAAACCTTCCAAGACGATGCGTTGATCATCTTTGGCATTTTGCACTTCAGTGACTTTGATTGCTGCAGCTTGTTCGTTATTAAAACCACCGCGTTGCGTTTTGCCGTCACGGTGTTTACCGTCATGCTTTTGTGCCATTTGCTCACCACCAAAGGTCGGCTGTGTCGTTTCAGTGGCTTGGGTTGCAGCCAGTGCGGTTCCGCTGATGGCGATTAATAAGGCTGATACAAGGGCTAATTTTTTCATATTACTTACTCTCCGAGTTTAATTTTTCATCAAATGTTTACAAAGCGATAAATCTGTATTTGTGCTTTGTTGATATGTATTAAAGCAAAGAGTTCTTAAAAAAAACTTAACCGTTAAAATTTTTAAATATATTTTTCCAAAATTTGTTGGATGCCGTTTTGATCGTTATCGCTGGTCACCAGCTTGGCTTGCGATTTCACGTCTTCTTCCGCATTGCCCATCGCCACGCCCAAACCAACGGCAGTCAGCATGCTGATATCGTTGTGGTTGTCGCCGAAGGCGATCACCTGTTGCGGATCGATATTCCAGCTTTGCAGCAGATCCAACAAACGCCCGCCTTTGCTGTTGCCGTTGTTGGCAACGTCCACCCGATCAATCCAAGACCATTCGCAGCTGAATTGGTCGCTCGGCAATTGCGCTACCGCACTTTCCATCAACGTGCGGTCAGGGTGGCTGATCACGAATTTCCAGATTGCTTCCCCGGCAGCCAGCGGCTCATAAAAACTGCTTAGTTGACGTAAGTCCGGACGCACCGCTTGCGGGCAGCGTGCCACCCATTCGCTGAATTTGCGCATATGCGGATTGAACTCGGTGAAGGTCATTTGATTGCGGGTGTACATCAGCAGATGAATGCCCAATTGCTCAGCCACCTCAATCACTTTGCGTGCCTGCTGCCAACTGAACGGATTGGCAATCGGTGTGCTGTCGCTGGCTACATCGTAGATATAGGTGCCGTTGCAACAGATAATCGGGGTGTCCAGTTGCAGTTGGTGGTAATAAGGTTTCACCGCCGTGTGATGGCGACCGGTCACCAACACCACTTTCACCCCTTTTTCACGCACGGCTTTGATCGCTTCGATGCTGCTCGGCAGAATTTCGCCTTGGCTGTTGAGTAAAGTGCCGTCTAAATCAAATGCTACTACACGATATTTCATGGTTTATCCTTTTAAAGCGCTAGGTTGAGATACGAAATTTTTATAACCCCTTCTCCCTTGATGGGAGAAGGTGCCCGAAGGGCGGATGAGGGTGAGATATCGGATCACAGCACTACATCCAGCCCCCTCATCCTGATTTTTGCTTCTGAACGAAGCAAAAATCTGTCCTTCTCCCACAAGGGGCGAAGGAATTCTAACGACTACGTTCCAGCATTTTCACTAATTCGATTGCCAGCACATGACTTCCTTCTCCCTTGATGGGAGAAGGTGCCCGAAGGGCGGATGAGGGTGAGATATCGGATCACAGCACTACATCCAGCCCCCTCATCCTGATTTTTGCTTCTNNACTCCTTCTCCCTTGATGGGAGAAGGTGCCCGAAGGGCGGATGAGGGTGAGATATCGGATCACAGCACTACATCCAGCCCCCTCATCCTGATTTTTGCTTCTGAACGAGGCAAAAATCTGTCCTTCTCCCACAAGGGACGAAGGAATTCTAACGACTACGTTCCAGCATTTTCACTAATTCAGTTGCCAGCACATTATTTCCTTCTCCCTTGATGGGAGAAGGTGCCCGAAGGGCGGATGAGGGTGAGATATCGGATCACAGCACTGCATCCTGCCCCCTCATCCTGATTTTTGCTTCTGAACGAGGCAAAAATCTGTCCTTCTCCCACAGGGGCGAAGGAATTCTAACGACTACGTTCCAGTGTTTTCACTAATTCGATTGCCTGTATATTATTTACTTCTCCCATCGAGGGAGAAGGGAAATATAACAAGGCTTACTTTATCCGTTGACGCACAATTTCAAATAAGCAAACGCCAGTGGCGACGGAAACGTTGAGCGAAGAGACGCTGCCTGCCATCGGAATGCTGATCAACTGATCACAATGTTCACGGGTCAGGCGGCGCATACCTTCGCCTTCCGCCCCCATCACCAATGCAATGGCACCGTCCAGTTTGGCTTGATATAAGGTTTCCGTGGCTTCGCCTGCGGTGCCGATCACCCAGATATTGTGCTGTTGCTGCAATTCGCGCAAGGTTCTGGCAAGGTTAGTGACCCGAATCAACGGTACGCTCTCCGCAGCGCCGCAAGCGACTTTGCGTGCAGTAGAAGTGAGTTGCGCCGATTTGTCTTTCGGCACAATCACCGCATCGACACCGGCCGCATCGGCGGTGCGCAGACAAGCACCCAAATTGTGCGGATCAGTCACACCGTCCAACACCAACAAAAAAGGTGCCTGTTTGCCGCTTAAAATTGCGTCCAAATCGTTTTCGTTCAACTCTTTTGCCGGTTGCACCCGTGCAATAATGCCTTGGTGTACCTCACCGTCGGCTTTTTTATCCAGTGTGGCTCGGTTCATCTGCTGGATGGCAATGCCTAAATTTTGCAGCTGGTTTAGCAATGGCTGTAAGCGTTTATCTTCACGCCCTTTCAGCACATAGACTTCGATAATCCGCTCCGGCGCCGTGTTTAAAAAAGAGGAAACCGCGTGGATTCCGTAAATGTTTTCACTCATGTTTTTTATTGGTTATTCAGTTTGTTTGTTGTTTAAGATAGCATAAAAACCGCCTGCCTATCATCCGAAATGTTTGGCATGAAAGGCAAAGTGCGGTTCGATAAAGCTGGCGATAAAGTAGTAACTGTGATCATAGCCGGGACGCAGATTAAATTCGACGCTGAAGCCCTGTTTGACCGCACTTTGCACGAATTTTTGCGGTTGTAGCTGCTCAGGATAGAAACTGTCGGCATCGCCTTGATCGATTAAGATCGGCAGTTTACGTTTGGCGTATGCTAGCAATGCTAAACTGTCATATTGCGCCCAATTGTTGCGATCGTCGCCTAAATAAGCGCTAAAAGCCTTGATGCCCCACGGAGTTTCGCTGGGGTTGACGATGGGGGCAAAGGCAGAAATCGAGCTAAAGCGTTCGCTGTTTTTCAAGCCGATCATCAATGCGCCGTGTCCACCCATCGAATGGCCGAAAATCGCCGCTTGTCCATTAAGCGGAAAGTGTTGTGCCAACAGTGACGGCAATTCGTCAATGATATAGTCGTACATGCGGTAGTGCGTTGCCCAAGGTTGTTGGATGGCGTTCAGGTAGAATCCGGCGCCTTGCCCCAGATCGTAGCTGTCAGCATCAGCCACCATTTCACCACGTGGGCTGGTGTCGGGCATCACCAACGCAAAACCGTATTGTGCCGCCAAGCGTTGTGCGCCGGCTTTGGTGGAAAAATTTTCATCGTTGCAGGTTAAACCGGACAGCCAATACAGCAACGGCACTTTTTGCCCGTTTTCCGCTTGTGGCGGCAGGTAGATTGCAAAGGTCATCTCACATTCGGTGCGATTGGAAAAATGGCGGTAGCGTTGGTGCTGACCGCCAAACATTTTATTACTGCTGATCAGTGTCAATATTGTCATAAGATCCTCATACAGAAACGATAAAGTGCGGTCAGACCGCACTTTGAGGTTTAGGGATTAATAGTGAATCACGCTGCGGATCGATTTGCCCTGGTGCATCAAATCAAAGGCAGTGTTGATCTGCTCCAGCGGCATGGTGTGGGTGATAAAATCGCTGAGGGCAAATTCGCCGTCCAAATATTGCTGAATGATTTTCGGCAATTGGGTGCGTCCTTTTACGCCGCCGAATGCCGAACCGCGCCACACCCGACCGGTCACCAATTGGAACGGACGGGTACGAATTTCCGCCCCGGCCGGCGCCACGCCGATAATCACTGATTCGCCCCAGCCTTTGTGACAGCACTCCAGTGCCGCACGCATAACATCAACATTGCCGATGCACTCAAACGAATAATCTACGCCGCCATCGGTCATCTCGACAATCACCTCTTGAATCGGTTTGTCGAAATCTTTCGGATTGATACAGTCGGTTGCACCCAGTTTTTTTGCCATGTCAAATTTTTCCGGATTGACATCGACCCCGATAATCCGGCGGGCGCCAATCATACGCGCACCGATAATCGCCGCCAAGCCGATGCCACCTAAGCCGAAAATGGCAATGCTGTCACCGCTCTTGGCTTTGGCGGTGTTGATCACAGCGCCCATGCCGGTGGTGACGCCGCAACCGAGCAGACAGATCTCCTCCAGTGGCGCTTCTTTTTGTACTTTGGCCAGCGACACTTCGGCCACCACGGTATATTCAGCAAAGGTGGAACAGCCCATATAGTGATAAATCGGCTGTCCGTCTTTGAAGAAGCGCACCGTGCCGTCCGGCATCAAGCCTTTGCCTTGCGTTTCACGTACGGAGGAGCAGAGATTGGTTTTGCCGGACAGGCAGAATTTGCATTTGCCGCATTCGGCGGTATACAGCGGAATCACATGATCACCCACCGCCACGCTGGTGACGCCTTCGCCGACTGCTTCGACGATACCGGCGCCCTCATGCCCCAACACGCAAGGAAAAACTCCTTCGGAGTCTTTGCCGGACAGGGTGTAAGCGTCGGTATGACATACGCCGGTGGCGACAATCCGCACCAACACTTCGCCTTTTTGCGGCGGCATCAAATCCAATTCTTCAATTTTGAGTGGCTCATTCGGCGCCCAAGCAACAGCGGCTCGTGTTTTGATAAAATCAGTCATCGGCGTTCTCCTTGTTATCGTATCGGGTTAGTGGAATAACTTATTTACGTTTTCTACTTTTACTGAATGCCCCGCTTTTACTGCGTAGCGCTTTCTTCTTCTCGGCTCGTTTCGGGTCGGCTTTGCCGCCTCTGCCGTCACGCAGTCGTTTTTCCAAACTTTCGGCGTAGCGTACATTTTTCTTCAGTCGATCTTTGGCGGTTTTGCCCTCCCGTTGCGGTTTGCGTTCACTGGCGATCAACACAAAATCGATCTGTTTTTGTTCCAGGCTGACCGCAGCGACTTTGATCCGCACTTTGTCACCGATACGGTAGTACATACCGCTGTTTTCGCCGATTAAACGCTGACCAGCGCTGTCGAACTGGTAATAATCGTTGTCGAGGGTAGAGATGTGTACCAACCCGTCTATAAAGAAATCGTTTAAGCGCACGAACAGCCCGAAACCAGTGACTGTGGAAATGATGCCGTCGAACTCTTCGCCGACGTGATCCTGCATATATTCGCATTTCAGCCAATCGGCCACTTCGCGGGTGGCATCGTCGGCACGGCGTTCTGTAGTGGAGCAGTGATCGCCGAGCAGATCGATGTCGTCCAGCAGATAATGGAAGCCGCCGCCGTTGGTCGAGCGTTTGTTGCTGCCTTGCTCTTTGGCAATCAGGTATTTAATCGCACGGTGCAGGCTTAAATCCGGGTAACGCCGAATCGGTGAGGTGAAATGGGCGTAGTTGTCCAATGCCAAACCAAAATGTCCGATATTGTCGGCGGAGTAGATCGCTTGGCTTAACGAACGCAACAGCATGGTTTGAATCAGTTCATGATCGGGGCGCTCTTTCACCTGGGTCATCAAGGCAGCGTAATCCGCCGGTGTGGGTTTCAACCCGCCGTCTAGGGTTAAACCGCACTCGTTGAGGAAGCTGCGGAATGCCATCAGTTTTTCTTCGCCCGGCCCGGCGTGAATGCGGAACAGCGCCGGTTCTTGCGCTTTTTCCACCAAGGTCGCCGCTGCAATATTGGCTTGAATCATGCATTCTTCGATGATTTTGTGGGCATCGTTGCGCACCACCGGTTCAATCCGTTCGATGCGTCCTTGTGGATTGAAAATAAATTGGGTTTCGATGGTTTCAAAATCGATCGCACCGCGTTTTTTGCGTGCCTCGTGCAACACTTTAAACAGGTTGTACAGCTCTTCCAAGTGTGGTACCAGCAGGGCGTAGCGTTGGCGCAGTTCTTCGTCGCCCTCTAAAATCCGCCACACTTTGGTGTAGGTTAAACGGGCGTGCGAGTTCATCACCGCTTCGTAGAACTTATAACCGGTCATTTTGCCTTTTTTGGAAATATCCATTTCGCAAACCATACACAGCCGATCCACTTGCGGATTAAGCGAGCACAGCCCGTTCGACAGCACTTCCGGCAACATCGGCACCACTCGGTTCGGGAAATAGACCGAATTGCCACGGTTGCGGGCTTCGGCATCAAGTGCGGTTTTCAGCCGCACATAATAGCTGACATCGGCAATCGCCACCCACAGTTTCCAGCCGCTGTCGCCGTTTTTGCGGGCATACACCGCATCGTCAAAATCGCGTGCATCCTCGCTGTCAATCGTGACCAACGGTAGATCGCGCAGATTCACCCGCCCTTGTTTGGCTTCTTCGGCCACTTCTTCTTTGAGACTAGAAACCTGCTTCAACACATTTTCCGGGAAAATATGCGGAATATCGTGGTTGCGCAGCGCAATTTCCACTTCCATGCCCGGCGCCATATTATCGCCCAGAATTTCGGTGATAATCCCGACCGGATTGTGGTTGCGGGTGCGTGGTTGCAGTTCGACCACCACCACTTGTCCCATGCGTGCGCCCATTCGGTGTTCGTTCGGAATCAAAATATCATGGCTGATGCGGCTGTCGTCCGGCACCACAAAGGCAATGCCGGATTCCATAAAAAAGCGCCCGACAATCTGTTTCTTACGGCTCTCCAAAATCCGCACGATCCGCACTTCCTGCCGCCCACGGCGATCAAAGCCGTTCGGCTGCGCCAGCACATAATCGCCGTGCATCACCCGCTGCATCTGTCCGTTGGGAATAAACCAATCGTCTTCTTTCTTGCCACCAACTGTTCCCTCAACCTGCAAAAAACCATAACCGTCACGGTGCCCGATCACCGTGCCTTTCAGCAACGACAATTTCTCCGGCAGGGCATAACATTGGCGTTTGGTAAACACCAACTGCCCATCGTTTTCCATCGCACGCAAGCGACGGCGCATGCCTTCAACCTGCTCTTCGTCGCTAATCTTAAGTGCGGTCAGAATCGCCTGCCGACTCATCGGCGCATTGTGTTCACGAATAGTTTGTAAAATAAATTCACGGCTTGGAACCGGATTGTCATATTTCTCCGCTTCCGCCTGATAATTAGGATCTTTTGACATAATTTCTCCTTTTGTCTGTTGTTTTTATTGTTGTTATCTGGGATGTGCTCAGTTTGACATTTGGGGCGGGGGAATGCAAGGGTAGGCCGTGATTAAATAGAGTAGGATAGTAGGGTCTTTTGATATTAACAGGCTGATTTTTGCAGTGTTATGCGGTCAGTTCAGACCGCACTTTCTGCTGGATTTTAAGGTTTATAGTTTGGGTTTGGTTGAGGAATCTTTGCACCGACCTGCTGCTTCCATTGATCCAGCTTGGTTTTGAGTCGGGCGGTAATTTCTGGGTATTGTTGACTGAGCTCTTCGGTCTCTCCAATGTCGTGATAGACATTGTAGAGTTCTAATTTGCTGTCTTCGAAAAATTCTAACAATTTCCATTCCCCCTCACGTACCGAGCAACCCGGTGTACAGCCTTGATTGCTGTAGTGCGGATAGTGCCAGTATAGTTCTCGCTCCGGTTCATGCTGTTGGCGCAGTACCGGCAAAATACTGACACCGTCACAATGCTGCTCCGGTATTAATGGCAAACCTGCACATTCAAGCAGCGTTGGATAAAAATCGGTTGAAGTGATTGGTGTTTCAATAATCGAGTTGGCGGCGATATGGTTTGGCCAACGCACGATCAACGGCTCTCTAGTACCGCCCTCATACATCCAGCCTTTGCCTTCACACAGTGGCTTGTTGGTGGTCGGCGAGCCTTCGGCGGTTGCTAAGCCGCCGTTATCACTATAAAAAATCACGATGGTGTCTTGTTCCAAGCCGTTTTCTTTTAAGCAATCCAAGATGCGTCCGATATTCCAATCCATATTTTCTACCATTGCGGCATAAACCGGATCGCTTTGAATGGTGCGGCGGATAACGTGGTCGTCTTTTTTATGTTCACAAGGGAAATTTTCGCCGACCACAAACGGGTTGATTTTATCAATTCCTAACATACGCGCTTTTTTACGGTATTTTTCCACTAAGTGTTTGTGACATTCAATCGGCGTATGCACGGCGTAGTGGGACAGATACATAAACCAAGGCTGATCATCGTCTTGTCGGTTGATTAAGTTGATGGCTTCGTCAGTGAGACGGTCAGTCAGGTATTCCCCCTCCGGACCGTCTTCCAGGGTTTCGATGCCGTAAGGTGAAAAATAACCGTTAAACGGGTGTCCCCAGTCGCAGCCGCCGATATTTATATCAAAGCCGTGTTGATACGGATAGGTCTCGAAACGCTGCTCGTTGTGTTGACTTAAGTGCCACTTGCCGACGTGCCAAGTGCGGTAGCCGCCTTGTTTTAACGCTTTGGCTAACGAGAATTCGTCGGTGCTGAGATGATCGATATAAGGCACATCGGCTAATTTCCCTTCGGAGCGTCCGCCCAGCCATTGGGTCATACCTAAACGGGCAGGATATTTGCCGGTTAAAATACTGGCTCGGGTTGGTGAACAGACCGGACAAGAGGCGTAAGCGTCGGTAAAGCGCGCGCCCTCTTGTGCCAGTTGATCTAAACGAGGTGTTTCATAAAAGCTGCTGCCGTAACAACCAGTGTCACTCCAACCGTAATCGTCGAGCAGGATAAATAAAATATTGGGTTTTTTGCTGGCAGACATGGCTATTTTCCTCCGTTTGCTGAAGTTTGTTGATAACGGCTGTTGATATAACGTTCGTAAATCGGTTGAATTTTAATATGCAGCCACGCACAGAACAGTGCGCAAATCAGTACGGCTAAGCCGAAATAGAAACCGAAATCTGGTGAAACCACAGCTTCGGCATAAGCCAGCCCAACTTTAGAGAAGGTGACGTAAATTAAAGTGGCGCATGACAGCAAGATACCGCTGGTGAGCAGAGAATAGCGCCACGCCTGCATATTGATTTTGGCTTTACGCACTGTTTTAACTTCTTTTTCCGCCGCAGGTTTGGCTTTTGCCCAGATGATCAGCATCGCCATTTCAACGATAAAGAGCAAACCGTACACGTGCATCCAGTGAATATGAATGTATTCTTTTAACGCAAATACCAGCAGATAGTAGGTGATTAAGTGGAAAATGATGATGAACTTAGCCGCCGCTTCGGAAACTCTCAAGTGTTTGCCGAACAGTCCGATGAGTACCAAACTGACGATCGGAATAGCGATAAAACCGGAGAATTGTTGTAGGAAGATAAACAATCCTTGTGGCGCATAGACTAAGTTCGGGGCAATCATGATGGTTAAAACCGAACAGAAAATACCGAACTTTTTCGATACATTAATCACTTTAGTATCATCAGCTTGTTGGTTAATCAACGGCTTATAAATATCTACGGCAAACAGGGTAGAGGCTGAATTAATCAGCGAGTTATAGGTGGAGAATACGGCACCCAATAACACAGCTACAAATAAACCTAACAACGGAGCCGGCAGAATTTTGGCAACCAGTGTTGGATAAGCCAAATCACGCGGCTCTAGTCCGGCGCCGTATAAATGAAAAGCCAGTAAGCCCGGAAACATCGCAATAAAGGGGACTAACATTTTAAAGAAGCCGGCCATTAATAGCCCTTTTTGACCGGCTTTCAGACTTTCTGCGCCTAAGGCTCTTTGGATAACGAATTGATTGGTGCCCCAATAGAAAGTTGCAGTCACCATTAAACCGGTGAATACTGCTGCAATGGGAATGGCGTCTAGCTTGCTGCCAACTCCGATTGCATCCAATTTTTCCGGATTGGTGATTGTAATATAGTGCAAGGCATCAAGCATATTGCCTTGAATTTTATCACCGAGCGCCATTAGTCCTAAGATCGGAATCAGGCAACCGATAATCAATAAGCCGACGCCGTTCAGGGTATCTGATACCGCAACCGCTTTTAATCCACCGGTAATGGCATAAATGGCGCCGATCACCCCGACCACAATAGTGGTAAGCCATAACGCCTGCATTTTGCTGAGTCCGAGCCACGCCTCCAGATCCAGTATTTTCATTAAAGCTAACGCACCGCCATATAATACTGTCGGTGACCAAACGAAAATATAACCGAACATAAACAGATAGACGATTAATTTGCGGGTGCCTTCACCGTAGTGTGAGCTGAGAAATTCCGGCATAGTTGAAAATGCGCCGCCTAAATACATTGGTAGGAATAAAATCGCCAATAAAATAATGCCACGAATTGCCCAAATTTCCCAAGCTAATGGCGTCATATTGCCAAAATAGGTTAAACCGCTCTGCCCGACCAGCTGTTCGGTAGATATATTCGTCAATAATAACGAACCGGCAATAAATAATGCACCGAGTTTATTTCCTGCTAAAAAATAACCGTCGGAAGTTGAAACAGTTCCTTTTGTTTTATGCCAAGAGTACCACGCAACAAACAGCATAAATGCCAAACATGTGAATAATGCAAACATAACAGCCTCCTATTCCATCTATGTGTGTTGCGCTAGTGTAGATAGTTTTTGCTGTGATACATTATGATTGTGATCATTATTGCTGTGTGATGGCTGTCACAAATTTAAGATTTGCTAGTCTGGATGTGACGGTGACAGTTTTTTTGTGACTGCCACCTTATATTGGATTCAACCTGTGGTCAAATATCCACCGCTTTCCATTCCGAATTGCCTTTCACCGGCGGTAGGTAGGCAAGGTGCCTCATGTTTTGTTGCCAAAGGTTGCTAGGAATGCGATAACGATCAGCTTTATTCGGGTCGATTTCGGTGATGATTTCCGCTTCTCGTCCGTTGGCAATCAGGGTTGCCAAATCCGGGTTCATCATCACCGCTTTGCCGAGTGCGATAAATTCTGCCCAACCGGTTTGGTAGGCGGTGAGAATTTGATCCGCCGTAAACAGGCTGCCGACACCGATCAGCGGCAATTTTCCGTTAATCCGTTGGTGAATCAATTGCATACGGGTAAGTGCGGTGTCTGCGCCACGGCGGGCTTTTTTGTAGAAATTCCACAACGAAACATGTAGATATTGCAGCGGTTTTTGCACCAGTGCATCGATTAATGCAAATGTATCCTGCATGGTTAAGCCGTTTTCGCCCGGTTCTTCCGGCGAGAAACGGTAGCCGATAATGAAATCCTGTCGCCCCGACCGCACTTTGACCGAATTCACCGCATCGACCACCGCCAACGGGAAGCGTAAACGGTTTTCCAACGAGCCGCCCCATTGGTCTTGGCGCTGGTTGGTGGCTGCGGAGAAAAATTGTTGCAGCAAATAGTTATTTGCGCCGTGGATTTCCACGCCGTCAAAACCGGCTTGAATGGCTAAATCAGTGGCATTGGCAAACGCTTGAATCAGGGTTTGAATTTCCTCTTCCGTCAAGGCGCGGGCATGGCGTTGTGGATTTGCCGATGGTGCAACTACTTCAGCAGTGCCAATCAATTCTTTCACCGCCAGCTGCCCACCATGATGAATTTGCAAAATGGCTTTGGCTCCCTGTGCCTGAATGGTGTGTGCCACGGTTTTCAGACTGGGAAGAACGCCGCTGCCGATGGCGTAAGGCTGACCGGGAAAGGCTTTGCCTTCGGCAGAAATCAGTGTGGCAGCGGTGATAAACAGCCCAAAATCTTGGGCGCGACCTTGTAAAAAAGCAAGTTCTTCCTCGCTGGTGCTACCATCAGGATTGGAAGCATAGTGGGTCATCGGTGCCACCACGAAACGGTTTTTGATCTCCACCCCGTTATTTAGGATGTAGGGTTGGAACAGGGGGGTATATTGCAAATTCATTTTTAGCCTCTTCATTAGGGTCTGTTGATCTTTGTTTATATTTTGAGCTATAGACTATTTTTCGCCACTCTTTTTGCAAATAAATAAGGCAAAAGTTGTGAAGTTTAGTGATTCTAAACGAACGGCTTTTAACTCCGCTGTAGTACGAAAAGTAATGGCGAAAAAAAGTCATAGTCCTGCGGATTGTGTTTAAAATGAGCACACTCGTCGTTGTAATCCTCATCAATAGTCCCACTATTGATTTCGGCTTACGCCTAGATTGTGCTCATTTTAAACGACAACTCAAAATATAAACAAAGATCAACAGACCCTAAACAGAAACACTTCACTTTTCGACTAGATTGGGGCATATTCACTCATTTCAACAAATCTTAAACCCAGAGAGGACAAAATGTCTTTTGTCGAGCGGATTTTCCATGCCGCCCTGTTTGAAGTTTTGGCGGTGATATTTTCAGTTCTCGGCTTGACGTTGCTGACGGATCATTCGGTGAGTGCGCTGTCGGGGACGGTTATTGTGATTTCGCTGATGGCGATGGTGTGGAATTTTGTGTTTAACTGGGGATTTGACCGGGTTTTTCGTGGCGAAAGGGTATTACGCGGCTTCAAAGTGCGGTGCCTGCACGCACTGTTATTTGAAGGCGGTTTATTGCTGTTCACCATCCCAGTGGTAGCATATTTGCTGAATATCAGCTTTTACCAAGCGTTTATCATGGATCTGGGCATCACTGTCTTTATTTTGCTTTATACGGTGTTGTATAACTGGGTTTATGACCATGTGCGGGTGTGGATTAGAACATAGGGTTAGCAAAATATAACGAAGATTCGGGAAACTGACAGTTTCCCGATTTTTATGGTCAATAGCCACTTATTCTTTCGGTAACAAAAATACGCCTCTGGAAGAAAAATGCACGTAGGCGCTGTGTTGTCCGGCATCGAAGTCTTCCGGATTAAGGTTGATCAGCAGGGATTGTCCGTGCCAATCGGCAACGATTTCCCAGTGGTTGCCCATGTAAACCGCACTTTTGATATCGCAGCGCTGGCTCTCTTCACCGTTGCTGAGCAGTGAAATGGCTTCAGGGCGGATGCCGACCAAGCATTCGCCGTCTGCCAAATTAAATTGTGCTCGGTTGGCCAGTTCAAAGCGATACTGGTTAACTGTCACGTCCTGTCCTTGCAATATACCCGGTAGAATATTGGATTCACCCATAAAATTGGCTAAAAACAGTGAATTAGGGTGCAGATACAGCGCTTTGGCTGCGGCTTTTTGCATAATTTTGCCCTTGTTCATCACAATCACTTCATCGGAAACCGCAAAGGCTTCTGTTTGATCGTGGGTAACATACAGCGATGTAATACCTAAACGCTGTTGCAATTCACGGATTTTTTCTCGCATTGAACGGCGTAGGTTAGCATCAAGGTTACTCAATGGTTCATCAAATAATAGCACTTTCGGCTTGAGCACCAAAGCTCGAGCCAAAGCCACACGTTGCTGTTGTCCGCCGGAGATTTGATCCACAAAGCGGTTTTCAAAACCGGCAAGATCAACTAATTCCAAGGCTTCTTTCACCCGTTGTAAACGCTCTTCTTTGCTCACGCCTTGCATTTTCAGCCCGTAACCGACGTTATCGCCAATCGACATATGCGGAAACAACGCATACGATTGGAAAACGATACAAATATCGCGGTTTTGGATCGAGGATTTAGTGACATCTTCGCCGTCAATAAAAATTTGTCCTGAAGTTGGATTTTCTAAACCTGCTACCAAACGTAAAACGGTCGTTTTGCCGCAGCCAGAAGGCCCGAGCAATGTCACCATAGTGCCACGTTTAATAACCAAATCAAGATTGTCGATCACTACGGATTGACCAAAGGATTTGGTGATATTTTTTAATACTAAGAAATCATTGTTTTGAGTCATAATTTATCCTAATTCTTGATGGGCATATGCACGCCCCTACTACTTAATTCATTTTTTTCGCTTTGGAACGTGAAATACGGGTATCGCCGACTAACCAGTCAAAGAATAAAATAATTGCCATCATCACGACGATTAAAATAGAACCATAAGCAATGGCTATACCATATTCACCATCTTCCACTCGGTTAAGAATGTAAGATGTTGCTACACGTGTATCTGCAGTGACTAAAAATACTATGGCACTCACCGTTGTCATTGCACGCACAAAGCTAGTAACAAGTGCAGAAATCAACGCTGGTTTCAACAGCGGCAGCACCACAAAAATAATGGTTTTAAATGTGCTTCCTTTTAATGAAAGGGAGGCTTCATCAAGAGATTTGTCTAACTGCCCTAATCCTGCGATTGCCGCACGCATACCTACCGGCATATTACGCATCACCATCGATAGAATAATAATCAACCCTGTGCCGGTAATATAAATCGGTGCATCATTAAAGGCTAAAATATAAGACACACCGGCAACGGTTCCCGGTACGGCAAAACACAGTAAGGTTAAAAATTCTAGTGTTTTCTTACCTTTAAAATCACGTCGTACCGTAATATAAGCGATAAGCAAACCAAAAAATGCAGTGATCGGTGCTGCGGCAGCTGAGAACAATACGGTTTGAATCAGTGATGGCCAAGCACCATCATCTAAACCTTGTCCAAATAACATTATATAGTTTTTCAAGGTGAGCGTATAATCCACTCCCCAGTTTACAGTGAAGCTACCATAAAAAATACTGCCATATAACACCACATTGAATAAGACCCAAAAGCCTAACATAAAAGTAATGAAGTATCTCATTGTGCTTGGTAATTCTTGCACATCACCACGGTAGGATTTACCGGATACTGTGACATAAGAGCGATTACCGATCCACAGATATTGGATCACAAAAATGGACAATGAAAAGATCAACAATAATGTTCCTAACGTACTTGCGGAAGCATAATCCAGTTGAGAACCCGCAATATAAAAATAGATTTGAGATGAAATTACATCAAAACTACCGCCAAGCACCAACGGCGTACTGAAATCTGCTAAAGATTGAATAGCCACCACTAAGAAGGAATTTGCTAATGCCGGTTTCAATAACGGAAAAATAATACCGAAGAAGGTTTGATAACGATTAGCTCTTAATGTGTAAGAAGCTTCTTCAATAGATGGGTGAATTGATTTTAATGCACCTTCCAAAATCATAAATGACATAGGAGTTAATGCCAAAGTATGAGCAATCACGATGCCAGTAAATCCATATAGCCAGTTACTGCTAAAACCGAGATATTCTACTAAAAATTCTGTCACATAACCGGAACGCCCAAGCATTAACGTAACACCAAGCCCAACAACAAATGGTGGTGTTACAATGGGCAAAATAGAAAATATTTTTCCGATAAATGCACTGCGTTTTGCGATGCGAGTCGTATAAAGAGCAAATAATAAACCGAATAAGGTAGCAAGTACACCAATAGTCGCTGCCACACTCAACGAGTTTGTAATAATACGTAGCACATAAGGCTGCTGAATAATTTTCAATGCTTGTGTTGGCACAAACTCCGATCCGTTATAAAACATTGAAATAAAAATAGCAACGGTCGGATAGACAATAAAGAAAAAAATCAGTAAGACAATACTAATCAAGGATGCAATCACGAATTTATCGCTTTGCATTATTTTCATTTTAGCGAGAGCATTGGTCGCCAAAGCGGTTAATGCAAGCACTAAAACAAAAATCGAATAGCCTAAGCTAATTTTTGCAATGGTCGCTGAAATAAAGACAAATAGAAAAATTCCTACTATCACAGAAAATTCAAAAACACCTTGCCGATATTCATTTTGTTTAGCAATAATTTTAGAAATAAGTGGAATAAATAATAATCCGCCAAACCAAGCCCAGCTTAGATTTGGGGCTGACCACCCCATAGCATCAAATATTTCATCCGAAGTTGACTCCATAATTCCATAATCTAATGCTATGCTAGGTAGCAATATAAAACCTAACATTGCAAACGCAACCCAAAACATATTCGAATTGAATATTTGTTGCTTTTTCATAAAACCTCCAAGATAAAACGACACTATTTAGCCAATTTTATTTCTGTTACCCATTTATTAATTAAAGTACGACGAACATCATTTGAACCAAATTTACTAAAATCATAATTAATAAGGTTTAACTCATCTGGTTTTAATGAAAATGGAGCTCCAACTGCGGTTACATTGGTTAAAATATGGTGAGATTGTGCTTCTTTCCATGATAATTCTTGAGCATCTTTTGATAACGCCCAATCCACAAAAAACTGTGCATTCTTTTCATTACGAGCATTTTTTACAATACTTACTCCCCCTAATTCATAGCCGCTTCCTTCACAAGGCACAATGAGTTCTATAGGTGCTCCATTTTCTTTTTCAAAAGAATAATTCTGTAAGAAGCCAATACCAATAGTTGTTTCCCCTCTAGCAAGGTTACGAGAAGGTGCAGTACCGGCCTTAGGATATTGTGAAATATTATGATCTAATTCTTTAAGATATTTAAAGGCCTCATCTTCACCCCATAATTGAATAAAAGTGGCGATCGCGGTATAAGCAGTGCCTGAACTTTGTGGGTCAGCTAACTGAATTTCATTTTTAAGTCTTGAATCTAATAAATCTTTCCAGCATTTGGGTACTTCATTAATACCTAATTTTTTTAGCCGTTCGGTATTTACACCGAAACCTAAAACACCCATATAAACCACGGAGCTATAATTACCTTTCATTTTGCCGGGATCTTTAAATTGCGGTATTACATATTCTAAATTAGCGGATTGATAAGGTTGAAGTAGCCCCATTTCAGCAGCTTGAGCGTGCGTATCAAAAGGACCACCATACCATACATCTGCTTGTGGATTATTTTTTTCTGCTTCTAATTTAGCTAAGGTACTACCCGAACTATTACGGATAAATGAAGTTTTGACATCATATTTTTTAGAAAATGCCTGAACTTCTTTTTCACAAACAATATTTTGAGCACTACAATATACGACTAAACGACCTTCTGCTATAGCAACTGATGACAAGCCATTTAATAGTATGATGCTTAATACTGCACTTAACTTGAAATTTTTCATTATTTTTTCCTTAGGCTTTTGTACAAGAAGAGTGAGTAATATTTTTGTAATTACCCACTCTTTTAATTAATGATTCAATCATTGGGCTAGCTTGACACGATTAATCCATTTATCTATTAATCGTTTACGCTCGTCTGCTGCACCATATTTATTAAAATCATAATTAATTAAATTAATTGATTTGAAATCAAGCGCATAAGGTGATTGTTGTGCTTCTAAATTAGTTAGAATTTGGTGAGTATCTCCTTTTTGCCAAGATAATTCTTGAGCCTCTTTGGACAGCGCCCAATCCACAAACAATTTAGCATTTTCAAGGTTTCTAGCACCTTTTATAATACTGACACCACCAATTTCATAACCGGTTCCTTCACAGGGTACAATGAGCTCAACCGGTGCTCCTTTTTCCTTTTCAATAGAATGTTCATGTAAGAAACCTATGCCAATCGAAGCTTCACCACGGGCAGTATTACGAGTTGCGGTATTGCCGGATTTAGTATATTGCGAAACATTTTTATGTAATTCAGTTAAATAATTAAATGCTTCCTTCTCTCCCCATAGTTGTACAAATGTCGCTAATGCTGTATAAGCAGTGCCTGAACTTTGTGGATCTGCTGATTGAATTTCCATTTTTAAACGAGAATCAGTTAAATCTTTCCAGCATTTAGGTACTGGAATATTCAATTTTGCTAATCGTTCTGTGTTAACACCAAATCCTAAAATACCAAGATAAATTGCCGAAGTGTAATTACCTTTCACTTTGGCAGGATCTTTTAACTCATCAGGAATATATTGCAAATTTGGAGATTGATATGCGGTTAATAGTCCCATTTCTCCCGCTTGAGAATGAGGATCTAATGTCCCGCCATACCAAACATCACCTTGAGGATTTGCTTTTTCAGCCCCGATACGAGCAAAAATACTTCCCGTACCACCACGAATAAAGCTGGTTTTTACATTATATTTTTTTTCAAAAGCTGCAACTTCTTGCTCACACATGGTATTTTGGGCACTACAATAAACAACTAAACGCCCTTCAGCCTCAGCCTGCTGAGAAAGGAATAACCCACCAAAAACTGCGGTGACAGTAAGAAATATTTTTGAAAGCTTCATAAAACATATCCTCATCTATAATTACTTTACTGTGCTAGCTTCACTTCATCGACCCATTTGCTAATCAAACGTTTACGTTCGTCGGAAGCACCGAATTTTTCAAAATCATAATTGACTAAATTAAGTTGAGTCGGATCAAATGCGACCGGAGATTGCTCTGCGGTTTTATTGGTCAGAATTTGTAAGGACTCGCCTTTTTGCCAGGCAAGTTCTTGACCTTCTTTGGATAATACCCAATCCACAAATAATTTAGCATTATCGAGGTTGCGAGCACCTTTTAGAATACTTACACCACCTAATTCATAGCCTGTTCCTTCACAAGGAACGATCATTTCTATCGGTGCTCCATTTTGTTTTTCCAGAGCGTAGTCATGTAAGAAGCCGATACCCACTGTTGCTTCGCCACGAGCAGTGTTGCGTGATGGGGTAATGCCGGATTTAGTATATTGTGAAATATTTGGATGTAATTGTTTGAAGTAATTAAATGCCTCATCTTCGCCCCAAAGTTGAGCAAAGGTCGCAATAGCGGTATAAGCGGTGCCGGAACTTTGTGGATCAGCAATTTGGATTTCACCTTTCAAACGTGGATCGGTGAGGTCTTTCCAGCATTTCGGAACTTCGTTAATTCCTAATTTTTTCAAGCGTTCTGTATTAACGCCAAAACCAAGAATTCCCATATAAACAGCGGAACTGTAGTTGCCCTTTACTTTTGCCGGATCTTGGAAACGTTCTACGATTTGCTCGACATTTGGCGAACGGTAGGCTTGTAATAGCCCCAATTCACCGGCTTGGGATTGCGGATCAAGCGTACCGCCATACCATACGTCGGCTTGTGGATTATTTTTTTCCGCCTCAATTTTGGCAAAAGTACTACCTGAACCATTACGAATAAAAGATGTTTTCACATCATATTTTTCACCAAAAGCTTTTGTTTCTGCTTCACATAAGGCATTTGTGCCGCTGCAATAAATCACCAAACGCCCGGCGGCATTTGCCACGCCACTTAGCAGGGTGGCACCAAGTAGTGCAGTGGATACGGTAACGGCCAGTTTATTGAATTTCATCATTATTTCCTTATTTAAACATTAATAGAATATTATTTTTTACTATAAACAACATTTGACGTATCTAATAATTCTATACAAATCAAAAAGAAAATTGTGTGATCGAATTCGCAAATACGCAATATATCTTCATTTCGAGTCAAAATAAATCGGAGTATTTTATTGGTATTACGTTAATTATTTGAAAAACTTAGTAGATATGGAAAGTCACGATAGGGTAGTTATCTTTTTTCGCTTCTTTTTATTGGCATTGGGGTGTTTTTAAATAAGAAAAATCCGGTAAACCAAACGGTTTACCGGATCAAACAGTCATCAAATAGTGATTAACGTGCGGAACCGAGTGGTATTTCTGCGTCCGGTTCGTGCGTAATGCGATTGCGTAGGTCACGACGGATCACTTCAATGGTCCAGAACCAGCAGATATGCCCGACCAGCTCGGAAACATGTTCATACAACGGCCATTCTGATACCGGTGGGGTCAAGCCCAATAATGGGAAAGTAATATAGTGCACGGCAATATTGGCGATTAAACCGGCGGCGATCCCCTGCCACAGTTTCACTCTTGGAAAACGTTCAGCAACGATGCAATAGCTGATGGCGAATACCAATGAAAAAATCATGTGGGTGACGCCAATCCAATTGAACGCGTGATCGGCAAAGGTGAACGCAGCTTGTGTCGGGTCGATGCCTAAGTAGTCACGCAGGAAAACATGCGGCGGATTCAGAAATGCACGCGAGCAAACTTCCAGTGCCTGCGACGGATCTTGGCAAGCGGCAGTGAACAGATCCAACGGGCTGCGCGGCGGAAACGGATGCTCAGCCCCCCATTTTACAAACGCTGAAATAATGCCGCCGATGATACCGACAAACAGAGCTACGCCATAACGGCGACGGCTCGGATCGGTTTGTTGAAATAACCATTGAAACATAATATAAAACTCCAAATAAGTTTATAACAAATAAAAACCCAAGCAGATTTACTGCTCAGGTTTGAGATTATACTTATTTGTGATTATAAATTAAACATCAATTTGAGTAATTTTTGTGTTAAATGTCGATCCCGTCGAAAAGGGCGGTACTGAGATAGCGTTCTGAGGCGGAAGGCAGAATCACCACAACCAGCTTATCGGCAAATTCAGGCTGTTTAGCAATTTTGTCGGCAGCAGCCAATGCCGCACCGGATGAAATGCCGCCCAAAATGCCCTCTTCTGCCATCAAACGGCGTGCAGTGGCAATTGCCGTTTCGCTATCAACGGTTTCGACACGATCAACCAGTGACAAATCCAGATTTTTCGGGATAAAACCGGCGCCGATGCCTTGAATTTTATGCGGACCCGGTTTCACCTCTTCACCGTTGCGCGTTTGGCTGATCACCGGCGATTCTGCCGGTTCAACCGCAATTGAGGTAATCGCTTTGCCAAAATCTTGTTTAATGGCACGGCTGATGCCGGTTATGGTGCCGCCGGTGCCTACGCCAGCCACGAGCACATCGATTTTGCCGTCGGTGTCGTGCCAGATTTCCGGTCCGGTGGTTTGTTGGTGAATCGCCGGATTTGCCGGATTTTCAAACTGTTTCAAAATGATATAACGTTTTGGGTCAGATGCGGCAATCTCTTCGGCTTTGGCAATCGCACCCTTCATGCCCTTTGCGCCTTCGGTCAATACCAAATTGACACCCAAGCCTTTCAGCAGGCGTTTACGTTCCAAGCTCATGGTTTCCGGCATTGTCAGCGTGATTTTGTAGCCGCGCGCTGCTGCCACATACGCCAGCGCAATACCGGTGTTGCCGCTGGTGGCATCAACAATCTCTTTGCCTTCGGTCAAAATGCCGTCTTTTTCTGCTTGCCACACCATATTGGCGCCGATGCGACATTTTACGCTAAAGCTTGGATTGCGTGCTTCGATTTTAGCCAACAGGTTGCCGTTGTTGCCGAAATGTTTTAAACGCACTAACGGGGTATTACCGATGGTTTGTGAGTTATCTGCAAAAATTGTCATTTTAACCTCTTATGATGGAGTTAACGGTAAAAAGCGATGGTTAGAGCATAGTCGTTTTTCTCATAAAAAAGTAATGGTTTGTAGTTATACGTTATAACCTTCAGTTATGATACTTATACAGCTTTGAAATTATGCGTTTATTGAGGGTTGCTGACCGCACTTGAGGTCGCTGTTGTAACATCGGTTCCTGTTGTGTTTTTCTCGGCAGAGGCTTCACTTTGCCATGGACGGTAGTGATCAACCCAAAGTGCGGTTGCACCACAAACGGCAACGGGGATAATGATAAAATTTAAAAACGGAATAAAGGTGCAAATTGAAACCAAACCGCCGAAAGTTAAATTCAGGCTGCGCTTTTCTGCCAGTTGGTAGCGCATTCGCATAAACGAAATTTTATGATTATCAAATGGATAATCACAATATTGAATCGCCGCCATCCAAGCACCGTAAAGAAAAAACAGTGGCGGAATAATGGTTTGCCCGACACCCGGCACAAAGCTCAGTACAAATAATCCGATAAACTTCGGAAATGAATAGGCAAATTTTTGCCATTCACGGCGCAACATTCGTGGCGTATCTTTGACTAAATCCAGCGCTCCCAGACCTTGATCGTTGGTTTGTCCGGTCAGTAATTTTTCTACTTTTTCTGCCAGAATACCGTTGAACGGCGCGGCGATAAAACCGGCTAATAAATTGAAAATAAAGAAAAAGACGATCAAAATGGTAATAATCGCCAAGCCGTAAACCAGATAGCTGATCCAATCGAGCCATGCCGGAACGAAACTCACGAGCCACTGTGCAAAATTGCCGATTTGCCCCAACATCAGCCAAAAAATAGTGATTAGCAGCACAATATTAATCAAAATTGGCATCACGACAAAGCGGCGTAATCCCGGGCGGCTGATCAAATGCCAGCCGCGTAAAAAATAGGTCAGCCCTTGTTTGAATTCTGATTGTTCTGCTTGAAACATGGTTTATCGCTCCTGTGTGCGGTTATTGTAGGGTCTGTTGATCTTTGTTTATAATTTTAAACGATAACTCAAAATATCAACAAAGATCAACAGACCCTAGGTTAAACATAGTTTTTTACGGAAAAAATATGATAAGCTTGCAAAATCAATTTCCGTTAATGGATATTGATGGTATTCAAGCGCGTTCATTGGCATTTATCTACTCGGCAACCACTTTATTAAAGTATCGGTTAATGTATAGATTCAATTAAAGAATTAGGTTCAATTAAAGAATAGGTTCATGATGGATTTGCATATTATTTTAATCATTCTAATCGTACTGATTTTGGCTATTCTCGTTGTACATGGTTTGTGGTCGAGCAGACGTGAGAAATCACAGCTGTTTAAGGCGGCAAATACCTTTACGTATGATTCCAGAACCGCAGATTCGCTAAATTCACTAAAAGATGAGCCGGATTTGCTGCACCAACCTGCCTCAACTGACGGCAGAGGACAAATAGCCGAGTCGCAAGCCAATGATCGTACGTGGCGAGCGGACGAAACCGCACTTTCACAGGCTGAAGCGCCGATAAATTCACCACGGCAGCCGACCCAACCAGCGGTTTCGGTGGAGCAGGCGGTCAGTAATATCCGTATCACCTTGCCGGAGCAAGGGATCACAGCCAACCAGACAACACAGAGTACATTTACTCAAAGTGCGGTTGACCATCACGCTAGCAGAGCGGATTCCTTATCCCGTTCGTCATTGTTGAATCGCACGATTGCCGATCTTGAGCAGGAATTTGACAGTGAAGAGGGGATTAATACCTCTTCTGAGCTATTGCGTGAGGAGCTGGCGCGGGTGACTCAACAGCGAAAAATCAATATAAGCCAAGAAGTTAGCGACGATCTTACCCGCAACTCTATAAGCAGTCAAACCGCCGCGCCGAGCGAAGCTGCGGCAATCATTCGCGCACAACTGAATCCGGAAACTGAGAACAAATCGAGCCAGACACCGCAACCGAGCACCGACTCGATGCCATCTTCTGCTGAAAAAGTCGATGGTGCGCAACGTAATGAAAAACCGAAAACAATATTGCTATATGTGGTTGCAGCGCAAAATCAAGCGTTTCAAGGCACGCAAGTGGTACAGTCACTGGATAATCTGGGATTTTTATATGGTCAGCACAGTTTATACCACCGCCACTTGGATTTAGACGGCAGCTCCCCGATCTTGTTTAGTGCGGCGAATATGATGAAACCGGGTATTTTTGATCTGGACAGCATTGCCGATCTACGCACGGTCGGTTTGGCACTGTTTATGCACTTGCCATCGCACGGTAGTGATCTGGCCAACTTCCGCTTGTTACTGCGTGCCGCGCAAACGTTGGCGGACGAGCTGCACGGACAAGTGCTAAATGACAAACGGCAACCCTTTGATCAAGCATCAAAAGAGTACTATTTAAGTTTGATTAGTTAAGCCTGTTCTAGCCCATCGGATAACTTGAACCGCACTTTGAATCAAAGTGCGGTCTTTTTATAGGCAGACGAAGGCTGCCTATAAAAACCATACGCTATGCGTATGGAATCAAAGAGCTTAAGCGGTGAAAAGAAAAAATCCTCCGATATAATGAACAAGGCTGACAACCAAACTTCAACATATAGGAGGATATGCCAATGGCAAGTAAATCCAATGACGATTCAAGTCTATCACACACAAGATGGAACTGTAAGTATCACATAGTCTTTATCCCAAAATTCAGACGAAAAGCGATTTATGGGAAATTACGAATGGATATAGGGAGCATATTAAGGCAGCTATGTCATTACAAAAATGTGGAAATAATAGAAGCTCATGCGATGAAAGATCATATCCATATGCTATTAAAAATCCCGCCAAAGCTGGCAGTGTCAAGTTTTATGGGATATTTAAAAGGTAAATCGTCGCTCATGATTTTCGAAAGACATGCAAATCTAAAATATAGGTATGGAAATCGAAATTTTTGGGCAAAAGGTTATTATGTAAGTACAGTGGGTCTAAATACAAAAGTTATAGAGGAATATATCAGGAATCAGGAAAAAGAAGATATGATTCAAGATAATTTATCGAAGAAAGAATATGTGGACCCCTTTAAGGGGTAAGCCACAGAGTTAGTGTGCAGTTGTCAGTCTTTTCACATGCCCCTTGAGGGGCATGTGAAGTACTAGGCCCTTATAGGGCAGCCGAAAAACCGCACGTTTCACGTGCGGATTGTTATTTAGAAAAATATGATGAATACACAAATTATTTCCCAACAAATTGAGCAGTTGCGTCAACAACTTCGTTATCATGAATACCAATACCATGTGTTGGATCAACCTCAAATTCCCGATGCGGAATATGATCGTCTGCTGAACCAACTCAAACAGCTGGAAGCAGAGCACCCACAACTGATTAGCCCCGACTCACCGACGCAACGGGTTGGGGCGAAACCACTGGTCGGTTTTCGGCAGATTACCCACGAGCTGCCGATGTTATCATTGGATAATGCCTTTTCTGATCAAGATTTTTATGCCTTCGAGCGGCGAATCCAAGAGCGGTTAGGCCGCGTGGAAGAACTGACGTTTTGTTGCGAACCGAAACTGGACGGGTTGGCAGTCAGTATTTTGTATCTTAACGGCGTGCTAAGCCAAGCGGCGACACGTGGTGACGGCACCACCGGTGAAGATATTACCAGCAATATTCGAACCATTCGCAATATTCCGCTGCAACTGTTGAGCGACACCCCGCCAGCTCGTTTGGAAGTGCGTGGCGAAGTGTTTATGCCACATCAGGCTTTCGAACAACTGAACCAAGATGCGTTGCAACACGGGCAAAAAACCTTTGCCAATCCGCGTAATGCGGCAGCGGGATCGCTGCGTCAGCTGGATCCGAAAATCACCCGCCAGCGCCATTTGAGCTTAAATGCCTACAGCATTGGGATTTCCGAAGGGGTTGAGTTGCCAGCCACTCACTATGCACGGCTGCAATGGCTGAAATCGCTGGGGATTCCGATCAACAACGAAATCCGCTTATGCCAAGGTAGTGCTGAAGTGTTGAAATACTACCAAGATATTGCGGCCAAGCGCGATCAATTGGGCTATGACATTGATGGCACGGTGCTCAAAGTCAATGCGATTGCGCTGCAAGAACAGCTGGGCTTTGTCGCCAAAGCGCCACGTTGGGCAATCGCCTATAAATTTCCGGCACAGGAGCAGCTTACGCTATTAAAAGATGTCGAATTTCAGGTCGGCCGCACCGGGGCGATCACCCCGGTGGCGAAGTTGGAACCGGTGTTTGTTGCCGGAGTAACCGTCAGCAATGCTACTTTGCACAACGGCGATGAGATTGAACGGCTTGGCGTGGCGATTGGCGATACCGTGATTATTCGCCGTGCCGGTGATGTGATTCCGCAGATTATCGGGATTATCGAAGATCGCCGTCCGGCAGATGCCAAACCGATCATATTTCCGCAGCATTGCCCGGTGTGCGGCTCAGCGATTGTGCGAATTGACGGCGAAGCGGTTGCCCGCTGTACCGGCGGACTGTTTTGCGATGCCCAACGCAAAGAGGCGCTGAAACATTTTGTATCACGCAAGGCGATGGATATTGATGGTGTGGGCGATAAATTGATTGAACAGTTGGTCGAGCGGGAGTTGATCCACACCCCAGCGGATCTATTCCGTTTGGATAAAATCACCTTAATGCGCTTGGAGCGAATGGGTGATAAATCAGCACAAAATGCGTTGAATAGCTTAGAAAAAGCCAAAAAAACCACACTTGCGCGGTTTATCTTCTCGCTTGGCATCCGCGATGTCGGCGAAGCCACCGCACAAAATTTGGCGAACCATTTTAAAACCCTTGAAGCCATTCGTGCCGCCGATCAAGAGCAGTTAAAACAGGTGCAGGACATCGGCGAAGTGGTTGCAATGCGGGTCTATCTGTTTTGGCAGGAAGAACACAACCGCAGTGTGGTGGAAGATCTGCTAGCGCAGGGTGTTCACTGGGAGGCGGTAGAAGAAAAAGAGATTAGCGATAATCCGCTCAAAGGCAAAAATGTGGTGCTGACCGGCACGCTGACTCAAATGTCACGTGATCAAGCCAAAGCCTACCTACAACAGCTCGGCTGCAAAGTCAGCGGCAGTGTTTCCGCCAAAACCGACTATCTGATCGCCGGTGAAAAAGCCGGTTCTAAACTCAGCAAGGCACAAGAATTGGGAATTTCGGTGCTGTCTGAAGCCGAATTTTTGGCGTTGGTTGCCGAAAACTAACTTTATTTCTCTCCTCCTCCGATCCCCCTATTTGCTACTAGGGGGATAGAATTCTGTGCTTGATCACATTTTCATCGCTGTAACATAGGAATTGCAATCGCTATGTAATAATATATATAACAAAAAGGAAGAGCGATGAAATATCCAAATACGATCCATGACATCGATTTTGCCGAGTTGTATCGTCAGCATTTGCGACAAGCAACCCGAGCCCCGAAAAGTGCACAGGACTGGGATCAAAAAGCGGAAAAAATGCGGCAAGCGGCTGTCGATTTGCAAGACGACTATGTTACTGCCTTTTTAGCCAAAATGGCGTTGCAAGCCGGAGATTCGGTATTAGATGTCGGCTGTGGCGGTGGTGCTATCGGTTTATCGCTCGCCAAACAGGTCAAGCAGGTTTATGCACTCGATTTCAGTCCGAAAATGCTGGAAGTGGTGCAGCAACGGGCTGCGGTGTTAAAGGTGAATAACATCACACCGCTCTTAAAATCGTGGGATGACGACTGGCGTGATGTGCCACTGTGTGATATTTGTGTTTCCTCCCGTTCGTCAATGGTGAATGATTTAGAAGCGGCGCTCAACAAATTGAACCAAAAAGCTAAAAGAGCGGTTTATATGACCATGACGGTGGATAAAAATTTTGTGGCTCAAGAGATTCTGCAAGCCATCGGTAGGGACGGTGTTGGGTTTCCTGGCTATATTTATGCACTGAATATCTTATATCAACAAGGTTATCAGGTCAGCGTTGATTTTATCCACTCGACATTTGGCATGAATCACGTCAGTGAATGGGATAAAGCGGCGCTGATCCGCTCGGTGCAGTGGTCAATCGGGCGTTTGAGTGAGCACGAGATCACTAAGCTGGAGGCTTATTATCACCAGCACCAAACGCAATTGTCGTCTTATCCGTCACAAAAACTCTGGGCGCTGCTTTCGTGGCGAAAATAATGTGAATAGGCAATGCGATTACCCCACCAAAATCTGGTTCAACGGCACGTCCCAATGTTCGATTGGTAGCTGTTCGACTTGTTGACATTGGTGTGCCAAGCCGACAGTGATAGTATTTCTCCGTTGCAGATGTTGCAAAGTGCGGTCGTAGAAGCCGCCTCCCATGCCGAGCCGGTTGCCTTGTCGGTCGAAGGCCACCAACGGTGTGAAGATGATCTCCAATTCATTTTTTGTAACCAGTCGGGTCAGATCCAATTCAGGTTCTGGAATCGCAAACTGATTGGGCTGTAACAGGCTGTGGCGATCATAACGAAAAAACAGTAAATGTCCCGCCGTAAACGGATGCAAACGTGGCAGACAGACGGTTTTTCCCGCTTGCCATAGTTTTTCGATCAAAAGTGCGGTTGAGATCTCGCCGTTAAACGCTAAGTAGAGCGCAACGGTTTTGGCGTTGCGTTGGGCAATTAACGCGAGCGCTTGTCGGCAAATATTTTCAGCTGCTTGTTGCTGTTGCTCTGCACTAAGCTGTTGGCGTTTGGCACGCATTTGACACCGAATTTGCTGGCGTTGCTGGGTGATATTGCGCGTTGGTTTTGTTGCTAGGCAAGAATCGGTCATAATCGTGACACTTGAATTGCTTCACAGAAGTTTGGATTGGGTCCCGAGGTGCCGTTGCGAATAATCGGTCCTTGAACCCTACGGTTCAAGGGAGCCAGTCATACCGTTTTCAGGCTTCTCGGTCGAACCGAGCTTGCACACCGACAGTGAGGGACCGACTCAATAAAAGTTAAGTATCGGCTCAGGGACTTAATCCGCTGACGCACACCCCAGGAAATTTGTTCTTTAAATACTAGCCTACTTTATCGAAAAGTGCCAGTGTTACAATGTGATAATGTGCCCATCCGCACATTTTTACGACTATTTGTTTACTATTTGCATATCTGCACCAACTTCCGCCAGTGCACTGCTCAACGAGGCATCCAATTGTTGAATGCGGTGCAGCATCGAATCTTGTTGTTGATTTTTGCGTTTCTCTTGTTGCAATTCAAAGGTTAAATTCAGTGCAACAATGGATAGCACCCGATCCATTTGCAACATGCCGCTGCGTTCTTTCAACTCTCCGACACGCTGCTCCAGTTGCAATGCCGCTTCGCGCAGCGCCGATTGTTGCTCTTCCGGACAATGTAATCGTAAAACCTGACCAAAAATACGTAATTCGATATTTTCAGACATTTGCTAACCCCATGGACTGGCTTAATAAAAAGTAGCGATTATTATGCCATATTCTGCTGTTTTAACCATAGCGAAAGATGAATTTCAGGATTGTTTTGTTGGTTGTCATCGGCTTTGAGTGATAAAATAAAAGTCAACTTATCAGGAAGAAAAATATGACGACAACAACCTTAGACTATCGACAATTCAATCAGTTACTGAAAACGCATCAAATTGGTTTAAATGCTGCCGAATTACACGGCTTCCTCAGCGGACTGCTGTGTGGCGGCGGGCAAAAAGCTAATTGGAAATCCTTAACCTATCAATTCACCAACGAGGGACACGCCTATCCCACCGATGTAATGCAAAAAGTCGAGCAGTTGTATCAAGAGATTGATGACAGCCTGAGTGATGAAGAGCATTTTAGTTTTGAAATTTGGCTGGACGAAAGCAACCAATTCAACCGTGCTGACTCGCTTTCTGACTGGACCAACCACTTTTTATTGGGGCTTGGCTTGGCAAGACCACAATTGGAGCAAGACGATGACGAAGTGCAAGAAGCGGTTGCTGATTTGAACGATATTGCACGTTTGGGCTATGAAGAGGGCGACGATGCCGAAGAGTTGGATGTGGCATTGACCGAAATCAGTGAATATCTGCAAACCATTGCGATGTTTTTCTACAGCAGTTTCAACCAAAAAATGCCGGTTGATACACGAGTGCTTCATTAAGCATAATTATTAACTCAAAGTGCGGTAACCATTATGGATTTAACCTATTTAGCGGCGTTGCCGACAGCCGAATTTCAGCAACGGCGTCAACGTTTATGTGAACAATTGCCGGATGACAGTGCTCTGTTGATTTTCTCTGCGCAGGAGCAAACCCGCAATGCCGACAGCACCTATCCGTTTCGGCAAGACAGCTATTTTTGGTATTTAACCGGCTTTAACGAACCGGATTCAGCGTTGCTGCTGTTAAAACGTGGTGCTAAATATCAAAGTGCGGTTTTCCTGCGTCCGTCCGATCCGTTGCTGGAAACTTGGAACGGGCGGCGTTTGGGCGTCGAAAAAGCGTCGGACAGTTTAAAATTGGATGTGGCTTATTCAATTGCAGATATTAATTTGGAATTGCCTAAATTACTCAATGGCATAACCGTACTGTATCAAGCGGAAGATCAGCAAGCGTGGGGCGATAAAATTGTCAGCGACAGCTTGCGTTATGCGCGCCAACAGCAACGACAAGGTTTCAGTGCACCGACACAGCGGATCGACTGGCGACCGTTATTAGATGAAATGCGACTGTTTAAATCGGAACACGAAGTGGCATTGTTGCAGCAGGCAGGGCAAATCTCTGCGTTGGCGCATTTGCGAGCGATGCGGCAAACCCGTCCGAACCGCTATGAATATGAGATCGAAAGCGAAATTTTGCACGAATTCAACCGCCATGGTGCACGGTTTGCTTCTTATAACAGCATTGTCGCCGGGGGTGAAAATGCCTGTATTTTACACTACACCGAAAATGATCAGCTGTTGCAAGACGGCGATTTGGTGCTGATTGATGCCGGCTGCGAATTTGCGATGTATGCCGGCGACATCACCCGCACTTTTCCGGTCAACGGGCAGTTCAGTCCGGCGCAAAGAGCGGTGTATGAACTGGTGTTAAAGGCAGAAAAACGTGCGCTTGAGCTGTTGGTGCCGGGGGCGAGCATTTATCAAGTCAATCAGGAAGTGCTGAAAATCAAAGTTGCCGGTCTGGTTGAATTGGGGATTTTGCAGGGGGAAGTGGAGCAGCTGATTGCAGATAAAGCCTATTTACCGTTTTACATGCACGGCTTAGGGCATTGGCTCGGTTTGGATGTGCATGATGTCGGGCATTATGGCGAAAATCGCAACCGCACTTTGGAAGTTGGTATGGTGTTGACCGTGGAGCCGGGGCTGTATTTAAGCAAAAATAGCGATATTCCTGAGCAATATCAAGGCATCGGCGTGCGAATTGAGGATAATATCCTGATTACTGAATACGGCAATAAAGTGCTGACGGCGGCGGTGCCGAAAGAGATTGATGAAATCGAAATCCTGATGCAGCAAAAATAGCGCCGCAAAAATAATACAGAAAACAGAGCGAGGAGAACGGCAATGGAAAAATCCTATGATCTAGTGATTGTCGGTGGCGCCATGAGCGGCTGTTGTCTGGCGTTGGCGCTGGCACAGCATCTGCCGGAGTTACGCATTGCCGTCCTTGAGAAAAATGCTAAAACAAAACCGCAGCCACGGCAAAAGTGCGGTTTTGATGCACGCAGTATTGCGTTGTCGCAGGGTTCTTGCCAAAAATTGCAGCAGATAGCGTTTAATGCCAAGCAAAGTTTGTGGCAGAAAATAGCACCGTTGACGGAGGCAATCACCCAGATTCATGTTAGTGATCGTGGGCATTCCGGGATTGTTGAACTGTCGTCGCAAGCTTTGCAGCTCAGCCGCTTGGGGGCGGTGGTCGAGTTGGCAGCAATGGGCAAAGTCTTGTTGGAGGCGATTGCTCACTACCCGAATATTGATTATCTATCCCCCGTGACCATTACCGAGTTGCAGCGCAGTGCGGATGCTGTTCACCTGCAATTAAGTGATCAATCCCAGTTGCAGACCGCACTTTTGGTCTGTGCCGATGGCAACCATTCCACGATAGCACAGCAATGCGGCATCCATTATCAAACCTTGAACGACTATCAACAAAGTGCGGTGATCGCCAATGTTAAAGCTGGGCTGGCGCACGATGGACGGGCTTTTGAACGCTTTACCGCACAGGGGCCTTTGGCGCTGCTGCCTTTACAGCAAGATTGGTTATCGTTGGTGTGGTGTGTACGCAATCCTGAAGCTCTGCAGGCGTTAGATGACGCAGACTTTTTAGCACAACTGCAACAGCAATTTGGTTGGCGACTTGGCAAATTTGAGCAGGTCGGTAAACGGAGTGCGTATCCGCTGAAATTACAAAAAGCCGAGCGTCAAATTCACCACCGCTTGGCTCTAGTCGGCAATGCGGCACAAACCTTGCACCCGATTGCCGGACAAGGCTTCAATTTAGGGCTGCGTGATGTGACTTGTCTGGCGGCGATCTTGGTGCAAGCGGTGCAACAGGGGCAAGACTTGGGGGCAAGTGCGGTGTTGCAGCGCTATCGACAGCAGCGGCAAGCGGATCAGGCTCGGATGATCAACCTGACCGACAGCTTGGTTAACACCTTCGCCAATGATTTGCTGCCACTGCAAATTGCGCGCAATGCGGGTTTGTTGGCGCTGTCTGCCTTTGCGCCATTGCAACAACAGTTTATCAAACCGACTTTAGGCTGGGTATAACAGACGGAATATCAACATGAAAAATGCAGATGTAGTGATTATTGGCGGTGGTATGGTTGGTTTGGCGTTGGCTGCTGCGTTGGAAAACAGTGCTTGCCAAATTGTGATTGTCGAAGCGTTTGCGCCGGATCCAAACAGCTTGTCGAATCTCAGCAACCGCGTCAGTGCGCTGAATCTTGCCAGCCAAAAAATGCTGCATCAGCTTGGCGTGTGGCAGGAATTGAGACAGGGGCGTTGTTGTGCTTATTCGCAAATGGAGGTGTGGGAAAAAGACAGTTTTGCCAACATTTATTTTGATGCGGCTTCACTGGGGTTGGATCAACTGGGTTATATTGTTGAGAACCAACTGATTCGTCACCATTTATGGCAAAAAGTCATCAGCCAAAACAATGTGGAAATGCTTTACGGCAAGCCGAAAAGCCTGAATTTTAACCAACAGTGTGCTTTGCTCACACTGGAAGACGGCACTATGTTGACCGGAAAACTGCTGGTGGGTGCCGATGGCGCCAATTCATGGCTGCGACAACAAGCGGATATACCCTTGAATTTTCGTGATTACGGACACAGTGCGTTAGTCTGTAATGTAGAAACTGCCGAACCGCACTTGCACACAGCACGGCAAATTTTCAGTCAGGATTCAATTTTGGCATTTTTGCCGTTGCAGCAACCGCACTTGTGTTCGATTGTCTGGTCACAACCGCCGGAAGCGGCAGAACAGCATTTGAACATGGACGATCAAGCGTTTAATAAAGCGCTGAATATCGCTTTTGATAACCGCTTGGGCTTGTGCAACGTGGTCGGCAAGCGCCAAGCGATTGCGCTCACTGCGCGTTATGCCCGAGATTTTGTTAAACCCCGAATTGCACTGGTTGGCGATGCGGCACATACCATTCACCCACTGGCAGGATTGGGGGTGAACCTCGGTTTTATGGATGCGATAGCGTTGGCACAAGAGATTGAGAAAAATCTACAGCAACATCTCGATATTGGCGAACTGCGTTATTTGCGCCACTACGAACGCTGGCGTAAAAGCGAAGCAGTAAAAATGCTGGTCGCAATGCAGGGTTTTAAATCCTTGTTTAATGACCCGAATCCGCTGAAAAAACTGCTACGCGGTGTTGGTATGACCTTGACCGATAAACTGCCGATCGTCAAAGATCAACTCATGGCACAAGCGCTGGGACTCAATGGCGATCTGCCACAAAAAATCAAACAGATGCCGAATGATGAATTAATCTTCTCTTGAATGGAGATATAATGCCTGTAATACTACGCTTTAAAGGATATAAATTTTTCTTTTATTCTAACGAAGGAAATCCTAGAGAACCTGCACATATTCATGTTAGAAATGCAGAAGCCGAAGCTAAATTTTGGTTGGCACCACAAATATCTTTGGCACAAAATGATGGATTTAACGCAAAAGAATTAAGAGAACTATTAGATTTTATCCACGAACATTCAAGAATATTATTGGAGGCTTGGAATGACTATTTCAGCTAAGAATGTGAGATTTGATGAACATACTATGTGGGTTGAGTTGAATGATGCGCGTACTATAGGTGTGCCGTTAGCGTGGTTTCCAAAACTTTTACAAGCCAGTCAAGAAGAATTGAGCTGCTATGAACTTAGTCGTAGGGGAATACACTGGGAGCGGCTTAACGAAGATATTTCGGTTGAAGGATTACTTGCTGGACGTGGGGACCTCACTTATAAATATAACCATACCGCCTAGCGAATTAATCTTATTTCTTACATAACAAAAGAGCGGTTTTCCTCTCCAGAAAACCGCTCTTTTGTATTAGAGAATATATTAAAACTTATTTGTTCGTTCACCCTCATCCATTTGAGTGAGCATGTAAAACAGAGTGTCAAAATGTGAGTCTTTTCTACCGTCTAAAAAATCGCTCTTTCCTAATTGATAACCAACAATAATCACAGTTTCCTGTTGTTTCACAAAATAAATCGTGTTTTGTTGTGTTTTTGCTCGAATAAAAATTTTATAACTTGTGAAACCGATTCCGCTTTTAATCTGATTAAATAGCGGGCTATTGAGCTTTTCGATTATTGCTAAGCGGCTTGGTTCGGTGAAGACTTCATAAAAAATTGTTCGGGTGAATTTATTCGAAAAACCGATTTTTATCATGCTAAATCACCATCACGATAACCCATCATTTCGATCAATTCTTGTTTTGTTTTGGCTTGGCGATAATTTTTTATTTCTTCCGCCTCAACATATTCTGTTAAGTGCGGTTTGGTCGCAAAGAATGTGAGGCTTTGCTGAATTTGTTGTTGCTCTTCTTTATTGCAAGTGTAGGCGGAAAGTGCTTCTTCTTGTAGCTGCGCTGCTTTTTCCAAAATCAGGTTCTTGATAAACTGTTTCATGGAAATATCTTGTTTGAATGCAAAATCTTTCACAAGACGGAATGTTTCCAGATCTAAAGAAACATTGAGTTGCTTGTTTTTTTCATTGTGATTAGCCAAATTGTCCCGATGCAATTCCATCTTAATATCCTCTTAATAAGGAGCCTATAATAATAGGTTCTTATTTTAGCGCAAAGTGAGCGGTAAAAATAGTTTAAAATATAGACAAAGAGCGGTTTTCCTTTCCAGAAAACCGCTCTTTGTATTAGATTCAAATTTAGTCGGATATTAAATAATTGCGTAAGCCAGGGTATAACCGACAAAACAGGCAGTGATGACGCCAATTAAACCCGGCACCATGAAACTGTGGTTGAAGTAGTATTTACCGATTTTGGTGGTGCCGGTGACGTCAAAGTTGACGGTAGCAATGTCTGACGGATAGTTCGGGATAAAGAAGTAACCGTAAGTTGCCGGCAGCAAACCAATTAACAGTGGCGCAGGCAAACCGATTGCCAAACCGACCGGCAACATCATGCGTCCGGTTGCGGCTTGGCTGTTGATCACCACAGAAACCGCAAACAGCGCAAACGCAAAGCTCCATGGATAGGATTGTACCATCTCGGTGACACCGGCTTTAAACGACGGCATGGCATATTGGAAATAGGTGTCGCTCATCCAGGCAATACCAAAAATCGCAATCATTGCCACCATGCCGGATTTAAACACCACGCCATTCGGCACTGTTTGCGGATTGGTTTTGGTCGCAACCAAAATAATTCCGCCAAAGGCAAGCATCATCATTTGAATAATAATGCCCATGGAAATCGCTTTGTTTTCACCTATGGTTCTGACCTCAGGGAAAATCGCCACAATCACAATAATCACCAACGCTAAGATAAACAGCAGTACCGCATTGCGCGCTGAGCTTGGCAGTGCTTCGTTCAGGGTAGTGCTGGTGGTGTTGGCAATTCGGTCTTTCCAGATTGGGTCTTGCAGACGGCGTTGATATTCCGGATCGTCTTTCAACTCTTTACCACGGCGCAAGCTGTACAACGACATCATAATTACCCCGGCTAAAGTAGCAGGAATGGTAACGGCAACAATGCTCAGTAAGGTAACGTGTTCATAACCCGGCAATTCGACGATTTGGGTCAGGTAGTAAACCACGGCGGCGGAAATCGGACTACCGGTAATCCCCAGTTGAGAGGAGACAGAGGCGGCCGCCATCGGGCGTTCCGGACGGATACCGTTTTTCAGTGCAACATCACCGATAATCGGCATAATAGTGTAAACCGCATGCCCGGTACCCAACATCAACGTCATAATATAGGTGACTAAAGGGCCTAAAATGGTGACCATTTTCGGGTTGCGGCGCAAAATCCGTTCAGCGATTTGCAGCATATATTTCAAACCACCGGCGGCTTCGAGAATCGAAGCACAGGTGACGACCGCGATAATAATCAACATGACATCAATCGGCGGCGAAGACGGCGGCATGCGTAGCACAAACACTTCAATTAGCAAGCCGATTCCGGAAACCACGCCTAAACCGACCCCGCCAAAACGGCTGCCGATATACAGCATGATTAAAAGAAATAAAAACTCTAAATACAGCATATTAATTCCTTGCATAAAATTAGTCATAAAACGGCGTTATGATACGAAATTTATATCAGTAAACAAGCAGCAAATATGCAAGAATTGATTTATCTCACTAATAATAGTTATTGGCTACATTTTTGTTGCAGAAATATTTAAGTAATGTAACATTTGTGTAACTTTTCACTATTTTTACGGAGATAAAAATAGCGTAAAGCCTTTTTATTTTTTGATTTAAGTTTTAATCAAATTATTAAACATATCAGTTAAACGTTCATCAGCCTTTTTCAGTTTTTCTTGAGTATGATACAACCATGTTTCATGTAGACCTAGCTGCTCTGTGGCTTTGTTTAAAATTCGCTGCACTTCTGCCGGATTAGTTCCGCCCAATGCCAGATGGTTGTTAATCATATTGCTTGGTTCCAAATGGCTAAAGAAAGTCTCTTTCGACAGAGGAAAAGTGATTTTGTTTGGCATGGTTTCGGTGATAACTGTATCAAATATTTCTACTACTTTATCAAATGGTAGTTGCGCCGGAGGCAATTTATGTAACCGCCCGTATTGGGCTAATTTTGAAGCAAATTGATGGGCAATTGTGAACGGTATTCCTGCTTGGCGCTGAAGCACATTTGCCAGTTCGGTGGTAGTCGAATAGTCAGCATTGACTTGTTCCAGTGCCGCTTCTTTATCAATTTTCAAGCCTTCCAACACCGCATTGACGGTTTTCAGCATGGTGCAAGCCCGTTCTAGCGTTTCTGAAACATCGAGATTTTTGTAGTCGGTTAAGCCAGAATTGACGTTGTGGGCGGAGATACTGGCTTTGAAGGCATCGCCAGTGACTTGACTTGCCAGCAAACGTGCTTTATCCAAGGATGACGGGTTGCGTTTTTGCGGCATCAAACGCATTTTCAACATAGCCTTCAAATCCTAAAAAATCGGCTAACGCAGCCCGATTGATCGGGAAGCTGGATGTTGCCAGTGCTGCTGCTCCAAGCGGACATTTCTTCAAGCGGACGAAATAAGCAGAGAATCGTTGGGTGGTGCGTGCTAAGGTGGCTTCGTAGCCTAAAAGCAAATGTCCGAGCGTGACCGGTTGTGCTTGCACACCATAGGTATAAGAAGGAACAATGCTATCGAGGTTATCATGGGCAAGGTTTAAAAGGCGTTTTCGAGTTTCTAGCGATAAATAATATAAATAAAGGAGACGATCGCGGACTAATAATCGATGTAGTGTAGCTTGTATATCTTGCCAGCTACGTCCAACATGAATCATTGAACCTTCCGAACCAGTGAGTTCCAATAACATCGGCTGTATTTCGTAGTAATCGTGTGGGCGCTTTGACCCCGCTGCGAGTTGTTGTAGTGCTAGTGCAACTTTTTGTGCAACAGCTTGGGTGACGATACCTTCTTGGAAGGTCATTAAGGTTGATGCTTTTTCAATCTGATTGATCCAATAAAAAGAATCATGATTAAACATATTCGGTACTCCTTTTTCATGCAACAGGCGATAAAATAGATATAACAAATATTAACAAATATTATAATATACCTTTGCTTGGAAAATACTACCGATAATATCGTTTGTGATGAAATATTTGACAGAATAACGTTGAATACCGCACTTTTAATATAAAATATAAAAAATATCAACAGGCTCTAATAAAAAAGCGGAAATAATCAATATATTTCCGCTTGTTACTTTATTTTTACGGGAAGGCTGAATTAAATAATATCCAACAACTCTACTTCAAAAATTAGGGTGCTGAACGGTGGAATCGAAGCGCCGGCGCCACGTTCGCCGTAGGCGAGGTGGTGAGGAATGGTCAGGCGCCATTTTGAACCGACCGGCATCATCGAAAGGGCTTCAATCCAGCCGCTGATTACACCGTTGACCGGGAATTCTGCCGGTTGCCCACGTTGTACTGAGCTGTCAAAAACCGTGCCGTCAATCAAGCTGCCGGTGTAATGCACCCGCACTTGATCTTGGCGGCTTGGCACAGCGCCGTTGCCGGCGACCAATACTTCATATTGCAAGCCGCTCTCGGTTTCTTTTACGCCATCGGCTTTTTTGTTTTCGGCTAAGAAGTCTTTGCCCGCTTGTTCCACCTCTTTGAATTGCGCTTGTTGTAATTCAGCGGCTTGTTGCTGCATTTGTTGCAAGGCTTGGCTGACAGCTTGCAGATCAACCGCAGGTGCGTTTTGTTGAATGGCGTCGTAAATCCCTTTTGCCACTGCAGCCACATCAATATTCAACTGGCTTTGCAGCAGTTGTTGCCCCATTTGCAGACCAATACCGTAGCTGCCTTGTTGCTCTGTTGAATCTAAGGTGACGTTTGCGAAAAATTGTGCGCTCATAAATATCCTTATTGTTTATAAAAGAAAGTCGTAAAAATTAAAATTAAGCTGCTGAATCTTGCATAGCCGCTGAAACGGTCATTGCTTGCCCCATGTTGACCGCACTTGTTGCTTTTAGTGTCGGCAAAAACTCAATTTTATCCGCTTGGAATAAATTGATGACGGTCGAGCCAAGACGAAATGCGCCCATTTCTTCGCCTTTTTTCAGTTGCACGGCTGAAGCGCCATCTTGTGGATACTCCCATTGCTGCACCTTGCCGCTGCGTGGCGGATTGATGACGCCTGCCCAGACCGTGCTGATGCTGGCGGTGATGGTGGCACCAACCAGAATCTGCACCATTGCGCCGAACGGTGTATCAAAATAGCAGATCACCCGCTCGTTGCGCGCGAACAGATTGGGAATGTGTTGGGCTAAAAACGGATTAACCGAAAACAGATCGCCGGGCACATACACCATTTTGCGTAATACGCCGTCGCACGGCATATGCACACGGTGATAATCACGTGGTGATAAATAAGTGGTGACGAATTTGCCGTTTTCAAATGCTTCGGCTGATTTTTTATCATCTGCTAACAGATCCGATAAGCTGAAAAAATGTCCTTTTGCCTGAAACAGCTGTCCGTTGATAATGTTGCCCAGCTCGCTGATACAGCCGTCTGCCGGAAAGCAGACCGCACTTTGATCGGCATTAATCGGGCGTGCATCGGCTTTTAACGGACGGATAAAAAATTCATTAAACGACGCATATTGGTTTGCTTCGCTTTTTTCCGCCTCTTGTAGGTTGATTTTGTATTTGGCGCTAAAGGCTTTGATTGCCAGATGAGTGACTGCGCCCCACTGTTTTTCGGCGAACCAGCCGGCCAGGCGGGTTAGTGCCAACTGCGGCACCATATATTGAAAGGCGATTTTCAGCTGTTGCCAATAACTATTTTTGCTTTGTTGCGTCATATTTCCGAGCTCTTCTCTTGGTTATTTAAATGATAAAGTGCGATTATAACAATTTTCGGCAGTGCTGTAAGGTGAGATTTCCGACGCGGGCAAAGTGCGGTCTGAACGTTGTAAAAAAAGTTGCTAAAAAAGTATAATTCCTTTTGACTATTCTTGTCCGTGCAGTTAATATGCACGCCCTATGCAAAAGGTTAAACTTCCCCTGACTGTCGATCCGATAAAAGACGCTCAACGCCGTTTGGATTATGTGGGTTATTACTCGCCTAACCAATTAGAGCGCTTGGCAACGTCAGTCAGTCGCGTGCTGAATGAGGCACAAGTTACATTGTCGTTTTCAATAGATCCACAACGATTGGTCGTGATCAAAGGTCAGGCTAAAATCGATGTGGAGCTGGTTTGTCAACGTTGTGATAAGCCTTTTACTGTGACATTGGAATGCAGTTTTTGTTATAGTCCGGTGTCCAATATGGATCAAGCAGATGTGTTGCCGGAAATTTATGAGCCAATTGAATTTAATGAATTTGGTGAAATAGATTTGCGTGATGTGGTGGAAGACGAGTTGATGCTTGCTCTGCCGTTAGTACCGATGCACGATCCTGAACACTGTGAAGTGTCCGTGGCTGAACAGGTTTTTGGCAAATTGCCTGCTGAAGCAGAAAAACCAAACCCGTTCGCTGTATTAGCTAATTTAAAGCGAAAATAATTTAGGAGTATAGCCGATGGCTGTTCAACAAAATAAAAAATCTCGTTCACGTCGTGACATGCGTCGTTCACACGATGCTTTGACAACTGCTGCTGTTTCTGTCGATAAAGTAACCGGCGAAACCCATTTGCGTCACCATGTAACCGCAGACGGTTACTACCGTGGTCGTAAAGTTATCAACAAGTAATTTCGATTACTCTTGATTCTTTAAGGTAAGCAGTTGAATCGTCTAACCCTGGCGTTAGATGTAATGGGCGGGGACTTTGGTCCCCGTATTACTATCCCGGCAAGCCTGCAAGCGTTGGAACAAGATCCAATGCTACATCTGGTTTTATTTGGCGATAGTCAGGCTATTTCTCCCTATCTCGCAAATATTCCCCACCATCTCCGCCAACGAATCAATTTGCAGCATTGTGACCGTGTGGTTAAAAACCAGCAGGGGCTTTCCTATGCTTTGCGCCATAGCAAAGGCAGTTCAATGCGTTTAGCGATTGAAGCGGTGCGTGATGGTGCGGCGCAGGGCTGTGTCAGTGGTGGTGATACGGCAGTGTTGATGGGCTTGTCAAAAGTGTTGTTGCAGCCGTTGGCGGGGATTCAACGACCGGCCTTGGTGTCGAATATTCCGACTATAGACGGTAAACAGAGTGTTATGCTGGATTTAGGGGCGAATATCGATTGCTCTGCCGAGACGTTGGTGCAATTTGCCCAAATGGGCGCGATTTTTGCCGAAAATAACTTTGATTTGGTCTATCCGCGCGTGGCGTTGCTGAATATCGGTATTGAAGAATTAAAAGGGCTGAAAAATATCCGTGACGCCAGTCAGCTGTTGCAGCAGCAAACCGATTTGAACTATATTGGATACATTGAAGGCAATTATTTACTGAACGGATACGCAGATGTGATTGTCTGTGACGGGTTTGCCGGAAATATCGCCTTGAAAACGCTGGAAGGCACGGCGAAAAATATTTTTAGTCTGTTGAAAGGCACCAAGAAACAGCCGCCGTCGTTGATCAAAAAACTGCTTATCCGTATCGGCAAATATGCCTTAAGAAAATATTTTGTTCAATTGAAACAGTTTAATCCCGATCAATACAATGGCGCCTCTCTGTTAGGATTGACTTCTGTGGTGGTTAAAAGCCACGGCAGTGCCAATCAAGCCGCTTTTTTGTATGCAATACAGCAAGCGGCATGGCAAGTGCGGTCAGAAATTCCGAATAAAATTTTGATCGGCTTGGAAAAAAATTAAGCCGGTGTCGTTATTGAACCGCACTTTGTTGAAAATTCATCATTGATGATTCACACATAATGAGATGATTATGTTTAGTAAAATTTTAGCTACCGGCAGTTATTTACCGGAACAGATCAGAACCAATGCCGACTTAGAGAAAATGGTCGATACGTCTGATGAGTGGATTAGCGTACGCACCGGCATCAAACAACGGCGTATTGCCCGTGCTGATGAAACCGTGGCGACAATGGGAACTGAAGCGGCCAAACAATGTTTGGCGATGGCAGGAAACCTCGATGTCAATGAGATTGATTTGGTATTGGTTGCCACCACCAGCTCTTCGCACGCTTTCCCAAGTTCAGCCTGCTTGATTCAAAAAGCACTGGGTATTGAAGATGCTATTGCTTTTGATATTGCAGCGGCGTGCTCGGGTTTTGTGTATGCGTTGAGTGTGGCTGATCAATTTATCCGCACTGGACAGGTGAAAAAAGCCTTAGTCGTTGGTGCGGATCTGTTTTCTCGCAGTTTGGACGAACAAGATCGCGGCACCGTGATTTTGTTTGGTGATGGCGCAGGCGCAGTGATTCTGGAGGCCAGTGAAGAACCGGGTATTCTTTCCAGCCATTTGCACTCTGATCCGACCCAAGGTGAAGTGTTGGTATTGGAAAATGCCAAACGCAGCCGTGATGAGGCTTCTCCGGCATATCTAACCATGCAGGGCAATGAAACCTTCAAAATCGCTGTGCGCCAACTGGCGAATGTGGTAGAAGAAACCTTAGCTGCCAATAATTTGGATAAAAAAGACATTGATTGGCTGGTGCCACACCAAGCCAATTTACGCATTATCAGTGCTACCGCCAAAAAATTAGAGATGGATATGTCGCAAGTGGTGGTGACGCTTGACCGTCACGGCAACACTTCCGCCGGCAGCATCCCTAGCGCACTGGATGAAGCAGTGCGTGATGGTCGTATTCAGCGCGGACAACTGATTTTGATGGAAGCGTTTGGTGGTGGCTTGACATGGGGCTCAGTATTAGCACGTTTTTAAGCCCTATATTTAGTGTAATACGTTGCAGTGGTAAGTAGTAATCAGCAGTGGCAAACAGAGGATTTAATATGAAAAAATTTGCTATGGTTTTTCCGGGACAAGGCTCACAAGCTATTGGTATGTTAGCCGATTTGGCTACCCGCTTCCCGATTGTGGAACAGACGTTTAAACAGGCTTCCGATGCACTCGGTTATGATTTATGGAATTTGGTACAAAACGGTGAAGCAGAGGAGCTGAATCAAACTTGGCGTACCCAGCCGGCACTGTTGGCGGCGTCTGTTGCGATTTACCGTGTATGGCAGCAGCAATATCCGGCATTAAAACCAGAGGTGATGGCAGGACATAGTTTGGGCGAATTTTCTGCCTTGGTCTGTGCCGGGGTTTTGGATTTTGAAGAAGCCGTGAAATTGGTCGAACTGCGTGGTCGCTTAATGCAAAAAGCGGTTCCGGCAGGGACTGGCGCAATGTATGCGATTATCGGTTTGGACAATCAAGCGATTATTGATGCTTGCCAGCAAGCTGCTGAAGATGAAGTGGTGGCAGCGGTGAACTTCAATTCGCCGGGTCAAGTGGTGATTGCCGGGAATAAAAGTGCGGTTGAACGAGCTGCGGCATGTTGTAAAGAAGCCGGCGCTAAACGGGCATTACCACTGGCGGTCAGTGTGCCGTCACATTGTGCGTTGATGAAACCGGCAGCCGATCAGTTGGCGGTCGCTTTGGAGTCAGTGACTTTCAAACAACCGACAGTCGCAGTGATCAATAATGTTGATGTGAAACAGGAAAAAGCCGCCGACGAGATTCGTAGCGCATTGGTGCGCCAGCTGTATAATCCGGTTCGTTGGACGGAAAGCGTGGAAAAAATGGCGACTGCCGGAGTGAAAATACTGTTTGAAATCGGACCGAATAAAGTATTAACCGGACTCACCAAGCGTATCAACAAAGAGCTGGATGCCCATGCGGTCAATGATAATGCCTCGTTAAGTGCGGTGGCGGAACTTATTCAAGACTAATCAGACGAGTGAAAAAAGGAGAGCGTATGCAAGGTAAAATAGCATTAGTAACCGGTGCCAGCCGTGGTATCGGCAGAGCCATAGCAGAGGAATTAGCGGCAAAAGGTGCCACCGTGATTGGCACTGCAACCAGTGAAAGCGGAGCGGAAGCTATTTCGGCTTATTTGGGTGAGAGTGGCAAAGGCCTAGTGTTAAACGTCAGTGATGTAGCGTCTATTGAGCAGACATTGGCGCAGATTAAAGGTGAATTTGGCGAGATTGATATTCTGGTCAATAATGCCGGCATTACCCGCGATAATCTGTTGATGCGCATGAAAGACAATGAATGGAGCGATATTATTGAGACTAATCTGACTTCGATTTTCCATCTGTCAAAAGCGATGTTGCGCAGCATGATGAAAAAGCGTTATGGACGGATTATCAATATCGGTTCTGTGGTCGGTTCTTCCGGCAATCCGGGACAAAGCAACTATTGTGCGGCTAAAGCCGGGGTAATCGGTTTTTCTAAAGCATTGGCACAGGAAGTGGCTTCGCGTGGTATCACGGTTAATGTGGTGGCACCGGGCTTTATTGCGACCGATATGACCCATGCGTTAACCGATGAGCAAAAACAAGGTATTTTGTCGAATGTGCCTGCTGGACGATTGGGCGAGGCAAAAGATATTGCCAAAGCCGTTGCCTTTTTAGCATCTGATGATGCGGGGTATATCACGGGCACGACTTTACATGTTAACGGCGGACTCTACATGAGTTAATCCGTATGGAGCTGTTTGTCCCAATTGTCGATGTAAGCAAAATCAGACAAATTGAGATAAAAGCATGACAAGCCTATTCGGTAATGTTAGAATCTGCGATGGTATACAATCTTGGTTATAGACTTTTCCAAGAAACAAGAATATAGCCAAATTTTGTCATAGTATGTGTCGTTTGAGCCGTTATTTTTCAGTGGATTACTATCTCAGATAAATAATTGCAGCCGTTTAAACGGTCCATACCATATTCACCTTCTCGCTGTGGCGAAATTTAAAATATAGGAAATTTAAAAAATGAGTATTGAAGAACGCGTAAAAAAAATCATTGTTGAACAATTAGGCGTTAAAGAAGACGAAGTGAAATCTGAAGCTTCATTTGTTGAAGATTTGGGCGCTGACTCTTTAGATACAGTTGAATTGGTAATGGCTTTGGAAGAAGAATTCGATATCGAAATTCCTGATGAAGAAGCTGAAAAAATCACAACTGTTCAGTCTGCAATTGATTACGTTCAAAATAATCAATAATCTTCTGGATTTAGGCGGTTATAAGACCGCCTAAATTTTATCTACGGTTAAAAATTAATCTACGATTAAAAGTACCATTTTCAACCTCCCGTTCGGAGTATATTCATGTCAAAACGTCGCGTTGTTGTTACAGGCTTAGGAATGCTGTCACCGCTTGGTAATGATGTCAACTCAACCTGGCAAAACCTTCTCGCAGGAAAGAGCGGTATCAATCTGATCGAAAATTTTGATACCACCCATCACACTACAAAATTTGCCGGTCAGGTCAAAGATTTTAATGCGGAAGCGTATATTTCACGCAAAGATGCCAAAAAAATGGATTTATTTATCCAATACGGTATTGCAGCCGGAATGCAAGCTATTGAAGATGCCGGTTTGCAAGTGACAGAACAGAATTCACAGCGTATCGGAGTGGCAATAGGATCCGGCATTGGTGGTCTTGGTTTGATTGAGGAAAATCATACCGCACTTGTCAACGGTGGACCACGCAAAGTCAGCCCGTTTTTTGTGCCGTCAACTATTGTGAATATGATTGCAGGGCATCTGTCGATTAATTATAAATTGCATGGGCCGAATATTACGATTGCAACGGCTTGTACCACGGGGGTGCATAATATTGGGCACGCTTTCCGCATAATCAGCTATGGCGATGCCGATGTGATGATTGCCGGAGGGGCGGAAAAAGCCAGCACATCGTTAGGTATTGCCGGTTTTGGCGCAGCGCGGGCGCTTTCTACCCGTAATGACAATCCACAAGCCGCAAGCCGTCCTTGGGATATTGAGCGTGATGGTTTTGTGCTGGGTGATGGCGCAGGGATTATGGTGTTGGAAGAATACGAACATGCCAAAGAGCGCGGTGCTAAAATATATGCGGAGCTGGTCGGCTTTGGTATGAGCGGTGACGGTTATCATATGACCTCTCCACCAGCGGATGGCGCCGGTGCAGCGCTGGCGATGAAGAATGCGCTACGCGATGCAGCAATTGAACCGCAGCAAATTGGCTATGTTAATGCACACGGCACTTCGACACCGGCAGGTGATATTGCTGAAGCAACTGCAATCAGCTCAGTTTTCGCAGCCAATAAAGATCAGATTCTAGTCAGCTCAACCAAATCGATGACTGGGCACTTGCTGGGTGCTGCTGGTTCGGTAGAGTCGATTTTCACGGTATTGGCGCTGCAAGATCAAATCGTGCCGCCAACCATTAATTTGGATAATCAAGATCCGAATGTCACGCTGGATCTGGTTCCAAACACTGCACGCAAAGTTGAAATGGAGTATGCGCTATGCAACTCGTTCGGCTTTGGTGGCACAAATGGTTCGTTGATTTTTAAGAAAATCTGATCGAATTCTTGCTTTTAAATCTTAATAACAAAAGTGCGGTTTTCAATTAATGCAAACCGCACTTTTGTTTTTGCCGGCAGTTTAAAAATAATCCGAATTTTGCTTGTGCCGCCTAGGTAATCTGGGTATAATCTTGCGCCTTAACAGTCACATTCCATTTTCGTTCCTTGCTTCCGCAGACTGGTGACTGGTCTATCGTCGGAGGCTGATTAACCCGTAAGGAGCAGCAGCAATGCGTCACTACGAAATCGTTTTTATGGTTCATCCGGACCAAAGCGAACAAGTACCGGGCATGATCGAGCGCTACACTGGTTCTGTTAAAGAAGCAGGTGGACAAGTTCATCGCCTAGAAGATTGGGGTCGCCGTCAATTGGCTTATCCAATCAACAAACTACATAAAGCACATTATGTGTTAATGAATGTAGAAGCACCGCAAGAAGTAATCGACGAGCTAGAAACAACTTTCCGTTACAACGACGCCGTTCTGCGTAACGCTATTATGCGTACTAAGCACGCCGTAACAGAAGCGTCCCCAATGGTTAAAGCAAAAGACGATCGTCGTGCTTCAGCCGAAGTTGACAACAACGATTATGAGGATGCGGAAGAGTAATTTAACGATTGACAATCGTTTGTCGTTGACAGGTTTTGTTGCCTCTCATCCCAAACGAAGTATCAGTCCAAGTGGTATTGAACATTGTCGCTTTGTTTTCGAACATCGTTCGCAGCAAACCGAAGCAGGTTTAGCGCGGCAAGCGTGGTGTAAAATAGCGGTATCACTGAGTGGACAACAATTAATTAAACAAACTCAAAGCATTACGGTCGGCAGTAAACTTTTAATCGTCGGTTTTATCACCACGCATAAAAGCAATAACGGACTCAGTCAGTTAGTTTTACACGCCGAGCAAATCGAATTTATAGATTAGGAGACTCGCCCTATGGCACGTTATTTCCGTCGTCGTAAGTTCTGCCGTTTCACAGCGGAAAACGTAGTTGAAATCGATTACAAAGATATCGCCACGTTGAAGAACTACATTACAGAGAGCGGCAAAATTGTTCCAAGCCGTATTACCGGTACTCGTGCGAAGTACCAACGTCAATTAGCACGCGCCATCAAACGCGCTCGTTATTTAGCGTTGTTACCGTACACTGACAACCATCAGTAATCAAGAGAGGATACGGTAATGCAAATTATTCTTTTAGATAAAGTTGTTCATTTGGGTAACGTTGGTGACCAAGTGAATGTTAAAGCCGGTTTCGCACGTAACTTCTTGATCCCTCAAGGTAAAGCAGTTATGGCAACCAAAGCTAATATTGAACATTTCGAAACTCGTCGTGCTGAGTTGGAAGCTAAAGTTGCTAAAGAGTTAGCCGAAGCGCAAGCGCGTGCAGAAAGCATCGCAGCCTTGACTAGCGTGACTATCGCTTCCAAAGCCGGTGATGAAGGTCGTTTATTCGGTTCTATCGGTACTCGTGACATCGCTGATGCGATCACGGCTGCCGGTGTTAAGGTTGAGAAAAGTGAAGTTCGTCTGTCAGAAGGTCCTCTGCGTACCACTGGCGAGCACGAAATTCGTTTCCAATTACATGGTGAAGTCTTCACTTCATTGATTGTAAACGTCATTCCTGAATAAGCCGATTATTCAACGAAAAACCCGATTGTTGCTCAAATTGAGATGGCAATCGGGTTTTTTATTACCTCATATATTCCCTTTTCATGATTAGGGTCTATAGCTCAAATTATAAACAAAGGCCAACAAACCCTATTATTCAAACACCTTTAAAATATCGATTGGCACTGTTTTTGCTTGCAAATAGTCGTGAATCGATTCAAGCACCAACGGGCTTCTGGCGCCTTGTCCCGGTTGGCGGATATAGTCTTGAAATTGCGCCAGCGTCAGCCATAGCCCACGGGTGATATCGCTGTCGTGGGGTGTTATAACACAGCAGTCGTCCAGCTCTAAAGCAAATGTAAAACGCAAAAAATCGGTTTTACTGCGTGATGCCGACCACTGGTAAATTTTGACTAATCGTTCTATTTGGGCATGTTCAATCCCGGTTTCTTCCCATAATTCACGTTGCATTCCGGCGAGCAGGCTTTCGTCTTTTTCCAAATGCCCGGCAGGTTGGTTCAGTGTCAAAATGCCGTTATCCCACTCTTCAACAAACAAAAATTTGTCTTGGCAATGTACCACGCAAGCTAGGGTGATATTGGGTTTGTGCATACGTAATATCCTTGCTATTTTACGACTAAATGAAGCCGTTGAAATAATTGAGCCCGTTCAGTTGCAGACAACGTGCGGTATTGACCGCTGCTTAAGCCGTTTAAATCAAACCCAGCAGTTTCTGCGCGAATCAGGCGCAGCGTTGGGCAACCGATATGCGCAGTCATGCGTCTGACTTGGCGATTACGGCCTTCGTGGATTTGCAGCTCCAGCCAGCAGGTAGGAATGTTTTTCCGTTGCCGAATCGGTGGAATGCGTGCCCATAATCCTGTCGGTTCGGGGATTAACCGCACTTTGGCCGGCAACGTTTTACCGTCGTTTAGCAGCACACCTTGCCGCAGCGCCAAAAGTGCGGTTTCATCGGGAATATTTTCCACCAGCACCCAATAAGTCTTTGCCAGTTTAAATTTCGGATCGGTTAAGCGGTGTTGCAATTTGCCGTTGTTGGTCAACAACAGTAGGCCTTCACTGTCGCGATCTAAACGTCCAGCCGGATAAACTGAGGGAATCGGAATATAATCTTTCAAGGTGGCTCGCTGTTGATCTGCGCTGAATTGGGTCAGCACATCAAACGGCTTATTGAATAAAACGACTGTTGTTTCGGCAAGTGATACGGCAGTTGCCGATTTTCTTGGGGCAACAGCCAATTTTTGTGCTGCTCGCACAGTACGGCGAGTGAAAGTGCGGTTAGGCGTGTTAGATTTAGCCATAATGTTAAAAAAATATTAAAAAAATTGTTAAAATGTGATGTGAATAAAAGAAATAATTTAAGAAAAACTATACTATGCGGTGGGTTGAAGATACAGTATCTTTTTAAAAATTATTTCACCAAACTATTTCACCAAGTAAATCACGGAAAGGAGTCAATATGCAAAGCAAAGTTGTGGTCCCTACACAAGGAACGAAAATTACGCTGGATAGCCCAGGGCGCTTGAATGTGCCGGACAATCCGATTATTCCGTTTATCGAAGGGGACGGCATTGGCGTTGATGTTACACCAGCGATGCGTTTGGTGTTGGACGCAGCGGTAGAAAAAGCTTATGGCGGCAAACGCAAAATCGAATGGATGGAAGTCTATACCGGTGAAAAATCGACTAAAGTGTATGGCGAAGACGAATGGTTGCCACAGGAAACATTGGATTTAATTAAAGAATACCGTGTCGCCATTAAAGGCCCGTTGACCACCCCGATCGGTGGCGGTATTCGTTCGCTTAACGTGGCGCTGCGTCAGTTGTTGGATCTGTACATCTGCTTGCGTCCGGTGCGTTATTATGAAGGCACTCCGAGCCCGTTGAAACATCCGGAATATACCGACATGGTGATTTTCCGTGAAAATTCCGAAGATATTTATGCCGGTGTCGAATGGCAGGCAGGCACGCCGGAAGCGGAAAAAGTGATTGATTTCCTGACTAAACAGATGGGCGTGACCAAAATCCGTTTTACCGAGGAGTGCGGTATCGGCATCAAACCAACTTCAAAAGCCGGTACGCAGCGCTTGGTGCGTGCTGCGATCCAGTATGCGATCGACAATGATCGTGACGTGGTGACGTTGGTGCATAAAGGCAATATTATGAAATTCACCGAAGGCGCATTCAAAAGCTGGGGCTATGAGGTGGCGAAACAGGAGTTCGGCGCAGAATTGCTGGACGGTGGTCCGTGGATGCAGTTTAAAAATCCAAAGAGCGGTAAAACCATTACTGTCAATGATGTGATTGCCGATGCATTCTTGCAGCAAATCTTGTTGCGCCCGAAAGAGTATGACGTAATCGCCACCATGAACCTGAACGGTGACTATATTTCCGATGCGTTGGCGGCGCAAGTGGGCGGCATCGGTATCGCCCCAGGCGCTAACATCGGTGACGAATGCGCGATTTTCGAAGCCACTCACGGCACTGCACCGAAATATGCCGGACAAGACAAAGTCAATCCGGGTTCCTTGATTTTGAGCGGCGAAATGATGCTACGCCATTTAGGCTGGATCGAAGCAGCGGATTTAGTGGTATCCGGTATGGAAAAAGCCATTTCCAACAAAACCGTCACCTACGATTTCGAGCGCTTAATGGACGGCGCAACGCTGCGCAAATGTTCTGAATTCGCGCAGGATATTGTCGATAATATGTAATTTTAGCTACAGAAGACAAAAGCCACAGCTTGATTAATCAGGTTGTGGCTTTAATGGGTAAGAGTAAGTATTTAATATCGCCCGATATCATAAAAAGAATTAACTGTTTTTGGCGTTGAATAAAAAAGAGAGTACGTTGATTTGATCGCAAGAAGTGAAAAAAAACGATTTTAGTAGCGGCTTTTCTCATGATACACTGTTCAACAGTTGACCAGGCAACATTAAGATAAAAACGGCATTGATGAAAAATCGAGGTATTATGATTATCAAAGAAAAAGGGTACGATGAGTATTTAGCGCAAAAAATTGCGGCTGGACGTGCTGACGTTGAAGCAGGACGAGTTTGTACACTTGCAGAGGCTCGCGTTCGGTGGCAAGCAGTGGTTGAGGAATTGGATTCTGAGATAAAGCAATTCGAACGTGATGTGGCTTATGCCTAGATTGGTATTGTCTGACAAAACCATCATTGATATTGAAGGCATTTTGAGAAATGTCAGTGAATATACAAGTTCATTGGCTTCGATTGTAAAATTAGAAGCAGAGCTCTCCGAAAAATTTGAACAGATTGCATTTTTGCCTAGAGGTTTCAAATTACAAGAAGACGGCACAAGACACGCATTTTGTCGTCGTTATCGTATTGTTTACGAATATAACGAAATCAAGGATGAAATCATCATTTTGACTGTGTTGCACAGCTTAAGAAAATATCCTTAACTTTGATGCCTTATTAAAAAAGGTGCGAATTACTCGGATCCTTTTTTGTATTGGGATTAATCTTCTACAAACCCAGCAGATACAGCAAATTCAAGCAAGTGACACCGAATACCACGCTCAATAAAGTGTTACGCAGCCAAATATAACTGGCAAGCACGACAGCTAACGCAGCGATCTCATACAGCAAAGTAGTAAAGCCACTGGATAAGGAAGTTGGGATATTCAGGCTGCTGAACAGTAAAATCAGCATAATACACAACGGTAAGCTTTGATTCAGGCTTTGTAACCAGCCGAGTTGCAGCCAGCGCTGTGGTAAAAACAACGGTAGCGCCCGACACAGGAACATCACCGACGCCATGGCGGTAACAGTCACTAAGATTGTGATGGTATTCATCTGATGTTTTCCTTAGACAGTTTTTTGCCAAGTTGCAAGTGATAGCGTATCAAAATTACCAAAATACAGCATAAAATCGCAGCTAACATCACCCAACCGGGTGCTAACAATTTGCACGCTATAAAGGCAGACAATGCGAGCAGCAATGGAAAAAGATGACGGTTCTGGCGATATTGTTCATATGCTAAAATAATAAACAGACACGGCAGGGCAAACGCCAAGTGCGGTATGGCATCGGCCAGTTCTGCTCCAAGTAAGGCGCCGATCAATGAGGCGGAAACCCAGTAAAACTGACATAAAAAATTGATTTTAGTGATATTACTTTGGCGCTGATGTTGTTCCTGAGTGGTGGCTAAAGCATAGCTTTCATCGGTGATCGAAGCCGTGGTGTACCAACGTTGCCAGCCTTTTTGGGGTAAATCGGTGTGCAGTGCCAGGGTATAAAACAGTTGGCGCAAGCTGATTAACAAGGTGCCGATCACCAGTGGTAAAAAACCGGCGGCAGAGGCAAACAGCGGTATTGCAGCATATTGCGCGGCGCCAGAATAGACCACGATGCTTAACAACACGACTAACCAAATCGGCAAACCGGCGCCAACGCCTAAAATACCATAGGCAATCCCGGCGGCATAATATCCCATGGCAATCGGCAAGGTGAGTTTGATTAAACTGCCCCAAGTATTGCTAGCAGAGGGGGTTGTATGCTTATTGGCTGTGAAGTTCATTTTGAATAGTAATTGTTATTTGACCGAGGAACCGATAGTCTAATCAAAACCTATTTTGTGATCAAGTGAACGGAGACGTTATGCAAACTGCAGTAATTTGGGGCAACCTGGCGCAAATGCCAACACGGGTTGAATTACAGCGCTATTTGCCGAATAGTTTATTGCACGCCGCTAATAGCAATAATGCCCGCAGGCAGCAACGACGACAGTGCAGTATTTTGGCGCATTTTTTGCTGGCAAAGTTGTTGGAATATTTTCAGCAGCCGTTGAGCTTGCTCCAACAGATTCAACGCACCCCAAGTGGTCGCCCTTATTTTGCCGCTGCACCGCATATTGATTTTAATATCAGCCATTCGGCAGATTGGGTGGCTGTGGTGATTTCGGTTGCAGAAAAAAGTGAAAGTGCGGTGGCGGTAGCAGTTGATATTGAAAGCCCGCAAAAAACACGCAATTTTAACGGGTTATTACGGTTTTATGCTTCGCAACCAGAACAGGATTGGTTTGCGGCACAACCGCACGCCGAAGCGGCATTTTACCGCACTTGGTGTCTGCGTGAAGCCGTGTTGAAATCGCAAGGGGTCGGCATTGTCAAACTACGTTCAGTTATTCATCGCCCCGACAGATTACAAATTGAATGTGTTTACGCACCGCAAGGCAAGCTGTTTTTTACCGACGAATTACCATTTTATCTCGCTTATTTTTTACAACAAGCAGGTGAACAGCTGCCGCAAATTTTGGTCTGGCAAAACGACATAAATTCTGCCAACTTGACAAAACAGTTCATTTATCAAGTCAATAAGGACAACATATGACAGAAAATCAGAAGAATCGTCGTCCGCTTGCAACGCGCAGTAGCCGTTGGGCGCAGGCATTAGCCAAAAACTTAGCGCAGCGCAGCATACCGACCCCGAATCAAATCTCCCTGCTCAGTATCGTAGTTGCCTTATTCGGCGGGTTATTGTTAGCATTTTCGCCCAATGCCGTCGGGCTGATTTTGGCTGCACTTTTTATCCAACTGCGCTTACTCTGTAACTTATTAGACGGCATGGTAGCCGTAGAAGGCGGCAAAAAAACGGCCAACGGTGTGCTGTATAATGAAATTCCGGATCGTATAGCGGATTCGGTGTTGATTCTGGCGTTTGCTGCAGCTGTCGGGCAGCCGTGGTTGGGCTGGCTAGGGGCTTTATTGGCGGCGCTGAGTGCTTATATCCGTTTGCTTGGTGGTTCGTTAGGCTTGGAACAACGCTTCAGCGGCCCAATGGCAAAACCGCACCGCATGGCGTTGTTGACGGCGGGGTGTTTAATCGGGGCGGTGGAATGGCAGCTATGGTACAGTCAATATGCGTTATGGTTGGCGCTGGTGTTATTGATTGTCGGCACGTTACTGACCTGTGTTTTGCGGACACGTGCCATTTCGCGTGAGTTGGAAACGCAAGCGAGGTCAACATGATTGCCTCCTTACTTGCTACGCTAACCAAACTGTTGATCGGCGCCTATCCCCATTGGCGCAATAACTTGCCCAGTGGACAACAGCGGATCTATTTTGCCAATCATACCAGCCATTTGGATACGCTGGCAATTTGGTCGTCTTTTAATGCGGAATTTCGTGCCAAAATTCGCCCGGTTGCGGCAAAAGATTATTGGGATAAGGGTGGACTGCGCGGTTTGATTGCCAAAAAAGCGCTGAATGTGGTGATGATTGATCGTGAGGGCAACAGCGATGATCCGTTGCAGCCGCTGTATACCGCACTTGAGCAAGGGGATTCGCTGATTCTTTTCCCGGAAGGCACTCGCTCTGCCGAAAGCCAACCGGCAGGGTTTAAATCAGGATTATATCACTTGCGACAGCGTTATCCGCAAGTGGAGCTGGTGCCGATTTATCTGGATAACACTGGTCGCAGTTTGCCGAAAGGTGCATTTTTACCGCTGCCGTTTACCTGCTCGGTCACTTTTGGCGAGCCGTTACAGGTTGATGTAAAATGGGATAAAGCCGAGTTCTTACACCAAGCCAGACAAGCGGTGATCGCCTTGTCACAACCTTTGCCGCAATCAGCAAAATAGGAGCTGCCGATGTTGAATTTTTTAAGTGAAGCCGTGAACAGCATTCCGAGCAAATTTTGGTGGGTGCTGAGCGGGATGTTGGCATTATTGCTGATTGCAACCGTTATCGGACGTTGGCTGGCGTATAAAAAAAGCGGTGATGTGATCGATAACCTGAACCATCGGATTAATGCCTGGTGGGGGATGGTGGCGATTTTAGTGCTGTGCTTTATTTTTGGTAAAGTGGCAACGTTGGTGTTATACGGTTTGCTCTCGTTTTTCGCCCTGCGCGAATTTATCACCCTGACGCCGACCCGTCGTGCCGATTATTGGGCGCTGGTGTTCTGTTTTTATGTCGCCATTCCACTGCAATATTGGTTGATCGGCATTGAATGGTACGGACTGTTTGTGATGTGCTTGCCGGTGTACGGCTTTTTGATTCTGCCGGCAATTCAGGCGTTATCCGGCGATACGCAGGCCTTTTTTGAGCGCACCACCAAAATCCAGTGGGGCATGATGTTGACGATTTATTGCCTCAGTTACGCACCGGCACTGTTATTGTTACAGAACTTGGAGTTTCAGGGGCAAGGCTTGTTGCTGTTGATGTATCTGTTAATTGTGGTGCAGTTGAGTGATGTATTTCAATATGTGGTCGGTAAATTGTTCGGCAAACATAAATTGGCACCGAATGTCAGCCCGAGCAAAACAGTAGAAGGCTTGTTCGGTGGTGGTGCGATTGCGGTGGCGATCGGTACCGCACTTTGGTGGATCACGCCGTTCAGTATCGGCTATGCTGCGCTGTTTTCGTTAGTGATAGTGATTTGTGGCTTTCTTGGTGGTTTGTCGCTGTCAGCTGTCAAACGCAGCATGGGCGCCAAAGATTGGGGCACGATGATTTCCGGTCACGGTGGCATTATGGATCGCATTGATTCAGTGCTGTTTGCCGCACCGGTATTTTTCCATCTGGTGCGTTATACCTATTTTTAACACTCTGTTTAAGACGCTCAAGCGCATATACTAAAAAGTGCGGTCAAATCATCAGACTTGACCGCACTTTATGCTTTAAGGCTTAAAGAGATTACGCCAGCAGTTTATTGATGCGTTTGATAAATGCTGTCGGGTTCTCCAAGGCACCACGTTCGGATAGCATCGCTTGGTCGAACAGCAGCTCGACCCATTCGCCAAAGGCATTCTCATCGGCAGTATCTGCGGTTTTCTTGACCAGCGGATGCTCAGGATTCAACTCAAACGTATATTTCACTTCCGGTACCGGTTGTCCGGCGGCGGCGAACAGTTTTGCCATTTGCGTGGTCATTTGATCGTTGTCGGTGGAGACAATCGCTGGGGTATCGCTCAGGCGATGAGTCAAACGCACCTCTTTTACCCGCTCGCCCAAGTAGCCTTTCACCCGCTCGATAAATGAACCGAAGTTTTTATCCTGCTCTTTTTGTGCTTCTTCTTGCGCTTTATCGGCCAGATCGCCCAGATCCAAATCGGACTTGGTCACCGATTGCAGCGGTTTGCCGTCAAATTCGTTGAAATAGCCCAATGCCCACTCGTCAATCCGGTCGGACAGCAGCAAAACTTCGATGCCTTTTTTATTAAACAGTTCCAAGTGCGGACTGTTTTTGGCGGCGATGTAGCTGTCGGCGGTGATGTAATAAATGGCTTTCTGCCCCTCTTTCATGCGTGCAACGTAGTCTTGCAATGAGACGTTTTGCTCGCTGCTGTCGTTGTGAGTGGAAGCAAAGCGCAGCAGTTTAGCCACTTCTTGCTGATTGGTGTGATCTTCCGCCAATCCCTCTTTCAGCACCAAGCCGAACTCTTGCCAGAAGTTTTGGTATTTTTGTTTATCTTCATCTTTTGCCAATTTTTCAATCATGCCCAAGGCACGTTTGGTCAGGGCTTTGCGCAGCGCAGCGGTGACTTTGTTGTCTTGCAACAGTTCACGCGACACGTTCAGCGGCAGATCGTTGGAATCGATCAAGCCTTTGACGAAACGCAGGTAGTTCGGCATAAATTGTTCGGCATCGTCCATAATAAACACCCGTTGCACATACAGCTTCAAGCCGTGTTTATGTTCGCGGTTGAACAGATCCCAAGGCGCTTTGGTCGGCAGATACAGCAGGCTGGTGTACTCTTGTTTGCCTTCGACGCGATTGTGCGCCCACAGCAGCGGATCGCTGAAATCGTGGCTGAGATGCTTGTAGAACTCTTGATATTCTTCGTCGCTGATCTCGGTTTTATTGCGGGTCCACAACGCTTGTGCTTTGTTGATTTTTTCCCATTTTACGCCGCTTTCTTTGCCTTCATCATCGAACTCTTTGACCAGTAGCTCGACCGGCAGATCAATATGATCGGAATATTTGCTGATGATTTGACGCAAGCGCCAGTCGTCTAAAAACTCTTTTTCATCTTCGCGTAAGTGTAAGGTGATTTCGGTGCCGCGATCGGCTTTTTCGATATCGGCGACGTCATATTCGCCTTCGCCGGCAGACTGCCACAACACGCCCTGAACCGCACTTTCCCCGGCGGCACGGCTTTTCACCGTGACTTTGTCGGCAACGATAAAGGCAGAGTAGAAACCGACCCCGAATTGTCCGATCAATTTGCTGTCTTTGGCTTGATCCCCCCCCAAGCTGTTAAGAAATTCTTTGGTGCCGGATTTGGCAATTGTGCCCAGGTGATCGATGATTTGCTCACGGTTCATGCCGATGCCGTTATCGCTGATGGTCAAGGTGCCTTTGTCTTTGTCGGCGCTGACCCGCACTTTCAGATCGCCGTCGCCTTCGTATAATTCCGGGGCGGACAGAGCTTTGAAGCGCAATTTATCCGCTGCGTCGGAGGCGTTGGAAATCAGCTCGCGCAGGAAAATTTCTTTATTGGAATAGAGGGAGTGAATCATCAGTTGCAGTAACTGTTTGACTTCAGATTGAAAACCACGGGTTTCTTGATTATTGCTCATTGTTGTTTCCTATTTTTCTTTAGTTAAACAAAATTTGGTTAGGATTAGATATGGGAGCGGTTGGGGGGATTTCAAGGGGAAAAGTGCGGTTTGGTTTGATTTACACTTTTCGTTTAAAATTTAACTATCGGGTTTCGCCGATGGTGACTTACTTTTTTGATTCACAAAATCATAAATGATTTTGTTCACCCTACGGGTCGTTGCCAAAGGCAACGCTCAAAAGCTATCGCTTTTGTGCTTGTACAAAAAAGTAGGCAAAAGAAAGCACACCCTAATGAACTGCTGATCTTCGCTTAGTGTGAATTTGCTTAACGGAAAATTTTTAATGCGCCTGCTTCGCAGGCAGACTCGCTGCGCTCAAACAAAAAAATTTCCCTACAAATGTCACACACGCTCAGGCAGTTCATGAGGGAACCCGAAGAACACGACGCAGAATACAAGATTTTAATTGTGACGGAAGTATTGCCCTAAATGTAGGGGCGCATTGAATGCGCCCAAGATATAACGACTTAATTATAAATAGAAAAATCAAAGTGCGGTGCGGTTGGTTTTCAATTCCCCATCTGTAGTGCCTGAGCGTTTGCGTGAAGATTTCAAGGTCAATTTGTTGTGTCCGGAGCCTGCGTAGCAGGCAAGTTTACAAATTGACCGTAGAAATTAGCAAAGGCGAAGATCAGCACTACAACTGGGGTGTATTTTTTTGCTTACTTTTTTTGTACAAGCACAAAAGCGATAGCTTTTGAGCGTTGCCTTTGGCAACGACCCGTAGGGTGAACAAAATCATTTATGATTTTGTGAATCAAAAAAGTAAGTCGCCATCGGCGAAACTCGATAGTTAAATTTTAAATGAATGAAAAAAAGAAAGTGCGGTATAACCCAAGTTCAAACCGCACTTTGTGGCTTTTATACGTTTTCCAAGTACCAACCGCCGTCCTGTTCAATATGTAGCAGGTTGGTATGGAAGCGTTTCAACGTAGAGCGATGGCCGACGCTGATCACGGTGCTGTTTGGCAGTTCTTGCAGCAGTAGGCGATACATTGCGTCTTCCAAGCCTTCATCCATACTGGCGCTGGCTTCGTCTAAAAAGATAATTTGCGGTTTGTTCAATAATACCCGGGCAAACGCAATGCGTTGTTGTTCGCCCAACGACAGAATTTGGCTCCACTCCTCATTGCGGGTCAGTTTTTCGCTCAAATGTGCTAATGCGACTTTCTGTAACACTGCTTCCTCATGTTGATAATCGGCTTTTTCCGGCGCTTCATTGGGGTAATATAATGCAGCCAATAAGCTGCCTTGCGGCAAATACGGTTTTTGTGACAGGAACAGCGCATTGCTTGGTGTCGCGATTTCACCGTCGGCGTATGCCCATAACCCGGCAAAGGTTCGTAACAACGTGGTTTTACCGACACCAGAAGGACCTTGAATCAGCAAACGGCTATCTGGTCGGAGATCGAGGGTTAATTGCTTGATTAACGTGGTGTACGTCGGGGTCTTCACTGTTAAATTGCTGACTTGCAAGCGATCCGAATGTTCGTGAATGGTCGGCATTGGCAATTGCTCAGCGCTGCGCATGGCACTGTTAAAGCCGGTCAGACGATCCAATGTGGCTTTATACGAGGCAAAATTGTCATATGAATTGCGGAAAAAGGAGAGGGCGCTGTCCAATTGACCGAATACATTGGCGGTTTGCATTAAATCGCCTAACGAAATTTGTTGGCTAAAAAAGCGACCGGCTTGAATCAGAAATGGAAAAATCACCGAGGTTTGGCTGACCACAAAGTTGAAACCAGAGAATTTCAGGGTTCGATACACAATCTGCCAAACATTGGCAATCACTTGATCAAACTGGTTCAGCAAAATATTGCGCTCAGTTTTTTCGCCCTTATAAAATGCAATGCTTTCGGCATATTCTTTGATTCGAATCAGCGAATAGCGGTAGTTTGCATTCAATTTTTCACTCAAAAAATTTAAGTTAATCAATGGACGTCCGATTTTAAAAGCAAACAGTGAGGCGATTAAGACGTAGCTAAACGAGATAAACACCATGCCGTGCGGAATCTCGACGTTAAAGACCGAGAGTGGCCCTGATAGGTTCCATAGGATCAAGGTGAATGCCACAATGGAGGTAATTGCGCTGATCAATCCGGTGGAAAAACTGAGTGTGCTGGCGACAAAAGATTGAATATCTTGTTGAATCCGTTGATCGGGGTTATCGAGTTGGTTGTAGCTGTATTGGGTTTTATAATAAGTGCGGTTTGCCGTCCATCGATCAATAAATCGCTGATTTAATTTAATGCGCCATTGAATAATAAAACGTTGTGATAAATAAAAATTGGTTAAACTGAGTACAATATGAATGCTTGCTAACACAGTAAACAATGCAATTGAACTCCAGAACGTATTCACATTCATTTCTTGCAATGCGGTGTACATCGTATTGTACCAATTCGAAAACAACACGCTCAAGCGCACCGCCATTAATGACAGCAGCACAATGACCATAAAGAGAATAATGGCTTTCAGATTGTTTTTAAGATCAATATAATCCGCCGTCAATTGCCAAAATTGCTTGCCCCAACGGCTGAATTTGATCAGCAACATGGTGAGGATGATTAAAAACAAAAAGCTGCCAAAAAAAGCCTGAGCCAACCAGAGCGCCGAGTCAAAAAGTTCTTGTCGTAAATTCATAAAAATCCAGATTTAACATATAGTAAGCATTTGATTCTCAAATGGTGAAAAAGTTTAACAAAAAGCTAAAATTTTTCTGTAAAAAATATTGAGTTTGTTTTAAAAGTTTGCACTATAACAAACTTTTAGCCAGACAACACGAGTATAATAGCGCCAGTTCATTTTTATAAATAATCTATAGGAGATGTTATGAGTGATATTGCTATCACGATTAGCCTACTGGCTTTGGTTGCCGTGATCGGATTGTGGTTGGGGCATTTAAAGATCAGAGGGATTGGAATCGGTATCGGTGGGGTGTTGTTCGGCGGAATTTTGGTCGGACATTTCACCTATAAATATGGGTTGACCCTCGAATCTCATACCCTGCACTTTATTCAGGAATTCGGCTTGATCCTGTTTGTGTACACAATCGGGATTCAAGTTGGTCCCGGCTTTTTTGCTTCATTGCGGCAATCTGGGCTGAAACTGAATCTGTTTGCGTTGATGATTGTGTTGCTGGGCGCACTGCTGGTGGTTGTGTTGCACCTATTGTTTGGTGTTGAATTGCCGATTATTCTCGGGATTTTCTCTGGCGCGGTGACCAACACCCCGTCTTTAGGGGCCGGGCAGCAAATTCTGGCAGAGCTGGGCATGACCAACATCACCGAAACCATGGGGATGGCATATGCAATTGCTTATCCGTTTGGGATCTGCGGTATTCTATTGGCGATTTGGCTGATTCGCTTGTTCTTCAAGATTAAAATTGATGAGGAACACCGACAGTTTGAAAAAGAGTCGGGGCATGACAAAGAAAGCCTCAGCAGCTTGAATGTGAAGCTGAGCAATCCGAACATCAGCGGTTTAAAAATTCGCGATATTCCAGGATTCGAAGCCAAAAATGTGCTGTGTTCCCGTTTAAAACGTGGTGATGAGTTGATCGTGCCGCATGCGGATACACAAGTGGAGTTGGGCGATATTATGCACTTGGTCGGTGATATGCCGGATTTGCATCGAGTGCAGTTGGTGGTGGGCGAAATTGTGAAAGAGTCGCTTTCTACGCGTGGTACGGAATTGCGTTCTGTACGGGTGGTGGTCACTAACGAACAGGCGCTGGGTAAAAAAATTCGTGATCTGAAAATAAAACAGAAATACGAAGTGGTGATTTCACGTTTAAACCGTGCCGGGATTGAGTTGGTGCCAACCAGCAATACCAGTTTGCAATTCGGGGATGTGTTGAATTTGGTCGGACGTCTCGACGCCATCGAAGCCGTAACCGCAGTGATCGGTAATGCGCAGCAAAAATTACAACAGGTGCAAATGCTACCGGTGTTTATCGGGATTCTGTTGGGCGTGCTAGTCGGATCGATTCCAATCGCTCTGCCGGGCTTCCCGGTTGCCTTAAAATTGGGCTTGGCGGGTGGGCCGTTAGTGGTGGCGCTTATTTTGGCGCGAATCGGCAGCATCGGCAAACTTTACTGGTTTATGCCACCGAGTGCCAATCTGGCATTGCGTGAAATCGGGATAGTCCTCTTCTTATCGGTAGTCGGCTTAAAAGCCGGTGCACACTTCCTCGACACCTTGTTAAGCGGTAGTGGCATGGAGTGGATGATGTATGGCGCCATTATTACCTTTATTCCGTTGATGGTCACCGGGGTCATCGCCCGCATCTACGGCAAAATGAACTACCTTACCTTAAGCGGACTGCTCGCCGGCTCCATGACCGATCCACCGGCATTGGCATTTGCCAACGGCATCAAAGAGAATAGTGGAGCCGCCGCCCTCTCTTACGCAACCGTCTATCCACTGGTGATGTTTATGCGCATCATCTCACCACAAGTGCTGGCTGTCTTACTGTTGTTGTTTGCGAAGTGATGAGGGAAGGTGTTTTATGGTTGTCAAAGTACGGTTTTGTTATTCATCAATAAATAGCAATAGATAATAAAACACCGCAGCATTAATGCTGCGGTGAATTTTTAAGGGATGTAAGACGTTATAGTAATAACATTATTCCAGCAATCCGGCACTTTGTAGTGCAGCAGTCACGATCGGTTGGGCTTGTTCGCTCAATACGGTCAGCGGCAGGCGCAGGAATGGGTTGCTGATTAAGCCGATTTTGTAACATGCCCATTTGACCGGAATCGGGTTGGATTCGACAAATAAGTCTTTGTGCAGTGGCATTAAGCGGTTGTTGATTTCATCGGCTTGGGCAAAATCACCGTTGAGGGCGAAGTGGCACATTTTTGCCATGTCGGCGGCGGCAACGTTGTTGGTGACGGAGATCACGCCTTCGCCGCCCGCTTTCATTGCTTCTAGACCGGTGGCGTCATCGCCGCTCAGTACGATGAAATCTTCTCCTGCCAATGCTTTAATGGTTGTAACCCGGCTGACGTCACCAGTGGCTTCTTTGATGCCGACGATATTTGGGATTTTTGCTAGGCGGGCAACAGTTTCTGGTTTCAGATCGCTGCCGGTGCGTCCCGGTACGTTGTACAGAATTTGTGGTAGGTCGGTGCTTTCGGCAATCGCTTTAAAGTGTTGGAACATGCCTTCTTGGGTTGGTTTGTTGTAGTAAGGCACCACTGATAGACAACCAGTAACACCGCTGCCGTGCAGTAGTTTGGTCATGGTGATCGCTTCGCTGGTGGCGTTGGCGCCTGTGCCGGCAATAATTGGAATTCGTCCTGCTGCATATTCCACGGTCTTCAATATAACCTTTACATTTTCATCAATGCTGAGTGTGGCGGATTCACCGGTGGTGCCGACGGAAACGATGGCATCGGTTCCGGCTTCAATATGGAAATTGACAAGGGCTTCCAATTCGCTGTAATTGACTTCTCCGGCACTATCCATTGGGGTGACTAAGGCAACGATACTGCCTGAAAATAGAGGGTTGCTGGCCGACATAAAACTTCTCCTGTAGATTTTCTGTTGGTTTTATTGATGAAAATTTTAACTTAGATTGCCAAAATGACGACAGTTTGCAAGTGCTTTTTCTATTTTCCTGCATATAAATCAAAAAAAGTGAAAAAAGTGTGCTTTAGTGATAAATTTGAACAACATAAAATGGAAAAAATAAGGAGAAAGTAATGTTATCTATCTTAAAGTGCGGTACGTTGGCACCAGAGTTCAGCCTGTTGAATCAAGACGCGGAGAGCGTGAAGCTGTCTGATTTTCGAGGGCGTAAAGTACTGGTTTATTTTTACCCGAAAGCCTTGACACCAGGTTGCACTACGCAAGCCTGTGATCTGCGCGATAATAAAGCAGAATTGGCGCAGCTAGGCGTAGTAATTCTGGGAGTTAGCCCGGATTTACCGGCGAAATTACACAATTTTGTTGAGAAAAAAGCACTGAATTTTACCTTGTTGTCCGATCCTGATCATCAAGTTGCCGAGCAATTCGGCGTGTGGGGTGAGAAAAAATTTATGGGACGTACTTATGACGGAATCCATCGGATCAGTTTTTTGATTGATGAAAACGGTGTGATTGAGCAGGTGTTTGATCAATTTAAAACCAAAGATCATGCTCAGCTGGTGTTGGATTATCTGCAAAAATAGCGACAAGCAAGCAGCCTGCCGCCGTTAGCGAAAGCGCTATTTCAGATTAGTCGGTAAATGGTAAATTTCTCCGCCTTTTTGTTTAAACTGCTGTGACATTTCGGCTAAGCCCGCTTGCTGTTCGCTTGACAGGTTTGCGGCATAATCGCGCACTTCCTGCGAGATTTTCATAGAACAGAATTTCGGCCCGCACATCGAGCAGAAATGGGCGACTTTGCCGGATTCTTGCGGCAAGGTTTCGTCGTGGTAGGCTTGTGCGGTTTCCGGATCGAGCGATAGGTTGAATTGATCCTGCCAGCGGAATTCAAAACGGGCTTTCGACATCGCATTATCCCGAATTTGCGCCGCCGGATGACCTTTGGCGAGATCGGCGGCGTGGGCGGCGATTTTATAGGTGATCAACCCTTGTTTGACATCGTCTTTGTCCGGCAAGCCCAAATGCTCTTTCGGCGTGACGTAGCACAACATGGCACAGCCGAACCAGCCGATCAGAGCGGCGCCGATACCGGAGGTGAAATGGTCGTAGCCCGGCGCAATATCGGTGGTGAGCGGTCCGAGCGTGTAAAACGGCGCTTGGTGGCAGTGTTCCAGCTCTTCGGTCATATTGCGCTGGATCATCTGCATCGGAATATGTCCGGGTCCTTCGATCATCACTTGCACATCATATTGCCAAGCGATTTTGGTCAGTTCGCCCAAGGTATAGAGTTCGGCAAACTGCGCTTCGTCGTTGGCGTCTTGAATAGAGCCGGGGCGAAGCCCGTCGCCGAGCGAAAGCGCCACATCATAGGAGGCGCAAATTTCACAAATATCACGAAAATGGCTATATAAAAAATTCTCTTGGTGGTGTGACAAACACCACTTTGCCATAATCGATCCGCCGCGCGACACAATACCGGTCAGACGTTTGGCGGTCATCGGCACATAGCGTAGCAGCGTGCCGGCGTGAATGGTGAAGTAATCCACACCTTGTTCCGCTTGTTCGATCAGCGTGTCTTTAAACACGTCCCAGTTTAGATTTTCGGCAATGCCTTTCACTTTTTCTAGCGCTTGATAGAGCGGTACCGTGCCGATCGGCACCGGACTGTTGCGCAGAATCCATTCGCGGGTTTCGTGGATATTGCGACCGGTCGAAAGATCCATCACCGTATCTGCCCCCCAACGGGTCGCCCACACCAGCTTTTCGACCTCCTCTTCAATCGAAGACGTGACTGCCGAATTGCCGATATTGGCATTCACTTTCACCAAAAAATTGCGCCCGATAATCATCGGTTCGGATTCGGGGTGATTGATATTACACGGAATAATCGCCCGTCCCGCCGCCACTTCCTGCCGCACAAATTCCGGTGTGATAACGGCGGGCAGGTCGGCGCCGAAGGTTTGACCCGAGTGTTGTTGCAACAATACCGCACTTTGAACCCGTGCGCGTCCCATATTTTCGCGAATGGCGATAAATTCCATTTCAGGCGTGATGATGCCTTGACGGGCATAATGCAGCTGGGTCACGGTTTTGCCTGTCTGCGCCCGACGGGCAGGGCGTTGCAGTTGGAAGCGCAATTCGTCCAGCGCCTTGTCCTGTAAACGGGCTTGAGTGTAGTCGGAACTGACCGCACTTAGCACTTCGGTGTCTTGCCGCTCCGCAATCCATTGCTCACGCAATGCCTTGATTCCCTGTGCGATATTGATCGTTTGCGTTTCATCGCCGTACACGCCGGAGGTGTCGTACACCGGAATCGCGTCGTTCGGTTCGTATTGCGGATGGTTTTTATCGCCGCCGATCAAGGTCGGGCTGAGCTGGATTTCACGCATCGGCACTTGTATATCGGCGCGCGAGCCTTGCAGATAAATACGTTTTGAGCCGGGGTAGTGCGCCCCTTTCAGCGTGTTGATAAATTGTTGTGCCGCCGCCCGTTTTTGGCGGCGGCTGTTTGTTTCGGTATAAATAGTGGTGTCAGACATTGGCAAATTCCTTTTATAGTCGGTAAAAATAACCAAGAAATGCTTGTCCAGAGTGAAGAAAAAGGGTGGAAGTCAGGTAAACGGCAATTGTCGCATGTGAAACAGCAACAAAGTGCGGTTTAGCGATCAGAGAAAATCATCGGTTTGAAAAATAAGGTGATGATTGACTTGTTCCCTTCGCAGGTCTTAACCCGAGCAGGTTCCACGGATCCCGATTTACGGTCTCAGCCAATCATGATTGGCACTCCGACAAGAGAGGCGAGTATAAGCAAGATAACCGGCGGCGACAAGCGGCAAAAGCGGAAAATGTGATTTGGGTAAAGTTTTAAGGAGAATGAAAAAACAGCAAAGTACGGTTCCTGAGCTGCACCCCAAAAGCTAGATTACAAAACTAAACGATTGAGGTGCGGATTTTTATGATCAAAGATAACCAAACGTTTGAACAACAAGTTGTTTGCTGTTGCTGGGTTTAAGCCGATTCGGCGTCGTCATTCGATGGCCAAGCATTAACCACCGCTTTAACCAATGTCGCCAACGGAATGGCAAAAAATACGCCCCAGAAGCCCCACAAACCACCAAAGATCAACACGGCTAGGATGATGATTAACGGGTGTAGATTCACTGCTTCGGAGAACAGAATCGGGACCAGCAGGTTGCCGTCCAGAATCTGAATGATGATGTAACCCAACATCAGATACCAGAAGGTTGGAGTGATACCAAACTGTACCAATGCGACCAGCATAATCGGAATGGTGATTAACACTGCACCAACATAAGGCACCAACACCGATAAACCGACACCGAATGCCAACAGTAGCGGATAGCGCAAATCGAAAAACAGCAACAGCACGTAGGTGATGGCGCCGACAACAATAATCTCGAGAAATTTGCCACGAATGTAGTTGGAGATTTGGGTTTGCATCTCACGCCAGACTTGCGAAGCCAAAGTGCGGTTGCGTGGCATAAAACGTAGCACACCTTCAATCAAGACTTGTTTGTCTTTTACTAAAAAGAACACCATCAACGGGACTAAAAAAGCATAAATCCCAATGGTCACTAAACTGAGCAACGAAGACAGTGAGTAACGCAGTGCCGATTCACCGAATGCCAATAGTTTGGTGCGTAGATTGCTGAACAGCGAATCGAGCATCGGGTAGTCGATCAGCCCCGGATAATGTTCCGGCAAAGTCAGCAGCCAATGATGCAACTGATTGATCATCGTCGGTAAATCCTGGGCTAAGGAGATGGTTTGCGTCCATAAACGCGGCAGCAGTACCACCAGAATAAAGATAATGCTGGCTGCAAACAACAGTAACGAAATGCTGACAGAAACCGGGCGCGGTAATTTGAGTTTGTTTGATAAAAGCCTGATCGGCGCTTCAAGCAAATAAGCCAAGACGAGCGCAATCAACAGTGGCGCGATAATATCGCTGAAAAAATAGATGGCGACAAAGATGAAAAGAAGAATGGCAAACAACCCCAGCGCTTGCGGGTCACTAAAACGCCGTCTGTACCATTTTTGAAACATTTCCCACATAAATTGCTTTCCTGTTTGATTTGATTTTTTATCGTTAGGGCTAATCGGTTGACTATATTGTTCAATTAAATGCGATTTTTTGATTATAACAAGTTATTGACTTTATGAAAGATTAAAACTAGTTTGGATCAACAATTTATTACATTTGCGAGGTGAGCATGAGCATTAAGATTTTACACAATCCACGTTGTTCCAAAAGTCGTGAGACATTGGCATTTTTAGAGAATCAAGGGCAGGAAATCGAGATTGAACTGTATTTACAAAAAGCATATTCCTTGGCGGAATTACAACAGTTGGCACAGCAGCTCGGTGTAGCGGACGTGCGTGAAATGATGCGGGTTAATGATGAGCTGTACCGCACATTGGGCTTGGCAAATACCGAGTTGAGTCAAACAGAGTTGTTGCAAGCCATAGTTGAGAATCCGGCGTTGCTGGAGCGCCCGATTGTGATAAACGGCGATCAAGCTAGAATTGCACGACCGTTAGAACAGATTTTAGCGATTTTATAACTGTAGACAGTGCTTCACAAAAGGAATGGTGAGTTTGCGTTGCGCTTGCAATGAGGCTTGATCGAGTTTTTGCAGTGTATCGAACAGGCTCTTACTGTCGCGTTCAAGGCGTTTTAACAAAAACAACCCGACTTCGTCCGGCAGTTCCAAACCGCGTTGATAAGCACGTTGTTGCAGGGCTGTTAATTTTTGCTGCTCGTTCAGTGGTTGCAGTTTATGGATTTCACCCCAACTCAAGCGGGAACGCAGATCATTGAGTTGTATCGGCAGATGGCGCGGCGATTGGTTAGCACTTAAGATTAGAATCGTTTTACCCTGTTCTTTAATTCGATTATACAAATCAAAAAGTGCGGTTTCCCATTTGAGTTGCCCGCAGATGGCTTGCAGATCGTCGATGCAGACCAGATCTTGGGTTTCCAGATTGTCTAGAACGTCCGGAGAAAAGAGGCTCGTTTGTTCCAGCGGGATAAAACTGGCATGACCGCCGTGATCAAACAGCAAATGACAACAGGCTTTTAGCAGATGGCTTTTGCCGCAACCGGATTCGCCGTAGAGGTAAAAAAATTGTTGTTGACGTTGTTGCAGCGCATGAGACAGCGAGTCCAACAGCAGCGGATTATTGGCGCCATAGAAATTTTGCAGCGTCAAATCGTCTGCTTGTTGAATGGGTAAGGTCAGTTGGATTGCTGAAGTCAAAACATTACCTGCTGTCATTGCTGTCCGTCATCTTATCGCTATGGCAAGCGGCGCAAACAGGTTACGCCGCCATTGATGTCATTTTAGTTGATGGTGTCTTCTTTGGTTTTTGGCAACACCAAATTCATAATAACTGCCACGATAGCACACAAACTGATACCTTTTAAAGAAACTTCCCCAACATTCAACATCATGCCGCCGATGCCGAAGGTCAGCACCACCGAGATGATGCACAGATTTCTGGGTTCAGACACATTGACTTGTGCTTTAATCAGGGTACTCATGCCGACCACTGCAATTGAACCGAAGACTAACATCATAATTCCGCCCATCACAACAGTCGGGATCGTTGCCAAAAAGGCGCCGACTTTGCCACAAAATGAAATTGCGATTGCCCAACATGCCGCCCAAGTCATGATTTTTGGGTTGAAATTACGGGTCAGCATCACTGCACCAGTCACTTCAGCATAAGTGGTGTTGGGTGGTCCCCCCAAGAAAGACGCCGCAGAGGTTGCAATCCCGTCACCAAGCAAAGTGCGGTGCAGCCCCGGTTGTTTCAGAAAGTCTTTGCCTGTGACCGAGCTGATCGCCATAATTCCGCCGACATGTTCAATGGCCGGAGCGATAGCGATAGGCAACAAATATAAAATGGCTTCAAGCTTGAATTCCGGTGTGGTGAAGGTCGGCACACTAAACCAAGCGGCATGCTGAATTGGGGTGAAATCAACCAAACCTAAACACAGTGCCAAGATATAACCGACGGTAATGCCCAGCATAATCGGAATCAATTTCATCAACCCTTTGGCGAACACCGCCACCACCAACGTAGTGATCAAAGTTACCATTGATACCAGGATTGCTTGTTGATATGAATAAAGCTGTGAACCGTCACCGCCTTTGCCAATCGCCATATTCACCGCCAGTGGCGCTAATCCCATGCCGATAATAATGATAATTGGACCAACAACCACGGGTGGAAAGACCCGTTGTAAAATTCCGGCACCTTTGAGTTTGACTAAGCCGCTCAGTGCAATATACACCAGACCGGCGAACATCAAGCCGCCCATGGTGACTGAAAGCCCCCAAGTAGCGATGCCGTATTGCATCGGCGCAATAAAAGCAAAAGAAGAAGCGAGGAAAATAGGCACTTGGCGTCGTGTGCAGAGTTGGAACAGCAACGTGCCGATGCCAGCGGTTAAAAGTGCGGTATTGCTGTCTAATCCCACAATTAACGGTACTAAAACTAAGGCGCCGAAGGCGACAAATAACATTTGCAGCCCGACAAATGCTTGTTTTGGCAGGCTCTGAGCCGGCATTTCATCGCCATGCGGAAGGGTATTTTGCATGATGGGTTCCTCGTGCTAAAGTCATCATAAAGTGCGGTTCAGACGATTATTTTGTGCCGAAAATTTTATCTCCCGCATCACCTAATCCCGGAATAATATAACCTTGTTCATTTAAATGATCGTCCACTGAAGCAGTATAAAGTTCGACATCAGGGTGGGCTTTCTCCAAGGCGGCAATCCCTTCCGGCGCAGCGACCAGCACTAATACCTTAATCTGCTGGCAGCCTTTTTGTTTCAACAAGTCAATTGTCGCGACCATGGAACCGCCTGTTGCCAACATCGGATCGACCACAATTGCCAACCGCTCTTCCAGATCACCTGCCAGTTTTTGAAAATACGGCACCGGTTCCAATGTCTCTTCGTTACGATACATCCCAACCACACTGATTCTCGCACTTGGAATATGCTCCAACACACCGTCCATCATGCCTAATCCGGCGCGTAAAATAGGCACTACGGTCACTTTTTTACCTTTGATACGCTCTACTTCCACCGGGCCGTTCCAACCGTCGATAATCACATTTTCGGTTTCTAAATCTGCTGTGGCTTCATAGGTTAATAGACTGCCGACTTCGGTTGCCAATTCACGAAAATCTTTGGTGTTGATTTCTGCGGCACGCATCAGGCCTAATTTATGTTTAATAAGAGGATGTTTCACTTGGACAAGTTTCATTTTGGGCTCCTTGAAGTTAGATCCGATAAATTTTAATAGATAGAGCGCCGAATTAACAGTTTTTTATGTGTTGAGAGCAAACATCAATCAGCGCTAAATTAGCTATCGCCAAAAAATAGGCAGGCATGCTACAATTATGACCGTTTACAAGCGTGAAATGCGACTACCGAACGCTGCTGAATATGCCTTTTGTGATCAATTTAAACAGGAATGTATCGTGAAAAAAAACTCATTAAGTTATAAAGATGCCGGTGTGGATATTAATGCGGGCAATGACTTGGTTGGCAGAATCAAAGAGGATGTAAAGCGTACTCGTCGTCCGGAAGTGATGGGGGGGCTTGGTGGTTTTGGTGCATTGTGTGCGATTCCGAGCAAATATAAAGAACCGATTTTGGTTTCCGGCACCGACGGGGTCGGTACCAAATTGCGTTTGGCGATTGATCTGCATAAACACGATACCATTGGCATCGATTTGGTGGCGATGTGCGTCAACGATTTAGTGGTGCAGGGCGCAGAACCGCTGTTCTTTCTTGATTATTATGCGACCGGCAAGCTGGATGTTGATGTAGCGGCGGATGTGATTAAAGGCATTGCCGACGGCTGTGAACAGTCCGGTTGTGCGTTGGTCGGTGGTGAAACGGCGGAAATGCCGGGCATGTATCATCAAGGCGATTACGACTTGGCAGGATTCTGTGTTGGTGTGGTGGAAAAAGAAGAAATTATTGACGCCAGTAAGGTGAAAGTCGGTGATAGCTTGATTGCTTTAGCATCAAGCGGACCGCACTCTAATGGTTATTCCCTGATTCGCAAAGTGTTAGAAGTCAGTGGCGCTGACGCTGCGACTGAATTACTTGATGGCAAACCGTTGGCGGAACACCTGTTGGCGCCGACGAAGATTTATGTCAAATCGGTCTTACAACTGATTAAGCACGTTGACGTGCATGCTATTTCTCATTTAACCGGCGGTGGCTTCTGGGAAAATATTCCGCGTGTGTTACCGGCACACGTCAAAGCCAACATTCAAGAAAGTAGCTGGCAGTGGCCAGCCGTATTTAACTGGTTGCAACAGCAAGGCAATATCGAGCGGCATGAAATGTACCGTACGTTTAACTGTGGGGTGGGCATGGTAATTGCGCTGCCACAAAAAGATGTGGAAACCGCACTTGCGTTGTTGCGGCAAGCTGGAGAAAAAGTCTGGGTGATCGGTCAAATCGAAGCATTAGTCGGTGATGAAACGGCACAAGTGGTGATGTCGGCATGAGGCAGGGCGACATGATCAGAATTGCAGTTTTGATTTCCGGTGAAGGCAGTAATTTACAGGCATTGATCGATGCTTGTGCTAGCGGCAGAATTAAGGGTAACATCGTTAGCGTAGTCAGCAATAACGCACAAGCATACGGTTTACAGCGGGCGCAGCAGGCCGGCATCGAACACCGCACTTTTTTACGCAAAACCTATACCGATAATCAAAGTATGGACATGGCGGTTGCCGATTATTTGCAGCAGCAACAGGTCGATTTGGTGGTGCTGGCGGGTTATATGAAAATTTTGACACCGCTTTTTATTCAGCGTTTCAACGGCAAAATTTTGAATATTCACCCATCGCTGTTGCCAAAATATCCGGGATTGAACACCTACCAGCGCGCTATTGATGCAGGGGATGGCGAACACGGCACCACGGTGCATTTTGTCAATGAAGAGGTGGATGCCGGTGCAATCGTATTGCAAGCGAAAGTGCCGGTTTTTGCCGATGACAGCCTCGATGAGGTTATTGAACGGGTGAAAGCGCAGGAAGTGCGGATTTATCCGTTAGTGGTCGCATGGTTTGCGCAAGGACGGCTGCAATTACGTGATGAAAAAGCCTATCTTGATGGGCAACAGTTAGCAACAAATGGCTATGCGGCAGATTAATTGTGCAAAGTTGCAGCAGTTTTTCGGTATTTGCTGAAGAATTGAGCGATTGTGGCGGATTATCTGAGGAAATTGGAATTTTTTTGCAAAACTAAACTCTAAGCATATATCTTGCTTTTAGGTTTTAATTAAAACAAACGGAAGTATCAATGAAACTAACTTGTATTAATCGTAAATTTATTTCTAGTTTGGCATTATTGTTCACGATATTGATGCCCCTGCAGGCTAGTGCGGCGGAAAAAGTCGTTGCTACGGTGAATGGTTACCCAATTCTGGCTAGTCAGGTTAAAAAAGAGTTGGGTAGAAAAGCCGATAATGCCGCGAATCGTCAAAAAGCCTTGGACGGGATTATCGATGATATTCTGGTGCAGCAGGCTATTCAGGAATCCGGCGTTCGAATCAGCAGTGCACAGGTCGATAAAGTCTTTCAAAGTGTTGCCGACAGCAATGGCCTGACTTGGGGGCAACTGCTCGACGTACTGGATTATCAGGGCGTGAATTATCATGAATACCGTAATCAAATTGCGCACCAATTGTTGATGAACGAAGTTCGTCAGCAAAATATCGGTAAAAGCATTGATGTCACTCGTGAGCAAGTAGAAGCGTTGGGTAGTGATTTGCAAAAACAGGCGGAAAAGCGTGGCGCTGTGAAAAAACATACCGCGCCGGAATATCGGGTGCGTCACATTTTGTTAAAAACCAATCCGATTCTGACTGATGCCAAAGCGAAAGCGGAATTAAGCAAAATTCGTGCCGATATTTTGGCGAAGAAAACCAGCTTTGAAGCAGCAGCAAAAGCCAATTCCAAAGACTATCTCTCCGGTGACAAAGGCGGCGATTTGGGTTTTGCTTTCCCGGAAAATTATGTACCGGAATTTGCCAAAATGGTGAGAACCAGCAAAATTGGTACGATCACGCAACCGTTTAAAACGGAATTTGGCTGGCATATTTTACAAGTCACAGATACTCGCAAAGGTGATAAAACCGATGATTTCTATCGCCAAAAAGCCTATGAACAGATTGTCAACAAGCAGGCTCAAGCAGAATCCAAAAACTGGGTCAGCGGGCTGCGCAAACGTGCCCAGATTAAGATATTGAATTAAGCTGACCGCACTTTAGGGCAAAAGAAATCAAGAGAAAATCCCGCACTTAGCGGGATTTTTGTTTTATACTTAATCATAATTTTCTTATTCAACAGACAAACGATTTATGAACTCAAAAAAACATTTAGGCCATACCGCCCGTAAGCGCTTCGGGCAGAATTTTTTGCATGATCAACAAGTGATCCAAGGGATTGTTGCAGCGATTTATCCGCAAAGCGATCAATACTTAGTGGAAATTGGGCCCGGTTTAGGCGCCTTGACCGAACCGGTGGCTGAACAGGTGGATCAGTTAACCGTAATCGAGCTGGATCGCGATCTGGCCGAACGCTTACGCCATCACCCGTTTTTACACCAAAAACTGACTGTGATCGAACAAGATGCGATGCAAGTCGATTTCCGCCAGCTGTGTGAACAAGCGGGGCAGAAAGTGCGGGTGTTCGGTAATTTACCTTACAATATCTCCACCCCGCTGATGTTTCACCTATTTAACTACTACGACAGCATTCAAGATATGCACTTTATGTTGCAAAAAGAGGTGGTGAAGCGACTGTGTGCTGGTCCGAACAGCAAAGCCTACGGACGGCTGACCATCATGGCGCAGTATTTTTGCCAAGTGATGCCGGTGTTGGAAGTGCCGCCGAGCGCCTTTAAACCGGCACCGAAAGTGGATTCGGCGGTGGTGCGTTTGATTCCGCACGTCACGCTACCGCATCCGGTAAAAGATCTGTATTGGCTCAACCGTGTCTGTAGCCAAGCCTTTAATCAACGCCGTAAAACTTTGCGCAATGCGCTTGCTACTCTTTTCAGCAGTGAGCAGTTGACCGCACTTGGGGTGGATCAAAATGCGCGAGCCGAGAATTTGTCAATTGCAGATTATGCCCATTTGGCCAATTGGCTAACCGATAATCCACCGCAAGTGGAATCTGCACCAATCAGCAACGAAAACCAATAGGCGGAAGGCAATGGCAACTTATATCGTCGGCGATTTGCAGGGGTGTTTTGACGAACTGCAACTGCTGTTAGACAAAGTGCGGTTTGATCCGCAACAGGACGAGCTGTGGCTGGTCGGTGATTTGGTGGCGCGCGGCGATAAATCATTGGAGTGCTTGCGTTTTGTTAAAGCGTTGGGTGACAGCGCTAAAACGGTATTGGGCAATCATGACCTTCATTTAATTGCCACCGCACTTGGCTTGAAATCTATTAAGAAAAGAGATCGGGTTGAGGCGATTTTTGCCGCCGATGATTTCGTAGAACTGATTGACTGGTTGCGGCATCAACCGTTGCTGCGGCAACATCCGAAGCATGGATTTATCATGTGCCATGCAGGAATTAGCCCGGATTGGAGTTTGCGCCGTGCCAAAAAATGTGCGGCGGAAGTGGAAGCGGTGCTGCAACAGGGCGACTACCGCACGTTGATCAAGGAGATGTATGGCGAACAACCGGATCGCTGGAGCAAACAGCTCAAAGGCATTGAACGGCTACGCTATATTATCAACGTGTTTACCCGTATGCGTTTCTGCTATGCCGATCACCGCTTGGATTTTGCCTGCAAAACCAGGTTAGCCGACGCACCGTCGGATTTATTTCCGTGGTATAAACTGGATAACGCCACCTATCAACAACAGCCGATTCTGTTCGGGCATTGGGCAAGCTTGGTCGGAGAGCCGATGCCACAGGGGATTTATGCGCTGGATTCCGGCTGCGTGTGGGGCAACTATATGACCATGCTACGCTGGGAAGATCAGCAGTTTTTCTATCAAAGAGCAGTGAAAAATTACCAGTAATTTTAGGGGCTGTAAGCAATGGCAAAATAGCTCTTGTTTTTTTAGTTTAAACCTCGTATCTTTCCAAGGTTCATTTTGCTAAATGAATATCTCAAAATGCTAAATCCATTTTAGCAACCTTTCAAAATCTGGAGAGAAATATGAAACAACTGTTTGCAAGTTTTGCGACGGGTTTTACGGCGTTAAGTGTATTACTTAACCCGACAACGTTGTTTGCCAACACCACCTTCAAAATTAGTGCTATTCCTGATTATAACGCCACTGAAATGACCCGTTCATTTGACAGCTTTGCGGATTATTTAAGCAAAGAAACCGGGCTTGAAGTGCAGTATGTCCCTGTCACGGATTATGCAGCGGTGGTGACGGCGTTTCGTCGTGGAGAAATTGATTTAGTCTGGTTCGGCGGTTTAACCGGCGTGCAGGCTCGTGCGCGAGTAGCAGGTTCTGAAGCTATCGCACAACGTCCGCAAGATGAAAAATTCCAATCGGTGTTTATTAAACAAACCGCACTTGAAAATGTGAAAGACATCAAGGATGTGAAAGGTCACACTTTAGCTTTCGGCAGCGAAAGTTCCACATCCGGCCACTTAATGCCACGTTTCTTTTTAACTGAAGCGGGAGTTAATCCGGAAAAAGATTTAGACGCCCAACCGACTTACAGCGGTTCACATGATAAAACTTATGGTTTAGTGGAAGCAGGCAGCGTTCAAATCGGTGCGGTGAATAAGCAGTATTGGGACAAAATGGTGAAAGAGGGCAAAGTAGACAGCAGCAAAGTGGCGTTATTCTACACCACGCCTGAATACTACGATTACAACTGGACCATCAATTTAGTCGATAAAAAATTCGGTGAAGGCACCAAACAAAAAGTGAAAGCGGCATTATTAAAAGCCGATAGCGCAAGTTCTGAGGTGATGAATTTACTTTCTGCGGAGAAATTTATCGCAACCAATAACGACAACTACAACGACATTGAGAAAGTGGCGAAAGAATTAAAGTTAATTAAATAATATTCGCTCGGGTAATGGCATAGCGAGAATATGCCATTACCCTTTTCTCATAGGATTGTTTATGTCGTCATCTCTTCTTTCCCTGCACGATGTGTCTAAACGCTTTAATCAAAAAACGGTGCTAGACCAAATTTCGCTTAATGTTCAGGCCGGTGAAATTATTGCTTTAGTGGGGCCAAGCGGTTCGGGTAAGTCCACCTTAATGAATGCGATTATGCGTTCCGTTGAACTCTCGAGCGGTGCAATATTCATTGAGCATAAAAATATTCAAGATTATCGCAATAACAAAACATACGCACAGAAAGTCGGTATGTTACATCAGCAATACGACTTAGTGAAACAACTGGAAGTGGTGCATAATGTGTTAGCCGGGCGGTTAAATCATTGGGGGTTATGGCAATCTTTACTCTCGCTGATTAAACCGCAACAACGCCATATTGCCGAACAAGCACTAAGTGCGGTGGGATTGGCGGAAAAAATCAATCAACCCACCGCGGAATTATCCGGTGGTGAACAGCAACGTGTCGCTATCGCCCGTTTATTGGTGCAAAACCCGATGTTGATTTTAGCCGATGAGCCGGTTTCCGCCCTTGATCCGGCGAATGCGCAAAATGTGTTGGCACTTTTAACCAAATTGGTGCGTGAACAACATAAAACCCTGATTGCCAGTATGCATTCGGTGGAATATGCCAAAGCCTATTTTGACCGCATGATTGGGATTAAAGACGGCAAAATCGTCTTTGATCTGCAAACCAATCAAGTCAGCCAACAGCAACTTAATGCACTATACGGATTAGTAAAAACGGATTAGTACAAGATGAAAGCCTCACTGAATGAACGGCGTAATTTCTTAACGCTGATTCTATTGCTGACATTTTTGTTCAGCCTATTTGCCATTGATAATGAAAAAGGCATCGTGCATTCCGGCGGTTGGGCAACATTGCAACGGCTATTTTCCAGCTTGCTTCAGCTTGATTTGTCTGTTGCATTATTAACATTAGCATTCAAATCCAGCCTGCTCACCTTTGCCTATGCTTTATTGACGCTCTCCTTGGCATTAATTGGCGGATTTTTCTTAGCGATTTTTGCTTCAGGGGTATTCATTCCCTCAACCGTTTTGCAGGCGGTAGCAAGAGCCATTCTCGGGTTTTTACGCGCGATTCACGAACTGATTTGGGCATGGTTTTTTGTCGCCGCGGTGGGCTTAAACCCAATCGGTGCGGTATTTGCGTTGGCAATTCCGTATTCCGGCTATCTGGGCAAAATTTTTGCCGATACCTTGCAAGCTGTGCCGCATAAACCCATCGCCGCATTAAAACAAGCAGGTGCAACACCGCTGCAATTATTGTTCTACGGCTACTTACCGCAAGCCTTGCCGATGATGCTAAGTTACACCATGTACCGCCTAGAATGTGCCATTCGTTCCTCTTCCGTGCTGTCGTTTGTGGGCTTGGGCGGAATCGGCATGCAAATTCAGCTTTCCCTGCAAGATTTAAGATACGATCAAGTCTGGACTTTTTTGATTTTCTTAGTTGGTTTAATTGTGTTGATTGATCGCTGGAGCTATGCGGTGAGAAAGAGAGTGAAATAATGGATAAATTATCACAACATGTTGATCGCTATTTTATCAGGTATTCTTTTTGGGCAGTATTCGGCTTAATTGTGTGGTCTTGGCTGTATATTTTAAAAGATCAGCCTAATGCGTTATTTGATCTCTTTCGTGCAGAAAACGGGGATTATTTAGTGGAATTTATCGAAGGTATGTTAGGCGTGGGCGAAGAAACGCCGGCTTATCTTGATGCTGAAATGTGGCAAAAAGCGTTAGTGCTGACTTGGGAAACCTTTGTGATGAGCATTTTAGCCACAGGCATTGCCGCGATTTCTATGTTTATTTTCGTGTTGCCTTCCGCGCGCAATGTGGCACAGGGGAAATTGGGTTTCCAAGCCCATTGGTATCACAAAGTCGCCTATCATATTAGCCGTTTTTTCTTTCTGTTTAGCCGTGCCGTTCCCGAATTGATGTGGGCGATGATTTTAGTCTTTATTTTCAAAGCGGGCATTGTGCCCGGCGCTCTTGCACTTGCCATTCATAACTTCGGCGTATTAGGTAAATTATGTGGCGAAGTCATCGAAGACATGGACGAAAAGCCAATTCGTCATTTAGCCCAAAATGGGGCTTCAGCGCTACAAATTTTGTTTTACGGCATTTATCCTAGCGTTATGCCGAGCTTTTTAAATTATATTTTATACCGTATGGAAAATATTATTCGTGCTACATTAATTGTGGGTTTTGTCGGGGCAAGCGGATTGGGTATGCAATTTAAGTTAGCCATGAGCTTTTTCCATTATTCCGAAATCACGCTGTATTTGCTGTGCTATCTGTTGCTAGTCTATGCCACCGATTTCTTATCGGCTTGGGCTAAGCGTTATCTTGCGGCGAAAGAGTAGGGTGTTAAAATTTGTTTATAATTTGAGCTGTTACAGCGTTTTTTTCTCTGCTGTTCCTGCGCTGTTTTGCAGCTACCAAGCGTAATAAATTCTGTTATTCTGCGCCATTCTAGGCTATGCTATATCCCATTTTCTATTTAACCGCAAAAGTGCGGTTTTTTGTGTTGATAAAAGGTAATTTCGCTATGCAAGAGCAATATCGTCCGGATCAGATTGAACCGAAAGTGCAGAATTATTGGTTGGATAACAAAGTATTCGCCGCCAAAATTGATTTAAGCAAACAAAAATACTACTGCCTCTCGATGTTTCCGTATCCGTCCGGTCGTCTGCACATGGGGCATGTGCGCAACTATACCATCGGTGATGTGGTGGCGCGCTATCAGCGCATGAACGGCAAAAATGTGTTGCAGCCGATCGGCTGGGATGCCTTTGGGATGCCGGCGGAAAATGCGGCAATTAAAAACAAAACCGCCCCTGCGCCGTGGACCTATGAAAATATTGCTTACATGAAACAGCAGCTGAAAATGCTGGGCTTCGGTTACGACTGGGATCGCGAATTGACCACCTGTAAACCGGAATACTACAAATGGGAACAGTGGTTCTTCACCGAATTATATAAAAAAGGGTTGGTGTATAAGAAAACCTCGGTGGTCAACTGGTGTCCGAACGATGAAACCGTGTTGGCGAACGAGCAAGTGGATGAAGGGCGTTGCTGGCGTTGCGACACGCCGGTGGTGCAAAAAGAGATTCCACAATGGTTCGTCAAAATCACTGATTACGCCGAGCAGTTGTTGCAAGGCTTAGATGGTTTGCCGCAATGGCCGGATCAAGTGAAAAGCATGCAACGCAACTGGATCGGGCGTTCCGAAGGGGTGGAAATCACCTTCAAGGTTGCCGACAGCGATGACACTGTGGCGGTTTATACCACCCGCCCGGATACCTTCTTTGGCGTGTCCTATTTGGCGGTGGCAGCTGCGCATCCGTTGGCGGAAAAAGCGGCGTTGAATAATCCTGAATTGGCAGCGTTTATTGCCGACAGCAAAAATGCCAAAGTGGCGGAGGCCGATCTGGCAACCATGGAAAAGAAAGGCATGGCAACCGGCTTGGAAGTGATTCATCCGCTGAGCGGCGAAAAAGTGCCGGTGTGGGTGGCGAATTTCGTGTTGATGCACTATGGCACCGGGGCAGTGATGGCGGTGCCGGCGCACGATCAGCGTGACTATGAATTTGCGCAAAAATACCAGTTGCCGATTAAAGCCGTGATTCGTTCGACTGGTGTTGAGCAAGCGGATATCAGCCAAGCGGCTTTTGTCGAACCGGGTATTTTGTTTAACTCCGGCAAATTTGACGGCTTGGATTTTGAACAAGCCTTCAATGAGATTGCCGATGAACTGGAAAGTTTGCAGGTGGGCAAACGCCAAGTGAATTACCGCTTACGCGATTGGGGCGTTTCACGTCAGCGTTATTGGGGGGCGCCGATTCCGATGTTGACGCTGGAAAACGGTGATGTGGTGCCAGTACCAATGGAAGATTTGCCGGTGATTTTGCCGGAAGACGTGGTGATGGACGGAGTACAAAGCCCGATCAAAGCCGATCCAAATTGGGCGAAAACCACCTTTAACGGACAGCCAGCATTGCGTGAAACCGACACTTTCGACACCTTTATGGAATCGTCTTGGTACTATGCGCGTTATACTTGTCCGCAATATCAAAACGGTATGCTGGACAGCGAAGAGGCCAATTACTGGCTGCCGGTCGATCAATATATCGGTGGTATCGAGCACGCCACCATGCACTTGTTATACTTCCGTTTTTACCATAAATTGCTGCGTGATGCAGGCTTGTTGCAATCGGATGAGCCGGTCAATAAATTACTATGCCAAGGCATGGTGTTGGCGGATGCTTACTACTATATTTCCGACAGCAACGAGCGGATTTGGGTATCGCCGACCGAGGTTAGCGTTGAGCGAGATGAAAAAGGGCGAATCACCAAAGCGGTGGATAAACACGGGCATGAGTTGGTGCATACCGGCATGACCAAAATGTCTAAATCGAAAAACAACGGTATTGATCCGCAAGAAATGGTGGAGAAATACGGTGCCGACACGGTGCGGCTGTTTATGATGTTCGCCTCGCCGGCAGAAATGACCTTAGAATGGCAAGAAGCCAGTGTGGAAGGGGCAAACCGTTTCTTGCGTCGCTTGTGGAATTTGGTATTTGAATATCGGAAAAATCCGGCAACGGCGGCACTGGATCTGTCCGCATTAAGTGCGGATCAAAAATCGCTGCGCCGTGATCTACATAAAACCATTGCCAAAGTCAGCGATGATGTCGGTCGCCGCCAAACCTTTAACACCGCAATTGCAGCGATTATGGAGTTGATGAACAAATTGACCCGCGCGCCATTAGACGGCGAGCAAGACCGTGCGGTGATGGCGGAAGCCTTAAGTGCGGTGGTCAGAATGCTGTATCCGATCACACCACATATCTGTTTTACACTGTGGCACGAATTGGGCAACAGCGATACGATTGACTTTGCACCGTGGGTGCAGGCGGATGCTGAGGCGATGATTGACGATGAAAAACTGATCGTGGTGCAGGTGAACGGCAAAGTGCGTGGTAAATTGACCGTTGCTGCCGATGCGGCGGAAGACACGATTAAACAGACCGCACTGGCTGATGACAATGTCGCACGTCATTTAGACGGTTTGAATATTGTCAAAGTGATTTATGTGCCGGGCAAACTGTTGAGTTTTGTAGCAAAATAATCAGTAACTTTGACCGCACTTTATGCTGTCCAAGATTAAAGTTAAAGTGCGGTTTCTCATTCAGATGAGGATTGAAATGATGTTGAAAAAAAATGCTTGGGTTTTGTTGTGCACGTTGCTGCTGTTGAGTGGCTGTGGCTTTCATTTTGCCAATCAAGGTGGAATTGAGCCGGCATTTCAAACCATGAAATTGCAGAGCAGCGATCCTTACGGCTATTTGAGTCGGGAGGTACGCAATCAGCTACACCTACATCAAGTGCAACTGGTGGAGCAAGGTGAAGTGCCTGAGCTGAGAGTGAAAAACAGCCAAATTAGTTCCGCTGTAGTTTCGGTATTTAAGCAGGGACGGGAAGCAGAGAAACTGCTGACTTTGAATTTGTCTGCCAGTTTATACGTTCCGGGACGTGGTGAATTTCCAATCAACATCAGAAATACCCGTACTTTCTTTGATGATTCCCGTGCTGCGTTAGCTAAATCAGCTGAACAGGACGCAATTTATAACGACATGCGCGCGCAAGCTGCCCGTCAGTTGATGATTAAAATCATCAGCTTGCAAAATCAGCTGGCGGTAAAATAAGCATAATGAAGGTTGGCAGGCGGTGAAAAGAGTAACAGCGGCGCAGCTGGCAACCGCACTTCAGCAACAGGTGGCTTGCTGTTACCTGTTGCAGGGGCAGGATTGGTTGTTGCTGGACGAATCGCGCCAAGCAATTAAAGCGGCAGCGAAAACTCAGCAGTTTGATGAGGTTTTACCGCTTGCAATTGATAATGCCACAGATTGGGACGCACTGTATCAAGCCTGTCAATCGCGCGGGCTTTTTTCTGACAAACTCTTGATTATATTGCTGCTGCCAGACAACATCAGTCAAGCGTTGCAGAAAAAACTGCTGCACTTAATCGGTCTGTTGCACTCCGATATTTTATTGCTGCTGCAAATTCCTCGTTTCAATTTGCAAATTGAAAAACAGACCTGGTTTGTGGCGCTGAACGAATATGCAGCACAGCAGGCAACAGGTGCGGTGTTGGTTAATTGTCAAACGCCCAGTCTTGAACAGCTTCCTGCTTGGCTGCAACAACGAGCAAAAATCTTAGAGCTGAGCATTGAGCAAGAAGCGCTGCAACTGCTGTGTTACAGTTATGAAAGCAATCTACTGGCGCTAAAACAGATTTTGAATTTATTGAAACTGCTGTATCCCGACGGCAAATTGAGCTACCTCAGAGTCAAAGCCTGTGTGGAGCAAGCCTCGCTGTTTACCCCTTATCAGTGGCTGGATGCGCTGTTGGAAGGTAAAACTAAAAGAGCGGTACGGATTTTACATTCGTTGCAAAATGAAGAAGTTCAACCGCTGATTTTGCTGCGTAGTGCACAAAAAGAGCTGACCACTATTTTACAGCTATGTGCCAACGACAGTGCGGTTGACAGCAGTCAACCTTTGCCAACTCAACAATTGCGCCAACAATTTGACCGTTTACGGATTTGGCAGAATCGTCGGGTACTGTTTACCCAAGCAATCCGGCGCATGCGCTATGTTGATTTGTACCGATTATTGCAGAAACTGGCGGAGATCGAACGCCAACTCAAACGTGACTTTGATGCGGATGTTTGGCCGCAGTTACAAGATTTCAGCCTATTATTCTGTAAGTATTAGGGGCTGTAGCTCAAAATATAAACAAAGAACAACAGTCCCTAAACGACTAATCGGCTGACCGCACTTTTACCATAAATTTACATTTAATTTGACAAATCTCCTCTGTTGTCTCGCCATTTCTGCGAGGCGTTTTTGTTAACTGGATCACAAAAATAAAAAATTAACTAAAACGTTTTAGTTCATGTGTAGCTTAACTAAAACGTTTTAGTTAAAATCTTGCCCAGATTATAAACTATCGGTTAAATAACAGGAGAGGCAGATGGATTTTGTAAAAATTGCAACCCAAGTGATTGAAAAATTGGGTGGAAAAGAGAATATCAGTGCTTTGGCACACTGTGCAACCCGACTGCGGATCGTCTTGAAAGACGAAAGTGCGGTCGATAAAGAAGCGATTGAAAATATTGACGGCGTAAAAGGTCAGTTTTCAGTTGCCGGGCAATATCAAATTATTTTTGGTTCAGGCACGGTGAATAAAGTCCATGCGGAAATGAGCAGTATGTTAGGCATGGGCGATATGACAAAGAGCGATGTCGCTGCTGCCGGTGCACAAAACCAAAACTTGCTGCAACGTTTGGTAAAAGGCTTAGCCGATATTTTCGTGCCGATTATTCCGGCAATCGTCGCCGGCGGTTTGTTGATGGGGCTTGCCAATGTGTTTATGGCAAAAGACCTGTTTGTGGAAGGGATGTCACTGGTTGACACGCACCCTGAACTGGCCGATTTGGCGGCAATGATCAACACCTTTGCTAACGCACCGTTTGTTTTCCTCCCGATTTTGATTGCATTCTCCGCAACCCGCAAATTTGGTGGCAATCCGTTTCTGGGGGCGGCACTGGGCATGTTGCTGGTGCACCCGGATTTGGTCAACGGTTGGAATTACACCAGCGTGGTGGCAGAAGGCAAACTGGCTTACTGGAATATTTTCGGTTTCAGCATTGAGCGTGTTGGTTATCAAGGTTCGGTATTGCCGGTGTTGGTTGCCTCTTGGATTCTTGCCACCTTAGAAAAAGCGTTGCGTAAAGTCGTACCGTCGGTGCTGGACAACCTGCTAACGCCACTATTGGCGCTGTTTATTGCCGGATTGCTAACCTTTAGCTTTGTGGGACCAATCACCCGTGAAGTCGGTTTCTTGTTGGGGGCTGGTTTAACTTGGTTATATGATACCGCAGGCTTTATCGGTGGTGCATTGTTCGGTGCTTTGTATGCTCCGATTGTGATCACCGGGATGCACCAAACCTTTATCGCCATTGAAACGCAATTGTTGGCAGATTTTGCCACCACCGGCGGAACCTTTATTTTCCCGATTGCAGCGATGTCAAATATCGCACAGGGTGCTGCTTGTTTGGCGGTGTTTGTGATTATGAAAGATGTTAAAACCCGTGGGATTGCGTTGCCGTCAGGTATTAGTGCCTTGTTGGGTATCACTGAGCCGGCGATGTTTGGGGTGAACCTGCGTTATCGCTATCCGTTCATCGGCGCAATGGTTGGCGCCGGCTGTGCCAGTGCCTTTGTCGCCCTGTTCAATGTTAAAGCGCAAGCGCTGGGTGCCGCAGGCTTACCGGGGATTATCTCGATTAAACCGAACGATATCAGTATGTATGTGATCGGTATGCTAATCTCTTTTGTCGTTGCATTCTCTGTGACTGTGATTTTGGGTAAAAGAGCGCAAAAGAAACGGCAAGCAAATTAAATTGCGTTAATCTTGACTGAAACAAAAAGCCAACCAAATGAAAGTGCGGTTGGTTTTTTGTTTACTGGGTGGCAAACGGCTGGCGGAGCGGGGCAAAATATGCTAGTTTGGCAAAGAGTATTTTAATAAACCAACCTAATAAAAAACAGATATGATGAGTGACGAACAGATAAGCAACGATAATCAAGAGCAAGGCTCAAAAAAAGGATTTTTCCAATCACTATTCAGTGGCTTGTTTCAAGGGGAACTGAAAAACCGGAAAGAACTGGTCGAGGTGATTCGCGACTCAGAACAAAATGAGTTGATTGACCAAGATACCCGTGAAATGATTGAAGGGGTGATGGAGATCTCCGAGTTGCGGGTGCGCGATATTATGATCCCGCGTGCGCAAATCGTGTTTATCAATAAAGAGCAGTCATTGGATGCTTGCTTGGACGTGATTATTGAGTCGGCGCATTCACGTTTTCCGGTGGTGAGTGATGAACGCGACAATGTAGAAGGCTTGCTGCTGGCAAAAGATCTGCTGCCGTTTTCTCGCACCAATGCAGCAGAATTTGATATGTCTTCAGTGTTGCGCCCGGCGGTGATAGTGCCGGAGAGCAAACGGGTTGATCGCATGTTGAAAGAGTTTCGTTCCGAGCGTTTTCATATGGCCATTGTGGTTGATGAATTTGGGGCGATTTCCGGTTTGGTGACGATTGAAGATATTTTGGAGCAGATTGTCGGCGATATCGAAGATGAATTCGACGAAGAAGAAGCGGCGGATATTCGTCAACTGTCACGTCATGCCTATGCAATATCAGCCTTGACGGATATCGAAGATTTTAATCAAAAATTCGGCACGCATTTTGATTCGGAAGAGGTCGATACCATCGGTGGTGTCATTATGCAGGCGTTTGGTTATCTGCCGAGCCGTGATGAGGAGATTGAACTGGAAGGGTTGCTGTTCAAAGTGGTCTCTGCCGACAGCCGTAAAATTATTCAACTTCGACTTAGAGTGCCTGATCAGATCAAAGAGGATTCCGCATTTCCTGAAAATGTATAACTTGCCATGCAAATACTTTATTCTCACCCCATGATAAAAATACTTTTCGCATTAATATTGGGAGCAAGCGGTGTGCTTGCTTTCTCGCCTTTTGATTATTGGCCAATGGCGTATGTCAGCGTCATCGGCATGCTTTTTTTTGCCACTCAAAGCTCGTGCAAAACCGCACTTTATACCAGCTATTCCTGGGCATTGGGATTTTTCGCTTTCGGCATCAATTGGATCCATGTCAGCATTAATCTGTTTGGTGGTGTGCCGTTAATCCTCAGCTATTTAGCCGTGTTGCTGCTGGCGGCTTACTTATCATTATATCCTCTACTATTTACCTATTTGATCCAGCGTTTTCAGATTAAAAGTGCGGTCGTGTTTGCGATTTTGTGGACCTTCACTGAGTTTCTGCGTGGTTGGGTGATGACTGGGTTTCCTTGGTTACAATTTGGTTATTCGCAAATCGATAGCCCGTTCTATGGCATTGCTCCGTTGTTTGGGGTGCAGGGGCTGACTTTTTTTGTGGTCTGGATTGCAGCGCTGCTGATGAATAGCATCAAAGCAGGATTGAACCGTACTGACCGCACTTTAGCATTGACTGCCAGCTCGTTATTGATGGTATTGGGTTTGGCGTTTGCGGCGTTTTATTCAGGTGGAAAAATCAGTGCGGATTCCAGCGCAAAGCAGAGCAGCAGTTCAGCTAAGGCACTTACAATCACCTTAGTGCAAGGCAATATTGAGCAAAATCTAAAATGGGATCCGAACTATTTCAGCAATACGATTAACATTTACCAACAGTTAATCGCACCGCACTTGGGTAAGAGTGACTTGATTATTCTACCGGAAGCATCGATTCCGACGCTGGAAAATCAAGTACAGCCACTGTTGCAAAATTGGCAGGCGGCGGTACACAACAGCGGCAGCGAACTGATTGTCGGCACAGTCTATCATGATGAGTCGCAAGACCGCTTTTATAATTCTGCGATTGTGCTGGGTGATCCACATAATCCTTATCAGTTAACAAGTACTAACCGTTATAATAAACACCATCTGGTGCCGTTTGGCGAATATGTGCCACTAGAAAGCCTGTTGCGACCGTTAGGCAGTATGTTTAACTTACCGATGTCAAATTTTAAACAGGGGGAGTACCTGCAAGCTCCGCTTACTGCTAAGGGGGTTAAGCTGGCAACTGCGATCTGCTACGAAATTGTGTTAGGTAATCAACTACAACAAAATTTGGCTAATGCTAATAGTGATGTTATTTTGACGATTTCTAATGACGCTTGGTTTGGCGACTCGATCGGACCGTGGCAGCATTTTCAAATGGCAAGAATGCGCGCGTTGGAAAACGGCAAAGCGGTGATTCGAGCCACTAATACCGGCATTACCGCATTTATCGGTAATCAAGGACAAGTGTTGCAGCAAGCGCCACAATTTGAAGCGACGACATTAACCACAGAATTAAAATTAGAAACCATTGCCACACCGTATAGCGTGTTTGGTGATAAACCGCTGTACTTGCTGTCGCTGGTATTGTTAGTATTCAATATCTTGACCGCACTTTTACGTCGCAAACTACAACAATTAGCTACGCTGAAGACCAGATAAGGGAAGCACAGGCGCTGTCTTCATATGGGCAGCGCTGTTTTTGGGGAGGCTTAGCGACTGCGGAAAATAATACGCCCTTTAGTTAAATCGTAAGGTGTCAATTCAACCGTGACTTTATCACCGGTTAAAATACGAATGTAGTTTTTACGCATTTTGCCGGAAATATGTGCTGTGACCACGTGACCATTTTCCAATTCAACACGAAACATCGTGTTTGGCAGAGTATCTAAAATCGTTCCCTGCATTTCAATGCTATCTTCTTTAGCCATTCCTTCCTCTGAAATTTTACTGAATTTTATCGGTATGCGACGGTTAACACCACGCTTAATGTTTTGGGGTTGCTTTGTTACCGTAACAAAGCGCAGATTATACCTGCATCAGACGGATTCGGAAAGTTTTTTTAAATATAGATGGCTTTCCTTTTTTATTTTAAATAGGAATAGTAATCATTTGGTGTGAAAATATAAATACAAGAAAATTGTTATTTTTTTTAATTTCTTCTAAAATGAGAAAGATTTATCCGCAATTAATTTGAGTTTATTAAGGGAATGGAATTTTTCGACAGGATGTCATTGATAATATTCTATTTTTGATAGACTTTTAAAGGATTTTTATGAAAATTTTAGTTACTGGTGGTGCCGGTTTTATTGGTTCGGCGGTTGTTCGCCATATTATTCAAGAGACCGCGGATAGTGTCATCAATCTAGACAAATTGACCTATGCCGGCAATTTGGAATCCCTCGAACAAATCGCAGCGAATCCACGCTATGTTTTTGAGCAAGCAGATATCTGTGACAAAACCGCACTTGAACGTATTTTTCAGCAACATCAACCTGATGCAGTGATGCACTTGGCAGCGGAAAGCCATGTTGACCGTTCAATTGACGGGCCGGCGGCATTTATCGATACCAATATTGTCGGCACTTATACTTTGCTGGAGGCTGCCAGAGCTTACTGGAACGGACTAGAGTCGGCTAAAAAACAGGCTTTCCGTTTTCACCATATTTCCACCGATGAAGTGTATGGCGATTTAGAGGGAACGGACGATCTGTTCACCGAAACCACCCCTTATTCCCCTAGCAGCCCGTATTCCGCCTCCAAAGCGGCGAGCGATCATCTGGTGCGGGCTTGGTTAAGAACTTACGGTTTCCCGACCATTGTCACCAATTGTTCGAATAACTATGGTCCATACCATTTCCCGGAAAAATTGATCCCCTTGATGATTTTAAATGCGTTGGAAGGCAAACCACTGCCGGTTTATGGCAACGGTATGCAAATTCGTGACTGGCTGTTTGTGGAAGATCATGCGCGGGCGTTATATAAAGTGGTGACCGAAGGTAAAATCGGCGAAACCTACAACATTGGTGGACACAATGAAAAAGCCAATATCGAGGTGGTAAAAACCATTTGCAACTTGTTGGAAGAGTTGGTGCCTAATAAGCCACAAGGGGTTGTTCGCTACCAAGATTTGATCACTTATGTCACCGATCGTCCGGGACACGATGTGCGTTACGCCATCGACGCCGCAAAAATCGGGCGTGAGCTGGGCTGGCAACCGCAGGAAACTTTTGAATCAGGCATCCGTAAAACCGTGGAATGGTATCTCAACAATAAAAAATGGTGGAGTCGGGTGTTAGACGGTTCATATAGCTTGCAACGTTTGGGCACAAAAGCATAAAAAGTATAAAAAAGGAATGAATATGAAAGGCATTATCCTTGCCGGCGGTTCCGGCACGCGTCTCTATCCGATCACGCGCGGTGTCTCCAAACAGCTGTTGCCGGTTTACGATAAACCGATGATTTACTATCCGCTGTCGGTACTGATGCTGGCCGGCATTCGAGATATTCTGATTATCACCACCCCGGAAGATAATGAGAGTTTTAAACGCTTGCTCGGCGATGGCTGCGATTTTGGTATTAACTTGCAATATGCCATTCAACCGAGTCCGGACGGCTTGGCACAGGCTTTTATTATCGGAGAAGATTTTATCGGGCAAGACAGCTGCTGTTTAGTGCTGGGTGACAATATTTTCTTCGGCCAATCTTTTACACCGTTATTACAAAAAGCCGTCGCCAGAACCAACGGTGCAACGGTGTTTGCCTACCAAGTGAAAGATCCGGAACGTTTCGGGGTGGTCGAGTTTGATCAGCACTACAAAGCCTTATCCATCGAAGAAAAACCTCAAGTACCAAAATCCGATTGGGCGGTCACCGGCTTATATTTCTACGATAACCGAGTGGTAGAGCTCGCCAAACAAGTCAAACCATCCGCCCGTGGCGAATTGGAAATTACCACCTTAAATGAAATGTATCTCAACGACGGCTCCTTAAATGTACAATTGTTAGGACGGGGCTTTGCCTGGTTAGACACCGGCACCCACGAAAGCCTACACGAAGCGGCTTCTTTTGTGCGTACCATCGAAAATATCCAAGGCATGCAAGTCGCTTGTTTGGAAGAAATTGCCTGGCGGCAAGGCTGGTTAACCGATCAACAACTGACCGCACTTGCCAAACCGATGAGTAAAAATGAATATGGGCAGTATTTGTTGCGGTTGGTTAAATAATAAAAAGATTAGAATTCAGTTAATATAGTTTTACTTACATCATGCCGAAAGGTAAAGGAATTATTTATGAAATCAATTTTTTTCTATGGTATGTGAATGCAAAATTTATCTATTTATTCAATTGTTGCTTTTATCATCCTCTCTATGCTCAGTACTATAAAACTTTATATAGGAAGCGGAGCTATTTGGCTTGCTCAAATTTTATTATTGTTTATTGCACTGATTAGTTTCTTGTATGGAGTAAAAGGTAAATTAAAAATAATTAATCAACGTTTGTATGGTTTTTTTAACCATTATTTTATATTTTTATTTTGGTTATTATTTATGTTGGGTATTGCAATTGCTGCGCTTGAAAATGATGGCAAGGGAGCATATACCTTAATTAAATATTCTTTTTTTATACCAATTCTTCTAATATTACTGATAATCCCCTATATTTCCTCAGGTTTATTAGAGAGAGCACTTTATATAGTACTTTTTTTATCTTTGTTACCTTTAATTTCTTTTATTATATTCCGTTATCTAGATGCTATGGTTATATTAGGTGATGGTCGTATGGGATGGCTTGCTAGTTGGCCCGGTGTTATATGGAAAATTGGTGCATTTATCTGGCCTGTGGCAGCTTGGCGTTGTATGCAGAAAGTATCACTTTCAAATCTTTTGTTAGCATTTAGCTCCGCACTTATTATTGCCTTAGATGGTAGCCGTACAGCAATCGTTTGGATGATTCTTGTATGGCTGACCTTATCGATAATTGCAGCCTATACTAACAAACAAAAAATAAAAAATAATCAAATATTAGTACACTGTTGTTTATTGTTAGTTGTCAGTATATCTTTTGCTGCTATACAACCTACATTATTAGGCTGGGTTAGAGGACAGTATGATGATGCTATTATTCAACTGGTAACCCCCTCAACTAATATTCAGGACAAGTTAGATATTGAAAATGAAAAAATTAATAATATTGATAATAAATTAACACCGGAAAATACGACGGCAGTTCGCTTAGTTCAGGGAGATACTACAACACGCCTAGAAATGTTATCAATAGGTTGGCAGCAAGCAGTCGATAATTTTCCTTTTGGCGGTGGCTTTGGTAGCACAAAGGCTAATGAATATGGTGAAAAGGTTGTTATTCATATGACTTATTTGCAAATCTTAGCTGATGAAGGAGTTATCTCGCTTTTAGGTTACTTATTATTTTTTATATATCCTCTGTATCATGGGATAAGATTTGTAACTGAAAAGAAAGAGTTGTTTCTTGAAAGGTTTGAGATAATGCTTACTCCACTTTCAATTTTAATTCTATTTTTATTTATGGGGTTATTCCATCCATTGAGTAATGAGCTTTCTGAATGGGGTATTGTACTAGTGGCTATATCGATCATACTTAATTATGTCCCGCGTCATAAATAACACTTTTTGGCTAATGTTAGCTCAAATAGGAGGTCTGATCATTCCTCTTATAGAACTACCTATATTAGCTCGTGCTCTAGGACAGCAAAGTTATGGTCAAGTACTTTATGCTTTGAGTATAGCTTTAATTGCTTCGGTATTTATAGAGTTTGGATTTAATTTTAGTGCTGCAAGAAATGTGGTTAAATACAGAGATAATAAGCACAAGCTTTCACAATTAGTGAGTGATGTTTTATTAGCTAAGTTTTTATTAGGGATTTTTATTTCAATTATTGTTGCTGCTCTGATACTTTTTCAAATTGGAGAAACAGTAATTCCTAATGAATGGTTCTTCTGGATTTTATTATCAATGTTTTCATTTGGTTTTACTCCAATATGGTATTACATTGGGATTGAAAAATTAATTATTCCTGCATTGTTAGATTTAACACTGCGTAGTCTAGGTGTAATTTTTATTATTATAATGATATCTTCTCCTGAAGATGCCTTTCTTGTGTTAGTTATCCAAGCTATTGTGGGTGGGCTAAATACTATATTGCCAACCTTATTTATGATACGTAAAACCGGATGTGGGCATATTAATGTAAAGGGTGCTATAACAGTATTAAGAGAAAGTTGGGAGTTATTTCTTTATAAAAGCTCTCAGAGCATTATGGGATCAATTGCGTCGACATTGCTAGGGATATTTGGTGGCTCAAGTATGGTTGGGGCTTTTGTCCCGGCAGAGAAGCTAGTTAGAGCAAGTAGTGGATTATCAGCTCCATTACTGAATGCTTTTTTCCCATATTTAGTTAGATTACATTTAGAGTCTTTTCGATCAGCGAAAAAAATAGTTAATCTGACAGTAATTACAATTTTTATTCTTACACTTATCTTTTCTGGTGCTGTGACTTATCTTGCAGATTGGCTAGTGGCTTTGGTTTTTGGACAGGGGTATCATGAAGCTGCGGAGCTATTAAAAATTCTAATATGGATTTTACCTCTACGCATTTGTAGCATGGCATTAGCGATACTATGGTTTATCGTGATTGGTAAGGAAAATGTTGCAAGCAAGGTTATGATACTCAATGTGGTTATTATTTGTTTACTTGCCAGTTTTTTAGTGCCTATATTAGGTACTCTAGGTATGTGTATTGCTTTTCTAGCCGCAGAAATAGTGATGTTTTCCATTTTGCTCTTTCTATTCTATAGGTAGCTTATTAATATATTAAGGATATTGCTTTGAATAAATTTACTCTTAGTGTAGTCATTCCAACTTATAATAGACCTGATTTAGTTATTCGCGCAGTTGAATCTGTAATTGCTGAACGTGATGATACTTATAATAAGGTTGAGATTATTGTTGTTGATGATAACTCAAGTATTGAATCACCGGACTTAAGTGTGTATCAAGATTTAATTTTTTACAGAATGCCAGTTAATGGTGGGCCGGGTCCTGCTCGCATGAAGGGGATTAATTTAGCCACCTGCTCTTGGGTGCTTATGCTTGATGATGATGATATTTTAATGCAAGGAAGTGTAAGGTATTTAGCAAATCTATTATCTAAATTAGAAGAAGATGATTATCCGGTGTATCAATTCTCAACTAAGAAAGTATATCAGGTGGAACAGATTAAAAATAACTTTTTACTTGCAACATTTGATGACTATATGAATAAAGTGATTATTGATGACCTAACCGCAGTATTTAATCGTAAGAAATTTCTAAGCACAGGTTTACAATATCCAGATAATCGAGTCGGTGGTGAGCATTTACTTTGGTGGAAAATTGCTGAGAGATATGGAGTTCCATCATATGCACATCAAATAGTTTCGGTGTCAGATGATGCTCATGTTCGGTTAACACATTTTTCTTCTCAGATAAAAAATGCTGCTCATTATCAAGAATTAGCTGAAATGACGTTAAAGGATTTTGGTGAGCGTTTATGTAGCGATTATCCGAGTGAATATCGTCGTATACAATTAGCCTATATTACTTATAGTTTGTTGAATAAACAATCAAAAAAAGCAAGGCATATTCTTAAAACAGCTAGGATTAATAAAATATTAAAAGTTATATTGTGGATTATTAGCTGGCTACCTGATTATTTTATTAAAAAGTTATTCTTATTTTATCGTAATTATAACGGCTAGTATGTTGGTACGTAATATATATTATTCATTTTGAATATCGAAGGAAGATAAAAGAGCTATGAGAATACTATTAATCATAACAGGTCTTGGTATGGGGGGGGCAGAGCGTCAAGTTTGTGATCTTGCAGATGAATTCCATAAAATGGGTAATAATGTTGCAATTATTTCTTTAACAGGTAAAGAGATAGTATCACCAATATCTAAAGATATAGAAATATATTCATTAAATATGAAGAAAAATATCTTTGGGTTGATTCATTCTTTAGTGCAGGCAAAAAAGGTCATTAATAAATTCAATCCGGATATAGTGCATAGCCATATGTTTCATGCTAATTTATTTGCTCGATTGCTAAGAATTATTACCCCTATGAAAAAACTAATTTGTACTGCCCACAGTACAAATGAAGGCCGACATATAAGGATGTTAGCTTATAGAATAACTGATTTTTTATCAGACTTAAATACTAATGTCAGTCAAGAGGCGGTAGAGTGTTTCATTCAAAAAGGCGCAAGCCCAAGTAATAAAATGATTCCAATGTTGAATGGTGTGAGCCCCGATAAATTTGTATTTAATAAGGTACAACGAGAATTAATAAGAGATGAATTAAATATTACTGAGGGTGATTTTTTATTTCTTGCCGTCGGCAGATTGACCGATGCCAAAGATTATCCTAATTTATTAAACGCTTTCACATCAGTATTAAATAAGAATCCTAGGGCTGTATTGGCAATTGTTGGACAAGGTGAGCAAAAAGAAGAGCTTATTTCTTTAGCAGAAAATATTAATATCAGTCATTCAGTTTATTTTTTGGGGTTAAGGAGAGACATTCCAGCTCTAATGAGTGCTTGTGATTGCTTTGTTTTGTCTTCTAAATATGAAGGATTTGGATTGGTACTAGCAGAAGCTATGCTATGTGAGCGCCTCGTGGTAGCAACTGATTGTGGTGGAACGAAGGAGGTTGTGGATAATTATGGGTATTTGGTTACTAGGCAAAATTCTAATGAGCTGGCTAATGCTATGGTCAAAGTAATTAATTTATCTGATAATATTAGATATAGCATGGGAAGTGAAGCCAGAAAATATATTATGGAGCATTATTCATTAAATGTTATAGCCACACGATGGATTAATTTATATCAAGGTAATAAATAATGAAAATTGTCTATGTGATAACTCGTTCAGATGTGATTGGCGGCGCAAATGTTCACTTATTAGATTTAGCAGAAGGAATACAGAATAAAGGACATCAGGTTACGATTCTCATTGGGGGAACAGGGATTGTTGTTGAGAAAGCTAAAGAAAGAAATTTAGAGTGTATTATTGTTAAAAATTTAGTAAGGGAAATTAATCTTATTAAGGATTTTAAATGTTATTTTGAAATTAAAAAACATCTATTAATTTTAAGACCTGATATTGTACACTTACATTCATCAAAAGCTGGAATTTTAGGACGACTTGCCTCTTGGCGGTTAGGGTTAGCATATATATTTACCGCGCATGGTTGGGCATTTACTGATGGGGTAGCACAAAGAACAGCAATGTTCTATCGGTTTATTGAAAAAAGCATGGCTAAACTGGGTGGAAAGATTATTACCGTATCTGAGTATGATCGTAACTTAGCTTTGAAGCATGGTGTTGGTAAGCCTGAGCAATTAATTACTATACATAATGGAATATCAACTGATCGACGAATAATAAAAATGCCACATAATGATAAAATAATTAGACTTATTATGGTTGCACGTTTTGATATTCCTAAAAATTATACTGATTTAGTTGCTGCATTGGCAAAGGTTAAAGATTTAGACTGGCAAGTTGAATTTGTCGGCGATGGAGTTTTACTAAATATGGTTAAACAACAAGCTAAGTCTCTTTTTTTAGATGATAAAATTATCTTTTCAGGTCAATGTCATGATGTTGAAAAACGATTAGTAAATGCCGATATTTTTTTATTGATTTCAAATTGGGAAGGATTGCCGCTTACTATTCTTGAAGCTATGGCAAAAGGATTACCGATAATTGCTTCTGATGTTGGTGGTATAAAAGAAGCGGTTTGGGATGGGAAGAATGGTTACTTAATCCCTCGTGGGGACATAAATTGTTTAGCAGATAAATTAAATATACTCATTGGTAATAAAATGTTAAGAGATAGAATGGGATATGCAGGTAAAGATATTTTTGAATCACATTTCACTTATGAATTAATGCTGACTAAAACACTTGAAATTTATAAATCCGTTATAAACGTAAATAGCTAGGCTCAATATGACAAATAGACAATTTAGAAAACGCCACTCTCGTTGGTATGAACGGTTATTTTTTAGCACAACTGTACAGTCTACTTTAGGGGTTTTATTCTCGGTGTTTTTACCTGCTTTTGCATTATGGGGTAACGACATGTTCGGCTCTGAAACACGAATACATACCATTCTTGCGATAAGTGTTGCATTTATTCTGGTTGCGCTGTTTCTACGTGTTTTAATGCGTTATCCAGGAGATAAATCAAGTAGTTTCATTTTCTCAACTATCATTTCTTGTTATTCAATAGCGATTGTCATTTTATTATTTTTTCGCTTGGAATATTCACTTTATCTATTGATAAATAGCTTTATACTTTCTTTATTATTCTGTTTTTCAGGCTATTTTATAGCAAGACGTTGGATTGTGCCGAAAATCGCCTATATTCCTTTTGGGCGGGCAAAGACATTGGAACAAATCGATAATGTAAATTGGCATAAATTAGAACAACCTGATTTAGAGCGTCGCTTTAATGCAATAGCAGTAGATCTTCATTCCACTGATTTGACAGCAGAATGGCAAAAATTCCTAGCAGACTGCACTTTGCACGGTATTCCTGTTTATAACGCCCGCCAACTAGAGGAGTCGTTGACGGGGCGTGTGAAAATCAGGCATATGTATGAAAATGATTTGGGATCATTGCTGCCTTCACCGGTTTATTCGTTAATAAAACGCAGTATTGATATCATTTTGGTGTTGGGCACATTTCCGATTACGCTGCCGATTATGTTGATTACCGCACTTGCTGTCCGCTTGGAGAGTGATGGTGGAGCCTTGTTTATCCAAAAACGAGTAGGGCAAGGTGGTAAAGAGTTCAATATTTATAAATTTAGAAGTATGTGTAAGGATTCTGAAAAAGACGGAGCACAATTTGCTTCTGATTGTGATATGAGAGTGACACGGATTGGCAAATTCATTCGTAAAACCCGTATTGATGAGTTGCCACAATTTTTTAATGTGTTGAAAGGCGACATGAGTCTGATTGGTCCACGACCTGAACAGAAAATTTTTGTTGAGCAATTTGAACAAGAGATTCCGTTTTATAGTTACCGCCACATTGTTAAGCCAGGTATTTCCGGTTGGGCGCAAGTTGTGCATGGTTATGCAGCTGATGTTGACGATACTAAAGTAAAAATTGAACATGATTTTTACTATATTAAGCATTTTTCATTGTGGTTAGATATTCTAATTGTGTTCAAGACATTAAAAACAATGTTGACTGGCTTTGGCGCACGATAGGTAATTTACTTGTTCTATTTCAATTACTTCTAACTACAAATTCTGATGCCCACAGGTAGTGAGTAAACTCCAACCGCACTTTCCAAAGTGCGGTCTGACATTCAATAACTTATCCCTTAACTATCGAGCCACAATGGCAGCAGAATGGTGATTCTGAGTCCGCCTAGGCTGCTTTTGCCGGCAGTGACGGTGCCTTTATGTTGTTCTACCGAGTTGGCGACGATCGATAAACCTAAGCCGGTGCCGCCGGTGGTGCGGGCGCGAGCTTGGTCGGTGCGGTAGAAGGGGAGGAAGATTTGTTTATATTCGTGTTCGGCAACGCCGTCACCGTTGTCATCAACAATGATCTGAAGTTGTTTATTATCAATAATATTACAGTTCAGGAGCACACGGCTGTGGGCGTATTTGAAAGCGTTGCGGATAATATTTTCCAATGCGCTGGCGAGTACATCTTCGTTACCATTGATAAAGTATTTCTCAGGATTTTTGATATTCTGTGAAAAACTGAATTCAAAGTGGCGTTCACGGCTTTCAAATTTGGCATCTTCGACCACTTCTTCCCAGATATTCGGCAGTGGAAACACCTCTCGGTTTATATGAAGTGCGGTTTGTTGGCGTGAGAGCGTTAATAACTGATTCAACATTTTTTCCATACGCTCGGTTTCAGTTTCAATCCGCTGTAATTCACTGTTTTCACCTTGGCGACGGCGCAGTAAAGCGGCGGCGAGTTGCAGGCGTGTCAGTGGGGTGCGCAATTCATGCGACACATCCAATAACAGTCGTTGTTGTGAGCTAATCATACTTTCTAAGGACATCACCATGTGGTTAAAACTCTTGCCAACTTCACGCAATTCCATTGATCCACGTTGTTCTAAAATTGGATTAATGCTTAGATTTCCGGTGGAGATGGCATTGGCGGTGCTGCGTAATTCTTTGATAGGCTGGGTTAAACTGAAAATGAGCCCAAGCAGCAGTGGTGTGCTGGTCGCCATTAATAAGAACAGCATGATTAGTGGGTGATCAAAGAAAAAATTGATAAATTCCCGTTGTGGATCGACGGTATCAATAAAATACAACAAATAAGGCTCACGATCTTCTGAAAGAGGATAGGGCGAGATAAACGGGCCGACAATATCTTGATTATAAAACCGACGTTTTTGTGGCAACAGTGGATTATTTGAGCGATTGGCAAACTGATATAGCTGACTGCTTTCATTGTAATCCAGATTACCGATGATCTTATTAAAATCATTGGGATCCAGTAATACCGGCTTTCTTGGGGCTGAAATATGTCCAATCCTGTCACTAGGTAAGCTGCTGTGGGGACTTTTTTGGTACTGCAAATCGTATAGAATATTGTTTTTTGTTAGTTTGATCACTTCAAACTGATAGAGATTAACCTCATCAGTGGAGAGTTCGGTGTAATTGCGTGCGTCCATGGTTGGGATAAAGAATGCAAATCCCATCAAAACAAAAAAAGCCAACCAAATCAACCAAAAAAGAAAAAAGATTTGCACATTGATTGAATTAAGCAAACGCAAAAACTTACGCAGAGTTTTCATGACATAGTTTCATATTGGGTGCGTTGAAAAAAGAATAGCGTGTTGTTTGGCACGCTATTCTGATCATTGCTCACTTATTTTTCAGTGACCAGTAAGTAGCCTCGTCCGCGTAGTGTCTTGAACCATGGTAGATTGTCGGCACGTTCTGGCAGTTTTTTACGCAAATTAGAAATATGCATATCGATTGCACGGTCAAACGGTGTCAGGCGCTTGCCCAAAATTTCTAAGCTGAGTAATTCTCGTGACAGTATTTGTCCCGGATGCTTAATTAATATTTGCAATAGTGCAAATTCAGTACCGGTTAAATCTAAATCACGTTCTAAATATAGCGCCTGTTGTCTGCCCGGATAAAGGGTAATGCCGCCAAATTCGAGATGCTTGTTGTCGTCTTTCTCAATGTTGCTGCTGGCGCTGAGTGCGGTAGATTGGTTTTGCGTTCGACGTAAGATCGCTTTGATTCGTGCAACGAGTTCACGATCATTAAACGGTTTTGATAAATAGTCATCAGCACCTAATTCCAATCCCAAGACGCGATCGATATCATCCCCACGGGCAGTTAACATTAATACTGGTGTGGAGAAACTTTTTCTGATTTGTTTTAGGGTTTCTATTCCGTTTAATACCGGCATCATCACATCTAGCAGGACGATATCGTGGCTGAAATTCAGTAATTTCAATGCCTCTTCACCGTTATAGGCCAATTCAACGTCAAATCCCTCTATGTTTAATACTTCAGCCAACAGTTCAGTAAGTTCAACATCGTCATCGACAAGTAATATTTTTGCCATGAATGGTTTCCTTTAGTTAATTATTATTTATTGTTGCGGAACAATAGGAGGAGCTGTTTGTCTTTCATTTACTATGATGATTCAGCGTGACAATTCGGTAATATAAACAAGTTATGAAAGAGAAACAGACCCTACAGTTTGACAGCTAAGATACACTAAAGTTCGTATTATAAAGTTGAGGTAGAACAAAACTTTTGTAAAATTTCCGCAGTAAAGCTCTTTCTTAAGTAAAATCCGAGTGGTAATGTTTTAATTGCTTGCCCATTGTGGTCATATCCCATGGTCAATGCTTTGCTATTTGCGCCTTTTGGACGCAATTGCAGCACTTCACCGATACGAGCATTGATTTTGTGTAATCCACCCAAAACAATTAAATCCATCAACTCTTCCCAGTCTTGCGCGAGGCGAGCTTCTTGTTCGGCGCTCGGTTGCCACAAAATGGGCGAGCCAATCCGACGATCAGACAGTGCAATTTGGCGTTCACCTTCCACCGGAATCCACAGCACTTTTTGTAGTTTGTAACGTACATGGCTGTTTTGCCAAACGACACCGCTGTTTTGGCTGAGCGGTGCCAAGCTGACAAACGTGGTTTCCAACGGATATCCGTGCTGATTGACGGGAATCGTTTTTAACTCAATCCCAAGTGCGGCAAAATCTTGCTGTGCTTTGCTGCCGGCTTCTGCGCCAAGTGCGGTTTCCAATAGCATACCAACCCAGCCTTTATGACGTTTTAAATCGGTTGGCATTTGGATATTGTATTCCGTAGCCACTTCAGCCAGTCGCAGTCCAGCCAATTGGTGGGCACGGTGCAGCAATTGCGACTCTGATTGTGGCGTAGTCATCTTATATCCGTTTGAAATAGGGTGAATAGTTGGAAAATAACGTACGGTATTGTAACGGTAAGGCGTGAAAGATACAAATTTTATTGTTCAAGAAATAATCAGTATGGAATCCTGCTTTTTAAATACGGTGGGGATAACATTTTATTTGTATTAATTTATTGATTTATAATGATAAATTTAAAATAAGTTACTTTGTGTTTGGATTTATTAATGATAATACCGAAATCAGCCACAGTGTTATCCACAGAAAATCTGAATAACTCAAGGATGGTGAGAAATGTTATTTTTTTGTTTTAATTGCAGCATATTTGTGCAAGACTCGGATCAGAAATAAACATTTCTTTTTAATTGTCTGCCACTTGGCAGGGTAAAAACAGACGGCAAGTCGATCAATTAAGCATTTGTTTAATCAATCGACAACCTAAAGCAAAATCCTTATGGCAAAAGGCAGCAGCAGCTCTCAGTTGTTTTTAGACAACAATACTTCCTACGATTACACACAGAGTTATCCACAGTGGAGCGGAGAATTATCTTATCATTGTTAATATTTACAATCTGAAATAGAAGTTGAAAACTGTCACATAAAATCCATCTCACTCTTTACGCGGTTATTGTTGTATCGTTTTCGATATTATGAAACAATCAACACCATTTAAAAAATTTAGACGATTTAAGGGGATCGACGGTGATCGATTTCGATGGCTATCGGCCAAATGTCGGGATTATTATCAGTAACCGACAAGGACAGGTGTTGTGGGCGAAGCGTTGCGGACAAAATTCGTGGCAGTTTCCTCAGGGCGGCATCAACAACGGCGAAACGCCGGAGCAGGCGATGTATCGCGAGTTGTATGAAGAGGTTGGCTTGAGCCGTCAGGACGTAAAAATTCTGGCGGTATCCAAAGGCTGGCTGCGCTATAAATTGCCGAAACGCTTGGTGCGCAATGACGGTAATCCTGTGTGTATTGGACAAAAACAGCGCTGGTTTTTATTGACCCTGGTCAGTGGTGAAGACAGCATCAATATGCAGGCGACTAAAACGCCGGAATTTGACGGTTGGCGCTGGGTCAGTTACTGGTATCCGGTGCGGCAGGTTATCTCATTTAAACGAGAAGTCTATCGTAAAGTGATGAAAGAGTTTTCCAGCGTGGTAATGGCAGCACCGGACAGGGCAAGTGCGGTCAAATCGCATCAACACACCAGCCAATATAAATCGCTTGCAAGTACGAATACAAATAATACTAAGGACACGGCTACATCACCTAGCGACAATGAGCGCTCGACGAATGTAGGCAAAAAAGAACCACGTTATCAACGGAAACAACGTAAGTTCAATCAGGAAAGAAGCGCTCGGCAGAAAGGAGAACAACGCAAATGACGGTATTTGTAATCGGTTGTCTGTTGACCGGCGCTTTAGCGGGCTTTCTTGCCGGACTGTTTGGTATTGGCGGTGGTTTGGTGATTGTGCCGGTGTTGGTCTATCTGTTGCCGAAAATCGGTGTACCGGAAGCAATGTCGATGACGGTAGCGCTGGGCAGTTCTTTTGCGACCATTGTGATCACGGCTTTTTCTTCTGCACAACGCCATCATAAATTGGGCAACGTGGATTGGCAGGCGGCAAAATACTTGATTCCGTCGTTAATGATCGCGGTGTTTATTTCCGGTTTGTTTATCAGCCAATTGCCGAAAGCGGTCACCAGCAAACTGTTTGCGGTGATGGTGTTGTATTTGGCAACCAAAATGGTGCTATCGATCAAACGGGAAACGGGCAATCGCCCCTTAACGGTCAAGAGCGGTGTGGTTGGTGGAACGTTGATCGGCATTGTATCCAGCTTTGCCGGTATTGCCGGAGGCGCATTCATTGTGCCGTTTTTGAATTCACGTGGAATTGAAATCAAGCGGGCGATCGGAACTTCTTCATTTTGCGGCATGTTGCTCGGCTTGTCCGGTATGATCAGCTTTATTGTTAGTGGTTGGAACCTACCGGATCTGCCGTCTTATTCGATCGGCTATGTTTATTTGCCGGCGGTATTATTAATTACTGTCGTCTCTTTTTTCACCTCAAAACTTGGGGCAGACATGACTACCAAATTACCGGTGCCGACGTTGAAAAAGGCGTTTGCGATCTGGTTGTCATTGGTGGCACTAAAAATGTTATTCAGTTAAGTGTTTATCGGCAAGGAATCGTATGAATTCGTATCTTCGCTTTCCGGATTTTGATCCGGTTATTTTTGAACTCGGTCCAATTGGCTTGCGCTGGTACGGTCTGATGTATTTAATTGGCTTTGTTTTTGCCCGTTGGCTGGCGGTGCGACGCGCCAAGCAGCACAACAGTGGTTGGACAGTCGATCAGGTCGATTCGTTGTTATTTAATGGGTTTTTAGGGGTATTTTTAGGTGGGCGAATCGGCTATGTGCTGTTCTACCATTTCGACTTGTTTTTACAGGATCCGCTCTATCTGTTTCGGGTGTGGGAAGGTGGGATGTCTTTCCACGGTGGTTTAATCGGGGTGATTGTTGCGATGATTATCACCGCCCGTTTACAAAAACGCCCGTTCTGGCAAACTGCCGATTTTGTGGCGCCGTTGATTCCGTTCGGCTTGGGCATGGGGCGTATCGGTAATTTTATCAATGACGAACTATGGGGGCGGGTGACTGATGTCTCTTGGGCAGTCTTGTTTCCGTCCGGCGGTTACTTGCCGCGCCATCCGTCGCAGCTGTACGAAGCCTTGTTAGAGGGCGTGGTGCTATTCTTTATTCTGAATTGGTTTATCCAAAAACCGCGTCCGACGGGCTCAATAGCAGGGCTGTTTCTATTTTTCTATGGTTTATTCCGTTTTATCGTCGAATTTTTCCGTGAACCGGACGAACATCTCGGATTGTTTTTCGGACAGCAAATTTCAATGGGGCAAATTTTATCGACCCCGATGATGTTGATCGGCGCACTGATTGTCGTTTGGGCTTATCGGCGGTCAGTAAAGTAGTGCACGCCTAAAAGTGCGGTTTTGGAGGAGAAAAATATGCGTCAATATTTGGATTTATGCCGGCGGATCGTGGATCATGGCGTGTGGATTGGCAACAAACGTACCGGTAAACGCTGCTTAACTGTGATCAATGCCGATTTGAGTTACGATGTCGCCAACAACCAATTTCCATTGATTACCACCCGCAAAAGCTATTGGAAAGCCGCGATTGCCGAATTTTTAGGTTATATCCGTGGTTATGACAATGCTGCCGATTTCCGCAAACTCGGCACCAAAACCTGGGATGCCAACGCCAATGACAATCATGTCTGGCTCAACAGCCCGCACCGCAAAGGCAACGACGATATGGGGCGGGTTTACGGCGTGCAGGGCAGAAGCTGGCGCAAGCCGGACGGTTCACATTTAGATCAACTGCGAAAAGTGGTGGATAATTTGTCGAACGGTATTGATGATCGCGGTGAAATCATCACATTTTATAATCCGGGAGAAATTGAACTGGGCTGTCTGCGCCCTTGTATGCACACCCACACTTTTTCATTGCTGGGTGATACGCTGCATCTCACCAGTTATCAGCGTTCTTGTGACGTGCCGCTCGGCTTAAATTTCAATCAAATTCAGGTTTATATTTTTTTAGCGTTGATGGCGCAGATCACCGGGCATAAAGCCGGGCAGGCGTACCATAAAATTGTCAATGCGCATATTTATGAAGATCAGCTGGAGCTGATGCAAACGGTGCAGTTACTGCGCGAGCCGCTGCCGTTGCCGAGATTAGAGATCAATCCCCAGATCAAAACATTACAGGATTTGGAGACTTGGGTCACGATGGATGATTTTAAGGTGGTGGGTTACCAATCACATCCGCCGATTCAATATCCGTTTTCGGTTTAATTCGCTTTACTTTCGGTCGAAACTGATCGGATAATACACTGTGTTCGGTTCGGCTTTTGTCAAGGTTTTATCAGGCAAGTCGTTAATATTAATAAATTAATAATTAAGGAAAAGTTATGGGATTATTTGATTTTGTCGGCAACATCGGTAAGAAAATCTTCGGCAAAGAAGAAGAAGCTTCAAGTGCGGTAACACAACACATCAGTGAAGATAACCCCGGCGTGGAAAACGTGGCAGTGAAAGTTGAAAACGGTGTGGCAAAAATTGAAGGCACAGCAAAAGACGCGTCAGCCTTAGAAAAAGCCATTCTGATGGCGGGTAATATTGCCGGGATCACCAAAGTGGAAGCCGAAGGCGTCACCATTGCCAGCGGCGAAGCCTTAGCCTCTGACGATGAGTTTTATGTGATTGAAAAAGGCGACACCTTATGGAAAATTGCCGAAAAAGCCTACGGCAACGGCGCAAAATACACTAAGATCGTTGAAGTCAATAAAGAAGTGATCAAAGATGCGGATAAAATTTTCCCAGGGCAGAAAATTCGCATTCCGAAAGGGTTATAATTTCTTATCCTATTGATAATATTTAAAATTTGGTGTTATTTGTAACAAAACAGACTATTTAACATAGCTGGCAAATTGGCGACCAATCCTGATTTGCTGGCTATGTTTTTTTATTGTGATATACCCTATTGCTACGGCGCACTCTCGTTAGCATGATAATCGATTGAATTGAAGGCATACGCAGGGATAATAAAATAAAATTATGTGATTTACTTCACAAAATTAAGATAAAACCCGTTAATCTAGGAATATTTCTTATTTTCTCTAAAATTCTCTCTCAGGCTATATAGTGTCTTTTTTTCTATGATAAGTGCGAAATTAATTATCATACGAGAGGCGTTATATGCTCAATTTTTTAAGTGTAATAGTTCAATTTCCTGCAACAATTTTAAGACTGGTTTTAATTAAAAAGCATTTTAGTATTTGCCTTTTGTCGTTCAAACATCACGGGTGA
>NZ_SMCP01000002.1 GCF_004342725.1 Testudinibacter aquarius | reverse complement strand
CGTTACCGCTCGACTTGCATGTGTTAAGCCTGCCGCCAGCGTTCAATCTGAGCCATGATCAAACTCTTCAATTCAAGTTCAATCGCTCAATGAATCTCTGACCTAAATACAAATTTTTATGAATTTACTATCAGCACTCATTAAGACTTTAGTTTATTTTTTACGTCCCACTGAAACTCAGTAAGACTTCACCAATGTCTTGCACAAGTGCCCACACAGATTGTCTGATATATTGTTAAAGAGCAGTCACAACCGCTTCGCTTCCATTCAGAACGCTGCGTCGTTGTGAGGTGCGCATTATAGACATTCAGAAATTCTTTGCAACCCCTTTTTCTCACTTTTTTTCTGTTTTTTATCAAGCGATGGTTTTTTATCCGAAATACCGCTCTTCGGGTATAAAAAAGGCGATAACTTACTCAATTGCAGGTTATCGCCGATTTTTATTGTTTAATATTTAATCTTCGGATTTCTCTTCCGGCAAGCGCTTCACTGCCACAATCAATCCACCCCAGATAATCACTAACGCAATAGCCATCATAATAATTGCTGAAGTACTCATTTTTCTTCTCCTATTACTCTTTATCCGTCATTTGATTAACCGGTCCATCTTGCGTTGCTACACTCAAACCAGCGGACTCGCGTAATTTAATCACTTTATAATCCAATTGGCGATCCAAAATCGGTGGTGCCACTGGCGCACCATCAATATCATGTTGATATAATCCGGAACGTTTTGACCAATTCAAACGCGATAACAAGAATGAAATCACCACGATCCCGATTGCCATGCCCCAACCAAAGGTATTCACAAACCAAGTTGGATAGCCACCATAGCCTTCTGACAAACGTTTTACAATCTCGGTAATTAAAATATAGCCCAGCATAACCGGGGTTACACCACCCACAAAGAGTTGCCATTTACGTCCTAAGCGAAACGAAGAGGAAGCATTCAAATGATTACGCAAACTTGGCAACGCACTGATACCGGCAACCAAGAACACGACAGAAATCAACGCAACCGCCACAATACCAAAGTTATTAACATAGGAATCGACCACATCAAGTAGCGACAAACCGGTTGTCGTTGGAAATAACAACACTGAAACCAACATCATTGGCACACTAACAATCAGTGTTGCTTTCACGCGTCCCATCCCCAATTTATCTTGCACTGATGCAATAATAACCTCCAAAATTGAAATAAGCGAAGTCAAGCCGGCAAATACCAACGAGCCGAAGAATAAAATTCCAATTAATTCGCCAAATGGTGCTTGAGAGATAATGGTTGGAAAGGCAATAAATGCTAGCCCAATACCGGAGGCTGCCACTTCAGAAACCGGCTTACCTGCCGCTGCTGCCATAAAACCAAGTGCTGCAAACACCCCAATACCCGCCAATACTTCAAAGCTGCTGTTAGCAAAACCAACCACCAAGCCGGAACCCGTCAAGTCTTCTTTTTTCTTCAGATAAGACGAATAAGTCAACATAATGCCGAAACCGACTGACAATGAGAAGAAAATCTGCCCGTATGCAGCCACCCAAACCGAAGCATCACTTAATTTTGACCAATCCGGTGTAAACAGCGTATCCAACCCTTGCACTGCGCCCGGTAAAAATAGCGAACGCACCACCAAAATAAGGAACATCAACAATAATAATGGAATGAAAATTGATGACGATTTTGCGATACCTTTCTGTACCCCTAATGCCAAAATACCGATAGAGACCAACCAAACCGCCAATAAAGGCCAGGTTACCGATGCCACAAAGTCAAAACTAACACCCGGCTCACTCGACATCTTCAAGTAATCATTAAAGAAGAAGCTACTTGGATCCGCACCCCAACTATGATTAATGGAAAAGAAAGTATAAGACGTCGCCCAACCGATAATCACGGCATAATACAACCCGATGATCACGCAAATCATCACCTGCCACCAACCGATGGTTTCCATGCCGCCAAATAAACGACGAAATGCCAATGGCGGTGAACCACGATATTTATGCCCAATAGCATAATCTAAAAACAGCAATGGAATCCCGGCTGTCAACAGTGCGACAACATACGGTAAAATAAATGCGCCGCCGCCATTTTCATAAGCCACATAAGGGAAACGCCAAATATTTCCCAACCCAACCGCGGATCCAATTGCCGCAAAAATAAAAGCACGGCGTCCGGAAAATGTCTCACGTGAAGACGGCATACCTGCATTATGTTGAGACATACCTCAACCTCCTAAAGTTATTGTCATTATTTAAAGAATAAGAATAGATAATATCTAACGGTGAGAACTATATAGTAAATTTTCATTTAAAAAAAGTACCTTGATTTAAAAAATAACCACCAAACTGCTTTAATTGCCAGTTAATTATCTTGCAAACCGCACTTTTATACCTGATTATTTCCTGTGATAAAATGATGCATCAACATTTTCGCCATTTACAACTGCAATTATTCAAAATAAGATGCTAAAAACGTCCATTTAATCAGGAGAAAACACCATGTCCAAATTTAACGCATTACAAAAAAATCGCCGTTCAATTTATAGTATCGGTAAAAATGTTACATTATCGCAAGATCAGCTTACTGCTTTAATTAAAGATGCTGTACGCGAAGCGCCGTCCTCTTTCAACTCACAATCTTCCCGCGCAGTTATTTTGTTCGGTGCAGAACATGAAAGGCTATGGAACATTGTATTAGATACATTACGCAGTATGATCCCGGCAGAAGCTTTTGCCGCCACAGAGACCAAAGTAAACAACTGCTTTAAAGCCGGTTTCGGTACGGTATTATATTTTGAAGATCAAGAAGTCGTAACCGGCTTGCAACAGCAATTTGCTGCTTATGCCGATAATTTCCCGATTTGGTCAGAACAAGCCAGCGGCATCGCACAGTATGCAGTTTGGTTAGCCTTAGCAGAAGCCGGAGTAGGCGCAACCTTACAACATTACAACCCAATTATCGACGAAACTGTTGCCAAAACTTGGGGTATTCCGGCAAGCTGGAAACTACGCGCCCAAATGCCATTTGGCAGCATCGAAGCCGCCGCCGGTGAAAAAACGTATATGGATGATGAACAACGTTTTAAAGTTTTTGGGTAAATTTTAAAACTCATATCTGAAGCAAAAGGCTCAAAATTAAATCAAAATTTTGAGCCTTTATTTTATATTCAACTAGGGTAATGAATTGGTGATCCAGGACCAACAGGTAAACCAAAGATAAATACCCATAAGAAAAACAATGTTGACCACGCTGCTAAAAATGCTATCGAATATGGCAACATCATAGAAACCAAGGTCCCTACTCCAGCATCCTTACGATATTTGATTACTGTTGCCATAATTAAACCGAAATAACTCATCATCGGCGTAATAATATTGGTTACAGAATCACCAATACGATAAGCTGCTTGAATAATTTCCGGTGAATAACCTGCCAACATTAGCATTGGCACAAAAATCGGGGCTGTAACAGCCCATTGTGCAGAAGCAGAGCCAATCATTAAATTAATAAGAGCGCAAATTAAAATAAACCCAATGAACAGCAAACCACCATGCAATCCTATTTCATTTAAGAAATTAGCACCTTTTACCGCAATAACTTGACCAATATTAGTCCAATTGAAAAACGCGACAAATTGAGACGCAAAGAAAATAATCACCAAATATAAACCTAGTGTACTCATGGATTCCGCCATGGCATCAACCACATCTTTATTTGTGCGTATTGTTTTTGCTATCCAACCATAAACAATACCGGGAATAGCAAACAATATAAAAATAAAAACAACTATTGATTTTAAAAATGGCGAACCGCTAACTAATTTTGTTTGTGGATCCCGCAACATACCATTTTCCGGTATCACACTTAATGCCAATAAAACGCATAAAAACAGAAAAGTGGCTGTTGCATAATATAAGGCTTTCTTTTCTATCGAGGTTAATTGAGAGGATTGCTTTGCTGCGATTTCATCACTGCCTAAAGTTACATTATAAGGTCCTAATTGCGGCTCGACCACCTTTTCGGTGATCCAGTAACCGATAATTGAAATCACAAAAGTGCTGACAAACATAAAATACCAATTAGCCTCAACACCGACGGTATAGCTCGGATCAATAATTTGTGCTGCCTGTTGAGTTATCCCGGCTAATAGTGGATCAATGGTGCCAAGTAATAAATTGGCAGAATATCCACCCGATACTCCGGCAAAAGCTGCCGCTAAACCGGCTAACGGATGCCGCCCTAACGAGTGAAAAATAATAGCCGACAACGGAATTAATACCACATATCCTAATTCTGCCGCAGTATTCGACATAATTCCTGCAAAAACAATCGCTAAAGTTGTCAATTTTTTGGGTGCTTTCATCACAACTAGACGCATTCCAGCAGAAAGTAATCCGGCTTTTTCTGCAATTCCAACCCCAAGCAAGGCAACTAAAACCGTACCGAGTGGCGCAAAACTAGTGAAATTTTTTACTAAATTGGTCAAAATTTTAATGATGCCATCTTGATTTAATAAACTAACCACATAAATCATGCCATCCGCACTGCGTCCGGCAGCTCCCTCTGGACGCGGATCGGACACTGATACACCAAAATATTCACCCAGTGCAGAAGATATAAGTAGGATTACAATAAAATAGAAGAATAGAATGACGGGATGTGGTAAGGCATTTCCAAGCCATTCGACTGTGCGTAAAAACTTGCTGCCACCGCTGTTTATCTCTTTCATAATGATATGCTCCCTATGTTTTAAATTTATACTTTAAATTAAAGATAACAACTATCTAATACACTGGGATTGTACTATGAAAATATTTACATAACCGTCATTATGTAACATTAATATAACCAAAAATCTATCTGGATCACAAATTTAGGTTTTTTAATAGCGTTGAAACCTCCGGCATCACCCCAAACCACACTTCAAATGCGTGCGCCGCTTGTCCGATCAGCATGCCAATGCCATCGGTGGTTTGAGCTGTGCCGCACTGTTTCGCCCAAGCGATAAAGGGCGTGTCTGAACCTTTGGCATATTGCATATCATATGCCAGACCGCACTTTTGCATAATTTTAGATTTAATTTCAACCACTTTTCCTTGTAAGCCTAACGAGGTGGCATTGATAATCACATCAAACGGCTTCACGGGAATATGATCCAATTCGACTGCTCTAATGCTGCCGTAAGATTGAAATTTATCCGCCAGTTGTTGTGCTTTTGCTAAAGTGCGGTTTGCCAGCGTGATCTGTTGTTGGGCTTGCAATAGTGGCAGCAATACGCCTTTAGTTGCACCACCGGCACCAAGAATCAAAATCCGCTGTTGTGGTTGCAGCCAGCCTAAGCGCTGTAAATCCGTCACCAACCCGGCTCCGTCGGTATTGTCAGCATATAAACGTCCGTCAGGCAGTTTTTTCAGCGTATTACAAGCCTCCGCCATTAAACAACGTTCACTGTGCAAATCCGCCAAACGGAACGCTCGCTCTTTAAACGGCGCCGTAATATTACAACCCTGTCCACCGGAAGCAAAAAATTGCGCCAGTTGCTGTTCAAACCGCACTTCATCACCTAACATTCGCTGATAATCCAGCGTAATATTTTGCTGTTGGGCAAAATGCTGCTGAATCTCAGGCGATTTACTTTGTGCTATCGGGTTGCCCCACACGGCATATTTGTTCATTTATAGTCTTTTCCATTCTCGTTTTAACATACTGTAAATTTCACAATCAACGAAATGACCATTCGTTAATAAAATTCCATCACGTTGGACACCTTCTAAAATAAATCCCAACCGTTGTGGTATTTTTTGGCTGGCGACATTCGCCACGGCACAATTGATCTGTACTCGATTGATTGCTAATTCGCTGAATGCGTAATCCACCAGCGCTGCAACCGAACGCGTGATAATCCCGTTTTTTTGCAACGATTCGATCAGCCAATAACCAATTTCCAGTTTTAAATTATGACTGTCCACCATATTAAATCCAATCAAGCCGCCAAATTTACCTCGATAGTTTATTTTGAACACCTGTTCAGCTTTTTTATGTTGCAACGAATCAATAAATGCCAAAGAATCAGCCACTTCGCGAGTCAATGCCACAAATGGCAACCATCGCCCTAAATAAGTGCGGTTATGGTCGATAGCATCAAAAATTAACTCAGCATCGCTTTCCTGAATGACTTGCAGCTCAATCTCATGGCTGACAGTTAATTGTTGTCTCATATTTATGCTCGAATCTGTTGGTTGGTCAAAATATCTCGAATTTCCGATGGTTTTTCCGCGCCACCCACCGCACTTTGCAACACCGGAAAATCGACGCCAAATTGCGCTCGTACCTCTTGAGCAGTGCGGCAAGGCGGCATGCCACTTAGGTTTGCACTGGTTGAGGTTAGTGCTGTTTGCGTCGCTTCACAAAGTTCGGTCACCGCAGGATGACGACACAAACGAATCGCAATGCTGTCAAATTCGCCAGTTAAAAAAGTGGGTGTAAGCGCACTTTTCGGTACTAGCCAAGTCATCGGGCGATCATATTCCGCTTGCAAGCGTTGCCAATGTTCGTGGCTTAATCGGCTTTGATCGATAAACGGCAGCAGCAAATCCAAGTGCGGTGCGACCAAAATCAACCCTTTTTCAAGCGGGCGTTGTTTTAATGCTAGCAATTTCAGCACCGCACTTTCACTGCGCGGATCACAGCCCAAACCAAAAACCGCTTCCGTAGGATACGCAATAACCTGTTGTTGTTTAATATAATTGGCTAATTGGGGAATGGTATAATTCATAATCTAGTCACGTTGAAAGTGGTGGCGACAGGCCTTATTGCAACATTGGTAACGACCATCTTGCTGTTGGAACGATAGACCATAACCGCACTTTGGACAAGGCTGTGTTTCCGGTTTATGTGGCAGATTAAAACGACAACGCGGAAATTGATCACAACCATAAAACGTTTTTCCTTGCCGCCCGCGCCGAGCCAGTAAATGTCCTTTACCACAAACCGGACAAGGAATCGACTGCTGCTGAGCCTCGTTGGTTTCAGTTTGCTCATGTGCAATATAATGACACTCAGGAAAATGGCTACAACCGATAAACATGCCGTAATGCCCTTGTCGCAATACCAATGAATGCCCACACTGCGGGCAAGCCTGCGGTAAAACCTTCAAAATTTTGGCCTCGCTTGTTTGCAGCGGTTTTAAATAATCACAAGCAGGATACGCCGAACAGCCTAAAAACAGCCCCTTTTTTCCTTGTTTCAATTGCAACGGCGCACCGCACTTTGGACAAAACTCGGTATGGTGCGGGGCTTCAAAAAGCGGGGATTTAGTCATGGTTTAACCCATAATAGTGATGAATAGCACTATCTTAACCCGAATCAGATTGCTCGGCAAAAGATAACCATTTTAAGACGACGCGCTTAATTCATGTTGTGATGCCACCGCTAAAAAATGGCTGCGATCACGATAGCGACCACCACTAGCGCCAACTTTAGTGTCGATCCGATTAATCAAATACGACGGAAGGCTGATATTGATTCGCTGTTTTTTCCCCATATATTCACTGACATCAACATCAATCAGCAACCAAGTATCAATATGATCAAAATCCACTACTTTTTGATATTCAATAAATCCGTTATCTTGAATAGACATCACATCAAAACCACTTTCAAGCATATCCGCCAAAATCGTTGTAATCGCATCTTTCACCATTTCAGGAATCAGTTCAACGCTATCAGCCGCACTAAAGCAACTATACTGCTCATTAAACAGTGCCGGAACTATCATTCCATAAGCCTCATTGTCATTTTTAGGGTATTCGACCCCAACGGTAAATAACATCTCTTCTTCTCCTAAAATATGGGATTAAATTCCTGCTGATCTTTTAATCGATTTTAATGTACCGATCGGCAAATCAGTCTTGGGATGAGGTACAGAAAATCGTCTATTGGTTTTCGCAGAATACCAAATTTGGTGATCGCCTTTTCCATGCCGAATAAACTCACAACCGTTTGCCTTAAGTTCCTTGATGAGATCACTTGATCGCATAATCCTACCTAATTCAATTTTTAATTTTACACACTAACACACACAAAACAACGTATTTCTAACAACGACAATAACCACCGCTGACCGTACAAATTGCCCCCTCCAGCTCCAACTCCAACAGTTGCGAAAGAACCTCCGAAATCGGCAAATTAAGTGCAGTTGCCAAATCATCGGCGCTAATTGCTTGATAGCCAATATGACGGTACAGTTCGGGATAGGCCACCGCACTTTTCTCATTTTTTGTAAGTTGTTGCACCGGCTGTATTAGTGATGGTTTAATTTTTGCTGTGTCAGGCACAACTGGGTGAATAGGTGTTAACATTTCGGATTGTGATGGATAAGCGGATAAATTTTCCAAAATATCCTGATAACTTTCCACCAGCAAAGCGCCCTGTTTAATCAGGCTGTGGCAGCCACGGCTAAATCGGTTCTGAACCGCCCCCGGCAGGGCAAACACCTCACGATTTTGTTCCAAAGCATAACGTGCGGTGATCAGCGAACCGCTCTTTACATCGGCTTCAACCACCAACGTACCCAAACTCAAGCCACTGATAATCCGATTACGACGAGGGAAATTCTCCGGCAACGGCGCTTGATTAGGGATAAATTCCGAAACCAGCGCGCCTTGTTCGATAATCTGCTGTGCCAATGACTGGTTACGTTTTGGGTAGATCCGATTCAAGCCACTACCCAGTACTGCAATCGTTTTACCGCCGCTTTCCAGCGCTGCGCGGTGGCTGTAGCTATCTATCCCTAACGCCATGCCACTGGTAATCACATAGCCTTGCAGGCTCAATTGCGTAGCAAAATAGCGGCTCCAATATTCGCCATAATCCGAACAATCACGGCTGCCGACCATCGCAATTTGTCGCTGGTGCAATAAGTTGCGATCGCCTTGCAGATAAATAATCAACGGTGCCGAGACTATTTGTTTCAGCAAAAAAGGATAGTCAGCGTCAAAAATTGTGATCACCTGATTGACCGCACTTTGCGCCTGCCACGCCAACACCGGATCGATATACTCTTTTTTCGGCTGCAACCAGCGTTGAATCTGACGCGAATCCAACCCTAAATGCGCCCACTCTACCGCCCCGTATTCCAACAACTGTTGCACCGAAACCTGTTTAAGCAAGCGCAATACCGCACTTGAACCAAAATTTGGAATTTGGTTAAGACGCAGTAACAATTCTAACGGTATGTTTAACGACATAATGATCAGCTATAAGATTAAAGAGCTTTATCATCGCAACAACTACCGCACTTTAAACGACTTTAGGATTATTTTTGGAAGCGGGATCGTAAAAATGAATAACACGGTAGTAAATTTTAATACCGTGTTATTTATTAATTTATTTTACTAAAAAAAGTGCAATATCAGGAAAAACAATCAATAGCGTTAATAGTATGATTTGAATTAAAATAAACGGTAAAACTGATTTAAATATATCAACTAATTCAATTCCTTCCGGTGCTACGCTATGTAGGTAAAAAGCAGCGGGACCAAAAGGTGGAGACAAAAAAGAAACTTGCATATTGACACAAAATAAAACACCAAACCAAATCGGATCGAAGCCTAGATTCTGCACAATTGGAACAAAAATTGGCATAGTTAACATTGCGATCCCAATCCAATCTAAAAATAACCCTAATACAAAAAGAATCAACATCATAATCAGAATAATTCCAATTGGCGGTAAGCCCGAACCTACAAGCAATGACTCAACAAAATGGTTACCTCCAACTAAATTATATACGCCAACTAAGATATAAGCGCCTATACCAATCCACATAATCATGCCACAAGTCTGCATAGTGGTATATGAAGCTTCCTTAACAATAGTTAAATTAAGCTCTTTCCGATAGATAGAAACTAAGAGCACTGCTATTACGCCTACAGCAGCAGCCTCAGTGACTGAAGCAATTCCTCCGTAAATACTACCCAACACTAATAACGCTATCATGGCAGGTAATGCAATATCAATGCGGGCTTTTTTACGTTCCTCTTTAGAAATAGGTCGATTTCTTTCCTCATCAGGAATATCAGGTAGCATCGCAGGGTTTAATTTACCGCGAATAATAATATATAAAATATACATTGCAGCTAACATAAAAGCAGGAATGAAGCTGGCAGTAAATAAATCCCCAATCGAAACCGAAGCAACCAACCCATAAATAATCAATACAATACTTGGAGGAACCATTGTACCCAATGCTCCACTGGCTACAACAGTACCAATTGCTAGATTTTTATCATAACCCAGTCTTAACATCTGTGGTAAAGCCAATAGTCCCAGTAATACTGTTTCTCCACCGATAATCCCTGACATTGCAGCTAAGAATACACCGATTAATACTGTTTGTAAGGCAACGCCAGTACGAAATTTCCTAGTTGTTAACCACATTGCATTATATAGATCTTTAGCAATTCCGGTTTTATCTAGTAGAGAGGCCATTAGTACAAACATAGGCACTGCTAATAATGAATAGCTTGTCATAAACCCGTAAACACGATTTACGATCATCGGAAGAATATCGGGAGAAAACCAACCTACCGCAAGAAGTGTTGCTATTAATCCGGTTAAAAACGCTAAGGGAATACCAATAACTAATAATAAACACATAACAATAAATATCAGTGTCGTGACAAGTTCGATCCCCATCTCACTAAAGCCAAACATATTATTCTCCCTTATTGTAATAGTGGAAATGTTTTTGTAACTTACAAATCACTTGAATAAAAAAAATTATAAACAATATAAAAAGAGAAACTTTTAGCAATCCAGCGAAAGGTGGGTTCCAAGCAGATCCTGATCGCTCTAACATTAAATCGCCGGAAGGAGAAAATGCTGCTGATTTAGCGATAAAATAACTTGCATAACTTAATAGACCTAGATAAATAAGAGTAATTATATTAGCAAACATTTCTAAGATATTTTTTAATTTAGGTGAAACTTTATTTAATAATATCGGAACTTTGATATGTTTATTTCGACCATAAGAAAATAGACCTGCATAAATCATCAAAAATCCAGCTAATGCAATACTACTTTCATGAACCCAATCAGTAGGATTATTAAACAAATACCGCGCTATAATTTCATAAAATGAAATAAAAACGATAAAGAAATATAAATAAGATAACTTTCCACCAATTATCTCAACCCATTTATCAATTAATGTTAAATTATGTTTAGATAAATTTTCTTCTTCTATTTTCATAACAAATACCGCCTATAAAAAACCAGAGATTATTTATATAACCTCTGGTCATTGATTTTATTGAATCATGCCTTTACTTTTTAAATATTTCATCACTGTATCATAATATTTCTGAGACATTGGTGATTTAGTTGCCCATTCAGGCCACATTTTTGTCGCAATTTCTCTGACTTTTTGAACCTCTTCAGGCTTCCATTCAATAATCGTAATTCCGGATTTAATATTTTTTACAGCTTCTGCATCTAATTTCTGATGAAGCTCTAAGAAGCCATTCGCATAATTTCTACCAGCTTGATTTAATACTTCTTTTAGATCTTGTGGTAAAGCATCGTACACTTTTTTATTCAATGTCACTTGATTTATCGGCATAGAGTGCCAGCCAGGATGAATTGGATATTTGGCAATATCATTCATCCCATTTGCCTCATTTCTAGCAAAAATAGAATAATCTGATGCATCAATAACCCCTTTTTCCAGTGATGTATAAACCTCTGATCCCGGCAAATTTACTGGAGATGCACCTAAATTCTTAAATAATACCTGTACTAATCCCTCTGGAGCCCTTACCTTAACACCTTGTAGCTCTTCAATGTTATGGATTGGTTTTTTTGCCACTAAAGATTCCACACCGACAGTACTGACAGCTAAAAGCTCAACACCATATTTATTTAACAATTCATTCGCAACATCAAACCCACCACCATTATAAATAAAATCAACAAGATCTTTCGGATCATTCCAAGCACCAATTAAATTACCATATAGCGCAAATGCCGGGTCTTTACCTGAAAAATAGGAAGGATCAGTAAAATCACCTTGTAGGATATTCATTCCAATAGACTCTAGCGTTTGGTTATGTTCTACAACCGCACCAGCACCTAATACATTTATATGAATTTTACCATCAGATAATTCTTCAACATCTTTTGCCCATTGTTGCTGAAATTTAAAAGCATCATCACCCGGTTGATCTGAAGATTGAAAATTCCAATTATAGGTAGCTGCACCCGAACTTGCTGAGAACGCTAATATTGAACAGGTTATTAATGTTTTAAGTAGTTTCATATTACTATTCCTTTTTAGTTAGATTTGTAGATTAATTATTTAATTAAAAGCCATTAAATAATCTTGGGTAAAGCTATTTATTACCATTCAGCAAATGATCCATCTTTATTCCTCCAAATTGGATTTCTCCATTTTGGCGATATTTTATTTTGTTGTTTCATAAATTGTTCATTGATATCAACACCTAATCCAGGCCCATTTAAAAGCTCACAATATCCATCTTTAAAATTAAAAATATCTTTATTATGCATATAATCAAGAACATCATTTTGCTGGTTATAATGAATTCCAACGCTCTGTTCCTGAATTACGGCATTAAGACAAACGGTGTCGATATGTAATGAAGAAGCTAAAGCAATAGGCCCCAAAGGGCAATGTGGCGCAAGCGCTACATCATAAGCTTCAGCCATCGTTGCAATTTTTCTTATTTCACTAATTCCGCCACAATGAGAAACATCCGGTTGTAAAATATCCACTCCTCCTTTGGCTAACAAGGTCTTAAATTCCCATCTAGAATACATCCTTTCCCCAGTTGCAATAGGTATCGCACCGTATTGTGCAATTTCATGTATAGCATCGAGATGCTCAGCCAAAACAGGTTCTTCTACAAACATCAAACCAAAAGGTGCCAATTCTTTCATTAACACTTTTGCCATTGCCTTATGTACTCTTCCGTGAAAATCCACTCCAATACCAAAATCTTTACCAACAACATCACGAATAGCTTGTACTCTGGCAATAACAGCATCTATTTTTGAATAATCATCAATAAAATTAAGCTCTTCAGTTGCATTCATCTTGATCGCCGTAAAGCCAGACTCCTGCCTTTCTTTTGCCATCCGCGCTACATCATCGGGTCTATCACCGCCAATCCAAGAATACATTCTGATACGGTCTCGACATTTTCCACCCAACAATTGATAAACCGGCGCATTCAATAGTTTCCCCTTAATATCCCATAATGCTTGATCAATCCCGGCTAAAGCACTCATCATAATCGGGCCGCCGCGATAAAATGAGGAGCGATATAATACGTTCCAATGCTCTTCTATATTTCTTGGATCTTTACCAATTAGATATTCCATTAATTCATTAACACAACAATGAACAGTATGCGTTCTACCTTCTAAACAAGGCTCTCCCCAACCAACAACACCACTATCTGTAATAATTTTTAAAAATCCCCAACGAGGTGGAACAATAAAAGTTTCATATCCTATAATTTTCATTTATTCACTCTCTTTTATTAAGTTAATCTCTTAACAGAATTCCATATATCAACAAATTCTTTAGCACCATTAATAAAATCATGCAACTCTATACCCGGATAATATAAAGAATTCCCCAAACCAAAACCATTTACGCCTAATTCAACATATTTATTGATTTTTTCTGAATCTGCTGTAATTCCACCAACAGGAAAACAAAGAATATCCGGAGGAAGAATACTTTTTATTGCTTTAAAACCATTAAAACCTAAAACATCCGCAGGAAAAAATTTAAGTATTTTTGCACCGGCATCTATAGCAGAAAAAGCTTCACTAGGCGTCATTACACCAGTAAATAAAACACAGTCATTTTTATTGGCTTCTTGAATCACTTGCAGATTAACATTTGGAGTAACTATTAATTGTGCACCACTATTTAATGCGCCTATTAATAACGCTAAATTAGTCACTGTTCCAGCACCAATACAACAATATGAACCAAATTTATTACTCAATATTTTTATCGTTTGTAACGCATTTGGGCTATTTAACGGAACTTCTATAAAAAAATAACCTAATTCAATTAATTTTGACACATACTCTATGGCTTCTTCGGTTTTTATTCCTCTTAAAATAGCAACTAGAGGTAAATGACTTTTTACTAATTCATAATAAATATTTTTCATTTCCAAACCCTTTTAATATAATGAGAAACAATATTTTTCATCCCATTCAAAAAGCAACTCTCCCCATCTATAAAAAATGAGTTTTTATTCAGATATTGTAATGCTTTTAGGTACCTTTCTGATATTATCTTATCTCCAACAACATAATAGCTATTAGCCCTTGACAATACAGAAATCTCATTACCGATAACAATTCCGGATAAATAACTTTCAACAGAATCTAATGTAAGTTGATTAAATAGTTGATATGTTCTTGTAGAAAAGATTGCGATACTAAATGGTGATTTATATCCAATATCAACCCCCTTTAAAAAGGCTTCACTATTATCGATTTGTATTGGTAAATTTTTTAGCAAAATACTGTTGTTTTTTAATAACGAAAACAACTCTCCTGTCATGACTGTTGTAAAATATTTCAAAATCCCATTCTTAATAACAGCATGTTTACTATGCGTTCCCGGTAAAATAACCGATAGCTCCTTTTGTCCTGTCAAAGACGATAACCCTAGTAATTGAGTTTCTTCGCCACGCATCACATCATAAAAATTAAACGGATTAGTACAAGATACACCCGGAACAATAAATGCTGTCGAATTCCATGGTAGTTTTACCTCTACAAGATGTTCTTGTAAGTTTTCGAAATTAACTGGTGTCTGGAGATAATTGGTTTCAAGCAATCCCTGCTTTGAACCAACCATACCAGCCATACCGATAGGTAATTTTTTGAATTGATACTTTTCCCAGGGGAGCAACAGATCATGCAATACTGAAGAATATTCTTCCTGGGCTACGGACAATAAGCCTTTTGCCGCTGTAATTTTCTCTATTACCTCGCCATTCTTACTCACCAAGAAAGCTCTGAAATTGGTTGTACCCCAATCTATTGCTATCCAATTTGTCATGATTTCCCCTTTAAATCTTGTATGACAAGATATTAAATTTAAACCAGATCATTTTCTGTGACAAAGATCTAGTTTTATTAATAAAAAGTGTGATTACCTTATCAAATAGATAAATTTATGATCAAAATCACAATTTTTATTAAGGCAAATAAGAGATGATAAAAATCATAACTTACAGTAAAATAAAATCTTGTATGACATTAAAAGGATTAAGATATGTCTAAAGCAAATCTAATTATCAAAGCTTTAACCCAAAATATTCTGTCTGGTGAATATCCTGTTGGTAGTATACTTCCCGGAGAAATGGATTTATCCCACGAGTTTTCAGTTTCTCGTACCTCAGTGAGAGCGGCATTACAAACCATTGCCAATAAAGGACTGATATCTATCGCACCCAAAAAAAGAAGTGTTGTAAATGAGTTAGAGTCGTGGAATTGGTTAGATGCTGATATATTGAATTTTTTCTCAAAAATTCAAACGAATACACTATTTGTTAAAAATTTATTAATAGCAAGATTGACCTTCGAGCCCAGCATATGTGCAATTGCAGCCATAAGCTCCAATGCAAAAGATTTAGCCGACATTGAGAGTGGTTATAATATGATGCAAGAAGGTGCCGACAAAAATGATAGAAACCTATTTTTATCAGGCGATACTAACTTTCACCGTGCAATAGTTAGAGCCTGCAAAAATCCTTTTTTATCTTCACTAGAAGGGATGTTATCAACTGCTATGTTAACTTCATTAAATAAAACTCTGGAAGATCATATAGATAATACATTACCAGCTCTAAAATCTCATGAAAAATTACTAGAAGCTATTAGGGTGAGAGATTCTGAAAAAGCAAAATTAATCTCAAAAAATATTATTCTTGAAGCCATAAATAAAACATTTGGCAGTACTTTTGACAATGCTATGTTAAATATTTAGCTAATCCTGTCAAACCCGCAAAACCCGTCCAACAATAATTGCGATGGCACCGCCGATCAGGGTGGCGATTAAGCGGTGTTCGGTGGTGGCTATGGGGTCGCCGTGACCAACAGCGATCAAAAATACGATAGTGGCGGCAACAGTTCCGCTGTAAACTCCATAGTGGGCTCTTTGCATTGCAAATGCCAGGCCAACGGTGATGACCAAACTGATCAACAAAATTACGAAATTGTCATGAAACAGATAAATAATCAGGGTAGCGATGCAGCAGCCAATGACGGTTCCGGTTAAACGGTTGATACCACGTTTTAAGGAGTCTTGGGAGGTAGGCCTTAAGATTAGCAAAGCTGACATAGGTGCCCAGTAATCATTTTTTAAACTGATACTTTGTGCCGTATACAGTGCCAAAGCAACTGCAATTGCACCGGCACAGACAAAACGCAGTGAGAGATTGCCGGCAAGCGGATTAGTGGTTGGTAATGGAGCGGCAATGTTAGGAATGAGCCGCGCTAAAAGTACGGTACAACCAATTTGTAAGGCGCCGCCCAATAGCACAAACACGGTGCGCAAAGCGGCATGTTCTAGATGGTTCGGGAAATATGAAGCGACCAGAAAAGCAATGATGATCTGCAACATGACCCACCACCAATTGTTGTCATAACTGGCAATAGCTGCACAAGCTGCAGCTAAAAGTGCGGTTATCACTATCACTACAGATGGATAAAAACCGAGCAATGAGCCAGCAAATGCCGCCAATGCCATGCCGGCAACCGCAACAATCATCGCCCCCCAACGCATTGAACACAAGGTGTGTGACGCCCCCAATCCAACGGAAAAAGCGGTGCTGATCATCACCACCGCCATAATTGGATTTAACAATGAACTGAATGCCAAAACAACAATAATGGCGGGAACACATAATATCGCTTCCCGCCAATAAATATCACCACACCATTGCCGTAATATTGCTAGCTGTTGTTTGAGTGGCATAGTAGAGAACATCATTTTGCCACATTAATCTGCGCGGCAATCACTCAAAATCGGGCTGTCATTGGCGCCGACCAAATCTGCAGTATTACCTTTGGTATAGAGTTTATAAGCATAATCCGGATTGATGGCTTGATAGTTTGCGCCTGACGCCATCGCTATGTTTTGCATCGGTATCATCTCGCCCATCTGGTTGATCACCGCATAACTGTTGTTTGACGTGTTGAGGTACACAACATCCAATACTTTGTTATCACGACAGGCATAGAGCACTTTACTCACTTCCTGTGATTTACCTTCCGCTGCTAGAGATTTGCTGGCTTGATCCGTAATCTCTATTTTTAGTGTATAAGGCGATTCAATGCCACGACGAGCAAAAGTCCGCATTTGGAAAACCCGTACTTCATATTTACCACTTTCCGGCAGCACATAGCTGTCACCCACCACATAATCGTTACGATCAAACAGCACCATTTCGGCATGGGCGTTGCTGTCGAGCACTGCGTTCAACACTTGCCCTTTCTTAGCGGTAAAATAATAGCTGTCATAGTTATAGCCTTTCACACGCCCTTTATAACTTGCTGAACTTTCACCTTTTTTAAATTGTACGGTTTTAGCAACTGTTGGTTTATCATTAGCAGCTAACGCTGCCGGAACCGTGGATAAAAACGCGGTCGCAGTAAACACTGCCAAGAATACTTTTTTGATTACTGTTGATAATTGCATTATCAAACTCCTTATTTTTAATAATGATTATTTAAATTAAGTTCATCATCAATACAGCGATGATAAAAAGTTAGACAAGTCAAAGTGCGGTTTGGTTGTAACTTTCGATCAAAAAATAACAAAAAAACCCTTTCGGTATCAACCGAAAGGGTTATCAAAAGCATATCTTTTAATTATTTTTTCAATAAATCACGAATTTCTGTCAATAATTTTTCTTCATTTGACGGTTCTGCCGGTGCTTCTTCTTCGGCCGGTTTTTCACGTTTTAATTTATTCAACGCTTTAATCATCATAAAGATTGCAAAAGCAATAATGACAAAATCAAATACGTTTTGAATAAATGCACCGTAGTTTAACGTCACAGCCGGTGTCTCACCAACAGCTTGCTGTAATACAATATTTAAGTCTTTAAAATCAACACCACCGGTGAAAATGCCCAGTACCGGCATCACAATATCGCCAACCAATGAACTGACAATTTTGCCGAAAGCCCCACCGATAATCACACCGACAGCCATATCAACCACATTGCCACGCATGGCAAATTCGCGAAACTCTTTAATCATACTCATAAAATAATCCTTGTGTTTGTATAAAATAACATCAAATCAATTGATGGGCGGTATTATAGTTATAACGTTTTAAATGTAAAGTTATATTTCGATAAAATCGTTTTTTATCGTTAATGATAATATTGATAAATAAGCAATATAAAATAGGTTATATTGCTTATTTATTCCACTCATGATGCCAAATCAAATAAAAAATGGCGTAGGCAAAAAGAGTTTTTCAATATCAGGAACTTGTTTTTTATCACTTAAAAACAGCACCACATGATCATTGTCTTCAATCACCACATGGTTATGGGCAATAATCACCTCTTCGCCACGCAAGATCGCCCCAATAATACAACCTGCCGGCAGTTTCAGTGCCGCAATTTTTCGCCCGACGATATTCGAAGTGTCGACATCACCGTGCGCCACCAGCTCTATCGCTTCGGCATTGCCTTTACGCAACGCCACCACATTGCGTACATCACCTTTGCGTACATGCCCCAATAATGCTGAAATAGTAGCCTGCTGCGGTGAAAAACCGATATCAATGGTGCCGCCCTGAATCAGATTTAAATAAGCAATCCGTTGAATCAACACCATTGCTTTGGCTGCCCCTAAGCGTTTTGCCAACAACGCCGCCATGATATTAGCTTCATCATCACTGGTCAGCGCAATGAACACATCAATATTCTCGATATGCTCTTCAAACAACAATGCTTGATCAGAAGCGTCACCAGCAAAGACCAAGGTTTTAGACAATTTTTCTGCCAACTGCTCTGCCCGCTGCGGGTTGCGCTCAATCAGTTTAACCCGACAGCGGTCTTCTAAATATTTTGCCAAACCGGCACCAATATTGCCGCCACCGATAATCATCACACGCCGATAAGGGCGCTCCAAACGCTGCAATTCACTCATCACGGCGCGAATATGCGGCGTGGCACAGATAAACACCACTTCATCGCCCGCTTCAATAATAGTCGAAGCTTGTGGACGAATAGCCCGTTCTTGACGGGTGATCGACACAATCCTTGCATCCAAATGAGGTAGATGCTCTTTCAACGCCGAAATTGCGTAGCCGACCAATGGGCCACCATAATAGGCTTTAACCGCCACCAGACTGATGCGTCCATCGGCAAAATGGGCGATTTGCAAGGCGCCGGGATAATCGATTAAACGTGCAATATCGTCAATCACCAATTTTTCCGGGGCGATAATATGATCGATAGGAATTACATCCGGCTGGAACAAGCGCTCTTTCTCGCGCAGATATTCATTTTCACGGATTCGGGCAATTTTACTTGGCGTTCCGAACAACGTATAGGCAATTTGACTGGCAACCATATTCGTTTCATCGGAACTGGTGACCGCCACCAGCATATCGGCATCGGCGGCACCGGCTTCACGCAACACTCTAGGCGAGGACGCATTGCCCAGAATGACGCGCAAATCGAATTTGTCTTGCAGATGATTCAAGCGTTCGGAATTGTTGTCGATCACCGTAATATCGTTATCTTCACTGACCAGATTTTCTGCCAAGGTTCCACCAACTTGACCAGCACCAAGAATAATGATTTTCATAGCCTATCCCTAAATTAAGCCCTTTTGATTAATTTAGCATAAAAGAAGCCGTCACCGCCCTGTTGTTGTGGGAAAAATTGCATAACAGAGGATTGTCCAAAAATGGCTTCCAGTTTTGCATCGCAATGCTGTGCTAAAAAATGGTCGATTTGCTGTTGATTTTCCTGCTTCAACACCGAACAAGTCGCATATAACAAAGTGCCACCAACCTTTAAACGTGCCCAAAGTGCGGTCAAAATTTGCTGTTGCAGCGCACTCAACGCCTCAATATCTTGTTCACGGCGCAGCCATTTAATATCTGGATGACGACGAATAACCCCGGTTGCAGAGCAAGGCGCATCGAGCAAAATTCGATCAAACATCACCCCGTCAGCCAGCCACTGTTGCGGCTGACTGGCATCACCACAGATCACTTCAGCCTGTTGATTTAGCCGTTGCAAGTTTTGCTCAACCCGTTGCAAACGATGCGCTTCCACATCTAAAGCGATCACTTGCGCCAGTGGTGCCAACTCCAAAATATGCGTGGTTTTGCCGCCCGGTGCAGCACAGGCATCTAAAATCAATTCATGATTTTGCGGTTGTAGCAGTAATCCTGCCCATTGGGCATGGCTGTCTTGCACCGTAACCCAACCTTGCTCAAAGTGCGGTAGCTGATTAACGCTGACCGCACTTTGCAAGCGAATCGCACAAGCCGGCTGCTCAGGGCAAATTTCGGCTTGAATGCCTTGCTGAATTAACCGCTCCAAATAGTCTTGTGTTGAGCAATGTTGCGAATTCACCCGCAGCCACATCGGCGGTTTTTGATTATTGGCTTCAACGATTTCACGCCAATCTTGCGGGTAATCTTGCTTCAAACGGTTAACCAGCCATTCGGGGTGCAAGGTTTGCCAATGTTTATCCACGGTGGCTAAAATTTCCGCCTGCTCACGCAAAAAACGCCGCAACACGCCATTGAGCAACGAACGAAAACTGTCGTTTTTTAAGGCACTTGCCGCATTCACCACTTCATCAACTGCCGCATGTGGCGGAATGCGCATATACAACAATTGGTACAGCCCCACCAACAGCAAACAATGCACAATCCGGGTTTTGCCCTTCAGCGGTTTTTGCACCAATAAAGCGATAATCCGCTCCAAGCGTGGCAACACTCGACAAACGCCAAAGCAGATTTCTTGTAATAGTGGTTGATCTTGCGGTTTAACTTGGTTTGCCATGTCAGGCAGCAAAGCTGACAGCGATTTGCCTTGATCCAATACCTGCAATAAAATTTGGGCGGCAACCGCTCTGACCGATAAGGTTTTTTTAATCTGCTTCATTTAATTTATTCCAAACCCTCTTTAGGCTAAAACCGTGCCGAGCGGGAACCAATCACGACGAGAATTCAATAACTCCTGCGCGGTCATCGGTTTTTTCCCTGCCGGTTGCAACAACGTTAAATTCAGCACCCCATCAGCAGTGGCAATCTGAATTCCCTGTTTATCCGCCGCCAAAATCGTACCGGGCTGTTTTTCAACCGACGGCAACACTTGCGCCTGATAAACTTTGACGCTTTGCGTTTGTTGATTGCTGTCTTGCGTGACTAAATAGCTGATCGGCCACGGATTAAACGCGCGAATACAGCGTTCCAATTGTGCCGCCGACAGCTGCCAATCCAGCTTGGCTTCTTCTTTGCTTAATTTCTGCGCATAGTTGCTATACGCCTCATCTTGTTTTTCCGGCTTAAATTGCTTGCCTTGCAAGCCGTTCAACACCTCAAGCAACGCATTCGGCGCAATTTGCGCCAGTTTTTGATACAGTGATGCCGACGTTTCATCGCCAGCCAGCGGACAACGGACTTTATGCAGCATATCGCCACTATCCAAACCAATATCCATCTGCATAATCGTCACGCCACTTTCCACATCGCCAGCCCAAACCGCTCTTTGAATCGGTGCTGCCCCTCGCCAACGGGGCAATAACGAACCGTGCACATTCAAGCAACCGAAACGTGGGGCATCCAACACCGCTTGCGGCAGCAGTAAACCGTATGCCACCACCACCATCACATCCGCTTTCAGCGCCGCCAATTGCTGTTGTACTTCGCTATTACGCAGCGATTTTGGTTGATAAAGCGGCAAATTATGCTGTTCTGCCAGCTGTTTGACCGCACTTTGCTGTAATTTTTTGCCACGACCGGCGGGTTTATCCGGTTGGGTATAAACCGCAACCACCTTGTGTGGGCTGTTGAGTAACGCCTGCAAATGTTGTGCGGCAAAATCCGGCGTACCGGCGAAGATAATATTCAAGGGTTTTTGCATAATGTACTACGCCATCTAAAAATTGTCAGGATATTGAGATAAAACAAATAACCTCTCAATCGAGAGGCTATTGACCGGCTTTATTTTGCATTTAAACGGTTTTGTTTTTCCATTTTTTGCTTGATCCGCTGTCTTTTCAACGGTGATAAATAATCAACAAACAACACGCCGTTTAAGTGGTCGATTTCATGCTGAATACAGATTGCCAACAGCTCATCAGCCTCTAAAGTAAAGGTGTTACCGTTGCGATCTAACGCTTTCACCGTCACTTTTTCTTTGCGCGGCACTAAACCACGGCAGCCGGGAATCGACAAACAGCCCTCTTCAATCCCGGTTTCACCGGAGGAGGTCAAAATTTCAGGATTAATCAGCACGATTTGCTGCTGTTTATCGCCTTCAATATCAATCACGATAATTTGACGGTGAATATCCACTTGGGTGGCTGCCAAGCCGATACCTTCGTCGTGATACATGGTGTCGAACATATCATCAATAATCGTACCCACTGCATCGTCAACCTTGTCCACCAACGCCGCTTTATTGCGCAGGCGTTCATCGGGGTATTTTAATACGGTTAAAATACTCATAAATCTCTCTTACTCTTGCGGATAAAAACTGTTAATCGTTTATTTTAGCCATTTTTTAAGCATAAAGGAATAAAAGTGCGGTTAAGCTTCAAAAATATCGCCGTCACGCAACAAATGCACATCCCCTTTGCGTCGCAAAAAACCGCACTTATCAAAATACTCGATCAATTGCACTGTCATTTTACGCCCGAATTGCAGCTGATCACGCAATTCATTCACTGAAATTGCACCGTGCTGTTGAATATGCTGTTTAATTTGGCTAGCATACGCCACAACGGTTTCACTCAGGAAAAAACGGTCTTTGATGATGGCAGTCAAATAGCCGAGCTTACCGGCTTTATATAAAAAATTACGCATTTGTTGCTCGTCCACCGCCAGCATTTTGCCTAAATCGCGCACCCAAAGTGCTTGTTTATCGGCGCTGAAAATCGGCTTAACCTGCTGCCATAGCTGTTGTTCGTCACTGGTGAATTCAATTTTATGATCGGGCAGATGTATCCAACCACGGGTTTGTGCCAGCAGCCCAGCGTCGAGCAATGCCTCAATCAAATGGTAAATCAATTCAATCGGCTGCTTCAAACACGCCATGCGCTGCAAGCGGGCTTTGGAAATCCCCAATTGATCAGTGTGTTGCTGGTGGTAAAGCTGTACGGCTTGCAACAGCCGTTGCTGCTGTTGCTGCCGATAATCTTGATCAAACAGATATTGACGCACTCTTTCAAAATCAAGTTGTTGTTGCAGTTGTGAAAATTGTGGATCAGTTAGCTGTTCCAACCAGCAGACCGCACTTTTATCCACGCAACCCTGCTGCAAATACAACGCCAAACGTTGCTGGCTGTTTTGGCTGTTTGCCAACTGCCACAAATACGCCAAGCGCATTTCGCTGCGTTTATAACGTGCCGGTGAATTGATTTCCAGCACTTTCGCCCCGGCAAGCGTCTGCTTGTTGTCGCCGCTGCGGAGAATCAACTTATCGCCAAACAGTAAAAACAACGGCTCTTGCAATACCACTTCCGCCAACACTTTTTCACCACTTGCCGCCACATTTTGTTGCAACAGGGTCAATTTGCCGACTGTGTGGGCGGCTGCATGGTAAAGGTGAATTGGCTGACTGGCTTTCAAGGTTTGAATCGGATCCAGTAACAAAGTGATCCGATCACTGCTATAGGCTTGATGATGCGAAAACAACCAGTCGCCTCGTTCAATTTTGTGTTGCTCTGCAGCACCAAGATTAATGGCTAAACGTTGTCCTGCCTGGCCCTGCTGTGCTGCTTGATTTTGCGCATGGATATTTTTCACCCGCAGCGCTTGTTTCAAATTGGTGGATAAAAACAGCGTATCATCCAACACCACTTGTCCTGCAAACGCAGTACCTGTCACGACTTTTCCGGCACCTTTAATGTGAAAAACCCGGTCAATCGCATAGCGGAACGGCTGCTCGCTTTGCTGGCTGTCCACCAGGGTGGCAAGGTAATCTCGCAGTTCAGTAATCCCCTGTCCAGACAGCGTAGAAGTAACAAAAACCGCACTTTTATCACTGCTTTGCGCCAAAAACGGATAGCGCTGGAACAGCGTTTGTTGCAGTTGAACAACTTGTGCTTCTGTAACCTTGTCCGCTTTGGTGATCACTAAGATAATTTGTTTAAAATCCAATAACTTGAGCAAGATTAAATGTTCGTCGGTTTGCGGTTTGATGCCTTCATCGGCAGCGATAACCAGCATGGCATAATCCACGCCGCCCAGTCCGGCAAGCATATTGGATAAAAAGCGTTCATGCCCCGGCACATCAATAAATCCCAAAACGTTGCCATTGGCCAACGGCAGATAGGCATAGCCTAAATCAATCGTCATGCCGCGTTTTTTTTCTTCCGGCAAATGGGTGGTGTCGGTGCCCGTCAAGGCATGAATAAGTGCGGTTTTGCCGTGATCAACATGCCCGGCGCTGACAATAATCATAGTTCGTCCAAAATAGTTAAAAGTTGTTGCGGATTGGCAACGCTGCGTAGATCAAGCCACAATTTTTGCTGTTCGATTCGTCCGATAATCGGCTGACTGAGCTGTTTCAACGAGCGGATCAACTGCATTAACTCCTCATTTTTTCCCGAGTGCGGTTGCAGCGTCACCGCAAGTGACGGAATACGGTGCAGCGGTTGCGATCCACTACCGATCTGTGCCGAACTGGATTCGATTTGCAGCTGATAGTCAGCACTCAGTTTTTCTTGTAGTTTTTGTAACAGTAACTCAGCAACTTGCTGTAATTCATCTAAATTCTGAGTTAGCAAACGCAAGGTTGGATTGGTTGTGGTTAAGGTATCCGCAAAAAGATAGTCGCGTAATGTGGCTTCCAAGCCTGCTAAGATCACTTTGTCACAGCGCAAAACCCGTTTCAGCGGATGCTGTTGTAAGCGGTCGATCAGCGCTTTGCTGCCGACAATAATCCCGGCTTGTGGTCCGCCCAGTAGTTTATCACCGGAAAATGAGACCAAATCAACCCCGTCAGCCAACATCTTTTGTGGCGTCGGCTCTGCAGGCAGTCCGTAGCGGCTTAAATCAAGCAACGCACCGCTGCCCAAATCACTGATCAACGGCAAGCCGTGTTGCCGTGCTAATTGTGCTAATTCCGCTTCGGCAACACTTGCGGTGAAACCGCAAATTTGGTAGTTACTGCAATGAACTTTCATTAAAAGTGCGGTATTTTCAGTAATATTGTGTCGATAATCGGCTAAACAAGTGCGATTGGTGGTACCCACCTCCACTAGCTTGCAGCCGGCTTGCTGCATAATATCAGGAATACGAAATGCACCACCGATTTCGATCAACTCGCCACGGGAAATAATCACCTCTTTACCCGAAGCAAATGTCGCCAATAATAACAACACTGCTGCAGCATTATTATTGACGATACAAGCTGCTTGCGCCCCACACAATTGAGCCAGCAATTCACTGATAAAATTATCGCGGTGACTGCGTTTGCCCTGCTGTAAATCAAACTCCAACGCCACATTTTCGCGCATCGCCGCCAACGCTGCCTGCTGTGCTGCTTCGCCCCACAACGCTCGCCCCAAATTGGTATGCAAAACGGTGCCGGTCAGATTATGAACTTTTTTAATCGCGACCTGCCGCTGCAATTGCAAATCATGACTCAGTTTTTTATACAACACTGAAAAATCACTGAAATAGCGCGGCAATTGCTGTTGCTGCTGAATATGTAAACGTGCTTGTTGCAGCAGACTGCGCAACTGATTCACCACCGCCGAATGCCCAAAACGGTCAATCAGCAGCTCTCCTTGCGGCGTACTCAATATTTTGTCAACGGAAGGCAATAAGCGATAAAGAGGATTCATAGCAGCACCGGTTAAAATTATCATGGTAGAATGATTTGATTTTAATGCTATTTTAATTAAAATTCAGTACAATATTGCTACCGAACGCAAAAATCAAAGGAAGATCGTCGTTTCCGGTGAAGCGGCAGGACTTCAAATCCTGTTGAGGCTGCCAGCAGTCTCGGGTGGGTTCAACTCCCATGATCTTCCGCCAACTCATTAATCATACCTCCTCATACTTCATCATTTCACCCGATAAAACCCAGTAAAATCAAGCTTTCTTCTAAAATCCATTCGTTATAGTTCGTCATGATTAATCATTCTTTGTTACTTTTTTAGTTCCCTGATCTATACTATTTGCCCAACTCCCTAAATCTACTCCCAAAAAGTGCTATTTTCCTGAAAAAAATAGGGAACTAAAACACCATAATCATTTGAATTAAAAGATAAAAAATAGAGTTTTAAAAGGGAACAAAAGGCAAAAAATAGGGAACTATAATTTTTTATACAGGGAACTAAAATCACCGAAAGGCTTGTTATATATGGCTAGAAGAGTAATACCGCTTATTGATTCCGAGATCAAGAACTCCAAACCCAAAGCGAAAGAATATTTACTTTCTGATGGTGGCGGATTGCATTTACTGGTATCACCCAAAGGGGGAAAATTATGGCGCTTTATCTATGTGCAGCCGTACACGAAAAAACGTCTAAAAATGAGCCTAGGGCGCTACCCTGATTTATCACTGATTGAAGCACGCAAGATACGAGATGAATATAATGCCTTGCTGGTGCTGAATATCGATCCACAGGAACACCGCAGGCAGTTAGAGCAAACCGAAGCCGACAGCAAAAACCGCACTTTTAAGCGTTTGGCGCAAGAATGGTTCAATGATCGCAAGCAGAAAGCCAATTACTCAGAACGGACAGCGGAAGACACTTGGGCAATGTTTGAACGGCATATTCTGCCAGCGCTAGGCGATTATCCGATTAGTGAAATAACCCCCCTTATTGCCATCAACGCATTTAAGCCATTGGAAAAGGCTGGCAAGTTGGAAACCGTGAAAAAGATAATTAACAACGTGAACAACGTTATGCGCTACACGTTACACAGGGGCATGATCAGCCACAACCCACTAGCAGAGATTGGCAAAGAGTTTGATAAGCCTGTGAGCCAAGGCATGAAAACGATTCAACTGGAAGAGCTGAAAACCTTTCTACATGGATTTTATGCCGCCAGAGATAAGGGGCGATTTAATCCGCTGTCATTCTATGCGGTTATGCTGGTGCTGCTGACTGGCGGCAGACCGTCCGAAATTGCTAGAGCGAAATGGCAAGATATCGATTTAGAAAATCAGTTGTGGCAGTACCGAGTGCAGAAAGGGAACAAAAATCTACCCGAGGGGCGATTGCATACCGTGACACTATCACGCCAAGCCACCGCCATTTTCAGCAAACTGAAAGCCATTCAGACCGCACTTGATATGAACGGTGAATTTGTATTTGCCAGTTTTAACGCCAAGAGCGGGCATTTGACGATTGAAGCTATGCGCAAGGCGATCATCAAGGGCATTGGCGAAAACAAGCTGACTACGCACGGCATAAGGCATTTATTCAGCACTTCATTGAACGAGCAGGATTATAAAGCGGACTGGATAGAAAGGGCGTTATCACACAAGCAGAACAAGGATAAAAACCAAATCCGCCGCACCTATGATAAATCGTTGTACCTGAAACAGAGGGCGGAAATGCTGCAACAGTGGGCGGACTATGTAGAGAGCCAAGCACCAGCGCCAATAGTCATCTAATCAATAAATTAACTGTATGCTTGTACAGTATGCGCAATTATGGTTAAATATGACGAAACTTAGTTAAAAATATATTCACAATGTATAGTTATACAAGAGGAATATAATTGAGCATGGCTAGGCTGATAAAATGGCAGATCAACTACAACGCATTGACGAGTTAAAAAATAAATTGCCTGCATTGCACCCTTTGAGTGCAGCAGAGTTAAAACGGCTGCAAGAAGAATTTATTATCGAATCTTCCTACAACTCAAATGCTATTGAGGGCAACACGCTGACACTGCGGGAAACCGCCTTAATTTTGCGTGACGGTATCACCATCGCTGAAAAATCCATCAAAGAGCATTTAGAGGTTATCGGCTACAAAGACGCTTTTAATTATCTGTTTGAGCTGGTGGCAAGCCGTGAACCATTGACCGAGCGTATCATTAAAGAGATTCATTCGTTGGTACTGATGAATGACGCAGAGAATAAAGGCGTATATAGGCGTGTTCCGGTGCGGATCATGGGGGCAGACAATGAGCCGGCACAACCGCACTTAATCGCTGAACAAATGGGCGCATTAGTTGCCGATTATGCCGAGAAACTACAGCAGCAACACCCGATAGAGGCAATCGCATGGCTACATTTAGCCTTTGAAAGCATTCACCCGTTTATCGACGGTAACGGACGCACCGGGCGGCTATTGTTGAATTTTGAATTGATGAAGTGCGGTTATTTACCGATTGATATTAAATTCAGCGACAGAGCAAAATACTATCAATGTTTCGATGACTACTACCAACAGCAACAACCAACGGAATTTCTATCGTTGGTGGCGGGTTATGAGATAGCAGAGTTAGAACGATATATTGCGATTTTAAGCAATTAACCATTTAATCTAATTGAATGCGGCTAGGTGCGGATTGTAGTGATCCACTAATTCAACAACCCCGAATAAGTTATTTTTGTAAAAACGGACGGTAAGCCATTATTGTAGCGACGCGGACGGGTGTAATTATATTACATAATCTTTTACATCCGTTACCGCATTTTGAAATTAGTGGATCACTACACTTCTATAAAAATTGATTTGTCATATCACTTAAACCAATAAATTTGCTTTTCTGATTCGTTGGCGTAATCTATGGCAAATCTCAGCCAATCGATAAACTTCATGATGTTTAATTCAGCCTTTATCCTTTACACACTAGGTTCAGTACTGAATAAAATTGCCTATTTATTGCTGTTACCAATCATTACCGCACTTGTCACCAACGGTGACGGATTAGCTGAATTCAGCCAATCATTTGTCATCATTCTTTTCTTTTCGTTTCTGCTGACTTGGAAAAAACCGATCAATATGGCACTTCGGGTAAAAGATATGTTGCTGATGACCACCTTAATTTGGGTGGTTGTCGGACTTTTTAGTGCCTTACCGTTTATTTTTATTAAACATATCTCTTTGACAGATGCTTATTTTGAAACGATGTCAGGCTTAACCACCACCGGATCCAGTGTCTTAAGCAATTTGAATAACACCGCGCCAAGTTTGTTAATGTGGCGCTCCACATTGCAATGGATTGGCGGATTGGGGATGATCGTGATGGCGGTGGCGATTCTGCCGTTTTTAAATGTCGGCGGTATGACATTATTTCGTAGCGAATCCTCAGATTGGTCGGAGAAAAGTACCCCGCATACTAAAGATATCGCTAAAAATATTATTCGAATCTATATTTTGCTGACAGTTTTATCCATTGTTGCTTTTATGTTGAGCGGAATGTCTTTTTTTGACGCGATAAACCATAGTTTTGCCGCACTTTCTACCGGCGGTTTTTCAACCCGCGATGCCGGGTTGGCAGATTATTCCAACGCTGCGCAATGGGTTTGTGCATTATTTATGTTTTTAGGATCATTGCCTTTTTTACTCTTTTTACAAGCCGCCCAAAAACGAAATTTTAAAATCATCGCCTATAACCAACAAATTGTCGGCTTTACGCTGTTTATTGTGGTCACCGGTTTATTTTTAACCGGATACCTTTACCAGCAGCATATTTTTAATTTTAACGACAGTTTACGTTTCAGTTTTTTCTCGTTAATCAATATCTTATCTACCAGTGGTTTTACCTTAGTCAATTTTGATACCTGGACTAGCGCTACCACAATCATTTTTGCATTTGCTTTTTTGATCGGTGGCTGTTCCGGATCGACTGCCGGTGGCATTAAAATTTTCCGTTTTCAAATTATTTTCAGTTTGTTAAAAATTCAAATTCAAACATTAGTTCATCCGAACAGTGTACATTTGCTGCAATATAACGGTAAAAAAGTACAAAATAACACTTTATTTGCGATAATCACCTTCATATTTTGTTATTTCATCAGTATCTTTATATTAAGTGTATTATTGGCAATCAGCGGAATGGACTCATTAGAGGCGCTCAGCAGTGCCGCAACTGCAATCGGCAATGTTGGGCCGGGATTAGGCCCGTCGGTCGGACCCAGTGGCAATTTTGCCAACATTCCGGAAATAGCCAAATGGCTGATGTCGATCGGCATGTTGTTAGGACGATTAGAAATTACCACAATGTTGGTACTACTGTTTCCGAGATATTGGAAAATGTAATAGTTTAACCAGGAATATTATGAAAAATACGATTTGTATCATCACCGGCAGCACCTTAGGCAGCGCTGAATATTTAGCAGAATACTGTGAAGATCAATTACAACAACAAGGTTATAAAACCGCACTTTTGCACGGTCCTGATTGGCAAACGGTACAAGATTATCGTGAATGGCTGATCATCACTTCTACCCACGGCGCCGGTGAATTACCGGATAATTTATACCCATTATTTGAACATATCGAAAATGAAGTTGATCAACTTGATCAATTGCATTTTTCAGTTATCGGACTTGGTAACTCAGATTATGATACTTTCTGTTTTGCGGTCGACAAAGTCGAACAGATCCTGCAAAACAAACAGGCAAAAAAACGTCACCCCTCGCTGAAAATTGATGTGCTACAAAGCCTCGATCATGATCAACAAGCTGCCGAGTGGCTGCCAAATCTATACGATCAGCTAAGCAAATCATGTTTAAGTTGAAAATTTATCAAAAACTTTAAAAAAAACAGCTGTGGATAACTTAGATCAAATCTGTTTAAAAGCTGTTTTATTTACTTGAATAAAATTAATACCAACTTTACCTGTGGATAAAAACCCTTTTTATCCACAACAAATTTTGAACAAAACACGATCTTCTCTACAGCTACCAAAGGATCGCAAGATCTTATTTTAAAACAAAAAAAGGATCTTATTCACAAGATCATGCTTTCCTAATAATAACAATAATAAGATCTTTATATATAAAAAGATCTTTATTTAATAGCTCACGATCTTTTCTCACACCGCTGTTTTAGATCGCGGATCGTGACGATAAATTTCCTTTAACGATCCGACTAAATTCAGTAGAATAGCCCACAATTTTACAATCGATAGATCAGAATCCATCGATCGTTCTCAAAATCAACAAGGTTTTTTATGATTTATACTGACAGTTATGATGTGATCGTCGTTGGCGGTGGTCACGCCGGTACCGAAGCAGCGCTTGCGCCTGCTAGAATGGGATTGAAAACACTATTATTAACCCACAATGTTGATACGCTAGGACAAATGTCTTGCAATCCTGCAATCGGTGGGATCGGGAAAGGACATTTGGTGAAAGAGATCGATGCGATGGGGGGATTGATGGCAATCGCAGCGGATCAAGCCGGGATCCAATTTCGGACGTTAAACAGTAGTAAAGGCCCTGCAGTACGCGCAACCCGTGCCCAAGCAGATCGGGTTTTATATCGCCAGGCCGTTAGGATCGCACTGGAAAATCAAGAAAATTTAGATATTTTTCAACAAGAAGTGATCGATATTATCTTAGATCAAGATCGTGTCAACGGTGTAAAAACCAAAATGGGACTAACATTCCATGCCCGCTCGGTGATCCTGACCGCCGGTACTTTTTTAGCCGGTAAGATCCATATTGGTATGCAGAATTATGTCGGTGGTCGAGCGGGTGATCCGGCGTCGATCATGTTGGCTGATCGCTTGCGCGAACTGAATTTAAGGGTTGATCGGCTGAAAACCGGCACTCCACCACGACTGGATGCACGCACGATTGACTTTTCAATATTGGAAAAACAACACGGTGATTCAGTATTGCCGGTATTTTCTTTTATGGGATCAGTGGATCAACATCCCCGTCAGATTCCGTGCTATATCACCCATACCAATGAAAAAGCCCATGATCTAATTCGGGCTAATTTAGATCGCAGCCCGATGTATGCGGGAGTGATCGAAGGGATCGGTCCGCGTTATTGTCCGTCGATCGAAGATAAAGTGATGCGCTTTGCTGAGCGTAACAGCCATCAGATCTATTTAGAACCGGAAGGTTTGACCAGTAATGAGATCTACCCGAACGGGATCTCGACCAGTTTGCCGTTTGATGTGCAGATGGGGATCGTCAATTCGATGAAAGGCTTGGAAAAAGCACGGATCATGAAACCGGGTTATGCGATCGAATACGATTATTTTGATCCGCGCGATCTGAAACCGTCGTTGGAAACCAAGGCGATCAACGGGCTTTTCTTTGCCGGACAGATCAACGGCACAACCGGTTATGAAGAAGCAGCGGCGCAAGGTTTGTTAGCAGGGATCAACGCAGGCTTATTTGTACAGCAAAAAACAGCCTGGTATCCACGCCGTGATCAAGCCTATTTAGGGGTATTAGTTGATGACCTTTGTACCTTAGGCACTAAAGAGCCGTATCGGATATTTACCTCCCGTGCTGAATACCGTCTGCTGCTGCGTGAAGACAATGCTGATCTGCGTTTGACCCCGATTGCCAGAGAATTAGGATTAATTGATGAAGCGCGTTGGGCACGTTTTAATCAAAAATTGGAAAATATTGTACAAGAACAACAGCGTTTACGCCAAATTTGGATTCACACGCAATCAACTCATTTAGCGGAAGTGAATAGTATTTTGAATACGCCGTTAACCCGTGAAGCCAGTGGTGAAGATCTGTTGCGCCGCCCGGAAGTGGATTATAAAACCCTGACCGCACTTTCAGTGTTTGCGCCGGCTTGTGCTGATGCGGAAGCTGCGGAACAGGTTGAAATTTCAATTAAATATCAAGGTTATATTGAACATCAATACGAAGAGATTGCACGGCATAAACGCCATGAAAGCACCTCCATTCCGGATAATTTCGATTATGACAAAGTCAGCGGATTATCCAATGAAGTGCGGTTGAAATTGACCCAGCATCGCCCGGTATCCATCGGACAAGCATCACGGATTTCAGGTGTCACCCCTGCTGCCATCTCAATTTTGCTGGTTAACTTAAAAAAGCAAGGCATGCTAAAACGTGGTGATGAATGAAATTGTATAACCGATTAGATCAACTATTGGCGCAAACCGTACTTTCGCTCACCGATCAGCAAAAACAGCAGCTGGTGGCCTTTGTCGAATTATTGGATAAATGGAATAAGGCTTATAACCTGACTTCAGTGCGGGATCCACACGAGATGTTGATTAAGCATATTCTGGATAGCCTGGTGGTGAGTCCTTATTTACAAGGCAAACGTTTTATTGATGTCGGCACAGGTCCTGGTTTGCCAGGGATTCCGTTGGCCATTATTAATCCCGATCAGCACTATTTTTTGTTAGACAGTTTAGGAAAGCGAATTATCTTTATACGCCAGGTGATTCGTCAGTTAGGGTTGACTAACGTAACACCAATTCAAAGCCGAGTGGAGCAATATCAACCCGAAGTGCGGTTTGACGGGGTACTCAGCCGTGCATTTGCTTCGTTAAAGGATATGACTGAATGGTGTCAGCATTTGCTTGATCAATCTGGGCATTTTTATGCTTTGAAAGGAATTTATCATTCGGACGAATTACAGCAGTTGGATCTGCAATTTCAGTTACAGCAAAAGATAAAATTGATGGTGCCGGAACTGGTCGGCGAAAGGCATTTAGTGATTTTATCCAAGACGGATAAACAATAAATTAGGTTTCAGTATTGAGTGAAAAATAGCAATCCGTATTTTATTGTGATAAAAAAGTAAAAAAAATTTAATAAATGTTAACTGAATAACATTTTTAACGGCTTTAATCGTTGCAATAATTAAATCTGACCGTATAATTTAACCTGTTTTGTTAGCGCGGAGATTACCCCGTTTTAGGTAGTTTTTAACACTAGGCATAACTTCACCTGAATAATAAAAAGATGATTTTGGTGAATAGGAAATCAGATGTCAGCAGTATTGGATAGAAACAGAAAACTTTATCATAAAGCGTTTATTATCGAACTGGCATTAATCCTGATTGTTTATGCGTTAATCGGATTGTTACAACCCGCATTCTCTTTCCCGTTTTTATTGGGCGCTTTGATCGGTTGGTTGCCGCAGCTGGTACTGGTTGTTTATGTATTTTATCTGCGTGCAAATTTACAATCGGAACATAAGTTAAAAGCGCTGTATCAAGGGGAAGGAATTAAAATAGTTTTAACTATTATTTTATTATTGCTGGTTTTTATTAACATTGATCTAACGCCGCTAGCATTTTTTGCCGGCTATTTTGGTTTAATATTGCTTAATAATCTTTTACCTTTTGTATTGCAAAAGCACACAGAAAGTAAAATCAACTCACTTACGAAGTAGGAAATTGTATGGCTGCCGAAGGTTCATCCCAAACTTCTATTGGATATATTCAACATCATCTCTCATTTCTCACCCACGGTGAAGGTTTTTGGTCGGTTAATATCGACTCCCTATTTTTCTCGGTCGTCACCGGATTACTGTTTATCTTTATTTTCAGCAAAGTCGCTAAAAAAGCGACCAGTGGTGTGCCGGGAAAATTGCAATGTGCGGTTGAAATGCTGGTCGAATGGGTTGACGGAATGGTCAAAGAGAATTTCCACGGCAGTCGCAATGTGCTCGGACCGTTGGGTTTGACCGTATTTGTCTGGGTGTTGTTAATGAATACTTTGGATATTGTTCCGGTCGATTATTTACCACAAATTGCTCATGCAATGGGTTTTGAGTATCTGCGTGCAGTACCAACGGCTGATATGAATATTACCTTCGGTATGTCAATTGCAGTATTCTTTTTGATTATCATCTACACAATAAAATCCAAAGGTTTCGGTGGTTTGGTCAAAGAATATACAATGCACCCTTTCAACCATCCTGTTTTTATTCCGGTCAACTTCCTATTGGAAACTGTAACATTATTAGCCAAACCGGTTTCACTTGGTTTACGGTTGTTCGGCAATCTATATGCCGGTGAATTGATTTTTATCTTGATCGCACTGACCTACTCTGCCGGTTATGTTATCGGTGGTCTAGGAATCTTCATGCATGTGGCTTGGGCAATTTTCCATATTTTGGTGGTTATTTTGCAGGCGTTTATCTTTATGATGCTGACGATTGTCTATATCAGTATTGCTTATAACAAAGCCGATCATTAATTTTTAACGAGTATTTTTATTTTTAACCTGGCAATTTTGCCAACACTTTAACTTAAACATGGAGAAAATCATGGAAACTGTTATTACTGCAACAATCATCGCTTCTGCCATTATGATTTCAATTGCGGCATTAGGTACTGCTATTGGCTTCGGCTTGTTGGGCGGAAAATTCCTGGAGTCAGCAGCCCGTCAACCGGAACTAGCTAACTCTTTGTTAACAAGAATGTTTATTGTTGCAGGTTTACTTGATGCGATTTCAATGATTGCGGTTGGTATCGCGTTATACTTCATCTTCGCTAATCCGTTTACTGCGTTATTGGGTTAATTTTTGCCTTACGCCATTTTGTTGGCGTAACCGATAAGCATTATTGAGGAGGACGTTGTGAATATTAACGCAACACTGATTGGACAATCGATTGCATTCTTGATTTTTGTCTTGTTCTGCATGAAATTTGTCTGGCCACCGGTTATTAAAGCGATCGAAGAGCGCCAATCCGGTATTGCCAATGCTTTGGCAGCAGCCGAAGCAGCTAAAAAAGAGCAATCTGACACCAAAGTTTTGGTTGAACAAGAGCTGAATAGTGCCAAAAAACAAGCGCAAGAGATTGTCGATTTAGCCAACAAACGTCGCAATGAAATTTTGGACGAAGTGCGGTCTGAAGCAGAATCGTTGAAAGCTAAAATTATCGAGCAGGGCTATAGTGAAATTGAAGCAGAACGTAAACGTGCACAGGAAGAGTTGCGCGTTAAAGTCGCTTCCTTGGCAGTGGCTGGAGCAGAGAAGATTGTCGGTCGTTCGATTGATGAAGCGGCTAACAGCGACATTATTGATAAATTAGTTGCAGAACTATAGGAAGGTGGGGCTAATGTCAGAATATATCACAGTCGCACGCCCCTATGCTAAAGCTGCATTTGACTTTGCGGTTGAACAAAACAGAGTTGATGCATGGCAAGCCATGTTGGGTTTTGTTGCCGAAGTGGCAGAAAATGACGATATTAAACATTTTTTAAAAGAGTCTTTTTCACCGCAGAAAGTCGCCAAGACTTTCATTGATATATGTGGCGATCAGCTGGATCAATATGGGCAGAATTTTATCCGTCTAATGGCAGAAAATAAGCGCGTAATGGCACTTCCTGAGGTATTTAAACTGTTTCAGGAGCTTGTCGATCAATATAAATCGCTGGCTAATGTTGAAGTGATTTCCGCCGAACCATTAACGCAGAAACAACAACAAAATATTCTCCAGGCAATGGAAAAAAGACTTGCCCGCAAAGTGAAATTAAATTGCAGCATTGATAAAAATCTGATTGGCGGCGCGATTATCCGTACCGATGATTTGGTTATCGACGGCAGCAGCCGTGGTCAATTAAATCGTTTGGCCAATGAGTTGCAATTGTAAGAGGAATAGAAAATGCAACTGAATTCTACAGAAATTAGTGAACTGATTAAAAAACGGATTGCCGATTTTAATGTAACGAGCGAAGCTCGCAACACCGGTACCATCGTTTCAGTAAGTGATGGGATTATCCGTATCCACGGCTTGAGCGATGCAATGCAAGGGGAAATGATTGCATTGCCGGGCAACCGCTTTGCTATTGCGTTGAACTTGGAAAGAGATTCTGTCGGTGCGGTGGTGATGGGGCCTTATTCCGATTTAGCCGAGGGTATGGAAGTACAATGTACCGGTCGTATTTTGGAAGTGCCGGTAGGACGTAACTTATTGGGTCGTGTCGTGAATACCTTAGGGCAACCGATTGACGGCAAAGGTGAAATTGTTGCTGATGCCTATTCGCCGATTGAGGTGATTGCACCGGGCGTTATCGATCGCAAATCGGTCGATCAGCCGGTACAAACCGGATATAAAGCGGTTGACTCCATGGTGCCGATTGGACGTGGTCAACGCGAATTGATTATCGGTGACCGCCAAACCGGCAAAACCGCATTGGCAATCGATGCAATCATCAACCAACGTGATTCCGATATTAAATGTATTTATGTGGCAGTGGGACAGAAAGCCTCGACCATCGCTAATGTGGTGCGTAAATTGGAAGAACATGGTGCACTGGAAAATACTATCGTCGTGGTTGCCTCAGCGGCTGAATCGGCGGCATTGCAATATTTAGCGCCTTACTCCGGGTGTGCAATGGGCGAATTTTTCCGTGACAACGGTGAAGATGCGTTAATCGTGTACGATGATTTATCTAAGCAAGCGGTTGCTTACCGTCAAATCTCATTGTTATTGCGTCGTCCACCGGGTCGTGAAGCGTTCCCGGGCGATGTATTTTATCTGCACTCCCGCTTATTGGAACGGGCGGCTCGCGTTAGTGCGGAGTATGTGGAGAAATTTACCAACGGGCGTGTGAAAGGCAAAACCGGTTCTTTGACTGCACTTCCGATCATTGAAACTCAGGCTGGTGACGTATCAGCGTTTGTTCCGACCAATGTAATCTCGATTACCGATGGTCAGATTTTCTTGGAGTCTGATTTGTTTAACTCAGGGATCCGTCCGGCGGTTAACCCGGGGATTTCGGTTTCACGCGTTGGTGGTGCGGCACAAACTAAAGTGGTGAAAAAATTGGCTGGCGGAATTCGTACCGCACTTGCTCAATACCGTGAATTAGCGGCGTTTGCTCAGTTTGCTTCCGACTTGGATGAAGCGACCCGTAAACAGTTGTCGCATGGTCAAAAAGTGACTGAGTTATTGAAACAAACGCAATATTCACCGTTAAGCGTCGGTCAACAAGCCTTGGTGTTGTTTGCAGTTGAATTTGGTTATCTGGATGATGTGGAGTTGGATCGTATAGCCTCTTTTGAAAGCAGTTTATTCGATTTTGCCAACAATAACGAAGCGGAATTCTTAAAACAGCTTTCTGCAACCGGCGACTATAACGATACTATCAAAGATAAATTAAAATCTATCTTAGATAATTTCAAAGCCAAAGGTGCATGGTAATAGCCAACGCTAACGGAGAGATGAAATGGCAGGTGCGAAAGAGATCAGAACCAAAATTGCCAGTGTGAAAAGCACGCAAAAAATCACCAAGGCAATGGAAATGGTTGCAGCCTCAAAAATGCGCAAAACGCAGGAACGCATGTCTTCTTCACGTCCGTATTCTACAGCAATACGCAACGTAATTAGCCATGTTTCCAAAGGTAATATTGAGTATCGTCACCCTTTTTTGGTGGAACGTGAAATCAAAAAAGTGGGTTTTTTGGTTATCTCGACAGACCGTGGTTTGTGCGGTGGTTTAAATGTTAATTTGTTTAAAACCGCACTTAGTGAGTTTAAACAGTGGAAAGACAAACAAGTCAATGTAGAAATTGCGCTGTTAGGGTCGAAAGCTATCGGCTTTTTCCACTCCTTAGGATTGACAATTCGTGGTCAAACCTCCGGCATGGGAGATACCCCGTCGGTAGAACAAATTGTCGGCATTGCCAACACGATGTTTGATAGTTATAGCAGCGGTGAATATGACGCCATTTATATTGTCTATAACAAATTTATCAATACGATGGCACAGAAACCGGTGGTGCAGCAGTTGATTCCATTACCGGAGCTGGAAGAAGACGAACTTACAACTGAAAACAGCTGGGACTACCTGTATGAACCAAACTCCAAATATCTGTTGGATAAACTGCTGACCCGTTATTTGGAAGCGCAGGTTTATCAAGCAGTGGTCGAAAATTTGGCGTCAGAACAGGCGGCACGGATGGTGGCGATGAAGTCGGCAACGGATAATGCCGGTAACTTGATTAACGACTTGCAGTTGGTTTACAACAAAGCTCGTCAAGCCAGTATTACAAATGAATTAAACGAAATTGTTGCCGGTGCGGCGGCAATTTAACGAAAAAGTAGAGGATCGGTAATGGCAACAGGAAAAATTGTACAAATCATCGGTGCCGTCATTGACGTTGAATTTCCACAAGATGCAGTGCCAAAAGTATATGATGCGTTAAAAGTGGAAACCGGGTTAACCCTTGAAGTTCAACAACAATTGGGTGGCGGAATCGTGCGTTGTATCGCAATGGGCTCGTCAGACGGTTTAAAACGTCATTTGAGCGTCAGCAACACCAACAACCCGATTTCAGTGCCGGTCGGAGTGAAAACTCTCGGTCGTATTATGAATGTGTTGGGTGAGCCGATTGATGAATTAGGTCCGATTGGGGCAGAAGAGAACTGGTCAATCCATCGTGAAGCGCCAAGTTATGAAGATCAATCCAATAGTGCCGAACTTTTGGAAACCGGTATCAAAGTTATCGACTTGGTATGCCCGTTTGCCAAAGGGGGGAAAGTCGGCTTGTTCGGTGGTGCCGGTGTAGGTAAAACCGTGAATATGATGGAGTTAATCCGTAATATCGCGATTGAACACTCTGGTTATTCGGTATTTGCCGGCGTGGGTGAACGCACCCGTGAAGGCAACGACTTCTACCACGAAATGCAGGATTCCAACGTATTGGATAAAGTATCATTGGTGTACGGTCAAATGAATGAGCCGCCAGGTAACCGTTTGCGTGTGGCCTTGACCGGGTTGACGATGGCGGAAAAATTCCGTGATGAAGGCCGTGACGTATTATTCTTCGTGGATAATATCTATCGCTATACCTTGGCAGGAACCGAAGTATCCGCTCTTTTAGGTCGGATGCCGTCTGCAGTAGGTTATCAACCGACTTTGGCGGAAGAGATGGGGGTATTGCAAGAGCGGATCACCTCAACCAAAACCGGTTCCATCACTTCGATTCAAGCGGTGTATGTACCGGCGGATGACTTGACTGACCCATCTCCGGCAACGACCTTTGCTCACTTGGATGCCACTGTGGTATTAAGCCGTCAAATTGCCTCGTTGGGGATCTATCCGGCGGTGGATCCGTTGGATTCCACTTCGCGTCAATTGGATCCGTTAGTAGTAGGTAAAGATCACTACGAAGTGGCACGTGGCGTGCAATCAACCTTACAGCGTTATAAAGAGTTGAAAGACATTATTGCGATTTTGGGTATGGACGAGTTATCCGAAGACGATAAATTGGTTGTTGCCCGTGCGCGTAAAATCGAGCGTTTCTTATCGCAGCCGTTCTTCGTGGCAGAAGTATTTACCGGTTCTCCGGGTAAATATGTATCGCTGAAAGATACGATTGCCGGTTTTAAAGGGATTTTGGACGGCGAATATGATCATATTCCGGAACAAGCGTTCTATATGGTCGGTTCGATCGACGAAGTCTTGGCAAAAGCCGAGAAAATGTAATCACTCCCTCGGGTATGTGAGTAATAACAGAACTGAAGGAGAATAACATGGCATCTTCATTTGAACTGACTGTGGTTAGTGCGGAGAAACAGATTTTCCATGGTGAGGTCAACAGTATTCAGGTTTCCGGTATTGAAGGGGATCTGGGTATTTTACCGGGGCATACTCCGTTGTTGACCGAAATCAAACCCGGCGTGCTGCAAATTAAGCAGGAAAGCGGACTAGAAGTGATCTATGTATCTGGTGGTTTTCTTGAAGTGCAGCCACATGTAGTGACAGTGCTAGCCGATACCGCGATTCGTGGTGATGAACTGGATAAAGACCGGATTCTGGCTGCCAAACGTCGTGCTGAGGAAAATACGCATGCGAAACACGGCGACGTGGATTATTCTTTGTTATCATCGAAATTATCGCGTGAATTGGCGAAATTACAAGCCTATGAATTAACCGAAAAATTAACTAAAGCTAAACGTTAATTTTTTAGTCGATTGCAAAACCCGTCATTTTTAAAATCGGCGGGTTTTATTTTTGTAGGCAATTATCTGATTGCTGAAAAATTTCCAAGCTAAAACCATAATTGCAAAAACCAGAAAAATCAGCGGCTGTAAGGCAATACCTTTGGTTGACCAATAGTAGTGAATAATCGCTAACACAATAGCTGGATTACTGAGTTGGTGCAGGATAAACCAGTTTTTTGCCAGTTTGCGACGTAGCATCGGGATTGAACTGGTGGCAGGCAGCAGAAAAAAGACAAACGCCAGTACGCCGACAATCAGATAAGGACGCTTTATAATTTCATTCAAAAACAGGCGGTAATCAAACGCCAGCTCTAATGCTAAATAACTCAATATATGCAATGTTAACCAAAACAATCCCCATAAACCTAGCGGTTTGTGTAGTGTCAATAAACGCCCGTTGCCGTATAAACGGTTAATAATCCGCAAGCTAAACAGCGCGGTAAAAAGATAAAGTGCGGTCAAACCGAAAAAATGGATTAATTCTTTAATTGGATCTGCGCCGAATATCAGGCTTATATCGCCATAATTCAGGATATAACCCAGCCATAATAACGGCAACAAACCGGCACAGTGGATGGTAAGGCGTAAAACATTAAACATTAAAAATTAGCCTTTAAATCCAAACCTTGATAAAGCCAAGCGACTTCATCGGCATAACCGTTAAATGGTAATGTGGCTTGGCGTTTGCTGGAAAACAGCCCGCCACTGCCGATAATCCGTTCGCTGGCTTGTGACCAGCGCGGGTGATCGACTTCGGGATTAACGTTGGCATAAAAGCCGTATTCGTTCGGGGCGAGGCGCTGCCAGGTATTCAGCGGTTGCTGTTCGGTCAGGGTGATTTTGACAATTGATTTAATACTTTTGAAGCCGTATTTCCAAGGTACAACCAGACGTATCGGTGCGCCGTTTTGTGGCAGCAAATCTTTGCCGTACAAACCGGTCGCCATTAAGGTCAGCGGGTGCATGGCTTCTTGTATCGTCAAACCTTCAACATAGGGATAATCAATACCGCCGCCAGTATAGCGATCACGTTGTCCCGGCATTTGTTGTGGATCATACAGGGTTTCAAAGCGCACATATTTGGCATTAGCGGTCGGATCGGCTAATTTGAGTAATTGATTCAATTCAAATCCCAGCCATGGTACCACCATTGACCAGGCTTCGACGCAGCGAAAACGATAGATTCGTTCTTCTGTAGTAAAACGTTGGTGCAGGTCATCCCAATCTAAGGTAAGCGGATTGTTGACTGCGCCATCTACCGTTAGCTTCCACGGGTTGGTTTTGAATGACTTGGCATAATGTTGTGGATCTTGTTTGCTAACGCCGAATTCATAGAAATTATTATAACCGATAATATTTTCTTCCGGGGTTGGCTTTAATAAAGTTGCTTGAGTGCCGCTATTGTCCGCATAGACAACATTAGGCAGCAATAAACTGCTTCCGCTTATGCCAAGTGCGGTCAGGATTTTACGTCGTTGGTGAAAAACCCGTTCGTCGGTAACATCATTTTCCAGTAATTTTTTCATACTTCCCCCATGTTTGATACTTAGATAGAAATAGTCAATAAAAGTTCGCTGAATTGATAGGTGGCTTAGTATAAAAGAAGCGGTTTATAGTCGCATCAATACCACAATCTAGGAGGAAAATAGAAAATGGATAACATATCAGGACGGTCTTCCCCGCCCTGATAACATGTTGTTATTAAATTAAAAAGTGTGGTGTCCGATTATTTTATGACACCGCACGCCATTCTGGCACCACCACCACCCAGTGGCGCCGGGTGATCGGAATGGTTATCACCACCGGCATGGATCATGATTGCACGGTTTTGAATTTCATCAAGTGATTTCAAACGTGGTGCTAACACCGGATTGGTTGCAGTGCCGTCGGCATTGACCGTTAAAGCCGGTAAATCGCCTAAATGGGCATCATCTTGCCACGGGAAACCGTGTTGCTTGGTCTCTTTTGGATCCCAGTGGCCACCGGCGGCTAATCCGGCAACTATTTTACCGTCTTTTTCTTGTGGTTCGCAGCTTGGGTTTTGATGAATATGGAAACCATGTAAACCCGGGGTTAAACCATTGAGTGCCGGTGTGAACACCAGACCATAGTTTGATTCGGTAACGACCACTTCGCCGATATCCTGATTGCCGTTGGTCGGGTCAAGCAATTGCACCTTAATTACCAAATTGTCGTCATGTTGGTGAGCGTGGTTTTGCGCCAACACCGTAGAACTTAGAGCGAGCGTGCAGATTGAAAGTGCGGTAACCAATAACGTTTTCTTCATAACTTCTCCTTAGGGTCTGTTGATCTTTGTTTATAATTTGAGCTATAGACTATTTTTCGTCAATACAAGGCAAAAGTTGTGAAGTTTAGTCATTCTAAACGAACGGCTTTTAACGCTGCTGTTGTAGCGAAAAGTAATGGCGAAAAATAGTCATAGTCCTACGGATTGTATTTAAAATGAGCATACTCGTCGTTGTAACCCTCATCAATAGTCCCACTATTGATTTCGGCTTACGCCTAGATTGTGCTCATTTTAAACGACAACTCAAAATATAAACAAAGATCAACAGACCCTATTATTAACAGCAATACCGTTCAGAAAATCAACGGATAGTGACACAATAAAGCAAAATTGCAGTTAGCTTAAGTGATCGAGTTCACAAAATAGAAAAATCCCTTTGTTTAAGACTAAAACAAAGGGATCATTTTACTGTGAGACAAATTTTACTGTTACAAAATCTCTTTGGCTTTTGCTACCACATTTTCAACGGTAAAGCCGAACAGTTTGAACAGTTGATCTGCCGGGGCCGATTCGCCAAAGCTGTTCATGCCGACAACACGACCGTTAAAGCCGACGTATTTGTACCAGAAATCGCTGATTCCGGCTTCGATTGCCACACGCTTGCTGACCGCACTTGGTAATACGGATTCACGGTAAGCTTGATCTTGAGCGTCAAATACATTGGTTGACGGCATCGAGACAACGCGTACTTTTTTACCTTCCGCATTCAACTGTTCAGCAGCTTTCACTGCCAATTCAACTTCTGAACCGGTAGCAATCAAAATTAAGTCCGGCGTACCATTACAATCTTTCAGTACATAGCCGCCACGGGCAACATTGGTCAATTGCTGTGCACTGCGATCCATTTGCGTCAGATTTTGACGGGTGAAAATCATTGCGCTTGGACCATCTTTGCGCTCAACCGCTGCTTTCCAGGCAATGGCGGATTCCACTTGGTCACAAGGACGCCAAGTTTGCAGGTTCGGAATCAAACGCAATGCAGCAGTCTGTTCAACCGGTTGGTGGGTCGGGCCGTCTTCGCCTAAACCGATGGAGTCGTGGGTGTAAACAAACAGCACACGCTGTTTCATCAATGCTGCCATGCGGATAGCATTGTGGGCATATTCCATAAACATCAGGAAAGTAGCACCGTAAGGAATAAAGCCGCCATGCAGGGCAATCCCGTTCATGATCGCTGACATACCGAACTCACGCACGCCGTAGTTGATATAGTTGCCGTCGACGATATTGGCGCGGATTGGTTTTGAACCAGACCACAAGGTTAAATTCGAACTTGCCAAGTCGGCAGAGCCGCCCAAAAATTCAGGCAGTAACGGTGCATAGGCTTCGATGGCGTTTTGTGAGGCTTTACGGCTGGCAATTGCCGCCGGATTAGCTTGTAATTTTTCGATAAAAGCTTGTGATTGTGCCGCCCAGTTTGCCGGCAAGTCACCGTTGACACGGCGCTTGAATTCAGCGGCTAATTCAGGATAAGCAGCTTGGTAAGCGGCAAATTTTTCATCCCAGGCTTTTTCAGCTGCTTGACCTTTGGCTTTTGCGTCCCATTCGGCGTAGATATCAGCCGGAATTTCGAATGCCGCGTGCGCCCAGTTTAATGCTTTACGGGTCAGCGCAATTTCGTCGTCGCCCAGCGGTGCGCCGTGGCTGTCGTGGGAGTTGGATTTGTTCGGAGAGCCGTAACCGATAATGGTTTTGCAAATAATCAATGTCGGTTTTCCGCTTTCTGCTTTGGCTTGTTCAACCGCACTTTTAACTTGTGCCGCATCGTGTCCGTCGATTGCCGGAATCACTTGCCAGCCGTAGGCTTCAAAGCGTTTTTGGGTGTCGTCGGTGAACCAGCCGTCAACATGACCATCAATGGAGATGTTGTTGTCGTCATAAAACGCAATCAGTTTGCCTAAGCCTAAAGTTCCAGCTAAAGAGCAGGCTTCATGGGAAATTCCTTCCATCAAACAGCCGTCACCTAAAAATACGTAGGTATGGTGATCAACAATTTCATGTCCTGCACGGTTAAATTGACCGGCTAAGGTTTTTTCCGCAATGGCCATCCCGACGGCATTGGTGATGCCTTGTCCCAGTGGGCCAGTGGTGGTTTCCACACCCGGCGCATAGCCGTATTCCGGGTGCCCCGGGGTTTTGGAATGCAGTTGGCGGAACTGTTTTAAATCGTCAATTGACAGATCATAACCGCTTAAATGCAGCAAGCTATAAATCAGCATCGAGCCGTGTCCGTTAGACAGTACGAAGCGATCGCGATTTGCCCAACTCGGGTTGGTTGGGTTATGTACTAAAAAATCGCGCCATAACACTTCGGCAATATCTGCCATGCCCATCGGGGCGCCGGGGTGTCCGGATTTTGCTTTTTGTACCGCATCCATACTTAAAAAGCGGATCGCATTTGCCAATTCTTTGCGTGAAGCCATGTGATTCTCCTGTTCAAAATAGAAATAATTATTTGCTAAAAAATAGTGGTATGAGTTTACACCAATCCGAGAATAAATGCTGAGAGATCATCTCAAGCGTTTAACTTTCAAAATTTTTTTGTGATCTTAATCACAAATACTCGGCATAGGTCAGGCTCAATCGATAAATGAAAGTGCGGTTTGCACCACTTCTGTCCCCGCATTTGGTTTATGTGCATTTTCGCTTAAATAACGCCGCCACTGTTTTGCGCCTTTACAGCCCTGAAATGCGCCCACCATATGGCGACTGATATGGTTTAAATGGGTGCCTGCCTGCAATTCTTTTTCGATATAAGGCAACATTTTTTCCACCGCTTGCCGTGGCGTGACAACCGCACTTTGCGGATCAAACAACACTTGGTCAACGTAACCAAGCAGGCTGGGGTTTTGGTAGGCTTCGCGTCCGACCATTACCCCGTCGACAAACTGCAAATGCTGTTGCATTTCATCAAGGGTTTTAATGCCACCGTTAATCACGATAGAGAGTTGTGGAAAATCGCGTTTTAATTGATAAACCCGTTGGTAATCCAATGGCGGAATCTCACGGTTCTGCTTCGGGCTTAAGCCGGACAGCCAGGCTTTGCGCGCATGAATGATAAACTCTTGGCAGCCAGCATTAGCCAGTGTTTGCACAAAATCATACAGAAATTCATAACTGTCAAAGTCATCAATCCCGATTCGGGTTTTCACCGTCACCGGAATTGAAACCGCACTTTGCATTTTAGCGACACATTCTGCGACCAAATCGGCTTTTGCCATTAAACAAGCACCGAAAAAGCCGTTTTGCACCCGATCTGACGGGCAGCCGACATTCAAGTTAATCTCGTCATAGCCGTATTGTTCGGCTTTTTGCGCACACAGCCGCAACTGTGACGGATCGCTGCCGCCCAGTTGCAGCGCCACAGGCTGTTCGCCCGGATCGTACAGCAGGTGATCATATTTGGCATGGATAATCGCACCGGTGGTGATCATCTCGGTGTAAAGCAAGGCGTGCCGGCTAAACTGACGGTGAAAATAGCGGCAGTGGCGCGTGGTCCAGTCCAGCATCGGTGCAACCGAAAAACGACCACGATAATGAGTTTTCATAGGCATAAGCGTTAATTAATGTTGAGCGGATTTGTTTTCCGCATGTTGTGTTGAAATGGCACAGGATTCTGAGATTACCTTTATGGCGCAGGAAAAACCGCACTTTGTTAATGGTGTTTTACAGAGAGTGTGTCGGCTGGAAGCACGCATAAAATTCAGATTGCCGTGTTTAGGGTCTGTAGCTCAAATTATAAACAAAGATCAACAGACCCTAAAAATATAAAGTTAAAAATAATCGCTAAAAAATAAACGTTGAACAACAAAATTATAACGGAAAAGATGTGCAGAGAAACCCTTCGTGCCGAATTTCGTTTTCAGTGTATCGATCAACAATCCCATTTTGTTCGGAAATAACATACACTATACACAAATCAATGTTGGAAAAATAGACTATGAAAAAACACCGGCGAATTGCTGATCAGAGGTTACAACCGAATAAAGCTAATAACAAATCCCAAAAAGGTGAGGTCAGAATTATCGCCGGGCTATGGCGTGGACGCAAATTACCGGTGTTGGACAGTCAAGGTTTGCGCCCGACTACCGATCGGATCAAGGAAACCCTGTTTAACTGGCTGATGCCGTATATTGTCGGCGCTCGTTGTCTGGACTGTTTTGCCGGCAGTGGTAGCCTGGGGTTTGAAGCACTTTCGCGTCAGGCAAGTGCAGTGCAGTTTTTTGAGCAGGATAAAAGTGCGGTCAAACAGTTGCAGCAGAATTTACAGCGTTTGGAATGTCAGCGTGGTTTGATTACTCAGGGCGATACTTTGCAACTGTTGGCGCAAGGCAATTCTCAGCTGCCGTTTGATATTGTGTTTTTGGATCCGCCATTTCAACAGCAATTGATTGCACCGACGATTGAACTGCTACAGAGTAATGGTTGGCTGGCTGCGGGGGCTTTGGTTTATGTCGAAACTGAAAAGCAGTTGGCAATACTGCAAGTGCCGGTGACGTGGCGTTTGTTAAAACAAAAAATCGGCGGTGAAGTCTGTTTTCGTTTGTATCAAACCGCTGATTGAACGACCGCTATTAGGGTCTGTTGATTCTTTGTTTATAATTTGAGCTATAGACTATTTTTCGCCACTCTTTTTGCAAATAAATAAGGCAAAAGTTGTGAAGTTTAGTCATTCTAAACGAACGACTTTTAACGCCGCTGTAGTTCGAAAAGTAATGGCAAAAAATAGCCATAGTCCTACGGATTGTGTTTAAAATGAGCACACTCGTCGTTGTAACCCTCATCAATAGTCCCACTATTGATTTCGGCTTACGCCTAGATTGTGCTCATTTTAAACGACAACTCAAAATATAAACAAAGAATCAACAGACCCTACAACAACGTTACTAAAATAGCGCAAAAAAGTGGTGGTTTAACTAATAAATTGTGATCGAAGCCTAATTTTAATGTTTGTTTTCGAACATTGAATGGCAAAAAGTGACACGGTAGGTTAAAATTCTCAATAGCAAATTTCGTATTCGAATTTTTATAGTGGGGATTTTTATGAACGCAACGTCTACTTGTCGTTCACATAGCGATGTGATCATCATCGGTGGCGGCGCGACCGGCGCGGGAATTGCCCGTGATTGCAGCTTGCGCGGATTGAGTGCGGTGCTGTTGGAACGGCGTGATATTGCCACCGGGGCGACCGGGCGTAACCACGGTTTGCTGCACAGTGGTGGTCGTTATGCGGTGAATGATCCGGAGTCGGCAAAAGAGTGTATTGACGAAAATAATATTCTAAAACGAATCGCCAGACACTGTATTGACGATTGCAAAGGGCTGTTTATCACCCTGCCGGAAGATGATTTAAGCTTTCAACAGCCGTTTTTGCAAGCCTGTGAACAAGCCGGGATTGATGCTTTGCAAATTGAGCCGGCATTGGCACGTCGCTTGGAGCCGTCGGTCAACCCAAATTTAATCGGCGCGATTGTGGTGCCGGATGGCAGCATCGACCCTTTCCGTTTAACTTCTGCCAATATGCTGGATGCCAAAGAGCGTGGCGCCCAAGTGTTCAGTTATTGCGAAGTGCGACAGTTGATCCGTGAAGGCAGTCGAGTCATCGGTGTTAAAGCCTTTGATCATAAAAATAAAATCGAACGAGAATTTTTTGCACCGGTGGTGATCAATGCCGCAGGGATTTGGGGACAAGGCATTGCCGAATATGCCGATCTGAAAATCAAAATGTTCCCGGCAAAAGGCGCCTTGTTAGTGATGGGACACCGTTTAAACAGCATGGTGATCAACCGTTGTCGCAAGCCTGCTGATGCCGATATTCTAGTGCCGGGCGATACCATCAGCGTTATCGGCACCACATCCAGCCGAATTCCCTACGATCAAATTGATAATATGCAGGTGACACCGGAAGAGGTGGATATTTTGATCCGTGAGGGCGAAAAATTGGCGCCTAGCCTACGGCATACTCGGGTGTTGCGTGCTTATGCCGGGGTGCGTCCGCTGGTGGCAACCGATGATGATCCGTCGGGGCGTAATGTCAGCCGTGGCATTGTGTTGCTCGATCACGCTGAACGCGACGGTTTGGACGGCTTTATCACCATTACCGGCGGCAAATTGATCACCTATCGTTTGATGGCAGAATGGGCGACCGATCTCGCCTGTAAAAAACTCAACAAAACCGCACTTTGCAGCACCGCACAGCTTGCATTGCCCGGTTCGAATGAAAGTGCGGTCGAAACGCATCAAAAAATCTTTTCACTGCCGACGCCGCTGCGAGTTTCAGCGGTATATCGTCATGGTTCTCGTGCCAGTGCATTGTTGGAAAAAGAGCGGCTGGATCGCAGCCTGATTTGCGAATGTGAGGCGGTGACTGCCGGTGAAGTACGCTATGCGGTTGATGAATTAAAAGTCAATAATCTGGTTGACTTGCGCCGCCGCACCCGAGTCGGGATGGGAACTTGCCAAGGTGAACTATGTGCCTGCCGTGCTGCCGGGCTGATGGCACGCTTTAAAGTCGCCAATCCGCAGCAATCCACCCAGCAACTGGCCTCTTTTATGGAAGAGCGCTGGCGCGGGATTGAACCGATCGCTTGGGGCGATGCGTTGCGTGAAGCGGAATTTACCTCATGGGTTTATTATGGCTTACTGGGGCTGAATGATGTGCCGCTGCCGACACCACAACAACTACAAGGAACCGACAACAATGAAGTTTGATAGCTTAATTATCGGTGGCGGCTTGGCTGGGCTGATTTGTGGCATCCGTCTGCAACAAAGTGGCCAGCGCTGTGCCATGGTCAGCAATGGACAGAGCGCACTGGATTTTTCTTCCGGTTCGCTGGATTTGTTAAACCAACTGCCAAACGGTGAAAACGTACAATATGCAGCGCAAGGATTAGTGCAACTGGCTCAGCAACAGCCGCAGCATCCCTACAGCCTGTTAGGGGCGGAGACCGTACTGGCGAAAGCGGCACAATTTGAACGGCTTGCCGCAGCGCTGAAGTTGAATTTAGTGCGTGGTGGGCAACACAACCATCTGCGTTTGACACCGCTGGGTGCATTGCGTCCGACCTGGCTTTCGCCTGCCAGTGTGCCGACCTTTGACTGGGTTGACAAAATCTTATCACCACAGAAAGTGGCGGTATTGGGCATCGAAGGGTTTAACGATTTTCAGCCGCAACTGCTGTGCGACAATATGCAGCAGCTACCGCACTTTCAACAGTGGCAGATTCATTTTGATTATCTGCATATTCCGGAGCTGGATCACCTGCGTAACGATGCCCGTGAATTTCGCAGCATCAATATTTCACAGGCGTTAGAGCACAAACTGAATTTTCAGCAGTTGGTGGCTGAACTGAAAAAAGCAGCGCAAGGGGCAACCATGGTGTTTTTGCCGGCGTGTTTCGGTTTGGATAATGATGACTTTTTAAAACAGTTACAACAAGCTTGCGGCATCAAACTGTTTGAACTGCCAACCTTGCCACCCTCATTGCTGGGCATTCGCCAACACCGTTTATTGCAACAAGCCTTTGAACAGTCCGGTGGAATTATGATGAAAGGCGACAGTGTCCTGCGTGCCGAGATGCACGAAAACCGTGTAACCGCACTTTATACCCGCTTGAACGAAGAGGTAGCGCTGAGTGCCGATCATTATGTGTTGGCAAGCGGCAGTTTTTTCAGTAACGGTTTGGTTGCTGAATTTGATCAGATTGTCGAACCGATTTTCGGGCTCGATCTGTTTAGCCAGCAACAGCGCAGCCAGTGGACTCATCGTCGTTTTGCCGCTGCTCAGCCTTATCAACAGTTTGGTGCTAAAATTAATGCCCATTGCCAAGCGATGAAACAACAGACGGTGATCGATAATTTATATGCGATCGGCGCGGTGGTGGGCGGTTATGATGCCATTCACCAAGGTTGTGGTTCCGGGGTGGCGGTGGTGACTGCCTTGGCAGCAGCAGATCGAATTTTGCAGGAGAAAAGCGTATGAATTTACAGGAATTGATTCAACAGGCAGAGCGTACGCAAACCCAAATTCATCAAGACAACAGTTTTGAAAGCTGCATCAAATGCACAGCTTGTACTGCCGTTTGTCCGGTTTCTCGCAATAACCCGTTCTATCCGGGACCGAAACAGTCCGGTCCTGACGGCGAGCGTTTGCGTTTGAAAAGTGCCGAATTTTATGATGAAGCGTTGAAGTATTGCACCAACTGCAAACGTTGCGAAGTTGCTTGCCCGTCCGATGTCAAAATCGGCGATATTATTGTGCGTGCCAGAAATCGTTACAGCAAAAAACAGGATAAACCGGCAATTCAAAAACTGCGTGATGCGGTGTTAAGCAACACCGATATTATGGGATCGCTTTCCACGCCGTTTGCACCGGTGGTCAACGCATTGACCGGTTTGAAAGCCACTCGTTTCTTGTTGGATAAAACCCTGAAAGTGGCTAAACAGCGCAGCCTGCCAAAATATTCATTCGGTACTTTCCGCCAGTGGTATGGCAAGGTAGCGGAAAGGCAGCAGCAGTATGCAGAAAAAGTGGGTTACTATCATGGCTGCTATGTCAATTACAATAATCCGACCTTGGGCAAAGAGCTGATTGAGGTGTTTAATGCAATGAATATCGGCGTGCTGTTGTTGGAAAAAGAGAAATGCTGTGGCGTGCCGTTGATGGTCAACGGTTTTCCAGAACGGGCGAAGAAACAAGCCGAGTTTAATCTTCTACAATTGGAAAAAACGGTTAGCGAGCGCAAATTGGATATTGTCGGCACCTCTTCCACCTGCACCTTGACCCTGCGTGACGAGTATCAACATATTTTAGGCTTGGACAATCACAAAGTGCGGTCGCATATTCAATTGGTGACACGCTATTTATACACCCTGTTGCAGCAAGGCAAAACGTTACCGCTGAAACCACTGCCGCTGCGAGTGGCATATCATACCGCATGCCATATGGAAAAGAGCGGTTGGGTGCCGTATACCATTGAAGTATTGCGAAAAATTCCGCAATTGGAGATTGTGATGCTCAATTCACAATGCTGTGGCATTGCCGGTACTTACGGTTTCAAAGCGGAAAATTATGACACGGCACAAGCCATTGGCAATGGCCTGTTTCAACAGATTGATCAGGGCGGGTTTGACTATATTGTTTCCGATTGTGAAACCTGCAAATGGCAAATTGATATGTCCACCAGTCGCCAATGCTTGCACCCGATTACCCTGTTGGCGATGGCGCTGGATAATCCAGTTAGACAGTAAAAGTACCGGCAGTTTCTGAGCACAAAGTGCGGTATCCCACTGCACTTTGCGCAAAAATATGTTTTAATAGACAAATTAACTCATCTTACAACCGCTCTTTGTGTTATGAATAATATTGCCTTATCTTACCTTCTTAATTTGCTGGCGCGCCGTGATTACAGTGTGTATGAAATTCAACAGAAAATGCGGGCAAAGGCATTCAGTGAAGCGGAAATTGAAACGGTGATCGAACACTGCCAGCGCAAAGGCTGGCAAAGCGATCAGCGCTTTTGCCAACACTTTGTGCTGGCACGTAGCCGCAAAGGTTACGGTCCGTTGCGGATTCGGCAGGAGTTGCAGCAAAAAGGGATTGAAACAGCGCTGATTGCGCAACAACTGGCAACGGATGAGATTGACTGGTTTGCGCTTGCCGAGCAGGTGTTTACTAAAAAATATGGCGATCATACGCCAACAGAGTGGACGCCGGTACTGAAACAAAAGGCTTGGCGCTTTATGTTAAGTCGTGGTTTTCAAACCGATCACTTTTCTCATTTGCTGAATATCGACAGATCCTAAAATATTTGCCGATTTTTTAATCTTTTGATTGCGCCCAGACGGAGTTTGTGGCTAAATACAGCAATTCGAATTTCCTAATTTATCATATAGTTAGAATATTTCTTATAGCTTAATGGATTAACTATGATTAGTATTGAAAAATACCGCTTTTCGCATTTTGAGGCGCTGGTGCACTACCAACTGCCGCCGGAGCAGGCATTGTATGCGCCGGATCCGTCACAATGGTTTAATGGGCATACCTTGCTGCTGGAAAGCAGTATGACTGCGGTCTCCATTTTAAAAAACCAACAGGTGGTCGGCTTTTTCATTTTAGATCGCGGCGTGGATAAACTGGAATTTACCCATAATCCGCAATCGATTTTGCTGCGCTCCTTTTCGGTTAATCCTCACTATCAAGGACAAGGCATTGCGAAAACTGTAATGCAACCGGGATTGTTGGAACCGTTTATCTCACAACAATTATCACCCAGCTGCAATGAAATCGTGCTGGCGGTTAATCCTGCCAACCAGCACGCTTATCAGTTGTATCTAAAGTGCGGTTTTTGTGAAGTGGGTAAAATGGTGATGAGCAGGCGCGGTACACTTTGCTCTGCTTTACGGCGTCCGATTACAGGTTCACAGCTTGATTGAGCAACTCTTCTAGCTGCTGCTGAGCCTCTAGCCAGTCAAATTCCACCTGTTCTAAGGCTTTTTTCTGTTTAACCTGTTGATCCAACAGCGTAGTTAACCGCACTTTGTTCTCTTCTTGATAAAGTGCGCTGTCGGCAAGCTGATTTTCAATCTCGCTTAATTGTGCGCTGTATTGCTCTAACTGGGTTTCCAGTTTGCGCAGTGATTGACGCAACGGCGCACTTTGTTGCCGCAGTTCCGCTTCGAGCCGTTTTTGCTCCTTGCGGTTGAGTGAGTTTTCTGTTTTTTCAACTGCACTTTCAGCGCTTTTATCAACAGTTTGATTAGCATTGTCGTTCAGCCATTTTTGATAATCGTCCAAATCGCCGTTGAAGTCTTCCACCTTGTGATCGTGCACCAGATAGAAATCGTTGACGGTGTTGCGCAGCAAATGGCGATCATGCGACACCACCACCAAAGAGCCTTGATAATCGACCAATGCTTCGGTCAAAGCTTGGCGCATGTCTAAATCCAAATGGTTGGTCGGTTCGTCCAACAGCAGTAGATTCGGGCGTTGCCACACAATCAGCGCCAACACCAAACGCGCTTTTTCGCCGCCGGAAAAACTGTCCACCGCCTGTTTGACTTTGTCACCGTGAAAAGCAAAACCACCGAGATAATCGCGCAGTTGTTGTTCAGTCTGTTGCGGCGCAAGGCGTGCCAAATGCCAAAGTGCGGTTTCGTCAGCGCGCAGCGTGTCCAATTGATGCTGGGCAAAATAGCCTAGTTGTACCCCTTTCGCCAGTTGCACCATACCGCTTTGCGGTGCTAATTCTTCCGCTAATAGTTTGATTAAGGTGGATTTGCCGGCACCATTACGACCAAGCAAGCCGATGCGTGAGCCGGGAACCAAGTTCAATTTCACTGATTGCAGCACCGTATGATCAGCGTAACCGGCACTGACTTTCTCCATGCTTAGAATCGGATTTGGCAATGAAACCGGCGGACGAAATTCAAATTTAAACGGATTGTCTACATACGCCGGTGCGATCAGTTCCATGCGTTCCAGTGCACGAATCCGGCTTTGCGCCTGTTTGGCTTTGCTGGCTTTGGCGCGAAAGCGGTCGATATAGCTTTGCAGATGTTCCACTTTTTGCTGTTGCTGGCGATAGAGCGCATTTTGTTGTGCCAGTTTGGTGGCACGCTGTACTTCAAACGAGGAGTAATCGCCGCTATATTCGTTCAGTTGTTGCTGTTCGATATGCAGAATTTTACTCACTACCGGATCGAGAAAATCGCGGTCGTGCGAAATCAGAATCAATGTGCCCGGATAGCGGCTCAACCAGCGTTCCAGCCAGATCACGGCATCCAAATCCAAGTGGTTGGTCGGTTCATCCAGCAGTAGCAAGTCAGAGCGACAAATCAGCGCTTGCGCCAGATTCAGCCGCATCCGCCAACCGCCGGAAAACGACTTGACCGCACTTTGCAGTTGTTCGTTTTTAAAACCTAAGCCGTGCAACAAGGTGGCGGCACGAGACTGAATCGTCCACGCATCGATGATGTCCAATTTGGCGTGCAGCAGTGCGATTTGGTTGCCGTCATTGTCAATATTTGCCTGTGTCAGTTCTTGGCTCAGCTGAATATATTCCCGATCACCTTGAATCACATAATCCAATGCACTGATGTCCAACGCTGGGGTTTCTTGATTAACCCATGCCAATGACCAATTTGACGGAAATTTGACCTCACCGCCTTCGCTGCTCATCTCGCCTTTAAGTAAGGAAAGTAAAGAGGATTTACCACAACCGTTTTTGCCCACCAGACCGACTTTTTGTCCTGGATTAATCGTCGCGTTAGCATGTTCGAGCAGCGTGGTCAGTCCGCGCTTCAAAGTAAGATCAGTAAAAAAAATCATTTTTTGTTTTATTTTGTTAACAGATTATTGCACAATAATAGCATATTTTTCTCACGTTCAGGATGAATAATGTTTGACTCTTTGATTGTGCAGTTCGTCGTACTTTGGGCGGTGATCGATCCAATCGGCTCCGTACCGGTTTATCTTGCAAAAACAATTGGTTTGCCGCTGGAAGCGCGCCATCGGATTGCGCGTAATGCCACCTTGATCTCCGCCGGAATTTTGGTGTTTTTCTTGGTTGCCGGTCAATTGTTGTTAGAGGCAATGCAGATTCCCCTGACGGCATTCCAAACTGCCGGTGGTTTGGTACTGTTATTATTTGCCTTGACCATGATTTTTGGTGAGGGCAAACCGAGCGAAGAGATGCGAATGCCGTCCAACCTGAACGAAATTGCGGTTTATCCGCTGGCGGTACCGTCGATTGCTTCGCCCGGTGCGATGATGGCTGTGGTTCTGTTGACCGATAATCACCGTTTTAATTTTGGTGAACAGATGCTCACTACGTTGATTATGTTGATTATTTTGCTTATCACTTATCTGCTGTTTATTGCTGCCAACCGCATTCAACGGATTATCGGTACCACCGGCGCTGCGATTATCAGTCGGGTGATGGGCTTGATTCTGGCTGCGGTGGCGATCAACAATATTCTGCTCGGCGTGCGTGATTTCTTTATGTATGTGAAATAATAAATACGAAAAACTGACCAATACCGTCACTTTAAGACCAATATAACGTTGGTCTTTTTTCTGTTTAACATCCTGCTTGTTGACCTTATTCCACACTTTGGGTAATCTCAAATCCTATTTTTAATTTATGTAAAAAAATAATGACATAATCGGGTGTTATTTTTACAGTCGGGTGAGTCGAGGTTTCAGTGTCGCCAATATCGAAAGAGATGAAAAGTGCGGTAGCCGAAGTGCCGCTTTACAGTAACAAACGAGCACAGCGTGCTGCCTTGAGCAGCTTTATGGGGGCGGTGGTTGATTGGTACGATTTTTTGCTGTACGGCATTGTTGCCGCCTTGGTATTTAATCACCAGTTTTTTCCCAATATCAGTCCAGCGATGGGCACGCTGGCGGCGTTTGCCACTTTTGGCATCGGCTTTTTATTCCGCCCGTTGGGTGGCGTGGTGTTCGGGCATTTCGGCGATAAACTCGGGCGCAAAAAAATGCTGGTTTTGACGGTATTTTTAATGGGCGGTTCGACGGTGTTGATCGGCTTGCTGCCTAATTTTGAGGCTATTGGTTGGGCGGCGCCGGTGTTGTTGGTGATGCTGCGTGCGATTCAAGGCTTTGCTGTCGGCGGCGAATGGGGTGGTGCGGCATTGATGGCGGTCGAAAGCGCTCCTCCGGGCAAAAAAGCGTTTTACAGCAGTGGCGTGCAAGTCGGTTATGGTGTCGGCTTAATGCTGGCGACCAGCAGCGTATCACTGATTATTTACTTTTTCGGTAACGAGGCTTTTCATCAATGGGCATGGCGGATTCCGTTCGTTGCCAGTGTGGTGCTGTTGCTGGTGGCGTTGTGGATTCGGCGCAATCAGCAGGAATCGACCGAATTTGAGCAAACGATGGTCAATACCCAAAAACAGGTTCGGCGTATGCCGATTATCGAAGCGGTCGCTCGCCACCCGAAAGCCTTTTTATACATTATCGCCTTGCGTTTCGCCGAATTATTAACCATGTATCTGGTCACTAATTTTGCCTTGAACTACTCGACCGTGCATTTGGGGATGTCGAGCAGTGTTTTTCTGAACATCGGTTTATTGGTCGGCGCAGTCAGTTGTGTCAGCATACCGCTGTTTGCCAAAATTGCCGATCATTACGGCTACCGTCGTATGTGCGTCGGTGGCGGGATTATCGGCGCATTGAGTGCGGTGCCGTTCTTTTTGGCAATGGAACAGGGCAATCTGTTTTTGATTTACCTGTTTGCGATTCTGCTTGCCAATATTGCGCATGATATGGTGGTGAGCGTGCACCAACCGTTGTTCACTGAGTTTTTCGGCACGGCTTACCGTTACAGCGGTGCCGGAGTGGGCTATCAGGTTGCCAGTATTGTTGGCGGCGGCTTTACCCCGTTTATTGCCGCAGCATTGGTGACTTGGTATGACGGTGCTTGGTATCCGGTGGCGATCTATTTGATGGTGGGGTGTTTATTAACCGCGCTGGCGGCGGCAAGTATGCAGCGCAATTAATTCAACGTTTATCGGTTCACTGTCGTTGATTCCGGAGCAGTGGGGTGAGCGGATTAAACTGTTCGCAAGCCGTCAAAAAGCCGCAATCTGAGACTGATGCGGCTTTTTTGATCGCAGCGCTTAGAAGCCGACGCTTAGAAGCGATAGGCGATATTCAGATAGGTCTTATTGCCTTTTTCCTGTTGATAGCCGTTGTGCTGCCAACCTAATATTGCCTGCCAAGCGTGGTAGTTGACTGCCAGCGCCAGTTGTGTCCGCAGATGAGCACGCTGGGTGGCGGTAGCCGTTTGGGTGATTACCACGTTATCTAGCTGACTGCTGACATCAAGCGGGCGGGAAGCTAAATGTCGGATATAGGCAACGGAAATACTCGGCACCAACAGCCAGTCGGCATAACGCAAAGTGCGGTCTAGCTTCAGATCCAGCAGTGCATTGACTTCGCTTTGACGAATACCGCCGGTACGCAGCGCCAGCTCGCTATCGTGTTCGTTAAAACCTTTCAGCTTCAGGCGGTTGAGTTGTACGCCGATTGTCGGTTGCAGTGACCAATCGTTGTGTTGCCATACATAACCCGTACTTAAACCGAGGTTACCGTTCCAGCCGTGGGTTTTGCCTTTAGCGGTGGTTGTAACGCCTTTAAAGTGGCGTTGTTGCTTGTAGTGGATTTTTGCCAAAGACAAATCGCCTTCGATAAACCAGTTTTGTGCCAAGCCCAGATAATAGCGTCCGCCAGCAGAAAAACGGGTTTCACGCATATCGGCGTTGGCGTTAGTTTGGCTTATATCAAATCGGTTGTTGGCTAAAGCCAAGGTCAGCAATGCCCGTTCGGACAGCATTTTGTTGATGCCCAACGCCAGTTGTTTGCTGTTGTATTTCACTGCTGTACCATGCTGATTTGCCTGATAACGGCTGTTATCACGTCCGTTTTCGAGCCACACTTGCCATTCACCGTTTTTCAAGGCTGTGGCTGTTGACAATTGGCGATGTAACAAAGTGCGGTTTAATGCCGCTTGATCGAGCAGATAGCTGATTCCGTTGGCATAAATACTGTTACCCAAATTTGCGGGCAAGCCTTGCCAATCGCCGCTTTGCAACGTGCGGTTCAGCCATTGGTTATAATCGCTGCGGCTGAATGCCAAACGGCTATCGCGCAATTGGTTTAAGGCGTTGATTGCCTCAGCTTCATTGCGGTTGGCGCTGTTGGTGGTTAAGGTTGCCGCATTGACGTTCAGCACAACGGCGTCCTGGGTAAATTGCAAATCATAGCGCAAGCCTTGGGTTAACAGCGCTTGCGGTTGAACTAGGGCAGAAAAGCCGCCGCTGTAGCTTGCGCCGTTTTTCAGTTGCAGTAAGTATGCTGCGGGCTGCCCGGCTTTTGCTTGGGTAGCGTTCAGCTCGGCAGTCAGTTCGGCAGTGGTCAGTCGCCCAGCCAACCGCACTTTTGCCGTGCTGCCGTCAGCAATAATGCCCTGTGTTGTCCGCAAGTCGAGTAGTGCGGTCTGTTGCAAGGTTAAGGCGTGTAAAAAGCGCATGCCTTCGGCATATAGGGTTCCGCTGATGTCGGTTGCGGCATCAATCACACCGTGGCCGCTCAAGCTGCCTTGCGGTTTGATTTGCACGGTTTGGCTGTGCAGGCGTTTGTTGATCTCCAGATTGCCGTGTTCAACCAGCGCATTTTTCGTTAAATAGGTATCGCCTTGCAGCGTCAGCCCACCAGCGGCAACAGTAATGCCTTTTAAGTGATTGCTGTTGCCGCCCAATGTCAGCCTTGCCGCTCCGTGTTTCGTCAGGCGCCCACCGGCACTTAGGCTGTTTGACCAGCGATCATCCTGTTTCAGGTTGTAGCTTTCATCACCGAGTAACTGTGCCGGCCCGTTGATTGCCTTGCCCAGATTCAGCATGCCCCAACCGAATTGCTCATCAACGCCTTTACTCCCCAAATCAGTGGCAGTGGTCAGCATAACATCACGTATCTGCGCCATACTCATATAATCAAATCGCTGCTTCAACACTGCGGCGGCGGCACTGACCGTCGGTGCTGCATAAGACGTGCCTTCTTCAATTGCAAAGGTATAATCGACTTCATCGGCTTGCGGATCACCTTTTACGGTCAGCAATACCATGCTGCCGGGGGCTGCGATACACCAGTTTTTGCTGACGCCGCAATGATTAGAATAGCTTTCCAGCCGGTGATCCGCGTTGACTGCAATCACCGATAGATAGTACTTCTCCATTTGTGGAAAATAGCGTGGTAATGCGGCTAAAATTCCGGGCTGGCGTTTTGATTCGTTGCCGGCGGCAAAAACGTGTAAAATCCCCTTTTCGGTTGCTCGTTGTAAGCTGTTGATCAGCACATTGGACAAATCCAGCGTGCCTTTATATTCGCGATCCATCTCATCTACACGGTTAGAAATCGGATCTTCATTCCAGCTGTGGTTCATCACATGCAGTGTCGGCACTTTGTCAATCATATGGTTGATGGCACCGGCAAACAGGGTGCGTGTAAGAGGGTTTTTACCGAGCAGCAATTTTTTGTCTTGTTGCTGATCGCCACTCTCTGCTACTGGGTCAGGGGTTGCTTCGTAGGAGGTTTGATATAGCGTGACACCTTTTGCGATGCCACCAAAATAATCCAGTTGTGGATTGAGTTTGGATTTCTGTGCGTCGGCGACAATAATCCCGCTGACTTGTCCGCCGTGGTTGCTATAAACCAGTTTACCGCTGTCCTGATCTTCTGCCACCGTCAAGATATTCGGGTCAAAGGTGTAAGGTTTGCTGTTCAGTGTTAGTGTGAAAGGCAACGGCGTGATATTTTGCTTATTTTTCAATAAAGGGTGCTGGTTAAAAAATCCGGTATCGACTACACCGACTACAATCCCTTTGCCGTTATAACGGGCTGCAATATTATCCGTCAAGCCAATCGCTTCTTTTGGCTGCTTCAAATAAGCGGCCAAGGCTTCTTGATCTTTACTCAAGGGTGCCGCTTGAACTTGAGCGCCAAAGAGGGCAGTACTGATCACCAAATTCAAGTAAGACGAGTTAAATTTAAACATTAAAACTCCTGTTTTATTAGGGGCTGTTGCTTTTTAAAATTATATTGATGAAAACGAGTTAACAATTGTTTTCAGCTCCAAAAGACGGCGACACTTTATGTAATAAAAAAAGTAACGACAAGGTATTATCTGTAATTTAATTGAACAATCACAATGATTTACCTCAAAATAAAGAGGGTGTCTGTTTTTTATAATCCGGGTAAATCGGCATAAAGAAAGGTGTTGTAGTGAGCATAAAAAAGCAGCCCGAAAGGGCTGCGGTTGATAAATCAGCGTAATGTGATACGAAAAGTGCGGTTAGTGTCGGGTATCCAGCTCTTCTTCATCGTCATAATCATCATCTTCATCGAAAAACTCGCCGTCGTCGCCGTACTCGTCGTCATCGGCATTCGGATCTTCAAAATAGGTTCCCCAGCCGTCATAAAGACCGCCGTGTTTTTCGATCAGGGGAATCAGTTCGTCTTGTTGCGCGCTGATTAATTCGGCTTTCAATTCGATTTCGCTGATGATGTCACAGCAAAAAATATCATGCCCGTCTTCATCTTCCAGCTCTTCAGCTTCGGATACTTCGTAACCGGCTTTGAACGCATCAACTGCGATTTTTTCCAGCTTGTCGAAATCTCGATGCGAGACGTGGTGTTCGATGATGTATAGCGCTTGCGGATCGCTGCCGTCGTCCAGCAAATCTTGGATAATCTCTTGAGTTTCTTGTAATCGTTCGGCTTTACTCGGTTTCATGGCCTTTCCTTTAAATGTGCAGTTGAATTTACCGTTTCATTGTAAGGCTCGGCTACAAATAGCACAATGGAATTTTAGGGGCTGTTGATGTAGCGGCGAAAAGCAAAGTGCGGTTTTAAACTGTTTTTTAGATAATTGCCTTTTTAAACAACCACTTTTTAAAAAACAGTTATCCAGTTGTTAAGATTTAATTCGAGTTTGACCAAAGCGTGATCTAGATCACTCTTTAGAGGTAAATAACGCTTAAATATTTGCTTCAAGCGCCTATAATTTTTCTCAGAAAATTTTTTAATTTATTAACTTTAGGAGAAATCACTATGAGCAAAACAACAGCGGATGCGGTTGTCAGTCCGGCACAGGTAGAAGTCAATCATTTGGTTGAAAACGGCCTGGTTGCCCTTGAAGAGTTTCGCAAGCTGAATCAGGAGCAAGTGGACTATATTGTGGCGAAAGCTTCAGTGGCTGCACTGGATCAGCATGGCGTGCTGGCGTTACATGCGGTTGAAGAGACCGGACGAGGCGTGTTTGAAGACAAAGCCACTAAAAACTTGTTCGCCTGCGAATATGTTGTTAACAATATGCGCCGTTTGAAAACCGTCGGCGTGATCAGCGATGATGATGTCACCGGGATTACTGAAATTGCCGATCCAGTTGGAGTGGTTTGTGGTATCACCCCAACCACCAACCCAACTTCAACTGCTATTTTTAAAGCATTGATTGCTTTGAAAACCCGTAACCCGATCGTATTTGCCTTCCACCCGTCGGCTCAGCAGTGTTCCGCCCATGCGGCACGTGTGGTGTATGAAGCAGCAGTCGCTGCCGGTGCGCCAAAACATTGTGTGCAATGGATTGAAAAACCATCAATGGAAGGCACCGCCTCATTGATGAAACATCCCGGCATTGCCACTATTTTGGCAACCGGCGGTAATGCAATGGTGGAAGCAGCTTACTCTTGTGGTAAACCGGCACTGGGCGTGGGCGCAGGCAACGTGCCGGCCTATGTGGAAAAAAGCGCTGACATCAAACAAGCGACTCACGATATTGTGATGTCAAAATCGTTCGATAACGGCATGATTTGCGCCAGCGAACAAGCGGCAATTGTGGATAAAGAAGTGTATGACGAATTTGTTGCCGAGATGAAATCTTACGGTGTGTATTTCGTCAATAAAAAAGAGAAAGCCCTGTTGGAAGCGTTTATTTTCGGGGTGAAAGCCAATGGCGCTAACTGCTCCGGTGCCAAATTGAACCCGAATGTAGTGGGCAAATCCGCCTTCTGGATTGCACAACAAGCCGGTTTCAGTGTGCCGGAAAAAACCAATATTCTGGCGGCTGAATGTGCCTTAGTCGGGGAAAAAGAGCCGCTGACCCGTGAAAAACTGTCACCGGTATTGGCAATTTTAAAATCCGATTCAACCGAAAATGGATTTGAATTAGCAGAACAAATGGTTAATTTCCACGGTTTGGGGCACTCGGCGGCGATTCATACCAAAGACGCCAAGATCGCCAAAGAATACGGTGAACGAGTGAAAGCGATTCGTGTGATTTGGAACTCGCCTTCGACATTCGGCGGCATCGGCGATGTGTACAACTCCTTCCTGCCTTCTTTGACGTTAGGTTGTGGTTCTTATGGTAAAAACTCCGTCGGCAACAATGTCAGTGCGGTCAATTTGTTAAACATCAAACGGGTCGGCAGACGGAGAAATAATATGCAATGGTTTAAAGTGCCTTCAAAAATCTACTTTGAACGAGACTCTATCCAATACTTACAATCAATGAAAGGCGTGGAGCGTGTGGTGATCGTCACCGACCGCACGATGGTGGATTTGGGCTTTGTGGAAAAAATTGCGCACCAATTGACCACTCGTGGCAATCATGTCACTTATCAACTGTTTGCCGACGTTGAACCGGATCCGAGCATCGAAACCGTGCGTCGCGGCACCGAATTGTTGCGTAACTACCAACCGGACACTATCATTGCATTGGGCGGCGGCTCGGCGATGGATGCGGCAAAAGTGATGTGGCTGTTCTATGAACAACCGGAAGTGGATTTCCGTGATTTGGTACAAAAATTCATGGATATCCGCAAACGGGCATTCAAATTCCCACAATTGGGGCGCAAAGCCAAATTTATCGGCATCCCGACCACCTCCGGCACCGGCTCTGAAGTGACCCCGTTTGCGGTGATCACCGAAGGCGATAAAAAATACCCGATTGCGGATTATTCGTTGACGCCGACCATTGCGATTGTCGATCCGTCATTCACCATGAGTGTGCCGGCACATGTGACTGCCGACACCGGTTTGGACGTGTTGACCCACGCCACCGAAGCCTATGTTTCTACCTTGGCGAATGATTTCACCGACGGTTTGGCACTGCAAGCGATTAAACTGGTGTTTGAATATCTTGAACGCTCGGTGAAAAACGGCGCCTCTGATCCGGAAGCGCGCGAAAAAATGCACAATGCCTCAACTATCGCAGGGATGGCGTTTGCCAATGCGTTCTTGGGTATGAATCACTCGCTGGCGCACAAAATCGGTGGCCGTTTCCACACCCCGCACGGACGCACCAATGCGATTTTGATGCCGCATGTGATCCGTTACAACGGCACTCGCCCGCAAAAAACGGCCACTTGGCCGAAGTATAACTACTACAAAGCCGACGTGAAATACCAAGAAATCGCCAAAATGTTAGGCTTGCCAAGCAACACGGCAGCGGAAGGCGTTGAGTCTTTTGCCCAAGCGTGTTCTGATTTGGCACAAAGAGTCGGCATCAAAATGTCGTTCAAAGAGCAAGGCTTGAATGAGCAAGAATGGATGGATAGCCGCCGCGACATCGCCCTGTTGGCATTTGAAGACCAATGCTCCCCAGCCAACCCACGCCTGCCGATGGTGGAAGATATGGAGCAAATCTTAACCAAGGCGTTTTATGGTGACAAATAAAACAACACGTTAGTTTTAGCTCAATAAACAAAACCGCACTTTGCTAGTCAGATGGACTGGTGAAGTGCGGTTAGTTAGTTTTAGATGCTTAGTGTTTTATGCTTTGCCATTGAGTCGTTCGATTTTTTTCGATTCTAACTTCATAACACCACGGTGTGTCATAATACAACAGAAGATACAACCAAAAACGGCAAATAGCAGCAGGTAGAAGCCGGCATCCCAACCAAAATTATGAGCTAGAATACCGAACAATGCTGTTCCAGAAAAACTGCCAAGCACATAACTTAATAATCCCCGTAGCCCGGTCGCTGATCCAGCAGCAAATGGTGGAACCAACTCAATGGTTTGCAAAGAGGATAGAAACATCGGCACATAAATTAAGCAACCGATAACGCCGGCACCGATAGTGACAGTCAATAAATCTTTGCCGCCCCAATAGGCAAAAATCGCCACGCCAACTCCCAGCAAAGTAATAATTGCCAAAGGCATCCGTTTTCCTTTGAAATAAGTATCGGTTACCCAACCGGCTAAAATAGTGGAGGGAATTGCAGCCCACTCAAAAATAGCGAATGCAGTTGACATTTCCCCTTTGGTAAATCCTTTGGTTTCTAGTAAATAGAGTGGTAACCAAGTTAAAACACCAAAACGGATCATATAAGTAAAAACATCAATAAAGGAAACAAACCAGACATTAATATCTTTTAGAATATATTCTTTAAAAATATCCCAAGAGCTTAGTGAGGATGTATCTTTTTTATTGACGACTAACTCCTCATCTTCATTTTTAAGGATGTCGACTAGTAATGGCAGCCCCTCATTATAGGTTTTACCAGTGCCAATAATATAGAAAATTAAGGCAATAATAAAAACAATAGCGACCGGAATAATAAAATTAGCCGCTTGCCAATATTCAGTACCTAAGAATGCCATTGCTCCACCAGCAATCGGGGCAATTAATCCACCGCCTACATTGTGCGAAATATTAAAAATTGCAGTAGTTACCCCTCTAGATTTTCGTGGGAACCAATTGGCTAAGATAACATAAGCCGGACCAGCCCCCATTCCTTGAAATAACCCATTGAACATGACTAAAATAAAAAACATCCAAAAGGCGCTACTGAATCCCATCATCAAATTTACAAGGCCTGAGAGGATTAATCCAAAAATCATAAAATGTTTAGGATTAGATTTATCCGCTAGTACACTCATAAATCCTTTGCTAAGCCCATAAATAATGAGCATTGCACCAGACATAAATCCAATATCTGATTTGCTGAATTGATATTCGCTGATTAAATATGGTGTTGATAAAATAAAGTTATTACGCACAATATAATATGCAGCATAACCAATAAAAATACCAAAAAGCGCGCGCCATTTTAAACGGTTATATTCAATTAATATCTTATCGTTTGGGACGGCTACACCGGGTTTAGATTTTAATAATGAGATCATTTATCCTCCAGAGATGAAATCAGTGAGTATGTGATTTTTTGCCTAACATACTCATAAATAATAGAATAATGGCAAATAAGCATGATGCGATTAGTGTATAAAAACCTCCATCCCAACCAAAATGGTCAACGACTCCGCCTAAAACGACTCCGGCAAAAGCAGAACCAATTAAATAACCTAATAATCCAGTTAATCCTGTTGCGCTGCCGGTGGCTTTTTTAGGAACGAGATCTGCGGCATGTAGCCCAATCATCATTACCGGCCCATAAATAAGAAATCCAATAGCAACCAGTGCAATATTATCTATTAATGGGTTACCCGCCGGATTTTTCCAGTAAACAAAAATGGCAATTAATACGCCAACCATAAATAGTATTGTTGCTGGAGCACGACGACCTTTAAAGACTTTATCACTTAAATAACCACTAACCAGCATGCCTGGAATACCTGCCCATTCATATAAGAAATAGGCAGTTCTTGAGCTTTTATGCGAGAAATCTTTTACCTCAGTTAAATAGGTAGGTGCCCAATCGACAACACCATAACGAATAAAATAAACAAAGATATTGGCAACGGCGATATACCATAAGACGCGATTGTTTAAGACATATTTAAATAAGATTTCTTTTGAGGTTAATTCTCTTTCAATAACTTCTGAAGTGGCTTCTTTAGGATAATCATTACGATACTCTTCAATTGATGGCAAGCCACAAGATTGCGGTGTATCTTTCATTAGAAAGAAGGTTAGGATTGCCAGAAAAATAGCAATAATAGCCGGGAAGAAGAAAATGCTGTGCCAAGTACCAAATAAGAAAATACCTAACCCAGCTAATGGCGCAATCAAGCCACCGCCTAAATTATGGGATACATTCCACCACGACCACTTTTGACCTCGCTCATTAGTTGAAAACCAATGTACCATCGTTCTCGCATAAGGAGGGTAGCCCATCCCTTGAAACCAGCCATTTAAGAAGCTCAGCACAAACATAATCGGAATACTGGACATAACGCCGGGAAGTAAACCGAACATCAGGCTGATAAAAGCACTTAACAGTAGGCCTGCGGTAGCAAAATATTTTGGATTGCTGCGATCAGAAATATTTCCCATAACAAATTTACTGATGCCATATGCAATTGATACACCAGTTAATACTATACCGAGTTCAGCTTTACTAAAGCCGGTCTCGGCTGTCATATATGGCATTGCTAAAGAAAAATTTTTCCGCAACAAATAGAAGGTTGCGTATCCAATAAAAGTTCCCCAGAATACCTGCATTCTCAATTTTTTATACTCAGGATCTATCTGTTTGTCGGGTAAGCGATCAATGTGTTTAGCGGGAGCAAAGATAGAAAAAAATGACATAGAGACTCCTATAATTAGGTTTGTAATGAATAAAAAATATGTTATTTTTTAATATATTAAGTAAAAGTAAAATTATAGCAATAAGTTCATTTTGGGTTAAAATTGACCCAATTATTAAATTAAATGTGTCAATTTTGACAAATATCGATTTTTCCAAATTGTCCATCTGTTTATTTAGGTCAGTTTTGAGTGTTTTATGTGAATTATAATAATTTTATTGGTGTGAAAATATTTATAAACTGTGATCTTTATCACTATTAGAATAGGGCTTGTAATATGCGTATATATCATTTCTTTATTGCATTAGTGTTATCTCTATTATTTCAGGTAAAAGCTGAAACGTTAACGATTGGAACAACATTATCTGTAGATTCTTTGCAGTATTTAATCGATAAATGGCAAGAGGAAATGGATGGTAATCAAGTGAAAACAGTAAATAGAACAGCGATGTCATTAGAAAGGCTATTAATGCAACCCAATGAAGTGGATATTATATTTAGTTCCTCTCCAATATTATTATATAATTTAAAGGAGAATGATAAGCTAGCTATCTTACCTAAAAAATCACAACAAAATAATAAGTTAATTCCTGAATACCTAAATCAATATGCTGTTGCGGTTGCTTTTTCTGGGTTCGGGATTCTATATAACGAGGCATTACTTAAAGAACGAGGAATGAATTTACCCACTGATTGGCAGGACTTATTAGATATAAAATATAATGGTAGTGTAGTAATGAGCTCACCTTCTCGATCAGGTACAACACATTTATTGATTGAGATGTTATTACAACAGCAAGGGTGGAAGTCTGGATGGGCTACAATATTAGAGATGTCATCCAACTTATCAACGATTTCCTCTAGAAGTTTTGGAGTGGCTGAAAAATTGAAGTCTGGTTTGGTTTATGCAGGACTAACGATAGATAATTATGCTAACCTTGCTTTAAAAAATAAAAATTTAGGTTTTCAATATTTTCCTAATTCTATAGCATCAGCCACTTTTTTAGCTATTAATAAAAATAGCCAACACAAATTACTAGCTGAAAACTTTATCGATTTTTTATTAAGTGAAGATGGGCAGAAATTTATCTCAAATTCTAATAATGGTAAGTTTCCAGTAAATAAATTGCCTGAGGATCACCTTCTTTTTTACCAGCAACAGAGATTATTAGATCAAGATCAAATTAATCATAAATTACTCTTAGAGAGGAGATTGATCGTAGAGAAGTTATTTGATCTTGCTATTACTTTTAGGTTAAAGCAGCTACAAGATACATGGAATGAATTATATAAAAAAGAAGAAAAATTAGGTTATAGATTGCAAAAAATAAGGAATTTATTAACATCGATACCTATCAGTGAGAGTGACATTAATCAAGATTTTTTATTACAAATAAAAGGAGATCAGAATTTTTTATTGAAAAAAGAATCAGAGTGGATTTATTTCTTTCAAAATAAAAATGACGAGGCGATAAAAGAACTTGGAAAAGTTAATTAAATTAAAAAAAGTTAAAATTGCAGATAAATTACGCAATGCACTTTGGTTTAGTACATTTTTAACAATTATTGTCGGTTTGGTAGGACTGCTATCTTGGTATCAACAAAATAAGCAAGTTGATTACATACTATCTTATCATATTCCACAAGAAAAAATCATTTTTAAATTTGAAGATAGCTTTAATTATTTTGTGGATGATTTTAATGAGTTCATTAATATAAATAATAATGTACTACGTGAAAAATTATACAAGCAGCTATCAGTTAGAATTGTAAACATACAAGATCTTGTTAAAAAAATTAATGATAGAAATAGTAGGGATAATCTCTTAATAAAAACAGAGGAATTAAAGGATATTTTGATCTTGGTAAATAATAATATTTATAGAAATATTATTTTAAAGCAAAATCTTGAGGAGTTTAATACTAAGATAAATTGGTTACATGATGATTTTACAAATGAAGTGCTTGCGCTAATACAAGAGATAAATTGGCAGCAATCTAGTGTTTTTGAGCAAAAAAGAGATGATGATTTAAAAAGCGCTAAGTTGAATAATTTACAATTAGAGTTACAGCATGTTTATAATTTGTCTTATATAGAAAATCAACTTAAAAATGAATTGTTAGCTTTGATTTATAGTAACCCTGATGAAAAAATTAAGAAGTATTATTTTTCAGATTCTATTTCAAATTTAAAAAATATTTTAAGCCAAGGTTATATAGAAAAATATCCTAGCGTAACAACACTTCATCAGTTGCTTAATTCATTTTTTGAATTATTATCTGAAAAAAATGGTGTCCCGTTTATATTTTTGCAATATCAACACTCAAAATCTGAGTTTAATCAAGTGATTAAAGAAAAAGACGATGCCTTAAGTCAAATTAGGTATATTGTTGAACAGCAAGTTATTGCTAATCATGAAGCACTTAATAACTTAAGTAACTCATTAAATAAACTGACATTAATTGGAGGTTGGTTAATTTTATCTTCTATTTTTCTTGCATTGCTCTTCCTTTACTTTTTTAATAAAATTTATATTAGAAAAAATTTAATTAAACGCTTTATGGCATTGAGTCAATCGGTTTCTTTATTAAGTAAAGGGGATTTTAATACTAAAATTATAGTAGATGGAAATGATGAAATTACAAGAGTTGCTAAATTTTTAAAAATATTTTCTAAAAATACTCGTGAGAGGATAGAAATAGAGAAAAATTTGAGAGCTACACAAGATGAATTAATTCAATCAGCAAAATTAGCTACAGTCGGTAAAACAATGATGATTTTAGCGCACGAAATAAATCAACCACTTAATGCATTATCAATTTATCTTTTTAGCATTAAAAAATCATTAAAAAAAGAAAGTGGTTTAATTAGAATAAAAGAGCAAGTTGAAAAAATAGATCAATTAGTAGAAAGAATAAATCACATAATTAAACAATTACGTCAATTTACTAAACGCAGTAACCATGAATTATCACCTACTGATCTAAGAAGTAATATTTATAGCGCTTGGGAGATATTAAAGTTACAGTATAAAGTTAATTCTGTACATTTAATGATAAATGGTGACAGTGTTGTTTTGGCTAATAGTATTTTTATTGAACAAGTTTTTGTTAATCTTTTTAATAATGCCTTAGAGGCTTGTCGTTTAATAACACCTTATTTACAAGTTGATATTGAGCGTTGTGATCAGATTACCAAAGTGGGGTTAAGTGATAATGGTCCCGGTTGGAATTTATCACAAGCAGAGTATTTAATGCAGCCTTTCATGACGACTAAAAAAGTAGGGCTTGGTTTAGGGTTATCGATTAGTCAAACAATTATGCAACATTGTCATGGAAATTTATATATTGCATCTACTTTGGATAAACATGCACAAATAATCCTTATTTTTCAAAATAGTGAGCTGGCTTATGATAAATGATAATACTATTCTATTAATTGATGATGATCTTGATGTGCTTTCTGCCTATAGAAATTTATTAGAAGATGATTATTCTGTTTATGTAGAAAGCGATCCAAGCGTAGTGTTAGATAAAATTAGTCTTGACTGGATAGGTGTTATAGTCACAGATGTTTCAATGCCTGAAATTTCTGGTTTAGAGTTATTAGTGCGGTTACAAGCTTTTGATAAAAATATTCCGGTTATTTTAATTACTGGACATGGTGATATTCCAATGGCAATTGAGGCTATGAAAAAAGGAGCATATCATTTTTTAGAGAAACCTATAAATCCAGAGCAACTATTAAATTATATTGAGACTGCGTTGGATGAAAGACGTTTATATATTCAGAAAAAATTATGGCAGCAGAAGGAGTTAACCCTTAATTTCATTGGAGTGAGCGGATGGGCTAAGCAACATCGACAATATTTACAGAAATTATCTGAAATAGAGCTTCCAGTATTTATATTTGGCGAATTGGGTACAGGAAAAACATTATCAGCTAGATATTTACATCAAATATCAGGTAAGAAAGGAACAGTAGAGTTTATCGAGCTATTTGATATGTATTCACCTGAAAATTTACAAAATAAATTAGATGAAAGTGTTTTTTCTACATTAGTGATTGAAAATATTGAATACTTATCTCTTCCGGCGCAGCGTTTACTATTAAAATTAGAGCACAGTCAAGAAAAACGATTTAGATTGATCTTGAGCAGCCACTATTCTCCAGCACAATTACTAGAGCAAGGAAAGTTACTACCTGAATTATTTTATTTATTCTCCTTGACGCAATTAGAATGTTTACCGTTATCAAAGCGTTTAAATGATATTGAAGTGTTATTTCGTCATTTTGTAGACTTAACTTGTAGTCGGTTAAATAAAAAGAAACCAGCAATTAATAAAAATATTTTACAGAATCTATTAGTACAAAATTGGGTTGGTAATGTAAATCAATTAATGCATGCAGCAGAGCTCTTTGCAATTGGGGCAGTTATTTTAGAAAATAAAGTATATACCACAATGATTGAAGATAATGTATTATCATTAGATTCATTAGTTAGTGAATATGAGAAAAAAATTATTACAGAAATTCTAGATCGCTTTCAAGGAAAGGTGCAAGCCGCTGCTGATTATTTGCAAATACCGCGAAAGAAACTTTATTTAAGAATGAAAAAATATGAGTTAAATAAAAAACATTATAAAGAGTAAATATTAAGAGTGCAAAATACTATATTTACAATTTGGTTATAATGCTAATTTTTATGTATTAAAGCTATACTATTTTTTAGGGTTTTTTTAGCGGTATTTAAGTGTTGCTTGAGCTCTTTTGTTGCATCTGATCTATCATTATTTAAAATATTTTGAATAATCGCGAGATGTTCTTCTACGGCTAAAATATTACGTTGCAATAAATTACTGTTATCCCATTGATAGTGAAAATGAAATATTACGGAAATCAATTCAATGAAATCATCAATAAAAGGATTGTTTGCTGCGGAAAGTAGTAAAGAATGAAGTTTATTGTCCAAAGCGGAAAAATCGGGATATTCTCTCACAACGTTGTCACGCAATTCTTGATGAAGGTTAAAGAGCATTTTCATTTCATTCCAGCGTTTATCTTCTTTTGGTAATGCCATAAAACATTCCAGAGCATGAACTTCAAGCAACTCTCGCAGCTCGAACAATTTATCAGCATAAAATTCATTAATTTCAATTAATTGCCATCGCCCTCTCGATAGGCTGGCAATAAGGTTGAAGCGGGAATATTGTATTAAGTATTCTCTCACCGTAAAAATATTGACGCTAGCATCTTTGGATAATTGTAATTCGGTAAATATATCTCCCGGCTTCAGTAGTTTTCTTTGGATTACACTTTTAAAGTAGCTGTCAATCGACTGATACTGATTTTTCCTCGGATATTTAATTCTGACATTTGACAGAATATCTTTTTTTTCCGGTTGGCGAAGAATTAAAAATTGCTTGTTTTGTTCGGTAATAATTTTAATCTCGAGTAAATACTGCAAGGCATGACGAATAGTTGTTCTGCTGACATTGCAAAGTTCCGCCAACATGACTTGAGATGGCAGGTATTGTTGGAATTGCCCGCTGGAGATAAATTCGAGAATTTGATTTACCGTATCATATCTGAGATTTTGGTTACGCCCTCTGCTCATTTTATACACGCCCCCACCGATTAATTTGAATAAAAAACATAAAAAAAACATAAAAGCACATTATCTATCACAAATCAAACAACCAAGTTTAGAAGAGATGAGAAATTAGCAAATAATGTATCCATGTTTACCGATTAACTTAATTAATAAGGATTCATTATGAAATCACTAGTCTGCAAAGAACCGTTCAGTTTGGAATATCAAGAAAAGCCGGCTCCTGTCGCAACGGATAATGAAGTGGTTATCAAAGTTTCGGCGGTTGGAATCTGTGGTACGGATATCCATGCTTACCAGGGAAATCAACCGTTTTTTGAATATCCCAGAGTATTGGGGCATGAAGTATGCGGCAGTATTGTTGCGCTGGGCAGCCAAGTCAAAGCGTATAAAATTGGTGAGCGAGTTGCTTTAGTTCCTTATTTATCATGTGGTCAGTGTATTGCTTGCCAAAATGGCAAAACTAACTGTTGTGAATACATTTCTGTGATGGGTGTTCATCAAGATGGCGGTTTTAGCGAACTGTTGGCAATTCCGCAAACCAATGTTATTCCTATTGCCGATAATGTCGATGATATCAGTGCGGCGCTGATAGAGCCCTTTGCAATCAGCGCGCACGCTGTCCGTCGGGTGCAAGTCAATCAAAATAGCAATGTGTTGGTCATCGGTGCCGGCCCTATCGGATTGGGAGCGGCGGCAATCGCAATGGCTGACGGGGCTAAAGTGGTTGTGGCTGATACAAGTGAAGAAAGAAGACGACATATTCAGAAAAAACTGAATGTGGCGGTTGTTGATCCGTTATTGGAAAAAATAGAAGATTATTTCGATAATATTTTACCTGAAATTGTTATTGATGCTACCGGCAATCCGCATTCCATGAACAATGCGGTGAATTTTATTTGTCACGGAGGAAGAATTGTTTTTGTGGGATTATTTAAAGGGGATTTAGTTATTCATGATCCTGATTTCCACAAAAAAGAGACAACATTAATGGGAAGCCGGAATGCAACTCAGGAGGATTTTATTAAGGTTCAACGATTGATGTCGGAAGGGAAAATTTGCTCGTCAATGATGCTGAGTGATACGTTTAATTATACTGATCTTGCGGATATTTATGAGGAAAAAATTGTTAAAAATAAAAATTTAGTAAAAGGCGTTATTCTCTACTAATAAAGTCGTATTTACCCTATATACCTAATCACAAAGTGAGGATTCTTATGTCTATTTTTAAAAAATTAAAAACGGTTTCTGTATTAAGCCTTATCGGTTTAAGTGTTAGCTTTGCCGCCCAGTCTGCGACAGAAATAATGGTTGCTTACGGTAATCAGCCGGGAGAGCCGATAGATAAAGCGATGCATTATTGGGCGGAGCAAGTTAAGGAAAAATCGAATGGCGATATTATTTTTAAATTATTTCCGTCCAGCCAATTAGGTAGTGAAACAGAGGTTATGGAACAAGCTAAATTTGGCGCCAATATTATTACTATTAGTGATTACGGCGCATTGATGGATATTGTACCGGATCTGGGTATTATCAATGCACCTTATTTAAGCCAATCATTTGAGAAGAAATCAAAGTTATTACATTCGGAGTGGTTTAACAACTTATCCGCACAACTTGATCAGAAAGGCGTTCATATTGTCATTCCAGATGTTATTTACGGCACCCGGTACTTATTGACTAAAAAAGCGGTTATCAAGCCAGATGATCTGAAAGGAATGAAAGTTCGCGTTCAGCATTCCCGCTTATTTGTTGCAACGATTAAAGCAATGGGTGGGGTGCCTACACCGATGTCTTTGGCCGATGTTTACCCAGGATTATCAGAAGGTATCATTGATGGGCTTGAAAATCCGACAGTCGTGCTGTTTGGCGGTAAATTTTACGAAGTTGCCAAGAATTTAAACTTGACGGCTCACACAAAACATATGTCGCCTTTTGTTGCCGGTAATGCATTTTGGCAACGTTTAACGCCTGAGCAGCAAAATATCATCAAACAAACAGGCGTGGATATGGTGAAGTATGGCGCTGCGCTTATCGAACAAAATGAAGCTGAAGCGCTGAACAATTTGAAAGATGCCGGTGTTAGCGTAAATGAAGTGGATCTAGAACTGTTTGAGGCGATGGTAAAAGAGCAGATACAAAAAGATTTCCCTGAATGGACACCGAATTTATATGTAGATATTCAGAAACGACTTTCCGAATTGTAATTATCAAGGGGAGTATTTATCGCTCCCTTTCAAATTTTAGAGGAATAAAGCATGAATACGCATAAAAAAGAGACCTCATTGTGGCTAAAAATAAGTTCAATCGACGAGATTTTAGCCTCTGTCTTTCTTGCTATTATCGTTATTTTGTCTGCTTATGGCGTTGTTACCCGCTATGTTTTAAATTCACCGAGCGCTTGGGTGGAAGAAGTCTGTATCGTATTCTTTATTTGGTTTACTTTTTTGGCATCCAGCGCACTTGCCAAAAATAACGAACTCATCAGAATAGATTACCTGTTGACTAAAATCCCAGCCAGATTAGCGAATATTATCGATGGTATATTCCAACCTTTAGTAATGATATTTTGCTTGGTTTTTATGGCTTATCTGGGATTTAAACTATTGCCTATGGCGCAATTTAGATTTACACCGTCACTACAATTATCATATGCCTATATTTATGCTGCAATTCCGATCAGTGCTTCGTTTATGCTTTTTTATGAAGTTAGAAAAATAGTTTATTTCTTTAAAATAAATAGAGGAAGTCAGTCATGAGTGTATTCATTCCGATTATTATTTTATTAGCCTTGTTTTCTTTAGGAATTCCAGTCGCATTTTGTATATTTTTCTCAACATTAAGTTATTTTTTGATGAGTGATTTACCCATGATTATGCTGGTGCAACGATTAGCCGGCGGATTGGAATCGGTTACGCTATTGGCTATCCCATTTTTTATTATGGCAGGCGTATTTATGAACCATTCGGGGATCAGTGAACGGCTGTTGAAATTTTGTGAAGTGTTAACCGGACATTTAAACGGTGGCTTGGCGCAAGTTAATGTGGCGTTAAGTACGCTGATGGGCGGATTATCCGGTTCGAATATTGCCGATGCGGCGATGAATTCCAAACTGCTTGTTCCGCAAATGGTCGCCAGAGGATACAGCGCTTCATTTTCATCTGCCGTAACGGCTGCCGGCTCGTTAATCACGCCGATTATCCCTCCGGGTATAGCGATGATTATTTATGGTTATGTCAATAACGTATCTATTGGCCGTTTATTTTTGGCAGGTGTTGTGCCGGGGTTTCTATTGTGCGTTTTGATGATGATTTTGGTTTCGGTTATTTCTAAAAAACGTGGATATCTACCTATCAGAGAAAAAAGAGCGTCATGCAAAGAAATTATTTTTTCAGCTAAAGATGCCGTTTTGGCACTGATGTTGCCGATCATTATTATCGGTGGAATTCGCATGGGAGTGTTTACTCCGACAGAGGCTGGGGCAATAGCGGTTATTTATGCTTTGGGCTTAGGAATGTTTGTATATAGAAAAATGGACTTTCGGCAATTATGGTTAGCGACCAGAGAATCAGCGCTCGGTGCGGCGAATGTACTGTTAATTATCTGCGTTGCCGTCGGTTTTTCAAAATTCTTGACATGGGAACGAGTTCCTCAATCTTTAGCGTCTTGGATTACTCAAATCGTCGATAGCCCATTAGCATTTTTAATGATTGTTAATGTCACCTTATTGATCCTTGGCATGTTTTTGGAAGGCAACGCGATTATGATTGTCCTCGCCCCCCTGCTTGCGCCGATTGCGCATTCATACGGCGTGGATCCGATTCATTTCGGTATTGTCTTTATTTTCAACGGTGCAATTGGAACGATTACGCCGCCATTAGGTACGGTGATGTTTACTACTTGTTCAATTACAGAAGTACCGATTGAAAAATTTATCAAAGATGTTCTTCCATTTTGGGCGTTATTAGTCGTGGAATTATTGTTGCTCACTTATATTCCCGCCATTACCACAACATTACCTAATCTTGTTTATGGTGCTTAATATATTTTCTTGTAAGGATATAAAATGAAAAAATTAAATAGGACAAACTTCCCTGGCTCCCAATATCCGACCAAAATTATTCAATTTGGCGAAGGCAACTTTTTGCGGGCGTTTATCGACTGGCAGATTGATATTCTGAATGAGAAAACCGGATTAAATGCGGGAATTACCGTTGTCCGTCCGATTGACAGCGATTTCCCGCCGTCTTTGAACAGCCAAGACGGGCTCTATACCACGATTATCCGTGGCTTGAACGAGCTGGGGGAGGCGGTGAAAGAAGCGCGGGTTATTCGTTCGGTCAATAATGAAATTAATGTGTACCGAGATTTCGCCGATTATTTGGCACTTGCCCGTGATGAAAATATTCAGCTCGTGTTTTCCAACACCACTGAAGCGGGAATTAGTTATAACCAACAGGATCAATTCAGTGACGCACCACCGAGTAGCTATCCGGCCAAATTGACCCGTTTAATGTATGAACGTTTCACCCATTTCAATGGCGATCCGGATAAGGGGTGGATGCTCTTGCCGTGTGAGCTGATTGATTATAACGGCGAAAAATTGAAGGAGCTGGTGCTGAAATATGCGGCGCAATGGCAGTTGCCACCGCACTTTGCGCAATGGATTGAGCAACACAATACCTTCTGTTCAACGCTGGTTGACCGGATTGTCACCGGTTATCCGCGTGGTGAAGTGACAGCACTTGAGCAGGAGTTCGGCTATCAAGATAGCTTTTGGGATACCGCCGAGTATTTTTACTTGTTCGTGATCCAAGGACCGGAATCGGTTAAACAGCTGCTGAATTTAGATCAAGTTGAGATGAATATTTTGGTCGTGGACGACATTAAACCGTATAAAGAACGCAAAGTGGCGATTTTGAATGGGGCGCATACCGCACTTGTGCCGGTGGCGTATCTGGCGGGCATGGATTATGTCGGTGAAGCAATGGATGATCCACAACTGCGTGAATTTGTCGAACAGGCGATTACAAAAGAGATTATCCCGGTTTTATCCTTGCCGCAAGATGAATTAAAAGTGTTTGCCGATGCGGTGATCAACCGTTTCCGCAACCCGTTTATCAAACATCAGTTACTTTCGATTTCCTTGAACAGTATGACTAAATATGTCACTCGCATTTTGCCGCAGTTATTGGCTTATCACCAAAAATTCCATCGTTTACCGGAGCGCTTAACGTTTGCCTTAGCGGCATTAATCGCTTTTTATCATGGTAAGCGCAATGGTGAAGCGATCCCGTTAAATGATGACCAATTCTGGTTGGATCACTATGCTTTGTGGTGGCGGAAGGTTGAAACACAGGAAATGACTTTATCCCAGTTAGTTAGTAATGTTCTGGCGCAACAAGCGCATTGGCAAGTGGATTTAACTGCGGAACCCGGTTTAACCATGGCGGTCACGGAACAATTACAATCGATTTTGGATCACGGTATCAGAACTTCCTTAAGAATTTACTGTAAGGAGTAAGCTGATGAAACAACTGATTAAAATTAATCCGCAGGACAATGTTGCGGTCGCCTTGCAGGATTTATCTCCCAGGCAAACGGTTAACTTGGACGGCGCTGTGTTCAAGGTTAAAAGTGCGGTTGCGCGAGGACATAAAATAGCACTGCAACCGATTGCCAATGGCGACTTGGTGATCAAATACGGTTATCCGATTGGGCATGCCACACAACCGATAGAGCTTGGTGAGCATGTGCATGTGCATAATACCAAAACCAATTTAAGCGACATCAACGACTATCAGTATCAGCCGGTGGCAACCGCACTTGACAGACAAATAGCAGACAAAGAGGTGCAACTGTATCGGCGTACAAATGGCGAAGTCGGCATTCGTAACGAATTGTGGATCGTGCCGACAGTCGGCTGTGTGGTCGGCATTGCGCGTCAAATCCAAAAGCAATTTTTACAAAACCACCCGGAATTGGCGATTGACGGCGTGTATACTTTCAATCATAGCTACGGTTGTTCGCAATTGGGCGATGATCATGAAAACACCAAAATTATTTTGCAGGATATGGTTAAGCACCCGAATGCCGGCGGCGTTTTGGTGATTGGTTTGGGCTGCGAAAATAACCAAGTCGATGTATTTCAACAAACGCTGGGTAATTATGATCCGCAGCGGGTGAAATTTATGGTATCACAGAAAGTGGGGGATGAAGTTGAAGCCGGCGTCGCCTTGCTCGAACAATTGTATCAGCAAATGGTGCTAGACAAACGGCAAGTGGGCAAGTTGAGTGAAGTGAAGTTTGGGCTGGAATGCGGTGGTTCCGACGGTTTTTCCGGCATTACCGCCAACCCGATGCTTGGACTGTTCTCGGATTATCTGACCTCGCACGGCGGCACGACGGTGTTGACCGAAGTACCGGAAATGTTTGGCGCAGAACGCATTCTAATGAGCCACTGTCGAGATGAGCAGACTTTTACTAAAACTGTGGCGATGGTCAATGATTTCAAACAGTATTTTATCCGGCATCAGCAACCGATTTATGAAAATCCGTCGCCGGGCAACAAAGAGGGCGGCATCACCACATTGGAAGATAAGTCCCTTGGTTGCACCCAAAAAGCCGGACATAGCCAAGTGGTTGATGTGCTGAAATATGGTGAGCGTTTAAAAATCTCCGGTTTGAACCTACTGAGCGCGCCCGGCAATGATGCCGTAGCAACCAGTGCATTAGCAGCAGCAGGTTGCCATATCGTGTTGTTTACCACCGGACGCGGAACGCCCTACGGTGGCTTTGTGCCGACACTGAAAATCGCCACCAACAGCGAATTGGCGCAACGTAAAAAACACTGGATAGATTTTAACGCAGGGCAATTATTGGAGGAGGTATCCATGACGCAAATGTTGCAAAATTTCATTGATCTGCTGGTCAATACCGTAAACGGACAACCGACAAAAAATGAGATTAATGATTTCCGCGAACTGGCGATTTTCAAAAGTGGTGTGACTTTATAGCTAGCGAATCTGGGAATTTGATAAGGTTATCCATGTGCCTCATTGCTGTACATGGATAAGAAATTGTATCAACAGACCCTATTATTTTCTGACAATATTCAAACGATAGCTTAGCAAAGCACACAGAATCAATAGACAGCCGAGTAACTTCAGCATCGTTATCGGCTCGTTCATTATCCAAACGCTTAAGATTAACGTCCAAACCGGCTCCAGCACCATAATAATTGCGGCGGTGGTAATATTGCAGTGCTTCTGCCCGAGCGTTTGCACAAAATAACGCAAGTTGCTGGCAATCAGTATACTGGCAAGAAACCACAACCAGGTTTGGCTTGAAATATTGGTCTGCCAAACTTCAAAAGTGAGTGAATAGCCACCGCATAAAATACCTACCATACTGAATTGAATCACTATTAGCGCTACTGAAGGAATATTTTTGGCATACTGGTGGTTCAGCACAAAATAGAGCGCTGCGGACAAGGAGCTGAGCAAAAACAGGATGCTGCCGCTTGAAAAACGCAGTTCGCCATAGCGTCCAATGGCAAGTAAGTACAAACCAACTAGGGCAATCGGCATCGAAAGCCAGAATACCGGCAAAGGGCGGTACTTGAAAATCAACCAAGAGATTAACGGGGCAATCAACATTGACAAACTGACCAGAAAAGCGCCCTCCCCTAAGTCATCACTGTAGGTTATGCCTTGAACCCATAGAAATAGATTGAGGGCTAATGCTATCCCGACCGCACTTGCATTCAGAATTTGTGTTTTAGTCAGATGACATAACGATCGGTAGCCGAAAGGCAAAAAAATTAATGCGGCCAATAAAAAACGCAGTCCCATAAAGCCGACGGAAGGCATTTCTGCAATCGCATTTTTAGATAAAAACCACCCCGATGCACCGATTAGGGTGACAATAAAAATGAGAATCTGTCCAAAATACTGCTGCATGACGATAGCCAATAATAAAGGGGGATAATGTCCCCCGTTTTCATCTTATTGATTAAAATAAACTTTCCTCAACGCCAATTCCAGTCCGCGAAATTCCGCCAAACCTTTCAGACGGCCGATAGCCGAATAACCCGGATTGGTTTTTTTGCGCAGATCGTCCAGCATCTGATGGCCGTGATCGGGGCGCATTGGAATCAAGCGCTGATTACCCGTGGCTTTGCGTTTGTATTCTTCGCTTAGTAAGGCCTTGACCACATTAAACATATCGACATCGCCCTCTAAATGTGCCGCTTCGTGGAAAGTCAGCGGATTTTCCTCGCGGCAAGTGGAGCGCAGGTGGGCGAAATAAATCCGATCGGCAAACTGCTCGGTCATTTGCACCAAATCGTTATCCGACCGTACCCCATAAGAACCGGTGCACATGGTAAAACCATTCGCCGCCAACGGTTGAGTTGCGACAAACCATTGCATATCTTCAATCGTCGAAACAATCCGTGGCAAACCTAAAATTGGGCGTGGTGGATCATCCGGGTGAATCGCCATTTTGATCCCGACTTCTTCCGCCACTGGAATAATTTCTTGCAAAAAGAATGCCAAATGCTGACGGAACTGCTCCTTGCTGATGCCTTGATAGCGATCCAATTGTTGCTGGAACTCGGCAAGGGTATAACCCTCTTCTGCACCCGGTAAGCCAGCGATGATATTATTGGTCAGTTGCTGAACATCTTGTGCGCTCATTTTATCAAAATAGGTTTTTGCCGCTTGCTGTTCGGCGGTGCTGTAAGTTTCGCTTGCACCCGGGCGTTTTAAAATATACAACTCAAAAGCGGCAAACGCATCTTGATCAAAGCGCAACGCTTTTGAACCGTCCGGCAATTGGTATGCCAAATCGGTGCGAGTCCAATCCAACACCGGCATAAAATTATAACAAACGGTATCAATACCGCACTTTGCCAAATTGCGCAGGGTTTGCTGATAGTTTTCAATCCATTGCAGATATTGCCCGGTTTGGGTTTTAATCTCCTCATGCACCGGCACGCTTTCGACAACCGACCAAACCAAGCCGGCTTGTTCGATTTCATGTTTGCGTTTCTCAATTTCCTCAATACTCCACACTTGCCCGTTCGGGATATGATGCAGTGCGGTCACAATCCCCGTCGCCCCTGCCTGGCGGATATCCGCCAATGACACCGGATCTTTCGGTCCGTACCAACGCCATGTTTGTTCCATTTTTTTGCTCCTATGAAAAATTAAATTCCGACGATAACCGGATTAACGCTAAATAAGTAACCATCAAAATTAGGGTCTTCTACATCTGATAATTCGAAAAGTTTTTGTTTCACATTTTCTAAATGTTGCCACATCGCCTTTCTTGCTAAAGCAGGATCTTTACGCTGAATAGCCGTAATGATATTTTCATGATCTTGTAACCATAAATAACGGTAACTTTGATTAGGAATATGGGCATGCAGCCCTTTCCACATTTCACTATCTGTTCGGTATTTCCAAAGATCTTTTTGCATTCTAACTAACACTTCATTTTGTGTTATTTCTGCAATGGTTGAATGAAAATCCTCATCAGCAACATAGTCTTCTTCACCAAGCTGTAAGCTTTTTCGCTCTTGGTTTAAGATTGATTTCAGTTTATCGATATCTTTTTTGGTGGCTTGAATAGCGGCAAATTCTGCGATGCTACTTTCTAATAGCTGCCGTGCCTGTAATAGTTCAAAAGGACCGATATCAGAAAAAATAGCCTCTTTTTCGTCATTTGCAGCAAGCGGAAGTGCGGTTACATAAACCCCGGATCCTTTTTTGATGTCAATAAGATTTTCTAGTTCAAGCATAATCAGTGCTTCCCTGATTACCGTTCGACTGACCCCGAACTCTTCGGCAAAATCACGTTCGGTTGGCAATCTATCGCCAATGTTATATATACCATCGGCAAGTCGTTCTTTTAATAAAAGTCCTATTTTTTTATAGGAGCGAAGTTCATTTTCCATTATTTATACCTTTAACTGGATTTGATATCGGAAATATTGATTTTATTTCCTGGTATCCCATTGATAATTAACTCTCTTTTTTCTCCGAATGGTAATGTTAAGGTTATTTCATTATATTCTGGAATAAAATTACCACTCTTATTAATAGTTAATTCTATAGTATTGTCCGTACATTGCATATTTAGGTTTAGACTAAAATAGTTATCTTTTAAATAATCAAAACTCACACCGTCATCGTCAAACAAGGTGACTGTCGTATGTCCCTTATCTAACAATGGCATAATTAATAATTCGCGTTGATTATCATGTAGCGTATTTTTTAGTTGGGTTTTAGATAGTGGCAAAATACTACCAGCTTTGATAAACAGCGGGATTTTTTCTAGCGGCGTTGCCACGGTAACGGTTTGCTTTCCGGCAAACCATTTGTGGGTATAAAAATCATACCAACCGTGTTGATTATCTGGCAAATAGACTTCGCGGGTTGTTTGCCCCGGCTCGACTACGGAGGCAACTAACAAATCCTGCCCTAAAAGATAATCGTCATTTTCTTTAAAAGTGTTGCTATCCCATTCATGATCTAAAAAAGTCGGGCGCAACATCGGTTCATGTTCGTGGTACGCTTTCCACAGTAAATTGTACAGGTATGGCATCAGACGGTAGCGTAGCTTAATGGCTTCACGGATAATTGGCGTGACTTCAGGGTACATCCATGGTTCATTGACGGTTTTGTCATCATTCCACGAGTGAATGGTAAAGCGTGGGTGCATCACACCGTTTTGTACCCAACGTACAAATAATTCTGGATCCGGTTTATTGCCGGAAAATCCGCCGACATCATGCCCTAAGTTATACAGCCCGGACAGACTCATGCCCAAGCCCATTTTGATATTGTAGCGTAGTGTATTCCAGTTGGTTCGGTTATCGCCTGACCAGGTTTGAACATAGCGGTTCATTCCCGGCGAACCGGAACGGGAAATAAGATACGGGCGGAGATGAGGGGCATATTCCAGTTGCGCCTCATAAGACGCTTTCATCATTAATAGCGGCTGTAGTGGACGAATGAGTTTAATCGGCAAACCATTGCCGAAATAATGGCATTTCGCATTATTATCCCAAACCTCGAATTCGTTATTATCATTCCAGGTGGAATCAATGCCATATTCTAAAAGTTGTTGTTTAACATTAGTTTTCCACCAGTCAATCGTATTGGGATTGGTGAAGTCGAGATGAGAGCCTTCGTCATCCCAAAAAACGGAAATTTCCGGTTTATTGGATTCAGAATCTTGGATAAATAAACCGGCTTGAGCAACTTCATGATATTTAGGGTGATCGTGTAACAGGCAAGGTTTAATATTGGCTGCGAGTTTCATCCCGGCACGATGAAAATAAGCACTCATTTCTTTTGGCTGCGGGACTTTGTCATAATTCCAGTTAAAGACATAACGCTTATTACCGATCGATGTATAACCGGACGATAATTGGAAAGAATCACACGGAATCGCGTGTTGCTCGCATAGATCGACAAATTTTTTCAGTTGTTCCTGAGCATCCGGAGCGTCGGTATAGTGCATGGTTGATCCGCTGTAACCCAGACTCCATTTCGGTCCGAAAATGGTTCCGCCGGTCAGTGCGGTATATTTTTTGGTGACATCAAGGATTTTCGGACCCAGAATCATATAATAATCCAGATCGCCGTCTTCAGCTTGATAGCTACGGTAATAAGTATGGTAGTTATCAATTTCACTGCCTAACCGGAACCAACAAGAAGCCAGATTATCGTAATACAGTCCATAACTCACGTTATCAGTATGCGTAATATAGAACGGAATATGCTTATACAGTGGATCGGTTGTTTCTGCATTATAGCCCATTGCATCAAGATTACGCATTTCAAAACGGCGGCCGTGGCGATTTAAATTTCCCGCTTTTTCTCCCAAGCCATAATACTGATCGGCAACATCACGTTGTAGAAAATGCGAAATTTGTGCATTGGAAATACCGAATAAATAGGCTCCGGTTTTACGATCGGCAACAAATGTCGTCCAAGTGCCGTTATTGTTGTATTGCCACTCTAACCAGAGCGGTTGGTGAACAATCACACGCAGTTGTTCGCTGGCAATAATAATTTGGTTATCTTCTTCGCTAACGGAATATGCCGGCAGGGAGAAATTCGCCAATGACCAGCGATCACGCCCTTGCCAAGCAATATCGGCTTGATTAGGGGTAATTGCCCAAGTTTGCGGTACGCGGAAATGGTTATCTTGACTAAAGGCAACCCTAAAAATATCTTGTTCAAGCACAAAAATATGCAGTTTCCAACTATAATCACACTGTATATCAATACGATTATTTTCTTGATGAATGAATTCCCAATTTTTTAATGTTTTCATGTTGATATCCTGTTTAATCAATAGCCTAAGAAAAAGCGTGGTAGTGCTAAACTTAATTCCGGAACGAATGTCACTAGCATCAACGCAATAACTAATACCGCATAAAAAGGTAATAACGGCTTGATAACTTTATCAATTTTTATACCACCCACTGAGCAACCGATAAACAAGGCACTACCGACTGGTGGGGTGCAGATGCCGATTGATAGGTTAAATGCCATTAAAATACCGAAATGCACAGGATCCATACCTAATTCAGTAACAATTGGGAAGAAAATCGGGGTAAAAATTAACAGTGCCGGGGTCATGTCCATAAATACGCCGACAATCAATAAAATCACATTGATAATTAACAGAATAACAATTGGATTTTCGGATACCGTTAATAAGGCGTCACTGATAGTGTAAGGAATATCGGCATTCGCCATTGCCCATGACATCCCCATGGAAGTGCCGATTAATAACAGCACGATCGAGGTGGTGACAACAGAGTCTAAAATGATTTGTGGTAGCTGTTTGATGGAGACTTCCCGATAAAAGACCACTGCCAGAATTAAGGTATAAACTACCGCAAACGCCGAGGCTTCGGTCGCAGTGAAAATACCTTTCACGATCCCGCCCATGATTACCACGATTAAGCCAAGACTTGGCAAAGCATCTAATGTTTTTTTGATGGCTTCCGATTTCGTTGGTTTAGGCGATACTGGGTAGTTCCTTTTTTTTGCAATAAATCCAATCACCAGCATGATGGATAATCCCATCAGTATGCCGGGAATATAACCGGCCAAGAATAGGGCACCGATAGACGTGCCGCCGGAGATGAGGGAATAAACGATAAAGGTGTTACTCGGTGGAATTAGCAATCCTGTAGGCGATGATGTGATATTGACGGCAGCGGAAAATGCCGGATCATATCCTTCTTTTTTCTGTAACGGCGCCATGGTTCCGCCTACCGCTGCTGCTGATGCCACCGCAGAGCCAGAGATAGACCCAAACATCATATTCGCTAGCACGTTAACGTGAGCTAGGGACCGGGTAAACGGCCTCCGATAACTTTGGCAAATTCAATCAATCTGAGCGCAATTCCGCCACGATTCATAATATTACCAGCCAAAATGAAGAATGGAATTGCTAGTAATGAAAAGCTATCCAATCCCGATGCCATTTTTTGTGATATAACGGTAATTGCTGCATCAAACGGAATCGACAGCATTATAGTGATTAAAGAGGAAAGACCGATAGCAAATGAGATCGGTACACCGAGAAAGAGGAAAAAGAAGAATGTTGAACAAAGTACGATAACGGTTGACCATTCCATATTATTTACCTTTTGTTAACTAGGCTTAATGAGTTAATTCTTTAGAAATATCTCTTAGAAGATAAATCAGCATAAAAGCACCGCTAAGCGGAATGGCGAAGTAAACCCATCCCATTTGAATCCCTAAAACCGGGGATATTTGTCCGGCACTCATCGTATCCAAGACCAACTTTCCGCCGCCGTAACACATGATCAGAATGATGAAAAACAGGCTGATGATATTAATCAGCAGATTTAGAAAATTCTGTTTTTTAGGTGATGATTCTAATTTTGTCAGCAGGAGATCGATTGCAAGATGCTTTTTTTGTCCTAAGGCGTAAGCGGCACCGATTAGTCCCACCCAAATAAATAAAAAACGGGCTATCTCATCTGTATAGGTGCTCGGTTGGTTGAGAACATAGCGGGAGAAAACTTGCCACACAACGCAAATAACCAAAAAAACGCTGAGTGTGACACATAAAGCGGATAACGCTTTATCTATGGTTGAGATGAATTTGGCCATGATATCCCTTAATCATTAAAGTAGAGTTGATGTCTATATTGGCATGCCAAAATATACATCAAACTAAATGTTGAGCAATTATTAATTGTTTGTTTTGTGATCTGGTTCACCAATATGATTATATTGGTTTGATCTCTAGCAAATACCTTGTAAGATTCCAGCCACCACGACCAAAGGGATAAATATTGGGATTGTGGGTAAATCCATCTAACTACACTTTAAGCAGTAACCAAATGGAGACTCTTTTATGTTTATCAAAAAAACGCTTCTTTCATGTGCTTTAACGACGCTTTTATCGGCAGGGATTGCTTTCAGCGCATCTGCGAAAACAACATTGAAATTAAGTCACAACAACGACAAAACTCATCCGGTGCATATCTCGATGCAATATATGGCGGATGAAGTAAAAAAACTAACCGATGGCGAAGTGATTATCCGTATTTACCCTAATAGCCAACTTGGCACACAACGGGAGTCAATGGAATTATTGCAAGCCGGCTCTTTGGACATGGCAAAATCGAACGCCAGTGAATTAGAGACGTTTGAAGCCTCATACGGTGCTTATAACCTGCCGTATTTATTCCGTAATGTCGATCACTACTACCGTGTTTTAGTCGATCAAGAAGTCGGGCAAAAAATTTTGGCCTCTTCCCAAGGCAAAGGCTTTATTGGCTTAACCTATTATGATGGTGGAGCACGCAGCTTCTATGCCAATAAACCGATTCGTTCCCCTGCCGATTTAGTCGGGATGAAAATCCGTGTTCAGCCAAGTCCAAGTGCGGTTGAGATGATTAAATTGATGGGCGCTTCGCCGACACCGCTGGCTTATGGCGAGTTATATACCGCTTTACAACAAAAAGTCGTCGATGGCGCCGAAAACAATCCTACGGCACTAACGTTGGCGCGTCACGGAGAAGTGGCGAAATATTACAGTCAAGACGAACATACCATGATTCCTGATGTGCTGGTTATTGGTGAAAAAGCCTGGTCGAAATTGACGCCGGAACAGCAAGTGGCACTGAAAAAAGCGGCTGATGATTCAATGATATACCACAAAGATCTGTGGGTCAAAATGATTGCAGAAAACGTACAAGAAGCAAAGGATAAAATGGGCGTGGAATTTATTGAAGTTGAAAAACAACCATTTATTGACGCTGTAAAAAGTATGCACGATAAAGCGTTAGCCGATCCGACTATTGGCGAATATATTAAAAAAATTGATGCACTCACTCCGGCGAACTAATTAAGCGGGAACAGCAATAAAGAGGATACTGACAGAGGTATCCTCTTTTGATTAAGCAATGAGAGAAAGGAGATACCATGGATACTATTCAACGAACCACCTATGATAAAAACAAACTCATCCCAAAAATCCTCCACCTCGGTTTCGGTGCTTTTCATCGTGCCCATCAGGCGCTTTTTGCCGATCAGCTGGCGCGGATTTCCGATAGTGATTGGGGCTATGCCGAAGTAAATCTTATCGGCGGTGAAGAGCTGATTGAGTTGCTGAAAAAGCAGGATTTGCAATATTGTGTACTGGAAAAGGGCAACGGCAGCAATACGGCGAAAATCATTAATTCAGTTTGCGAAGCGTTGCATGCGAAGGTTGAGGGTGTGGATGCTGTGTTGGAAAAAATGGCAGAACCGCAGATTGCGATTGTATCTTTAACCGTTACCGAAAAAGGCTATTGTACTGATCTGGCGACCGGAAAATTAGATCAAAATAATCCGTTGATTTTAAAAGATTTAGCCAATCCTCAGCAGCCGACGTCGGCTATCGGTTATATTGTCGAGGCGCTCAGACGGCGTAAAGTGCGCAACCTTGCCCCTTTCACCGTGATGTCCTGCGACAATGTGATGGAAAACGGGCATATTGCTAAAAGTGCGGTATTAGGATTGGCATACCAAATTGATCCGGAGCTGGCACAATGGATTGAGCAAAATGTTACTTTCCCATGCACCATGGTGGATCGGATTGTGCCAGCTGCTACGGACGAAACGTTGCAGGAAATCGCCGATATTTTAGGCTATTACGATCCCTGTGCAATTGCTTGCGAAGAGTTTAAACAGTGGGTGATCGAAGATAATTTCGTTGCCGGTCGTCCGCGGTGGGAGTTGGTCGGTGCCGAATTGGTCAAAGATGTTCGTCCGTTTGAACAGATGAAATTGCGCATGTTGAACGGCAGTCACTCTTTCTTGGCTTATCTTGGGTATTTGGGCGGCTATCAGCATATTTCCGACACCATGCAAGATCCACATTACCGCCAAGCGGCATTAAAACTGATGTTAAATGAACAAGCGCCTACGCTATCGATGCCGGACGGAATCGATTTGCCTCGCTATGCCGATTTGCTGATTGAGCGTTTCACCAATCCGAGTTTGAAGCACCGCACTTGGCAAATTGCAATGGACGGCAGTCAAAAACTGCCGCCGCGTATGCTGGAATCGGTGCATTATCACCTGTCAAATCAACATAATTTCTCATTATTGACCTTAGGCATTGCCGCTTGGATGCGTTATGTCAGCGGCGTTGATGAGCAGCAACAGCCGATTGAAGTAAAAGATCCGCTCAGTGAAAAATTCGATGCGATTTATCAAAAGTGCGGTTTGCATGTGCGAGTGGTGGAAGAATTACTGGCCATCGACAGCATTTTTCCATCATCGCTACGTGATAATGCCTATTTTGTCAGCGAAGTAAAACGTGCTTATCAAACGTTATTAGATCTTGGTGCAAAACAAGCTGTTAGTCGCTACTTACAACTTAATTAATCGGAGACAATAAGATGAAACCCTTTATGTGCGAAGACTTTTTGCTCTCGAGTGAAACTGCGCGCCGCTTGTATCACGACTATGCGGCGCAACAGCCAATTTTTGACTATCACTGCCATCTAAATCCAAAAGAGATCGCTGAAAATCGGCAGTTCCAAGATTTAAGCGAAATTTGGCTGGCGGGCGATCACTATAAATGGCGCGCTTTGCGAACAGCCGGTGTGGAAGAGCGTTTGATCACCGGTAATGCTACCAATTATGAAAAATATCAGGCTTGGGCAAGAACGGTACCATTGTGCATCGGTAATCCGATTTATCATTGGACACATCTGGAGCTGCGCCGTCCGTTTGGTATCACAAATACTCTGTTCAATCCGCAAAATGCCGAGCGAATCTGGCGGCAATGTAATGAAATGCTGCAAGACAGCCGTTTTAGCGCCCGTGGCATTATGCAACAAATGAATGTCAAGCTGGTCGGTACCACCGATGATCCGATCGACAGTTTGCAATATCATCAGGCGATTGCCGCTAATCCGATGTTCGATATCGATGTGGTGCCGAGTTTCCGCCCAGATAAAGCGTTCAAAATCGAGCTACCGCACTTTAACGGCTATTTAGCCGAACTGGGTGCGGTCAGTGATATTGAGATTGTCACCTTCGCCGATTTGCAACAGGCGCTGTTGAGCCGTCTGGATCACTTTGATCGGCACGGCTGCAAATCCGCCGACCACGGCATTGAAATTTTGCGTTTTGCGCCGATTCCAGCAGAAAAAGAGTTGGATCGGATTTTACAGTTGCGCAGAAATAATCAGCCACTAAGCGAGTTGCAAATTGCGCAATTCAGCACGGCGGTTTTAGTCTGGCTGGGGCAGCAATATCAACAACGCCAATGGGTGATGCAGCTGCATATCGGCGCACTGCGTAACAATAACAGCCGGATGTTTAAGCTGTTGGGTGCCGATGCCGGTTTTGATTCGATTGCCGACCGCACTTTTGCCGAACCGCTGTCACGCTTGCTCAACTGCATGGATCAAAGCGAAAACTTGCCGAAAACCATTATTTACTGCCTCAATCCGCGTGATAACGAAATGATTGCCAGTATGATTGGCAATTTCCAAGGCGGTGGTGTCGGCGGCAAAATTCAGTTCGGTTCCGGTTGGTGGTTTAACGATCAAAAAGACGGCATGGAGCGCCAGCTACAACAGCTCTCGCAACTCGGTTTATTAAGCCAGTTTGTCGGTATGCTGACTGACTCCCGTAGTTTTCTATCTTATACCCGACATGAGTATTTCCGCCGTATTTTGTGCGAAATGTTAGGACAATGGGTCGAAAAAGGCGAAGCGCCGAACGATTTGGATCTGCTGGGCAATATGGTCAGCAATATCTGTTTCCATAATGCGAAAAACTATTTTAAATAAGGGAGCTACATGAAAAAGATTGCCGTTATCGGCGAGTGCATGATTGAGCTTTTGTTGAAAGAAAATGATCCGAAATTGGCATTCGGCGGCGATACGCTCAATACCGCGGTTTATCTGTCGCGTCTGCTCGATCACCGTCACTTTTCGGTTAGTTATGTGACCGCACTGGGGCAAGATCCGTTCAGTCAGCAGATGTTGGCGCAATGGCAGCAAGAAAAGATTGAGACCGATTTAGTGCAGCAACGTGCCGACAAGCTGCCTGGACTGTATTCGATTGTGACCGATCAGCAGGGCGAACGCAGCTTTTATTACTGGCGCAATGATTCCGCCGCACGTTATTGGCTGCAAGGGGAGCAAAGCGACGTGGTTTTAAGCCGTTTGCAGGCGTTTGATTATTGTTATCTGAGCGGTATTAGCGTGGCGATTTTGGACGGCGCCAGTTTGGAAAAACTCTACGCCCTGCTGCGGCAAATCAAAGCTAATGGCGGCAAGGTAATTTTCGATAATAATTACCGCCCGCGTCTTTGGCAAGATGGCGATGCAGCGCGGCAGGTGTATCAAAAAATCCTTGCTTTCACCGACATTGCCTTTTTAACGCTGGAGGATGAAACCGCACTTTGGCAACAAAGTGCGGTTGAGGCGGTGATTGCACGCACACAAGGCCACGGCGTGGCGGAAATCGTGATTAAACGCGGTGCGGAAAGCTGTATTGTTGCAACAGGGGCAAAGCGTTTTGAGATTGCGGCGAATAAGATTGCTGCTGAAAAGGTGATTGACACTACCGCCGCGGGTGACTCGTTCAGCGCCGGTTATTTGGCGGCGCGTTTGTACGGTGCTGAGGTGGAAAGTGCGGTTCGGCAAGGGCATCGGCTGGCGGGGACGGTGATTCAACACCGCGGTGCGATTATTCCGTTGGCGGAGATGCCACTGAAATAATCATAATATTGTGCGGTTCTGCCATTTTACTGTCATATAGTAACCTTGTAATCAATTTGGATTCATCGGGTTTATTTACAATAATATAAAGTAGGAGTAGCAATGAAAAAATTAATGAGTTTATCATTGGCGTTATTGGCAACTTCTGCCATGGTGTTAGCCAACCCACCAGCTGATAATTTGATTTATGATTATGAGCAGCATCAAACGCTTAAGTCCGGCACAATCGATTATTTTATCCAATCCAAAAATGGCGCCGGAGCCAAAAACAATGCGGTGTGTGAAGATGGTTTGTTTTTCAGCGATCACTATCTGGCCGTCTTTGACGGTGCAACCGATAAATCTGGCAAAAAATATGACGGTAAAAAAGGCGGGCGGGTCGCTCGCGATATTATCCAAGCGGTTTTCCAAGAATTACCGCCTAACACCCCGAAAGAAGAGGTGTTAACCCGTATCAATCAAAAATACCAAGAATTCTATGCCGCCAACAGCGATATGGATTTTGAGAAAAATCCATTGTTCCGCCCAACGGCAACCTTGATTTGGTACAACTTTGACAGTAACGAATTGGTGGCGATTGGTGATTCTAAAGCACGGATTGACGGAGTGCCGTATAACGACGGCGAGAAGTTGGTGGACACCCTCAATAGCGCTTTACGAGTTAAAGTGATTGAGGCGTTGAAATTAAGTGATGAGCAAATCGCTGAAAAAGATTTAGGTCGTGACTACATCATGCCGCTGCTACAACGCCAATCGGAATTTCAAAATAACCCTGATGCACCGGAAGCCTTCCAATTTTGGGCGATTGACGGTTTTAATATTCCGCCTGAGCAGCTTCGGGTGTGGCAATTTGATAAAAAACCGCGTGTGATCGAATTAGTGTCGGACGGCTATGAAGAGTATCCTGCAAATGCCGTGATTGCCGATTATGAAACCGCACTTGAAAGCGCCTTAAAAAATGATCCGATGCGAGTGAAAAATCCATCAACCAAAGGGATCAGCAAAGGCAATTACAGCTTTGATGACCGTGCAGTATTGATTTATCGCGCAAGATAATTGGAATACAACAGGAGATAACTACCATGAAATACACAATAGGAGCATTGGTACTTTTCTTATCCTTGACCGCACTTTCCGCCACAGCTATGGCCCCTACGCACGTTGATGCAATATTGGAACGCTTAAACAACGCCAATGATCACCGAGATCATGTGATGGTGGTGGCGCACCGTGGCTTGTGGAATAAAAACGGGCAAACGATTTATCCCGAAGCCTCGATTTCTTCGGTCAGAAAAGCGATCGAGCTGGAGATTGAAGTGGTCGAGCAGGATATCCGCAAATCGAAAGACGGCGTTTTCTTTGTGCTGCATGATGACGAGTTGGAACGAACTACCACTTGCAGTGGATCGGCAAAAGAGAAAACGATGCAAGAACTGAAACAGTGCAAATTGAAAATCGTCAATCAAGGGCAAGAAACCGCCACTGACGAGCAGATTCCGACCTTGGAGGAACTGTATGTCGAAATCAAAGGGCATATTTTGTTGAATTTGGATAACAAAATCAGCTATGAAGAGTTTCCGGCAATGTTTGAACTGGCGAAAAAACACGGTGTAGAAAAACAGATTCTGGCGTCGGTGAACCAAAATACGCCGGAACAGCGCGAAAGTGCGAAAAAAATCAATGCGGATTTGGCGCAATACGGCGTCAATTTAATGCCAAATATTTATGATAACAACGTCGATTTCACACTATATAAAACTATTTTGGCAGAATATCAACCGAAATTGGTGCAACTGCGCAATGCACATAAAATTGACGGCCCGTTAACCCAAGACGGCGGTATTTTCTTCAGTCCGGAAAGTTTGGAATTGGCTAAAAAATACAACACCCATTACTGGATTAATACGCTGTATGATCCGGGCACAACCCCAGGCTTGAGATCCGGTGGACGCGGTGACGAAATGGCGTTCTATGCTAAATTACCGTCGGAAGTCTATGGCTTCTGGGCGAAAAAAGGCGTAACCATGTTCCAAACTGACGAACCTGAATTCTTGTTGCAGTGGCTGAGCGAAAACGGTTATCGAAAACCGTATAACAATTAATTATTTTAGAGCCAGCATTAACAGGCTCTAAAATATGTTTGCTATGATAAAATCACTTAAACTCCAACTGGGTATTCAAACTGCTGAGAAATGTTTTTTCGTCACTGAGTTCGCTTTGGGTCAGGGGGTTGCGGTCTAGGTAGCCATTTTCGAACTCTAATTCCCACTGTACTAAATCACTGCTGACATCTAGCGTGAATTTATCGGTGAGTTCGGTGGCGCGGCGGGAGCGGTTGATGATCAGGGCAAGGCGCAGCAAGATGATCAAAGCTAATATGTCCTGAACTTCATAACGGTTGTCTTGTGGCGTCAGGTCACTCAGTTTAAACGATTTGATTTGAAAACGGGTGAGGGTAGCCAGCAGGCGTTGTTGGCTGCGGTCGAAACCGGGTAGTTCGCTGTTTTGCAAAATGTAGGCCGAATGTTTTTGTACACCGCTATGGTTGATGGCAATGCCGACTTCGTGCAGTAAGGCGGCGGACAGTAAGATATTTTGCATATCGGCGACCAAATCCGGATTACGCCAACGTGCGTATTTTTGCCCGAGCAGCACGGCAGTGTCAGCGACCCGCAGTGCTTGATCTTGATCGACATTGAAATGCTCCATCAGGCTGTTGACGGTGCGTTCACGAATGTCGTCCACTTGAAAACTGCTTTCTAAGCCGTACATCACCCCCTCGCGCAAGGCACCATCGGAATAGCGCATTTGTTCGATGCGGTAGTTTTCGAATACCGCACTTAGGATTGCTAAGCCGGGCACAAATACGCTGATGCGATCCTCGGTTAGCCCCGCAATTTTGAGTTTATCGAAGCTGTCGAATTTGAGTACCCGTTCGATAAGCTGTTGCAGATTTTCAGCGGTGATAACCCCGTCGTTATTGAAGTTTTCTGCAATAATCTGACTGACGGTTTTGATGGTGCCGGAAGAACCCAGCACAGATTGCCAGCCCAAATGGCGATATTCCCAAGACAGATCTTCAATTTTGGACAGTGCAGCCTGTTTGGCTTGGTTGAAGTTTTTATTGCTGATTTTTCCATCAGCAAAATAGGTCTTACCGAAGCTGACACAGCCCATGTGGCGGCTTTCGGCGATCAGCGGATTAAAGCCCTCGCCGATAATCATTTCAGTCGAGCCGCCGCCAATATCCACCACCAGTTTACGTCCGTTCTCCGGTTGGGTGTGCGACACGCCGGAGTAGATCAATTTAGCTTCTTCGGTGCCGGAGATAATCCGAATCGGGAACGGAAAAACTTGTGCTGCTGCTGTCAAAAACTCCTCGTTGTTGACGGCACGACGCAGCGTATATGTGCCGACTGCTCTGACATTTTCCGTCGGGAAGCCTTGCAACCTTTCGGCAAACAGTGCCAGACAAGCCACCCCGCGTTCAATCGCTTCACGGCTGAGTTGCTGCTTGTCGTCTAGCCCTTGCGCCAGTTGTACTCGTTGCTTTAAGCGGGATAAAACTTGGATCGATCCGTTGACGATGCGCACAATAATCATGTGAAAACTGTTGGAGCCTAAATCAATGGCGGCAAACTCTTTTGTATTTGATTCGGTGGTGGTTTGTTGGTTCATAAGGCTTACTCTTTGATTTTTTTGTTAGATTGGTTCAGTAAATAATCATGGATAGCCAATTGCGAGCGGCAAGGTGGTTGATCGTTACGAACGTATTTGTTTTTTTCTTCCGCATCAATAATACGCGCTTTTATATTATCTGATAACTGAAGATTTAAAATATCGATCACACATTGTTTGGCATCGATGTCCAGCAACGGTGCGCCGACTTCAATGCGGCGATCTAAATTTCGGGTCATCCAGTCGGCGGAGGAGATATACACGTCCGGATCGCCGTCGTTTTCAAAATAATAGACTCGTGGATGTTCCAAGAAACGATCAATGATGCTGATGATCTGGATATTTTCACTTAGTCCGCTGACCCCGGCACGCAACGAGCACATACCGCGTAAAATCATGCGAATTTTTACTCCGGCTTGGCTGGCAGTATATAATAAATCTACAATTTCTTGATCAACCAAATTATTGATTTTTAGAATAATACCGCTCTTTTTTCCGGCTTGAGCATGTTTGATTTCACGATTGATCAACGCAGACAGACGATTTCTGACGTTGATTGGGGAGACCAGTAAATGGCTGAATTTGGTCGGGCTGAATGGCATTTCGATAAAACGGAAGACTCGTTTTACCTCTTCGCTGATCTTGCTGTTTTTGGTTAGCAGAGCAAAGTCGGTATAAATCCGCGCGGTGCTTTCATGAAAGTTGCCGGTGCCGATATGGGCATAATCGACCAGTTGCTCATTTTCACGTCGGGTAATCAAAAATAACTTAGAATGGATTTTAAAACCCGGTGAAGAGAACACTACTTTGATATTGTTGTCGGTCAAGCGTTTTGCCCAGTTGATATTGGCTTCTTCATCAAAACGGGCTTGCAATTCAATAATCACCGTCACTTGTTTGCCGTTGTTGGCAGCGTTCATCAAGGCTTCAATCACGCGCGATTTTTTCGCCACTCGATACAGATTAATCTTAATTGCGGTAACTTTCGGATCAAATGAAGCTTGACGCAACAGCTCACAAATGGTGTCAAAACTGTGGTATGGGTAGTATAGTAAAATATCTTTTTTGCTGATAGCTTCTAAAATCGTGGGCGTATGTTTCAATTGCGGATGCGCAATCACCGACAGCGGTGCATTCACCAACTCTTTATTGCCCAAATCCGGAAATTGCAGCAGGTGTTTAAAACTCAAATAACGGCCGCCAGCCTCCACTGAATCCAAGCTACTGATATTTAAGCGCCGTTTCAGCATTTTCAGCAAGGCTTTCGGCATGGATTTTTCATACAGAAAACGCACAGGCTGTGCAGTCACTCGCTGTTTCAAGCTGGAGGACATCAACTCCAACAGACTATATTCCACTTCAGTGATCAAATCATATTCCGCATCACGGGTCATTTTGATTGAATAGGCACTGATTTCGTCGTAATTAAAAATTTCAGTATCAAAAATATCTTCCAGACAGAAACGCAGCACGTTATCCAACAACACAATCCCTTGATGGCGCTTATACCGCTCTTTCGGCAACACAATAAAGCGTGGAATCGGATCGGAGGGAATGGGCAAAATTGCCAGAGTCTGAATTTTCTTATTTTTCTTTAACTCAATGATTAAGTTGGAGTTATGGGCGCTGAGCGAAGTTAATAAATCGATGTCTTCATTCAGAATAATCGGGAAAATATAGGGTTTTATCTCTTGTTTAAAATAGGTTTTCAGCCAGTTTTGATGATAGGGGGAGAGCTGGGTTTCGTTAATCAAAAAGATTTTATGTTTCGCCAAGCGTAACATTAGCCGACTGTAAATTTCATTAAACTGCTTGTTTAGGGTTTCGGTGCGCTGCTGAATCACCGCCAACTGGCTGCGAATCTGTTTGGCGGGCTGCGATTCCTGCCCACGGATAATCAGCAATTTGTGTTTGAGATTGGCGAACCGCACTTGATAGAATTCGTCCAGATTAGAGGCAAAAATGCCCAGAAAGCGAATCCGTTCCAATAACGGATTGCTTTCATCATAGGCCTCTTGCAGCACTCGCTCATTAAATGCCAACCAGCTCAGCTCCTTCGAGGTGTAGCTGCTTTCATCGATTGCCAGTGATAACATCAGGTTTTTCTCCTTTTGACTATTTTTATAATACAGCGTGTTAGCACGCTCAGACTGCTGACAAAGGTTAAAATACACGATTAATATTGTAAAAGCCCGAACCGCACCTTGTATTTTTCCTTTATTAATTAAGTGCTTATACCGCACTTCGCAAACGGGCGGATGCAATCCGCCCCTACTTTGCCTCATCAAATATCTTTGTCAATAATCTGCAGTGTGTTAGCACGCTTTAGTTTTAAAATTCGAATTGGTACAGCAAATCAAATGCTTGGTTCACCCCTGAAACCGATTGTAAATAGAGTTGTGGTAATATCTTATAACGTAAAGTCAGCTCTGCCAATGGCTGAAACAGGCCGACACCATATTTTACTTGCAAGCGTGGGGTTATATTACCGCTGACCACCACTTGCGAACTGTCGCCGATGCCGGCGGTATCTAAGGATAAATCGCTGATGCCAAAGGCTTCACCGATGCCACCGACCAGTTTTCCACTTTTGGCAAGCCCTAAGCCCAACATGGCGGCGCCAATCGAGGCGCTGGACGCCGAATCGCCGCTACTGCTTAAGCCACGCCCGGTCAAGAGATATGACAATGCTTCGTCTTGCGACATGCCCGGTTCGGAGAACACGACCACATCCGGCTGTTCGGCGATGCCGGTCACTTTGATCCCCGCAACGACTTTGCTGTTTTCCATCGCTTCCGGGTTACGAATGGCTTCGATATTGAGGAACGGTTGTGACGCTAAGCCGGAAAAGCTGATTTGCCCGCGTCGAATCAGTAAATCTTGTCCGAACGAGGCGTAACGCCCATTTTGAATATTCACTTGTCCGTATAGTCCTAGCGTTTTCTCTTGGCGCACGGATAACGTCCCGTTCAGATTGGCTCTCAAGCCGTAGGCGTCCAGCAAGACATCATTGCCGATATTCAGCATAATATTGGAAGAGATCAACATGCCATTTTGTTGCTGAAGGGTTGAGGTTTGCAGCGCTTGACGGATCGTTGCTCGATTTTTGCTATCGACAATCACCAAATCACTGCTGTTGCCGACCGCACTTTCCGGCAGTTCCTCAATTTCAATTCGCGCCCAAGGTACATCAACATTACCAGTCAGGCTTAAGAGCTGCGGTGTGACTTTGGCTTCCACATTCGGGCTGACATCAATTTTGGCAATTCCGGGTAAATCGAGCCGGAAGCGATTGCCTTGTGCCGCAATTTGCGCTTGCCATTGCTCCAGTGAACGCCAAGAGGCAGAGCCGTTCAAATTTAATTGGCTATCCGGCGTTTTTATGATGCCATTGAGGGTTGAATTGGTGCCATTAAACGTCAGGCTAAGCTGTCCGTCGCTGATAGCAAATGGCATGGAATACATTTTGGCGCGCAGCGAATCGAGCTCAAAACGACCATTGAGCAACGGCGTCTGTAAATTGCCACCCAACTTCAAGTTACTGTTAATATTGCCGCTAATCGACTCGCCTTTGGCTAACAATTGGCTGAGCAAGTTTAAATTGAAACGCTGTAATTGGATGTCGCCAGACAACTGACGGCTTGCCGCCAGATCGCCAATCGTCAAATTGGTTACCAATTTTCCTTGTCGATTGATGTCGGTTTGTGCCTTTAAGGTCAGGTTATTGTCCTGAATTTGGCTGTTGATTTTCAAATTATGTAGCGCAATTTGGAAAGTGCGGTAGTCGATTCGCTGTTTAAAGCCCAGTTCGTTGCTGTCGAGTGCCAGTGCCAATTGAAACGGTTTGTCGCTGTACCAAGCGACACTGCCCTTGCCGTTGACAATGCCGGATGCTTGACTGTTCTGTTCTAAAAAACTGTTGACCATTGCCAGATTAATCTGTTTCAGCTCAAATGGAATATCGCCCTGAATGCCCGCCTTGAACGGCTGTGGAAAGCAGAGTTGCGCTTGTTGGTTGACCCAGCAGTGTGCAGAAATATCGGCTTCGGTTTTTGCAGCATTAAAACTGAGTTGCACGTTTTGGTTATTGCGCCAGTCACCGACCGGTGAATTGAGGCGGATCTGACTTAAGGTGCCTTGCCAAAGCGCTTTGGCACGATCAAAGCTGCCGTAAATATTCAACGTGCCGGACACCGGATCACCGCCGGTGCGCAGGTTCAGCTTATGATTTTTTTCGTTGCCTTCGGCAATCAATTTGGTCTGTTGCAGCTTGATGTCGCCATATTGAAATGAGTTCAAATTGAGGTACAGCGCGCCGGCAATCATTTCGTCCATATCAATTTTGCCTTTGACACTCAAATTGCGCAGCTGGAAGTCCTGATAATCAATATTTTTGCTGACCAGATCAATGTCCGCAGACGGTTTCTGCACACTGCCCTGAAGGTTGATGCGGCCGTTTAACGAAGCCGATAATTGTGGTAACAGTCCAGCCAGATTGGGCGCATCAATATCCGCTTGCAGGTTAGATTGTTGGTCAACATGACCGTTCAGCAGAATGGTGTTGTTGCCATAGACTAACTTCAGTTGATCCGCATTCAGCAACTGCTCGTTAGTGCTTTGCAGCTTACCACTCAATTGTAACGGTTGATTATTCAAGCGTCCGTCAATCGCCACCTCGCTCAACTCAACTTGCCACTGCTCGCCGTTGACCGCCCCTTGTGTTTGCAGCCCGCCGTTCAATAGCGCCTTCCATTCCGGCAGATAATTGCGGGTGTCGATGCCGTCCAGTTTGACCGCACTTTGCCACTCGACACCGTTACGCCATGCCAGTTTACCCTGCAAATCCAGCTTGCCTTGCAACGCTTCGAGCAACAGTTGCTGAATCTCCAGATCGGCAATCGTACCCTGTGCATTCAACTGTAGATTGGCTGGTGGAATATCCTGCCCGTCAGCTTGTGAGGATAGTGCAATTTGGTATTGCGCCAAATCGCCGTGCAGCTGTAAATCCAGATTTTGTAACCGCACTTGTGGTGGTGTGTCCGCTGTTTGTTCAGCCGCCGTAAACGGATAGCGGAACAGCGGGCTGGTCAGATGGATTTGAAACGGGTTGTTGGCTTGATTCAGTTGAAATTGCCCATCGAGTTGTAGATCAGCGGCGCCTTGGGTTTCAAGCTGTAATACAGCGGTTTGTTTTAATGCGCCGTCTAAGCGCAGCTTAACCGCACTTTGTGGTAGCAACAACACTTCGTTTTGCAGCAATGGATAAATATCTGCGTCAATTTGGACATTCAGCGGAAAATCCTGTGCCAAAGTGATCGAACCTTGCCCATTGAGGTCGAGCAGATCGCTGTTGATTTTCAGTTGTTGCAGTTGCACTTGCTCACCGCTGGCATCTGCCAACAGATCGACCGTTGGAATGGCGATGTTTAATCCGTTTTCACGCTGCTCTAGATAGTGCCAATCTCGACCATGCAGCCCCAACAGATGAATATCAAACGGCAGAATCACTTGTTGTAATTTGCCCAACAAGGGGTTGGCAAGTTGCTGTTGCAGCGCTTGCCAGTCAATCGGTGCTGTGCTGCCTTCGGCTTGAGTGATTTCAGGTGTTGCTTGTTGCGTTTTGTCTCCTGACATCGTGACCAGCAACTGTTGAATTTCGGTCGGTTGAATGGTCAACCCTTGCTGATTATTTAACGAAAGTGCGGTTTGAAAGCGGTTTAAGACCACGTGCATGTTGTCAACTTGGGTGTTGACCTCAGTCAGGCTGACATTGTTCACTTCAATCTCAAGCGGCAATGTGATACGCCGCATTTCGCCAGAAGCGGACTGGTTTTCGTCGGATGGCGGCAAAAGTGCGGTATCCACCCCCACATTGACCTGGTGCAGGCTGACGTCATCAAGGCACAAACGGCGTTGCCACAGACAAGAAAATTGCAATTGTGCACGTGCTTGCGCCACCGAAACTGAGATGCCTTGACTGTGATATTCCAGATTGTGCAGCAGCAAGCCGTCGCTTAAATTGCCGCTGACTTGTTCGATTTTCAGTTCGTCCAACCAGTTGTCTGCCAGTTTTAACAAGCCACGTTGACCGTAACCGCTGCTCAATAAGGCAATTAATCCCAGCACTAACAGCAACAATAAGCTAAGGGTGGCGCACAGCCACTTGCGCCAACCGCACTTTTTGCGTTTAGTCGGCGCAGTGCTGGCTTCGGCGTGATCGGGGGTTGTTTTTTCTATTGCCTGATCAGCTTGCTGTTCGGGCTGTGGTATCTGATGATTTTTTGTGTTCATTACAACTCTGTTCCTAAACCGATGTAAAATTGGATATTTTTGCTGTTGTCTTTATCACGAATCGGGGTGGCAATATCAAATTTGACCGCACCGATCGGCGATGCCCAACGTACACCGACGCCGGCACCGGAGCGCAATTCGGCGCTGGAAAAATTATCCGCCGCCAATCCGGTATCATAAAATACCGCTGCCCACCAGTCGGAGTAGACTTGATATTGATATTCAAAATTGGCGATCGCCATGCGTGAAGCACCAACCAACTTGCCTGCGTCATCTTTCGGTGACACTTTTTTATAGCCGTAACCACGAATGCTGCGATCGCCACCGGCAAAATAGCGTAATGCGGGTGGAATGCGTTCCAACTCATTGGTATTCAGATAGCCGATTTCAAACCGGGTCAGGAAGCGGTGGTTGGTGTGATAGGTGCGAATCCAGGCGGAGGAGGCGCGAACGCTGAAAAAGTCCACATCTGAGCCCCACATTTTGCGCCCGATATTAAACGTCAGATTCTGTGCATCGCCCCATGTCGGGAACATGCCGCCACGCAACCGAGTGCGGTTGAAACCGACGGTTGGGTACAATAACAGGGTTTTGTGCGAAATATCCGCTTGGGTGAAGTCGTCATAACGAGCCCGCAAACCGGCGAAATATTGCCAGCCACTGCTGTGATTCCAATAGCGCAGACCCGCGAGCGTAATGGTGCTGGATTCGGTGTCATTGTTGTTTTCCCGTTCCATCCCGCCGGAAAACTCGTAATAATAATTCATCGGGTTGGATAGCAATGGAATGCGATAAGTGGCTTCAACCGTTTGTTGTGGTGCCGACAGATACAAGTTGCTGCGGAAGCTGTGACCACGGCTGTTGATCCAAGGTTTGCTCCAGCCGATTTGTAAACGTGGGCCGACATCGGTGGAGTAGCCGATCCCCAATTCAATGCTGTTTTTCTTTTTCGGGCGCAGCAGCACGCCTAAATCAACCTGCTTGGCAGCCGCATCCAAGTGCGGTTCCAACAATACCGAACTAAACCAATTGCTGGCGGTGTAGTTGGCGGTCAAGGTGGAAAGATCATTAATCAGATAAGGCTCACCACGTTCAATCGACAACATGTTACGCAGATAATCTTCACGAATTTGCGAATGGGAAAAATGGATATCGCCGTAGCGGTAGCGTTCACCACTGTTGAACACGATATGCCACACCGCTTTGTGTTCGTCGGGGCTGACGAGTAACTGCGACAACACAAAATCCGCATCAAAATAGCCCCGTTTGGCGGCTAAATTTTGCAGGCCGGATTTGTAGGCGTCATAGCTACCTTGATTCAGCACCGAGCCCACGGCGGGCAAGGTTTGATTCAGTTTGATAAATTCCGGATCCTGTGCGGCATCGCCTAAAATTTGGATTTCCGGTTGTGCATTTTTCACCGGTTTTGCCAAGGTAACGTTGGCAAACAGCAGATCTTTTGCCGGCGCCGGGCGTGGTTGCAGTTGAAACTCAATCTGATTATTGAAATAGCCCAATGCCCGCAACGCATTTTCAATGGTTTGTCGCACTAAATACTGGTAACGCTCTGAACCGTCGGCTTCATCATTACTCAATCGCGATAGATAAACTCGGACATTCTTGCTCAATTCCGGGTTGTCGATGCCTTGCACCCGTAGTAAAACGGTTTGCCCTTGAGCCAGCGCTTTCAGAGGAAGTGTTGGCAGTAATACAGCACAACCGAGCAGTAGCAAACGGGTGATCTTTCCCGTGAATAACAAACGTTGAAATAATTTCACAGCAACTCCAAATTGGTTATATTGTTCTTTGAATAAAATGGTGTTGTACAAAAGTTCGTCTTAAAAAATCGTCAAACAATGGGACAGTAAAATGTAACTCGCCATAAGTCGGACTATAAATCATTCCTTTGTTGATAATACCTTGCCTTACATTACTCAATGCAGAATTTTTTTTGCCGAGAATAGCCGCAATTTCAGGTGTTTTATAAGGACCATTGCCTAATGATGCCATCGCAATCACATAATCTCGTTCAGCATTCGTTAACCGATCCAAACGGACACTAAAAAAACCGTGGTCTAAATGATCAAAAACCTGTTGCGATGCATTAATAACATCAGTTTTTGAGATTGTTGAACCGCTAATGGCATGATCCCAAACTTGTGAACCCCACTCTTGCAGGAAATAAGGATAGCCTTTTGTTTTTTGATAAATCAAAGCTAATGCTTTATCGGAAATGGATTCACCCAAATGTTCAATCGGATTTTTGATCGCTTTAGCGGCTTCGGCTTCGGTTAATGCACCGATAGAAGGGTAACTAAACAGTCGTTCAGCATAAGATTTTGCATCGCCAGACATTGCGGCAACTTGTGGTAGTCCGGCACCAAAGAATAAAATCGGTAGATTTTTTTGATTACATTTGTGTAGTGCAACAATAAACGCCGCTAAATCAGTTTTGTTCAGGTATTGCACTTCATCAATCAGAATAGTCCACGGTTTTTTGCCTTCTTTTGCCAACTCTCCAAGGATGACAAAAAGTTCAGAAAGATCGGATTCCAGTTTGCCGCTATCGGCACTACCTAGTTCTGGTTCGATTTCAATAGAGATCCCGCTAATTTCAAAATTAAAATTCGATAAAAATGATTTAAGCACGGAAAAGCCACGCATGGCTTTGTCTTTAATTGCTTCAATTCGGGATAACTTCTTCAGAACTTGCTGGATTTCAGATTGAAGCACTTCAATTAAATTAATATTTTCATTGGCTTCAATAAAGCTGGTAATGTGCTGGTTTTGTTGTGCAATATCATCTAAATGGTTAAGTAATACCGTTTTCCCTACACCACGCAATCCCAGTAGCATTTGCGATCGGCTTTGATTGCCCAGACTTGCCCGTTTGATACTGACGGTTGCCGTTTCAATAATGACTTCACGTCCCGCAAGTTCTGGCGGTGATGTGCCTGCGCCAGGAACAAAAGGATTTTTGATTGCATCCATAGAATAATCCTGCCTTAAATATTTTAAGGTATGTATTTTAGCTTAATTAATGACCCACGCCATAGTAGCAAAGTATTTAAAGATATTCATTAATATGTATCGATATGCCTGAAGATTTATTGTGATCGGTGAGACATTATCACAAGATATTTTAATATATTTATTAATATGCATTGATATGTATTGATATGTGTTTTTTTCATCTGGTGTTTATCAAAAGATATGTTGCTAGATGTGATGATATGTAACTTTGCCTTAAATTATGCAGATGGTATGCGGTTAGCCAAATTTTGACAGTCATAAAAATGTAACAATTCTTTGTTAGAGTAACCTCGCTCAATGTTGAGTCAACGTTATTTCGCATACCATTCATAAAAGGATTGTTTATGTTAAAAAAATCAATTTTGCTTACCGCACTTGCCAGCGCAACCGTCTCTTTTTCTGCCAGTGCCGCAACCAATGCCACGACTGTCACTTGGTGGCATGCCATGGGCGGACAGCTTGGGGAGACGGTCAATAAGATGGCAGCAGGCTACAATGCTTCACAAAACCAGTGCAAAATCGATCCGATTTATAAAGGCAGCTACGAAGAACTGTTAACCGCTGGCATCGCCGCATTCCGAGCTAAACAAGCACCGAATATCATTCAAGTTTATGATGCTGGTTCAGCGACAATCATCAATGCTAAAGGGGCTTTGATTCCGGTGGCTGATCTGTTTGCTGAAAGCGGCATTGAATTTGATAAAAACGATTATCTGCCGGGCGTGCGCAATTTCTATGCCGACAGTCAGGGCAAAATGATTGGTATGCCGTTCAACTCTTCGGCAGCAATTTTGTATTACAACAAAGCCGCATTGGAAAAAGCCGGGGTACAGCCGCCAAAAACCTGGGAAGCGTTTGAAGCGATTGCCGAGAAGTTAAAACAAGCCGGTTATACCGCACTTTCACAATCCCATTCGCCGTGGATTTTGTTCGAAAGTTTCCATTCGCGTAACAATCTGCCCTTAGCGGATCTGAATAACGGTTTCGACGGTCCGGCAACCAAATTGAATTACAACAGTCCTGAAATGAAAATGCAGTTAAGCAAATTCAAAGAGTGGAAAGACAAAGGCTACTATGGCTACTACGGCGAAGGCTGGGGCGATAACCAAACACCGTTTGAGAAAGGTGAAGTCGCGATGTGGCTAGGCTCCAGCGGCTCTTTCGGCGGAATCAAATCACAAGCGGATTTTGAATTTGGCACGACCTATCTGCCGTATTGGGATTCAATCACCAAAGGTCAGGAATATCACACCTTTATCGGCGGTGCGGCGCTGTTTGCGTTTGCAGGCAAAGCCAAGGCGCAAAATGCTTGTACTACCGATTTCTTTAAATTCCTGAGCTTGCCGCAAACACAGGCGGACTGGCATAAAGAGACCGGTTATGTGCCAATTACCACTGCCGCTTATGAAAAAGTGAAAGCGGAAGGCTATTATCAGCAGGAACCGGCGGCAGAAACCGGTATTTTGCAGTTGAATCTGCCGAGCGGCGAGTGGACCAAAGGCTACCGTTTGGGCTTCTATCCACAAATTCGTGAAGTGATTCGTAGCGAAGTGACCAAAGTGTTCACCGGCACAACCACGGTTGATCAGGCGTTGAGTGTAATAGAAAAAGACGGTAATCAGTTGTTGTCTCGTTTTGCGCAGACGGTGAAATAAGTCGAAGTGCGGTTTTTAGCCTGAGGTAGCGTTGATCAATAAGCTATCTCAGTTTTTCTTATTTTTGGACCAGAATATGAATAAAAGAACCTTTAAACATTCTGCTTTACCCTATTTTTTTATTGCGCCGCAATTACTGATTATCGCCGTATTTTTCGTCTGGCCGGCGTTGCAATCGGTCAATATGAGTTTTTATTTGCAAGATCCGTTCGGATTCAGTTCGACTTTTGTCGGTTTACAAAATTACATTGACGTGCTGAAAAATCCCAATTATTTCAAATCATTCCGCTTTACCTTGCTGTTTTCGGCGTTAGTCACCTTTTTCTCACTAGCGCTTGCTTTGCTGCTGGCGGTGAAAGCCGACCAAGTGATTCGCGCCAAAAACAGTTATAACACCCTGATTATCTGGCCCTATGCGATTGCGCCTGCGGTGGCGGGCTTGCTGGCGGTTTTTCTGTTTGATTCCCATGTCGGGCCACTGTACCAATTGTTTAACCAGATGTGGCATTTTGATCATAAACTGGATTCGTTTGATGCGACGTTGGCATTGGTGCTGGTATCCGTCTGGAAACAGGTGAGCGTCAACTTTGTGTATTTTATTGCCGGTTTACAGGGCATACCGCACTCGGTGAAGGAAGCCGCGGCAATTGATTGTAAAAGTCGTACTAAGCGCTTTTGGACGATCACTTTTCCATTGCTGGCACCGACCACGTTTTTCTTACTGGTGATCAACATTACTTACGCCTTTTTTGAAACCTTTGGCATCATCGACACCTTGACTCGCGGTCGTCCAAGCGGTGAAACCTCAACCTTGGTGTATAAAATCTATCAGGATGGCTTTCTTGGTGCAGATTTAGGCGGCAGTTCGGCACAATCGGTGCTGTTGATGGTATTTGTGATGTTGCTAACGGTAGTGCAATTCCGTTTTTTAGAAAAGAAAATTCACTATTAATCAGGGGTTGAGGAATAATGATGAAAACAAAATTTTTTGATCATCTGATTTTAATCAGTGGGGTGATCTTTTTGATGCTGCCGGTGTGGTTGGCGCTGACGTCGTCCACCCACAGCGCTGAATATTTGGCACGCAACGGAATACAATTTTGGTTCGGTGACGAATTTATCAGCACTTATCGTGATCTGCTGTTCGGTTCCTCCAGTGTCTTTTTAAATGATAGCTCGCTGCAAATCGAAGGTGCCAGCGGTTTGGTGATGCTGAAAAACTCGCTGATTCTGGGCTTGGGTTTTGCGATCGGCAAAATTATCATTTCAATGTTGGCAGCGTATGCGATTGTCTATTTCCGCTTCCCGCTGGGAACATTCCTGTTCTGGATTATCTTCAGTTCGTTGCTGTTGCCGCTGGAAGTGCGGATCATTCCGTCCTACGAAATCGTAGCACAATTGGGCATGGTCAACAGTTACACCGGCTTGATTTTACCGCTGATTGCTTCGGCAACGGCAACATTTTTTTTCCGCCAGTTTTTTCTGTCGATTCCGGACGAGTTGATCGAAGCCGCGAAAATGGATAATGCCGGACCTTGGCGCTTTTTCATCGATATTTTATTGCCGTTATCGAAAGCGATGATTGCTGCGATTTTCATCATCATGTTCGTGGTCGGTTGGAATCAGTATCTATGGCCGATTTTAATGACTACCGATGATAGTTTCAAAACCTTGCTGTTGGGAATTAAAGACATTATCAATGTGTTGGATGATGGCAAAATTCCGGCATATAACCGTGCTTTTGCGTTGGCAGTATTGTCAATTGCACCGCCGGTATTGGTAGTGGTGCTGTTCCAAAAATGGTTTATCAAAGGTTTGGTTGATTCCGATAAGTAAAGAGAGAAAACGATGTCCGCATTAGAAATCAGAAATGTCAGCAAAATTTATCCTAACGGCAAGGTGGCAACACAACGTGCCGATATCAGTATCGAAACCGGCGAGTTTGTGGTATTTGTCGGACCGTCCGGTTGTGGCAAATCTACGCTGCTGCGCATGATCGCCGGTTTGGAGTCGGTTACTTCAGGCGATATTTTGTTGGCAGACGAACGAATTAATGATTTAGAACCGGCAGATCGCAACATTGCGATGGTATTTCAAAACTACGCCTTGTATCCGCATATGACGGTGTTTAACAATCTGGCGTATGGCTTGATTAACCGTAAATATCCAAAAGCGGAAATTCAAAAACGCGTGGAAGCCACTGCAAAAATGTTGCAGTTGAGCGAATATTTGCATAGCAAACCAAAAGAGCTCTCCGGCGGTCAGCGGCAGCGGGTGGCAATGGGACGGGCGATTGTGCGTGAACCGAAACTGTTTTTGTTTGATGAACCGTTGTCTAATTTGGATGCTAAACTGCGTAACACCATGCGGTTGGAAATCAAAGCGCTACAGCGACGTTTGAAAACGACTGCGGTGTATGTCACTCACGATCAGGTGGAAGCGATGACCATGGCGGACAAAATCGTGATTCTCAATCGTGGTACAGTCGAGCAAATCGGCACACCGCAAGCGATCTATCACCGTCCGCAAAATTTGTTTGTGGCAACATTTATGGGCTCACCGGCGATGAATATTTTAGATGCCAGTGTGCAGCAAAATATGTTGCGGCTGCCAAGCGGACACTATTTTAAACCGACATTTGCATTGTCTGAAACTTGGCAGGGAAGAGCGGTCAAAATCGGAATCCGTTCGGAAAAAATCCAATTGTCACGCCAGCCGCCGACGGTGGAAAATCCGTTTTTGCTGGCGGTCAAGGTGGTTGAAGATTTGGGAGCACAACGGGTGATTCACGGCAGTTTAGGTTCGCAACCACTATTGGCAGTGACTGAAATGAGTAATATTACCACCGACGAAACCTTGTATTTCAGCGTTGCCAGCAGCGACATCTACCTGTTTGATGCCGAAAGCGGACAGGCAATTTATCACGATAATATCAATACTTAAGGTGGGGAAGATGATACAGCTAATTACCCGCCTCTATTCTGAATTGCCGCCGGTGTCTGACCACGAACCGATTTTAGCTGATTGGGTTTATCTGAAATAACCTGCCCACAGCACGGAGCGATGCTGGCACAAGTTTGTAACTTGCCTTGCCCTTCGCCCCTTGTGGGAGAAGGACAGATTTTAGCTTCGTTCAGAAGCAAAAATCAGGATGAGGGGGCAGGATGTAGTGCTGTGATCCTATATTTCACCCTCATCCGCCCTTCAGGCACCTTCTCCCATCAAGGGAGAAGGGAATAATGTGCTGGCAATTGAGTTGGTGAAAACGCTGGAACGTAGTTGTTAGAACTCCTTCTCCCATCAAGGGAGAAGGATTAAAGCGATTGCTTATTTCTTCAACGCCCCCAAAATACCACGCACAATTTGGCGGGATATTTGGTTGCGGATATTGCGGCCGACGCTTTTGCTGACGCTGCTGACCAACTGTTCGGTGACCGTCAGTTGCTCGCCACGTTTTTTGGTACCGAAGATCATGCGGCTGAGGCTGCCGAACAGGCTGCTGTCTTCCTGTTGCGCCTGCTCCGCTTGTTTCTGCGCCACCGCTTCCAGATTCTGCTGCTCGGCATTCAGCACTTCAAATGCCGATTCGTTATCGACCTCGTCGCGGTAGAACGGATACAATTCGTCATCCTTCACCCAGGCAGCACGTTGTTCGGCACTGATCGGTTTTAACTGGCTTTTCGGCGGATAAATATAGGCGATTTCCACCGGGGTCGGCATGCCTTTTTCATCGAGGAATGAGACCAGCGCCTCGCCAACACCCAGTGCGGTAATCGCCTCCACCACATTGACATCAGGATTGGTGCGAAAAGTTTCGGCGGCGGATTTAACCGCTTTTTGATCGCGCGGGGTAAAAGCACGCAGCGCATGTTGAATTCGGTTGCCCAATTGCCCCAGTACGCTGTCCGGCAAGTCGAGCGGATTTTGCGTGACAAAATACACCCCGACGCCTTTGGAACGGATCAAGCGCACCACTTGCTCGATTTTCTCAACAAGTGCGGTTGGCGCACCGTCAAACAGCAAATGCGCTTCGTCAAAAAACATCACAAATGTTGGTTTATCCGGATCGCCAACCTCCGGCAGATTTTCAAACAGTTCCGACATCAGCCACAGCAAAAAGGCGCCGTACATGCGGCTGGAGTTGATCAGTTTTTCAGAATTGAGAATATTGATCACTCCTTTGCCGTCACGGGTTTGCAGCCAGTCGTCCAAATTCAACGCCGGTTCGCCGAACAGCTTGGTTGCGCCCTCGTTTTCCAGTGTCAACAGCGAACGCTGAATCGCTCCGACACTGGCGGCGGACACATTGCCATATTCCACCCGATACGCAGCGGCGTTGTCAGCCACGTGTTTTAACATCGCACGCAAATCTTTCAAATCAATCAGCAGCAAGCCTTTGTCGTCTGCTACACGGAACACCAGATTCAGCAAGCCCTCTTGCGTGGCGTTCAGGTTTAACAGACGGGAGAGCAACAACGGTCCCATTTCGGAAATCGTAGTGCGCAGCGGAATGCCACTCTCGCCGAATACGTCCCAAAATGAGACCGGATAACCGCTCAAATAGCTTTCGCCGCCCAAGCCGAACTGCTCGATGCGTTCCGCCACTTTGCCTTGCAGTTCGCCGGCTTGCACCAGCCCTGAGATATCGCCTTTGACATCGACCAGAAACACCGGCACACCGTCGTCACTGAAGGCTTCCGCCAGTTTGCGCAGACTGATGGTTTTGCCGGTGCCGGTTGCCCCGGCAATCAAGCCGTGACGGTTGGCCATTTTGGCGGTTAAAGACAGGGTTTTGCCTTGTTTGGTTTGCGCTAATGCGTATTGGGTCATAGCAGTATCCTTTTGAAATGTTATCTGGTCCGATAAGTGCAGAGATGATAACGGATTTATACAATTGACGGAAGTTTAAACCGCACTTTAATACTGCTTCAACACAGTTTATTTTAGGGATGGGCTGGCATCGGTCAAAACCGACCAAAATGCGGCAATCAACGGCTGCTGCAAGCGTTTTTTCTGTACGCAAACCCCCAGTTCAAAGGCACTGGCGGACAGAGGCAGATCCAGATAAGAAACCTGTCCGTTCATCGGGCTGTTTTTAATCACGATGTCCGGCAGCAGCGCCACGCCACAACCCAGTGCTACCATCGGCACAATGCCCTCATGCCCGCTGACCGACGCATAAATTTTCGGCTGTTTGAATTTCATCTGCTTGAACCACAGATCGATACGCTCACGTACAGGCCCGGCGACCGGTAAAATAAACGGGATCTGTTCCCAATCAATCGGTTGTTGCTGCAATAAGCGGGTTGAAGGGCAAGCGACCCGCGGTGCAATCAATGACAGTTGGATATAATCGATAAAATGAAAGTCGATATTGTCAGGTAATTTCAGCGGTTTGCCGACCAATGCCAAATCGGCCTGTTGTGACCGCACTTGCTCCAGCGCATTGGCGGGGTCGCCGGTGGTTAGTTTGATTTCCACTTTCGGGTATTGGCGGCGAAAGGCTTCCAGAATCGGCGGTAGATGGCTGTAAGCTGCCGTGACCGAACAAAACAGTTTCAACTCACCGCTCAGCTCTTGCTGAACCGGTTGTAACTGAATTTTGATTTGCTGCCAGCGCTGCCACGCCGGTAGCGCAAACTGTAAAAACTGCTCACCGGCTTCGGTCAGGCTGACTTGGCGGTTATCGCGTAAAAACAGCGGTTGTTTCAGCTCTGCTTCCATTTTTTGAATCTGGCGTGAAAGCGTGGACGGGCTCATATGATTTTGTAGTGCCGTTTGGTTGAAATTGCGTTTTTCCACCAAATCCAGAAACAGTTTTATCTCTTGAAAGTTCATCGTGACCGCACTTTTATAAGGAGTTATTTGTGAAATATGATATAAGTACATAATCAATATAAAAAAATGCAAATTGCGTTTCGGGCGGATATGCAATCCGCCCTTACTTTGCTTTATCAACGATCGTTATGCACCTTCTTTATTGCAAAAAATGCAACTATAGATTGTAATAATATCAATTTTCGCAATCAGGATTTTAGACTATACTGACCGCACTTGTCCATTGGGGACAACCTGTTATTTACCCTTAAACTGAGGAAAAACCATGTCTAACTATTTTAATACCCTGAATCTGCGTCAACAGCTGGATCAATTGGGGCGCTGCCGTTTTATGGCACGCGAAGAGTTTGCTGATGAAGCCAACTATTTGAAAGGCAAAAAAATTGTGATTATCGGCTGTGGTGCGCAAGGCTTGAACCAAGGTTTGAATATGCGTGATTCCGGTTTGGATGTCAGCTATGCCTTGCGTCAGCAAGCGATTGATGAAAAACGTGCTTCGTTTACCCGCGCCAGCGAAAACGGTTTTAAAGTCGGCACTTATGAAGATCTGATCCCAACTGCGGATTTAGTGATCAACCTGACGCCGGACAAACAACACTCCGCGGTGGTGCAAGCAGTGATGCCGTTGATGAAACAAGGTGCGGCATTGGGCTACTCACACGGCTTGAATATAGTCGAAGTGGGCGAACAAATCCGCAAAGACATCACAGTAGTGATGGTGGCGCCGAAATGTCCGGGCACTGAAGTGCGTGAAGAGTATAAGCGCGGTTTCGGCGTGCCGACGCTGATCGCCGTTCACCCGGAAAACGATCCGCAAAACGAAGGCTGGGCAATTGCCAAAGCTTGGGCAGCGGCGACCGGGGGTCACCGTGCCGGCTGTTTGACCTCCTCTTTCGTGGCAGAAGTGAAATCTGACTTAATGGGCGAACAAACTATTCTGTGCGGTATGCTGCAAGCCGGTTCTCTGATTTGTTACGATAAATTGGTGGCTGAAGGCAAAGATCCGGCATATGCTGCCAAATTGATTCAATTCGGTTGGGAAACCATCACGGAATCGCTGAAACAGGGCGGGATCACGTTGATGATGGATCGTCTGTCCAATAGCGCCAAAATCCGTGCTTACGAACTGTCCGAGCAAATTAAAGGCTTGTTGCAAACCCTGTTTGAAAAACACATGGACGATATTATCAGCGGCACATTCTCGCGCGTGATGATGGAGGACTGGGCAAATAATGACGTGAATTTGCTGACATGGCGTGAGCAAACCGGGCAAACTGCCTTTGAAAAAGCACCGAAATATGAGGGTAAAATCAGCGAACAAGAGTACTACGACAATGGCGTGGTGATGGTAGCAATGGTTAAAGCCGGCGTAGAATTGGCGTTTGATACCATGGTTGCGAGCGGAATTTTGCAAGAGTCCGCCTATTATGAATCGCTGCATGAATTGCCGTTAATCGCCAATACCATCGCGCGTAAACGCCTGTATGAAATGAATGTGGTGATTTCCGACACCGCCGAATACGGCAACTACCTGTTCTCTTTTGCTGCCGACCCGATTCTGCGTGAAAAACTGGTACCGACGTTGGTGCGCGGTGACTTGGGTGAAAAAGTGGTTTCCGATGAAATCGACAATATCCGCCTGCGTGATGTCAACGAAGCCATCCGCAACCACCCAATCGAAAAAGTCGGTAAAGTGCTGCGTGACTATATGAAAGATATGAAAAAAATCGCTGTAGCCAGCTAAGCTGACCGCACTTTGCGAATCTAGAATCCCTTTGGTATCAGCATAAACCAGAGGGATTTTTTTATTGCCCAAACATCACCAGACCCTATTATACCTAAAAAATTCATTGAGCATCTTTATAAAATGCGATAGCAATCATTGGTATTAAGGCAAAAAAATAAAATGAAAAAACAGCTAACGAAGGCAGTACATAAAAATAATAACTCGTGATAAATTTACCTGCGATTATGATCAAGCCAATATGTATATATAAAATGGTTTTATATACCTTAAACCAAACGTTTTTATCAATAGCATTATACCGTCGGCTTATATGTGAATGTAATATTGGTGTTAAAGTAAACAGAATAAAAATACAAGGTAATGTTAGCAATGTTCCTTTCTCGGTTGATATTTTAAGATTAACTGCAACCCAATAAGCCAACTCATCAAACAACCACATGGAAACCAACCAACTTGTTACTAAAATCGGCAGCCATAATACAAGAAAAATCAAATAATGCTTTTGGCTAATTTTTCCTTCAAACTCAAATAGAAATGACCAAGTTTGTTTGAATTTATTCATTATTAATCCTTGTATTTATTATTAAAATTAGAGCAGGTTTCATGTGTAAGAAAAAAATCATGTAGATGCTCATTATTAGTGTCATATGTCACAACGATGAAATTAATTCCGTTTTCCAATGTATTTTTAATACCCATATGTTTACAATATATAGATTGTTGTTGAAATTCGATCATTATCTGACGGATTTCTTTTTTAGACGAGACTTCTATATTTTTTGTACTATCATAGATATGCGATAATATAACCGAGTCGGCTTGATACAATGGTATTGCCTTATCTAAATACAGAAAACCAGCTTTCTTATTATTCATATTTATCGAGTTAATACTGGATACAACTTCATCAATAAGTGCCTTGTTTGCATAAGTAAGTGAAGATGTTGCAATGATAGCCAAAGTAATGACTATTTTTGAGAATTGAGATAATATCCATATATGTTTAATTCTACTCATTGTAATTCCCTGTCTTAATTAAAAATATTCTGTATAAATTGCAATGGAATTTTGTTAATTTTTTTCTTTTTTGAGAATGAATAGTTTATATTCTGAAGATATGTCTGTTCCATATTCAGCAGTCATCATCTCAACTCGATCAATTTCCCAACCTTTTTATAAGTTTTCGGATAAGTCGTTTTCAAATTTTTTACTGGTATCTTCATCTTTTGATATAGAAAATGGTTGATTGCATCGGATAAATTTATAGTCATACATATTACTCTCTCCATTTTCCAGCCATAGGATCTACTTCAATAGTGAGAGGGCAAAATCCGTCATGAACAATGGTAAATCTATATCCTCCAAGTGTTTTATAAGTGCAACGATGTGCATATAAATTTATATCTGTGGCAGGTGTATCCGATTCGTTATAAGCCGCTTGCCAGTTATCTGCAAACACCATCCCCGAAGTTCCAAACGCTATTGCGGCAACAAGTAATTTTTTCATAAACAAGCTCCTATAAAGGCATAAACAAGCAATTAAGTTTACATAAAGGAATATTTTTCGCTGATATTATCTCTTTATAGCCCTTTATGCAAGCATAAAAATGGCAAAAAATATGCAGTAATAGAATATTTATGTGTGTAAGAGCTATGGCAAAATTTCCACCAACAACCATCGACTACCTAATCGGTCAACGAATCCAGCAAAAGCGTAAAGAAAAAGGCTATACCGCAGAATTGCTTTCAGAACTTGTGGATATTTCTCAACCGCAACTTTCCCGTTACGAACGTGGCACAAACAAAATCAATGTGGCTCATTTAGTTAAAATCGCCAATTTTTTGGAAACACCAATTAGCTATTTTTTTACGGATTGTATGCTGGATAAAGCGTGGAATAACGACAAGCGGGATCGTTATTGGCAAGAATTGAGCAATGCACAAAAAGATATCTTCGTAGCGTTTTTAGATGCGGTACGGCAGATTAAGGCATAGTAGACAAAATGCAAAATGCAAAATGCGGTTCGGGCGGATATATAATCCGCCACTACTTTTACTATCAAAATCGATTATTTTAACCTTTCACCAACGTTTTCAATTGATACAAATAAGTCAGTGCTTGCTTCGGGCTGAGATCGTCGGGATCAAGCTGTTGCAGCATTTGCCACACCGCACTTTTGCCCTCGTCTTCTTCAACTAACGGTAGCTCCGCCTGCATTTGGCTCAGTTCACGCAACTGCTGTAGCTTGTGATCGCCACTTTGTTGCGACAATCGTTCCAGTTGGTTGAGCTTCTGCTTTGCCAGCTTCAACACAGTTTTTGGCACGCCCGCCAATGCCGCCACCGCCAAGCCGTAACTTTTGCTGGCGGCACCGTCTTGTACTGCGTGCATAAATGCAATGCTGTCGTTGTGTTCCAATGCATCCAGATGCACGTTGAATACGCCTTCGAATTGTTGCGGCAATACGGTCAGTTCAAAATAGTGGGTGGCAAACAAAGTCAGCGAACGCAATTTTTTCGCCAACCATTCAGCGCACGCCCACGCCAACGCCAAGCCGTCGTAAGTCGAGGTGCCGCGTCCGATTTCGTCGATCAGCACTAAGCTTTTTTCTCCGGCTTGATGCAGAATATTCGCCATTTCGGTCATTTCCACCATAAACGTAGAACGCCCTGAGGCAAGGTCGTCCGATGCACCGATGCGGGTGAAAATCCGATCAATCGGGCCGATGACCGCACTTTGCGCCGGCACGAAACTGCCGATATACGCCATCAACACGATCAATGCTGTTTGTCGCATATAAGTGCTTTTTCCGCCCATATTCGGACCGGTTACTACCAAAAGATGGCGTTCAGCGTTGAGTTGCAACGGATTGGCAATGAATGGATCACTCATCACCTGCTCGACCACCGGATGACGACCGTTTTCAATCGCGATGCCGATCTGCTCGGAAAATTGCGGACAACTGTAGTTCAAGCTTTGCGCCCGTTCCGCCAAATTGGCAAACACGTCCAATTGTGCCAGCGTTAATGCCGCCAGTTGCAGATCGCCCAAGTGCGGTAGCAGCCGTTCAAACAGCTCGTCGTACAACTGTTTTTCCAACGCCAGCGCAGCGCCTTTGGCTTTCAGTACCTTGTCTTCATAGGTTTTCAGTTCGGGGATAATATAGCGTTCGGCATTTTTCAGGGTTTGACGGCGCACATAATGAATCGGCGCGCGCTCCGCCTGTCCGCGACTGATCTGAATATAGTAGCCGTGCACCGCATTAAAGCCGATTTTCAGGGTGTCAATTCCGGTGGCTTCACGCTCGCGTGCTTCCAGTTCGTCTAAGAATCGGGTGGCGCCGGCAGACAACTCGCGCCATTCATCCAATTCAGCATGATAGCCCGGCGCAATCACACCGCCGTCGCGAATCAACAATGGCGGCATTTCAACCAATGCCTGTTGTAACAGCTCACATAATTCAGCAAAATCGTCGATTAAGCGACAAAGTGCGGTTAGTTGTGGCGAATTGTGCGCATTGAGTTGATTTTTGATCAGCGGAATTTGCTCAAGTGCGGTGCGTAAACGAGTGAGATCGCGCGGTCGTGCCGAACGCAACGCCACCCGCGCCAAAATCCGTTCCATATCGCCCACTTGGCGCAATAGTGGCTGCAAATCAGCAATTAAGTCGTGCTGTAAAATAGCTGCAATCGCTTGCTGCCGTTTTTGCAGCTGCGCAATATCGCAAATCGGCTGATGAATCCAACGCTTCAACAAACGGCTGCCCATCGGGGTGACACAGTGATCCAGCACCCATGCCAAAGTATATTCGCTACTGCCCGACAGATTTTGCGTCAGCTCTAAATTGCGTCGGGTCGCAGCATCCAAAATAATAAAATCACTATTTTGTACCAAACTGATCGCAGTGATATGCGGCAGGGCGGTACGTTGGGTCTCTTTGGCATAATGCAGCAGGCAACCGGCGGCACACAGCCCCAAACTGGCTTTTTCCACGCCAAAAGCTTTCAGATCTTGGGTGCCGAATTGGCGGTTCAACAGTTGAAGTGCGGTATTCAACTCAAATTCCCAAATCGGACGCCGCCGCAAACCGCGGCGCCCCTCCAACAGTCTCATTTCGCTGAACTCTTCATCATATAACAGCTCGGCAATCGATAGCCGTTGCAGCTCCGCTTGTAAACTGGCTCGGTTGTCGTGTTCACTGATTTGAAAACACCCCGAAGTCATGTCTAATGTTGCCAAGGCAAACCGCACTTTATGTTGATACACCGCTGCAATCAGATTATCTTGCCGTTCTGGCAATAGGGCTTCGTCACTGACGGTTCCCGGCGTGACTATCCGCACTACCTGCCGCTCGACGGGTCCTTTGCTGGTCGCCGGATCGCCGATCTGTTCACAAATCGCCACCGATTCGCCTAAGCGGACCAACTTCGCCAAATAGCCTTCCACCGCATGATATGGCACACCCGCCATTGGAATCGGCTGCCCGGCGGAACTACCACGTTTAGTCAGGGAAATATCCAGCAACTGTGCCGCTTTTTTGGCATCGTCATAAAACAATTCATAAAAATCCCCCATCCGGTAAAACAGCAAAATATCCGGATTTTCGGCTTTCAGACGCAGATATTGCTGCATCATTGGGGTGTGGGTAGAAAAACTGTTGTCTAATGACTCTTTCATCGGGGTGCCTTGTCTGTCACGGTGCTATTTGGAATAGTGGTTGCAACGCTGTATAGCGCAATCAAAGAAATATAAAGGGAAAAATAATACTGAATCAGCAATATATTATCAATTGTTTCTCGGTAAAAGTGCGGTTTGTCGAGCAGCAATCGAGTAAATTTTGGAATAAGGATCGAATTCTATTTAAAAAGATCAAAATTTCACTTGATACTGTATAACCATACAGTATAATAAGCAGCAATTCTGATCAGAAAACTTGTTTAAATAGAGGATTTGCTATGGATGATAACAAACAAAAAGCACTGGCTGCCGCATTAGGGCAAATTGAGAAGCAGTTCGGCAAAGGCTCGATTATGCGTCTTGGCGATACGCAAACGCTGGATATTGAGTCAATTTCGACCGGTTCGCTGGGTTTGGATGTGGCGTTGGGTATCGGTGGTTTGCCGATGGGGCGGATCGTTGAGATTTTCGGGCCTGAATCGTCCGGTAAAACCACCTTAACCCTGTCGGTGATTGCCCAAGCGCAAAAAGCCGGTAAAACCTGTGCCTTTATCGATGCCGAACACGCGTTGGATCCGATTTATGCCAGCAAACTGGGTGTTGATGTGAAAGAGTTGTTGGTGTCGCAACCGGACAACGGCGAACAGGCGTTGGAAATTTGTGATGCCTTGGTACGTTCCGGGGCAGTGGAAGTGATTATTGTCGATTCTGTTGCCGCCTTAACCCCGAAAGCCGAGATTGAAGGTGACATGGGCGACTCGCATATGGGCTTGCAGGCGCGTTTGATGTCGCAGGCGTTGCGTAAACTGACCGGACATATCAAAACTGCGAACTGTTTAGTAGTGTTTATCAACCAAATCCGCATGAAAATCGGGGTGATGTTCGGTAATCCGGAAACCACTACCGGCGGTAATGCACTGAAATTCTATGCGTCAGTACGTTTGGATATTCGTCGTACCGGCGCAGTGAAAGACGGTGAAGAAGTGGTTGGTAGCGAAACCCGAGTAAAAGTGGTGAAAAACAAAGTGGCGGCACCGTTCCGTCAAGCTGAATTCCAAATTATGTATGGCGAAGGCATTTCGAAAAACGGTGAATTGATTGAACTGGGTGTTAAACATAAACTGGTGGAAAAATCCGGTGCGTGGTATGCCTACAACGGTGGCAAAATCGGGCAAGGTCGAGCCAATGCGATGAAGTGGCTAGCTGAGCATCCGCAGGAGTGTGCCGAGCTGGAAGAGAAATTGCGAGCTGAATTGTTAGCACACCCGGAACAAGGTTTAACTGCCGATGTTGAGGCTGCTGAAGAAGACAATTTTGAAGGTGAAGTATAATCCAATGTTGGATTTCTGATATTGTCGAATCGTATATTAAACCGTATATATCAAACCGTATATATAAAACCATAGTTGACGTGCGCTCAGATAGGGAGAGAAATAGCCTGCTGATCGCACTTTGCCCTTCTCTGCTGTTGTCGGCAAGTATTGTTCTCAATTACAAGAATTTTTTCTTTTATGATTCTCCAAAAAGTCAAACTTTCAGGTATATTAAGCACCAGCATGATACGAGTGACGTTAGACAATTGACTTAAGGGGGGAAGATGAAACAATCGATACGCCATCAACAAATTGTTGAATTGGTGACACAGCGTGGTTATATCAGCACCGAAGATTTGGTGGCGGTTTTTAATGTGACTTCACAGACGATTCGGCGTGATCTCAACGAACTGGCAGAACAAAATTTAATTCGCCGTCATCACGGTGGTGCCGCCTCTCCCTCCAACAGTGAAAACAGCGATTACGCTGAACGAAAAAGCTTCTTCTCCAAAGAAAAACAAGCGATTGCCCAACAAGTTGCCGGATTGATAAAAAATGGTTCTTCACTGTTTATTGATATTGGCACCACCCCGGAAGCGGTAGCTTATGCGCTGTTAGAACATCAGAACTTGCGCATTGTGACCAATAATCTGAATGCGGCACATATTTTGATGAGAAAAGCGGATTTTGAGATTACGATTGCCGGTGGCAATTTGCGTTCCGATGGCGGGATTATTGGGGAAGCGACCGTTGATTTTATTTCGCAATTCCGTTTGGATTACTGCATCTTGGGGATCAGTGCTATTGATGAAGATGGCGCATTGTTGGATTATGATTTTCATGAAGTGCAGGTAAAACGTGCATTAATGCAAAGCTCGCGCAAAATTCTATTGGTGGCTGATCACTCCAAATTTAGCCGCAAAGCGATTGTACGCTTAGCTGCCATTAGTGAAGTTGATATTTTATTGACTGATGCCCTGCCGCCGGAAAACATCGCGCAATTGCTGCAGCAGCACAATATTAAACTGGAACTGTGTTCGGCGTTAGCTGAAAATCCCGTGCAAAATGTGGAGTAAGCATGATTGTGGAAGCTTTTGATGATATTTACCAACGTGCTTGTCGACAAAAAGGCGGCGAAGTGCGGTTGCAACAGCTGCTTTGTCCGGTGCAATCTTCGCAGGCATTATTGGCAGTACCGGATCATCGTTGGTTGGCGGAATTTACGCGTAAGATTTTTCAGTCGGGTTTTGTTTGGCGGATTGTCGATCAAAAATGGCAGCATTTTGAACGGCTTTTCTGGGGCTTTGATATCGAAAAACTGCTGATGATGCCCGATGAACTCTGGGAAAAGAAAGCGCAAGATCCGAGTATTATCCGCAATTGGTCAAAAGTGGCAACGATTAAGCATAATGCACAAATGATCTATCAAGCCAATTTGGATGGTGGTTTTTCGCGATTAATTGCTGAATGGGATCCACAAAATATTACCGCACTTTGGCGCTATTTGAAGAAAAACGGGCAACGCTTGGGCGGCAATACCGGTGCTTATGCGCTAAGAGCGGTCGGCAAAGACACTTTCTTGCTGACCCACGATGTGGAAGCCTATTTACGCAACCATCAATTAATTGAAGGCGGCATCCAAACCCAGCGTTCGTTTGAAGCGGCACAGCAAATTTTCTCGCAGTGGCAGCAGCAAAGCGGTCTTTCTCTCAGCCATATTAGCCAGATTGTGGCTTTCAGTATGGGGGATTGACGGAGGAGAGTGACTATGCAAATCCGCTTTCGATTTTTTATTTCTTTGTTAATCATTGGAGTGGTTGCCGGTCTGGTCGGCTTTGCGTTGACCGAATTAATGCATTTTGTACAGCATCATGCTTTCGATTATTCATTACACGGGGAAAGCCTGCCGTTTCGTTTGGGCGTGGAACAGGCAGCGCCGAGCCGCCGTTGGTGGGTGCTGCTGCTGTGCGGCGTGTTGGTTGGTTTTGGTTGGTATACGATTCAGCGCTACGGTGCAAAATTAGTCGGGTTTAAAGCGGCAATGGCTGCTCCGCAAGCAGGGATGCCATTTTTCACTACGGTTTCTCATGCGTTGCTACAAATTGTGACCGTTGGTTTGGGGGCGCCATTGGGACGTGAAACCGCGCCACGCGAGATGAGTGCTGCTTTTGCCTCATTATGGATTCGAAAAATAAAATTAAACGATGACGATGCGGCATTGCTGATTGCCTGTGCTGCCGGAGCAGGTTTGGCGGCAGTGTATAACGTTCCACTGGCAGCAACGATTTTTATTTTGGAAACTTTGGTGGTGGCGATTAATGCCAGGGTGGTGTTTGCTGCTTTGCTGACGTCAGTGACTGCGACGATGGTGGTGCGCTATACCTTGGGTGATTTGGTGCAGTATCATTTGTTGAATCCAGAGATTAACCAGCCGCTGCTCTGGTTTGCGTTATTATTCGGTTTGCTTATCACCCCGTTAGTCAAACTGTTCCGTTATACCACCGCACTTGTACCGTTTTTGCCACGTACTGATAAACGGATAGTGCCATTGGCGATGTTGCTATTCAGCCTGATCGGCGCAGTTGCCATTTTTTTCCCCGATGTGTTGGGCAACGGCAAAGCCGGCAATCAATTGGTGTTTGCTGGCTTGCTAAACTGGCATGAGGGATTGGTGTTATTGCTGATGAAATGGTTGGTGGTGCTGTTGGCATTGGCGGCAGGGGCTTACGGCGGCTTGATCACCCCATCGATGATGTTGGGCAGTATCTTGGCATTTTCGTTAGCATTTGGTTGGAATGCCTTTTTACCATCGATTTCAATCGAAAGCGCAGCGTTAATTGGCGCAACCGCATTTCTGGCGATCTCGCTGAAAATGCCCTTGACTGCAATTGTGTTTGCTTTGGAACTGACCCGTAGCTCAGCGGCAATGTTGCTGCCGTTGGCGCTGGCAGTGGCGAGTGCTTGGATGGTGGAAAAATGGTTGTTTGATAAAACCAAGACCGCACTTTAATGGTTTGAAAACGTTTAAAGTGCGGTTGGAGACTAGGGTCTGTTGATTAGGCTTGGCTCAGCACGCGTGGAAACAAAATATTGTTTTCCAAATGGATATGTAACATTAAATCATCGATAAATTCATTAATGCCGGTGTAAAGCGCACGCCAAGTGTTGCAGGCATCCCGTGGCGGTGTCAGGTTATCGGTCAAGGATTTCAACACCTCGACTTGCTGACCGGCATCATCGTGTTCATGCTCCATCACTTGAATCGGCATCTGCGCCATGGCATATTGACCGGCATTGATCATCGGGAATAAAATTTGCTCTTCTTTCTGCATATGTTGGCTTAAATCGGAATGTATCTCTTTTAGCACCGCCGAAACGCCCATCGGGCAGTCTGCACGATCGCCGTGCACATTTTCTACTTTTTCGGCTAAGAAAATCAATTCCGGCAATTGCTCGCGATGGCGCTGGTGAAAGCGTGCGATGATGTGGTTGATAATTTCGGCATAAGAGGCTTGCAGCCAATTTTTTGCTTCGTTCGGCTCTTGTCGTTGCTCCAAGGCTGCCAAGCGTTGCTCAATTTCAGCTAAATTTAAATTTTTTACTTTTGCTGCAAAACTAAGGGTATTGGCGCCGCCACAGCAGAAATCCAGATCGTACTCACGAAATAGTTTGGTGGCGCCCGGAATGGCAATCGCTAATTCGCTTAATTTTTTTTCTTGAAATGACATAGTATCCTCTCGGTATTCGTTAGATAGTAGGTGGTATAAAAGTTGAGTTAAATAGTAAGGTATTTTAATTTTAAAAGCTGTATTTTTAATTCATCTTTTGATCTAAATCAAAAAGAATACCTGATATGAGGTAGGCTAACCGCACTTTCGCCTTGATATTGTCAAAAGTGCGGTGAGTGGTCGGTTATACTTTTTTCTTAACCGTTAAACCAGCAGGCGCTTGCGCGACCGGCATAATTTCTATCCGGTTGATGTTGACGTGTGCCGGGCGTTCGGCGATCCAAACAATGGTTTCGGCAATGTCTTCAGCGCTCAGATAATCCACATTCGAATACAACGCTGCGGCTTTGGTATCATCGCCATGAAAACGCACTTTGGAAAACTCAGTGCCGCCACACAGACCCGGTTCGACATTGCTGACCCGTACTGCGGTGCCGACTAAATCGGCGCGCAAGTTGAGGCTGAATTGCTTCACGAAGGCTTTGGTGGCACCGTAAACATTGCCGCCCGGATAGGGATAGTCGCCGGCGATCGAGCCTAAATTGATGATATGTCCGCGATTGCGCGCGACCATGCCGGGTAAAACCGCATGAGTGATGCTGACCAAGCCGCTGATATTGGTGGCGATCATCTGTTTCCAATCAGCTAGATTGCTGTTTTGTGCGGCGTCGATACCTAGCGCTAATCCGGCGTTATTGACCAGCAGATCAATCTGTTGCCATTCTGGCGGCAGGCTTTGTAAGGCGCTTGATGTCGCCTGTTCATCGCTGATATCAAATGCCAACGCAAAACAATTCGCACCCAGCTCCTGTTGCAAGGCGTGTAACCGTTGCTGGCGGCGGGCGGTGATGATCACACGGTGTCCACGCTGAATCAATAAGCGTGCGGTGGCGGCACCAAATCCGGCACTGGCGCCGGTGATAAGTACTAACATAAGAAATCTCCTTTTTAGGGGCTGTTGATGTTTGTTTATTGCCAATATAACAAAAAGCACAGACGGCGGTAAAAATTTTTGCTAAAAGAGTTGCTTTTATTCAGGTGATGTTGTAATTAATTAGTACACAAAATTTAATAACACAACATTCATAACAACATCAAAATAATTAAGGAAGCAATATGCAAAACGTGGGTTTTATCGGTTGGCGCGGAATGGTGGGTTCGGTCTTAATGGATCGCATGCAGCAGGAACAGGACTTCGCCTATATTAATCCGGTGTTTTTCACCACCTCGCAAGCCGGGCAACCAGCACCGAGTTTTGGTGGCAAAAACAGTGGCGTATTAAAAGATGCGTTTAATATCGACGACTTAAAGGCGTTGGACATTATCGTCACCTGCCAAGGCGGCGATTATACCAACGAAGTCTATCCGAAACTGCGTGCTGCCGGTTGGGATGGCTATTGGATTGATGCAGCTTCGAGCCTGCGGATGGAAAAAGATGCGATTATCGTGTTAGATCCGGTTAATCAACATGTGATCCGCGACGGTTTGGCGAAAGGCGTGAAAACCTATGTCGGCGGTAACTGCACCGTCAGTCTGATGTTGATGGCGTTGGGTGGCTTGTTTGAGCGTGATTTGGTGGAGTGGGTTTCGGTTGCTACTTACCAAGCGGCAAGCGGTGCCGGCGCTAAAAATATGCGTGAACTCCTGGTGCAAATGGGCGAATTGCGCGATGTGGTGCAAACCGATTTGGCGAATCCGGCCTCTTCTATTTTGGAGATTGAAAGAGCGGTCACCGACAAAATGCGTGGCGATTTGCCGATTGAAAATTTTGGTGCACCATTGGCTGGCAGCCTGATTCCGTGGATCGATAAATTGCTCGACAGCGGTCAAACCAAAGAAGAGTGGAAAGGCTTTGCCGAAACCAATAAAATTTTAGGTCTGTCCGATAGCCCGATTCCAATCGACGGCTTGTGTGTGCGTATCGGTGCGTTGCGTTGCCACAGCCAAGCATTCACCATCAAAATGAAACAAGATTTGCCGTTGGCAGAGATCGAACAGATTCTGGCATCGCATAACGAATGGGTGAAAGTGATCCCGAACGACAAAGAGAGTACCTTGCGTGAATTGACACCGACCAAAGTCACCGGCACCTTAAGTGTACCGGTCGGGCGTTTGCGCAAATTAAATATGGGGCCTGAATATCTGGCAGCATTTACCGTCGGCGACCAATTATTGTGGGGCGCTGCGGAACCATTACGCCGGATTTTACGTCTGCTAGTGGCATAAAAGACAAGCGACTTCGATTAGAAGAGTAGCGGCGGATTATATATCCGCCCGATCCGCACTTAGTACGTCTTCATTATAAATTAAATGCTTATATAAACGGGAGGATATTCAATCCTCCCCTACTCTGCCTCATTAATATCTTGCCGATTACAGGTCATTACATGGAACGAGAACCGCACTTTGGGCAGTTTGCGCTGAGAACATTAAAACCGTTTGCCGAACAATTTCCGTTGCAATACCTCGACGGGCAGCGTGGCTGCAAAATCGCCTATCGTTTTTTTGAACACCCAGCGCAGGATTTGGGGGCGCGCAAACTGATGTTGCTGGTCAGTGGTCGAGCAGAAAATGTCTTGAAATGGACGGAAATCGCCTACGATTTTTATCAGCAAGGCTTTGATGTGTTGGCGTTTGATCACCGTGGGCAGGGCTATTCACAGCGGCTGCTACGCGATCCGGAAAAAGGTCATATTGACCGTTTCGATTACTATCTTGATGATCTCGATGCGGTGCTGCACAGCGTCAATCAGCGCTATGCCTACCAACAACAGGTGATGTTGGCGCATTCAATGGGTGGTTTGATTGCTACCTTATATTTAGCCAAATATCCGCATCAATTTGACAAGCTGATCCTGAATGCTCCGCTGTTTGCCTTACCGCTGAAAAATCCGTGGCTGGATCCGATTTTGGTCAGCCTGATGATGCTGTTGGGGCAAGGGCAGCGCTATGTCTTCGGGCACACTGCCTATAAACCGATCAATCCGGAACATAATGATTTGAGTTGCTGCAAAACCCGCATGAAATGGCATAATCGTATCAATCGACGCTTTTCGGAACTGCATCTGGGCGGACCGACTTTTCGCTGGGCACACCTCTTTTTACTGCAGTTTAATAAACTGCCGCGTGCGATTGGTAAAATCCAGCTTCCGGTTCTGCTGCTGCAAGCAGAAAAAGAGGTGGTCGTTTCCAATCGGCAAATTGAAGACTACGCTAAATTATTCCATAATTTACGCCACGAAACAATCCATAATGCCAAACATGAAATTTTGTTTGAACGTGATCCGATTCGGACATTGGCGATGGAAAAAATCAGGTGTTTTTTAGGATAAAATCGTACGGTATCGGTTAACTGCTTACCGATGAAATCAGCAACATCAGCCCTAGCCCACATAAAATCAGCCCAATGATACGATTGACGATACGTTGTTGTTGTAACAAGCGCTGGCGAATCTGTGGCGTGGATAACATGATTGCGACAGCAGCGAACCACAGCAAATGCGCCAGTGACATAAAAGCACCGTAGCCGATTTGTATCAAAATCGGTGTGTCGGGATTCACGATTTGCGTAAAAGTGCTGAGCACAAACAGCGTGGTTTTCGGGTTGAGCGCATTGGTGACAAACCCGTTTTTAAACGCCTGATTATCGCTTAAAACCGCACTTTCTCCGTTCAACTCAAAGGCAACGGGACGATGGCGAAAAGTTGCAATGCCAATATAAATCAAATACATCGCACCGAACGTTTTGACCAGATTGAACAGAACCGGCGATTGTGACAGCAAGGCGCTGACGCCCAACAGCGTGTAGCCGACATGCACCCAAACTGCAGCGGCAATGCCGACGGCAGTCAGAATCCCCGCTCGTTTGCCATACAGATAGCTGTTGCGGGTGGTCATGGCAAAATCGCCACCGGGACTGATCACTGCCAAAATTGTGATAGTAGCGACTGCTAATAATTCTGTCATATTGCTTTTCTCGGTATTTTTTATTAATAAAAACAGTTGAAATAAACGCCTGTTTTTTATATCGTGCCATCGTATTATTAGCTTATTTTGTCCTGTTTTCAGATAAAATAAAATCGAAATTTTGTCATAAGAGTGTGAGATTTTGGAACAGATTAAAGCACTGCCGCTAAATGCCGTCAAATTTTTCTATTTCGTTGCTGAATCCGGCAGCTTAAGTGCTGCCGCCGAGCAGCTGCACGTTACCCATGGCGCAGTCAGTAAACAATTGAAAATCTTGGAGCGTCATCTCGGCGTGCCACTGTTTTTAAAACAGGGACGCAATCTGGTGTTGTCAAACAGCGGTACGATTTTATATCAATGTTGCCGTGAATCGTTTGCCGGATTGGAAAGTGCGGTTCAGCGCATGCAACACCGGCGCCGACAGGAGTTGGTGATTTCGTGCGAGCCGACGCTGGCGATGAAATGGTTGATCCCCAGAATCAGCCGATTTCAGCAACAATATGATTTTAATCCGGTGATTTTGGCTGCTGGTGGCGCGGTGGATTTCCAGCGGCAGGGCATTGATGTGGCAATTCGGCGTAATGACTTTCGTTGGTCACCGCAACTTTACGCCGAAAAAATCAGCGAGGAGCAAATCGGTTTGGTGCAGCGTCCGCACTTAACCCAATTGAAAAAACTGCACACCCATACCCGAGCACAGGCGTGGCAAAACTGGTTGCAGGTCAGTGGGTTGGAGAATTGCCGCTATCAGGGCGATATTTATTTTGAGCACTTTTATCTTTCGATTCAAGCAGCGATTGCCGGCATGGGCGCGGCGATTGCTTCGCGCTTTATGGTGCATGATGAAATCGAACAAGGGATTTTACAGGCGCCGCACGGTTTTATTGCCGACGGTTCGGCGTACTATCTGCTGTCGCAAACGGCGTTTGCAACCTGCCGCAATAAAACCGCATTTTTACACTGGCTGAAAAAAGAGATGGTTTAGGCAAGATCAAAGTGCGGTTGCGAACCGCACTTCAGATTATTGCCAAAGATATTTGATTAGGCTGGGTAGGGGCGGATTATATATCCGCCCGTTTGCGAAGTGTGGTATAAGCGCTTAATCAATAAAGGAAAAATGCAAGGTGCGGTTCGGGCCGATATATAATCGGCCCCTACTTTTACAATATTAATCGTGTATTTTAAACTTTGTCAGCAGTCTAAAGTGCGGTAAGTGCGGTTGTAAACCGCACTTTAACATTGAATAGCAATCAGTTACCGCATTTTTTCACGGCAACATGCCAATCTGCGCCGGATTTCACCTGATTTTTCTCAGAAAAATTCTCCATATTCAGCGCGAAAGAGACATTCAGCAGGCTGTTTAAATATAACAGCGGTTCACCGTCTTTGACATCGCCGAAGCTGCTGACATACGGCATTTTGCCACTGTAGCGCAGTTGTTCGCCCTGTTTGATCTGAACACAGGCGATATCGCCCTTTTGAATGCCGGACTGTTCTAATAACTGATCGCTGATATTGGTCCAAATATTGCCGTATTGAATATCCAAAATCGGAATATTGCCCTTTAATTCGCCGTTTTCCAGCGTGGCTTTTTGGTACGGAATTTCAAAGACTTTCTTCTCTAGCTCCGGCCCGACCTGCTCAAAACTGATTTTCCCTGCTGCCAAGCGTGCACCGGTGTAGGCGTACACATCACGACCATGAAAGGTGTAGGATTTTTCAGAGCCGGAAAGACGGTTGGTTTTTTCATCAATTTCGCGCACGCTGTCAATGCCAAGCGATTCGGCGACGAGGGTCAGTGTGCCGTTATCCGGTGTCACAAAATAGTGGCCGCTTTGGGTTTTCAGCACCACCGATTTGCGATCGGTGCCGACACCGGGATCGACCACACTGACAAACACCGTGCCTTTTTGCCAATAAGGTGCGGTTTGATACAGTCGATAGGCGGCTTGCCAAATGTCGTAAGGCGGAATTTCGTGGGTTAAATTGAAGATTTTCAGATTGTTGTCAACCCCGAAGGCGACCCCTTGCATTGCAGAAACTGCGCCATCTTGTAGACTGAAATCGGTTTGCAGCAACAGTGCATTGTCTGCCAAGGCAACGTTGCCGACAGAAAGTCCTAATATCAAGGTTAAAAGTGGTTTTTTCATCAGATAAATTCCTCCGCTGGTTGATTGTCGCTGTCAACATAACACAGGGCGGAAAAGTGAGGCAATAGCCAACCGCACTTTTGCCAATCTAGGCTGATTTTTGGGCAAAGCACGGTCTGGGATTTAGCGGTTTAAACCATCGCGATTTAAACAATACAACCGAGCAATATTGTGTGCGGTCGAAACCAAATTTTTGTGTCCGTCTGCCAGTGTGTTCGCTAGGCTGCCGAGTTGGCTGATAATCGGGAACACCGCATCAATGCCATGCTGGTAAACGGCATCATAGTCATCGCGCAAGCAGCCGCAAATTGCGATTACCGGCTTGTTAAACTGCTTGGCGGTTTTGGCCACGCCAATCGGGGTTTTGCCGTGCACCGTTTGCCCGTCAATCCGCCCTTCACCGGTGATCACTAAATCAGCATCTTGCAGTTGTTGCGCTAGCTTGGCGGCTTCAATCACGATTTGTACCCCTGGTTTTAACTGTACATTCGGCAGTAACTGCAAGCCACCGCCCATGCCGCCTGCTGCTCCGGCACCGGCAAGCTCAGCGATTTCCAGCCCCAGTTGCTGTTTTGCTAGCTTGGCAAAATGTGCCAAAGCCTGATCTAATTGTTGCACCATTGCCGCCGTTGCGCCCTTTTGCGGGCCGAAAGTGGCGGATGCGCCCTGTTCGCCACAAAGTGGATTATCCACATCGCAAGCCACTTCGATCGTCACTTGCTGCAAACGCGAATCCAGTTTGTCCAATTGAATGCGGGTTAATTCCGCTAATGCCGCGCCGCCAAATGCTAATTCTTGCCCGTAAGCATCTTGAAAACGAGCTCCCAGTGCTTGCAACATACCGACGCCGCCGTCATTGGTAGCACTGCCGCCGATACCGAGAATGATTTTTTCAACCTTGTGATCCAACGCCGCTTTAATTAACTCTCCGGTGCCATAACTGGTGGTCAGCAACGGATTACGTTGGCTCGGCGGCACTAAATGTAAACCTGATGCCGCCGCCATTTCAATCACTGCTGTTTTGCCATCGCCGGACAGCCCGAAAAAAGCCGCTGTTTGATTGCCCAACGGTGCAGTCACGTCCAAATGCAGCAAGCGTCCGCCGGTGGCGTCAATCAACGATTGCACCGTGCCCTCGCCGCCGTCCGCCATCGGTACTTTGAGGTATGTTGCGTGCGGAAACACTTTTTTAAAACCGGTTTCAATCGCATCTGCCGCCTCAAGTGCGGTTAAGCTCTCTTTAAACGAATCGGGGGCAATGACAATTTTCATGATAAATCCTCACTTAAAATAAATTGAATACACCAAAAATAAGGGTTGAAACCAGTGCTAAGGTCAGCCCGACGAAGGTTTCGTATGGAATCAGTTTTAAACGCTCTCTGATATTCATGTTAACACTGCCGCCAGTGGCATGGAAGAAAGAGCCGTGCGGCATATGATCAAATACCGTTGCGCCGGCGTGAATCATGGCAGCGCCTGCCAAACCGCTGATGCCCAATTCGAGCAGAGTGCTGCTGAACACATTCGCAGCAACCACTGTTCCGGCGGTAGTCGATGCCGTTGCCAGCGACATCAGCGCCCCTGAAATCGGTGCCAGCAGATACGACGGCAAACCGGAGGCGGTTAAGCCTTCGATCAGTACGTCTTTTAAGGCTGAATTGGCGATAATGCCGGCTAAGGTGCCGGTACCGAGCAACATAATCGCCACTGGCGCCATTTTGGCTAAACCGCTGATTGCATAGTGATTGATATCATGCCGTTTGCCCATCAGCAAAGCGCCGATCAAGCCGCCGAGCGGCAGGGCGATTAATGGATCAACTGCAATATCTGCCAGCGGACGCAGCGCCAATAAGATAATTGCCACCAGCGGTGCGGAAATGGCGGCGGCAAAGTGCGGTAAGCAGTTGTCGTCGACGATAGCCACTTCCTCGCTGCTAACTTTGCTGCCTTTTGCAATTAATTTTTTGGCAAGAAAATAGGTGATCAGCAAACCGAACAACGCCGGAATAATCCCTGCTGCCATGAGCGAGGTCAACGGAATGTCGAATGCTTCTGCTGCTGCAATGGTATTTGGGTTGGGCGACATAATATTTCCGGCTTTGCCGCCGCCGACCATCGCAAGTAAAATAGCGGGTTTGGATAAGTTGCCACGTTTTGCCAATGCCAAGGCGATAGGAGAAACCGTAATAACTGCTACATCGACAAACACGCCGACGCTGGTCAACAGCCAAGTTGCCAGAATCAATGCCAGCAACGCTCGGGTTTCTCCCAGTTTTTTGACAATGGTTTCGGCAATGCTGCTTGCCGCACCGGATTCAATCAGCACGCCGGCTAAGACACCTGCGGCCAAAATGCGCATAACGGCGGTGGTAATGCCCTGTGCGCCGCCGATCATCAGGGCAATGGTTTCGCTTAAACCGGCTCCGCCGACTAATCCCCCGGTCAATGCGCCGACAATCATGCCGTATGCCGGCGGAACTTTCTTTAAAATCAAGCCGATGGCAATCACTAATGCCACGACCGCACCCCAAGCTGAAACACTCACCATATTTTTTCTCCCACGCCTAACCGTTAAGTGCGGTCATTATGCACATAACAGTTAATTAAAATCGTTGTGTAAAAAGCCAAAAATAAGGCGTAAGAAAAGAGTATTTTTGTTATATTGCACAAATCATGTTTTCAAAAGCGTGGCTAAATAGAGAATGAATTTTTCATCTATCTTATTGAAAGATAACTGGGTTAATTGTTCAATTTTGCTTAAACGGTAACGCAGGGTATTGCTGTGGATAAACAGTTTTTTCGCACTGCGAGCCGGATCACAATTTGATAAAAAATAGGTTTGCAAGGTTTTATACAACACCCGTTTTTCATCGGTGGCATATAGCGGCTGCAAAACGCGGCTGATTTCCACCAATTGCCAGTCGGACAACCCGTCCAGCAGTGCCGGTAACTTATATTCCTGATAGCGGTAAGTCTGTTTTTTGGGGGCGATACGGCACCCGTAATTCAAGGTGGAAAGTGCGGTTCGATAGGAAACGGCAATGCCGTCCAAGCCGCTCATCGGGCAGCCAAAGGCAACTTTTAACTGCTGAGGATTGATGCTAGAAGGCAACAGTTGCGCCGACAAGACGTGCGTGCCACACGCCGCAGATTCAGCGCTTTGCAGTATCACGATTTCATCAAGGGCGCTGACCGCAAGGTGAAGATCCAAACGGGAAAGCTCCAGATAACCGACCAATTCGCGCAACGATTCCATGCTGCTTTTCAGTAGTTTAATGATAACAACAACGTATGGGCGGTTGGCATCGAGGGCGAACAGTGCGGCCTGCTTCACAGCTTGTGCATCGGCCTTGCCCTGAATCAGTTGCAGCAAAAACTCCTCTTTATAACGCCGTTGCCAGCGTTCTTGCTCCAGCAACACGTTTTGTTCGACGATTAATTCCGCTGTCATTTTCACCAGTTCGGCATAACGCCGCACTTCATCCGGCACGCCGGAGATGCCGACTACGCCGAAGGTGTGCCCCAGATAGTGAATCGGTAGGTTAATCCCCGGCTGGGCTTCGTAATTCCACTGTTTTGCCAATAGCGCATCAATCTCAATCGTACGTTTTTCGCGCAATGCCAGCACTGCGCCCGTATGCCGTTGCTGTAAGCGGCTTGGATCGCCGGAGGCAATGATGATGCCGTTTTCGTCCATCACATTGACCGATTTGGCAATGATTTTCATTGTGCGATTGACGATTTGTTGGGCGATGGTTTTGTCCAGTTTCATCGGCTGTTTGACCACATTTTTATGCCAATACGAACTTTTCAATCACCTCGGCGACGCCGGAACTGTTGTTGTCGGCGGCGATGTAGTCGGCGATGGCTTTTATGTCTTCAGTGGCATTGCCCATTGCTACGCCCAAACCGGCATATTGCAGCATATGCAGATCGTTACCGGCGTCGCCGCAGCAGATGATTTGTTCGGGGTTGATATTCAAATGCTGAGCCAGCGCCGCCACACCGGCACCTTTATTGGCTTGCGGGTGAATAAATTCCAGAAAGAACGGTGCGCTGCGCACCACGGTGTAACGTTGGCAAAGTGCGGTCGGCACAGCGGCAGCAAACGGGTCAAGCAGTTCAGGGGGATCGATAATCATGGTTTTGATGATCGGCTCGTGATCGTCCAGCAGTGAAAAATCCAGTAAGCTGAAATCAATGCCGTTGGAATCGGCTTCGTGCTGGGTGTAGTGGTTGGCTTTTGGGGTGATCAACCCACGAGTAGGTGAAAACGCATGCACGTTTAAGCCAACGCGATCGGCATGCTGTGCCACGAATTTGGCGTCCTTGCCTTGCAACATTTTGCTATTGATCACATAACCGTCATGGGCTCGTTCGACAATCGCACCGTTGAAACACAACACATAATCATCATTGCCGGTCATGCCGAGCTGCTGCATATATTGTTGCATGCCGATATAGGGGCGACCGGAGGCCAAAATCACATATACGCCTTGTTGGCGTGCCGCCAAAATAGCGGTTTTATTGCGTTCGCTGATCTTTTTTTCGTTATTGAGCAGAGTGCCGTCCATATCGAGGGCAATGAGTTTATAGGTTTGCATAGCGTTTCCTTATCTTAATTATTTACAGCATAACATTGCCGTTCTGTTCGGGAAAAGGGAATTTTGTGAGCAAGATCGCAAAGTTGTATTCTGATTTCACACAAGCACGGCTTTTTCTGTCATTAACTTTTCAAGCTTTGGCAATTAACATAGAATGAGGAGCGTTATTTCAAAACATATTGATATTTAAAAAGAGGATGTTTTATGTCTTTTAAACCTGCTTTACTGACAACGTTAATCACTGCTGCACTTGCGATACCGAACTTGGCTTCAGCCGCCAATGTAGATTTGCGTATTATCGAAACCACTGATTTGCACGCGAATATGCTGGATTATGATTACTATAAAGATGCTCCATCAGATAAATTGGGCTTGGCACGCACGGCGGATTTAATCGTCAAAGCCCGTGAACAGGTGAAAAACAGCGTGTTGGTCGATAACGGTGATGTGATTCAAGGCAGCCCGATGGGCGATTACATTGCGAGCAAAGGCTTAGCCGCCGGCGAGGTTCACCCGGTTTATAAAGCGATGAATTTGCTGAATTATGATGCAGCGACTGTCGGTAACCATGAATTTAACTATGGCTTAGCGTTTATGGACAAGGCATTGGCGGGCGCCAATTTTCCTTATGTCAGTGCCAATGTAATTGACCTTGCCACCGGCAAGCCGTATTTCACGCCATATTTAATCAAAGATTACCAATTGGTTGATGATAAAGGCGAAAAACAGACAATTAAAATAGGTTATATCGGCTTTGTGCCACCACAAATTCTGACTTGGGACAAAAAACATTTAGACGGCAAATTGGAAGTGAGAGACATCACTGAAACCGCACGCGAGCTGGTGCCGCAGATGAAAGCCGAGGGAGCGGATGTGGTGATTGCTTTAATGCACTCCGGTTTATCAAAAGAGGCATATCAACCGTTGGCAGAAAATGCCGTATCCTATATTTCACAAATTGACGGCATTGATGCCATTGCGTTCGGGCATGCGCACGGTTTGTTCCCAAGTAAATCGTTTGCCGATGTGGCGAATGTGGATTTGGAAAAAGGCACGATCAATGGTGTGCCGGCAGTGATGCCGGGCTATTGGGGCAGCCATTTGGGCATTATCGATCTGAACTTGAACAACGACAGTGGCAAGTGGCTGGTCACGGGAGCGCGTGCGGAAGCCCGCCCGATTTTTGATAATGAAAGTAAAAGTGCGGTAGCAACAGCACATCCGGAGATTGTGAAGGTGCTGAAAGATGATCATGACAGCACTCGTGAGTATGTCAACCAGCCGATTGGTAAAGCTGCTGATAAAATGTACAGCTTCTTAGCCTTGGTGCAAGATGATCCGACGATTCAAATTGTGAATCTGGCGCAACAGGATTATGTGAAAAACTTTATCAAAGGCAATCCGGAGCTGGAAAACCTGCCGGTGCTTTCTGCGGCAGCGCCGTTTAAAACCGGGGGACGTAAAAATGATCCGACCAGCTACACCGAGGTCGAAGCCGGACAGCTCAGTTTCCGCAATGCAGCGGATTTGTATCTGTATCCGAACACCTTAGTCGCGGTGAAAGTCAATGGGGCGCAAGTGAAAGAGTGGTTAGAGTGCTCTGCCGGTCAATTTAAGCAAATTGACCCGAGTAAAACCGAAGCACAGCATCTGATCAATTGGGATGATTTCCGCACCTATAATTTTGATGTGATTGACGGCGTGGATTATCAAGTGGATGTGACCCAAGCAGCACGTTATGATGGTGACTGTAAATTGGTGAATCCGCAAGCAGAACGGATTGTCGAGCTGAAATTTAACGGTAAACCGATTGATCCAAAACAAGAGTTTTTGATTGCTACCAATAACTATCGTGCCTTTGGTAACAAGTTCCCGGGCACCGACGGCAGTCAACTGGCGTTTGCTGCGCCGGATGAAAACCGTACGATTTTAGCCGACTATATTCGCCGGGTCAGCCAAGAGCAGGGCGAGGTGAAACCGCAAGCGGATAACAACTGGCGCTTTAAAGCGATTCCACAAGCGAACTTGAAGATTGTGTTTGAAACCTCACCATCGGAAAAAGCCGCGGAGTTTATTCAACAACATGCGCAATATCCGATGAAGAAAATCGGGCAAGACGAAGTGGGCTTTGCTTTATATCAAGTCGATTTAAGCAAGTAGTGCTAAACAGGCCGCTTTAAATAATTAAGTAAACAGCAAAGATAACCCTCGATAAATTATCGAGGGTTAATTTTTTTAGCTGATTTTTTTCCCAATCGCAATACTCACTAACAGCGCCATAACAGCCGGCACCACCCAGCTTAAGCCAAGCGGGTAAAATGGCACATACGCCAGCAGCTCGTTGGCAAAGTGCGGTAATACGCCGATATTATTCAGACTATCGCACAGGCTAAACAGTGATACGGTGCCGATGGTGAGTTGGTAGCTGAATTTTATTGAAGGTAGTTTATGGCGCAGCAGCTGTAGTGCGACCAGCATAATGGCTATCGGGTAGATCAGTAATAATGCAGGAATGGTCACTCTGAGCAAGGTGTCCAAACCAGCTTCAGAAATGATGATAGTCGCAGCGGTAAAGACGATAACAAAAAACTTATAGGTAAGCCGAGGGTGGAATTTGGAGAAGTAATCGGCACAGGCACTTGTGACACCCACTAAGGTGGTCAAATTTGCCAGCATGACAATGCCACTCATCATCAATACTCCCGTGTTGCCAAACAGTGCCTTGACATAACCGGCAAAAATTTGCCCACCGTTGGTTGCCTCGACAGCGACGCTGTGGCTGGTGGCGCCGAGGTAAAACAGGCAGATGTACAACGTACTGAGCAGCAGCACAGAAATTGCTCCGGCACTTAAGGTGTATTGCAGTATGGTTTTTTTATCCGATACCTGTTTGACTGCCAGCGCTCTGGCGACAATGCCGCCGAAAGCCATTGCAGACAGCACATCCATCGTTTGATAGCCACCCACTAGCCCGGTTGCGACGGCGGAATTTTCAGCATAAGCGTGAGAAGGTAAGACAATCGTGGAAAGTGGATTAGAAATCACCGCAAAGCCGACTACTATCAACAAGACCAGCAACATTGGTGCCATAAATTTACCAATACTGGAGATCATAGTGCTGCGTCCCAACATAAAAAACATTCCAATGAGGTTGAAGGCTAAGGCAAACAGAATATGTTGATACTCGCCATTGAACAGATTCAAAGGCTGCCATGCCATTTCATAGGCGACATTGGTCACCCGTGGCATCGCAAAAGTGGAGCCGATCACTAAGTAGAGGATTGACCAAAATGTTACACCGACCCATTTCGGAAGGTCAAGCGAAAGGGCTTCACCTCGCCCTTTTAGTGTAACGACCACCAAGGTGATAAATGGCATACAGACGCCGGTTAATACAAAGCCAAACGCTGCCCATAACCAGTTTGTACCGGCATGATAACCTTCCATTGGTGGAAAAATAATATTGCCTGCGCCTAAAAATAGCGAAAAAATCATCATGCCTAAAATAAGAATATCTTTACGAGATAGCATAATCTATAACCCTTAATATCAATAATCGGTGGATTATACGTTATTCTTGTGATTTTTCAGCCGATAAATGTATCAATTAGGCATGAGAAGGTGATTTTATTACGATATGGTTGAGTTTTACTAGGTAAAATACACTGGTTAAAAAAGCAGAAAGTCGAGCGTACTTTCTGCTTTTTCTCAAAGCGCCGATGACAAAATCGTTATTTCACCTGTAGCATTGCCATCATACCGAGGGTTTCGTGTTCTAAAATATGGCAATGGAACATTTTTAAGCCTTTCTCGGTTTGGACAAAGCGAATCAGCGCTTTTTCCATCGGTTTTAAATTCAGGATATCGCGTTTGGCACGATAGGGCTCTTGCCGGGTTTCGCCGTTCAACGTGCGGTTGATCAGTTCGAACTGTGTGCCGTGAATATGGAACGGATGATCCATATGTGAAGAATTAAACAGCAGCCACTCTTCGGTTTCACCTTGTTTACCTTCAAAATCAATACGCTTCATGTCAAAAACTTGATCGTTGACCAAAAACATATTTTGCAACATGCCGGCGGTATCACCGTTCATGCCTGACGCCATTCTTTCCCTGAAGACCACCGTGCGTTTTACTGCAACCGGCGGCAGTGCGGCAAAGGTGCGTAGCCGCTGTGGTAATGCGACATCAGTTTGTGTTAGCTCAACCTTGGCAAGGGTTAAGGTGGTTGGTGCTTCACGTACCATCATTTTACGACGGTCATAGTAACGGCTGATTAATGTCGCGGTTCCATTTTGGCTGATCCGAGGAATCACTTCCAGCCGTTGTCCCGGCACTAAAAACAACTCGTCGCCGGCGCTCAACGGCTCTTCCAGCAGACCGCCGTCGGTGCCGACCACAATCCACTCGACATTCGGCAAATGCAAACGGAAATAACGGGCACTGGTGGCGTTCCAAATACGCAGCCGCTGGTTGCCGTTCAAGCTGATTTGTGGCGTGAGTTGGGCGTTAATCAGCACAAACTCGCCCTCGCGACCGTTAATCCAGTCTGAAAGAGTGTTAGGCGGAATGCGTCCATCTTGATCCAAGCGTAGATCAGAAATCAGCCAATGCTGTTCTTGCAAATGGGCGAACGGATCGGTTTTGCTTTTGATGATCAAACTACCTGCCAGCCCCATATAAACCTGCTCGGCGACCAAACCGTGCGGGTGTGGGTGATACCAGTAAGTTCCGGCACTATTTTCAGCAATTTTAAACTCATACAACCGTGTTTGTCCGGGCAGAACCTCATCCTGCGGATTGCCGTCTTGTGCTTCCGGCACGGCTAGTCCGTGCCAATGGATCGTCGTCGGTTGTGACAAGCTGTTTTTAAAGCGAATACGTACTGTATCGCCTTCGTTGACCACAATTTGCGGGCCGGGCAGCTGCCCGTTATACGCCCAGACTTCGGTCTTTTTGCCGCCTGCCAGTTCCATCTCGACCACCTTGGCTTCCAGATCGGCTTCAAAAACCGCACTTTGATCACTTTGGTTTGCCAATTGCACCAGTGGAGAGAGTGGCTGTCCACTCGGCATGGCTGATGGTGGCATCAATGGCAGATCCGCAGCTTGTATCGCACCGATGCCGCCCATATTTGGTGACATCATCTCACCATGGTGCATATGTGGGGTAGCCGCCACCCAGCCATAGTGGGTGGCTAAACCGAGCGCAATGCTGTAGCGCAAAAAATCACGACGTTTGATACTGTTCATAAACTCTCCTCATCAGTAGCTGTTATAAATGACACTACTGCCGTCTTTGAGCAGCAACAGCACATGGTAACGATCTTTTTGTCCGCCATATAGCGGATTGTCCATGCCCGGAGAGCCGATCGGCATGCCCGGCACGGCTAATCCGACAGCATCCGGTTTTTCTGCCAGCAAGCGTTTGATGTCTTCTGCCGGCACATGGCCTTCAATCACATAATCGCCGATTTGCGCGGTATGGCAGGAGGAGTATTGCATATCAATGCCTAATTTTTCGCGTACGCCGATGCGCAGCGATTCGATTACCTCAATCTCAAAGCCGTTGGCTTGCAGATAGTCTACCCATTCGACACAACAGCCGCAGTAAGGATCTTTCCAAACAGTCATTTTTAGGTTTTCCGCTATCACCGGTGTGCTAACGAGCAAACAAAAAAGACTCAAGCTATAGAGCAAATGTGTTTTCAACCTTGAATACATTGGGTTTCTCCTCGTAAAATATCAATGCGCATATTATGCCATGAAGCGTTACAGACAAATATTGATATAACCCCAACAATCGCAAAAGAAGTATAAAAATAGCATGAATTTAGCCGATATCACTATCGGGTGAAAATCGGTTAGATAAATCAGGCTGCTCTTGCTATACTCTGCGCAGTTAATTGACTAACCGCACTTTTTATAGTTGCAGCCTTGCAATGAAGGCTTTGGAGGACTTGAAAATTGAAAAAACTATTGGCTTGCCGCATACTTAAATCCGCTCTGATCGCTACACTCGCCCTTTTCAGCACTTCGCTGTTTGCCCAAAAACTCTATGTGTATAACTGGACCGAATATATTCCGTCCAAATTGCTGGCGGATTTCACCAAAGAGACCGGCATTGAGGTGATTTATTCGACCTTTGAAAGCAATGAAGAGATGTATTCTAAAATGAAGCTGATGAAAAGCAGCGGCTACGATTTGGTGTTTCCGTCCAGTTATTATATCGGCAAAATGGCGCAGGAAAATATGTTGCAGCCGCTGGACAAAAGCAAATTACGCAATTTGAACAACATCAGCCAAGCGTTATTGGACAAACCGTTTGATCCGCAAAACCACTATTCCCTGCCGTATGTTTACGGCTTGACCGGCATCGGCTTGAATGCCGCCGAAATTGAGCCAAGTGCGGTCACCAGTTGGCGGGATTTGTGGCGTCCGGAATATAAAGGCAAAGTGTTGCTGACCGCAGATTCACGCGAAGTTTTTCATATTGCCTTGCTATTATTGGGCTTCTCGCCAAACACCACTGACGAAGCCGAAATTGAACAGGCATACCAATTACTGAAAACATTGATTCCGAATGTGGTTGCGTTTAATTCCGATTCGCCGGAAGTGCCGTATTTACAAGGTGAAGTGGATATCGGCATGATCTGGAACGGTTCCGCTTTTCGCGCCCACCACGAAAATTCAGATATTCGTTTTGTTTACCCCAAAGAGGGCGCCATTTTCTGGATGGATAACTATGCCATCCCGAAAGGCGCTAAAAATCCTGATGCTGCCTACCAATTTATCGACTTTATGCTGCGCCCGCAAAGCGCCAAAGTGGTGATTGAAAGCATGGGCTTCTCAATGCCGAATAACGGGGTCAAAGCATTGCTGAGCGAAGCCGATGCTAACGACCCGACCTTGTTTCCATCGGCGGCCGAAATCGAAAACGGCGTGTTGCAAGCCGATGTGGGCGAAGCGATTGATATTTATGAAAAATATTGGAATTTGCTGAAAGCCCATTAATGTAATATAGGGGCAGATTGTCTCTGCCCTAATCAACGCAAGAGCGGCTGTAAATCGCCCTTACTGCTGAAATACAGCCGAAAAAGACAGAATAAAAAGTGAACTGATTATGTACCAACACCTATTAGCCCCGATTCAGCAATTTCTGCAATGTGAAACCCCCGACGCATGGATTGAGGAAGCCAAAAAGCCGAAAAATCTCAGCATAATTCTGCAAGATCACATGCTATGCGAGCTGAAAGCCGCACAATCGGCGATGTTTTTATTACGCAAATATGCTGCTGACAGCGAAAGCAATCAAAATCTATTGCTATGGATGAAGCCTTACGAAGACTTTGCTTACCGTAAAATCGGCGATCTCAACAGTTTAAAAGGCAAAAGTCAGATCACCAAGAAAATCGAACCACGCAGCGATCAGCCGTATGCGGCAGAGATCATTGATAAAATGGTGCTGTTGATCAAAGAAGAGTTGCACCATTTTTATCAGGTGTTGGAAATTATCGAACAACGTGGTATTGAGCTGGAAAACATCAGCGCCGGGCGTTATGCCAAAGGTTTGATGCGTGAGGTGATTAATCACGAACCGCATACGCTGGTGGACAAACTGATTATCGGCGCATTTATTGAGGCCCGCTCTTGCGAACGCTTCGCCAAACTTGCGCCCTATTTAGATGCGCAATTAGAGAAATTTTATGTTTCTCTGTTGCGTTCGGAAGCACGCCATTACGAAGATTACCTGACCCTCGCCCAGCAGATCGCCGCACAAGACATTAGCGCACGGGTGGCACATTTTGCCCGGGTGGAAGCGGAACTGATTAGCACGCCTGACGATGAATTTAAGTTTCACTCGGGCGTACCAAGCGCATAACAACCACGCAAGTGCGGTTTGACCGCACTTGCTGTCATCGCCTTACTCGCCGGTTATTTGCTCATCAAGCAAAATAACTAAGCGGTCGGTTTCAATATTGCTTTGCAGCGTTTCCACTTCCGGCAAGGTTTTGGTCACTTTTGCCGACAGGGTTTTGAACCGTTCCACTTTGCCGTATAAGCCCTGATTGCCGACCAGTGCGGTAACGGTATTATTGTAGTGGTTATTGGCGGCAGTGAGCGAGCCGCCCAGTTTTTGCAGCCGTTCTGCCAGCAGACTGACTTGGTTATACAGCTCGCCGGCGCGTTCGCTGATTTCACGCGCTTCACTGTTGCCACGTTCAATCCGCCATAAATTCGCCACCGTGCGCAAAATCGGCATTAAGGTGGTGTGCGACACTAAAATCACGTTTTTATTATAGGCATCGTTAAACAACGTGCGGTCGAGTTTCATTGCCTCGATATACGCCGGCTCAATCGGGATAAACATCAACACAAAATTGGGGCTGCGCATGCCGATCAGGTTGCTGTAATCTTTGTTAGACAACTCATTGATGTGATTGCGGATCGCTTTAACATGCTCACTCAGGTAATGCTGTTGCTGCTCCTCTTCTTCGCTGCCGACCGCTCTTTCATAGTCCACCAACGAGACTTTGCTATCAATAATCAGATGTTTGTCGTCAGGCAGTTTGACGATAAAATCCGGTTGTTTGCGCTTGCCGTCACTGTCTTGAAATGAGGCTTGGGTAGCGTAGTGATCACCTGCAACCAAACCGGCCAGTTGCAGGCTGCGTTCCAGTTGCATTTCGCCCCAATTACCGGCGGTTTTTTTGCTGCCTTTCAACGCCGAAGTCAGGTTATTTGCCTCTTGCGACATCGACAGACCAATCTCCAGCACTTTTTTGATCTCCCCCTCAAGTGCGGTATTGCCTTTGATTGCTTCAGAATGCACCTCATTAACCCGTTTTTGAAAACTTTCAATCTGCTCGCGGAACGGCTTCAACAGGCTGTCGATCGAATGTTGGTTGCTTTGGCGAAACGCTTGGCTTTTCTCTTCTAGAATTCGGTTTGCTAGGTTTTGAAACTCAACCGAGAGTTGTTGTTTGCTCTGCTCAAAATTATGCTGTTGCTCGGCAAAATTTTTCTCTTTTTCTGATAGCGTGGTTTTCAGCTCGGTCAACTGTTGTGCCAATTCACTTAATTGTTGGCGTTGTTGTTGTAAACTCTGTTCTTTTTGTTCGACCGCACTTTGGCTGTGCAGCAGCTGCTGTTGCAGGCTCTGTGCTTGTGCCGAAGCACTGCCGTAGCGCTCTTTCAGTTCGGTGATATTGCGGTTAATACTCTCGTTGCGTTGTTGTAATTGATCAAACTCTTGTTGCAAATAACTGATTTTTTCGTCGCGTTCCTCCAAGCGTTGTTGCAACCCTTCGCTGCGGGTTTGCGCTTGAATCATGCGCTGTTGCAGGGTTTCACGCAACTGTTGCACGCTGTCATATTTTTCCAACAATTGATTGAAATCATCAATATTTTTATTCAGATCCTGTTGCAGCTCTTGGCTGTCACGTTTGTACCGTACGGCGATAAAAAACAGCAGTAGGCAAAGTGCGGTCAGCACCGCACAGATCAATAACCATTGGTTTTGGTTTAATTCTGTCATCTGGTCAGTTCCCTCTTTTCTTTGCAGCGATTATAAAGCAAAATATCAGACTTAGCGAAATTGTACCTCTACCTTAAACGGCTATTATATTATGCAAAACACCCTTTATTTAGCGTCGGGCAGTCCGCGCCGTTGGCAATTGCTGCAAGAATTGGGGCTGAATTTAATCAAAGTCAGTGCTGAAATTGATGAAACGCCGTTCGCGGATGAACCAGCGCAATGTTATGTGTTGCGCATGGCGCAGCAGAAAAATCAGCGGGCGTTGCAAGTGTTGGGCAAAACGCCGGAATTTCCACTGTTGACCGCAGATACCACCGTGGCATTGCAGCAGCAGATTATCGGCAAGCCCGAATCAGAGCAAGATGCCGCCGCGATTTTAAAACGGCTTTCCGGCAGCACTCACCAAGTGTTAACGGCGGTTTGTGTGCACTGGCAGGGGCAAACTCACAGCGTGCTGCAAACCAGTGAGGTGACCTTTTCCCAATTAACTGACGAGCAAATTTGGGCGTATATCGCAACCGGTGAGCCGATGGACAAAGCCGGTGCGTTTGCGATTCAGGGTTTCGGCAGTCTGTTTGTACGCCATATCAGCGGCAGTTTCAGCGGAATAATGGGTTTGCCGATTTATGAAACTGGCGAGTTGTTGATCAATAAGTGCGGTTTGACAAACCCACTGCTCGCTGCGCAACACGCCCGATGATGCCAAGACAACACGCTACTCAGACCGCTATTGCGCAAGCCAACCATTTTGGACAAACTCGGCAGCCGTTTCTGTTTTTGATCGATTTTGAGCAGCGCAATCCGTTGGTATTGCCGTTGCGTGAAGCGGCAGCGCAGGGCATTTATTATGACATTAAAGGCGCAACCAATCGTGATTGGCAGTTGGGCAAGCCGAACGAGCCGTTGCAGATGACCCGCCACCCAATCTCTTTCGAGCGCTATCGACAAGGATTTGAGCTCGTGCAGCAGGAACTACAGGCAGGCAATACTTATCTGCTGAATTTAACCTATCCGACCACACTTGATTGCAATTATAGTCTGCGACAAATTTTTCAGTTTAGCCAAGCGCCATTTAAAGTGCTGTGGGACGATCAGTTTGTCTGTTTTTCGCCGGAATCTTTTGTCACCACTGCCGAAAATAAAATCTATTCATATCCGATGAAAGGCACGATTGATGCGGCGCTGGACAATGCCGAACAGCGTTTACTGGCCTCGGAAAAAGAGCAGTGGGAGCACAATACGATCGTCGATTTGATTCGTAATGATCTGTCGATGGTAGCAACGCAAATTGAAGTCAGCCGATTTCGTTATGTTGAGCGGCTGCAAACCGAACGTGGTACCATTTTACAAACCAGCTCGGAAATTTGTGGACAGCTGGCAGCGGATTGGCAACATCAGATTGGCGATCTGTTGTTTAAGTTGCTGCCGGCTGGTTCGATCAGCGGTGCACCGAAAGAGAAAACGCTCGACATTATCCGCCAAGCCGAATTGGACCAACGTGGTTACTACAGCGGCATTTTCGGCATTTTTGATGGCGAAAATCTGCAAAGTGCGGTCTTGATCCGCTATTTGCAGAAACAAGGTGAGCAGCTGCTGTTTCGTAGCGGCGGCGGCATCACTGCACAAAGCGGTTTGCAAGACGAATATCAGGAGATGCTGCAAAAAGTGTATATTCCAATCGTCTGGGATAAGGTAGATTAATGTTGCCGCTAATGGAAACCATTGCCGTCGAAAACGGTCAGTTGCAGAATGTGGCGTATCACCAGCAGCGCTACCAACAGGCATTGCATGAATATTATGCCGATACGGATGTACAAGCATGTGATTTATCCGCAATCATTGTGCCACCGGAATTTCAGCACGGGGTGGTGCGTTGTCGGGTGGATTATAACGCCATGCAGCAGCAAGTGCGGTTTTTCCCTTATCAACGCCGCACGATTCGCCGTTTTCAGCCGGTGATTTGCGATACGATCGACTACCACCTGAAATACAGTGACCGCACTTTACTGGATCAACTTTATGCTCAGCGCGGCAATTGCGATGAAATTTTGATTATCAAACACGGCAAACTGACGGATTGTTCGATCGGCAATTTGGTGTTATTACAAAACGGCGTGTGGTACACCCCGGATACGCCACTGTTGGCAGGAACCCAACGGGCGAAACTGTTGGCAGAAAATAAAATTCAATTGCGCTCGATTACCATCGACACGCTAGCGGATTATGACGAAGTGCGGGTGATTAACGCCCTGAATCCATTGGTTTAATTTGTGATTGCATACAGAAATTGTTGCCGGCAAAGATCAGCAGCCCCTATAACAGTCCGAGCAGATTGTCTCGGTCTTGTATTCATTTTTAAATGGGCAGATGCAATCTGCCCTACATTGACTTATGGAATATCTTTGTCGATTTGTTGCTTATCGCAACTAGAACCAGAACAGATAGGCAATGGTTGCGATGATAAAGGTGGAAAGAATATTCAACCAGAATCCGCCACGTACCATTTCGCTCTGTTTCACCTCACCGGTACCGAATACAATCGCATTTGGCGGAGTGGCAACCGGTAGCATAAAGGCACAAGAAGCCCCTAAACCGATAATTAACGATAAGCCCAGTGGCGGCATGCCTAAAGCTTCGGCAATAGAAATAAAGATCGGTACCAATAATGCCGCACTGGCAGTGTTTGAGGTGAATTCGGTCAAGAAGATGATAAACGCGGCAACCACTAAGCCGATGATATAGAAATGCCCACCTTCAATAATGTTCACGACTTGATCTGCCAATACTTTGCTGGCACCGGAATCACGCAGCACCGCACTTAGGGTCAAACCACCGCCGAATAGCATTAATACGCCCCAATCGGTATTTTTCTGAATATCGTCCCAAGCAGCGACACGGGTGACGCAGATCACCACGGCGGCAACCAGAGCCACCACGCTGTCGAAACTGGCGATATTTTTCTCTAGACCAAACAGGGCAGAGAGGAGTGGATTCAGATGTCCGCTGAACACCCAGCACAGCGCAATCACCACAAAGATACCCAAGGTGACGTACTGTTTTTTGTTCAATGCGTTTTCTTCAAAATTCTTTTCGAAGGCAGCGTTTAAATTAGGTTTAAAAACAATGTAGAGTGTGCCGATCATAATTGGCATCAGCAGCAGCATAGTCGGGAAACCGTATGCCATCCATTGCCCAAAGGTAATATTCAACTGTGAAGCCACAATGGCGTTTGGCGGACTGCCGACCACAGTACCCATGCCGCCGATACTGGCGCTGTAAGCGATGCCGAGTAACACGAAAACATAGGTATTGTGTTCGCGGTTTTTATCCATTTTGCTCAAAATTCCCATCGCTAACGGCAGCATCATTGCAGCGGTGGCGGTGTTGCTCATCCACATCGACAAAAATGCGGTGGTGGTGAACAGGTAGATCACGGCCAAAAATAGTTTGCCTTTTGCTAGATTCATGATTTTATTGGCGATAATTTTATCTAAACCTTGAATATGTAATGCGGTAGCCAAGGCAAAGCCGCCGAAGAACAGGAAAATCGTTGGATTGGCAAACGAAGCCAAAGCGGAAGTGGTGGAAACCAATCCGAGAGCAATCGCCATAATCGGTACCAAAAGTGCGGTCACGGTCACATGCAGTGCTTCTGTCAGCCATAAAATCCCAACAAAGACCAATAGCGCTAAGCCTTTATTTGCATTCGGTTCGAACGGCAACACATTCAGTAGGATAAAAAATAGTACAATATCAGCTAAAAATATGATGCTGGCACGTCTTACGGTATGTTCTTCAATCTCGCTTTGCAATGGCTCGGGTTTGTTGATGTCACTCATAATGTTTTCCTTATCGGCAGATACTCAGCACAATTCCAGGCTGCGGCCTAATCGTCTTATTGGTTATCAGGTTTGAATATAGCAGAATGTGGCGATTTTATTAACCATATGAAATAAGCAATTGCCAGAAATGTGAACTGGCACAAAGAAAAGGGTTAACACACTGGTTAGGTGGTGCTTAGCGGTTGAGAGGATGAATCGTGTGAGGGATAAAAGCCCCTGTCACCGGTGGTAATCAGAGGCTGATCAACGTGTTAGTCTTCATTAGTCTTCAAAAGCGGGGGTTGTGGTTTCCACATTGAGTTCCAACGGCTCCGGCGATAAGATAATACCGGTTAAGTCGGCATACACATAATCTTCCGGTAGGAACGAGACGCCACCGAAATTGATCGGCACATCGGTTTCGCCTAGGGTTTTATCATCGGCAGACACCGGAATCGGTGCCAAGGCATGAATGCCAAGGTCTAGATTTTCCAAAATATCCAGCTGACGAACCGCACCATAAACGATAATGCCTTCCCAATCGTTGTCCGCTGCCAGCTGCGCCAAGTCTGCATCGATCAAGGCGCGACGGACCGAGCCACCGCCATCAATCAACAACACCCGTCCCAGACCATCTTCTTCTAAGACTTCTTCAATCAACCCGTTGCTTTCAAAGCATTTTACGGTGGTGACTTTGCCACAGAAACTGGTTTTTCCACCAAAGCTGGAAAAAATCGGCTCTACCACGTCAATTTGATCTTGATAAATGTCACATAATTCTGAGGTGTCAATACGCATAGCCCTATCCTTAATCGATAATAAATCATCAGCACATCAGTCGCTAGTATAAACAGGAAACATAAAAATTACCAATTAAACCCGCTTGACAGCAGTAATCCGGCGCTAAATAGCAGGTTAACCGACAGCGCCAGCAGTGACATTTGCGCTAACATCGGACGAAGTTGTTGCGGCTGCTCGGCATGAAATACCGTCCAAGCGTGTTTGATCAGCAGCGGAAAGGTTAAGATTGGCAACGCACCGAACCAGTGCGGAAAATAGAGCAGAGCAAACGCCAAATATAGTCCCATGGCGCAGGCAAGCAGCCAGCAGTGGTAAATTTTAGCGGGCTTATCACCCAGCCGCACCGCAAGGGTATTTTTGCCGACTTTGCGATCCTGTTCGATGTCGCGCAGATTGTTGATATTCAACACGGCGGTCGCCAGCAAACCACAAGCGGTGGCGACCATCAACACCGGAAAGTCGAGGCGGTGAATTTGCAGATAATAACTGCCGCCCACACCGAGCCAACCAAAAAAGATTAACACCGAAATATCACCCAGACCTAAATAACCATAGGGTTTGCGCCCGATGGTGTAGGTGATTGATGCCAGCACCGCCACCACACCCAACACTGCAAAGGCGATCAAATCCTGCCAACTTTCGGTGGCGAGCAGAATCAGCGCTGAACCGCAACATAAGGTGGCTAGAATAACTAAAATCAGTCCGATTTTAAGTTGCTTAGGGCTGATCACCCCATGTTGAATACCGCGCAATGGTCCGATGCGCTCGGCCGTGTCGGAGCCTTTGAGGTGATCGCCGTAATCATTGGCGAAATTGGAGACGATCTGCAATAAAAGTGCGGTCAAAATCGACAGTAACAGAATCGGCAAACTGAAACTACCATTCCATTTTGCCAACGCCGAGCCGCTGACAATCGATGCCAACGCCAGTGGCAAGGTTTTTGGTCGGGCGGTTTCCAGCCACATTTTTAAAGAGGTTTTGTCCATCGTTACCATTTTAGGGTCTGCTGATGTTTGTCTATAGTTTGAGCTATAGACGCTAATAAAAAATAAAAGTGCGGTTATCCACCACACTCAATTTCACCATTTATAATCGTTTGAGTGGTATTATATGCCAAAATTTCCCCCGTGTTTTGATTTGGACGGGTATTTTCATGTTTTTTTAAGAGGAAAAATCCAGAATGGCTGCGGATTTGGTATTTTCTGCATTACAACTGCAACCGGTGGCAGTGGCACGTACGCCGTATAACGAAAAGTTTGCCGTGCCACGTCAGCCGGATTTAGTGTTGGACGGTAGTGGTATCATCGAGCTGTTACCGCCCTATAATCAGCCCGAAACGGTGCGAGGTTTAGAACAGTTCAGCCATTTGTGGCTGATTTTTCAGTTTGACCGGATTGCTACCGATAAATGGCAGCCTACTGTGCGCCCGCCACGCCTAGGCGGCAATCGGCGGGTTGGTGTGTTCGCCTCGCGCGCCACCCATCGTCCGAATCCAATCGGCTTATCCAAAGTGCGATTGGACGCCATCCAAATAGATCAGGGCAAAGTGCGGTTACAGGTCGGCAGCATCGACTTAGTCAACGGCACACCGATTCTGGATATCAAGCCCTATCTTGCTTACGCCGATAGCGAACCGAATGCCGTCAGTGGTTTTGCCCAAACCAAACCAAGCAGCGAGATCCAAGTGCGGTTTGCCCCCGATGTGGAGGCGTTTATACAGCAACAATACGATTACCCGAACCTACAACGTTTTATCCGCCAACTGATTGAACAAGATCCACGCCCGGCTTATCAGCAACAAAGTGGCGATCGCAACTACAGTGAGCGGATTTACGGCATCAGCATCTGGCAATTCAACGTCCGTTTCCGTTTTGTAGCAAACAACAGCGCCGAAGTGGTTGCAATTGAAGTGGAAAACCGCACTTTTTAGTTGAAAGTGCGGTTAGAAAAAGGCGATTAGAAAAGTGCGGTCGCGAGTTATTTGGATTAGTTATTCGGCTTTATAGCTGCATACCGCAATAAAATTCAGCCGCTGTTGTGGGTCATTGAACAGCTTAAACATCTTCTTAAAGGTTGGAAAATTTTGCGGTTTTAGGGCATTACGTACAATGTTGAATGTGCCGCCGATGCCTTCATCATAAATCATGCCGATTGGCGACAATAGCGTCATACGGTCATGAATCGATTCACAACGGGAAAAACCGCACTCCAGAAACAGCTTTTGCCAGTTTGCTTGGCTCAGCGGTGTGACGGTTATATTAATCGCATGACGCAGCGCTTGGATGATTTCAGGGTCGTCATCACGGGTCAGCATTACATCATGGGTCAGCAATACGCCACCCGGTTTCAGCACGCGAAAATATTCACTGACGGCTTTGCGCTTCGCTTCCAGCGGTAACATGGTCAGCATCGCTTCGTTGATCACCACATCAAAACAGTTGTCGTCAAACGGTAATTTGGTGGCATTGGCACGCTGGAGGTGGATTTTATCTTGCAAGCCGTGCCGTTGAATATTGGCTTCGGCTTTGCTTAATGCTTGTTCGTCCAAGTCCACAGCGGTGATTTGGCAACCGTATTGCTTTGCCAAACCGATCGCGGTGGTCGCCATATTGCACGCCACTTCCAGCACTTGGCTGTCAGAATTGAAGTTACCGTGTTCAATCAGCCATTCGGTGGCACGTCGCCCGCCCGGACGCAAGCGGGTTTTGCCTAAGCGTGCCAAAAAATTGTGTCCGACTTCCTCTTTTTTCATATTCACACCTTCACACCTTTTATTCTTCTGGACTCAGATTAAAGATATATTTTAAATAAGTATTATCATAAAGAAGTACAGCGTGTTTGACAAATGAAAATTGTTATTATCTTTAAACAATAAAAAAGCCCCGCAGAGCACGCCCTGCAAGGCTTCTAACATGATAAAGTGCGGTCTTAGCGGGTGCCGTACACCACAATGGTTTTACCGTGTGCCGAGATCAGGTTTTGATCTTCCAGCATTTTAAGAATTCGACCGACGGTTTCGCGCGAGCAGCCGACGATTTGTCCGATTTCCTGACGAGTAATCTTGATTTGCATGCCATCAGGGTGTGTCATGGCTTCCGGCATTCTGGCTAAATTTAGCAGCGTTTGTGCAATGCGTCCGGTCACATCCAAAAACGCCAGATTGCTGACTTGTTTGGAAGTGTGTTGCAAGCGTCTTGCCAGCTGAGTCGAAAGGTACATTAGCACTTCAGGATTGATTTGAATCAGTTGGCGGAATTTTTTATAGGAAATCTCTGCCACCTCACAAGTGGTTTTGGCTCGCACCCAAGCAGTGCGTTCGCTTTCTTGTTCAAACAGCCCGATTTCGCCGACAAAATCCCCTTGATTCAGATATGAAAGAATCATCTCTTTGCCGTCTTCATCTTTAATCGATACCGAAACTGTGCCTTTGATTAAATAGTATAACGTTTCGGCCTTTTCACCGGCGTGAATCAAGGTGCTTTTCGACGGATATTTATGGATATGGCAATGAGAAAGAAACCACTCTAATGTTGGATCTGAAGATGTTGGTTTTGTTGCAAATTGATCTTGCATAAATGCCTCTTTTAACGATGTTGCTGTATTCTAAACGATACGGCTTATTGTGCTTGTAAAAATAATTTTTTATCTTTTATATCAATCGATTGGTGTAGCTCTGACCACACTAATACGGCATTGCCTGCTTCCAGTTGGCGACGTAGCTGTGCCTTTTTTTGTGCCAGTGTCAGCTCGATTGCACCGTAATCAGTTCCCTCACGCAGCACAAAAGATTCCAAGATATTGTCGAGGGTTTCTGCTGCTAATGCTTGCCATGGAATGATCATAGTAACGCTATTTTAACAAGGACGCAAATAACGGCCATTGTTGTGCAAATTCACTGTGGTTGCTGCGACGGAAATTGGTGCGTACATAGCGTAAAAATTGCCCTTCGCAAAAGGTCACCAGATGAGCTGCGATCACTTTTTCATCAATTTCAAATGCTTTACCGTTGCGTAAGCGCTGCATCTGTAAAATATTGTTGAATTGCAATTCCAGACCGTCAAAAAATTTGACGACCCGCACTTTGAGCGCCGGATCTTCAAACATTAACGCATGTCCGCTCAGCACTCGGGTCATGCCCGGATTCTTACGTGCAAAATCCAGAATCATTTGCATAATATTATGAATGCGAGTCACGGTATCGGTATCGTTTTTTATCGACTGCTTGATGCGGTGCAGCAGATTCTCTTCAATCAGATCGATCAACGCTTCGAACATCTTGGTTTTGCTCGGGTAATAGCGATAAAGTGCGGCTTCGGACACGCCGATCTCTTGCGCTAAACGGGCGGTGGTGATGCGCTCCATGCCTTTGTCGGAATGCAGCATATGCGCCAGTACGGTCAGCACCTGTTTACGCCGCTCTTTAATTGAGCGTTTTGCCGACGGGCTGTTGTTTACAGAACTACTCATTGCGGTTTATTGTTTACCAGAATGCCCGAAACCGCCGCTGCCGCGTTCGGTCTGGTCGAATTCGGTGACAACGTTAAATTCAGCCTGCACCACCGGCACAAACACCAGTTGTGCAATGCGATCCCCTACCTCTACCGTGAAAGGTGTATTGCCACGATTCCACAATGACACCATTAACGGCCCTTGATAATCGGAGTCGATCAGACCGACCAAATTGCCCAATACAATACCATTTTTATGTCCCAAGCCGGAACGAGGCAGGATAACTGCTGCCAAATTGGGGTCGGCAACGTAAATTGATAAACCGGTCGGGATCAGTTGAGTTTCACCCGGTTGTAAAGTGATCTGTTCAGTCAGCAAGGCGCGTAGATCCAAACCGGCAGATCCGGGCGTGGCATAACTTGGTAGCGGAAATTCGCTGCCGATGCGTGAATCCAAAATTTTAATGTCGATTTTTTTCATTTTTATATTCTCGTTTTTATGTTGTTATTTTAGCTTTGGCTAGCACGATATTGCTGTACGATCAATGCCGCCAGTTTTTGGCTCAAGCTATATTTATCACTGAGTGGCAGCTGCTGTTGCCCGCCTTTCCACAGCACGGTTAAGGCATTGTGTTCACTGTTGAAACCCTGTCCTTGCAGTGCAACATCGTTGGCACAGATCATGTCCAGATTTTTGCGTTGCAGTTTTTGCGCCGCATAATCCAGCACCGCTTGTGTTTCGGCAGCGAAGCCGACCACAAACGGGCGCTGTGCTGATAGTGCTGCGACCGCAGCGATGATATCCGGATTTTTGACTAAGGTTAACACCAGTTGCTCACTGTCATCGGTTTTTTTCAGTTTTTGCTCGGCAACGGTTTGCATGCGATAGTCCGCCACTGCAGCGCAGCCGATCACAATATCTTGCTGTGGCGCCAGGGATAAGGTGACATCGTGCATCTGTTGTGCCGATTCCACATCGTAGCGCCGTACATTTTGTGGCGTAGCCAAATTGACCGGACCGGCCACCAAACTGACTTGTGCGCCTTGTTCGGCAAAAGCACGCGCTAAAGCAAATCCCATTTTACCGGAACTGTGATTACTGATAAAACGCACCGGATCGATCGCTTCGCGCGTCGGACCGGCGGTGATGGTCACTTTTAGGCCTTTAAATGGCTGCTCGGTTGAAAGTGCGGTTTGAATGTGGTTGAAAATTTCATGCGGTTCAGACATACGCCCGGCACCGACATCACCACAAGCTTGCTCACCGTCATTGGGTCCAATCAGTTTCAAGCCACGTTGTTGCAACAAGGATAAATTTTGCTGCACGACGGCTTGGCGATACATCTGTTGATTCATTGCCGGTGCTAACAAAATCGGGGCTGCACTGGCAAGGCAAATCGTCGTCAACAGATCATTGGCAATGCCGACAGCAAGGCGTGCCAGCAAATCGGCAGTAGCAGGGGCAATCACGATACAGTCTGCCCATTTTGCCAATTCAATATGCCCCATTGCCAACTCGGCTTGTGGATCCAGCAGCGAATCCGCCACCGGATTAGCGGAAATTGCCTGCAAGGTCAGCGGCGTGACAAAGTGAGTTGCCGCTTCGGTCAACACCACCCGTACTTCGGCATGGCTTTTGCGTAACAAGCGGATCAGTTCTATGCTTTTATAGGCAGCAATTCCGCCGCTGATACCGACGACAATGCGTTTTCCGTTTAATTCCGACATGGCGAGGTTCTCAAGTTGTGATTTCTGTTAATCAATTTGCACTATTTTACTGGAATTTTCTCGCTTGGGCTAGGGTAGCTTGGTTACGGGTTTTACGCGCTGGATCGCAAAAATAGTTATCCACCGTTTTCTTCCGCAGCGTAGGCAAGCAAACTGCTGTTTTACTTGTCTTTTAAGAAGAGCTGGTGTGGTATGAAGAGTGAAAACAAGGGAATATCAATCGATCTCAGCTTGCATGAACTGATGCCGCGTGAAAAGTTGCTGCATTATGGTGCAGCACAATTATCTGACCAAGAGCTGCTGGCGATCTTTTTGCGTACCGGGATTAAAGGCTGCCCTGTGATGACATTGGCGGCGCAGGTGTTGGCGCATTTCGGTTCATTGCGCGAATTGCTGAATGTGGATCAGCAGCAGTTTTGTCAGATGAAAGGCCTGGGGCTGACACAATATATTCAATTGCAGGCATGCAAAGAGATGACCAGGCGTTATTTGCAGCAAGAATTACGGCGTGAGGTGGTGTTTTCCAATCCGGAAACCGTACGGCTGTATTTGCAAACTGAATTGGAAGCACGGCAGCGAGAAGTCTTTTTAGTGCTGTTTTTAGACAATCAACATCGTTTGATTAAACAAGAGGAGATGTTTCTCGGCAGTATCAACAGCGCCTATGTGCATCCGCGTGAGATTGTGAAAACCGCACTGGCCTATAATGCCGCGGCCTTGATTTTAGCACATAACCATCCGTCCGGTATTGCTGAGCCGAGCGATGCCGATCGTGCGATTACCGATCGGATCCGTTTGGCATGCGATCTGGTCGAAGTGCGGTTGCTGGATCATTTTGTTATCGGCCATGGCAGCTACCGAGCGTTCTCCGAGCTGGGTTGGTTATAAAGAGAGAAAATGATCCGGCCACAAGAAGGAAAAGATCCGCTGCTCGCTGAAAATTGGATTTAATCTGTTTTTATACTTGAGTCACTGCAAAAAAATGGTATAATCCCCCACCTTTAATATTGGCGTGGGTCGGGTTACACACCTGACGAGGTTACCGCAAGGCGGGATCCGAACCACGAAGCTCGAGCTAAATAAGTTTTATTGGAGAATTAACCATGTCTAGAGTCTGTCAAGTAACAGGCAAGCGTCCGGCAGTTGGTAACAACCGTTCGCACGCAATGAATGCGACCAAGCGTCGTTTTCTACCGAATTTACACTCTCACCGTTTTTGGGTTGAAAGTGAGAAAAGATTCGTCACTTTGCGCGTTTCTGCCAAAGGTATGCGAATTATTGATAAAAAAGGCATTGATTCAGTTTTGGCTGATCTGCGTGCCAAAGGCGAAAAATTTTAAGGATCTGAATTATGGCAAGTAAAGGTGCTCGTGAGAAAATCAAACTGGTTTCTACTGCTGAAACAGGTCATTTCTACACTACGACAAAAAACAAACGTAACATGCCTGAAAAAATGGAGATCAAAAAATATGATCCCGTTGTTCGTAAGCACGTTCTGTACAAAGAAGCAAAAATTAAATAATTTTTGTTTTTAATGAAAAAGCCCGATGTGATGTCGGGTTTTTTTATGCCTGCGGTTTAAAGAATTATGGTATGATTTGCGCCATTCGAGGCTTAAATCGCTGCAAGCATAGGAAGGAAAGATGGGGCAATACAATCAATTAAAAATCGCATGGGCTTGTCGGCGCGGCATGTTGGAGCTGGATTTTATGATTATGCCGTTTTACCAAAATCGGTTTGAGCATCTTTCTGACGCACAAAAGGCGACTTTTGTTGAATTATTGGATTACACCGATCCCGAGCTGTTTCGCTGGCTGATGAACCAACAATCCGCCCCCACTCCGGCGTTGGACGAAATGGTACGACTGATTCAAGCGCATTTAAGCAAAAATTAAGAAATAATTAAGATAATTTTTATAAAAATTGAACTTTTAAAAAATTGTGCTCTCTAATTCAGTATACCGACCTGCTGTCATTGCAATTGGATTGTTAGCGTAATATGAGGTAAGGAGATTCACTTCTGATGAGTGAACAACTAACAGATCAGGCTCTGGTAGAAAAGGCACAGCAAGGTGATAAAAAAGCATTTAATTTGTTGGTTGCACGCCACCAAAATAAAGTGGCAGGGTTGCTGACCCGCTATGTTTCGGCAAACGATATTCCGGATGTGGTGCAGGAAACTTTTATTAAAGCCTACCGCTCTTTGGAACTGTTTCGTGGCGATAGCGCATTTTATACCTGGCTTTATCGGATTGCCGTCAATACGGCAAAAAATTATCTCACGGCACAAGGGCGGCGCCCACCCAGTGAAGATATTCAGGCTGAAGATGCAGAAACTTATGATGCCGGCGACAGTTTGAGAAATATTGATACGCCGGAAAATTTGATTTTATCGTCGGAATTGAAAAAAATCGTGTTTGAAACGATTGCCGCTCTACCGGAAGAATTAAAAACCTCAATTACATTGAGGGAGTTAGAGGGATTGAGTTACGAAGAGATTGCTGAGATTATGGATTGTCCGGTCGGAACGGTACGTTCCCGCATTTTTCGGGCAAGGGAAATTATCGACAGCAAGATTTCACCTCTAATCAACAACGAACGTTAATATTGACGAAACTTAAGTTAACTGAATAGTTTACTAAAAATTGATTAAAAATAGCGGAGTAGATTAAAATGCAAAAAGAGTTGCTTTCAGCTTATCTGGATGGAGAATATCAAAATGATCATTTGCTTGATTCTCTCTGCCAAGATGAAGAACTTCAACAGGCATGGAATCACTACCATCTGGTGCGTACCGTGGTACGTCAGGAAACGACGGTGCTGCTCGGTGCCGATTTTACCGCGAAAATGGCGACGCTGATTGACGCAGAGCCGGCACCGCACTTTGCTGCCCAAGCGACAGTGGCTCAACCAACGCCAGTCGAAGTAGAAAAATTGCCGTTTATGCAAAAACTCAAAGGTTTGTTTGCGCCGCTAACTCAAGTTGCTGTGGCGGCAACTGTGTGCTTGGTTGCGGTGTTTGGCGTACAGAATTATCTACAAAATGACCATGGCGTAGCGGTTGCTGATAACCCGGTGTTGCAAACGCTGCCATTTACCAATAATATTCAGCAAGTCAGCTATAATGCTCCAAGCCAAGATGTGCCGACTCAGGCGCAGCTTGAACAGCAAAGCAAGCGGATTAATATGATGCTACAAAATTATGAATTGCAGCGCCGCAGCCATACTCAGCCCTTGAGTGCTGCCGCTAGCCGTGAGTAAGCAAACCATAATGCGATGATGATATTCACCACCTTTGGGTGGTGAATTTGTTTTATAGTGAATTAAATTGGTTCTAATGTTGCCTATGGTTCTGCTACTTTATCTTAAAACAAATTTAATCCACTCTAGTCGGTTTATGTTGAGACCTTTATGAAGTTATTTAAAACAGTATGGGTTATCTGTGCAACCCTAACCTTTTCTAGCATATTAAACGCACAACAGAATAGCCAACCGGCACTTCAGCCATTGGGCGAGCCGGTGCAAAATCCGGCATTGCCTGCGACACTGCTGGATACACTGCAACGAATGGCGCAAACATGGCGCCACGGCAATTATGAAATGGCGTTTATCCAAATCTTACCGAATCAGGTTAACAGCTACCAATATCGCCACGTTTTTGCCAATCAGCGCCATTACGCTCAATTATCCGCTTTGGACGGTGTGCAGCAGGAAGTGGTGCAACGTGATGCTATTATCAGTTATTACGGCAACGGCTATCAGCCGTTCAGTATTAAAGGTCCGTATATTTTGGACAATATTCCCAGTGTGGTCTATGCGGATTATGATAAGCTGAAAAGCTATTATGATTTTGTGGATGCCGGTAAAACCCGTATTGCTGATCGGGTTGCTCAAGTGATTCGGCTGCTGCCGAAAGATGATTTTCGTTACCAGTATGTTTTATGGCTGGATGAGCAGAGTCATCTGTTACTGCGCAGCGATATGTTGGAACGTAATGGTGAATTGTTGGAGCAATTTCGGGTGATTGCGCTGCAACAAGATGCGATTGAATTACAAACGCTGAGCAGTCGTTTGGATCAACTTAATTTACCACCGTTGATTAATGTACAAGGTGATGCACTGCCGGGTAAACAACAATGGCGTTTGGCATGGCTGCCGCCGGGATTTCAACAAATCAAGCACGAATACTATCAAACGGAAATCGGCATGTTAGAAAGCGTGATGTTTAGTGACGGGCTTTTCTCTTTCAGTTTATATATCAATCATAACATTGAAGACAAATTGGGCGAGCACTACTGGCAGCAAGCAGGCAATACGATTTACAGCGAAGTGCTGAATAACCGTGAAATCACGCTAATCGGGCAGATTCCATTGGCGACGGCAAAACGGATTGTCAAAGATCTCAGCTTTGAAAGCAGCGGACAATAACGATGTTGATTGAAACCGCAGTGGTAGCGGATTACCACAACGGCATCGCCAAAGTGCGGTGTGAGACCAAACAAGGGTGTGGCGGTTGTGCAGCCCGTGCCGGTTGTGGTGCGGCGGCACTCTCTGAGCTGAACGGCAGCAAAAATGATGGCAGTTTGTTGTTTGAAATTGCCGTTGCCGAACCGCTGCGGCAGGGCGATTTGATCGAAATTGGTTTGCAAGAAAAATCAATGATTCTCTCGGCGATGCTGCTGTATATCGTGCCGCTGACCGCACTTTTGCTTTCGACCGTGATCGGCTCGCTGTATTTAGATAACGAGCTGATTCTTGCGCTGTTTGTGTTGGCGATGACCGCACTTGCCTTTGTCGGCATCAAAAAAATCGGCGACCGTTTAAGCCGCCATGCGTTGTATCAACCGATTTTTCTACGCAGATTAAACCGCACTTTTCGTCATGAGCTGCCTTAATCCGCCTGATACCAAATTTTATTGATATACCACACCACTTCGCCGGACGGAGTATTGACCTTGATTTCATCATCAACCGCTTTGCCGATTAAAGCGCGTGCGACCGGTGAATCAATCGAAATCCAGTTTTTGTGCGGATCAAATTCATCACAGCCGACAATCCGATACTGCTTGTTGTCGCCATCGACATCTTCCAATTCCACCCACGCCCCAAAAAACACTTTGCCCTCTTGTTTCGGGTGATAATCCACGATTTGCAGCACATCCAAGCGTTTGCTTAAAAAGCGCACCCGGCGATCGATTTCACGCAAGCGGCGTTTGCCGTAGATATATTCCGCATTTTCACTGCGGTCGCCTAATGCCGCCGCTTCGGAGACCGCTTGCGTCACTTTCGGCCGCTCTTCACGCCAGAGAAATTTCAATTCTTGATCCAGCACATTCCAACCGTTGCGAGTAATGTAGTTTGATTTTGCCATGATTGAATAATAGGGTTTGTTGCTCGAAAAGCAGAGTATAACATACAAAAAAACCGCTTTCCGTTGTCAGAAAGCGGTTTATATGAGCAAAATGAATGCTTATTTGTTGCCGGATAACAATGAACGGTAAATGATACCGCCGAGTGCTGCGCCGACAATCGGTGCTAGCCAGAACAACCATAGTTGTTCAATTGCCCAACCGCCTTGGAACAAGGCAACACCGGTACTACGTGCCGGGTTAACCGAGGTATTGGTTACCGGAATGCTGATCAAGTGAATCAGGGTTAAGCCCAAGCCGATCGCAATCGGGGCAAATCCTTTCGGTGCGCGCTCATCGGTGGCGCCCATGATGATGATCAGGAAGAAGGCGGTTAGTACTACTTCGATCACCAATGCTGCGCCTAAGCTGTATTGGTTTGGCGAGTGCTCAGCGTAACCGTTGCTGGCAAAACCGCTGGCTACTGCGTCAAATTCCGCTTTACCGGTGGCAACGAAGTACAACACAGCCGCCGCTGCTGTGGCGCCCACCACTTGAGAAATAATGTATGGCAGTAATTCTTTTGCACTGAAACGGCCACCGATCATTAGTCCGACGGAAACTGCCGGGTTGAAGTGGCCACCGGAAATGTGTCCGACCGCATAGGCCATGGTCAATACGGTTAAACCGAATGCTAATGCGACACCGGCAAAACCGATACCCAATTCAGGATAAGCCGCTGCCAAAACCGCACTTCCGCAACCGCCGAAGACCAACCAGAATGTGCCAAAGAATTCAGCAAAATATTTGTTCATACTAAAATATCCTTTTGTTGATGTAAAAACGAGCGAATATTACGCTATTCAGAAGCAGACTACAAACACTATTTTGCTTCATATGATGTTTATATTTAATTCTAAAAAAAGTATTTGGCTTTTTGTTACATATAATACCGCTATGTTACTTTTTTCTTGCTATAATTTGAACATCATAAGGAGTGTTGATTTGATGAATAACTACATGAATTCGTTTAAAAATAGTGCACAAAGCTTGTGTTCGGAATAGAATCAGGCGATACTGAAATCGATAGATGTAATACAGAAGGATAGGGCATATGACGGCAGCCAATTTTAAAGTCGCTACCATTCAAATGGTTTCAACCACAGATATCAACAATAATATTGATACGATGCAGGCACTGGTACGCAAAGCCGCCAAAGCGGGGGCAAAATGGGTGGTTTTGCCGGAATATTGGGCGTTAATGGGGGCGCATGAGCAGGATAAGCTGGCGATTGCCGAAGCTTTTGGCGAGGGCAGATTACAAACATTACTATCCGAGCTGGCAAAGGCGCTGAACATCGTGCTATTTTCCGGTTCGATTGCGCTGCGCAGCAGTGAAGACAATAAAGTGTTAAATAGTATGTTGGTGTATGGTGAACAGGGCGAACTGCTTTCCCGTTACGACAAAATCCATCTGTTCAGCTACACCGGCATCGGTGAAAAATATTGCGAAGCCGACAGCATTCAAGCCGGTTATCAAGTGCCACAACTGAAGATTGGCGATATTCAGGTTGGGCAAGGGATTTGTTATGACCTGCGGTTTCCTGAATTGTTTCGCGCCCAAACCCCGTATGACGTGCTGGTGTTGCCGGCAGCGTTCACATACACCACCGGCAAGGCGCACTGGGAAGTGCTGTTGCGTGCCAGAGCCATCGAAAATCAGTGTTATGTGATTGCCTCGGCACAAGGCGGACGCCATCAAAATGGGCGTACTACATTTGGACAAAGTATGATCATCGACCCTTGGGGGGAAATTATCAGCGGTGTCGGCGAAGGCGAAGGTTTTGCGCTGGCGGCGCTTGATTTTCGGCGCTTGGCTGAAGTGCGCTCGCAACTGCCGGCGCTGGATCACCGTCAGTTATTTATCCGTTCTTAAGGCTCGACTGCAAACCGCACTTTTAGCGTTTTGTCGATAAAAGTGCGGTTTTAGCACAAATCTTTATTAATTGGCTTATTGTTAATGAATCTATACGCTTTTGTAATTATCATTATGTATGCTAATTCGGTGATAAAAAGATTTATTTCAATAGGTATATATGGATAAATAAAATTTCTAAACAAAGAGAAAAGGACTACTACTAATATAAACTCTTTTATATTTATTCTGCTTATTAATATTTTCATTATAACCGCCATGCACCCTATAATTAGAAAAATAATCTTTTGCATATTTTTCAGAGTTGAATTTATATTCCTCAACTCTGTGTTCACCTTTCTTCATCATTAAAGTTATCTTCCGATGATAAACTTGACTATAGTGCTCTTAAGTAGCAAGCTGATTATTATTGATATTAATTATCACTTCAATGATCTTGCTCACATATTTCCTCTTCCATGATTAAGGTTTTGTATATTACTTATTGTTTTATCTATTTTTTTTCTGAATTAAATCTGTGGGATACATAGCATTTAGCCTATTGGTTGTTGCGCTATCAAATGTAAACATAGTGAGTGGCAAGAGTATTGGAGCAATCCTCTTTAGCGAAATGCTGTTTAGCGTTCCACTTTTGGCGAATTTCAAGGTAAACTATCCCCATTTTTAACTCAAACAGGAAAGGCAAGTATGCGGGTATTGATCATTATCCTTGGTGGTCTGCTGCTGCTGTTTCAATACAGCTTTTGGTTCGGCAAAAACGGCTACCGTGATTATCAGGCGGTGCAGCAGGAAATTGAGCAACGATCGGCGGAAAATACCCTGTTGGCGCAGCGTAATCAATTGATTATGGCAGAAATCAAAGATTTGAAAGAGGGCGTAGCGGCAGTAGAAGAACGTGCCCGCCTGGAACACGACATGGTCAAATCCAACGAGGTTTTCTACCGTTTAATGAAAGCGGACGAATATCAATAATGGTGGCGCGTAATATTATTGCCATCGTGCCGGCGGCGGGTGTCGGCAGTCGGATGCAGCAGGATAAACCCAAGCAGTATTTATTGCTGAACGGCAAACCCATTTTGCAACACACCTTGGACGTGCTGTTGAGCTATGCGCCGATTGAAAAAGTGATTTTGTCGGTGGCGCAAGACGACCCCTACATCGGACAATTGGGCTTAGCGCAACATCCGCAAATTCAGATGGTACACGGTGGTGAAACCCGTGCGGCTTCGGTGTTTGCTGCGTTGCAAAGTGCGGTAGAAATTGGGAATGGCGAGAGTTGGGTGCTGGTGCATGATGCGGCACGCCCTTGTTTGACCCATCAAGATTTGGATAAATTGCTGCAAATCGACGATCCCAACGGGGCTATTTTAGCGTATCCGGCAACCGATACGATCAAGCGTGCCGATAGCGCACAACAGATTCAAGCCACTGAAGATCGCTCGCAATTGTGGCACGCCTTGACCCCGCAATTCTTCCCTACCGAATTACTGACAAAAGCCTATGCCCATGCGTTTGAACAGAATTTGATCCTGACGGATGAAGCCTCGGCGATGGAGCTGTCGGGCTATAAACCGCACTTGGTGTCGGGACGCTCAGATAATTTGAAAATCACCCGACCGGAGGATCTGGCCTTGGCGGAATTTTATTTACAACGGAGAAACGGCAAATGATACGCATAGGACATGGTTTTGATGTACACGCTTTCGGCGGTGCAGGGCCGATAATTATCGGCGGCGTGGCAATTCCCTATGAAAAGGGGCTGTTGGCGCATTCGGACGGCGATGTGGCACTGCACGCCTTGACCGATGCTTTGCTAGGCGCGGTGGCGTTGGGTGACATCGGCAAATTATTCCCCGACACCGATATGGCCTATCAAGGTGCTGACAGCCGTGGCTTATTGCGTGAAGCCTATCGCCAAGTGCGGTTGCAAGGCTACCGAGTGGGCAATGTGGACGTCACGATTATTGCGCAAGCGCCGAAAATGCGACCGCATATTGACGCCATGCGGGCTTGCATTGCCGAAGATTTGGGCTGTTATGTGCAACAAGTGAATGTGAAGGCAACCACCAGCGAAAAGCTGGGATTCACCGGGCGCGGCGAAGGCATTGCCTGTGAAGCGGTAGCACTGCTGCTTAAGGATAGCTGATGTCAGAACTGCAATATTTATACGGTAAACCACAACAAACCGCCCGCTTGAAAGCCGAATTCAGCGATTTTATCGTGAAAGAGGAGCTGGGCTACGCAATCAGTGGCGAAGGCGAATTTGTTGCCTTAAAGGTGCGCAAAACCAATGCCAATACTTTGTTTGTTGGTGAGAAGTTGGCGGCATTTGTCGGCATCTCCGCCAAAAACATGAGTTATGCCGGCTTGAAAGATCGCCATGCAGTCACTGAGCAGTGGTTCTGCCTGCATCTGCCGGGCAAGGCGACACCGGATTTCAGCCAGTTTGCATTGGAGGGCGTTGAGGAGGGCGTTGAAATTTTGCACGTCAGCCGCCATAATCGCAAAATCCGCATCGGCAGCTTGCAAGGCAACCGTTTTGAGATTTTATTGCGAGATTTGCAGCAAAGTGCCGATTTGATTCAGCGTTTACAACAAATTGAAAAGTGCGGTTTTCCCAACTATTTTATGGAGCAACGCTTCGGACGTGACGGGCATAATTTGACTCAGGCGCTGCGTTGGGCGCAAGGTGAAATTCAGGTTAAAGACCGTAAAAAGCGTAGCTTTTACCTCTCCGCCGCTCGCAGTGAATTGTTTAATTTAATCGTTTCACAGCGGATTGAAGATCAGTTGACGACGACGGTGTTAGACGGTGATGTGCTGCAATTGCAAGGCTCACACAGTTGGTTTGTGGCAACGGCAGCGGAATTGCCGTTGTTACAGTTGCGCTTGCAGCAACAGGATCTTGCTTTGACCGCAGCGCTAGTCGGTTCAAAGCAACTGGACAGCCAAGCCGAAGCCGCCGAACGTGAGCGAGCGGTGGTAGAGCAACACCCTGAATTGCTGGCTTTAATGCAGCAAGAGCGGTTGCAAAATGCGCGCCGCGCATTGTTGGCGCAGGCGCAAGATTTCACTTGGCAGTTTGCGGCAGACGGCTTGCGTTTATCGTTTTATCTGGACAGTGGCAGTTATGCTACGGCGCTGGTGCGTGAAGTAGCGCAGCTTGAACATGAATAACAACAAGGATAATTATGCATATTTTGTTAAGTAACGATGACGGGATCCATGCCGAGGGAATTCAAACCATGGCGGCGGCATTACGCAAATTTGCCACTGTGACCATTGTCGCACCGGATCGTAACCGCAGTGCAGCCTCGAGCTCGTTAACCTTGGTTGAGCCACTACGGCCGCTAAAATTACCAAACGGTGACTACTGCATCAACGGCACGCCGGCGGATTGTGTGCATTTGGCGCTGAACGGTTTCCTTGCCGGACGGGTTGATCTGGTGGTTTCCGGTATCAATGCCGGTGCGAATTTAGGCGATGATGTGATCTATTCCGGCACAGTCGCAGCGGCATTGGAAGGACGACACTTGGGTTTGCCGTCGATTGCGGTGTCATTAGACGGACGAATTTATTTTGAAACCGCAGCGCAGGTGGTGTGTGATTTGATTCCGAAATTGCACGACAATGTGTTGAGTTCGCGCGAAATCATCAACATCAACGTGCCGGATCTGCCGTATGCTGACTTAAAAGGTTCGAAAGTAACTAAATTGGGCTATCGTGAATCAGCCAGTGAAATGGTGAAACAGATTGATCCACGTGGCGAAAGCATTTATTGGGTGGGTGCCAGCGGTCTGCCGGAATACAGTGGTGAGGGGACAGACTTTCATGCCGTGGAGCACGGCTATGTCTCTTTGACACCGATTCAAACTGATATGACGGCGCATCAGTCATTGCAACGGCTACAACATTGGCTGGAAACGGCATAAGATGTCTAAAATCGAACAACGCCGCTTGGTGCAGCGCCTTCAGGCGCAGGGAATCAAAGATCAGGCTATTTTACAGGCGATCTATGAGATCCCACGTGCGTTTTTTGTGGAGGAGGCGTTCACTCGCCGTTGTTATGAAAATATGGCGATTCCGATTGGCGAAGGACAAACGTTATCACAACCCTACATTGTCGCCAGAATGACCGAACTGTTGGGATTGCAAGCCGAGCATCATGTGTTGGAAATCGGCACCGGCAGTGGCTATCAGACCGCACTTTTAGCAAAATTATGCCATAAAGTTTATAGCGTGGAGCGAATTAAAAAATTACAATGGCAAGCGATTCACCGCCTGAAAAAATTGGAGTTGCATAATGTGCAACTGCGCCATGCTGATGGCTGGGAGGGCTGGAAAGCCAAAGCACCGTTTGATGCGATTATGGTGACCGCTGCCGCAGAAAATATGCCGATTGAGTTGCTACAACAGCTGCGTGACGGCGGCAGAATGGTGATCCCAATCGGGGTTGGCAATCAAATATTGCAATTGATTACTCGCATCGGAGATCGGTATCGAGTGGAAAATATAGAAGATGTTAAATTTGTACCGTTGGTGGCAGGAGAGCTACAGTGAAAATTTTTGGTAAAATGTATGACAAGACCATGCAGTGGTCACGTCACCGTTTAGCGGTTTATTGGTTGTGTTTTGTCAGCTTCATTGAAGCGGTCTTTTTTCCGATTCCGCCGGATGTGATGTTGATCCCAATGGCGATGAACAAACCTAAACAGGCAATGAAATATGCACTTTACACCGCACTTGCCTCAATGTTGGGCGGATTGCTCGGCTATGCGATCGGCTATTACGCTTATGATTTTGTTCAACATTATATTATCCAATTTGGTTATCAGGCGAAAATGGAACAAGTGATAGCTTGGTTTGACCAGTGGGGTATCTTGGTATTATTCGTCGCCGGTTTCTCGCCGATTCCCTATAAAGTATTCACCATTGCCGGCGGGTTGTTGCATATGGCACTGCTGCCGTTTGCCGTGACCGCTTTTGTTTCCCGTGCGGCACGGTTTATTCTGGTCGCAAAATTGTCCGCCTGGGGCGGGCCAAAAATTGAAGCCAAGTTGCGCCGTTCTATTGAAGTGATCGGTTGGGGCGTGGTAGTCTTAGCGGTTATCGCTTATCTTATTTTACGTTAGTCAAGGATTTAAACATGAAAAATAAACTGTTCTTTTTCCCGGCAACTGCGCTGGCGTTGGCTGTTTTAGCCGGTTGTAGCAGCAGTGGCGGTGCGCCGGTACAAAGTGCGGACGGCAATCTGTCTCCGGGCATTATGCAGCCGGTTGAAGCCAGTGGTGCGAGCAATGGTAGTTGGCAGCCTGAAATTCAGCAGCAAAGTATGCCGGAAAGTATGTCGGTGCAACAAGCCATTCAACAGCCGATCGGACAAGCGCAAACCCAAACGCAACAGGTGCAGCAAAATGTACAAAGTGCGGTGCAGCAGCCGATTGGACAGGTGCAGCAGGCTACTCAAACTGTCGGCACGGCGGTGAACAGCCAAACTCGTACTAATAATGCTTCACAGGATTTCACGATCCCGCGTGACAGCGCCACTAATGCTCCAATCTATAATCAAATTGATAAAGGTTTTTATAAAGGCGACAATTACACAGTGCGTAAAGGCGATACCATGTTTTTAATCGCTTATATTTCCGGTATGGATGTGGCAGAGCTGGCGGCGAAAAACCAGATGAGCGAACCTTACAATCTGAAAGTCGGACAAGTTTTGAAAATCGGCAACGGAGCAAGTGCGGTTGCACCTAGCTCGGCGCCTGCAGGCGGTACGGTAGCGGCACAATCAGCACCAGCAACAACTCCAGCCGTTACCCAACCAGCGGTTTCTTATACACCGGGTCCGAATAATACTCAATATGGCTCTGACGGTACGATTATCGGACCGGTGAAAGCCTCAGCCGGTAATGCCGCCACTATGGCGCAGCAACAGGCACAACAAGCAGTGACGGCAACGGCAGGAACAGTAGCCACAGCAGCTGCTCGTGTGGATACGACCCCACCAAGTGCGGTTAATTCTAACATCAGTTGGCGCTGGCCGAGCAGCGGCAAAGTGATTCAAGGCTTTTCCTCTTCAGACGGCGGCAATAAAGGTATCGATATTTCCGGTTCACGTGGACAAGCAGTGAATGCCGCCGCCGCAGGGCGGGTGGTGTATGCCGGTAATGCATTGCGCGGCTACGGCAATCTGATCATCATCAAACACAATGATGATTTCCTCAGTGCCTATGCGCATAACGAAAGCATTTCAGTCAAAGACCAGCAAGAAGTCAGCGCCGGACAGCAAATTGCCAAAATGGGCAGCTCCGGTACTAATTCGGTCAAACTGCATTTTGAAATCCGTTACAAAGGCAAATCAGTCGATCCGGCTCGCTACTTACCGTCGCGTTAATGGTCACCACGTTAGGGTCTATAGCTCAAATTATAAACAAAGATCAACAGACCCTAGTACAGCTCGTTTTAGCTCAAACAACGGACAGAATTTTCTGTCCGTTTGTGTTTGTATTAAGTGATCAAGATCACAAAAAATGGCTTTAAACCGCACTTTTCATCGTGTGATATGCGACAGTGGTCCGTTTTTTTGCTATCTTTAAAAAGCTGTTTTGATATTGTGTTTTTTGATTGACGGAATTTTTAACAAGGATTTTTGCTATGAATTGGAGTTTACAACCTAGTGCGGTTTTTGCCGCTTCCCCGGTGGTGCCGGTGATGGTGATCAAACATTTAAAGGATGCGTTACCAATGGCGCAAGCACTGTCGGCAGGCGGCATTAAGGTGTTTGAGATTACCTTGCGCAGTGCGGTGGCACTAGAGGCGATTAAAATCATCAGTGAAGCGATGCCAGAGGCGCTGGTAGGCGCCGGAACAGTGATTTCGCCACAGCAATATGATGCGGCACTTGCAGCAGGGGCGAAGTTTATTATTTCGCCGGGAGCGACGCTGTCGTTATTAAAACATGCTGCGCAGGGCGAAGTGCCGTTAATGCCGGGTACTTCAACGCCATCTGAGATGATGACCGCACTTGAATTGGGCTACGATCATTTGAAATTTTTTCCGGCAGAAGCCAATGGCGGTGCTCCGGCATTGAAAGCGATTTCTGCCCCATTGCCACAGTTGAAGTTCTGCCCGACCGGCGGGATTAGCCCGAAAAATGTGGCCAATTATATGGCATTGGATTGTGTGGCGACGGTGGGTGGTTCTTGGATGATTCCGAATGAGGCAATCGCTGCTGGAAATTGGGATGAAGTGACACGCCTCACGCAAGAAGCGGTGCAGTTTGTCGGCGGCTTACGCAAATAAGCAGACTCGCTTTATAATTGACAGGATGCACCCGTGGTGTCCTGTTTTTTATTTCACTATATAGGGTCTGTTGATCTTTGTTTATAATTTGAGCTATAGACTATTTTTCGCCACTACTGCGTTAAAAGCCGTTCGTTTAGAATAACTAAACTTCACGACTTTTGCCTTGTATTGACGAAAAATAGTCTATAGCTCAAATTATAAACAAAGATCAACAGACCCTAAACAAATATCAACAAACCCTAATTAAAGTCAATTTTGTGAGCTGTCGCCGAGTTATATTTGCTATTTGGTGTTAGAGTAAAACAAAATTGATTTGCTTCCGTCTATTCCCATCATTTAACAGGAGTTTTAGTATGTTTCCAGAATATCGTGATTTGATCAGCCGTCTGAAATTAGAAGATGCCCACTTTAGCCGTTTGTTTGACAAGCACAATGAACTTGACCACAAAATTAAAGCCATTGAAACCAATATAGAATTGGGTACGGTGACTGAAGTTGAAAATCTGAAAAAAGAGAAGTTGCGCCTCAAAGATGAGTTATATCTGATTTTGAAAAACGCAGCAGCCTAGGATAGGCGCTAATATCAAAAATCCCGCACATTAGTCAATGTTGCGGGATTGGTTTATCTAAGGATGATTAAGGTTTAAGCCAGCTGTCCGGCCGCTTTCACCACCAAGGCTACCGCTGTGCCTTCAGCGGCTTTGATGGTACTTTCGTTTGGAATTTCTTGCTGGGTGCGGTTGACGATCACGGCAGAAATCATGCCCGCTCTTAAGCCTAACGCTGAGCACATGGTGAATAAGGTGGCAGATTCCATCTCAAAATTCATCACGTTCAGTTGTTGCCACTCTTTCAGCGAGTCTTTGAAACGGCGGCAGATTTTGCCACTGTAGGTATCGTAGCGCTCTTGTCCCGGATAGAATGTATCGGAAGAAGCCGTGATGCCGACATAGGTCGCTGCGCCGCTTTCTTTGGCAACTTGGTATAGCGCCGAAGTACAAGTGAAATCGGCTACTGCCGGGTATTCTAACGGTGCAAAGTGTTGGCTGGCGCCGTCTAAACGCACCGCACCGGTGGTGACTAAAATATCACCGACATTAATATGTGGCTGAATCGCACCGGTAGTGCCGATGCGCAAGAAAGTGCGCACGCCTAATTGTGCTAACTCTTCTACTGCGATTGAAACAGAAGGACCACCGATCCCTGTGGAACAGATCATAATTGGTTTACCGCCGACATAACCTAACCATGAAGTAAACTCGCGGGTAGAGACCAAAAATTTAGGTTTGTCCATCTGCTTAGCAATACGCTCGACACGAGCCGGATCACCCGGGACGATCGCAACCGTTGCCCCTTCCAAATCCGCTTTAGTTAACCCTAAATGAAATACATCTGCCATAAAAACATCTCCTTGTTATTATTATTGATTTATATAAAATTTTATATATACCGTAAAAGAGATATTTTACGCCAAACAATTAAGGATTTATATCTCTCAGAATAGGATTTTGCATAGAAATTAACGTTTCTGTGGACTGGATCTCATCTATCAGCTGAATTTTGTTCGCCAGTACCCCATGTAGCTCTTCAATAGTGTGGGTCATCACCTTGATAAAGATAGAGTAATTGCCGGTGGTGTAATAAGCCTCAACCACTTCGTCAAAAGTTTGCAGCTTTTTAATCACGGTGTCGTAGTCTTTAGCGCTTTTTAGAATAATGCCGATAAAGCAGCAAACATCATAACCCAGTTTGCGTTCGTTGATCCGCACTTTAGTCCCTTCTATCACACCCGATTGGCGCATTTTTTCTACCCGAACATGAATTGTTCCCGGACTGACCCCGAATTTTTTTGCCATTTCGGCATAGGGGGTTCGGGCATCTTTGGTCAGAACCCGCAAGATTTGTTGATCAAGAGCATCAATGTGGCTGGTATGTTGCATACGCTTCTCCGATTTTAGTTTTTTTTCAAAAAAAATATGCTTCTATTGATTAATGACCACATATTAACAAAAAAAATTAAAAAAGTATTGGAATTTTTTGTTTGTTTGTTGAATAATGCATAAAAACGACAAGCAAAACACTTTTTTTATTTAATCAACCCAGACAAACTTTAGATAAATTATGAAAAATTCCTTTATTTTGCAACAACAAGAAATCAGTTTCGTTAAAAACACCTTCACACAAATGTTAAAAGAACACTTAAAAATCGTTGAGGTGCAAGGGCCGCTACTTAGTCAAGTCGGCAATGGTATGCAGGACAATTTGTCCGGTGTAGAAAATGCGGTACAAGTGAATATTCGCGAAATTCATGGGGTGCGGTTTGAGGTGGTGCACTCCTTGGCAAAATGGAAACGCCATACCTTGGGACGCTTTGATTTCCAGCCGAATGAAGGATTGTTTGTACACATGATTGCGTTGCGCCCCGATGAAGACAGCCTTGATCAAACCCACTCGGTATTTGTTGATCAATGGGACTGGGAGAAAGTGATTCCGGCAGGCAGTCGCAATTTGGACTTTTTAAAACAAACGGTGCGTTCGATTTACACTGCCATCAAAGAAACCGAGCAAATGGTGGAAGTGCAGTTTGGGATTAAAGGCTCGCTGCCGTCGGAGATCACCTTTATCCACACCGAAGATCTGGTGCGTCGTTATCCGAATATGAGTGGCAAAGAACGCGAAAGTGCGGTCTGCAAAGAGTTTGGCGCAGTATTTTTAATCGGGATCGGCGGCAAGCTGTCTGACGGCAAACCGCACGATGGACGTGCGCCGGATTATGATGATTGGACCACGCCAAGCGAAGGCGAATATAAAGGCTTGAACGGTGATATTCTGGTATGGAACCCGGTGCTGCAATCGGCATTTGAGTTGTCTTCAATGGGGATTCGGGTTGATGAAACCGCACTTCGGCATCAGTTGGCGTTGACTAATAACGAAGAACGCGCTGAATTTCCTTGGCATCAGGATTTATTGAATGGCAGATTGCCGCAATCGATCGGTGGTGGTATCGGACAGTCGCGCATGGCGATGTTGTTGCTGCATAAAGAACATATCGGACAAGTGCAGTCCAGTGTGTGGCCAAAACGGATTACCGATCAGTACGAAAATATTTTGTAAGCCATTTTTAGCAGTACTTTTTTTATTTTTATTTTTTGATATTTACTCGGAAAGCAACCTTTTTTATGTCGTCAGACAAATTAGGTTTGCTCCTCATTTTAAGTTTTATTGTATGACTTTCTAAGGAGAAACTTATGAAACAAATCACTGCCATTGTGCAACCCTTCCGTTTAGATGAGATCCGTGAAGCCCTGTCCGACATCGGCATCCAAGGCATAACCGTCACTGAAGTCAAAGGCTTCGGGCGGCAAAAAGGACACACCGAGCTGTATCGTGGTGCCGAATATGCGGTCGATTTCCTACCTAAAATTTCACTGGATATTGTGTTGAGTGATGACCTGGCTGATCAAGCGGTCGAGGTCATCTGCCAAACGGCGCGCACCGGAAAAATCGGTGACGGCAAAATCTTTGTAAAACCGGTGGATAAAGTGATTCGCATCCGCACCGGTGAAACCGATGAAAATGCCATTTAACGATTGTTTAATTTTTATTTTTACTTCATTTTAAACTCGGAAACAACTGTATAGGTGAAAATATGAAAAAATCACTTGTTATCGGCGGCATGACCGCCCTGCTACCTGCTGCAGGCTTTGCCTCAGAAACGACGGACTGGATCCGCCCGATGTCGGACATCAGCGCAGGCGATACTGCTTGGGTGATGGTCTCGGCGATTTTGGTACTCTTTATGACATTGCCCGGCTTAGCACTGTTTTATGCCGGCATGGTACGGAAGAAAAATGTGTTGGCGACCATGGTGCAAAGTATTGCCGTTGCTTGTTTAATCTCGTTATTATGGATGAGCTTCGGTTACAGCTTAGCCTTCACCTCCAATAACGGCTTTATCGGCGGGACGGAGCGCTTTTTCCTGAGCGGTATGAATGTCTTCACCGACAGTCAACAACTGACGATTTTCCCAGGTGCTGCCACTATTCCGGAACCGGTGTTTATGCTTTTTCAAATGGCGTTTGCCGTGATCGCCGCCGCCATTATTACCGGCGCTTTTGCCGAACGAATCAAGTTTTCCGGCATGTTATTGTTCAGCGCTTTATGGTCACTGTTGATTTATGTGCCGACAGCACACTGGGTTTGGGGGCCGGACGGCTGGTTGGCGGCTGACGGTGTGTTGGATTATGCCGGCGGCACGGTTATCCATATCAATGCCGGTATTGCTGGCTTGGTCGGTGCAGTGATTATCGGTAAACGTATTGGATATGGCAAAGAAGCGATGCCGCCGCACAACTTGGTGTTGACGCTGGTGGGCATGGCGATGTTATGGGTCGGCTGGTTCGGCTTCAACGCTGGCTCCGCATTAGCAGCGGATGGTCGTGCCGGGATGGCAATGGCAACCACGCAAATTGCAACAGCGGCGGCAGCAGTGGCTTGGATGTTGACCGAACGCTTGCTGGGGCATAAACCGTCAGCATTGGGCTTAGCTTCCGGTGCAGTAGCAGGCTTGGTAGCGATCACCCCGGCGGCGGGTTTTGTCAGCGTGCAAAGTGCGGTTTTCATCGGTTTGATTTCCGGTGTGGTCTGTTTTTGGGGCGCAACCAAACTCAAATATTGGTTAGGCTATGACGATTCGTTGGACGCCTTTGGGATTCACGGCATCGGTGGTATCGTTGGGGCAGTATTGACCGGTGTGTTTGTTTCGACCGACATCAGTGGTGGTGGCGCCAGTCTATGGGTGCAAATTAAAAGTATCTTGATTACGGTGGCTTACAGCGGCGTCGGCAGCGTGATCCTGTTCTTTCTCGTCAGCAAAATCACCGGTTTGCGCGTGGAAAAAGACGAAGAACGCCAAGGATTGGATGTGGTGTTGCATGGCGAGCGGGTTGAATAAGACCAGCACTGAGTGATTGAATAGCGTCATTTAACCGCACACCTTAGCCGCACTTTGCTGCCGAATTGCTCGGCAATAAAGTGCGGTTATTTGCATTTATCAGTCGATAAATTTAAGGTAAAATCTGTGCCATCTGATTTAAACGAGAGAAATCGAAAATGAGCGAACAAAAATTAAGTGTGGTGATTTTAGCTGCCGGAAAAGGCACCCGAATGTATTCAGAACTGCCGAAGGTGCTGCATAATGTTGCGGGCAAACCGATGGTCAAGCATGTGATCGACACCGTAAAAGCGTTAGGCGCCAACAATATTCACCTGATTTATGGTCATGGCGGCGAGCTGATGCAGCAGCGGTTGCAAGCAGAGCCGGTTAATTGGGTGTTGCAGGCGGAGCAATTGGGAACCGGTCATGCGATGCAGCAGGCCGCACCGCACTTTGCCGATGATGAAGACATTCTGATGCTGTACGGCGACGGCCCGTTGATTACACAGGCGACGTTGGAAAAGCTGATTGCGGCTAAACCACAACATGGCATTTCGCTGTTGACGGTGCAACTGGACGACCCGACCGGCTATGGACGGATTATCCGCAAGGACGGCAATGTGGTGGCGATTGTGGAACAAAAAGATGCCAATTCTGAGCAGCTTAAGATTCAAGAAGTCAACACCGGCGTGATGGTCGCCAGTGGTGCCAGCTTCAAAAACTGGCTGTCACGCTTGAATAACAACAATGCCCAAGGCGAATATTACATCACCGATGTGATTGCATTGGCGAATCAAGATGGCTGTCAAGTCTGTGCTGTACCGGCGGCGGATAGAATGGAAGTCGAGGGTGCCAACAACCGTCTGCAACTGGCGCAATTGGAACGCTATTATCAGCAGCAACAGGCCAAACGGCTATTACTGGCGGGCGTGATGTTAATTGATCCAGAACGTTTTGACTTGCGTGGCGAACTGCTGCACGGCAAAGATGTGGAAATTGATGTCAATGTGATTATCGAAGGCAAAGTAGAGCTGGGTGATCGCGTGCGGATCGGTGCCGGCTGCGTATTGAAAAACTGCCGGATTGCAGCAGATGTGGAAGTGAAACCCTATTCGGTGATCGACGATGCAGTGATTGGCGAAAGTGCGGTGATCGGGCCGTTCTCACGGCTGCGTCCGGGCGCCGAGCTGGCAGCGGAAACCCATGTCGGCAACTTTGTCGAAATTAAAAAATCACACGTCGGCAAAGGTTCAAAAGTGAACCATTTGACCTACGTCGGCGATGCGGAAATCGGCAGCAACTGCAATATTGGTGCGGGGGTGATCACCTGCAACTACGACGGTGTGAATAAATTCAAAACCATTATCGGGGATAATGTGTTTGTTGGTTCCGACAGCCAGTTGATAGCACCGGTTAAGATTGCCGACGGGGCAACCATCGGCGCCGGCGCAACGATTACTAAAGATGTTGCCGACAACGAGTTGGTGATTAGCCGTGTGCCACAGCGCCATATTGCCAACTGGCAGCGCCCGACCAAGAAAAAATAACTCGCCTTTTCCCCTGCCGTGAAAGCTGCAAACCGCACTTTTACGGCATAAAATATCCCCACGTTTGTGGCAAAAGTGTGATCTTCCTTGAAATTCCGCTAATAAAATTGAATTTAATATTGCTTTTATAAATGGAGTAAATATATCATCCTGATATAAGGAATGATAATTACCTTTCAATATTGGTCGAATTATCGCCAAGTCCTAACCTAAGCGAGAGTATGAAAGCGATAAAAACCGTGTTATCCCGTCTTATATTCGGTCTATGTCTGACAACGGCGGTTGCTGTGTCAGCAGCGTACCCGAATTTGCCACAGCCGATTAAACAAGGCGGTGGTGCGTTGATTGGCGATATGCTGTATGTCGGTTTGGGTACTGCGGGTGACAAATTTTATCGGTTGCCGCTGCAAGCAGCAGAGAGCAAGGCAAAGTGGCAACCGATTGCTGATTTCCCGGGTGGCGATCGAATACAGCCAATTGTTGTGGTGCTGGATCAACAGTTGTATGTTTTTGGTGGATTGCACACCAATCAACAGGGCGTTCGCCAGTTTATTAACGATGTACACCGTTATGATCCGCAGCAAGATCGTTGGGTCAAGCTCAATGCAGAGGCACCGCGAGGTTTGGCTGGCGGTGGTGCGGTAACTCATAACGGAAAAATTTATCTGCTCGGCGGAGCTAATTTATCCTTGTTAAACGGCTATTTACAAGATTATGCCGCAGCAGAAGATGTCACGCAGCAACAGCTGGTGGATCAGGTGTTTTTCCAAAAACGACCACAAGACTATTTTTTTACCAACGAATTACTAAGTTATACCCCGCACAACAACCAATGGCACAATGAAGGTAAAATCCCTTTTGAACCGAGAGTCGGGGCTGCTGTGTTAGGGCAAGGTGAAACACTGTTAGTGGTCAGTGGTGAGATTAAACCCGGCTTGACAAGCGCCACCACTGCACAGGGGCGACTTTCAGCGCAAGGGGTAAGTTGGAAAGCGCTACCGAATTTGCCGGCATTACGAGGCAAATCGCAAGAAGGCATTGCGTGGGCAGGTGGCGGTTACAGCCACGGCTACTATTTGATTGCAGGTGGTACAAATTTTGCGGGGGCACAAGCTCAATTTGCTGCCGGAGAGCTGTTTGCTCACCAGAATCTAGCAAAAGTCCGACAAAAAGAGATTTATGCGCTAAAAAACGGACGCTGGAAAATGGTCGGGGAACTTGCCAATCCGGTCAGCGGTGCGGTCAGTGTTTCTTACCACAATCAGGTATTGTTGATTGGCGGTGAGAATGACAGTGGCGAAGTGCTGAGTACGATCCAAGTATTGGAATACGACGGCAGTAAATTAATGATTGAATAACAAACTTCCTCTATTGAGTTTGTCCTCTTTCCCCTTACCTAAGGTTAAGGGGATTTTTTTGTCATTTTTTTATCAATACATAAAAGAATCAGCACGTCCTAATTTGTAGCTAATTTTGCTGCATATAATGTTGGCTAAGTTCAATAATGATGAGTAAGGATATGATAATGACCACTCGTTACCCTAACGCAATGATTTACAGCCATTGGCTCACGGTTGTATTGGTGCTGATCGCCTACCTCAGCAGCGGCCATCCGACCCGTGACGGCTTGATCGGGGAACTGCATGTGTTCAGTGGGCTGCTGGTGGCTAGTATGCTTATAGTGCGCTTGCCTCTCCGGTTCTTCTACCGCCGCCACATTCCACAACAGCCAGCGTTAGCCGATTGGCAAGAAAAAGCAGCAAAAAGCGTGCAAACCGCACTTTATCTATGCATGGCATTGATTCCGCTGAGCGGCTGGTTGGCACTGGCTAACAAAACACAGCAGTTCAGTGCATTTGGCGTGGCTATCCCCTTAAATAACAATGGTAGTCTGCTACATTTTGTTGGGGAACTCCATCCATTTCTCGGCAATTTATTTCTGATATTAGCAGGATTGCATGCGGCAGCAGCGTTGCTGCACCATTTCTATTTCAAAGATGGGGTATTAAAAAGTATGTCACCGCACAGGAAATAGTGCTTAAATTAATAATCGTTTTGCGCAGCAACAAAAAGTGCGGTCAGCTTTTCAGCCTGACCGCACTTTAGGTATCAATCGTGGTTATTGCTTATCTTTACCCAAGAATTTCACCGCCATATCCGGGAAGTCGGTGAAGACACCGGTGGCGCCGGATTTATTTAATAACGCATCGAACATTTGGTCGATATTGCTGAAAAACGGTGGCAGAGCGTCGTTGCGCACCGTGTACGGATGCAGTTCCAGTTTGTTAGCGGCAATATCCGCGACCATGTCGGTGTATTGAATGTTGCCCGCAGTGGATTTTTTGTCGTCAATCAACATATACCAACCCGGTCCGACCCCGTCGGCATATTTGGCAACTTCAGCCATTGCACCTGGTTTGAACATCCAGTCGTAGTCGTAGTTGACCCATTTGCCATCGGCGCCTTTCTCTTCGGTTTCATGCCAGTCGCTGTAAGCCACCAATTGAACTAATTTGATGTCCATGCCCAGTTTTGGCAGTAATTCGGTTTTAATGCGTTTGAGTTCGTTGAAATCGAAGGTTTGCAGATAAACTGCGGAATCTTTCGTGGTATAACCGTATTTTTTCAAGACTCTCAGCGTTTCCAACGCAATGTCTTTGCCTTCCTGGTGGTGCAGCCAAGGGGCTTTGATTTCAGGATAAATCCCGATTTTTTTGCCGCTGGACTTTTCCAAGCCTTGGATAAATTCGATTTCATCTTCAAAGGTGTGAATGGTGAAATGCGATTTCCACATTGGGAAACGCCCCGGATAGACCTGCACTTGTTTGCCGTTTTCGAGTTTAAAGTTTTCAGTCATTTCCAGCGTTTGAATTTCTTTCAATGTGAAATCCGCCACATAGTAACGTCCGTCTTTGCGCGCACGTTTCGGGAATTTTTTCGCCACATCGGTTAAGCCGTCCAGAAAGTGATCGTGGATCACCACTAAGCGATTGTCTTTGGTCATTGCCAAATCTTGCTCTAAATAATCGGCTTTCTGTCCGAATGCCAAGGCTTTGGATTCCAGCGTGTGTTCCGGCAAATAACCGCTGGCGCCACGGTGGGCGATCACCAATTTTTCTTGATTGCTCAGGTTGCTAGTGTGCTGACTACTGCCGACACAGGCAGCAAGTGCGGTTGACGCAGCCAATACGATGGCTAAGGTTTTTAATTTCATGGCATTTTCCTTATTTTTATTAGGCTTTGTTGATGTTGCCGAATTTAGGTAAAAAGAAAGACGAAACAATGTTCGTCTTTCTACTATCAGGTTGCATTATTTGATCAAGCGATCTTCTTCTGCAATTCTGGCTTTATGTTTGGCTTCTTCCACCATGGTGATCAACATCAGCACACAAGCCAGTGCTGAACCACCGATCATGATATAGAAACCACCGTTCCAGCCGTAGGTGTCTGCTGCCCAGCCGATTACCGCACTTGCCGCTACCGTACCGCCCAAATAACCGAATAAGCCGGTGAAGCCTGCTGCCGTTCCGGCCGCTTTTTTCGGCGCTAACTCTAAGGCGTGCAAGCCGATTAACATTACCGGACCGTAAATCAAGAAACCGATGATGGTCATCATGATAAAGTCAGTCAATTGATACGGGTTTTGATACCACGGCAGCGTTGCATAATGCGCCAGCTCCGCTTCAGGTGTCGCCGGGTTCATCCAGAATACCACCACGGCGATGGTGACCATCACCATAAATATAAAGCCGGTCAGACCGCGTCTGCCTTTGAACACTTTATCCGACATCCAACCACACAACAGCGTGCCCGGGATTGCAGCAAATTCATAGATGGCATAGGCAGAGGCGGTGGCTTTGATATCGAAGTGTTTGACCTCGCCCAAATAGACCGGAGACCATTTCAAAATACCGTAACGGATCAAATAAACGAACACGTTAGCGATGGCGATGTACCACAACAAGCGGTTTTTCAACACATAGGTGACGAAAATATCACGGGTATTCAGTTCATGTTCGTAGGTTTTTTCGTTGTAATCTTCCGGATAGTCGTTTTTATACTCTTCAATCGGCGGCAAACCGCAGGATTGCGGAGTATCTTTCAGGGCAAAATAGATGATAACCGAGGCGATCATTGCCGCAATACCCGGATAATACAGTGCTTCTTGCCAAACGTGACCGAAGGTGACTTTGGTGACTTCCGGGTGGTTTGAGGCATAAATCACGCTGGCTAAACCGACCAATACCGCCGGCATCATGCCACCGAGATTGTGCGCCGTGTTCCAGATCGATACGATAGTGCCGCGCTCTTTTTTCGACCACCAGTGCACCATGCTACGCCCACTTGGCGGCCAGCCCATGCCTTGGAACCAACCGTTGATAAATAGCAGTACGAACATGATTAAAATGCCGGATGTCGCCCAAGGCACCAAGCCCATCAGGGTCATACACATTCCGGAAAGTGCTAAGCCGAACGGCATAAACATTTTCGGGTTGGAGCGGTCGGAAATCGCTGCCATAAAGAATTTAGACAGTCCGTACGCTAAACCCGGCGCAATCCCGATAATCCCCAGTTGTGTTTTGGTATATAACCCGGCTTCGATCAAGCCCTTTTGTGCTAAATCGAAATTACTGCGGGTAAAATAGTATGCTGCATAACCAAAGAAAATGCCCATAAACACCTGCCAACGCAGCCGAGTATAAGTTGGGTCGATTTTCTCTTGAGGTAATAACGGCTTATGTGCCGCCGGTTTAAAAAAACCAATCATAGAACACCTCTTCTTATTTTATAAGAATTATTATTGAATTAATCATATAGGGATACATGATAAAATATGTATCTTCTCGCACATTGTAACAGCTTCATTCGGACTTTGAATTTTCGATTATGAAAATTGAGAGGGAAATCACATTCCTTTTGGAAATGGGCGAATATTTGCTCCATAATAGTCAAAAAACCGCCCGTTTTTGGGCGCGGACGGTTTTTGATGCGGCTATTTTTTCCAGTTTTTTAACGCATCGGCAAAGGCATTATTGCCGAGCGGCGCATGACGGCGGCTATGGTTTTTTGGATTTGCAGCGGAGCTGACCGCACTTTTGTGCTGTTCACTGCCACGGCTTGAGCTGTTTTTATCCTGCGGTTGTTCGTCTAAACGGCAGCTTAAGGCGATGCGTTTGCGGGCGATGTCCACGTCCATCACTTTGACTTTTACCACATCGCCGGTTTTCACCACTTCATGCGGATCTTGCACGAATTTATCCGATAATGATGAGATATGCACCAAACCGTCCTGATGAACGCCAATATCGACAAAAGCGCCGAAATTGGTGACGTTGGTGACTGTACCTTCTAAAATCATACCGACGGTGAGATCGGTGATCGCTTCTACGCCATCCATAAAGGTAGCGGTTTTGAATTCACCGCGTGGATCACGTCCCGGCTTTTCCAATTCACTCAAAATATCGCGTACGGTCGGCAAACCGAAACGCTCGTCGGTAAATTGTGCCGGATTCAGTGCGCTGACCGCACTTGAATTGCCGATTAGATCCTGAATGGTGTGGGCAGTAGCTTGTAAGATTTTCTCCACCACCGGATAGGCTTCCGGGTGCACGCTAGAGGCATCTAACGGGTTTTTACCGTTGCTGATCCGCATAAATCCGGCGCACTGTTCAAAGGCTTTCGGCCCTAAACGGCTGACTTTTTTCAGTTGCTCACGGCTGTCGAAACGCCCGTTCTCATCACGGTAATTGACAATATTTTGTGCCAGGGTGGCGCTCATGCCGGCAACTCGTGCCAACAATGGTGCCGAGGCGGTGTTCAGATCGACGCCGACGGCATTCACACAATCCTCAACCACCGCATCCAGTTTGCGTGCCAGTTGGCTTTGATTGACATCATGCTGATACTGTCCCACGCCGATCGCCTTCGGGTCAATCTTCACCAGCTCAGCCAATGGATCTTGCAAGCGACGGGCAATCGAAACAGCGCCACGCAACGAAACGTCTAGCTGTGGAAACTCTTGCGCCGCCAATTCCGAAGCGGAATAGACTGAGGCACCGGCTTCGCTGACCACCACTTTTTGTGCTTGCCAATCATGTGATTTTGCCAAAACCTCAGCCACAAAACGTTCGGTTTCGCGCGATGCCGTACCGTTGCCGATGGCAATTAAGCCGACGTTGTATTTTTTCCCCAGCTGGTAAATACTCACCATCGCTTTTTCTATTTGTCCGGTGTGTGGGTAAATAGTCTCAGTTGCGAGTAATTTTCCGGTGTTATCCACCACCGCCACTTTCACACCAGTACGCAAACCGGGATCCAGCCCCATGGTGTTTTTCGCACCGGCCGGTGCTGCCATCAAAAGTGCGGTCAGGTTGCGGGCAAACACCTCAATCGCTTCGCTTTCTGCTTGTTCACGCAACGCCGCCATCAGCTCGGTTTCCAAATGCAGCGAAATCTTAATCCGCCAAGTCCAGCTGATCACCTGCTGGCGCCAGCTGTCCGCCGCTTGTTGGTTGAAATTCACGCCCAAATGTTGGCGGATGATCTCTTCACAATAACTTTGGCGCACGCTGTCGTCTTGATCAGGATCAGCATTCAAACTCAGTTGCAAAACGCCTTCGTTACGCCCGCGCAGCATCGCCAATGCTCGGTGTGACGGCACTTTGGCGAGGTGTTCTTGGTGGGCAAAGTAATCTTGAAATTTATCCCCTTCGCTCTCTTTACCTTCAATCACTTTCGCCGCTAATACTGCATTTTTCTGCAAATAGGCACGCACTTTAGCCAATAATTCCGCATCTTCAGCAAAACGCTCCATCAAAATATAGCGTGCGCCGTCCAGTGCGGCTTTGACATCAGCCACGCCTTTTTCTGCATTAATAAATTGCTCAGCGGCTTGCTCAGGCGCTTGTTGCGGATCTTGCCACAGGCTGTCGGCCAGCGGTTCCAAGCCGGCTTCAATCGCAATTTGCCCTTTGGTACGGCGTTTGGGTTTATATGGCAGATAGAGATCTTCCAGTTCGGTTTTGCTTTGGCAGCTGTCGATTTTGGCTTGCAGCTCAGCGCTGAGCTTCCCCTGATCGGCAATCGACTTTAGAATGGTTTGGCGGCGCTCGTCCAGTTCACGCAGGTATAATAAACGGGTTTCAAAATGGCGCAATTGGGTGTCGTCCAAGCCGTCGGTCACTTCTTTACGGTAGCGGGCGATAAACGGAATCGTGTTGCCTTCGTCCACCAGACCGATGGCGGCAAGGATTTGTTTCGGCTGCACATTCAGTTCTTGTGCAATGGTTTGGCTGATGATTTGGTTTAGCATAATGAAATCTCTTGAGTAACAATGCAAAAGAGCGGTTTAATTAAACCGCTCAGTGTATTGACAAAGATATTTGATGAGGCAAAGTAGGAGCGGATTATATATCCGCCCGAACCGCACTTTGCATTTTTCCGTTATTGATTAAATGCTTATACCACACTTCGCAAGCGGACGGATATACAATCCGCCCTGTATCTACTTTGTTGTATAAACTACCTTTGCCAGTCATTTGAGCGTAGTAGCGATAATCTAATAATACGAGTGTTCACCGTGTTGGTGTTCGGTGATATCACGCACGCCGTGCAATTCGCCGGCAAATTGTTGCAACAGTTGTTTTTCAACCCCGTCTTTCAGGGTGACATCCACCATCGAACAGCCGTTGCAGCCGCCGCCGAATTGCAGTACTGCATAACCGTCATCGGTCAGCTCGATTAGGGTAATTCGTCCGCCGTGGTTTGCCAGTTGCGGATTGATTTGGGTTTGAATCACATAATCCACCCGTTCGATTAATGGCGCATCGTCCGCCACTTTTTTCATTTTGGCGTTCGGGGCTTTCAAGGTCAGCTGTGAACCCATATCGTCGGTGACGAAATCCAGTTCCGCTGCTTCCAAAAACGGATAGCTGACTTCATCGACGAAGGCAGAAAACAAGTCGTATTTCAGTTCGGTATCACTCGCTTCGACCGCATTTGGTGGGCAATAGGACACGCCACACTCGGCATTTGGGGTGCCGGGATTGACCACGAAAATACGAATATTAGTGCCTTCTTCTTGTTGATCAAGCAGTTTGCGGAAATGCGCCTGTGCGCTATCGGAAATTTGAATATACATATTTCACCTTGATTTTATAAGGATAATATCCGACTTATCTTGTCGGAATACAGTTGGCAAAATAATACGCTTTAATCCGATCTTTTTCCAGTTTTTCCGTTTTTTGTCAGCGGCAACTTTGTTTGTGTTCGCTGCACCGTGTTTTTCGGGTTTCCTTAAGAACTTGTGTTAAGATAAGTTCCCATTTTTATCAGGAGCAAATTTCATGGCAATCCAATATTTCGGGCAAACCCCGCGTTTTTCAGAGGCCACTGTCGCCAACGGCTTTGTTTTTCTCGCCGGTATGGTGCCGGAAAACAGTGCTGCCGATATTTATCAACAAACCCGTGATGTGTTGACGCAAATCGACAGCTGGCTTGCCAAGTGCGGTTCGGACAAAAATCACCTGCTGGAAGCGACCATTTTCCTGCGCGATATGGCGGATTACGACGGCATGAACCGCGCTTGGGACGAATGGGTCAATCCGCAGCACAGCCCGGCACGTGCTTGTGTTGAGGCAAAATTGGCAAAAGCCGACTGGAAAGTGGAAATTAAAGTGTCGGCGTTGCAGGCTAACCGCCCTTAGCTATTCGGCTTGGTATGCAGCTTGTAATCCTAAATGGGAAACAAAAGGCAGAAAATCGCGATCTCGAAACAGCAGCGGAATATGTTGACGGATGCAAAAGCCGGCGATCATCACATCATTACTTTTGCGAATGGTAATGCCTTGCTGACGCAAAGTGCGGTAATCCTGAGCATAACGCTGTGCGTTTTCAATGCCCAAAATTTCGAAACAGTGTAAAGCGGCAAGTGCGGTTTTGGCTTGGTAATACTCTTTCTCAAGCCGAAAGCCTTGCAGAATTTCCATTAAAATGACATCGGTCAATGCTACTTGTCCGTTTTGCAGCACATCGTCCAACTGATCAGTTTGCGGATTGATCACCCCATTGAAATAATCAATCCATACGCTGCTATCCGCGATAATCATCGTCTATACTCCGCATTTCAGTCAGATCACCTTCCCAGTGCAATGCACCGCGTAACTCACGGATTTTTTGTTGCCGTTTTTGTTGCACCAACAACTGTAAACCGGCTTCCACCGCTTCACGCTTACTGCGTAACCCCGATAGCAACAAGGCTTCATTCATTAAATGATCGTTAATCACAATATTGGTACGCATATTTCCCTCCATTGATTTTGTTGTGCGGGTTTTGATGTGTATGCTTTGTTTAAATTATACACATAAATTATGATTGCGCTAGGTGCGGCACAAACACCACACCTGAATTTGTGTGATACCGCACTTTTGTAACAGTCGGCAGAGTTCCGCCATGGTTGCGCCGGTGGTGATCACATCATCGACAATCGCCACCGAGCGGTAATGGATTTCACTGATTTTCGGATTTATTGCAAAGGCTTTTTTCAGATTATTGCGCCGCTGTTTACTGTCTAATCCACGTTGCGGCGGCGTGTGGCGTAACCGTTGTAATAAGCGGTTATCACTCGGAATGTTTAGCCAATGGGAAAGCTGTTGTGCCAGCAATCCTGCTTGATTATAACCCCGCTGCCATTGGCGCAGTGGGTGCAACGGCACTGGCAGCAACACCTCTGGCAGGGGTAAGCCGTGTGCTCGTTGTGCCTGTTTGACCGCCAGCAGCAACAAGCGTGCTAAAGTGCGGTCGAGTTGAAACTGGCGCTGAAATTTAAAGGCGTGAATCAAATCCGACAATGGTGGCTGAAAATGGCTGATGGTGACCAGTTGCTGCCATGGCGGTGGATCGGTCAGACATTTGCCACAATGCAGCGTATCAAATACCAATTCCTCGCCACAGCTGCCGCAATAGGCAAAGCGTTTGATCTCCCGGTTGCAATTGCTGCAAATGCCGTGTGCTGCAATCATCAGCCGCTTTTGGCAGCAAACACAACCGGCGTCTAGCCACGCTTCGATTGATGTCCTAAGTGACGCTTTAAACTGCTGCATAATTTCCTTGATGTTGTTGAGCCCAAACCAGAATAAGCCAACCGCAGTTTGAATTGGAAAATCGGTGATATTTTTCCGATCCGGATCGAAAAAATCCTTTATACTGAGGTTACCTTTTACTTGTTTGGACCTTGACATGCTAGACCCGAAAAATATCAAAATCGTCTTTTTCGACATCGATGAAACCTTATATATTAAGCATCAACAGCATTTACCACCGTCGGTTCACACCGCACTTAGCCGCTTAAAGCAAAACGGCATTATTCCGGCGATCGCCACCGGACGTTCGCTGTGTTCATTTCCAAAGGAGATTGATGAACTGCGACAAACCTTGCCGATTGAGCTGTTTGTGACAATCAATGGACAATATAATTGCTACCAACAACAGCCGGTAGCCACATTTCCGCTGGCAACCGCCGATATTGAACGTTTAGTCACCTTCTTTGCCCACCATAATATTGACTATGCTTTTGTGTCGGAGGAGCATGTGGCCGTCAACCAAGTGACGGAACGTTTGGATCAAGCAATTCGACCGATAACCGACCGTTACATTATTGATAAAGACTATTTCCGTCACCATGCGGTCTATCAAATGTTGATTTTTTATGATGAGAGCCACGATCAAATGATTGCCGATTCCGGTATTTTAGGCGATAAATTCCGAGTGGTGCGCTGGCATGATTTTTCTGTCGATCTGTTGGCTGCCGATGGTTCGAAGGCACGTGGTATTCATGCGGTATTGCAGCATTTTAAGCTGAAACCGGAAAATGCGGTGGCGTTTGGCGACGGGTTGAATGACCTTGAAATGCTGAGTGAAGTCGGCTTTGGCGTGGCGATGGGCAATGGACATCCGGAGCTGAAAGCGGTTGCCAATTATGTCACTGACGATATTGCTGATGACGGGCTGTATAACGGGCTGCAAACGTTGGGCTTGATTCACTGATGGTGGCAAAATTGCCGAAGAGACGTGATTATTTCCGATTTGATGATTGCTTCTGGCGGTTAATCGGTGCAATATATCGCCCATTGTCAATTGACTGCCATTAGAGTCGGAGAAAGAAGCAGAGCATGGGATCGCAACAGAAAAAATTTACGCCGTTTTTGGAATTTGACCGCCAGCAATGGGCGGCTTTGCGTAAATCGGTACCGCTGACGTTAACGCAACAGGATTTGGAGCCGTTGTTGGGCTTTAATGAAGAGTTGTCGCTGGAAGAGGTCAGCACCATCTATTTGCCGCTCACTCGTTTGGTCAACTATTACATTGAAGAGAATCTGCGTCGCCAAACGGTGCTGCAACGCTTTTTGGAAATTGAAACCCCAAAAGTGCCCTATATTATCAGCATCGCCGGCAGTGTCGCCGTTGGCAAAAGCACCTCGGCCCGGATTTTGCAGTCGTTGTTGAGTAATTGGCCGAAAAAGCGCAAAGTGGATCTGATCACCACCGATGGTTTTCTCTATCCGCTGGCAAAGCTGCAGCAGGACAATCTGCTGCATAAAAAGGGTTTTCCGGTCTCGTATGACACCCAACGTTTAATCCGTTTTATTTCCGATATTAAATCGGGCAAGAGCGGTGTGAAAGCGCCGATTTATTCCCATTTAAGCTACGATATTGTGCCGGATCAGTACAATGTGATTGACCAACCGGATATTTTGATTCTGGAAGGCTTGAACGTATTGCAAACCAGTGCCAATCACAGCACTCATCCCGATCGTCTGTTTGTGTCGGATTTTGTTGATTTCTCGATTTTTGTCGACGCCAAAGAAGCGCTGCTGAAAGAGTGGTACACCAAGCGTTTTCTGACGTTCCGCCAAGGGGCGTTCAGCGACCCGAACGCCTATTTCCACCACTATTCCCGCTTGTCCGAACAGGAAGCGATAACTACCGCCCACCATATTTGGGACACGATCAACGGTTTGAATTTAAAGCAAAATATTCTGCCGAGCAGTGAACGGGCTAACTTAATTCTGGTGAAAAGCGGCAACCATGAAATTGAACGAGTTAAGCTGCGCAAATAGCTGTGGCGGTTTACTTTCTGATCAACGGCTCCTATACTGACGCTATTTAATCTCTTGCGAATGTAACAATACCGAATGACTCCGATTATTACGTTGCAACAGCTTACCTTTCAAGCGCAGCAGCTACTGCACTATCCCGATGTGCAGATTGCGGCCAAGCAAGTGACTTTTTTGCAAGGTGCCAGCGGCAGTGGCAAAAGCACCTTACTGCGCCTGATTAATGCCACTGAATCTCCTACTAGTGGTCAAATTTTATATCAAGCAAAAAAACATTAACCAGTGGGATACCCTGGAATTGCGGCGGCAGGTGCTACTGCTCAACCAACGCTTATTTCTGTTTCCGCAAACGATTCAACAAAACTTCCAACATTTTTATGATTATTTAGACAAACCGCTGCCGGATAATACCCAAATGAGTGATTTTTTGCATTTATGCCATGCGAATTTTGGCTTAGACACGCAGTGTAGCGTGCTGTCCGGTGGCGAGCAGCAGCGGGTGTTTTTAGCCATTGCGCTGAGTTTGCAACCGACAGTATTGATGTTGGACGAGCCGACCTCCGCACTGGATAACCAGTTAGCAGATGCGGTATTAAGTGCGGTGTTAAGCTATTGCCGCCAGCAGCAAATTACGGTGCTGGCGATCAGCCACGATCAACAATTGGTGCAACGGCATGCAGATGCCATCGTGGCAATTAGCAAGGAGTAGCCCATGAATGATGTCAATATGAACCTATTGAATTTCAGCCTGGTTTACCTGTTGCTGCTGATTGTGCTGTATGTGATGAAAAAAAGCCGGATTCAACAATCTAAACTGCTATTGATCGCCAGTATTCGTATGACAGTACAGCTGATTATTGCCGGTTGGGTGCTGACCTATATTTTCGGTCACCCTAGCCCGATTTTCACCATTTTGTATGTGGCGGCGATGGTGGTTTTTGCGATTCATCGGGTGCTGTCGAAAAATCCGACACTGAATCACCGCTTTAAAATCATAGTCGCGCTGTCGATGACGTTTTCCGGGCTGAGCATCATCGCGTTTTTTGTGGTGGTGGTGACCAACCAACAACTGTTTAATCCGCAATATGTGATTCCGCTCGGTGGCATGATTATGGGTAATGCGATGACCGCACTTAACTTGGGGCTGAAAACCTTTCGTGAAAGTCTGGCAGCGGAACGGGACAAAATCACGGTGTTGCTGAATTTCGGCGCCGCACCGTCGAAAATTTTGCTGCCCTATGTCAATCAAGCGCTGGAAACCGCACTTTTGCCGACCCTGAATTCGATGTTGGGCATGGGCATTATCGCCTTACCGGGCATGATGACCGGGCAGATTTTGTCCGGCACTTTGCCCAGCACCGCAGTGCTGTATCAAATCGCCATTATGATCGCCATTTGTACTACGGTGAGTTTAGCGCTGTACGGCGCACTGTATTTCGGCCACCGCACTTTATATAATCAACGCAATCAATTGAATTTTAACGGCTGAAAATCGCCGCTCCGCCGCTGATCGGCAAAGTGGAACCATGCAACAGTGCCGTGCCTAGCGTGATCAAAATCAGCCCGAACAGCATTTTTACCAGCAGCGGAAAATAGGCGGAAACACGGGCAGAAAAATAGCCTTGGCCGAGTTTCAGCATACGATCACGGGTGTATAACACCAGCAGCCCGAACAGGGTCAATGCCGTTCCGGTGCCGAGCGCCATCGCCATTGTTGCCACCACGCCCCAACGATAGAGATCCAACATATAAGCCAAAAACAGCACAAAAATAGCACCACTGCACGGACGAATACCAATGCTGAGCACCACCATCGACTGTGATTTCCAATCGAGATCTGGCTTGATTTGTGTTGAATCGACCAGGTGTTGATGGCCGCAGCCGCACTGATTTAGCGCTGATTTATTCGGCACAGAAAGTGCGTTCAGCGGCGAACTCAAGCCTGGCTTGATTTGCAAATTGACATCCATTGGTCGGATTTGTGTAATTATACCGATTGCGGTTTGAGGCTTGGTTTGGCGCCGTGTGCGATAAATTTGTCGACCGTTTTTGATCAGCCAATAACTGCCTAAGGCAATGATCAGCAAAAAACTCACCCGCTCCAACCACAGTTGAGTCAAGCGAAAATAGCCGGCTGACAGGGTTAAAACCACCACAATCAGCGAGATAATCGCCACTGCCACCACACCCTGCAACAGCGAAGCCAGCAGGGTCAGACGGATACTGGTTTTCAGTCGAATCGGGTTTGTGGCAAGGTAGCCGCTTAAAATAAATTTGCCGTGTCCCGGGCCGACAGCGTGCAGAAATCCGTAAGCAAAACTGATGACAACCAGCCAGCTGCCTGCCTCCTGTGGTTGCTGATTGAGCTGTTTTAGTGTGCTGGAAATTGATTGGTTAAATTCTCGCTGCCATTCGACGGTTTTGGCCAACAAATGTGGATAGAGACTGAGCAAGATCGCCAGCAGCATAACGAACAGCAGCAAGGGCAAATAAACCGCTTTGAATTTTACTGACATGAAAGCACCACCTGCTGTGCAAAGAGTGCACCGAGTGTCATGTCGTCATCTTTTTGGCTTTTGTCTAAGGAGGCAGCGTAATCCTTGATTTTTTGATCGACGTTAGGCGTTTGCAGCGTCACTTGGCATTGCGGATAATCCGCAATCGTACGGGCCGGTGCTTGCGGGTAGGTCATCGCCACATAATAACTGGGATCATAACTGGACAGCGTACCATGAAAATTGTGGATTGGCTGCGCTTGGCTGAGGTAAAAATTAAAGCTAAACAGTATATGATTGCCGATCACATTCAGTTGGTATTGATCCGGCTTGCTGGTATATTTTAACGGCTGCTGCCGCTGATCGTAAAAATAGCTGAAATAGTGCTGATTGACGATATTTTGCATAATGCTGTCACTGATTTGCCGCTTGGTTTCCGCCGGATTTTTGCTAATCTGAATGTCGTAGATCAACTCCGACGAAGCGGCCTCATCAAACAACCACGCCATGCGCAAGCCGATGAGCTGTTGATCTTTAATCAAAAACTGGGTTTGCATATCAATAAAGGCATGGGGATGTGCCCAGCCTGAATGAAACGAAAAAAGTCCGATACAAAGTAGTATCAGCGACCGCACTTGGCGCATAGTCTTTCCTCTGGTTGATATTGTGCAGGTTTAGCCTGCTTATTTTAGAAACATTTTAACAGCTTGTCTGCTTTCATGTTAAATTAAAGCCAATGTAGTAGCACTTTACGAGGAGGAAAATATGAGCAACTTAAAGCCATTTCCCAAAGGTTTTTTATGGGGCGGCGCAACTGCCGCTAACCAGATCGAGGGCGGCTTTGATGCCGACGGCAAAGGCTTATCCAGTGCCGATATGGTGGCGTATGTGCCAAAAGCCGAACGTGGCGCACACAGCGCCTCAATCGAGATCAGCTCACAAGAATTAGCCGATATTTTAAGCGGGAAAAAACAAGCCCGTTTCCCGAAACGCGAAGGGATTGATTTTTACCACCGCTATAAAGAGGACATTGCGCTGTTTGCCGAAATGGGCTTCAAAATGTTGCGGATTTCGATTCATTGGGCTCGGATTTTCCCCAACGGCTACGATGAACAGCCGAACGAAGCCGGTTTAGCATATTACGAAGAGATGTTTAAAGAAATGCACAAACACGGCATTGAGCCGATGGTCACCCTGTGCCATTACGAAACGCCGTTGGGCTTAACTGAAAAATATAACGGTTGGCTCGGGCGTGAAGTGGTCGGGCATTTCCTGCGTTATGCTGAAACCGTGTTCACCCGCTATAAAGACTTGGTGAAATATTGGCTGACCTTTAACGAAATCAATATGATCACCATGCACAGCCCGTTTACCGGCGGCGGAGTGGTGATTGATCGCGTGCCGCAAGCCGAACAGGAAAATGCCAAATATCAGGCGCTGCACCACCAATTTATTGCCAGCAGCTTGGCGACCAAAGCGCTGCACGAAATTATTCCGGGTGGACAAATGGGCTGTATGCTGGCGCGTTTGCCGCACTACGCTTATACCGCCGACCCACAAGATCAACGCTTGGCGCAATGGCTCAACCAACAAAACCTGTATTTCACCGATGTGCATGCGCGCGGCGAATACCCGAAATATATGCTGCGCCATTGGGCAGAAAACAACGTCAAAATCCAGAAAGAACTGAGCGATGATGCGATTTTAAAACAATATCCGGTCGATTTTATCTCATTCAGCTACTATGTTTCGCTCACCGCCACCACCCACGACAACGCGGAACGGGTCGGCGGTAATCTGATGGGCGGGGTGAAAAATCCGTATCTGCAAGCGTCCGATTGGGGCTGGCAAATCGATCCGATCGGCTTGCGAATCACCCTAAACGATATGTATGACCGTTATCAAATCCCACTGTTTATCGTAGAAAACGGCTTGGGCGCATACGATAACGTGGAAGCCGACGGCAACATTCACGACGATTACCGCATTGCCTACCATCGCGCCCACATTCAACAAATGCAGGAAGCGATCAACGACGGCGTGGATTTGCGCGGTTATTTAAGCTGGGGGCCGATTGATTTAGTCAGCATGTCCACCTCGGAAATGTCAAAACGCTACGGCTTTATCTACGTTGACATCGACGACGACGGCAACGGCACAAAAGCCCGTTCACGCAAAGACTCGTTCTTCTGGTACAAAAAAGTCATCGCCAGCAACGGGGCGGATCTGAGCTAAACGCGCCATAAGCAATACCGCACTTTACTTGTTATAACAGCAAAGTGCGGTTCGCTAAATTGTTGCTGTTATTTTTATTCCCTACCGCTCTTAATTCGCCATTTTTAAAAATAGTTTGAGATACATCACAAATTCATTATCAAAAACGTTACATCGTTCATAAAGTACTCTATTTTATTTTTATGGAATCAGTTCCATAAAGTCAATCTATTTTATCAACGAGGTTATTTATGAAAAAAATATTAATGTTGTTAATGTCCTTAGCCATTGTAGGTTGCGGGGAAGCAGATAATTCAAGTGTCGGTGTTGATAAACCTCTTAAATTGGTGGCGGCTCACAATCAAACCAATATAACCAGCCCGTATCAAACTGGAATGTTAAAACTGAAAGAGTCTGCTGAACAATCTGCAAAATTTGATATTGAAGTTCATGCAGGCACTATCGGTACCAATGAAAACGAGTTGGTTGAAAAATTGGTATTGGGCGGTGCTGATATTGTCTTGGTTTCACCCGGTTTTATGACTTCAGCCGGAATTGATGAAGTGGATTTATTCTCTCTATTGTATCTTTTCAATAATTATCAACATTGGGAAAAGGTTGTTGATGGGAATATCGGTAAAAAAATTGCGGATATTATTTATCAAAAATCAGGTAATAAATATTATGTGATCGGCTATTGGACCGCTGGTGTGCGTCACTGGTATGGTAAAAAGCCAATAAATACTCCTGCAGATGCAAAAGGCTTAAAGATCAGAACCCAGACAGCGGGGGTTGTTTCTGATTTTTGGAGTTCGATAGGAGCAATTCCGACCTCAGTTGCATGGGCTGAGTTGTATCAAGCGCTGGCTAGCAATGTGGTTGATGGTTCAGAAAATGCTTATCCATACCTTGTACCAATGGAACACCACAAAACAGCTAATGGAAAATACATTTCTGAAACTGCTCATGATTACACCACTCGTTTTTTGCTGATCAGAGCTAGTATCTGGGACAAAATGAACTCGGAGCAAAAAGCAATTTTGGAAACTGCCGTCCAAGAGGCGACTCAAGCCGAGCGCAATGCCATTTATAGCGAAGAACATCAATATAAAGACAAAGCGATTGCCGATGGTGCGATTGTTAATGAGGTAGATACTGTCCCTTTCTCCGATGCAGCGAAAATTATTCAAGATCGCTGGGCTGAAAAATATGGTATGACCGATACGCTGCAACAAATTCGAGATACGCAGTAAATTCATTAAATGATGGTATTTGGTTGATGGACTTGAATTAGGGGGAAAGATGCGAAAACTAACGGATTATCTGGAAAAAATACAATTGTCGCTGGGTACATTATTTTTAGTGGTTTTTGTGATAACGACCCTGCTTCAAGTCGGTACACGTTATTCGGGGATCAGTGCGACTTGGACTGAAGAGGTATCGGTCAATGCGTTTATTTGGTCGATGTTGCTGGGGGCGGCGGTGATGGCGAAACGCAAGCAGCATTTCAGTTTTAATTTATTAAATGGTCAGCTTTCAACACAGAAAAAACCGATATTAATTATCTTGCAAGATCTGATTATTATTGTTTTTTGCACTTTTTGTTTTGTTTATAGCAGTGAAATCACCAATACATTTTGGAATTCACGCTGGGTTACCATTCCAAGTTTAAAACAAGGTTATGTTTGGCTGATTCTACCGATTACTTTTATCAGCATTACGATCTATCTGATTGAAGATCTGATTAAACAAGTTATTGCCTTAAAAACAGGTGTTTTGTTAACAGATGACATTTCGGGAGAAAAATAATGACACTCTTATTGGTCACTATTCTATTTATCATATTGATACTTATTGGTATTCCGATTGCATTTTCGATCGCTATCGCAGCTTTAATCGGAATCAGCTCTATCAGTGGTGTACCAAATACCATGATTCCGATGAAAATGTTTTACGGGTTGAACTCTTATGTGTTGTTGGCAGTACCGTTGTTTGTGTTGACCGCAACCATTATGAATCAAGGTAATATTTCCAGAAAATTGATCGATTTCTCACTAGGCATTGTCGGTCGATGTCCGGGCGGTTTGGGGCATGCTAATGTAATGGTTTCGATGTTATTTGCCGGGGTGAGCGGTTCTTCACAAGCTGATACCGCAGGAGTAGGTAAGATTCTGATTCCGAATATGATCGAAAAAGGCTATAGCCGAGAAATGGCCGTCGGTGTGACTGCGGCATCTTCTACCATCGGCAGTATTATCCCGCCGAGTATCACAATGGTTATCTATGGCGGGCTAACTAATACTTCGGTCGGTAAACTCTTTATCGGCGGTATTTTACCGGGTATCGCAATCGGTCTTGGTATGATGTTGTTTATTTACTATGTTGCAGTACGCACGGCTCTACCGAAAGAAGCTAAAATGCCGTGGCCTGTTTTTTGGCTGCTCTTTAAAAACTCGATTCCGGCTTTGATCACACCACTGATTATTATTGGCGGGATCGTGTTCGGGGTGTTCACACCAACCGAGGCGGCAGCATTTTCGGCTGTGTATGCTTATTTTGTCAGTGCTTATTTCTACAAAACCATTACGGTTAAAGATCTGCCAAAAATTCTGGTCGAAACCTTAAAACTAAGCTGCCTCTCTTTATTTGCGTTGGCTGCAGCTTCAGCGTTAGGCGAATTTCTGGGATATTTCAGAATCAATACTTTAGTTGCAGGCTTTTTCAATGATATCGGTGGTAGCCAATATCTATTCCTGCTGTTGATTATTGTATTTTTCTTATTTATCGGCACCTTTATGGATGCTATTCCGGCGATGGTACTTTTTGTACCGGTAATTTATCCGGTAGCGCAAGCAATCGGGGTTGATCCGATACAGTTGGGTATCATCATCATTATTACCTTAGCAATGGGATTGGTTACGCCGCCGTATGGCTTATGTTTGTTGATTGCCAGTGTCATCGGAAATTTGCCGATAGATAAATCATTTAAAGCTGTTATGCCATATTTAGCGATTATTTTGATTGTCTTGGCTATTGTGATTTTCATGCCGGCGATTTTGTTGAATAATATCCTTTTATAGATAAATTAGGATGGCTCAGCATGAAAATGGCTCCCGGCGATAAAAAAGCGACGATCAGTGATGTGGCAAAACTGGCAAAGGTTGGCAAAACCAGCGTATCACGCTATTTGAATGGCGAGTTTGCAATACTTTCAGAAAATATGCAGCACAAAATTGCGGCAGCAATCGAAAGCTTAAATTATCAACCTAGCCAGATTGCCCGTAGTATGAAGTGCGGTCGCACTAGATTGGTGGCACTGGTTTTTGCCGATATCAATAATCCTTATTCGATTGATGTTATGCAGGGAATCGAAGCGGCTAGTCAAGAGCATGATTACACCTTGCTGGTTTTTAATACCAACAATCAAATTGAGCGGGAGTGCAAAATTTTGCGACTTTTGCGTAGTTACCAGGTTGAAGGAGTGATTATTCATGCGTTGCGGACGCATGATGATAATTTTAAACAATTTTCCCTACCGACAGTTTCGGTGGATCGCCAAATTTATGATTTGCCCTGCGATGTGGTAGGTTTGGATAATGTGCAGGCGGCAACGGAGGTCACACATTATTTGTTAAATTCTGGGTTTGAAGCAATGCTTTTTATCACAGAAACGATGGATGATATTCAACCGCGGCAAAAACGGATCGAGACCTTTAAACAGATTATTGCACTGAATCAACCTTGTATCGGTGAAGTGGCGGAGCTGCATGATAGCAAAAACGCACAGGAAGTAGACCGTATTATTGCAGCATTTTGTGCTAGAAATCGAGGAATGCGCAAAGCGATCATTTCGGTGAACGGGGCGGTAACACTGAATATCTCACTCTCGCTAAAACGTTTAAAATTGGAATGGGGTAAGGATATTGGTTTACTGGGTTTTGATGATCCGGTTTGGGCTTCTGTCGTCGGAGTTGGAATTTCGACCTTGAAGCAACCTACGTTTCAAATAGGGTATAAAGCGTTCACACTGCTATACCAGCGAATGAACGGAGAGCGTTCAGATTTTCAAACGGTATTATATCCGGGTGAGCTAATCATTAGAGAGTCAACAGAATAAATCATTGTCAGTATTTAGTATGAATTCATTTTTTATTCTTTGGTATCGGTTCCATTAATATGGAAGACCAAAACAAAGGAAATATAGGCTATGGCTAGAAAAATTATTATTGTCACTTCATCTTACGGATCGGATTACATCCAAGAAATCGGTGGTCAGAAAGAAATTCTGGCAACGGTTAAAGCCGCTGGAGCCGACGGGGTTGAAATTCGTCGCGAACTATTTTCCGCTGAGGAATTATCACAATTGTCCGAACTGGCACAAGCCATTAAACACCAGCAGTTGGAGTGTTTTTACTCGGTTCCTTTTTCACTATTTTTGCAACAGTTTCCAGAGCAAAAAATCGAGATTAATCCAAATATTGAACAGTATTTTGATGAAGCAAAACAGCTCGATGCCAAGTTGATCAAATTTTCTCTTGGTGATTTTCAGTTGGATATGTCATCGGTTTTGGCAGAGAGATTAGCGGCAGTAAACCGTGTTTACCCGGATATATTATGTGTTATCGAAAATGATCAAGCGCTAAAAAGCGGTAATCTACACAGCATGGCTGCTTTTGCCGAATGGTTGAAACAACATAAGTTGCCGCTATGTTTGGCTTTCGATAGTGGTAATTGGGTTTGGGTGCAGCAAGATCCGCAAACGGCTGCACAAAAATTGGCGCCTTATGTTGGTTATGTGCATCTTAAGTCAACCGCACTTGATGCTGCCGGAAAATTAAGCGCTGTTCCACCAACAGGGAGCGCGGATAATTATGTACAAATTCTACAACGGAATTTTTCACAAGATATCCCACTGGGAATTGAGTTTCCATTAATTGGCGAAAATTTGGTCGCCACATCCTTGTATTTTGTCGAATTATTAAAAGGATAATAAGATGTCAAACCAACCGTTATTAGATGTCATCACTTATGGCGAAGCAATGGTGATGTTTGTTGCCACTGAATTTGGAGAGTTATCTGAAATCAACCACTTCGCCAAGCGAGCAGCTGGGGCAGAACTGAATGTGGCTATCGGACTGGCGAGATTGGGGCTTGAGGTTGCGTGGTTAAGCCGAGTCGGCCATGATTCTTTCGGAAAATTTATCTTGCAACAACTGGCTAAAGAAAATATTTACAGTGAATTAGTCACTATCGACTCACGCTATCCGACCGGATTTCAACTGAAATCAAAAGCGGTGAACGGAACAGATCCGGCAGTGGAATATTTTCGTAAAGGCTCGGCAGCCAGCCATTTATCGCTAGTAGATTTCAATCCAGATGCTTTCTTAAATGCGCGTCATTTACATCTCAGTGGTGTTGCGGCAGCGTTATCCGATAGCACCTATCAATTATCGTTGCATTTTGCTGATTTTATGCGAACCGCAGGAAAAACCGTTTCTTTTGACCCCAATTTACGCCCTATGCTTTGGAAAAGTGAGCAAGAAATGGTTTGTCACTTGAATCAACTCGCTTTCAAAGCCGATTGGGTGTTGCCGGGAATTAAAGAGGGTTATATTTTAACCGGATTAACTTCTAGCGAAGCAATTGCAGATTTTTATCTGGAACAAGGGGTCAAAGCGGTGATTATTAAATTAGGCGAACAAGGGGCTTATTTTAAAGATTATCAGGGAAATCAAGGTATGGTTCCGGCTTGTTTCGTCGAAAATGTGGTGGATACGGTCGGCGCCGGTGATGGTTTTGCTGTCGGTGTTATCAGCGCATTATTGGAAGGAAAAACGTTGCAGCAAGCTGTGGAACGCGGTAACCGTATAGGTTCGCTTGCGATACAGGCGATCGGCGATAGCGAAGGATTGCCAAACCGAGCGCAGCTAGGTGAGATTTGATGCATTAAATCAAACCGCATTTTAAGGATAAATGAATGAAAAAGAATGTTATTCTGTATAAAAAAATTCCACAAGAGCAGCAAGCCAGATTGGCTGAATCTTTTAATTTGATGACTTTTGATGGTATTACCTCCGATAACCGTGCAGAATTTATCGCAGCATTAGCACAGGCGGATGGTTTAATCGGTGCCAGCGTACCGATTAAACAGGATTTGCTGCAATTTGCTCCTAAATTAAAAGCAATTTCCACTATTTCGGTTGGTTATGATCAATTCGATGTGGACGATTTAACTTTGCGTGGAATCCGGCTGATGCATACGCCGACAGTATTAACCGATGCCACCGCAGATACGATTTTTACCTTAATTTTAGCCACCGCACGCCGTGCAGTCGAACTTTCGATGTTGGTGCGAGCGGGAGAGTGGCAGCGCAGCATCGGGGATGAATATTATGGAACGGATGTACATCATAAAACCATTGGTATTTTGGGTATGGGGCGGATCGGAAGCGCAGTAGCAAAAAGAGCGCATTGTGGTTTTGATATGAAAGTTTTATATATGAGTAATAAACCGAATATTCAGGTTGAGCAGCAATATCAAGCGCAACGTTGTTCTTTGGACGAGCTATTGCAGCGTGCGGATTTTGTCTGTATTACCCTACCATTATTGCCGTCCACCGAGCGGCTGATCTCCGCTGAAAAATTAGCGTTAATGAAACCGAGCGCTATTTTAATTAATGGCGCACGCGGAAAAATTGTTGATCAACAGGCACTGGTGGCAGCGTTACAAAATGGTACTATAAAAGCTGCCGGATTAGATGTATTTGAGGTTGAACCTTTGCCGTCAAATTCTCCGCTAATAGTATTACCGAATGTCGTGCTCTTGCCGCACATTGGCTCAGCCACCATAGAAACCCGCTATAACATGGTACGCTGTGCGGTGGACAACATCATTGTCGCCCTCGCAGAGCAACCACCTAATGAAAATTGGGTCAACCCTCAAGTCGGATAACGAATACCGCACTTTACTTGTTATAACAGCAAAGTGGGGTATCAACTATTTCATAAATGCACAGTGCAACTATGCAAGCTGGTGTGAATTATAAATAATCACCACAGATTATTTCGCATTCTGTGATTTCGCTTTTATAATAGCGCTTTGATGTTAGCTAACTTGAAAATATCCCTCCATGGCACTTTTTTATACGGAACGCAAGCAAAGCACCGCAGCGAAGAAAATGAAGCTGCAGATAACCGATCTTGATTATCAAGGATTGGGGGTTGCCCGTTTGCAGGGCAAAACCTGGTTTGTGGAAAATGCGTTGCCACAGGAAACCGTGGAAGTGCGGGTGTTGGACGAGAAAAAGCAGTACGGGCACGCCGTCGCGCAAAAAATTTTGCAGCATTCTGAGCAGCGCATTGAGCCCAAGTGCGCTTATTATGCTGAATGCGGCGGCTGTCAAATGCAGCATATTCCAATAACGTTACAACAGCAGGTGAAGCAGCAAGCGTTACAGCAGCGTTTAAGCCGTTTGCAGCCGAAAATTGCTTTTCAACCGCTGCTGACAGCTGATGAATGGGGTTATCGTCGCCGTTTGCGTTTAAGCATATTTTTCGATAAAAAAAGCCAAACCTTGTCGCTCGGTTTGCGCCAACGGCGTTCGAAATCGATTGTCAATATCCAACATTGCACCGTTGCCGAACCGCACTTGAATGTGGTGTTGGCGGCATTGCAAACATGGCTATCACAATGGCAGAGCAAAGCACAATTGGGACATATCGAACTGGTCGTGGCGGATAACGGTGTAGCGATGTTGTTGCGCCATTTAGGGAAAATACAACCTGATGACAAAGTGCGGTTGTTGCAGTTTGCCGCTGAACAGCAATTGCTGCTATTTGTTTGCGAACAGGAACATCAGATTCAACATTGGTATGGTGACACCCCTTATTATCAGTTGGCTAACGGACAGCGGCTGGCGTTTGCGGTGCGGGATTTTATTCAGGTGAACCGCACTTTAAATCAAAGAATGATCGATACCGCCCTTGACTGGTTGGCACTATTGCCGAACGATCGGGTGTTGGATTTATTTTGCGGCATGGGAAACTTTACCCTGCCGTTAGCGTCCAAAGTAGCAAGTGTGGCCGGGATTGAGGGTGTTGCCGAAATGGTGGTGCAAGCGAAACAGAATGCGCTTGCCAATGGCGTAACCAACGTTGAATTTTACCAAACGGATTTGGATCGTACTTTTAGTGATCAGCCTTGGGCGAAACAGGCGTTTGACAAAGTGTTGCTCGACCCGCCACGCAGCGGTGCGTTGTTTGCCTTGCCGCATATTTGCGAATTGCGTCCAAATAGTATTTTGTATGTTTCTTGCAATCCGGCAACATTGGTGCGCGACAGTGAATATTTGTTGCAACAGGGGTATCAAATTGAAAAAAGTGCGGCGATTGATATGTTTCCGCATACCGCGCATTTGGAATCAATCACGTTATTTAAAAAGCGCTAACCAGCAAAAAGGGAGAATAATATGGTAGCCATTCGTGCATCGCATTTGCTCTCACCCGAGCAATTTGTGATTGAGGATTGGAGTGAGAGTTTGACGCTCACTCCTGTGGTTCGTCAAAAGTTAATCGAAACTTGGCACTATAATTGCGGCAAATTAGCGGATTTGGAGGCAAAAGAGCAGCAATATTTGCTCTACTCTGCTAGCGAAATGGTAGAGGTGTTGAGTGGCTTGAATATGGATCAAGACAGTCTGATTGCTGCGATGTTATTCCCTTTGGTGAAGCGACGCATCATCAATTATGACCATGTTAAAGAGGATTTCGGTAACGACATTCGCAAACTGGTGAAAGGTGTGGTGGATATGGACAGTATCCGTCAATTGAGTGCCAGCCAGTCGAGCAGCAATTTGCAGGTGGATAATGTGCGCCGCATGCTGCTGGCGATGGTGGACGACTTCCGCTGCGTGGTGATTAAATTGGCGGAGCGGATTGCGTTTTTACGTGAAGAAAACAATTTTATCTCCGAACCGGAAAAAATCTTAGCTGCGCGCGAATGCAGCAATATTTACGCCCCGCTTGCCAACCGTTTGGGCATCGGGCAGTTGAAGTGGGAGTTGGAAGACTACTGTTTCCGCTATCTTGATCCGGCGCATTACCGCCAAATCGCTAAATTATTGCAGGAAAAGCGCCGCGATCGTGAAGCCTATATCCATGATTTTGTTGCGGTGATTGAGCGTGATCTACAAGCCGAACTGCCGCAACGTGCGCAAGTGTATGGGCGTCCGAAGCACATTTACAGCATTTGGAAAAAAATGCAGAAGAAAAATCTGCCGTTCGATCAGCTGTTTGATATACGCGCAGTGCGGATTATTGTGGATAAATTGGAAGATTGCTATACCGCACTCGGTATTGTCCACAGCCATTTTAAACATATCGCTGCTGAGTTTGATGATTATGTGGCGCACCCGAAGCCTAACGGCTATCAATCGATTCATACCGTCGTGTGGGGCGAAGGGAAAAAAGTGATTGAAGTGCAAATCCGTACCCAAAAAATGCACGATGATGCTGAATTGGGCGTGGCGGCTCACTGGAAATATAAAGAGGGCAGCACCGGCGGCAGGGCGGATTATGAACAGAAAATCAGCTGGTTACGTCAAGTGTTGGCGTGGCAGCATGATTTGAGCCAATCCGGCGACATGATGGAAGAGACCCGTAGCAAAATCTTCGATGATCGAATCTATGTGTTTACACCGCAAGGGGATATCGTTGATTTACCGTGCGGATCTACGCCGTTGGATTTTGCCTATACTATCCACAGCGAAGTCGGGCACCGCTGTATCGGCGCTAAAGTCGCGGATCGAATTGTGCCGTTCACCTACAAATTACAAATGGGGGATAAAGTGGAAATTATCACCCAGAAAAACCCGAATCCAAGTCGTGACTGGCTGAATCCAAATACCGGTTTTGTGACGATCAATCGGGTACGCTCTAAAATTCAAGCGTGGTTCAAACGGTTGGATCGCGAGAAAAATATTCCGCTTGGCAAAGAACAATTGGAAGCGGAAATGCTCAAATTGGGACTGAATCATAAGCAGATCGAAGAGTACGCATTACCACGCTACAATTTGAAACAGCTTGAAGATCTTTATGCCGGCATCGGCAACGGCGATATTCGCCTGAACCAACTCAGCAATTACTTACAAGGTAAACTGCTGAAACCGTCTGCCGAGCAGGTTGATGAGCATATTTTGCGCCAGGTGGAAAGCAAGCAGCAAAACAAAACCAGCAGCGGCAAAGGGCAAATTGTGGTGGAAGGGGTCGGCAATTTGATGCACCATATTGCACGCTGCTGCCAACCGATTCCGGGCGATGCGATTTTGGGTTATATCACCCAAGGACGCGGCATCTCAATTCACCGTGCTGACTGTGATCAGGTGCTGAATCTGCAAGAAGTCTGTCCGGAGCGGGTGGTGGAAGCGGTGTGGGGCAAAAGTTTCAACACCAAATTCAATTTGGTGATTCGGGTGGTCGCCAACGATCGCACCGGTTTACTGCGCGACATCACGACGGTATTGGCGAATGAAAAAGTCAGTGTGCTGCGGGTCTCCAGTAAAAGCGACGTCAAAAATATGACAGCCACCATTGATATGGAGATCGAACTAGGCAATGTCGAGATGCTGGGGCGGATTTTATCTTCGCTGCTGCGGATTAACGATGTGCTGGAAGCCAGACGTTTATCAAATTAAACCTAACCGCACTTTTAACCGTATTTTTAAACTAAACAGGAACATTATGTCAAAAAATCATTCTGAGCAGCCGGATATGCAGAAACACAAAGGCTTTACTCATTTAGTCAAGGCGACCGGTTACTCCATTAAAGGCTTGAAACAAGCCGTTACCGAAACCGCATTTCAGCACGAGCTGATGATGGCGGCGGTGTTGATTCCGTTAGCTTGTTGGCTTGGCGAAAACGGTGTGGAGCGGGCGTTGATGATCGGCTCGGTGCTGATGGTGTTGGTGGTCGAATTGCTGAACAGCGCAATCGAGTCGGTGGTCGATCGCGTGGGTATGGAATACCACGAACTCTCCGGCAGAGCCAAAGATCTCGGCTCGGCAGCGGTGACGATGGCGTTAGCAATCATGGCTATCACGTGGTTGTTGCTGATTTTTGGTTGATATCGTCGATGCTGACAATCCAATTACAACAGCGATCTTACTCCTTAAATTTACCTTAATATTCAAATGGCGTGATGAGATTTAAGTTATAGTATATTTTTTATATTGTTGAATTAAATATCTCATTGATTAACAATGATACAGTTCTCATTTGAGCAATAAAGAGATTGTTTATCATTTAACTCTCATTTAGAATGAAATCGCTCAATTCGAGTATTTCTTTATAAGAGGATTATAAAATGAAAAAAGTACTGGTTTTAACAGCAGCGCTGCTTAGTGGCAGCGTTATTTCAGCTACCGCTCTTGCGGCTCCAGCTGGTCAAACTTTTGTTGGCCCTTCAGTTGGTTTGAAAATAAATAGTGAAAAACTTAAATTCAATGAAGAAGGGATCAAACTAAAACGTTTCACATCAGTGAATTTAATTGCGGATTACGGGTTTGATTTTGGCAATGATTTTGTCGGCTTAGCCCAAGCCAGCATTCAATTAGGGACAAGTGGAAAATATGCGGTTGATACCGACGAGGATGGCGGAAGTGCTAAAAGAAAGTATAATTTCACCGTTGGCTATGCACAAGGTTACCGTGTACTGCCTAATCTCTTGCCTTATGTCAAAGTGAATTATAATTATGGTAAAGTCAAATGGTCTGATGACGGCAGTTCTTATAGTGTGAAAGGATTCGGCTATGGTCTAGGGGCTAAATATGCCCTGTCGCAAAATGTTGAATTGGGCGCGGAATACACGCGTGTACACTTACAAGATTCTGTAAAATCGAATGAACTTTCTTTCTTAGCATCTTACCGTTTCTAACGTTTGCATAAACCCAAATCAACTTAGCAATATAACTTTTAGGGCCTGTCCTCATTGCAACCATGAAGATACGCCCTAATTTATTTAAGCCTCTGCTTTAATCTTTTCCACCAGCTTAGCTACATTTTCATACAGCCAAGCATTCGGTAGCACTTTGGTTTTGCCGTTTTGCGCATGTGCCAGCAAAGAGGGTCGAATAAATACGTTAGTTTGGTGCTGGACATCATGCACTCCTGTTTGATGTGTGTTATGGCGCTTTATTTTAGAAAGGCTATCCGAACTAAACAATCAAGCCTAAAAATGCTGCCTGAACAGCCATCAGGTTAAATTAAATCGGTGACTTTTTCTGTTTTATGCTGTGGTTGTTGATGGTTTTGTTTACTTGTCAAATGCCCTATTAATCGCTAATAGGGCATTGATTTATTGCTTAGGATTGACCGCTAAATTTTACCAAGTAAATTTCACCCCAAGGTTGAAAATGGCATTTTGGTAATGGTTGCTGTCTAAAGCGAATTTCACATCTTGTGTCAAATACAGGTGTTGCGCCAATTTATAGCTTGATCCCAGATCCAAATTGAATTTTAATTTTCCGGTGCCACGTGAATAGTTACGGTCGGTATCTTTATACCGCACTTGCAATTTACCCAGATCATAACTAACCCCAATACCGGCATTAAAACTCCAGCGTTCACCATTGTAATCAACCATCACACCGACTTCGCTGCTGAGTGGTAATTTATCGCTCACCTCAATTTTATCGCCGTTGCTGTCTGTTAATTCGCCTAATCCCAAATTGTTATAGCTCAATGCAATATACTCTTTCAAGCTGATATTACCGAACGGCTGCGTATAGCTGATGCCGCCTTTGGCAAAAATGCCGGTAGATGAGAAATGGCTATTCATGCTCGTTGGCGCTTGTCCGTCAATTTTAGTATTAAAACGTGCTTTGGCTACCCCCAGCGCAGCATATAATTTGAGCTCATCAAAATAATAGCCACCGTAACCGATAACCGATGTTAATTTCGTTTTCGATTGTAACCGCACTTTGTCTGATTCTGTACTGGTGGCTAAATCTGCCAAGCGGATTTGCAACCCACCTTCGATATCATTGAGTCGGTTGGCTAGGTTAAACACCACGCCTTTACCATTTACCTTACTCTTGAAGTTGTATTGATGCTGGTAATTATCACGCTCGTAGTAACCTTCATAAGCTACACTGAAGCCAGACTGGGCATTATTTAAATTAATATTGACTATATTACGAGCACTGCCAATCAAGGTTAAATATTCGCCAACTTCCGGCGCTGTTTTTACCGATAAGCTGATTTTAGCGGCTTGTTCAGCAGCCGCTTTTTCTGCAGCGGCTTTTTCGGCAGCCGCTTTCTCTGCAGCCGCTTGTTCTGCGGCGGCTTTCTCAGCGGCAGCTTGTTCCGCAGCCGCTTGTTCCGCAGCAGCTTGTTCAGCAGCAGCTTTCTCTGCAGCTGCTTGTTCTGCGGCAGCTTTTTCTGCAGCGGCTTTTTCGGCAGCAGCTTGTTCAGCAGCGGCTTGTTCAGCAGACGCTTTTTCAGCAGCGGCTTGTTCAGCAGCCGCTTTTTCAGCTGCGGCTTTCTCAGCAGCGGCTTGTTCAGCAGCAGCTTTATCGGCGGCAGCTTTTTCGGCAGCTGCTTTCTCTGCAGCTGCTTGTTCTGCGGCAGCTTTTTCAGCGGCGGCTTTTTCAGCAGCTGCTTTCTCTGCTGCAGCTTGTTCGGCAGCCGCTTTTTCGGCAGCGGCTTTTTCTGCGGCAGCTTGTTCAGCAGCAGCTTTCTCTGCAGCAGCTTGTTCTGCGGCGGCTTTCTCAGCGGCGGCTTGTTCAGCAGCGGCTTTTTCGGCAGCGGCTTTTTCGGCAGCGGCTTTTTCAGCGGCAGCTTTCTCTGCGGCAGCTTTCTCTGCGGCAGCTTTCTCTGCGGCAGCTTTCTCTGCAGCCGCTTTCTCAGCAGCGGCTTTTTCGGCAGCGGCTTTTTCAGCGGCGGCTTTCTCTGCGGCAGCTTTCTCTGCGGCAGCTTTCTCTGCGGCAGCTTTCTCTGCGGCAGCTTGTTCGGCAGCAGCTTTCTCTGCCGCAGCTTGTTCTGCGGCAGCTTTTTCTGCAGCAGCTTTTTCGGCTGCGGCTTTCTCAGCAGCGGCTTTTTCTGCGGCAGCTTTCTCTGCAGCCGCTTTCTCAGCAGCGGCTTTTTCTGCGGCAGCTTGTTCGGCAGCGGCTTTATCGGCGGCAGCTTTCTCTGCCGCGGCTTGTTCAGCAGCGGCTTTTTCGGCAGCGGCTTTTTCAGCGGCAGCTTTCTCTGCTGCAGATATTTTTGCTTGATCGATTAAGAAAGTATGTTTATCGTCTTGGGTAAAACTAAATTCTACGCCTTTATTCACAATACGCGGCGCATTGATAAAATATAGCGAGCCGCTGTTATAGTCGACAAATGTCAATTTCTGCACCGAATCGACTAGCATTGTTGTTACCTCATCAGACAAGGAGAAAACCGGCTGTACAACACCGCTGACATGTCCATTAACCGTCAATTTATTGGTTAATTCATATTCCGTTCCGTTTACCGGTTTAAGTTGTGCTTGGTTGATATTACCAAATACCAACGTGCTCAATGCATATTCCGGGTTTGTCGAGAAATCACCACTGATGGTCAACGCGTTATGTAAGCCTAATGCGCCATTTTTTAATGTCAGATTGCTGTCTAATTGCGATTGTTTAAAATGGAAAGTGGTATTCTCATCGGATAGCGTAATTGTCGGTAATACGCCATTGTTGTTCACGGTATTAATATTGGCATTAATTGCCACCGCACGTTGAGTGGTATTTTGGCTCATTCCGGCAAAGGTTAACTGGCTGTCGTTATCCAGATTGATCTTAGTGTTTTCGCCCAAGACCGTTGCTGATGGCGCAAAACGTAGCGTGGCTTGTTTCTGGTTATTTAGCACAATATTATCGCTGTTGCTGCTCAAGGAGAGATCCAAACTGGCGCTGTTGTCGATTTGAAGTGCGGTATCCTTCGCCGTGATTTTAGTTTGCAGCACTGTTGGGCTGTTGTTTTTCCAGATAACACGGCCTTTTCCTGCGGTATTAATCGCAGCTGCACCATGCATACCACCTTCAATGGTTGTAGTAAAGTCGTCCGGCGTGGTGATATTAATTTGATTATTATCACCATTAAACTGTAAATTGGCTTTCAGGGAAGGATCATGGAAAGTCGGATCCAAGAATTTATCGCCTTTAATACTGGCGGCATCGGCATTGTGGCGCTTGCTATCTTGCACCGCTATTTCTAACTGATTGTTACCGGCAAAGGTGATGGTATCTGCGATTACTGCTGCAGCGCGCCCGATACCCAAAATTGCGCCATTATCTAATGTGATTGTTTTTGCTTGGAAACTATTCGGGCGCCATTCTCTACGATCGGCATCGCCGATGGATGTTTGTATATCGTAACCGTTTCTGAGTATCGTGGTATAAATCAATCGATCCGCTGCAACATTAACCCGCCCCTGTTGAATATGCAAATTGCCCTCAATCCGGCTGTCGCCACGCAAATGCCAAAGTGCGGTCGGCTGTGATGGTTTATATTGTAGATCCAGATTGCCGTTGAAGCTGCCTAAATAGTTGCGCTCACCATCGGCGGTAAAGGTAAAGGTTGATTTTTGCGCATGGTTTTCATTGCTAATATTGGCACCGCGATCGAGGTGATAAATATCATTAAAACTCAGTGAATGCCCATTTAAATCCAGTTTGCCGCCACGCACGCCAAAATAGATTTGGTTATTATTTAATTGATTTGGGTTAATCAATTTAACCGTACCACGCCCGGTAGCCAACATCACTTTATCTGCTGCCGTGCCTTGATTCGCCAGTTCTAACGTGCCTTCACCCACCGCCAAGCTGCCTTGTCCGGGTGCGGTGCCTGCAATGCGTAATGTCCCTGCCCCCACTTTGCGCCAATCACTGCCTTTGGCAAGCGTTAGGTTGGAAGTGACGGTTTTTCCCTCTGCCACCGAAAAACCGCTGAGATCGAACTTTCCTTGCCCTTGAATAGTCGCATTGCTGTTAAAATACAGCGGAATAGTGCCAATATTGGTGTCACCATCAATTTGCAACGTGACGCTACCATCACCACTATTATTTAAATAAAGATCTTTAACCCAAGGACGCGTTCCACTGTGATATAAACCCATTACTCGCCGCTTATATAGCTCTAACGAAGCTTGTTTCTGCCCATCGGAAAACAATTGAAAATCGGCAATATTATTTTTGCTGGTATCAATTTTAATTATTTGTCCGTCTGTAACATTTTGGGTTGCTGTTGTATTGTTTAAAACCTGCGTCAGATTGCCGGTCTGCATAATCCCAATTTTGCCGTAACCTTTAGCATTGTTGCCACCTTGCGAGTTGATGCCGAGCAATAACCAGTTTTGTGCGGTTTTATCCCACCAAAAAACCGGCGAACCGCTGTCGCCACCCATACTGGAACTGTCAAGTGCGGTTTGACTCTCTGGATCAAGCCAAAAAGAGACATTTTGCCCGGCAACCGAACCAATCTCTTTGACTTGCGTTAAGCTGCCGTGGATATAACGGTAACTATCGGCGCTCACATTGCCAGCCGTGCCAGAATACGCCCCTTGCAGCGGTTGCAGAAAGATCCCGGCGCCATTGCGTGCCAGCAAATCCTCCTTGGCAACATTACTGAAAGTGGCAACAGGATAGGGAATGGTATCAAACATCATTTTATCGGTGCGAATAACCGACGTATCAACACCGATATCTTCCGCATTGCGGAAATAAGAGCCATTGATAGAGTTGATATCCGGTTTATATCCGTATTCATTTCGTGCAATACTTTCCGCAGATAAGATAAATTTTAAATAGGTTTGTTCTTTTATATCTTTATCGGAAGTATTACTGTTTTCAAATAGCGATAAATCGGTGCGATAAAACCGTTTGCCGTAGGTTTCGTTAGTATATCTCTCTTTCATATGTGCGGCAGTTACAACCATATTATAACTGAACGGTGTCGCGAAGCCTTTATCCGAAACTGAATAGAAATCCGGCATTAGTGGAATGCTATTTTTGCCGTCCGCTTCACGACTGCCAATATTCTGATTACCGTCTTTTTTATAGACCGCAACATTCTGATTACCGGCTGCATATTTGCCGGCGTTATTTCCAAATTGGATATAGTCGCTATAATCAATATCATGCCGAATCACCCCGGCATAGCTTTTACTCAAATATAGTGGCGCAAGCAAAAACAATAATATCGGAGAGTAACCGCGTGCTTTGCTGTAGAAGTTTAATTTGAATAACGTTGTCCAATGGTTACTGTACATATTCCGTTCCTGTCGATAAAAATTTATCGATATTTAAGTGAGCCAGATCTCATCAAAAGGTTGAAATTTAATCATCAACTAGTTAATTTGAAGATTATAGCATCATTTTTCAAATTTTTACGGAGTTTTTACATCAATTAAAGTAATTATTCAATTAAAACACTGATAAAGAATAACTATTTCAGTAATAGATTTTATATAAAAAAACCTGAACCACACAGTTCAGGTTTTTAGCGAAAGAATATTTCAGTACTTAATATGCTTTTACATCTTTCACATCGCGCATATCCGGCAATTGGTGGGCAATACCTTTGTGACAATCAATACAAGTGTTGCCGTCTTTGATCGCTTTTTCGTGCATTTTTGCCGCAACGGTTTTTTGTTGGCTGAAATCCATGTTATCGAAGTTGTGGCAGTTGCGACACTCTTGTGAATCATTGGCTTTCATTCGCTCCCACTCACGCTCTGCCATATGCAAACGACGAGAATTAAATTTATCGATTGTGTCGGTATAGCCCATCACATGAGCATACACTTCGCGACTGGCTTGCAGCTTGCGGATCATCTTCGGTACAAACTCATGCGGCACATGGCAATCCGGACAAGTCGCTTTCACACCACTGCGGTTTTGGTAGTGGGCAGTATGTAAATATTCCGGATAGACATCATTGCTGTGACAACTGATACAGAATTCCTCGGTATTAGTCTGCTCCATACCGTAATTGAAGCCGACCCAAGAAACAATCCCGGCAATAAAAGCCACGACTAACAACGTGCCGACCGCAATTTTGCTCGGCGAACGAAACCAGTGCCAAAAACGCTTAATAAGGTTCTTTAACATAATGAGCAATCTCCTTATTTTTCACCGTAGCCGGGCAATGGTTTGAACTCGTTCGGCACAATTGGTTCAACATCAGATTGCGAAACGTGGCACTGAACACAAAAATAGCGACGTGGGGAGACTTCTCCGCTGACAACGCCATCACGACTGATAAAATGGGTCGGGCTGATACGAGTTGCACCGGTAGTACGAGACGCCTGCACACTGTGGCAATCCAGGCATTGATTGGTATTTTTGGTTACCTGATAATTTTTAGTACTGTGTGGCACCATCGGTGGTTGGTTCACATAATTCAACGGCGCCAACTCATTTTCTTTTGGCTGGTTATGAAATGCCGGTGCAATACTTTCCGGGGAACTGGCAATATCTTTGCCGACGGGCTGTACGTCCTGTGCCAAAATCGGTGTGCATACGCCACCCAATAATAAACTGACCAATACTAATGCTTTTGTATTTTTAATCATCGCTCACTCCTCGCATGATCAAATCTTGTCGTAAACTGAAAAACGGATTCCGGACACACATCAACACAACGACCACAACTGATGCAATCACGGGATAAAACTAATAAACTTTCATCTTTGCTGCCAAACAAAGGACTTCTCAAAACCTGTGGCTCCGGGCAAACATTAAAGCAGTCCATACAGCGATCACAACGCTCACGCTCAATGACTTTCACCCGAATGATGCCTTTGGCGCCAATCACGCCGTAAGCGGCACCAATCGGACAAAGGTGTCCACACCAACCGTGTTCGACTAACAATAAATCAAATAAAAACAGCGCTAAAATCAACCAGAGCGTAGCACCAAAGCCGTAAATCAAAGCTCGCCCCAATGCCGCAACCGGATTAATCCACTCCCATAACAGCATGCCGCTGACCGCGCTTCCGATTAAAATCATGATCAGAATGCCGTAACGCAAAGTGCGGTCGAGCTTGGCGCTTTGACGAATATTCAATTTACGTCTTAGCCACGCTGCCGCATCGGTCACTACATTCAGCGGACAACACCATCCACAAAACACCTTGCTGCCGAGTAATGCGTATACCGCGATCACGATAATCCCGCCCAAAAGTGCGGTAAACAACGGCAGATGTCCTGCCGCCAGACTTTGCGCCAACATCAGTGGATCAGAAAGCGGAATCGTGTCCAGTAACATGCTGCTACTGTAGTTGCCACGTAGAATCCACACATTCCATAATGGTCCACTGAGAAACATTGCCAGAATACTCAGCTGGCTCAGCCGCCGCCAAAACAGAAAACGGTTGGCATGCCACCAGCCCAATTTTTGTCGGGCTTCCCGTCCTGCCTGATTAATCGGATTTGCCATTATCGATTCTCCACCGGCAAGGTTTCCGGTAAGCGAGTCGGTAACTTAATCATCTCATCAGGCAATAAGGAATGTCCGGCTTTTTCTTTCTCTTCCCAACCCAAGCGGTAGTGCTGCCCTAACATGCCTTTTGCCAACGCCATCGGCAATACCTTAATCGCTGCTTCTTCCAACACGCAAGCTTGTTCACATTTACCACAGCCGGTGCAAGCGTCCGAATGAACCGTCGGTATAAATTTGGCATGACGGTCACTGCGATTGTTATGCTGCATTTCTAACGTAATCGCCTTATCGATTAACGGGCAAACCCGATAACAAACATCACAGCGCAAGCCTTGCCAATTCAGACAGGTTTCTTGATCCAGCAGTACCGAAAGTCCCATACGCGAATCATCGATATTATCTTGGGTCGAGTCCAACGCCCCACTCGGACAAGCTTTAGCACAGGGAATATCCTCACACATTTCACACGGCTTATCGCGTGCGATAAAATAAGGCGTTCCGGCTTCCAACGGTGATAACAATGACGCCAAATGCAGCATGTCATAAGGACAAGCTTGCACACACTGCCCACAACGAATGCACGCTGCGGCAAAATCTTTATCATTCTCTAGCGCAAAAGGTGGACGTAGCGCCACGCCTTCTCTTGCCAGACTTTGTTGCTGCTGCAAGCCAAGCAGCAATCCGATTCCCGCCAACCCACCGGCAGTGCGAGTTGCGTCTTTCAAAAAACGACGACGGTTCGGATTAACCGTTGGCTTATTCATCAATTGGCCTAAACTTAAGCTTTAACCACTTTAACCGCACATTTTTTGAAGTCGGTCTCTTTTGAAATCGGATCGGTTGCATCCAACGTCAATACGTTTGCCAACTGACCGGCATCAAAGAAAGTGGTATACACCAAACCTTGCGGCACTTTATTACGCCCACGGGTATCCAAATAAGTTTCCATTTCGCCGCGGCGAGAAATCACTTTGACTTTGTCGCCATGACGCATACCTCGTTCTTTGGCATCCAATGCATGCATATACAGCAAGTTATTCGGGAAAGAGCGGTGCAGCTCAGGCACACGACGGGTCATGGTGCCGGTATGCCAATGCTCCAATACACGGCCGGTGGATAACCACAAGTCGTACTCTTGATCCGGCGCTTCCGCAGGCGGCTCATACGGCACAGCAAGAATAATCGCACGTCCGTCCGGCTGTCCGTAGAAATTCACGCCTTCTCCGGCTTTGACATACGGGTCATAACCCTCACGGTAACGCCACAGAGTCTCTTTGTTTTCCACTACCGGCCAGCGCAAACCACGCGCTTTGTGGTACACATCAAAATCAGCCAAATCATGGCCATGACCTCGACCAAACTCAGCATATTCTTCGAACAAGCCTTTTTGAATGTAGTAGCCAAAATGGCGCGATTCATCATTCAACACGCTGTCGTCCCAATCACTGATTGGGAATTTATCTACTTGTCCATTGGTAAATAAAATATCGTAGAGTGTTTTGCCACGATATTCTGGCATTTGCGCCAACAGCTCTTCTTCCCAAACTTCTTCCACTTTGAAATATTTGGCAAATTCGACCAACTGCCATAAATCAGAACGAGAATCTCCGGTTTTCGGCACGAGTTGATGCCAAAATTGAGTGCGGCGTTCCGCATTACCGTAAGCCCCTTCTTTTTCCACCCACATTGAAGTTGGCAGAATCAAATCGGCAGACAACGCACTGGCAGTCGGATAAGGATCGGAAACAATGATAAAGTTTTCCGGATCGCGCCAGCCCGGCAAACGGTCTTCATTGATATTCGGACCTGCCTGCATGTTGTTGTTACACATCACCCATAACACATTCATTTTTCTGTCTTTTAATGCACGGTCTTGAGCAACGGCATGATAACCGACTTTATCTGAAATGGTACCTTTCGGCAGTTTCCACGCTTTTTCACAAATCTCACGGTGTTTCTCATTCGTCACCACCATGTCCGCCGGCAAACGGTGGGCAAACGTTCCCACTTCACGCGCAGTACCACAGGCTGACGGCTGTCCGGTCAACGAGAATGGCCCGCAGCCCGGTAATGAAATTTTACCGGTCAACAAGTGAACGTTATACATCAAATGGTTAACCCACACACCACGAGTATGTTGGTTAAAGCCCATGGTCCAGTAAGAGACAATTTTCTTGTTCGGATCCGCATACAGTTTTGCCAAGGCTTCCAGTTGATCTTTCGGCACGCCACTGATTTCGTGTGCTTTATCCAGCGTATATTCGGCAACCATAGCTTTCAGCTCGTCAAAGGTGCTGTCGTGCATTTTACCGCTACCGGCGTTTTGTGCTTTTTGTTCTAACGGATGTTCAGGGCGTAAGCCGTAACCGATATCGGTGTCGCCTTTTTTGAATTTGGTATGTTTGTTGACAAAATCCCAGTTGATCGCATCATTTTGGATCAAATAATTGATGATATAGTTCAGAATTGCCAAGTCACTTTGTGGCGTGAATACCAAACCGTAGTCTGCCAATTCAAAAGAGCGGTGCTCAAAAGTCGATAACACAAAGACTTGACTGTCTGGTTTTGACAAGCGGCGATCGGTAATTCGCGACCATAAAATCGGGTGCATTTCCGCCATATTCGACCCCCACAGCACGAAAGCATCGGCTTGTTCGATATCGTCATAGCAGCCCATCGGTTCATCAATACCAAAGGTACGCAAAAACGCCACCGCAGCAGAAGCCATGCAGTGACGCGCATTAGGGTCAACGTTGTTGGAACGTAATCCGGCTTTGTATAATTTGTTCAGGGCATAACCTTCCCAAATCGTGGATTGTCCGGAAGTGAAACAACCTACGGCATTACGTCCATTCTTAGCAATCGCTGCTTTAAACTTATCTGCCATGGTATTAAAGGCAACATCCCAACTGACCGGGGTAAATTCACCGTGTTTGTCATATTGTCCATTGCTCATCCGCAACATTGGCTGAGTCAGACGGTCTTTACCGTACATAATTTTCGGCAGGAAATAGCCCTTGATACAGTTCAAACCACGATTCACTTCGGAATCCGGATCTCCTTGTGATGCCACCACACGTCCGTTTTGTGTGCCGACCAACACGCTACAACCAGTACCACAAAAACGGCAAACCGCTTTATCCCATTTTATGGTGTTATCCGCAGCAGCGACATTCACCACCGGAATACTTAAACCGGCAGCCATAGTTGCTGCCGTTGCAGCATTGGCTTTCATAAATTCACGACGACTTAGATTCATCTGTTCCTCCGTCTGTTCCCACATCCGATTGATTAATTCTGATCTTGTTGGTGATACACCAAAGAGACAGCCAATACGCCATGAATATTGCGCGCCGCCTCCATACGTTCTAATAAAGCGCTCTGGCTGTGCGACTCCATCACTACTGCCAGTTTGCCACTATTTTCATCAACAGCGTTGATCTCGGTATAATCCATTTGTTGCAAAGCGGTTTTGACCGGGAAAACATCTTGTGGTCGACACTGCACCACCACACCACAAACATGCCATTCGGCACTGTTTTCTCTGTTTGAATCACTCATCTCAATTTCCCGAAACCTGTCTTAAATCCCACTGACCTCACCGCATAATAGTGTGTAAAAATGCAAAGTGCGGTCAATTACAACTTTGAAGATAAAATTATCCATGCTTTCCGTCTAGATTTAATGACTATAAAGAGGTATTTTTCCGCTTACCTTTGAGACTTTTGATTTATATCAAGTCATACGGGATAAACTTATGGTTATATAATTTTTTATATTACGATTAAATATGATCAAGCGCTTGCTTTTTCACCTGCCCACCAGTAGATTGGTATTATTATCCCTCTAATTTAAAATTTTATGTCTTTCTTTCAGTTTAACGCTGCCGCAGCGATGTTGATTTTTCTGATTATTCTCGGTTACTTCAGCCATAATAATTCTATTATTATTTCTGCAGCCGTGTTGCTGCTGATGCAGCAAACGCCATTAGAACGGCATATTCCGTGGCTTGAAAAATACGGATTACACATCGGTATTACGGTATTGACCATTGGTGTGCTCAGCCCGCTGGTTTCAGGCAAAATCAAATTGGATGGCATCGGCAGCTTATTATTCAATTGGAAAATGATACTTGCCATCGTTGTCGGTATTTTTGTTGCTTGGCTCGGTGGGCGGGGTGTCACGTTAATGAGTGCTCATCCATCAATCATCACAGGGCTGTTAATCGGTACTATCGCCGGAGTGGCTTTTTTCAAAGGCGTTCCGGTTGGACCATTAATTGCCGCAGGTATGCTGTCATTAATTTTAAGTCGCTTCAATTGAATAGTCATATATAACCGCACTTTTAAGGCTGACTCAGCACTAAATAGAACGAAAAACAATCAAATCATTGTTTTATTTCTTGAATTGCAACACCAAACTGACTAAAATGAACGTTCATTCATTTAACCGTTTTGAGGTCGGTTCAACCCATGCAATATTCTGAAACGCAAACTGCCCAGCAAATCCTTGTTGCAACAGAAAAATTGATGGCAGAAGACGGTTTACACACCCTGTCGATGCAAAAAATCGCCAAAGCCGCGGGCATTTCCGTCGGCACGATTTATATCTATTTTACCAATAAAGAAGAGTTGTTAAGCAATTTGGCAAAATATCTCTTTGCGCGAATTGATGCCCAGCTAGTTAAAAAGCACAATCCTGATGCACCGCTGTTTGAGCAATATCGTCAAATGTGGTGGAATTTTTGGGAATTTTTCGAGCAAAATCCGCATGTTTTAAAGAATTTCTACCAATATGACAGCCTTCCCGGATTTAGTGAGCTCGTTAAAAGCTGCCACCAACGCCGAGATATCTGGAATACATTTATTAAACATGGGCAGAAGCAACGAGTTCTATCCAGCTTGCCACATGATGTTTTATTTGCGCTAAGCTTAGGAAGCGCCATCAAACTGGCTTTTCGGCAAGCACATTATGATGAATCCTATGCTGTTGAAATGCTTGAAGATGTGATCCGCAGAACTTGGCAAAGTATTTGCTATTAACTACAAAACCAATCCTATTTTTATTCTTACGGAGTTTTTTTATGTCAGATATTCAAACTAACAAGCCTAAGAGATCGCGCTCTTTTGTGATGAAATTGGTGCTTCTCATTGTTATTCTGGCGTTTGCCGCCGTGATCGGCTTACAAATAATAAAATCACGCGGCATGGCTGCCTATTTTGCCAATATGCCGGAAGCAATCAACCCAGTCACAGTGACCACAGTACAGACTCAACAATGGACACCGGCTATCGAAGCCACCGGGATTATCCGTCCAAATCAAGGAGCAATGCTCAGTTCGCAAATGGCGGGTAGCGTGAAGTCAATTTTTGTGCAGGCCGGGCAACACGTTAAAAAAGGGGATTTACTGATCGAACTGGACTCTGATGTGGAAAAAGCCAATTTAGCCGCTTATCAAGCTCAATTAACCTCCGTACAGGCCAACTACCAACGTTATCAAACCCTGTTCCGCAGTAAAAGTGTGTCAAAAAGTGAATTGGACAATGCCGAATCCAGCTATCGGGCGTTGGTTGCCAATATTGAAGCGGCCAAAGCCACCATTGCTCGTCGCCAAATTTATGCGCCGTTTGACGGCGTCACCGGGATCATCCAAGTCAATGTTGGACAATATGTCACCATTGGGCAGGCAATGGTGCGGGTGGAAGACATAAGCACCACCAAAATTGATTTTTCTTTAGGACAAAATAGCTTAGAAAATCTGTTTATCGGGCAAAAAGTCACTGCAGTCGTCGATGCTTTTGTCGGTGAAACGTTCTCTGCCAAAATTTCGGCGATCGAGCCGGCGGTTACCTCAACCAGTGGCTTGATCGATTTGCAAGCCACCGTTGAAGACAGTCGTGACAAATTGCTGTCCGGTATGTTTGCCCGAGTGCGGGTTGCACTGACCACCGAATACGATCAAATCGTGTTGCCACAAGTGGCAATTGCCTACAATATGTACGGTGAAAGTGTGTATCGCTTGACCGCACTTTCCGAAGCGGACAAAGAAAAATATGCCGATAATCAAAATCTGGATAAGATGTATCGTGCAAATTTGGTTACCGTCAACACCTTAGAACGCAGCGGTATCTATTCTCATTTGAAGAGCGGTTCATTACAGTTCGGTGATATCATCGTAACCGGCGGACAACAGCGGTTGAGTAATGGCAGTCTTGTCGTGGTTTCAGACCAAGCCGGTGTTGGTACTGAGCAGCCTGCTGCAACACCGAAGTTGTAAGCAAAATCAGACAAAAAGATAGGAAAATATATGCGTTTTACAGATATTTTTATTCGTCGTCCAGTCTTGGCTGCCGCAATCAGCATTCTGATTGTGATTTTGGGTTTGCAAGCGGTGTCCAAATTGACGGTGCGCGAATACCCGAAAATGACCACCACGGTGATCAACGTCAGCACCGTCTATGCCGGTGCCGATGCTAACCTGATTCAGGCGTTCGTGACCTCACAGTTGGAAGAAGCAATTGCGCAAGCGGACAATATTGATTATATGTCATCCAGCAGCCGCCAAAGCGTATCGACCATTACCGTCAAAATGAAATTGAATACCGATCCGAATGCAGCATTGGCGGATATTCTTGCTAAAGTCAATTCGGTGCGCTCTGCCTTGCCGAGTGATATTGACGACCCGACCATCACCTCTTCAACGGGTGGTTCGGGGATGATGTATGTCAGTTTCACTTCTGAACAGCTTGACCCAAGCCAAGTGACCGACTATATCCAACGGGTGGTCAAACCGCAGTTTTTCACCATTCCCGGCGTGGCTAAAGTCGATATTTTCGGTGGTACGCCGTATGCCATGCGAATTTGGTTGGATCCACAAAAAATGGCTGCCTTAGGGCTTTCTGCCCCAAGAGTGATGACCGCACTTTCCAGCAACAATGTGCAGACCGCCGCAGGTAGCACCAACGGCTGGTACACCGTCATCAAAAATAAAGTCAACACCACTACCACCGATGTTGAGCAGCTAAAAAATCTGGTGATCAGTGCTGACAATGATAAATTAGTCCATTTAAGTGATATTGCTACTGTCGAACTGGATCAAGAAAGCGATAATGCACGTGCTGTTGCCAATGGCGAAAATGCAGTAGTATTGTCAATCGAACCGGCGTCCAGCGCCAACCCGCTGACCGTGATCGAAAATATCTATCCGTTATTAGACACTATTCAGAAGAACTTACCGCCGAGTATTCAGGCGAAAGTGTTGTATGACCGTACGATTGCGATTAACAGCTCGATTGATGAGGTGGTGAAAACCATTTTGGAAGCGACCTTGATCGTATTGGTGGTGATTACCATGTTCCTCGGTTCTTTCCGTGCCATGATTGTGCCGGTGGTGACGATTCCGATCTCACTGATTGGCGTCATTATGTTGTTGCAAGCCTTTGATTTCTCTATTAACTTGATGACACTGCTGGCAATGATTCTGGCAATTGGTTTGGTGGTGGACGATGCGATCGTGGTCTTGGAAAATGTTGACCGCCACATCAAGTTGGGTGAAACACCGTTCCGTGCAGCCATTATTGGAACACGAGAAATCGCCGTTCCCGTCATTTCGATGACCATCGCCCTGTGTGCAGTTTACTCGCCGATGGCACTGATGGGTGGAATCACCGGTACATTGTTCAAAGAGTTTGCCTTGACGTTGGCGGGGGCGGTTTTAATCTCCGGCGTGATTGCCCTGACCTTATCACCAATGATGTGTGCCAACCTATTGAAAGCTAGCGCTACGCCAAGCAAATTGGAACGCTGTGTCGAAGGATTCTTGCACAAACTAACCGAAGGTTACCGCACTTTATTGGCTCTCACCATGGCAAACCGCATTTGGGTGTTGGGCTTTGCTGGGATTATTTTCGCCACACTCCCCGTATTGTTCACCTCACTATCCAACGAGCTGGTACCAAATGAGGATAAAGGCGCCTTATTGGCGATTGGAACCACTTCCGCCAATAAAAATATCGACTATATACAAGACTCGATGAAAGCTTACGAAGCCTTGTTGAAAGAGACGCCTGAAATTCAATTTTCCCAGGTCATTTCCGGGGTGCCTGCCTCGAACAATGCGCTGGCAATTGCCACACTGGTGGACTGGTCTGAACGCAGTCGTAGCCAAGCCCAAATCATGGCAGATCTGAACAACAAAGCCAAACATATCCCGGAAATTTCGGTTTCCGGCTTTCCGTTCCCAGAAATTGATACCGGCGAGCAGGGGATGCCGGTGTCGTTTGTAATCACCACCCCGAATGACTACTCCGATTTGGTGCTGATTGCTCAATCTGTGTGGCAGGCGGCACAACGGTCCGGACAATTTATCTTCTCTAATCTGGACTTGAGCTTCGACACCGCCGAAATGCACATGGATATCGATATGGACAAAGCCAACTCCTACGGTATTACCATGAGCCAAATCAGCGCCACCTTAGGCAGTTTCCTCTCCGGCGCTACCGTTACTCGAGTGGATATTGAAGGACGTGCTTATAAAATTATTTCGGAAGTGGAGCGCAAGAAACGCCTGAATCCGGAATCAATGAGCAGCTACTCCCTGATTGCCGCCGATGGACGTGCGGTACCGCTCAGCAGCTTAATTAAACTGGAACTAAAAACCCAACCGCTGTCGCTGCCACGCTTTAACCAGCTAAATTCTGCGGTGATCAGTGGCGTCCCAACCGGATCGATCGGTGATGCCGTTCAATGGTTCCAAACCAGTGGTGCCGAGCTATTGCCACAAGGCTACACTTATGATTTCCGTGGTGAATCACGGCAATATGTACAAGAAGGCAATACGTTGGCAACCACTTTCGGTTTAGCGGTAATCATTATCTTCTTAGTCTTGGCAATTCAATTTGAATCGATTCGTGACCCGCTAGTGATCATGGTTTCAGTGCCGCTGGCAATCAGTGGTGCACTCTTAATGCTTAATCTGCTCAACTTCTTGGGGCTTGTCGGTACAACTTTGAATATCTACTCGGAGGTCGGGTTGATCACCTTAGTCGGACTGATCACCAAGCACGGCATTTTAATGTGTGAAGTCGCCAAAGAAGAGCAGTTATTACACGGTAAAAACCGTATCGAGGCAATTTCCGAAGCGGCTCGTATTCGTTTGCGCCCGATTTTGATGACCACCGCCGCGATGATCGCCGGGCTGATTCCTTTGTTGTACGCCTCTGGCGCCGGTGCAATCTCGCGTTTCAGTATTGGTGTGGTCATCATCTCCGGTTTGGCAATCGGCACATTGTTCACCCTGTTTGTGTTGCCGGTGATCTACAGTTTTATCGCCAGCCAACATAAACCTCTGCCGGAGTTTGACGAAAACCAACCGGCTATCGAGGATCACGGACAATTGGATCAGTCACATTAAGCCGCTGACCTGACCGCACTTTATAGAGTATTGCTAAAAGGGATTACTTGTCTGGGTAGTCCCTTTTTCTTTACTAGAACAACATAAGCTGCTACAAATACTTTCTTATTCTTCAATATTAGGAACTTTCAAAATGTCAGAAAAATTAGCCATAAAGCGTGATTGGCTGCAAAAAATCGAATATATCGGCAATAAATTGCCGGATATTACCATGTTGTTTGTATATGCCCTGATTATTTGCTGGCTGCTCTCGTGGGGATTATCTTACTTCAGTTTTGACTATATCAATCCAATTACGCAGCAGCCATTGGTGATTGTTAATTTATTCCAACCGTCTGAAATTTTGGCTTTTTTGACTTCGCTGACCAAAAACTTCGTTAATTTTCCCCCTCTAGGTATTACCATTGTTGCCACCATCGGTATTGGTATTGCTGAGGCAAGTGGTTTTATCAATGTCGGCTTAAGCCGCGCTTTAAATGTTATACCCCAAAACATTGTGACACCGGCAGTGATTACAGTTGCGGTTTTTGCACACATCGCATCCGATTCTGCCTATGTGATTTTAATGCCGGTCGCAGCACTGATTTTCTATTCTGTCGGTAAACATCCGTTATCCGGCATTGCCGCATCATTTGCCGGCTTGGCGGGTGGCTTCTCAGCCAGTTTCACGCCATCCATTATCGATCCGATTATGCAAAGTTTTACCCAAAATGCGGCACGTATTATTGATCCAAGTTATGAAGTCAATATTTTAGCGAACTACTTTTTGAGTTTCGGCAGCACGTTTTTTGTGATTGGTGTATGTTGGTATATTACTGACAAAATCATCGATCCACGTTTAAAAAGAACCATGCCGCTTTCCAACGAATTAGATTCAGCACACATTGATATCCAGCAACCTTCTGCACTGGATTTAAAAGCCTTTCGTTGGGCAAGTGCGGTTTTCATTTTGATCGCCATCGGATTATTTGCTGTTGCAGCTCCGCAAAATTCATTATTACGCTCACCGGAAGGCTCGCTGACCAGCCCGACTGCTCCGATTATGCAGATCATCGTGCCGTTATTGCTGTTGTTTTTTGCTGTACCATCACTGATTCATGGTGTGATCGCCAAAACCTTCTGTGACACACGAACAGTGACGAAATCAATGGAAAAGATCACCTATACCTTAGTGCCTTTCATCGTATTTTCATTCTTTTGCGCCCAATTTCTGTACTCGTTTAACCGATCCGGCATCGGCACGCTAATCGCCTTATCAGGCGCTGAGTTCTTGAAATCACTGCAAATGCCGTCCGGTATTACGATTTTCGGCGTATTAATCCTGACCGCACTTTTAAATATTATTATCACCTCCGCCACCTCAAAATGGGCGATTTTATCCTCTATTTTGGTGCCGATGCTGATGTCGGTAAATATTTCGCCGGAACTAACCCAAGCTGCATTTCGCATCAGTGACTCGGTGGTCAACGTATCCACCCCAATGTTTGCCTTTTATCCGCTGTTGATTTCATACTGCCAACGGTACTGCAAAAATACCGGCGTCGGCACATTGTGTTCGATGATGATTCCTTATACCATCGGCCTATTTATCGTCTTGACCCTGGTGTTGTATGTTTACTGGTGGCTCGGGATTCCGCTCGGTTTTGACAGTGGCTACACTTACCCGAAAGCATAACTGAATAATAAGCAGAACATGATGCAAGGAGAACACAATGCAACAACAGTTAATTGAACGCTTTTTTCGTTATCTGGCGATCAGCAGCCAAAGTAATGCCGCAGCTTCAAGCGTGCCCAGCTCGGATGGGCAATGGAAAATGGCGGAATTATTGTCGGAAGAATTAAAACAGCTGGGCTTAAGCCAGATTCATATTGATCAATATGCCAATGTAACCGCACTTTTGCCCGGCAGCGTGCCGAATGCTACGCCAATTGGGTTTGTGGCACATATGGATACCGTCGATGTTGCGCTGTCGGCACAAATTTCACCACAAATTAAACGCTTTGACGGTACAGATCTGGTATTAAATCCGGCACAAAATATTAAGTTGAAAGTCGCCGAACACCCTGAAATTCTTGCCTATCAAGGGCAAGAAATCATTTTCAGTGACGGTACCAGCGTGTTGGGTGCCGACAACAAAGCGGCGATTGCAAATATCATGACCGCACTTTCGATCATTCAACAACAAAAAATCCCGACCGGCGATATTTATATTGCTTTTGTGCCTGACGAAGAGATTGGTTTACGTGGCGCAAAACAGCTGGATCTAACCCGCTTCAAACCGGATTTTGCTTATACTATCGACTGTTGTGAATTGGGTGAAGTGGTGTACGAGAACTTTAATGCCGCTGCTGCCGACATTACCATCTACGGTATCAGCGCCCACCCAATGTCGGCAAAAGGCGTGATGGTCAACCCAATTTTAGTCGCCCATGATTTGATCAGCCGTTTCGATCGCAATCAAACACCGGAATGCACCGAACAAAAAGAGGGCTATTGGTGGTTCAACCGTGTTGACGCCAACCAAAGCCAAGCTAAGCTGCAAATTGCAATTCGCGATTTTGATAAAACTGCTTTTGAACAGCGTAAAGATTTTATTTTACAATCAGTTACACAACTACAACAGCAATATCCACAAATCAGAGTCGAGTGTAAAATTGAGGATATTTACGGCAATATCGCCAACACTTTAACCGATGATCGCCGCTCAATCGATTTACTGTTCAGCGCCATGCAACAGCTCGACATCACTGCAAAAGTCACCCCAATGCGTGGCGGCACCGACGGTGCAGCACTTTCCGTGAAAGGCATTACCACTCCGAACTATTTCACCGGCGCACATAACTTTCACTCTAAATTTGAATTTTTACCGATCCCGTCATTTGTCAAATCCTGTGAATTGACCTTGCAGCTGATCAAACAGGCGACGAAATCATCAAAGTGTGGGTGAGAAAATTTCACAAAAAAAGCGGTTAAGTGATAAACTAGCCCTCAATTTGAATGGTCTTTAACAGACTTTACTTCATCACTGAATTGACTGGGTATTAGTGAGAAAACGGGAATGACGGATAATAAGAAAAAGAGCGGTTTTTGGTCTTGGTTAGGCTTGGGCAGCAAAGAGCAACAGCAGACAGAACAGCAAGTTGAAACGTTGGCGCAGCAGCAAGCAGAACAAGAAGCGGCGAGACAAGCCGAAGCATTAGTACAACAGCAGGCTGAACAGCAAGCCGCAGAGAAAGTGCAGTTGGCGCAACAACAAGCTGAACAAGAAGCGGCGAGACAAGCCGAAGCATTAGTACAACAGCAGGCTGAACAGCAAGCCGCAGAGAAAGTGCAGTTGGCGCAACAACAAGCTGAACAAGAAGCGGCGAGACAAGCCGAAGCATTAGTACAACAGCAGGCTGAACAGCAAGCCGCAGAGAAAGTGCAGTTGGCGCAACAACAAGCTGAACAAGAAGCGGTGAGACAAGCCGAAGCATTAGCGCAACAGCAGGCCGAGCAGCAAGCCGCTGAAAAGGCACGCTTGGCGCAGCAGCAAGCAGAGCAGGAAGCTGCTGAACAAGCACGCTTGGCGCAACAACAAGCTGAGCAAGAAGCCGCAGAGAAAGTGCGGTTGGCGCAGCAGCAAGCAGAGCAAGAAGCGGCGATACAAGCCGAAGCATTAGCGCAACAGCAGGCTGAGCATGAAGCCGCTGAAAAAGTGCGGTTGGCGCAGCAGCAAGCAGAACAAGAAGCCGCTAGACAAGCCGAAGCATTAGCGCAGCAACAAGCTGAGCAGGAAGCCGCCGAGAAAGTGCGGTTGGCGCAGGCGCAAGCACAACCCAAAGAACAAGAAAAACCGAGCGAAGGCGGCTTTTTCAGCCGTTTGCTGAAAGGCTTGGTAAAAACTAAACAGAACCTAGGTTCCGGATTTCGTAATCTATTCACTGGCAAAAAAATCGATGATGAGTTGTTTGAAGAGCTGGAAGAGCAGCTGTTGATCGCCGATATCGGTATGCCGACCACCACCAAAATCATTAACAATCTGACCCAGCATGCCTCGAAAAAAGAGTTGCGCGATGCAGAGCAGTTGTATCAAAAATTGAAAGAGGAAATGGCGAATATTTTGCAGCCGGTGGCACAGCCGTTGGTGGTGGCGGATAAAAAACCGTTTGTGATTTTAATGGTCGGGGTCAACGGTGTCGGCAAAACCACCACCATCGGTAAATTGGCACGCCAGTTCCAGTCGCAAGGCAAATCGGTGATGTTGGCGGCAGGCGACACATTCCGTGCGGCAGCAGTCGAGCAGTTGCAAGTTTGGGGCGAACGCAACCATATTCCGGTGGTGGCGCAAAGCAGTGGTTCCGATTCGGCTTCGGTGCTGTATGATGCACTGGAATCGGCAAAAGCCAAAAATATCGATATTTTATTGGCGGATACTGCCGGGCGCTTACAAAATAAAAATAATTTGATGGATGAATTGAAAAAAATTGTGCGGGTGATGCAAAAAATTGATCCACAAGCGCCACATGAGATTATGCTGACACTGGATGCCGGCACCGGGCAAAATGCCATCAGCCAAGCCAAACTGTTTAACGAAGCGGTCGGCTTGACTGGAATTACGCTCACCAAGCTGGACGGCACCGCAAAAGGCGGTGTGATTTTTGCCATTGCCGATCAATTTAAAGTGCCGATTCGCTATATCGGCGTCGGGGAAAAGATCGATGATCTGCGTCCGTTTGAGGCAAAAGAGTTTATCGAAGCGTTATTTAGTCAGGAAAGCGAGCAATAAGTCAGCACGTCCTAACAATAAGAGAGAGAATATGATTCGTTTTGTGAATGTCAGCAAAGCCTATCTGGGCGGCAAACAAGCCTTGCAAGGTTTGAGCTTCCACCTGCCGATCGGTAGCATGAGCTATCTGACCGGTCATTCGGGTGCCGGCAAAAGTACCTTGTTGAAATTGATCATGGGGATTGAACGTGCCAATGGCGGCAATGTGTTTTTCAACGGTCACGATATTACCCGCATCAACTCGCAGCAGATTCCGTTTTTACGACGCCAAATCGGTATGGTGCACCAAGACTACCGCTTACTGACAGATCGCTCAGTATTGGAAAATGTCTCTCTGCCACTAATTATCAGCGGTATGCACCCGAACGAAATTAAACGCAGAGCCTCGGCAGCGTTAGACAAAGTCGGTTTGCTACACCGTGCCAACCATTTGCCGGCACACCTCTCCGGCGGCGAACAACAACGAGTGGATATCGCCCGCGCCGTGGTCAATCGACCGCAATTGCTGTTGGCAGACGAACCGACCGGTAATTTGGACAAAGCCCTGTCGCAAGAAATTTTTCGCCTGTTTGAGGAGTTTAACCGTATCGGTGTTACTGTGTTAATTGCTACTCACGACCACAACATCATTCAACAAAAACCAAAACCGACCTTAGTCTTGGAACAGGGTCATCTGCGGGCATTTCAGTAGGAGCGGTAAAAATATGAATTCTCGTCGCTTGCAAGCGCCGTTTTGGCTAAACATTCAGTATGTTATGAAATCGGTGTTGACCGATCTTTGGAACAAAAAAATCGGCACCGTTTTGACTGTGCTGGTGATCGCAGTTTCGCTAACTATTCCAACTATCAGCTACTTGTTGTGGAAAAACACCAAACAAGCCGCTACCGAATTTTATCCAGAGTCGCAAATCACGGTTTATCTGCATAAAACCTTAAGTGAAGCCGACGCCAATCTGGTGGTAGAGAAATTGCGCCAACAAGAGGGGGTTGCTGCATTAAGTTATGTTTCGCGTCAACAGAGTCTGGAGGATTTTCGCGCTTGGTCTGGATTTGGCAGTGAATTGGAACTGCTGGATGACAACCCGCTACCGGCGGTGGTGATGATCACGCCGCAAGAGGAGTTTCAACAATCTGCGAAATTAGCCGATCTGCGCGTTGCGCTCAACAAAGTTAAAGGTGTAGATGAAGTGCGGTTGGACAGTGATTGGCTGGAAAAACTGGCGGCAATCACTTGGCTGGCAGGACGAATTGCAGTGGTTTGCACCCTGCTAATGTTATTGGCGGTGGTGTTGGTGATCGGCAACAGCATTCGCTCTGATGTTTACAGTAGCCGTGCCAATATTGAAGTGATGAAACTGCTCGGTGCTACCGAACATTTTATCCTGCGCCCTTTTTTATACACCGGCTTAATCTACGGCATTGTCGGCGGCATTTTGGCAGCATTGCTAAGTGCGGTTACGATTGCCTATTTTTCCACCGCAATTGAATATGTCGCCAATATTTTTGCAGTCAAATATGAATTAAACGGCATCAACCTGATTGAAGCTATTTTTATCATTATGCTAGCTGCTTTCACCGGCTGGTGCGGTGCTTGGATTGCGGCGAAAAAGCATATTAACCGTTTGGACGAGGGGCAATAATGATCTGCCCCCTCTTTATCTTGTTCAAACCGCACTTTAGCTTGTAATTAAAGCATTATGTCACCATAAACTTTTCAACAAACTGTTGAGTTGATTAATCAGCACCAATCCCATTACTGCGTGGTTGAACATCGCGCTGCCTGAAAATTGGAAGAGGTGGCGAAGTTGCGCGGCACTGAACTCGGGCAGGGTGCGAAAGCCTTGGTGTGTACCCTGAAGGGTAACGGGGTGAAACAGACGGTATTGGCAATCCTGCCGGCGGATCGGCAAGCTGATTTGGCAAAAATTGCTGCTGTGTTCGCAGAGGTATAGTTTTTATATTCGTTTATTAGAGAAATGCAGTTGCTACTATACCGAAAGCTGTCTGACACTTTATCTAAAAATTTTTCATTGATAGTTTGATGAGTTCAAGTTACAAATTTTATTTCCCATATATTTTTATCTATCATGTCTAGATGATTATCAAACCTGTCTTTATGTATTGCTATACAAAGTAAATCCGTTGGTCGTGAAAAACCAACATAAGCCATTTTTGCTGACTGTTTAATTAAGTTGTGGCTATTTTTTACTATCGTTAATGTTTCAGTAATAGATTGTGTACCTACAAACTGATTTCGTAATCTTTCAGATTCATAATTCCCACAACCTCTACTATAAAACGACTCCAAATACAATGTTGCACAATGCGTTTGCCCTTTTACTGCGTGAACACTGGTAATTTCAATTTTAAGCCCATCCTCTTCGTAATAATTTGTTGATGCCAAAATTTCAACATCTTCGTCAAAAATTTTAGGATTGTCATTATTTATAAAGTCTGAACTTACGGAAATAGTTTTGTTGAAAATAGTGAGTAAAATAGGAATATATTCTTTTATGCCATTCCAAACTTCATTTGTTTTTTCTTGAATTATTCCTATTGACCAATTGTAAAGGTTTAAATTTAATTCGTCATATTTTTCAATATCTTTTTCACGTATAGACTCAATTAATTTTTTCTTTGTGTATAGTCTGTCATCTGATGTGTTGATGCTCTCCAAACGGAAGATTTTCAAAAAAGCATTTAAGATATTTTTTCGAACAGGCTCTAATGTTTGCTTTTTCTCGTAGTATAACAAATAACTTTTCAGGTTGTCGTAATCTTGTTTAGGCTTGCCTTTTTCTTTTTTGAAACCTTTGTGATAATCTTCTAAACGTAGCTTTGTTACATTGTTACGACTTATATCATCATCTTTCCAATCTGTATTCCAACAGACAGCTTTGATAGGTTTTTCAGAATTGACTAAATTATTCTCTCGTACAATTTTAGAAAAATAAGGAATGATGTTTTCGATCGTTTCGTTTTCAAAAACCAAAATATGTGGTTTTATATTGCACTCATTTTTCCCAACAATATCAAAATTATTGTCGTTGTACAAAGCAAATTTTTTCACTACGTCTGCAATTGGTTTGCTTAATCGCTGACTTCCGTTTAGCCTTAAAACCTCCACTCTGTCTTGCCAAATATCTGTTGCTTTTACTGAATTATAAATTGCTTGGTTTTTGTCGCCAATTCTTTGAATTTTTGAAACGCTGTGTCCCTCATCATAAAATAATCTTTCCAACAGATTGTATTGATGCGTGTCCATATCCTGCATTTCATCCACAAAGACGAAGGAGAAACGTTTTTGAAGAATTGTTTTGATACTCGGAATTTCTTTCAAATACAATTCGGCTAAAAAATATGCGTCGTCATAATTCAAAACACCCGACTGTAAAATTTGAAGTTTTATCGTTTTAAAAGTTTTATAAGTTTGAGTATTACTATCGCTTCGTAAACTTATTGTTCCATTCATTCCGTTTGTCAAGTTTAAATCAATATCAAAACGGAAATTTTTAAATAAACTTTCTGGGTCGTGTTGCCGATTTAGCCACGTTTTTGCTGCGGAATTTGGTAAGTTGTTATATCGTTTTGTTGCAACTTCATCGTAAATTTCGTGGTCAATTCTGTTTGGTTTTTTCTTGTATTTATGAACGTAATATGGAATTGCCAAAAACTCATCAACAAAACTTTGTATTGTTCCTATGAAATTGGGGTAAGAAAAAAGTTTAGGGCAATGCTTTTGTATTTTTCCTTTTATTTCATCAATGGCAGCGTTGGTATGCGACAAAACTAAAATTCCCGAACCATCAATAAATGGAAGTTTACGTTCTAAAATAACCAACTTTCCCAATAAAGCCGTTGTTTTTCCACTTCCAGGGACGGCTTGTAAATCGATGGTATTAAAATTGCGGATAAATGCTTTATGTTCATCATCAAAGGTTTTACCCAAAGGTAGAAGCAATCGTTCCGCATAATAAATTTCTTCTTCGGTTATATTAATTCCCTGCAGCATACTCAATCGCTCTTATAAGATAATTAATTGTATCGCTTTCATGTTTTGAAATTGAAATCTCTTGAATTTCTTTTGTTAGATCTTCATCAAGGGCATTTGCGATGCTATAAGCAATTTCAGTTTTCTTCAAACCTTTATTGATTAACTTCTTTGCTAACGCTAACTCAAAATCCTTTTCCCAATCTGTTCCTGAGTGAATGGCTTTTGCTACATTTTGAAATACGGCTCTCAGACTTGTCGACTTAAATAATGAATACTCCAAAGTCCAATTTGGTGCTAAAAAATATTGAACGTTGTTTTCTGATTTTTTGTTTATGGTTGTTAGTGCGGTTTGTATTTCTTGTTGAACAATGTTTGCATCTCGTTTTACGAAATCGTTTCCGTTCTTTTCGTATTCTCTAATATCGGAATCGGTAATTACAGCAACAGGAATTTTCATATTGGGTTCTGTTTGTCGCAAGTAAATTTTTGCGTAATGGTCAAATCCCGTATGTCCGATGTTTACAACCGAAACGCCTTTTTCGGTTAAGTTAATTCCTATTGCCTTTGCAATGCTTGGTAACAAAATTTCTTCTGCCCAGCCTTCAACTAAAATCACACCTTTGGCAAAAAATAAATTGGCTTTTGTGGTGTCCAAAAACTTTTCTAAAAACTTGTAATTGTTTTTATCCAATTTGGTATAGGTTTCGCCCATTGGAAAAGCATTTTTGTTGTTACAAATAATCAGGTTTTCCAATTTCACTTTAGAAACTAAATTTGGACTGTGTGTAGTAAGAATAAGTTGAATGGTGTCTAATTTTTGCAACGCCTCAATTACCTGCATTTGTGCTTGTGGATGCAAATGTGCTTCTAACTCTTCAACCAAGCCCAAACGCAAACCGCTCCAATTCGATTTGTTTAAGTGAAGTAATTCGGCTGCCATAAACAAACGGTTCAGTGTCCCTAAGCCTGGATTTATTTCACCTTTTAATGACAAAGTGAGCTTTTCAAGTATGCTTTTGATGTCGTTTGACGTTGCACCAAATTCGGTCTCGTAATTGTTACCGTAAAAACCTTTGATGTAACCGTCAATTTTATCTTTTATCTGCTTGCCAACTTTGGGCTGACCTGTTCCATCATTTTCGTTGAAAAACTCTTCTAATTTGTTTTTTAAACCAGAAAAAATCTGTAACAACTCGTTATCGTTTTCTTTTCCTTTAAAGGCTTCATCGCCTAAAAGAATTTGTGATAAACGCGAGTTACGTTTTGCAACCAATTCATTTCCAGCATCACGCAGCGGCTTTAAGTATGTTATTTTCAGATATTCTTTTGCTTCTGCCGTGAGCAAATAACCGTCTTCATCAATACCTGCTTTTATATCAACGGGTAGTATTTTATCTGCTTGGCGTTTTACATCGTAGTTGAGTTTTAAAAATGGTTTTACATTTTCTCCTGTGCCATTCCAACCTAACAACTCTGTAAAATTTTTTGCTTCATTTGGTGTTAAATCATCAAAAGTTAATTCAATACGGAAACGGTTTGCATTGTTGTAAAAATCCTTATCATCAATTCTTATGTATTCATAACTATGCGTTTTCAGAACTAATTTTATGGCATCAATAATAGCTGTTTTTCCTGAGTCATTTTCACCAATAATAACGTTTAGGCCTTTTGTAAAATTTAAATCTAAATTCGGCTTTTCGAGGTTTATTGCACTGCTCGAACCGAATTTCTTAAAATTCCAGAGTTTAATATTTGATAAATACATAACTTAATAACCACAAATTATTTGTACATGCTCGCTAATAGGCTTCTCATAAAGCAGCCAAAAATCTAACCAAGAGGCTTGATGATACAGCAAATCAAGCATGATCACTATCGCCACTGCTACTAGTGGTGAAACATCGATTCGCTTAATATGTTGTAGCTATACCGCACTTTAACCTCAGCGGCTTAAATCATAACTGTCCGCCAACAGGCTGAAAATCGTTGCATCGTTCTGGCCGCCATCCAGCAGCACGCTGATCCAATGTTCTTTGTTCATGTGCCAGCCCGGAAATATCCCCGGCATGCTGCGCAGGGCGCCGATTAATTCCGGCGGTGCTTTTAGGTTGATGATGTCCACATTGGCGCCATCTACCAGCCCCAATTTGCTGCCAGGCACCCGCAGCAGGACGCAAAACCATTTGCGGTTGGGGTGGCGGAACACGGCGTAGTCGGGGTGTTTTTGCCACGGGTAATCCGGCGCTGCGCCGTATTGTTCGGCAATGTATGCCATCAGCTGTGCTCGTTGCATGATTTCTCCGTTGTTATCGGGCGGTTTTGGCTTTCAGGCAGCCTGAATAAACCGCCGCCCCACTATCCTTGCCAATTCCTCAAATACAAACTTCACCCGTGCAGGCACCGCGGTTTGTTGTTGGCGGTAGAGGTATACCGGCCACTGGATTTTGGGGATGTCGGCAAACAGCTCGACAACTTCGCCTGTTGCCAGTGCGTCGGCGCAGACGCAGTCTAAAATATGCCCGACCACCCGCCCTGATTTCACCGCGGCAAGGATGGCGTTCATCTCTTGGCTGTAAAACTGCGGATTGGCGTGGATTTGTTCGTCATCGTTGATGTGCCATGCCCAGGCTTTGCCGGTGTTTTCGTCGGCAAGGGCGGCGAGCGGGTAGCGCTTTTTGAGGTCGACAAAATTGGCTGGTTTGCCCAGTTTTGCCAGTAATTTGGGGGCGATGACGATTTTTTCGTGCATTTGTCCGATTTTTCTGGCGATTAAATTGCTGTCGGCGGCGAAACCGATGCGTATGCCCACGTCTATCTGTTTTTCCACCACGTTCAGGCGCTTGCCGCCCACTTGCCAATCCAGCGTGATGTGCGGATAGGGTTCAAGTGCGCTCAGAAGTTCGCCTAAAATCTCATCGTTAAACGGCAGAATCGGCATGGCAATCCGCACCACGCCGTGCATTTCGTCGTCGTTGCCCTGGCTTTGGAACAACTGCTCGCTCTCGTCCAACAGCCCTTGCGCCTTGGGCAAAAACTGCCGCCCGAAATCGCTCAACACAATCTGACGGGTGCTGCGAATAAACAGCGGCTCGCCCAAAGCACGCTCCAGCTCGGCGATGCTGCGGGTAATCACCGGGGCGGAAATGGCAAGGCGATGGGCGGTTTCTTTGAATTGCAGGGTTTCTGCTGCCACGCAGAAGACTTTTAGGGCGAATAATCTGTCCATTTTTGGCTCGTGTTTTTTTAAAAAAAAGGATGGTTTCTGTTTGGGTAATTATAAATGAATAAATGGCGGATTTATAGGGAATTATTGAGTTTTGGTGAAGTAGGAAAATGCCGCCTGAAACCGCACTTTGCCCTTTTTTTCTCTATCGCAATAAGCGTAAAATAAACGGCATACATGGGTTTTACGGGGCATAAGATGAATAAAGCAAACAACATACGGCTGTTTGAACAAAAACAAGTTCGCAGCCATTGGGATGAAGAGCAGGAGCAATGGTATTTTTCTATTGTTGATGTGGTTGGTGCATTGACCGACAGCATAGACCCACAAGCCTATTGGCGTAAGCTGAAACAGCGCTTAAAAGAAGAGGGAAACGAAACCGTGACAAATTGTCACGCTTTGAAGATGACGGCAAAAGACGGCAAGCTGAGAATGACCGATGTCGCCGACACCGAACAGCTTTTCCGCTTAATCCAATCCATTCCGTCGCCCAAAGCCGAGCCGTTCAAACTCTGGCTGACACAAGTCGCTTCCGAACGCTTGGACGAAATGCAAGACCCTGAATTGAGCATAGACCGTGCCTTAGAACAGTATTTGAACTTAGGCTATTCGGAAAATTGGATAAACCAGCGGCTGAAAAGTATTGAAATCCGCAAAGAGCTCACCGACGAATGGAAGAAACGCGGCTTGAAAGAGGGCGTTCAATTTGCTGTTTTGACCGACATCGTCACCAAAGCCTGGAGCGGTAAAAACACCAAAGAATACAAAATCCTCAAAGGCTTGAAAAAAGAAAACCTACGCGACAATATGACCAACACCGAGCTAATTTTGAATATGCTCGCCGAGGCTTCCACCAAAGACATTTCCCAATCCGAAAGCCCCGAAACTTTTGCAGAAAGTGCCAAAATCGCCAAACGCGGCGGCAACGTCGCCAGCGTCGCCTGATTAGAACTGGAATCGCAAACGGGTAAAAAAGTGGTAACCGCCTTGAATGCACAAAGCGGATTGAAAGGGAGTAAGCAACACATTGATAAAAAAGCAAAAGAAAAATAAAGGCTGAACTTTAGCCGTGAATAAAAATGCCGTCTGAAACCGCACTTTGATGTGCCAAGTTTCAGACGGCATGATTTTATAGTCGTTCCGTTAGTTTGATACAGCGTTGCTGCGCCTTGCCGTACTATCTGTACTGTCTGCGGCTTGCTGCCTTGTCTCAATCTAAATTGAAACGACTATATCAAGCGTATTTTTTCTAACCCATCAAACCCTTCGCCACCGCCACATAATAATGGCGGCTGTTGGCACTGGTTTCTTGGCGAGCCAAGAGCAGCAAGGCTTGGGCTTTGCATTGTTTGGCGGCTTGATTGTTGCCATCGCTTGCCAGCAGGATATCGGCAAGTTCCGCCGCCCATTGCGGGTCTTGCTTGTTCAAGGCATCACGTGCAGCGGCAAGCACGGCTTGTTGCCCGCCCATCATCGCGATGGTTTTGTCGGCTTTTTCTTTGGCGGGCAGCGGGTGAATGTGGGTCGGATTGCCGTCAAACCAGCCGATATACAGGCTGTAGATGCCGCGCACCGTCCAATCCACCGAGCCGTAGTATTCGCCCAAATACGGCAGCTTTGCGTATTTTTCAGGCAGGCGCACGGTTTCGGCGGTTTCGTCCATGCTCATGCCTTGGTTGATGCAGTTCAGCGTTTCGGTAAACACATAATCCAGGGCGTTGCGGAAGTTGGTCAGCTCTTCCTTAATTTTGGCTTTGCCGATCACAGGTCGGGTATGGCCGAGCAATAAGGCATTGGCGTTTAAGGCAATCAGTTTGTCCAGCGAGGCAATCCACGTATCCAAATCACGGCTTTGCCCGCCGCGCAGGGGCGAGGTGTTCGGCCAGCAGCCTGAATAATTGTCGCCGCAGCACACTACCTGATAGTCAGGCAGCCACACGTAAATCATGTCGTCCGCTTCGCCGGGAGCGGCAATCAGCTCAATCTTCACGCCGTCAATATTGCGGGCGATGTTGGTTTCGTTTTTGTACAGCGTGGATGGGGCGAGAAAGGCGCGTTTGGCACGGTTCAACGCCACGCCCTCACGAATGCCGTAGCCTTGCGACAACGCTTCTTCGTCACTCAATTCATAGCCCATTTGTTTGATGCCACGCTGTTCAAACACGTCTTTTAATTGGCTCATGCGCGGCAGTGACGGCTTGACAGGAGCAAAGGCGATAACTTCGGGCTGGCTATCGGCAAACACGCCTGCGCCGCCGCGGTGGTCTGGGTGACCGTGGGTGTAAATAATGGTTTTAACGGGCTTGTCGGTGCGTTCGGCAATCAGTTTTTTCAAGGTTTCGCCACGCACGTCGCTGTCCAGGCTGTCCACCAAAATCACTGATGTATCGCCGATGATAAACGCCGCATTGCTGTGGCCGTAGCCCACCGCTTGATAGACTTTGTTCGGCACGATTTCATGCACGCGGGTTTGATATTGCGCGGCAAAATCACGCAATTTCTGCTCACCGTTGGCTAATGTTTTTGGTGCAAAACTGACCGCACTTTTGCTTGTGTCGGCAAAGGCTTTGTTACCCAATACAGGCAAGGTCATGGAAACGGCACACAATTGGGCGAAATGGCGGCGGCTCAAGGCTTTGTTGCTCATTTGGCCGCTCCAAATACGCTTTGTTCAAACCTTGCCACATACGCCGCCACTTGCGGTTTGGTTTGCAGATAATCGCCCACTGCCCAGTCAAAATCACTCGCCAGCCAATTGGCAAACAAGCCTGCAAGGGTTGCGTCTATCGTGGTCGGCATATCGCCAAAGAAAAACGGCTTGTCGCCCAAATAGTTCAGCACCGCTTCAATATCGGCAATGGCAAAAGCGTAAATCTGCTCCGCCGAATGACGACCCAAGCCGTGTCCGTGCATTTCGTTGCGCACGTTTTCACGCATGGCGGCAGCAATGGCAGGCTTCATCTCGGCAGGCGCACCGCCCAACATCTCGTTCAGCAAAAAAGCGTCGCCCGCAGGGTCAAGAAAACGGGCATACACACCAGCCCAATACGTCCGCTCTTCCAACATCACCCGAAACGCACGCCCCACGGCTTGTTGTTCTGCACTCAAAGTGCGGTCAATATCCAGCGAATAATGTTGCACCAAATGGGCTTTGATCAATTCACTGTCGGCTATCAGCTGCTCGCCGTCTTGCAACACTGGCACTTTGCCTTTTGGCATTTTTGAAAAATCCGCCACATATTCAAGCTCATATGCCACACCGCTCATGACAAGCAGGGCTTCGGCTTTGTAAGCGAAAGGGGAAAATGAACGGCTGTTGGCGTTGCCGGGTACGGTGAAAAATTTAAACATTTGGGCTGTCCTCTTGATAAAATTTGGGGTATTTTACGCTATTCAAATTTGAATTAAAATAAATTAAAATGAGAAACCAATCGCCAAAAATGGAAAACAAAATGAACCTGAACGCCGTCAAACTTTTCACCGCCGTGGTGCAGCAAGGCAGCCTGTTGGGGGCAGCACAGCAAACCGGCGTGGCAGTGGCAACGCTAAGCCGTAAAATCGGCGAGCTTGAAAAATCGCTGAACGTGCAACTGCTCGAACGCTCCAGCCAGGGCGTAAAACCCACGCTGATTGGGCAGCAATTGTTTGAGCAAAGCCAAACCAGCATTGACACATTGGACGAAATCGCCCGCAATATCCAAAGCAACCAGCAGCATATCAAGGGCAAATTGCGGCTCTCCATTCCGCAGGCGTTCGAGCGGATTTGGACGATGATTGATGAGTTTCAGACGGCCTTCCCTGATATTGAGCTACATATTTTGGCAAGCGACCGCAAGCTGGATTTGCTCGCAGACGGCATAGATGCCGCCATTCGTGTGGGCGATTTGCAGACCGACAGCCTGATTGCCAAGCCCTTAAGCCCAATTCGTCACAAACTGGTGGCAAGCCCTGATTTTATTACCAAACACGGTATGCCACACACGCCCGGCAGTCTGCAAAATTATCCGCTTACCGCATGGACAGCCACCGCCGAGCAAACCGCCACTTGGCACTTGGGCAAAACAAAACTGCCCATCAAACCGCACTTTTCCAGCAACGATTATCAGCATATCAAACACCATGTTCTGCACGGCAAAGCGATTGGCGAGCTGCCTGATTTTCTCGCCAATCCGTTGATTGATAAAGGGGATCTTGTGGCGATTTTGCCTGACTACCCATTTCCCGCAACGCCTGTACATTTGCTGTATCCAGCACACAAGCTGCCGTCTAGTGTGGTGCGGGCGTGGGTGGGGTTTTGTGGGGAGTGGGATAATGAATGAGTCATGCCGTCTGAAACCGCACTTTGATGTGCCAAGTTTCAGACGGCATTTTTCTTGCATCAAATCCCAAGCGGGGCGGTAATGTGGTGCGAATAAAGGCTTCAAAGAAACAAACTCAACTATTATGCTTAAAAACCATCAAACCAAACAACATCAAGGGGAAAACATGATTGACACAATCCACGATATTCCGAATGCCGACACATTTGCAAAAATCAACATCATCAATAAAGGTTGGTCGGACGATAAAAAATATTGCATAACAACCATTGATGGCGAAAAACGATTGCTGCGTGTTTCGGATATTGCCGAGTATGAACACAAAAAATACGAATTTGAATTGATGAAGCGTTTTTCAGTGACTGGCATCAAGATGTCACAGCCGCTTGATTTCGGCGTATGCAACAAGGGGCAAAACGTTTATCAGCTGCTGACCTGGTGCGAGGGTGAGGAGGCAAAAGAACGGCTCCCTTCGCTTTCAGAAAGCACGCAATATGGCTTCGGCTGCCAAGCAGGGCAAATGCTGAAAACCATGCAGGCAGTTGAAAGTCATCCGCCTTCCGCCAATTGGGCGACGATATATGGCGGCAAGGTCAAAAAATATCTTGAAGATTATCACGCCTGCGGCGAAACATTGTTTGGCGGCGAGCTGCTGCTTGCTTTTATAGACAAGCATATCTCTTGCTTGCAGCACCGCCCGATGAGCCTGTTGCACGCCGATTTTCAGTCCGACAATATGGTGATTTCACCGCAAAACGAGCTGTATGTGATTGACTTTCAAGGCAGCGGTTTGGTCGATCCTTATTATGCGCTGACAGGGGCAATGGTTACAGCAGAGGTGAGCCCACCGTTTGCCATTGGGCAGCTTCGTAGCTATTTTGGCGATGTGCCGGCGGATTTTTGGACGCTCAATGCGTTTTATCTGGCGGCGGAAAGCATTCACGCCTTTACGGTGGCGCTCACTTTGGCAAAGAAGAGGTGGATTATTCAAACGAAATGATGCAGATGATGCTGGCGTGGTTTGATCATTTGAACACCCTTGTGCCAAGTTGGTTTGGTGAGAAAGCGTATTCGGGGCGTTTTTGGGGCTGACGATGATGTTCGCCAGCATTGTATTGCGTTCTATTTACCTCTCTGATTTTGTGCTAAATTATCCAAAATCAGAAAGCCGATAAAGGAAAAAACAATGAGCAAAGAACTGATAAGCAGTAGCGATTACAGTGAAATCTTGCAACAAGCCATTAGCCAAATTTACACCACCAGAGCCCGAGTTGCCAAGCAAATCAATGGGGCGGTGAATTCGGTGTATTGGCTTTTGGGCAAATTGCTGTTTGACAGGCAGTTAGCGGAAGGATACGGCAGTGCGGTGGTGAAGCAGCTTTCAGCCGATCTCAAAAATGAATTTCCAGATATGGGGCTGTCGCCACGCAATCTGTGGGATATGAAGCGTTTTTACGAGCGTTATTATCAGGCAGATGAAAAACTGCGACAGGCTGTCGCAGTTTTGCCATGGGGGCATAATTTATTGTTGTTAAACAAGGTTCAATCTTTAGCAGCAATCGCCTTTTATGCCAATGAAGTGATTAGCAAAGGCTGGTCAAGAGATTTGCTGCTCAACGCCATCAAAATGGACACATTCCGCCATACCCAAACGCAATTGCAAACCAATAATTTCAACGAAACCTTATTGCCGATCAGTGCCGACTACGCCAACGAAGTCTTTAAAAATTCTTATAATCTCGGCTTTTTAGGCATTACCGAACCCATCAAAGAGCAAGAATTGGAAAAAAGACTGACGGAGAAAATCAAGTCGTTTGTGTTGGAATTGGGCAAAGGCTTTTCTTTCATCGGCAATCAATACCGCTTGGAATACAACCAAAAAGAGTATTTTGTCGATATGCTGTTTTTCCATCGTGGCTTGCGTTCGCTGGTGGCAATTGAATTAAAAATCGGCAGTTTCAAAGCAGAATATGTGGGCAAGATGAATTTTTATCTGACCCTGATGGACAAATTGGAAAAAAGTGAACATGAAAACCCATCCATCGGCATTATTCTTTGTGCCGAAAAAGATCGCTTGGACGTAGAAATCGCCTTGCAAGACATCAACAAACCCATCGGCGTATCAGATTATCAGCTTTTGCTGCCAAAAGACGAACTGCAAACCTTGGTGTTGAATGAATTAAACAAGGAAATATAGCGGACGTTGATAACCCCCGCAAAATCTACCTCTTGTTATGGCAAATACCGTCTGAAACCGCACTTTGATGTGCCACGTTTCAGACGGCATTTTTCATGCATTCGTCCGCTTTATAATTTCTGTTTCGTTAATTATAAATTAACAAATAGCAAATTTACAGACAATTATCGGTTTTTTATAATAAGCCCAACAGTAAACACAAAAGTATCAAACACCAACGCATCAAGCAAAGGGGCAATCCATGACCAAATCCATGAAACAACTGCTGACCATCACCGCCATGAGCGCCGGTCTATCGTTCGCTTCGGCTTCTGCCTTGGCGCAAGTTTCCATTCACAGCAATATTAAGGGCAATACTATGCAAACAGTTAGTACGCAATGGGACAAGATTTTTCCGCAATCAGATCAGGTAACGCAGCAAAAAGTGCAGTTTAAAAACCGCTACGGTATTACTTTGGTGGCGGATTTATACCTGCCGAAAAATGCGCCGAAAAACGCCAAAGGCAAGCTGCCTGCGATTGCGGTGGCGGGTGCATTTGGGGCGGTGAAGGAGCAATCATCAGGCTTGTACGCCCAAGAACTTGCGAAGCGTGGTTTTGCCACACTGGCGTTTGATCCGTCATTTACAGGGGAAAGTGGCGGCGAGCCGCGCAATGTGGCCAGCCCCGACATCAACACCGAAGATTTCAGTGCGGCGGTGGATTTTTTGAGCAATCAGGATTTTATTGATGCCGAGCGTATCGGTGTGTTGGGCATTTGCGGTTGGGGCGGCATGGCGTTGAACGTCGCCAGCATGGACACCCGCATCAAAGCCACCGCCACCAGCACCATGTATGATATGTCGCAAGTGATGGCAAACGGCTACAACAACAGCGTGGACGAAGCGGCACGTTATGCGATGTTGCAAGGCCTGAACGCCCAACGCAGTGCTGATTTCAAAGCGGGCGAATTCGCCCCCAGCAGCAATAATCTACCCGAAAAGTTAAGCGGTGAAGAACCATGGTTTGTGAAGGAATATTGGGCGTTTTACAAAACCCCGCGCGGCTTCCACCCGCGTGCGGTCAATTCCAACGCCGCCTGGACGGCAACCACACCGCTGTCGTTCATCAATATGCCGCTGCTGCAACGCGCCGGCGAAATTCAACATCCGGTGCTGCTGGTACACGGCGAAAACGCCCATTCGCGCTACTTCAGCGAAGACGCGTTTAAAAAACTCAAAGGTGACAATAAAGAACTGTATATCGTGCCAAACGCCACCCATGTTGATTTATACGATTACCAATCAGGCAAAATTCCGTTTGATAAGTTTGAACAGTTCTTTAAGGCGAATTTGAAGTAAACGGATATTACAGGCTGCCTGAAACCGCACTTATGTGTGAAGTTTCAGACGGCTTGGCGTAGCTTATGAAAGCCCTGATTTATGCCTTGATTATCTTATTCAGCCACACCGCCGCCGCACAGGAGCCAACCATGAAAATCAAAATCACCCTTGGTCATCAAATCCATACTGCCACGCTGGAAGACAACCCCAGCACACAAGCCTTGCTCAAGCAACTGCCGCTCAGCCCGCCTGCGGAAAACTACGGCGGCATTGAAAAAATCGCCTACCTGCCGCAAAAACTGCCCGACAGCCCAAACCACAACGGCAATTTCGCGCCCAACGCAGGCGACGTCACCTACTACGCCCCGTGGGGCAATCTCGCCTTGTTTTACGGCAGCACCAACCCTGCCAACGGTTTGGTTTATTTAGGGCGTTTTGATGGTGAATTCAAACCCTTGGTAACGGCAAATCAGATAACGATTGAACGGATTGAGTAAATTGGCATAACACTAAGATTTTTTGACTGCACTTTTTGCTTTGGAAAAATGTTGTTGATTGACATCTTTTCCTCTGCAAAAATGTGATTTTTGGGGCTAGTGGAAGAAATACCGTCTGAAACCGCACTTTAACCGACCAAGCAGGACTATCAACATGGCAAAATTTCGTTATTTGACCACGCCGTTTCGCGTAAAAAACCTTGAACTCAAAAACCGGGTGGTGATGCCGCCGATGTGCACCTACAGCGCCACCGACGGCGTGCCCAACGACTGGCATTTCGTGCATTACAGCGCCCGCGCCATCGGCGGCGTGGGGCTGATTATCGTTGAGATGACCAATATCGCCCCGAACGGCCGCATCACCCCCAACTGTTTGGGCTTGTGGAATGACGAACAGCGCGACGCTTTCAAACGCATTGTCGATGCCGCCCATCAATACGGCAGCAAAATTGCGATACAAATCGCCCATGCGGGGCGTAAAGCATTGGGACATGATTATGTGGACGCCCCGTCGCCGATTTTGTACGACGGCGATGACAAAGACCCGCGCTGGAGCTATCAAACACCGCGTGATTTAAGCACCGACGAGGTCAAAGGCTTGGTGCAGAAGTATGCCGAAGCAGTCAAACGGGCGGTGGAAGCTGGTTTTGATGCCATCGAAATCCACGGCGCACACGGCTATCTGATTCATGAATTCCATTCATTCAAAGCCAACCAGCGCAGCGATGAATACGGGCAGGACAAAATGCTGTTTGGCGAGCAGGTGATTCAAGCCGCCAAAGCGGTGATGCCTGCCGAGATGCCGCTGTTGGTGCGCATTTCCGCGCAAGAATACGCCAAAGGCGGCTACAGCAAAGAGCACGGGCTTGAAGTGGCAAAACGTTATGCGGCGGCAGGAGCGGACGTGTTGCACGTCAGCGGCGGAGGCGACGGCACGCCAGACCGGGCGCACAGCCCCAGCATTCAGGCAGGCTATCAGGTGTATTTGGCAAGAGCGGTCAAGCAGGCAACACAAAAACCGGTGATTGCGGTCGGTATGTTGGAAGATCCGGCGGTGGCGGATTATGTATTGGCCAGCGGCGATGCTGATTTGGTCGCCATCGGACGCGGCTTATTGCGTGATCCGCACTGGCTGCTGAATGCGCAATACCACCAAAACGGCAAAGACAGCGCGCCGATGCAATTTGTGCCACGCCAGTACCAGCGCGGATTTTAAGGCATTTTGGCATTTGAATATCATAATCAGGCTGCCTGAAACCGCACTTTGAATGTTTTTAAACGGCGTAAACCGAGGTTTACGCCGTTTTGGTTTGGGATGGGCAAATTCAAGTATGATTGAAATTTCTTTATAATTATTAATAATTTCAAGTATACTTGAAATTGTTCTAATAATTCCATAAAATTCAATCATACTTGAAATTGACCCGGTGAGGTGAGTGATGCTAGCGCGTGATCATTATTTGCAATGGCTAATTGATGTAAAAGACAATGAATTTATCAAAGTGATCACCGGCGTTCGCCGTTCGGGGAAATCGGTAATTTTGCAGCTTTATCAGGACTATCTGCTTGCGCAGTCGGTGTTGCCGCAAAATATTCTGTTTTATAATTTTGAACACCCGGCCAATTTTAGATTCACCGATGCCGGTGTGTTATTTGATCATATTCAACAGCAAACGCAAGGGTTGAATGGTAAGATCTATTTTATTTTTGATGAAATTCAAGAAGTAAATGATTGGCAAAAACTGGTGAACGGTTTGAGGGTTGCATTTGATGCCGATATTTATATTACGGGTTCGAATGCGAATTTATTATCCGGTGAATTAGCCACTTATTTGGCCGGGCGTTATCTTGAATTGCATGTTTACCCGTTGAGCTTTAAGGAATTTGTCGACTATAAACAGCTTAATCATAATTCAGCCAGCCCGGACTTGCTGTTTGATGAATATTTAAAATGGGGTGGTTTTCCGGTATTGCCAAGCGTGCAAAATGATGCCGTGAAAAAGGAGATTTTAAACGGCATTTATAGCAGCATCGTGTTAAAAGATGTTGCCGCACGAGGTAATATTCGTGAAATCAATTTATTAGAACGGGTGATTGCCTATTTACTGGATGTTATCGGCTCATCAGTTTCTATCAAGAAAATCGCCGACACCATCAACAGTAGTGGCATTAAAACCAACCCCACCAGCATTGATAAATATATTCAGTTATTAAAAGAATCGTTTATTTTCTACGAGGCTAACCGCTATGATATTCGTGGTAAAGTGCGGTTAAAAATGCAGGCGAAATATTATGTGGTAGACAGCGGAATCCGCAATAATACGCTGGGGCAAATAGGCAGCATCGGTTCGCAGTTAGAAAATATTATTTTTATTGAATTAAAACGGCGTGGTTATGAAGTATTTGTCGGCAAATGGGATGCCGAAGAAATTGATTTTGTGTGCTTTAAAGGCGAACAGAAAAAATATATCCAAGTTGCTTACCAATTGCCTGAAAATAATGATCGGGAACAACGAAATTTGTTGCACATCAATGATAATTATCAAAAAATCATTTTAACGCTAAATCGAATGAATGTCGGCAGTATTGACGGCATCCCGGTACTATATGCCATAGATTGGCTGTTGGGCGATGATTAACGGTATATTATGTCGCCCAACCGCACTTTTGAATATATTGGGGAATATAGGGCAAAACCGTTCAGGCAGCCTTTTTTATACGCTCGCCATTTTCTCCGCCAAAAAATCAATCAGCACCCGGATGCGTTTGGCTTTTTGGCTGTGCTGCGGATAATACAGCGACAGCGGCGGGTAATGTTTCCAGTGCCGCTCCAGCACGGGGATGAAGTCGGCGGCGTCGGCTTCCAGCGCCAAAATCGGCTCGAACACGCGCCCGATGCCCAGCCCTTGGCGCACGGCGTCCAGCACCACTTCCAAGCTGTTCACAATTAACGGGGTTGGCATTTCGATGTTCACCTCGTGTCCGTTTTCATGCAAACTCAGCGGAAACAGGCTGTTGGCGGTCATAAAACGAAAACCGATCAGCTTATGTTGCGCCAATTCCGCCAAACTTTGCGGCACGCCAAATTGGTCGGCGTAGGCTTTCGACACATACAAACCGCCCCTGAACGGCGGCAACAGTTTGCGTGCCACCCGATTTTCTTCGATGGCGTGCCCAAAGCGAATCCCCAAATCGAAGCCTTCTTTGATGATGTCCACCGTGCCGTCATACATCGAAATTTCCAATTCCACCTGCGGATAGCGGCGGCAAAATTCGGCAAAGTGCGGTTTTAACACCAGCAGATAGGCGATGCGCGGCACGGTTATCCGCACCCTGCCCGCAGGCGTTTGCCCTAAATCGTGTACACTCTCCACCGCATATTGCAGCGACTGCACCGCCTCGCCCGTGCGCGCCAGCAGCAGGCTGCCCGCTTCGGTCAGCTCCAGCTTGCGGGTGGTGCGGTTGAACAGCGGCAGGCCGATGTGTTCTTCCAGTTGTTTCAAGGATTTGCTCACCGCAGGCGCGCCGATTTCGAGCTGGCGCGCGGCGGTGGAAATGCTGCCTTGGGCGGCGATGGTGTGGAACACGGTGAGTTGTCCGTAAATGGCGCTGTGCATCATTGTTTCCTTTTGGGAAAATATATTTGTGCTTATCATACGATAGTAATGGTTAATAAAGCAATTTATACTGTGCTCAATTCATCCATCGGCTATCTTTAGGAGCAAACAATGAGCCAAGTATTAATCATTTCGGGACACCCGAATCTAGCGCAATCCAGCGCCAACCAAACCATTCTCGCCGCCTTGCAGCAAGGCTTGGGCGAGGCCGCCGAAATCCGCCGTTTAGACCGCTTGTATGCCGACGGCAATATCGACGTGGCCGCCGAACAAGCCGCGTTGCGTGCCGCCGAGGTGGTGGTGTGGCAGTTTCCGCTGCACTGGTATGCGCTGCCCGCGCTGATGAAAAAATACCTCGACGAGGTGTATGTTTACGGCTTTGCCCACGGCAGCAGCGGCACCGCCCTGCACGGCAAAAAACTGTTGGCGTCGTTTACCGCCGGTGCGCCGGGCGAGCTGTATCAAACCGGCAAGGCGATGAATTTCCCGATGGAAGCCTTTCTGCCGCCGTTGCAGCAAAGCGCCACCCTGTGCGGCATGGAGTGGCAGCCGCCGGTGTATTCCACCGGCATGACGTATATCCCCGGTGTCAACAGCGCCGAGGATTTGGCGGCGGTGCAACACAAAGCCCGCGCACACGCCGAACGGGTGCTGGCGCACATCCGCAGCCTGATTTAAGGAGGCAATCATGACTTTAAGCAAATGGCTGCTGGCCACCGCCCTTGCCACCGGCACCTTGGCGCAAGCCGCGCCGATTGTGAACCTGTTTGAGCTCGGTGTTGCCGCCGGTAAAAACGCCGACTATCAAGCCGTGGGCGAACACAACATCACCACCTCGCTGGCCGCCGAAGCGGGCACACTGGCGATGTATTCCGTGCGCAGCAAAGCCGATGCAAACTTGGCGTATATGTTTGAAATCTATGCCGATGAGGCGGCGTATCAAGCCCATTTGCAATCGCCGCAATATCAGGCTTTTTTACAGGCAGTCCCAAGCATCCTCACCGACCGCAAACAGAAAACCGAGCTGGTGCCGCGGTTTTTGGGCGACAAAAAAATCGCGCCCGGCGCCGACATCCGCACCAATTTGGTGGTGGTAGAAGTCAAACCGCCATTCAATCAAGACTTCTACCGCCTGGTCAGCGCAGAAATGCAGCAATCGCTGCAAGCCGAAAACGGCGTGCTGGCGATGTATGCCGCCACCGCCAAAGAAGCGCCGCAGCGTTGGTATTTCTTTGAAATTTACGCCGATGAAGCGGCCTATCAACGCCACCGCCAAACACCGCACTTTCAGCATTACCTGCAAACCAGCGCGGCAATGGTGCAAGACAAACAGTTTATTCAAATCCAGCCGATGCTATTGGGCAATAAAGGCTACCTGAACTTTCAGGCAGCCCCGCCGCAAAGCGAAGCCACACAGGAGCATTCAAAATGAGCCATCCCGCCTATTTTATTCTTGAGGTGACCATCAAAGACCACGAAGCCATGCAACCCTATCTGGACAAAGCCGCCGCCAGCCTTACCGCATTCGGCGGCGTGCCGATTGCCAGCAGCGGCAACATCGTACCGCTCGAAGGCAACGCACCCGCAGCCGACAGCAAAGTAGTGATGCTGCGGTTTGACAGCATGGAAACCGCGCAAGCCTGGTACCACTCGCCCGACTACCAAGCCATCCTCGGCCACCGCCTGCAAGCGGCGGACAACCGCGCGTATTTGGTGGAAGGCGTGGCTTAGTTTTAATCGTAATGAAATAACCATGCCGTCTGAAACCGCACTTTCAGACGGCCTGCTTTGGCTTTATTCTTTCCTTTAGGGAAGTAATGGTTTCACCAACGCCCATCTAGTAAAGCGTAATCGGCATCTTTATACTGCTTGCATCGAAACAAACTGATTACTGAAACAGCAAGAGGAATCCAACCATGAACACATTATCTAAAACCGCCCCGAAAATCGCTCCGAAAATCGCATTAGGCACCTGGTCTTGGGGTGCGGGCTTTGCCGGTGGCGACCAAGTATTCGGCAACCATTTGAGCGACGCACAAATGCAGGCGGTGTTCGATGTCGCCGTGCAGGCAGATTTAAACCTGTGGGACACCGCCGCCGTGTACGGCATGGGCAGCTCGGAAACTGCATTGGGCGCACAAATCCGCCGCCATTTGCAAAGCCACCGCCGCGACAGCCTGCTGATTTCCACCAAGTTCACCCCGCAAATCGCCGACGCCCAATCCGCCACGCCGGTGGCCGACATGCTGGCGCAAAGCTGCGAACGCCTCGGCACCGACTCCGTTGACTTGTATTGGGTACACAACCCCACCGACCTCAATCGCTGGACCAGCCAGTTTGTGCCGCTGCTGAAAAGCGGCAAAATCAAAGGTTTCGGCGTGTCCAACCACAATCTGGAGCAAATCAAATTGGTGAACGACACCCTGGCCAAAGCAGGCTGCCGCATTGCGGCGGTACAAAACCACTACAGCCTGCTGTACCGCGCTTCGGAACACGCCGGGATTTTGGATTACTGCCAAGCCAACGGCATCACTTTTTTTGCCTATATGGTGTTGGAACAAGGCGCATTGAGCGGGCGCTACAACAGCCAAAACCCGCTGCCTGAAGGCAGTGGCCGCGCCGAAAGCTACAACAAAGTGCTGCCGCAACTGCAAACCCTCACCGATGCCATGCAGCAAATCGGCGCACGCCATCAGGCCAACGCCGCCCAAATCGCCATTGCCTGGGCGATTGCCAAAGGCACCTTGCCGCTGATTGGCGCCACCAAACCGCAGCATGTTAGCGACGCCGCCGCAGCCGCCGCTATTGTGTTAACCACTGAAGAAATCGCCACGCTGGAGCGCTTGGCAGAGCAAACCGGGGTGGATACCAAAGGCGCATGGGAGCCGGAGATGGCGTAAGCCAATAGATAAATAAGGAGAATTTTATGCAAAGCAGACGTGAAGTTATCAAAGCAGGGCTGGTGTTAGGCGCAGCCGCAGTCACAGGCGGTGTGTTGTTTGCCACAGGCAGCAAAACCGCCCAAGCCGCACCCCAGCAAAGCCATATCAAAACCCTGGTGATTGTGTCGCACCCCTACCCCGAACGCTCAGTGCTGACCAAAGGGCTGCAAGCCGCAGCGGAAAGTGTGGCGGGCGTAACCGTGCGCAATCTGGAAACGATTTACGGCTTCGACACCCGCGCCATCAATGGCGACGAAGAGCGGCGCATCACCCGCGAACACGACCGCATTGTGTTTGTATTCCCCACCCACTGGTTCAATATCCCGCCGATGATGAAGGCTTATCTGAACGACACTTGGGGCAGCGTCGGCCCCGGTTTGTGGCAGGGCAAAGAGATGCTGGTGGTGTCCACCGCCGCCGGTGGCAGCTCCACTTACGGGCAAAACGGGCGCATCGGCGTGCCGCTTGCCGAGGTGTTTTTGCCGATGAAAGCCAGCGCATTGCACGCCGGCATGACATATTTACCGCCTTTGGTGTTTGAAAGCGCTAGCAGCGGCAGGCTGCCTGAATACCAACAACAATTGATTGAACGTTTAACCCAATAAGGAAACCGTAATGAAAAAACGACTGATCGCACTTTTATTTACCGGCCTGCTGGCGGCAACAAGCCTCGCCCACGCCGCACCGGCGTATGTAATCTCCGAATTCCAGCTCACCGATGCCGACAGCGTCAAACCCTACCGCGCACAAATGCCCGACACCCTCAAAGCCCACGGCGGCCAATTTCTCGCCCGCGGCGGCAAAGCCGAACGCAAAGAGGGGATTGCGCCGATGGGCGGTGTGGTGATCATCAAATTCGACAGCCCGGAGCAAGCCAAAAATTGGTACAACTCCGATGCCTACCAAAGCATCAAACCGATCCGCCAACGCAGCGGCAACACCCGCAGCATTTTGGTGGAAGGCTTGGACGAACAAGCTGGCTCGATTAGCCGAAACGGCACGCCGCACGCCTATTACATCGCCGAATTCGAACCCACCGACAGCCAAGGTATGCGCCCTTACAGCGAAAAAGTCGAAAGCCTGTTCGCTCCTTATAGCGGCCGCTACATCGTGCGCGGCAAATCCGCCGAAGAAGTGGAAGGCTTCGGCAGCCAGGGGCGCATGGTGGTGATTGAATTCGACAGCCTGCAACAGGCGCAAAACTGGTACAACTCGCCCGAATACGCCGAGTTGCGCAAAATCCGCTGGCAAAGCGGCAATACCCGCGCCATGATTGTGGAAGGCGTAGCGCAGTAACTGCCCCAACACCAGGCTGCCTGAAATATAGTGAAATCACTAAAATCTGTTTTTTCAGGCAGCCTTTACTCTCAATAAACCTACGCCCGCTCTTTTCTGAAGCCGTCTTTCAAAATCGCCCACAGCGTTTTCCAGGCGGAATAGCCGGGTTGCGGTGGCAAGCCTGAACCGAGCAGGTGCAGTTGTTTGGTGTACCAATATAGCTCCAAAAATCCACCGACTTTTTGGTCGATCATTTTCACACCGGTGCGCACAGGCGGGGTGGCCACTTTTTGCACGCTGCCGTTTAGTAATTTATTCGCCACATCAGGCATCACGGCATAGGGTTTTGCCATGCCCACTATGTCGACACTGCCGTCGGCAAGGGCGTCGTTCATGGCCATCAGGCTGCCGCTACTATTGTGTTAACCACTGAGGAAATCGCCACGCTGGAGCGCTTGGCAGAGCAAACCGGGGTGGACACCAAAGGCGCGTGGGAGCCGGAGATGGCGTGATGGTACAGCGTGGAAAATACCACGCTGTAAGCATTGCAGTGTATGACGTGTTCTAAGCGACAGCGTTTGCCGCTTCAACAATCAATGCCGTCACTTCTTGCGGACGAGAGGCCAAAGAGGCGTGGCTGGCATCAAGGGTGATGGTTTTACGCGGGCTCATCCGTTCAGCCATCATTTTTTGGTTGTCGGGGTGAATCATGCGGTCGGCAGAAGAGATTTGATACCAGCTCGGTTTCACTTTCCAAGCAGGCGCGGTGACGTTATCGCCGAACGTATTGCCGACGGGGGCTTTTTGTGTCACCGCCATAATATAGGCTTCTTCTTCGTCCAAATCCTGACAGAAACTTTGATGGTATTTATCTTGCGCCACCCACAAATAGCCGTCGCTGTCGGGTTGAATATTGGCAAAAGCTTGCGGCGGATTGGCTTGGCTGATCGCACCGGCACTTTCACCGGCGTCCGGCGCAAATGCTGCGATATAAACCAAGGCGGCCACATTCGGCAAATCGCCCATTTCGGTGATCACTTTTCCGCCGTAGGAATGGCCGACCAGCACCACCGGCTTATTGATTTGACGCACCATTTTACGGGTGCGTTCGGCATCATCGGCCAAAGAGGTCAGCGGATTTTCTACCGCATAAATATGGTTGAAACCTTGGGCACGCAGCAGCGGAATCACTTTTGCCCAATGCGCCGCACCGCCCCAAAAGCCGTGCACTAAAACAATGGCAGGTTTACTCATCACTTTTCCTTTGTTGTTGGGTTGCGAAAATAATCTTGATTCAGTAGGCAGATACGCGCTTTGCCTGTGGCAGATTATAGCGCTAAAGCAATGGAAAACAATTACCCAACAGGATTTTTTATGAACGGCACTGCAATACGGCAGCGGCATTTTTTCCTCCTCGCTGCTGGCAATGTGGGAGCAGAAGCAGGTTTTGTTAATAATATGCCGTCTGAACTTAGCACAGGCAAAATGCGCTTTCAGACGGCTTTGTTTGCTTAGAATCGGGCCTTACACACTCACTTAATGGGCTTGGCGTTCTTGCTGTTAAGTGTTAAACCTGTTTTTTATCCATTGTTCGATTTTCTTGCGATTTATCCCCTTTGATGTGCTGAAATAGGCAGTATCACCTTTTAAATCATCTGTATTGAATGTCGTGGCAAAATAATTTTCAACCTGCGCCAAAAACTTGCCAAGTTCTAATAAATTCGGTTTGTCTATTTTTTTCTCATCAACTCTTATTGTAAATACCTCACTGTCTGTAAAGCTTATTTTTTGTATTTTTTGCGAAAGGCTGTTTTCGATACTAATTTTAAACGTGTCATTTTTTATTCCCGGGCTGCCAAAATAGATTTTTAATTTAAACTGTTTTTCCTTTTCGTCATCAGTCAATCCATCGGTGGTGAACCATTTGCCAAAATTCATCAAATGAAGGCTTACACTCCAATCATATTTATTAGGCAAATCAATGCCTAATTTTTCCATTAACTGATAAGACGGTAAAGTGTGAAAAATGCCGTCATAGTATTGCTTAATTCTTTCTGCATAAGGGTGTTGCACGTTTGGCAAATTCAATAATGTAAAGAGGTGATTGAGAAAAAAGTCCTCATCCTTTTTGTCGATAATATTGGCAAAATACGCCAATACATTTTCTTTCCTTGAAAACGAAAGAACCGCCCAAACGGCACACAATCCGTGAATATCGTGTTGTTCTCTATAATGGCGTTCTGTTTTGTTGTATTCTGCAAGGCATTCTAATAAGAAATCATTGACTTCATCGGTTGCAATACCTTTGAGTTTGACAATATTTTTGTTGTCAGGTGTATATGCGCCATTTTTGAGCTTGTTACAAAGCTGATTGACCAATTTTTCAGTTTGCTTGGGTAATGATGCTTTTTTTTCGATGATGATCTCGGTTAAATATGCCATCTTGCTTTTCCTCCCGTTTTTCTATAAAAACAACAAGCTCTATCTGCTTGCGCCACCCAACGCAGGCTGATTGTTCGCCAGCTCTTTCAACGTTTCGTGTAAATGCCCTTCAGAATGCAGCAAACCATTTTCAGCCTTGTGCAGTGCGACCAGTATCTTGTCAAATAAATCATCCAAACTTTGTGCCAATACAAACATGTCTTCTTCATCACGCCCAAAGTTGATTACCTGCCCTTTTTTACCTTTTGTATCCGGATCCAGGTCGATTCCCAAGTAATTTCCGCCACCGTCTGAAAATATAGGCAACCATTTATAATGAAAATATTTTTTCCGAATTGCGTTTTTAGGGGTTGATGTAAACGAAATTTGATTGTCAAAATCGTGAGCCGAGCGTTCTACTTCATATTTTCCATTTGAGTAAACCACAAAGTTTAGTTCGTCCCATTTATAAGCCGGTTGTTCTAATTCGTGCAGTTTTTTCACTATTTCTGAAACGTTGTCTAATTCTTTAAAGTCTATTTCTAAAATTTTTCGTTCTTTCCCTGTCGTATTTTCGCTTGCATAAATATAAGGGCCGCCAAAGCGATTAGGGCCGCATTCAAATGCAATTTTGTACCAACTCTTTTGCAGTCCGAAAAGTTTATGTTTGGGTGCTTTGCCGACATAAAAATCGACAATTTGCCGGATCAGTTGCTCTGATTGCTCGGGATTGGCAATGGTCTTTGTTTCCGGATTGATTAAACTGCGGCTGAATTCCAATTGTTGAATAATTTCATCGGCACGACAAAAATTGTCGCCGAAGAATATGCCGTTTCCATCATCATTTTGCCCATTGGCAAACGAATAAAGTGCTTTTATTTCCGTCGGTAAGGACTCTTGCAGCAGGTTTTCGATTTTTTGAATCTCGTTATCGGAAACTGGCGGGTTCAATGTGCCGCTTGAGGCTTCCGCGTTGCTTGGCTGGATGGCTATAATTTCTTGAAATTTGGTTATGATGTTCATGATATGTTGTCCTGCTTGTCATTACCTTTAGGGGTTTTATGCCGTTACGTCATAAACCTGTTGCGGTGCGCCTGCTGCTCGAGCCAACATAAACCAAGTGCGGTGTGCTTGCAAGGTTAAAACCGCACTTTTCCTCTTCAGGCAGCCTTAATCTGCCCAATTATCCCGCAAAAAATCAATCCACAACCGCACTTTGGGCGAAAGCTGGCGGCGGCTGGGGTAAACCGCCTGAATCGGGATGGCGTCGATCATAAAATCGGCGAGCAGCGCTTGCAGTGCGCCGCTGGCGATGGCGTGGTTGACCAGATAATGCGGCATTTGGACGATGCCCAGCCCGGCAACGGCGGCCGATATTAAGGTTTCGCCGTGGTCGGCGCTAAAGCGTGCGCTGCCGCTGAAACGGAGGGGTTTGCCGTGTTGCCGGAACTGCCACGCCGAGATGCGGCCGTTGTGGATAAAATGCAGGCAGGCGTGCGCGGCCAGATCGTCGGGGCTGCCAGGTTCGCCGTGTTGCTGCAAATAATCGGGCGCAGCACAAGTCAACATGCGTTGTGTGCCGATGGTGCGGGCTAGTAGGCCGCTGTCGGGGTTGGGCGTGCCCACCCGCACCGCTACGTCAAAGCCTTCTTCCACCAAATCCACATAGCGGTCAGACATCGACAATTCAATTTCAAGCTGCGGGTATTGCTGCATAAAGCGAATGGCCAGCGGCGCCACGGCCAATCTGCCCAGCGTTACCGGCGCACTGATTTTAAGCTTGCCGCCGGGGATAATGCTGCGTTGCACCAGGCACTGTTCGGCATTTTCCAATTCTTCCAGCACGGCAACGCACCGCTCATAAAACAACCGCCCTTCATCGGTCAGGCTTAGGTTGCGGGTGTTGCGGTTGAGCAGCCGCACATTCAGCCGTTGTTCCAATTTGGCAATGCGCTTGCCGATGGTGGAGCGTGTCAGCCCCATTTGTTTGCCCGCTTTGGTAAACGAACCGCTTTTAACACTGCTGATAAATGCCGCCATATCGTTCAGATTATTCATTTCCATGATTGCGTTTACCTTATTTATAGGGTTTGTTTCGTGCCGTTTATTCGCCATATTGGGGAAACAAATTCTACAATTATTCTAATATAATTCAAAGCACTAAAAATACGAAACAAAAGGCTTGATGATGAATACATTGGTTTTACCGGATTATCTGCAACACCATGCAGGATTTTCACGCACATTTGTGCCAAACCGGCTGACCTTGGGCGTGATTGCCCCGTTTTTGCCCTATCCCGACAGCCCGTTTCCCGATTTAGAAAGCATGGGGCAGATGGCAAAAATGGCTGATGATGGCGGTGTGGCGGCATTGTGGGTGCGTGATGTGCCGCTGTATGATCCCGCTTTTGGCGATGTGGGGCAGGCATATGATACTTCGGTTATGCTTGGCTATTTGTCAGCGATGACAAAGCGGATTGCCATAGGCACGGCAGGCTATGTCAGCCCTTTGCGCAATCCGATTTTAACCGCCAAAGAAGCCACATCGGCCGACCAGTTGAGCGGCGGACGCTTTATTTTGGGCTTGGCAAGTGGCGACCGTCCTGTAGAATATCCTGTATTTCAACAAGATTTTGACCAGCGCGCCGAGCGTTTTCGTGAAAATTGGCAAATTATCCGCACCTTGAGCGAGCAGAAATTCCCCGTGCAACACAACCGGCTCGGCGGCTCGTTCACCGGCAATCTTGACCTTGTGCCCAAGCCCGTACACGGGCGCTTGCCGATGATTGCAATCGGACGGGCGCGGCAGGAAATCAGCTGGTTTGCCAATCAAGCCGATGCGTGGATTTGGCACGGCGTTGCCCCCGAACAATTGCGCAGCATTCTTAAGCAGCTGCGCGAGTTGGGCGACGGCAAAACATGGAAACCGTTTGGCTATGGTATCTTTGTCGAACTGAGCGAAAACGCGCATGAGCCCGTCCGCTTGTTCAACCATGCCTATTTGCGTGGCGGTTCGAAAGGATTGGTGGAATTTTGGCAAGAGCAAGAAGCGCAAGGCGTGGCGCACGTCAGCGTGAATTTCAAACCCAGCCGCCGCCCCGCGGTGGAGCTGATGCAGGATTTTGTTGAAAACATCATGCCTCATTTTCAGGCAGCCTGAACCAACCCAAACATTCACCCCACAACAAAAGGAACAAAATATGTCAGAAAAGCAAGCCTTTAAACATGTCGGCTTAATCTACAAAAAAGCCGATATGAGCTTTGAAGAATTCGTCGATTATTGGCACAATGTCCACACCAAAATCACCACCAAACTGCCCAACCTGCGTAAATATGTGGTCAATCCGATTGACCGCCGCGAATATCCCGATTCGCCGATTGATGGGTTTTCTGAATTGTGGTTCGATTCGATTGAAGACGCCCAAGCTGCATTCGCTTCCGAAATCGGACAACAAGCCTATAACGATGTGCCGAATTTTGCTGAAAACGTGGCGGTCACTTATATTACAGAAACGCAGAAATTTTAAGGGCTGATCAATAATCAGGCTGCCTGAAAAGCATTTTTGCCAAAGCAAAGTGCGGTGTTGGGCGGCATTTCCCTATCCATTCAATCAAAAAAACCGACGGCGTAAGTTTACAACTTGTGCCTTTTTTACATTTGATTTATCAGGGCTTTTGATTAACGAACAATAATTAACGCAAATTCTTGCTTTGCACATTCTGCCAATTGCTGTTTTTGCTGATTTCGGCATTTTGCCCCACGAACACTTGTTTGGCTTTAGCATCGTTATTCAACGTGTATAAAAACCATGCCGCCATATAGCCGTTTGGCACATACAGCATGGCGCCGTGGTCTTCACCTTTACGCTGTGCAATTACCGCCTGTCCGCTGATTTTATTAAAATTATTTTTGAGCGAACTCAAAGGGGCGATGCCGCCTGCGGTTTCATCGGGTTTGCCTGCATCAAAAACGCCGGTGCCGGAGGTTTCAAAATAGGGTACGTTGATTTTGCTGATGTCGTAATCCCAGTTTAAATCCCGTGCCAAGCGGTGTTGGGTGGTGCTGGCGGTATAGACCGAGCGGATAAGGCGGCTGTTTGTCTGTGTGGTCGCGGCATTAATCGCACCGACACCGCCTTGCGAATGCCCGGAGACGCCGATTTTAGCCGGGTTGATTTTTTGATAAAGCGGGCTGGTTTTGTTTTGATTCAGCGACAAGGCGAAATCCAAGCTGCCTGCCACGCCGCTGCCTGTCCACGATGTGCCTTCTTGCGAACCGATGACCACAAAGCCGTGGCTGGCCAAGTGTTGCAACACTGCTTCGTATGACGACACTTTCATGCCGGTGCCGTTTGCCAGCACAATCAAGGGATACTGGCCGCCTGTTTGCGGATAATACACGGTGAAATAATCCTGCTCTTTGTTTGCAGCCGGGTATTTCTGCACCGCCACGGCGTATGGGCCCATTTGGCTGTATTGCTTTTCCAACGGGGCGTTGGTTTGCACATGGGTGATTTTTTCTACTTTAACCGCAAAGGCTTGTTCGAGGGCTTGGCAGCCTGCCAAACCGAGCAAGCCCAGCAAGGCGACGGCGCTTAGGGTGGTGATGGTTTTTTTCATCGGTTTCATCAGGTTATCCTAATGGCGTATTGGTGTCAGTTTTTAGCGCGCACATTCTGCCAGTTGGCATTGCGGTAGAGTTCGGCGTTTTGCCCTATAAAAACTTGTCTGGCTTGGGCATCGTTATTCAGCGTGTATAAAAACCAAGCGGTCATGTAGCCGTTGGCGGCATACAGCATGGCGCCGTGGTCAAGCCCTTTGCGTTCGGCAACAACAGCGTTGGTACTGGGCATTTTTCGCAAATTATCTTGCATTTTACTGATCGGTGCGGCGTTTTTGTCAAACGCGCCATTGCTGGTCACGGCAAAATACGGCTTATCCACTTGCCAAGGGGCAAAATCAAACAAGTTCATCTCGCCTTCGCCACGGGTGGTGCTGGCGGTGTAGAGCGAACGGACAAGGTGGCTGTTCGGCTGTTTCATGGCCAAATTGATGGCACCGGCACCGCCTTGCGAATGCCCGGATACACCGATTTTATCGGCATTGATTTTATTAAATAACACGCTGTTTTGGTTTCGGTTTTGAGCAAGGGCGAAGTCTAAAGACTTGGCCGCGCCCGTACCACGCCACGAGCTGAGTTCTTCCGAACCAATTACCACAAAACCATGGCTGGCCAGATGTTTTAACACCGGCTCATATTTGGAAACCGGGGTGCCGGAGCCGTTTGCCATCACAATCAAAGGGTAATTGCTGCCCGTTTGCGGATAATAAACCGTGTAGGTTTTTAATTCCTTGTCTTGTGCGTCAAACTTGGCGGATGCCACGGCGTATCGCCCCATTTGGCTGTATTGTTTTTCGAGCGGAGCCGTGGTTTGGATTTGAGTGATTTTTTCATCGGTGATGGCAAGTGCTTGTTCGATGGCTTTGCCCAAGCCTGCACAACCTGCCAAACCGAGCAAGCCCAGCACGGCAGCAGCGGTTAGGGTGAGGATGATTTTTTTCATAGGTCAGACCTTTTGTACATCGGTTAAGGGGATGATAAATACGTTGTCAAATACTGTATCACTTTTTGCATATATTGCTGATACTGCTTGTCGTCATTTTGCAAACCGTGCCCGGAATGGGGAAATTCGATAAAGTCGTGGGCAATGCCGTGTCGGCTTAAGGCATCGGTTAAATGGCGCACCGAAGCGAACGGGGCGATTTTATCGTGTCTGCCGTGAGCAATCAGGGCGGGCACGCTGTCGGCATTCACCCACATGGCGGACGAAATGTTTTTCACCGCATCATCAAAAGCAGGCGTGCCGAGCATGGCAGGCGTAATTGTCTTGCCCGACATCACCGAAAACAGCCCGGCGGCGGCTTGTGGATTGTTGTCCACCCCGTAAATGCCCCAGTCTTCAGGATAAAAACTGGCGGGGCCGACCATTTCAAACACCATTTTGACCGGAATCGGCGAGGTGTCGGCATCGCGGTAGGCATAAATCAGCGCGAGCGTTCCGCCGGCCGAGCCGCCCGCAACCGCCATGCGGTCGAGCGTGTAGCCTTGGGTTTGGGCGTATTGTTTGATCACGGGGATGGCGGATTTGATCTCTTGGCTCATGCTGTCCACACTGGCGGTGGGGTTGGCTTCATTGCGTAAAGTGTAATTAACCCCCGCCGCCACATAGCCTTGGCTGGCCAGCCATTGCAACATCTGCCTGTCGTCCACCTTGTCGCCACTGGTAAAGCCGCCTGCGTGCAGATACACCACCAAGCCGTAAGTGTCTTTTTTGACCGCAGGCAGATACAGATCAAATTTATGCTGGCCGCCGCTGCCGTAAGCGATGTCGGCGTGTACCGTACCGATTTGCTCATTCCAATCTATGCGGTATTGGCTGGCAAGCGGGTTGTGCAGCAACTTGACTGCCGCAGACCCGACAAACGACACCACAAACACCAGCATACCAAGCGCAAGCCATTTTAGTTTTGCCGTCATAAAAAATTGCCCCCGAATAGCGTGCCGCCCAGCAGGACATTCAAAAAGACACGCACCGCCAAACGCCCCAGCACAATGCCTGCAATGGCGACGATGATTAAAGTGATGATTTTTGATGGGGTAAAAGTCATAACCTATCCGCAAAATTCAGGCTGCCTGAAAATACAGGCTTAGCGGTAGTAGCGTTGATCGTTTTTATTCATCTGGCTGCCGATAACCCCGCCCAATGCCGCCCCGCCCAATGTTGCGCCGGTGTCGCCGCCGATCAAATGCCCCGCGGCACCGCCGATCACCGCCCCGGCGACCATATTGCGTTGCTGTCTGTCCATACTGCCGCAGGCAGCCAGGCTGCCGACAAGGGCGAACATCATCAAAAAACGGCTGATCATTTGCATAAAAAATCCTTCCAACATCATGATTTAAAAAGCTTGTTAAAAAGTGATACATCTGTAACAATGCGAATTCTAATGATTGCAGCGCACCCAAACAAGCAAAAAATCAAAACTGAAACACATCGGCAGATTTGTAACATGAGCAAACCCACATTAAACCAAACCATCAAACACCGCATCAACCAAGCCCTGCTTGAGCTGATGGCACGCTATGACTTTCACGCCATCACCATCACCCAAATCACCCAAACCGCCGGGGTGAGCCGCGTGTCGTTTTACCGCAACTTCAGCAGCAAAGAAGATATTTTAATCAAAGCCTTGCGCAGCGATATCGAACAGCATTTTTACCGCACCGCCCAAAGCGGGCAATTAACCAACCACCGGGAATTATTCATGGCGATTTTTGCTTTTGTGGAACAAAAAGGCGGAATCGTGGATTTGTTGTATCAAAATGATTTGTCGCATATTTTTTTAGCTTTTATCCGTGAGTGCTGCGGCGCAAAGCCCGAGTCGGACAACCACACCGCCTATCACCACTCCCTGAATATGGGCGTGTGCTTTGGTGCGCTCGACGAATGGATACGACGCGGCAGGCAAGGCACGGCGGCAGAAATGGCGGATAAAGTGGCGCAGGCGTTAGCCACTATATTGGCGAAATGGTAGCTTGGACGGTGATGACCGCACTTTGAATCCGAGACCGTCTGAAAAATGTTTTCAGGCAGCCTTTGTTATTGAAAAAAACCTCACCGCACTGTGTTGCGATACTCCCTCGGCGTGCGCTGATAAAAGCGTTTGAAGATTTGCGCAAAATGGCTCGGGTTGTCGAAGCCGGATTCGGTGGCAATCAGGGCAATACTTTTGGCGGGCTGGTTGGTCAGCAAATCGGCGGCGTGGTTGGTGCGGTATTTCAGCAGGTATTGCATCGGCGAGGTTTGCAGCGTGCGTTGGAAGCAGCGTAGGCTTTCGCGCTCGCCGATGTCGACAGCGGCGGCGATGTCGGCAAGTTTGATGTCTTGTGCAAAATGGCCATGGATGTAGTCCAGCATTTTGCGAATACGGCGGTTGTCTTGGTTTGGTTTGTCGTTATCCTGGGCGAATTTGTGTTGGAAACGTTGGTATAACGCCAAACACAAGGCGGAAAGGTGGTGGCGGGCGGTAAATTCAAAGCCGAACGGTTCGTCTGCCAAAGCGTCAAAGGCTTGCTGAAAATGCGCGGGGCTGTCTGCCGAAACCTCGTTGAGCGTGCAGCCGTCAAAAATACTGCAATCCAATAAGGGTGCAATATATTTATCGGCGAATACCGATTCGGCAGCGCCACTAATCAGGCGGCTGTGGAACAGCAGCGATTGCAATTCGCAGGCAGGATCGGCACAAGCATAATGCGGCACATTGCTGTTGATGACAAAGCCCTCGCCTTGGCTCAGGCGGAAGTGCTTGGTCGGGATTTGCACATTCAACACGCCGCTTTTCACATACAGCACTTCAATTTCTTCATGCCAATGCCACGGAATTACGGCATCGGTTTCCACGCCGTAATGGGCAAAATAAGCGGCACAAGGAAAGGCTTCCGTACCGTGCGGCTGCATTTCCTGCTGGCGGCGGTTGAGGTTTAATCCGCATTGGCTCAGTCCCATAGATTCCTCTTCTGATAAATAATGCCACTTTGGGCGGTTTTCAAATAGTTTAAGTCTGAAATCTGATTGTTTCAAGCCTTGCAAGTCTATATTCTGACAATCAGACAATTAAACACATATAAGGAGTTCTATGAAAGCCAATGCACTCTCGCTGCAAAGCTCGGTGGTCGGTCGCGCGAATTTGCGCACTTATATTCAGGCAGCACAAATGGCGGGGTTTGATGCCATCGAGCCGACCAAAGTCCAACTGGATTATTTTTTCAATGCCGGACACACGCCGCAAGATGTCAAAGCCTTGCTGGGCGACATCAAAATCTCATCGGTGGGCTGGTTGTCGGATATCGAACGCCAAGGGCATGATTTTGTGGTGATGATGAAAGAAGCGGAAAAGCTGTTTGAAATGTCGGCGGCGATTGGCGGTCAGGCGGTGGAGATTTTAAACGGCCCGGTGGATTGGCGTGCGGTGGAAAGTTTCCGCCACAATCTGCCCTATCAAGGCTATATGGGTTTGCAAGGCTTGCCGCTGCCGGAGCAGCAACGGCTGACGGTGAAAAATATGCAGGCGTTGGCGGATTTGGCGAAAGATTTCGGGCTGAGCTTGTTTTTCGAGCCGCTGTGCTGGACGAGCTTTCCTTCATTGAAAGAAGGCATTCCGCTGATTGAGCAGGCCGAACGCGACAATCTGAAAGTGGTGGTGGATTTTTATCACAACTACATCGCAGGCCTGGATGCGGAGTTTTTGGCCAAGATGGATAAACGGCACATTCTCGGCGTGCATATCTGCAATTCCCGCCAACGCAGCGAACAAATTCCGTGTGAAGAAATCTTCCGTGATGCGGGCTTTTACGACGGCGTGATTCCGATCAAAGAATGGGTGGATGCGGTGAAATCCACCGGATTTGACGGCTGGTGGGCGTATGAAACCTTTTCCAAACGTGAGGCGGAAGAAGAAATTTACCGCTTTAGCCGATATGTTCATCAGGAATTGCACAAACTGGTGCACGGAGGCGGCCAATGATTGATTTGCACATGCACAGCTTATACAGCAGCGACGGCGATTTCAGCCCGGCCGATTTAGCGGCGAAATGTGCCGCCGCCGGCATCAGCCTGATGTCGATTACCGACCACAACACCGTTGCCGCCACCGAAGAAGCCATCACCGCCGCCAAACAACACGGCATCCGCTATCTGCCCGGCATTGAAATCGACTGCATGTATGAAAACAGCGGTTTCCATATGCTCGGCTACGGCATCGACTACCGCAACAGCGATTTTGCCGCCATTGAACACCACGTCCGCGCCCAAGACCGCCAAGCCGCGTATCTTATGCTGGAGAAAACCCAAACCTTGGGCTTTGACGTGCAAGAAAGCGATATGCAGGCATTGGCAGCGGGGCGTTATTGGGCGGAAACCTGGACGGGTGAAATGTTTGCCGAATTCTTGCTGGAGCACCCCGCCTATCAAGACCACCCCTTGCTCAAGCCTTACCGGGCAGGCGGCGAACGCAGCAGCAACCCTTTCGTCAATTTTTATTGGGATTTTTACGCCCAAGGCAAACCCTGCCATGCGCCGATACACTATCCGGCCATGCAGAAAATCGTGGACATCATCCACCAAAACAACGGCCTGGCGGTGCTTGCCCACCCGCACATGAACCTGAAAGGCAAAGCCCACCTGCTCGACGGCATCATCAAAACGGGCATAGACGGCATAGAAGCCTTCAGCAGCTACCACAGCCCCGAACAAATCCAAAAAAGTTTGAACGACGCCGCCCAAAACGGCTTGTTCACCACTTTCGGCAGCGACTTCCACGGCAAAACCAAACCGTCTATTCAACTGGCCCAACACGGCTGCACCTGGCCGCTTGCGGATATGGAACGGCAATTGGATAAACTGTGGGAGAAAGTGATTTAAGTGCGGTTCGATTTGTTGAAAATTTGATAAAAAACCACCGCACTTTGCATACAAAAGGCCGTCTGAAACCGCACTTTAACGGGCGCTGTTTCAGACGGCCCGAAGTTTCAAACCTTCGGTTATTTTTAATACACACCACACAAGGAAAACCCAATGTCCGCTTACGTTATCTTTATCCGCGACAATATGCTCGACCGGGCAGGCTACGACGAATATCTCGCCGTGGCCGCCCCCACGCTCGCCAAACACCATGGCGAAATCATCGTATTCAACGGTGAAATCGAGGCCCTGGAAGGGGCGGCTGCCGATGGCTCGGTGGTGATTAAATTCCCCGATATGCAAGCCGCCCGCAATTGGTATTACGGTGCGGAATATGCCGCGGTGAAATCGCAACGGATTGCCGTCACCCAAGGGCGTGCGGTGTTGGTTGCGGGCATTGCCTGATTCAAACCGATGCTGTCTGTAAGCAAATCCAGCTTGCGGTTGCTTGCCAAAATATGCAGCTTAATATCGGGGGATAGGCTGCCTTGTTGCACCACAGCGGTGAAGAGTTTGACGGCGTTTAGGTTCATTTGGCTTTCCATTTTTGGCGATTGATTATTCATTTTAACCCGTTCGATTTGTCATTTGAACAGCGTAAAATAGCCTGAATTTCATCAATAGGACAACCAAAATGCTTAAACTCTACACCACCCCCGGCACGGCAAATTGCCGCTCATTTTCCCCTTTTGCCTACAAAGCCGAAGCGCTGCTGGCTTTATCCGGGGCGGATTATACGCTGGAATACCTGACCGATTTTTCTAATATGCCCAACGGCAAAGTGCCGGTGTTGCAAGACGGCGAACGGTTGATTGCCGACAGCGAGCTGATTAAAGCATATTTGACGCAGCGCTTTGCGCTGGATGTTGACCGCACTTTAACGCCCGAACAGCAGAGCATCGGCCACGCTTTTCGGGTGATGTTGGAAGATCGCACTTATTGGGCAGGTGTTTACAGCCGTTTTATTGATCCCGCCGGTGAGCATTTTTTGATGAACACCATGCTCGGCGGCGCGCCTGAGGAGATGAGAGCCGCGATTGCCGCGGCCATGCGCGAAAATGTGCGCCAAGAAATACACGGCCACGGCATCGGGCGGCATTCGCAAGCGCAAATTTATGCCTTCGCCCAAGCCGATATTGAGGCGTTGCTGGGCTATATGGGCGACAATGCGTTTTTCTTCGGCAGCAAACCCACCGGCATCGACGCCACCATCGCCGGGCTGTTTGCCAACTGGCTGGTAAACAGCTTTGATTCGGCGTTGAGCGATTACCTCAACACCCGCCCGCAGATTGCGGATTATGTACAGCGCTTTGAGCAAGTGGTGTTTGGTAACAATTAAGGATAACTTAGGCACAAACCGGCAAGCCATTATACTGAGTGCTAAAAGTGCGGTATGGCAAGTCGTTATGCTGTTCGTTATGGCTAGCGTAACCGCACTTTGTGTTGCTTCTGCTTGCGCCACTTTTGTTTGCGCCACTGTTTTTTGCGCCACAACAGCAGCCGATAGCGCAATTGTGGTTGTAGGCGATAGGCAAAAAGTGCGGTTAGAATCAGCATGCAGCCCAAGCCTTTTTGCCAGGTGATGATTTCGCCTAACAAGCTGACGCTCAATAATAATGTCCAGACGGGTTCTAGAATCATAATAATTGCGGCGTTGGTGATTTGGCTATGTTTTTGCCCGATGGCTTGTAACAGAAAACGGAAGCCGGTGGCAATCAGCACGCTGGCGGCAACCCAGTTCCAAGTGGTCAAGGAAACGGAGTCAGGCCAAGTTTCGAACGCCAGTGAAAACAGTCCGCAAGACAGTCCGACCATACTGAGTTGGATGGTGGTTAAAGGTAGCGCGGGAATCGATTTGGAGAATTGGTTGTTCAGTACAAAAGAAGTTGCTGCAGCCAGTGAGGAGCAAAGAAACAGCAGATTGCCTAACGATAAATGTAAACCGCTGCCGGACGCCAGCAAAAACAATCCGGCGGCAGCGAGTGGCAAACAAAACCAGAACATTCGCTGCGGACGGTGTTTGAATACCAGCCAAGACACCAGCGGCGCAAGCAGCATCGATAGGCTGACGATAAATGCACCTTCGCCCATATTTTCGGTATAACTCATGCCCTGCACCCACAAAAACAGGTTCAAGCTGAATGCAGCGCCGACCGTGACCGCACTTTTAAGTTGTGCGTTGGAAAGACGGCGCAGTTGCGGGTAGGCAAAGGGGAGAAACAACAATGCAGCTGCCAAAAAACGCACACTGATAAAGCCTGCCGGCGGCAGTGCCATCAGCGAATATTTGGAAAACAGCCAACCTGAAGCGGCTAAAATACTCACCACCAAAAGAATCAGTTCACCACGATATTTTTGCACGCGTTTTATCCATTTTTATGTTTAGTGGCTTTATTATATCCATTCCTGCAGCCTCTGCGACAGTGCAATCGTGATTTATCTGAAATTTCTGATTGCTCATCGTCGTTTGATCAGTAAACTAAGCGCAATGATCGTATTGCAACAAACCCTTATTTATTTATCGAAGAGATTTTATGCAAAATTTACAACCGTTTCATACTTTCGCCTTACCGCTACAAGCCAATCAGATTATAGCAATTGGCTCGGTTGGGCAATTGTTGCAATATTGGCAGCAATATGCCGGACAAGCACGTTTATTGCTCGGGCAAGGCAGTAACGTACTGTTTTTAGAAAATTTTAACGGTGTGGTTCTGCTCAATCGAATCCTCGGTATTCAGCACCGTGAAGACAGCGAATACCATTATCTGCATCTGGGTGGTGGCGAAAATTGGCATCAATTAGTCACTCGTTGCGTTGAATTAGGCTACGACGGTTTAGAAAATTTGGCGTTGATTCCCGGCTGTGTCGGCAGTGCGCCGATTCAAAATATTGGGGCTTATGGAGTAGAGTTTAAAGACGTGTGCGAATACGTTGAAGTGCTGGATTTGAAGTGCAGTCAAATACAACGTTTCAGTCGAGCAGATTGCCAATTTGGTTATCGCGATAGCCTGTTCAAACATGCGCCTTACGACCAAGACTATGCGATTGTTGCTGTCGGTTTAAAATTGGCAAAACACTGGCAGCCACAACTTCAATACGGCTCACTTGCCCAACTTGATCCACAAACCGTCAGTGCTAAGCAAATTTATGATGAGGTTTGTGCGGTGCGGCGTAGCAAGTTGCCGGATCCGAACGAATTTGGCAATGCCGGCAGTTTTTTTAAAAATCCCAGCGTCAGTCAGGCGCAATATCAACAACTGATAGCGGAGTATCCGACGATGCCGGCGTTTGCGCAAACCGACGGTACAGTGAAATTGGCAGCCGGCTGGTTGATTGATCAATGTGGGCTGAAAGGGCATCAAATTGGTGGCGCCGCGGTACATCGGCAACAAGCATTGGTGTTGATCAACCGTGACAACGCTCAGCCCGCAGACGTACTGGAATTGGCACGTTATGTGCGTCAGCAGGTGTTGCAAAAATTTAGGGTAGCGCTACAGCCCGAAGTGCGGTTCTTTGATGCCAATGGTGAAATCGACAGTGAACAGGCGATCAGCTGATGTTAGATCAAACGCTACTGGAGTCGGTTTTAAGATTACTTGCCGACGGTAAACCGCACTTGTTAATGCCGATGCCGGCTGAACAGCAGCGTGCGATTTTGCAGCAATTAGCAGCATGGCATTTGCAGCCACAGCAAGATGCACAACAGCGCTATCAGCTTGCCCGTCCGCTGGATTTGTTGGATCAAACAGTCATCAACCGCATGTTGGAACAAGGTTCGGTACGGGTGTTTCGCTGTCTGGATTCGACCAATGAATTTTTGCTGAATGACAAAAGTTTGCCGTCTGGCACGGTGTGTACCGCGGAAATGCAAACTGCCGGACGCGGACGGCGTGGGCGTGTGTGGCATTCGCCGTTTGCACAAAATCTCTATTTTTCACTATTACGCCATTTTCAACAAGCGCCGGAACAACTGAAAGCGATTAGCTTGGTCACGGCGATTTGTATTGCCGATACGCTGGTGGCGCTTGGGGTGCAAGGGATCAGCATTAAATGGCCAAACGATATTTATCTGCATGGGCGTAAATTAGGCGGCATCTTGATCGAAAGCCGCCGTTTCAGCACTGAAACACAGGAATTAGTGATCGGTGTTGGCTTGAATTTGGCTATGCAAACCAGCGCTGCGCTGCAAATTGATCAGGCTTGGGCAAATTTGAGCGAAAGTGCGGTTCGGATTGAACGCAACCACTTGGTTGCAACCTTGGCAAATCATTTGCAGCGTGCTTTTACACAGATAGAACAGGGGAATATCAGCCACTATCTGCAACGTTGGCAGGACTATGACCATTTTTATCAGCAGCCGATCACCTTGCTGCTAGAGCAGCACTCGATTTCCGGCATTTGTTGTGGGATTGATCCACAAAGTGGCGAATTGCTGCTAAAAACTGCCGATCAGCAACTACAGCGCTTTGCGATTGGTGAAATTTCGCTACGCGCTTTATCAGTAGACCCTAATTGTTAATAAGAGGAATTTGGATGACTTTTCAACAAAATCTGGCAACGTTGCCCAGTGTCGATCATTTAAGCGGCTTAGATATATTCAATGCGCAAGGGGAATTGGTTCGACATATTCCGGCGGTTGTTGGCAAACTCGGTTCGCTACGAGTTTACTATGCCCTTGCCCAACGTTTTCAGCAGCTTGATGCACAAGCGGCGCAGCTGGGGTTGGCGTTGTTTGCGGAACATGTGGTTGATGCCAAACAAAATCCGGGTAAACACCCGAATATTGATTTTCTGTTTCAAGTCATTGATACCCAATCGGTGTTATCTGTTACACCGTTATTAAAGTAGGATCAATATTCCCAACTGTCCGGGTCAATACCGCACTCGCGCATTAACACTTTGGCATCTTCCGGAATTTCATCGCTACGTTCTTTCATCAGATCGTGGTCGGTCGGTAGTGGTTGTCCGGTGAAGGCATGCAAAAAGGCTTCGCACAGCAACTCGCTGTTGGTGGCGTGGCGCAGATTGCGGATTTGACGTCGGGTGCGTTCGTTAGTGAGAATTTCCAGCACTTTGATCGGAATCGACACTGTAATTTTCTTGACCTGTTCACTTTTTTTGCCGTGCTCTGCATACGGGCTGATATATTTTCCGTCCCACTCCGCCATAATTCACCCTGTTGTATAACCCTTAGAGAAAGTTTGGCTATTTTAACAAAAAATGCAGAAATAACAATCTGGACGTCAAGACTGCCAAAAAATCGGGCATTTAATTTTGATAGCGCTAAAAAACTGTTAAAATGAGCGACGTATATTTCCCCCTTTAGACTTTCCCCTCGATTCGGGCTGATCAACGGAGCGTGTGATGAAAACAAATCCGACAAGAGAGATGCACAAATTCGGCGGCAGCAGTTTGGCTGATGCCGAGCGTATCCGCAATGTCGCACAATTAATTAAAAAATATAGTCAACAGCAGGATTTGATCGTTGTTTCGGCAATGGGGGATATGACCGATAATCTGATTCGTTGGGTCACGCTATCAAGCAGCGATCCGGTCAGCGCCAACCAGCAATTGCAAAAAATCAAATTTCAATATCTAACCCAAACCAACAAACTGCTTAATGCCCCCGAAACAGTTTCGCAGCCGTTTCTGGAAGATATTTTATCGCTCTCTTCGTTGCTGGATAAGCCATGGAGTGAAGCGATTTATGCTGAAGTAGTGGGACATGGCGAAATTTGGACTGCAAGATTGGTCAGTGCGTACCTCAACCAAGTGGGAATTGAGAGCTGCTTTTTAGATTCGCGACTGTTTATGTATGCCGAAAGAGCGGTCATGCCGCAGGTCGCTTTTGCCGCTAGCCGCCGCAAACTGCAACCGTACTTGGCGCAGGCAGAGGGCAAACGCCTGATTATCACCGGCTTTATCTGTCAAAATAGGGCGAAAGAAACGGTTTTGTTGGGGCGTAACGGCTCCGACTATTCCGCGACCCAGATTGCAGCATTGGCAGAGCTGAGCAAAGTGACAATTTGGAGCGATGTCGCCGGTGTTTACAGCGCCGATCCGCACCAGATTCATCATGCCAATTTATTAACATTTTTGCGATTGGACGAAGCTAGTGAGCTGTCGCGTTTAGCCGCGCCGGTGTTGCACGCCAGAACCTTGCAGCCGGTCAAAAGCCACTCACTCAGCCTGTTGCTGCGCAGCAGTTTACAGCCGGAAAATGGTTCTACCCGAATTGAACATGCCCTGACTGCCAGTGAAAACGGCAAAATCGTGACCCGTCACAACCAAATTGGATTGATTGAGCTGCTGATTCCACCGACGCAACCGCTGGATCAATGGCAACAAACCGCACTTCAATGGCTGGAACAGCAACAGTTACTGCCATTGGCGCACAATTTGGATCGACCACAGCGATTGTTAAAGCTCGCTTATCCGGTTGAATATTTAGATAATATTTATCTTCAGCTAAAACAGTTGCCTTTGGCCGTTGAATCCTCTTTTGTGCGTTACGATATGGCACTGTTGGCAATTGTCGGCTATGGCGTTTGTCGTAATTCATTGCAGATGATGCGCTTTTTACAGATGTTGAAAACACAACAGGTTGAATTTATCTGGCAATCACCGGAACAGATCAGTGTGGTTGCCATTTTACGGCAAAAAGTCGGACGCGAGTTGCTGCGCAATGTACATGATGATCTGTTTCGACCGCATAAAAGCATTGGTTTGGTAGTATTGGGTAATGGTTCTATTGCCAAAACTTGGATTGAGCTTTACCGCCAACGTCGCGAAGAGCTGTCAGCACGCAGCAAATTCAATTTTACGCTGATCGGTATGGTCTCCAGCACCAAGGGCTGGCTCAGTTATCAAGGGCTGATTCCGCAGTTGCAGCAGCGTTCGATTGACGAAGCATTTGCCCAGTCGGCGCAAGAGTTGCAGCCGCAGCAGCTGATCAACTGGATGAGCGGGCACCCGTTTGATGAGTTGGTGGTGCTGGATATTACCGCCAGCGACGAAGTTGCCAAACATTATATGAATTTTGCCAAACATGGTTTCCATGTGATCAGCGCCAATAAACGCGCGGCGGCTTTTCCCTTGAGTGAGTTTCATGCCTTGCAAAATGCCTTTAGCCAATCGGGCAGCTACTGGTTTTATAATGCCACGATTGGCAGCGGCTTACCGCTGAATACGATTTTGCGTGATTTGGTCGAGAGTGGTGATACGATTTTATCGGTGGAAGGCACATTTTCTGACACGATGACGTGGTTGTTTTCGCAATATGAGCAGCATATTTACAGTTTTCCGGAATTGATTGAACAAGCGTGGCAACAGGGCTTAAGCGAACGCAATCCGCGCGAAGATTTGAGCGGAGCCGATGCGATGCGGAAATTGGTGATTGTGGCGCGAAGTGCGGGTTATGATCTGGATCCGCAGCAAATTAAAGTCGAATCGTTATTGGACGCAGATGCGGAACAATTTTCGCTAAGTGAATTTTTTGAACGCTTGGAGCCGCTCAGTCAGCGCTTGCAGCAACGTTATCAGGACGCACATGAAGACGGTATGGCGCTGCGTTATGTCGCCCGTTTTAATGCTAACGGGCAGTCCACCGTACGTTTGGAGCAGTTGGAACCGGACGATCTGATCAGTCAAACACTGCCCGGTGAAAATCACTATTTAATTCGTAGCCTATGGTATCGAGATAAACCGTTGGTTATCCATGGTCCCAGTTCGGGCCCGGCAATGACTGCCGGTGCGATTCAAAGCGATTTAAACCGTTTGGTTAAATTGCTGTAGACTTGAGGACAAGCGGAGCAAGATAACATGATGATACCGGCCATCAGCTTCAGTAATGCCCGACAATTGGCTGCCGATAAAGATCACAAAATGCGGCATGTACATATTCGTTATCCGATGATTGGGCTGATAAAGAGCGGTCGCAAAACCTTCTTGCGTAATCAATCGTCGCACGATGTGGTGGAAAACGAGCTGTTTATCCTGCAAAAAGACAGCCACTGGGACATTTTCAACAATACCTTGGGCAAAGGCTATTACTGTTCGCATATCATCAATTTATCGCCGGATACTTTACAACTGTTTTATCGCTATTACCCACAGATGAAACCGGTTAAAACCCAAGATTGTATCAGCTGCCATTCAAAAACCTTATTTGAGTGTTTTCAGCGGACATGGCTCAGCCTGCAAGACCCAGATCTCAGCGATCAAGTTAAACAGCACCGCACATTGGAGCTATTGCTGCAATTATCTGAATTAAATATCTATTTTCCCTCGCCCCAACAACTCAGTTGGACCGAGAAAATGCAGTATCTGGTGGAAAATGATTTGGCAAAATCATGGCGTTTAAGCGAGATTGCGGCTGCTTTTCACGTGAGTGAAAGTACACTGAAACGCCGCTTGCTGCGTGAAGATACGCATTTTCGGCAATGGTTGCAAGATTTACGCTTGGATACCGCACTTTCATTGATTCTCAGCACCTCAAAAAACCTTGCCGACATTGCTCAGTTGTGCGGCTATCATTCACAAAGCCGCTTCAGTGCTGCGTTTAAGAAACGCTTTGATCTTTTACCGTCGATGATCAAAACCGATAAAATGACTGAATACAGCTAAATATTGCACTAAAACGGATAGTGGCTTTGACGGTATTGCAGCAAAATAGCCTCCTTATTCACGTTTATAAGGATTTTAAAATGAAAATATCTCAATTAGCTTCAACATTAATCGTCAGTGCGGTTGCGGCTAGCGCCCAAGCCGATAACAGTTTCCAACTCAGCAGTCCGCAAATTCAAGCGAATAGCAGCATTTCGGCTGATTTTGAATTTAACGGTTTTGGTTGCAGTGGTAATAATCAATCACCGGAACTGCACTGGAAAAATGCCCCGGCAGGCACGAAAAGTTTTGCAGTATCGGTGTATGATCCCGATGCGCCGACAGGTTCCGGCTTTTGGCACTGGTATGTGGTTAATATTCCGGTAACAGCCAGTGGTTTAGCCGCCAATGCCGGTGCGGCTGATCAAGCCAATTTGCCGCAAGGCGCATTTCAATTGAGAACGGATTATGGTTATCACGGTTGGGGCGGCGTTTGCCCACCGCAGGGAGATGATGCTCACCGCTATATTTTCACTGTGCATGCGCTGAATACTGAAAAGCTGGCTGTAGACGAAAACACCACGACCGCACTTGGTGGTTTCTTGGTTAATGCACACACGATTGATAAAGCCTCATTTACTGCGTACTATCAGCGCAAATAATTTCTCTTCATAAAAATGCCCCGTTATTCTGCAATAACGGGGCATTTTTTTACTAGAACGAGGTTACAGTTTTACCGGCTGTAAATGCCAGATCTGATCAGCATATTCTTTGATGGTACGGTCAGAGGAGAAATAACTCATATTCACAATATTTTGAATTGCTTTGGCAACCCAAAGATTTTGATCTTTATACACTTTGTCAATCTCCCGCTGCGCTTCAACATAGCTGCGGAAATCTGCGAAGGCTTGATAGTAATCACTCAGTGGTGAAAATGATTGGTAGCGTCCCGGTTCTTCTGGGCTAAACGCACCGCTGGTGATTTGTTGCAAGGCTTCACGCAATTGCGGATCATTTTCATAATAGGCTGACGGTTGATAGCCTTTGTGGCGCAATGCTTCCACTTGTTCTACGGTATTGCCGAAGATGAAAATATTGTCTTCACCGACATTCTGCAAAATCTCGACATTGGCGCCATCCAGAGTACCGACGGTTAACGCGCCATTCAAGGCAAATTTCATGTTGCTGGTGCCGGAAGCTTCAGTACCCGCCAGCGAAATTTGTTCAGAAACATCAGCTGCCGGAATAATCAATTGTGCCAAGCTGACGCTGTAGTTCGGAATGAAAACCAGCTTCAGTTTGTCGTGCACTCGCATATCGTTGTTGATCACTTTTGCTACATCATTGATTAAACGAATAATTTGTTTTGCCGCATAATAAGCCGATGCTGCTTTACCGGCAATAATGAACACCCGTGGTGTCCAGTCTTTTTCCGGGTTACGCAGAATTTCATTATAACGGGCGATAATATGCAGCAAATTCAAGTGCTGGCGTTTATATTCGTGAATTCGTTTGATTTGTACATCAAACAGCGCATCAGGGTTGACCACAATATTCAAGTTGTGCGCGATATAGTTTGCCAATTTGACTTTATTGGCTTTTTTCACTTCACGCACTTCCTGCATAAATTTTGGGAAATCTGCATATTGTTTCAGCTGTTCTAAGTGGCTCAGATCCTTACGCCATGATTTACCGATATATTTGTCGATTACCGTGGATAAACCAGGATTGGCAACGCCGATCCAGCGACGTGGAGTAATTCCGTTGGTCATATTGCAGAAACGTTCTGGATAAATTTTAGCAAAATCAGCAAAAATGGATTTCACCATCAAGTCAGAGTGCAGCTTTGCTACGCCGTTGATTTTGTGTGAAGCGACCACCGCTAGCCATGCCATCCGCACTTTACGTCCGTCGTTTTCGTCGATTAATGAAACTCGGCGGATTAAATCCGGATCTTTTTCGGTATAAGATTTGATACTCTCCAGGAAGTGTTCATTAATCTCTAAAATAAGCTGTAAATGGCGTGGCAAAATAGCGCCCATCATATCAACCGGCCAAGTTTCCAACGCTTCACTCATCAAGGTGTGATTGGTGTAAGAGAATACTTTGCAAGTGATTTCCCACGCAGCTTTCCAGCTAAACTCTTCTTTATCAATCAGAATACGCATTAATTCCGGAATCGCCAGTACCGGGTGTGTGTCATTTAAGTGAATCGCCACTTTATCAGCAAGATTAGTGAGGGTTTTGTGTTCCCAGCGATGGCGGTTTAGGATGTCTTGCAGGGAGGCGGAAACCAAAAAGTATTCTTGGCGTAAACGCAACTCACGTCCGGCATAGGTTGAATCATCCGGATATAACACGCGTGAGACATTTTCAGAACTGTTTTGGCGTTCCATTGCAGCAAAATAGTCACCGCGGTTAAACTTGGTTAAATCAAACACATCGCCAGCATGGGCTGACCATAAGCGCAGGCTGTTCGCCATGTTGGTTTCATAGCCCGGAATAATTTGATCATAACCCAAGGCAACGATTTGTGAGGTATCGACCCAATGGCATTTGTCGCCTTCAAAATAGATGCGTCCACCGAATTCGACTTTATAGCGCTTGGTCGGACGAATAAACTCCCAAGGTACACCTTTTTCCAACCAAGCATCCGGACGTTCTACCTGTTGACCATCGACGATTTTTTGGCGGAACATGCCGTATTCATAACGGATACCATAGCCCATACCGGGATAATTTAAGGTAGCAATGGAATCGAGGAAACAGGCAGCCAAACGACCTAATCCCCCGTTGCCTAAGCCGGGATCCACTTCTTTTTCAATCACGTCTTCTAAATTCAGACCTAATTGTTCCAACGCTTCTCGTACCACATCGTAAATGCCTTCGGCTAGCATCGCATTAGACAGGGTGCGACCCATTAAAAATTCCATTGAGAGATAATATACTCGGCGGCAGTTTTGTGATTGGGTGGCACGCTGTGTTTTCAGCCAACCTTCTGAAACCAAATCACGAACCGCCAATAAAGTGGCGTTCAACCAGTCACGTTGACTGGCAACACCCGGATCGCGGCCAATGGAAAAGATTAGTTTTTGTACAATTGCGTTTTTAACACCTTCAGCACTAGACAGAGGGGAATGGTGTAAAATGGTATTGCTCATTAGGTCAAATATCCTTCATTAAAATTGAATAAATCGTGTCAGTTAAACAAATTCTGATAGATAACTGAATATTTTTCAGCAGCTAAATGCCAGCTGAAATCGGCCTCCATGGCATTGATACGAACTTTATACCATTGTGGTTTGGCGTGCCATAGCGCTTGTGCCTGTTCAAACGCAGTCACCAGTTGCTCGACATTTGCATCATTAAAAACAAAACCGGTTGCCTGCCGGGTTTTTAGATTTTCTTTGCTGCAATCAACCACGGTATCGGCTAATCCACCGGTCGATCTCACTAACGGTAAAGTGCCATATTTTAACCCATATAATTGGGTTAAGCCACAAGGTTCAAAACGGCTCGGTACTAAAATGACATCACCGCCAGCAATAATTAAGTGAGACAGCTTTTCGTTATAGCCGATTTCCACACTGACTTGCTGTGGATATTGTAGCTCTAGTTGTGAGAATGCCAGTTCATACTGCTTATCGCCGGAACCCAATAAAATAAATTGCACCCCGTCTTTTAAGATTCGCGGTAGTGCTTGCAACAGCAAATCTACGCCTTTTTGCGCAGTCAAGCGAGTGACCATCACAAACAACAGCGCATTTTTATCCTGTGGCAAGTTGAATGCTTGTTGCAGCTCGGCTTTACATTTTGCCTTGCCGCTCATGCCTTTTAATTTGTAGTGCTCAGGCAAATGGCTGTCCAGCTCAGGATTCCAGATTTGGTAGTCCACACCATTTAGCACACCACTCAATTTGTTTTGTTGCTGCAAGGTGGTCAGCAGCCCTTGCAAGCCGTAAGCATATTCCGGCGTGGTGATTTCTTGAGCATAAGTCGGACTGACGGCGGTAACATGATCCGCATAATACAATCCGGCTTTCAAATAGGAAATTTGCCCGTTTAGCTCGACTCCGTTCACGTTAAACATTTCCAGTGGCAGTGCTATCTCCGTCATATGACGATAATTAAATTGTCCTTGATAGGCTAAATTATGAATGGTGAATACCGATTTTGCCGGTCTGCCTTTGACATGTAAATAGGCACAAGCCAAGCCGGCGTGCCAATCGTGAGCATGCACTACATCGGCTTTCCACCAGCTATCCAGATTATCACCCAGCTCGGCACCAAACCATGCCAGCAAGGCAAAACGCAGATAGTTGTCGGCATAATCGTGGTAGGATTGATCGTGGTAAGGATTGCCTTCGCGTTGATACAAGTGCGGTGCGTCGATCAAATAAACGCCCAAACCTTGATACTCGGCATAGCGTAATGTGGCTTGACCGGCAAAGGTATCAAAAGTGCCGACCACTCCTGATTCCGGTAAACCCGCCGTGATCGCCGGAAATGCCGGGATTAAAATTCGGACGTTGTCACCGTTTTGTTGTTGGGCAAAGGGTAACGCGCCGGTGACATCTGCCAGACCGCCGGTTTTTAATAAAGGATACAGCTCTGAGCAAACGTGTAAAACATTCATAGGATTTCCACCTGATTTTTGCTGAAATAAAACATCGTCTCCGCACTTGAAAAAGCGGAGACGATGATGTGTGACTATGGTTCTGCTTTATAAGCTTTTTTAGCTTGTTGCTCTGTTTCCTGTTTTAGTTTGCCCAACATTTTTGAGGTCACCAAAACCACCCCGCCTTTGCTGACACGGAAGCGTCTTGCATCAAGCTCTAAATCAACCCCGATTTCCATACCGTCAGGAATATTACAATGGCGATCAATAATGGCACGCTTGATCACCACATTTTTTCCGATGGTGACTTCCGGCAAAATGACTGAGAACTCTACTTGTGATCCCTCTTTTGCTACGACATGATCAAATAACACTGAGTTACTGATAATTGCATCAGTAATAATGCAGCCGCCGCCAACTAAGGAGTTGTCCAACGCTCTGGTTTTACGCAGATGCTTGTAGAAAAATTTGGACGGGAAGGTCTGTTTAGGGGTGGAACGAATCGGCCAGCGTTGGTCGAAAATATCCAACTGTGGATGTTCGGTGACTAAATCAATATTAGCTTCCCACAACGCATCAATGGTGCCCACATCGCGCCAATAAATTTCACCCTGTGGGTTGCGCCCCATGCAAGAGCGGCTGAACGGATGGGCATATAAAACGCCTTCTTTTAATGCTTGTGGAATAATGTCTTTGCCGAAATCATGGTTGGATTCAGGTTTGGCAAATTCTTGATCCAAAATGCTATACAGATAATCTGCATCAAACACATAAATTCCCATCGACGCCAAGCAGGTATCCGGTTTGCCTTGCATCGTTGGTGGATTCTTCGGTTTCTCGATAAAATCGGTCACTTGCAGATTCTCATTCACACCCATCACACCGAATTCAGATGCCTTCTCTTTTTCCACCTCGATACAGCCAACCGTACATTTTGCACCGCTGGAGACATGATCTAGCAGCATTTGGGCATAATTCATTTTATAAATATGATCCCCTGCCAGAATCAGAACATATTTCGGTTTGTAATGGCTTTTCATAATATCGCAGTTTTGGTACACCGCATCGGCAGTGCCGCGATACCAAGTGCTGTCATCCAACTGTTGACGTGCCGGTAGCATATCGACAAATTCATTGCGTTCACGCGGCAGGAATGACCAACTGTGCTGCAGGTGACGTAGCAGCGAGTGCGCCATATATTGGGTGACGACCCCGATACGATTCAAATTGGAATTGATACAATTTGACAGGGCGAAATCAATAATACGGCAAGAACCTCCGAAATAAACCGCTGGTTTTGCACGCTTATCTGTGAGTTCGTACAAACGTGAGCCTCGTCCACCGGCTAAAATCAACACTAAAGTATCATCCGTGATACGCAACATGCTTGGTGAGTTTTTCAAAATTTCGTCCATATTCGTTTTCCCCTAGTTTAAGATCCAATAAAACACCATAACAATTTGGTAATACGACTTGATTTACCGATATAAAATATAAAGGCCAACAGTGCTAACCTTCAGATTATTCCCCTCTACTGTCATTGTTTGCTGCGAAATAGCATGACGCCATGTTCCCTGCGGCAGATTAAAATCCTGTTGCTGTGCGCTGCGGTTGACGATGAATAACCATTTGTCGTCAAGCTGAATCTGGAATCCGACACCACTGCCATCTTCCCAATCAGCAATGCTCATCGCTTGGCCCGCTTGGTTCAGCCATTGCACATCATTGTCATTCCACCAGTCATTGTGTCCACAAAGTGCGGTAATCTGTTTGCGTATTTGGATAATTGCCCGGCTGTAAGCCAATAGCTGTTGATCTTGTTGACTCCAATCTATCCAAGTGATCTCATTATCTTGGCAATAAGCGTTGTTATTGCCTTGCTGACTATGCCCAAACTCGTCACCTGCCAGCAACATCGGCGTACCGTTGGCTAAAAGTGCGGTCGCGAGCAGCGCCCGTTTTGCGGCTTGGCGCTGTTGTAAAATATCGGCTTGCTCAGTTTCACCTTCAATACCGAAATTATTGTTATAACTTTCACCGTGTCCGTCACGATTCTCTTCGCCGTTAGCCCAGTTGTGTTTCTGCTGATAGCTCACCAAATCGTGTAGCGTAAATCCATCATGGGAACAGATGTAATTGATCGAAGCACTAGGGCGTTTTTGGTCGTGCTGAAAAATATCCGCCGAGGCACTGAAGCGTTGCGCAAACAAGCCCATATTGCCTTGGTTATGCAGCCAAAAGCGACGTATATCATCCCGGAAACGATCATTCCATTCAGCAAAATAATCGGGGAAATTGCCTAATTGGTAACCGCCCCAACCAATATCCCACGGTTCGGCAATATATTTTTTATCTTTTAAAACCGGGTCATTGGCAATCCGTTCAAAAATCGCAGCATATCGGTTAAATTCCGGCTCACGTCCGATAATTGTTGCCAGATCAAAACGGAAACCGTCCACATGAAACGTGTCCACCCAGTAGCGCAGGCAATCATGCACCCATTGCAAGGTATTCGGTTTGGTCAGGTTCAACGCATTGCCACAGCCGCTCCAATTATGGTATTCACCGTTTTCGGTCAGCCAGTAGTAATTGGCATTGTCTAAACCGCGCTGGCTAAGTGTTGGCTGCCACCAATCAGAATCGGCGGTATGGTTGAACACGACATCTAAAATTACTTCGAATCCGGCTTGATGCAGGGTTTTTACCATCTGCTTAAATTCGCTTTCCGGCGTGGTGCCTTTGCGCCCGGACCAATAGCGATTGTCCACCGCAAACGGAGCCAATAAATTGTAACCCCAATAATTGGACAAACCGCGACGTTGCAAATGCAGTTCATCGGCATGAAATGCAACCGGCATCAGCTCAAGTGCGGTCACGCCGAGTTTTTTCAGATAGTTCACTGAAGCCGGGTGCGCTAAGCCGGCATAACTGCCACGCAATTCCTCCGGAATGTTCGGGTTTAGTTGGCTGAAGCCTTTCACATGCAGTTCGTAGATGATGGTTTGTGCCCAAGGGTAATCAGGCGATTGGTCACCTTGCCAATCGAAATCATCGGCGATGACGACTGCTTTTGGTGCAACTTCATGATTATCCAACTCATTGGCAAAATCAAACAACATCAGTTGTTTATCGGTTTGATAACAGGGTTTGCTGTCCACCGCTTTGGCATAAGGATCCAACATCACTTTTTGTGGATTAAAGCTGATGCCTTGCTGCGGTTTGTCTTCGCCGTAAGCGCGAAACCCATATTTAATACCGATTTCAACCCCAGCCAACCAGAGTGACCAAATATGATCTTGTCCTTTGATCATTTTAAAACGATGTTCTTTGCCGCGATAAGAAAACAGGCACAGCTCTATCATCGCAGCATGCTCGGAAAATACCGCAAAATTCACACCGCACTGTCCCTCAATAACTTGAATTGAAGCGCCCAGCGGCTGCGCCATTCCGTTTCTCACTCTACCAATCATGTTACCAACAACCTTTTTCCAGAATAGCCTGCTTGTTTATTTTTGATATTGCAGATAAATTGTTGCCAATGGTGGAATTGTCAGCGAAAGCGATTGCAATTTATTATGGCTGGCAATCTCCTCAGTCAGGGTAACCTCTGCATTGCCGACGTTCGAACCGTGATAATACTCCGAATCAGTGTTCAAAATTTCCTGATAAGCACCGACATGATTGACGCCGATGCGGTAATTTTCACGCGCTACCGGGGTAAAGTTGCTGACCACAATCACCTCATTGCCGTGACGATCTTTACGGGCGAAAGCAAAAATCGAATTTTGATAATCATCGACCACTAACCATTCGAATCCTAACGGATCGAAATCCAATTGGTGCAACGCGGGGGTTTGCTGGTAAACGTGGTTTAAATCTTTCACCAGATTTTGTACGCCGCGATGCCAGCCGCCGCCGTGTTGGTCGTCCAGCAGGAACCAGTCCAAACTTTCTTGATAATCCCATTCACGACCTTGGGCAAATTCTGAACCCATAAACAGCAGTTTCTTACCCGGATGTCCCCACATATAGCCGTAATACGCACGCAAGTTAGCAAATTTTTGCCATGCGTCACCGGGCATTTTGTCGAGCAGCGAGCCTTTGCCGTGCACCACTTCATCGTGTGAGAGCGGTAAAATAAAGTTTTCGGTGTAGTTGTACAGCATACCGAAAGTCAATTGGTTATGGTGGTGTTGACGATATACCGGATCCAGCTTCATGTATGACAGGGTGTCATTCATCCAGCCCATATTCCATTTGTAATGAAAGCCCAAACCGCCCATTTCCGGTGGGTTGGTGATACCCGGAAACGCTGTCGACTCTTCGGCGATCGCCATGCAGCCGTCCATCTCGTTGCCGATGATGTAGTTGGTGTGCTTCAAAAATTCAATTGCTTCCAGATTTTCACGACCACCGTATTGATTCGGGATCCATTCCCCCTCTTTACGGCTGTAATCGCGATAGATCATTGACGCTACCGCATCAACCCGTAGCGCATCGATGCCAAAGCGCTCTAGCCAATACAGTCCGTTGCCTGCCAAAAAGTTTTTGACTTCATTACGACCATAGTTATAAATCAGGGTGTTCCAATCTTGATGGAAGCCTTCGCGCGGATCGGCGTGCTCATAAAGTGCGGTGCCGTCAAAATACGCTAAGCCGTGCGTATCGTTCGGGAAGTGACCCGGCACCCAGTCCAGAATCACATTAATGCCGGCATCGTGCGCTTTTTGAATAAAGTTGCGCAGTTGTTGCGGGCTGCCGAAACGGCTGGTCGGTGAATATAATCCCAGTGGTTGATAACCCCACGAACCATCAAACGGAAATTCATTAATTGGCATCAATTCGATGTGTGTAAAGCCCATCTCTTTGACATAAGGAATCAGTTGTTCGGCGATTTCGTCATAATTTAGCCAGAAATTATTTTCCAGATTACGCCGCCACGAGCCCAAATGGACTTCATAAATTGAGATCGGTGCCTCAAAGTTGTTCGCTTGTTTGCGCGCCTCGGTCATTTCAACCATATCCGGCAGCGCACTGACTTGTGAAGCCGTATCCGGACGCAACTGCGAAGCAAACGCATAAGGATCGGCTTTCAGGCGCAGAGTGTCGTTGGCGTCTAACAGCTCATATTTATACAGGCTGCCTAAGGTGACTTTGGGAATAAAAATTTCCCACAAGCCGTTTTCCGGGTGGAAGCGCATCGGGTGACGGCGTCCGTCCCAGAAGTTAAAATCCCCGACCACCGAGACCCGCTTGGCATTTGGCGCCCACAGCACAAAATTTACCCCTGCTACGCCATCAATTTCGGTGAAATGTGCGCCCAGTTTTTCATAAGGGCGATAATGTGTGCCTTCTGCCAACAACCAGTTGTCTAAGTCCGACAAAATCGGGCGAAAACGGTAAGGATCTTCTAAAATTTGGTTTTCATGCCCCCAAAACACATTGAGTTGATAATTAAAAAAATCATGCTTATCTGCCATCACGGCGCTGAAAAAACCATCTTCATGCAAGCAAGTCATTTCTGCCACTTCTTGCTGACTCTCTTTATCAATAATCAAAACTTTTGAAGCATCCGGCATCAGCACCCGCACTTCTACCCCGTTGTCGGTTTCGTGCATTCCTAACACCGCAAACGGATCCGAATGTCTGCCGCCCAATAGTGCTTCTATCGTTGCCCTATCCACTGTCGCTGAATTTGCCAAAACACTCATATCTATCTCCATTTCGATTATTTGACTGACCAAACCGTTATATTCAAGGTTGAGAAAAAAATTCAAATGAATTTAACATTTAAGCAAAAAATATAACGTTATATTATCCTTTTTTATACTTAGCACAGCTAATCTGCCTATAACTTAAGACTGTCACAAGCTTTGTTAAGATTCAATCGGAAAAGTTGAAAAGCAGGGGATAGATCACATTATTTTATAAAATTAAATAAATGCTCGTAATGGAGACGATGGCTCAAATTATAAACAAGGATCAACAGATCCTAGAAACATTGGAAAATAAAAAACCGAGTGCGGTTTACACTCGGTTTTTAATGGACAAAGCCAAAAAGAATTACACGTTATCGATTTTACCCAATAGCGAACGCAATCTTTCTTGCCAATTGTTATGTTCGTTTTTCAAGTGATCATTTTCGCCAGCCAACGCATCGCGCTCACCGCGCAAATGATTCAACTCATTTTGAACCTGTTCATGTTTACCTTTCAACTCTTCAATTTCCAATTGTTGTAATTGAATGGTTTCAACGGCTTGTTTAATTTTTTCATCTAGTTGTTCGAGCAGCTCAAAAGACATAATCATCAATCCTCAATAAATAATAGTTCTACAGAAAATAAACCTCATTCTAGCCTAGTTAGCCGCAGATTTCACATAGAAATTGAAAAGTGCGGTCAATTTTTTTACGGCTTTGCGCCATCAGTTGCAATACTGTGCTAAACTACGGCTTTGTGTGGATAGCCAATCCATCGTTCGCTAACTCATTCTCCTTCAACCTCAAATGAATAGGTCACACAAAATGAAAAGAGCCCTTGCAATCGAATTTTCCCGCGTTACTGAAGCCGCCGCCCTTGCCGGCTTTGCCTGGTTAGGACGCGGCAACAAAGATGCCGCCGATGAAGCGGCAGTCAAAGCCATGCGCATCATGCTGAATCAAATTGATATTAACGGCGAAATTGTTATCGGCGAAGGTGAAATAGACGAAGCACCGATGTTATATATCGGCGAAAAAGTCGGCAATGGTAGCGGTGAGAATATTACGATTGCCGTTGACCCGATTGAAGGTACACGCATGACTGCGATGGGGCAAGCCAATGCGCTGTCGGTGCTCGCTGCCGGCGGACCGGATACCTTCCTGCAGGCGCCGGATATGTATATGGAAAAATTGGTGGTCGGGCCGGAAGTGAAAGGCATGATCGATCTCAACCTGCCACTGGAACAAAACCTACGCCGCGTTGCCTCAAAACTGGGCAAACTGCTTTCACAATTAACGGTGATCACCCTCGACAAACCCCGTCACCAAGAAATCATCGCCAAAATGCAGCAGCTGGGCGTCAAAGTATTGGCAATTCCCGATGGCGATGTTGCCGCTTCGATTCTATGCTGTTTGCCGGATAATAATGTCGATATGCTGTATGCCATCGGCGGTGCGCCGGAAGGTGTGGTCGCCGGAGCGGCAATCCGTGCCTTAGGCGGCGAAATGCAAGTGCGGTTGCTGCCACGCAATCAAGTGAAAGGCGACAGTGAAGAAAATCGTGCCATTGCCGCACAAGAGATCGCCCGTTGCCAGCAAATGGGGGTGGAAGTCAATAAAGTGTTGCAACTGGAAGAGATTGTGCGTGACGACAACCTGATTTTTTCCGCCACCGGCATCACCAACGGCGACTTGCTGAAAGGCATTCACCGCAAAGGCAATATCGCCACCACCGAAACATTATTAATCCGCGGACGCTCACGCACTATTCGCCGTATTCAATCGTTCCACTATCTGGATCGCAAAGATACTGAGTTATATCGTCTGATTGGTAGCTAATGACCTGATAAAGTGCGGTCAGCATCGCTATCGGCCGCAAAACCGATAGCGATTTCTTATGCCAACATCAATTCAATATTCAGATTTTGAATATTTTTCTGCACGCTTTCCAGCAAATCTTTATCGGTCACAATGGTGTCAAATACGTCTAAACCGTAAATCCAGAAGGTGGCGACTTTGCCGTATTTTGACGAATCGGTGACCAGCACATTTTTTTTGCTCGATTCGACAATCGCGCGTTTCACTGCCAGTTTTTTCTCGTCCGGGGTGGTTAAGCCTTTCAGGTTCCAGGAAGAGGTGGAAACAAAGGCGACATCAATCGAAATGTTGCGTAAAAATTGTGCCGACAGTTCGCCGACGGAAGAGTAGTTATCTTTGCAGACATGACCACCGGTGTGGATCAATTCACCGTTGCCCTCTTTAATCAAGAAATTGGCGATCACGAAATCATTGGTGATCACTAATAAATCACTGCGTTTGGCAATATGGTGTGCGATTTCCAACGTAGTGGTGCCGGCATCTAAATAAACCGTTTTACTGTCGGTGATCAACCGAGCCGCAGCTACGCCGATAGCTTGCTTTTGGCTTTGAAACAGCAGGGATTTATCATCATGCGTCGGCTCGCTGAACAGGCGTTGCAGTAATTGCACGCCGCCGGACACCGACACCACTTTGCCTTGTTCTTCCAGTTTTTGAATATCGCGCCGCACCGTCATATGCGACACCTGCATAATCTCAACCAATTCGGCGATGCTGATCAGATCGTGTTCGCTCAGCAACATCAGAATGCGTTTTTGTCTTTCTGCCGGAATCATGGGCTAATTCCTTAAATTTATTGTGAATTTTAGTGAAATAATAACACTTTATGAGTAAAGAACTCAAATATTGATTTTAAACAGCGATAAAATTAACAATAAATAACATAAATTGTGAATATTTGTGATCTTACTCTCAGTTTTATCTTTTTAGTTCAGGCATTATGCAGCGAGATAATACAGATAAAAGTAATTTAATGTTAAACCTAAATGGAGATTTTTTATGAGCTATTCAGTCGCAGTCGTAGGTCTCGGCGCAATGGGTATGGGCGCGGCACTTTCTTGTGTTAACGCTAAGCTTGATACTTATGGGATTGATTTAAATCCTGTTTTATTAGATAAATTGAAACAAGCCGGGGCAAAAGAAGTGGCAATGAATGCCGATGGTTTTGCCGAGAAACTGGATGCCGTGCTGCTGTTGGTGGTCAATGCCGCCCAAGTTAAAGGGATCTTATTCGGCGAAAGCGGACTGGCAGCCAAATTAAAAGCGGGTACGGCGGTGATGGTTTCCTCCACCATATCCGCACAAGATGCCAAAGAAATTTCACAAAAATTAACAGCGCTAGGCTTAATTATGCTGGATGCACCGGTCTCCGGCGGTGCAGCCAAAGCGGCACAGGGTGAAATGACGGTGATGGCGTCGGGTTCGAGCGAAGCCTTTGAAAAGCTGCAACCGGTGCTAAGTGCGGTCGCAGGCAAAGTGTACAACATCGGCAGCGAAATCGGCTTGGGTGCAACAGTAAAAATCATTCACCAATTGCTTGCCGGCGTGCATATTGCTGCCGGTGCGGAAGCGATGGCGCTGGCTGCCCGTGCCGGCATTCCGTTGGATTTGATGTATGACGTGGTGACCAATGCTGCAGGCAATTCGTGGATGTTTGAAAACCGCATGAAACATGTGGTGGACGGCGACTATACACCGTTGTCTCAGGTCGATATCTTCGTCAAAGATTTGGGCTTAGTCACTGATACCGCTAAATCATTGCGTTTCCCGCTCCCTCTCGCCAGCACCGCATTTAATATGTTCACCTCTGCCAGTAACGCCGGTTACGGCAAAGAAGACGACAGCGCCGTGATCAAAATTTTCGACGGTATTACCTTGCCACAAAAAGAGGAGAAATAATCATGTTGGGTGTTATTGCAGATGATTTTACCGGGGCGAGTGATATTGCCAGTTTTTTGGTTGAAAACGGCTTGCGCACCGTGCAGATGAACGGTGTGCCGAAACGCCAGTTGCAAGAGCCGGTCGAGGCCGTGGTAATCAGTTTAAAATCCCGTTCTAATCCGGTCGAGGAAGCGGTGCAGCAGTCGCTGCAAGCTTTGGCGTGGTTACAAAAGAGCGGTTGCAACCAGTTCTATTTTAAATATTGTTCCACTTTCGACAGCACCGCCAGCGGCAACATCGGTCCGGTGACCGATGCACTGTTGGATCAGCTCAACGATGATTTCACGGTGATCACCCCGGCATTGCCGATTAACGGCAGAACCATTTTCAACGGCTATCTGTTTGTCGGTCAAACGTTACTCAACGAATCGGGGATGCAAAACCACCCGATTACACCGATGAAAGATGCCAATCTGATGCGTCTGATGGACGCGCAAGCGCGCGGTAAAACCGGTTTGGTGGCGTATTCTGATGTGATTCAAGGCGCCGATCATGTCAAACGCTGTTTTGAGCAATTAAAACAACAGGGCTACCGCTATGCGGTGGTTGATGCGGTGGATAATTCACAACTAGCGGTCTTGGCTGAAGCCATTGACGATTTCAAACTGGTGACCGGTGGTTCCGGTTTAGCGGCGTATATGGCGGCGTACAAAAATAAAAACAACACGGCACAGGCTGCAAAAACCGCACTTTTACCCAACAAAGCCAAAAGTGTGATTCTCTCAGGTTCTTGCTCAGTGATGACCAACAAGCAAGTGGAAGCCTATAAAACCAAAGCCGCGCATAAATTATTGGAAGTCGAGCAGAGCCTGAATAATCCGAATTATGCCGAAGAGCTGTATCAATGGGTGATTGAAAATCTGAACGGTGAATTTGCACCGATAGTCTATGCCACGGTTGCGCCGGCGCAGTTGCAAGCGATTCAAGCCGAATTCGGCGGCGAGACCGCCAGCCATGCAATTGAGCAAACTTTCGCCGAATTAGCTCAAAAATTAAAGCAGTACGGTGTGAAAAACTTCATCACTGCCGGGGGAGAAACCTCCAGCATTGTGGTGCAGAAATTAGGTTTTGACGGCTTCCAAATCGGCAAGCAAATTGCACCGGGCGTGCCGTGGCTGAAAGCCCTCGATGAAGCGACTTTTTTAGCACTCAAATCCGGCAACTTCGGCAAAGAGTCGTTCTTTAGCGATGCACAGGAGATGTTTGTATGAGTGAACAGCAACAAAAAATCGATCTGGTCAACTTAGCTCGTTCATTGTTTGAACGTGGTTATAGCGTCGGCGGTGCCGGCAATATTTCGCTGCGTCTGAGCGGCAACCGCTTTTTGGTGACCCCGACCGGTTCGTCGTTGGGGCGCTTGAAGGCGGAAGATTTGTCGGTGTTGGATAGCGACGGCAACTTGCTGGAAGGCAAAAAACCGTCAAAAGAATCAGTGTTCCATTTGGCGATGTACCAACGCAACCCAGCGTGCAACGCCATTGTGCATCTGCACTCCACTTATCTGACCGCACTTTCCTGCCTGGACAATCTGGATCCAAGCAATGCCATCAACGCTTTCACGCCCTACTATGTGATGCGGGTCGGCAAATTGCCGGTAATTCCTTATTATCGCCCCGGCTCGCCGGAGATTGCCCGTGAATTGAGCGAACGGGCGCTGGACGGCAAAGCCTTTTTGCTTGCCAACCACGGCGTGGTGGTGTGTGGCAGCGATTTATTCGATGCGGTGGATAACACTGAAGAACTGGAAGAAACCGCGAAACTGATGTTCTTGTTAAAAGGACAAAATGTGCGTTATCTCACCGATGACGAAGTCAATGATTTGAAAAACAGAGGAAAATAAGATGCCTAAGTTTGCTGCTAATTTATCCATGATGTTTACCGAACTGCCGTTTCTCGATCGTTTCGAAGCGGCGGCAAAAGCCGGTTTCAAGTATGTGGAATACCTTTTCCCCTATGATTATCCGAAAGAGCAGTTAAAAGTCAAACTGCAACAAAACGGCTTGCAACAAGTGCTGTTCAACACGGCGCCGGGCAATGTGCAAGCCGGTGAGTGGGGCGTGTCTGCCATTCCGGGACGCGAAGCCGACAGCCAGCGTGATATTGATTTGGCATTGGAGTATGCGCTGGCGCTTAATTGTCCGAATGTGCATATCATGTCCGGCGTCGTGCCACCGGGCGAAAATTATGCCAAATACAAACAAACCTTTATCGACAACGTGCGCTATGCCGCTGACAAATTCAAACCGCACGGCATCAAGATTTTGTTGGAGGCGCTCAGCCCGCAAGTCAAACCGAACTACCTGACTGCCAGCCAATTCCAAACGCTGGAACTGGTGGATTTAATCGATCGTGACAATGTGTTCGTGCAGTTGGACTATTTCCACGCCCAAAATGTCGATGGCAATTTATCCCGACTAACCGACGCCTTAAAAGGCAAATTCGCCCATGTGCAAATCGCTTCCGTGCCCGATCGCCATGAGCCTGACGAGGGCGAAATCAACTACCAACATATCTTCGCCAAACTAGACGAAATCGGCTACGACGGCTGGGTCGGTTGCGAATATAACCCAAGAGGTAATACTGAAGACGGCTTGAAATGGTTTGAGCAGTATAAATAATTCAAAACGAGGATACCAATATGAAAATAGTTATTACCGGTGGTCAAGGTTTTCTAGGGCAGCGCCTAGCCAAAACGCTATTACAACAACGTGATATTAATATTCAGGAGTTGATTTTGGTTGATGTGAATGAGCCTGTTATTCCGAATAATGACAGTCGCGTTCGCAGTATTAAAATGGATTTGCGCCATCCTGACGGCTTAAACGAAGTGATTAGCAAAGACACAAGTGCGGTTTTTCACTTAGCAGCGATTGTCAGCAGCCATGCCGAAGAGGATCCTGATTTAGGCTATGAAATCAATTTCTTAGCGACCAAAAATCTGTTGGAGGCATGCCGTAGAGCTAATCCGAAAACCCGCTTTATCTTCTCCAGCTCCTTAGCGGTTTATGGTGGTGATTTACCTGAGGTGATCAGCAACAGCACAGCGGTAACCCCACAATCCACTTACGGCACGCAAAAATCGATGTGCGAACTGTTAATTAACGATTACAGCCGTAAGGGTTTTGTTGATGGGATCGCAGTACGCTTGCCAACAATTTGTATCCGTCCGGGCAAACCGAACAAAGCAGCCTCCTCTTTTGTCAGCGGGATTATTCGTGAACCGCTGAATGGCGAACAGTCCGTTTGTCCGGTAGCAAAAGAATTACTGCTGTGGATCTCCAGTCCGAATACTGTAATCCGCAACTTTATCCATGCGCTGACACTACCGTCATTGACCTCACGAGATTGGCATGTCATTAACCTACCGGGCTTTACTGTCAGCGTTGAATCTATGTTACACGATCTTGCTACGATTAAAGGAGAGGCTGTTTTAGAAAAAATTGAGTTCCAATTCGATAAAAAAATTAATGATATTGTCGCTAGTTGGCCTGCTCGTATTGATTGCAGCCAAGCGGCAAAACTAGGCTTTTATGTCGATAACAACTTTACTGATGTTATCAATCAATTTATTCAGCACGATTTATAGGAGATAACCCTATGTTTGGATTACCGATTCCCATTATTGGTCTTATTGTTGCCGTTGCTGTACTGGTTTATTTAGTGTTAAAAACTCGTGTTCATGCTTTTATCGCGATGCTGATTGCATCGGCTATTGCCGGGATTGTCGGCGGATTAAATGCCACCGAAACGCTGGCGGTAATTTCCAAAGGATTTGGAGGAACGCTTGGCAGTATTGGGATTGTAATTGGTCTCGGGGTGATGATGGGCAGCATTTTGGAAGTGTCTGGTGCTGCTGAAAAAATGGCATACAGCTTTATCAAATTTTTAGGCAAGAAAAAAGAAGAGTGGGCGCTGGCAATCACGGGTTATGTGGTGAGTATTCCGATTTTTGTCGATTCTGCTTTTGTTATTTTATACCCAGTTGCCAAAGCGTTGGCAAAAAACGGTAAACGTTCACTGTTGACGCTTGGGGTTGCCTTGGCAGGCGGTTTGGTAGTTACCCACCATACCGTACCACCAACGCCGGGGCCGTTAGGGGTTGCCGGATTGTTTGGCGTTGATATTGGTGCAATGTTATTGGTTGGTATGGTTTTTGCAGTTCCTGCGGTCATCGGTATTGTACTTTATGCTAAATGGTTAGATAAAAAATATCCTGATTTTAATCAACAAGTTTTTACTGATGAGGAATTGAAAGAAAAATACGACAGCTATATCGAAAGCAGAGAGAAGAAAAATCTGCCGGGCTTGGGTATTTCTATGTTGCCTATTGTGTTGCCTATTGCATTGATTTTTATTAAAGCGATCGTTGATTTAATCGCAAAACAGGAGCAATTTGCTTGGATTTTAGATTCGACCATTTACCAAATTATCGCCTTTGTCGGGAGTCCGATTATCGCCTTGGCATTGAGTGTATTGGTCTCAATCTATGCGCTATTACCCAATGCCGATAAACACACCACCGCACTTCACTTGGAAGAAGGGGTGAAAACCGCTGGGATCATTTTACTGGTTACCGGCGCCGGTGGCGCATTAGGTGCGGTATTACGCGATAGTGGCGCCGGTCAACAATTAGCGGAACAAGTGGCTAATTTACCGATTTCGCCGATTCTGATTCCGTTTATTGTTTCAACCCTAGTCCGTTTTATTCAAGGTTCAGGTACGGTCGCCATGATTACCGCAGCCTCAATTTCAGCGCCGATTTTAGCTGAAATACCAGGGGTTAATATGTTGCTTGCCGCACAAGCGGCCACTATGGGCTCTTTGTTCTTCGGTTACTTTAACGACAGTTTGTTCTGGGTGGTCAATCGTATGATGGGCATCAACGATGTGAAAAAACAGATGATTGTTTGGTCGATTCCAACCACAATCGCTTGGGCAATCGGCGGAACAGTTGTGATTTTGTCCAACTTGGTTTGGGGACAAGACGGTTCAGTATTTGACCTAGTGTTCCCGTTGGGCGTGCTTGCTGCTATTTTACTCTACGTCCAGTTACAAAATAAAAAGCTTTAATTTTCTCCTACAGGGCAATGGAATCGCATTGCCCTTTTCAACCAAAATTTTTTCAAACACAAATTCCTGCAAAAAGTTCTCAAACAAAAGGACACGATTATGTTTAAATCCTATTTTGCTGTGTTGTTTTCTTTAGCCTTATCCCCGCAGCTGTTGGCCAATGATGTCGTCACCATTCCCGACGAACCGGAATCATCAAAAATTATCAGTGCCAAACTGATCACTGAATTAACCGCCAAAGGACAAAAAGTCTCGGCGCTCGCTTTGGAATATGAGGATGAGTTATTCAATGGCGAAGGAGTGGAAACGCGTTATCAAATTGAAGTGGTGTTGGACGGAAAATCACAAGGCGAGCGCCAAATTCTCCGAAGCTACGGCATGGATAAACCGACTTTATCTCCACAAGCGAAATCAGGTAACTACCTGATTTTGGAACTGAATAAAGAGGATACTAATGCTGATGTGTATTCATTGAGAACCGAAAATAGTGAGCCGATGTCGTTTCGTGCCAAAAATGAGCAAGGTGAAATTATTCAGCGAGACATCGTGCAAAGCAACCGCGTACCAGAATTTTATCAACAGCGCTTGCAATACCATGTGACCCAACAAGGGCTGCTGAAATTAAGCAACGGTAAAACCGTTGCGCCGCAAAATATTAGTGTAACGGCAGAGGCGAAGAATAGGCATAATCTGTGGTTTGATCAATTTGCAGCGGATCAAGTTTCTCTAAACGATCCCAAAAACATATTGCATTATCAATTGTATAAACCGCACTTTACCGCTGATAATACCAAGCATCAAAATGCGGTGGCGCAACAGTATCCACTGACCATTTTCCTGCATGGTTCCGGGCAGTTGGGGCAGGATAATGTCGCGCAATTACTCTCCAGCCAAGGTGCAATTTCAACTTTGCAATATGAAGAAGGCTTTGTGCTTGCGCCACAATATGCCAGCGTGGCGGCATTCATTGGCAGACAGAAAACCGTAGAGCGTTGTTGCTGGCAATGATCGATAAAACGCTGCAACAACATCCACAGATTGATCCGGCGCGGATTTATCTGGTCGGTTTATCGCGTGGTGCCGAAGGTGCGCTTTATTTGCTGCTGGACAGACCGCACTTTTTTGCCGCCGCATTATTAATGGGCGGACGGGAAGCCTATTCCGTGGAATGGATTGACGGCAACGCAAGCCAAGAAAATTTAGCCTCACTTGCCAATATGCCGATTTGGTTTTTCCACAGCAAAGAAGACAAAGTTTCGCCGGTTGCCGGTTCGCGAATTAATTACCAAATCCTCAGCCAGCAACTGAAAAATCCCGCCGTAAGATACACAGAATTCAGTTTTGAGCAGGCGGGGGATAACGGCATTGTCAATAACAATCCCCACAACACTTGGGATGCCGTATTCAATAGCCCGGCTGCACAGCGTTGGTTGCTTCAACAAACCCGTACTCTCAATCAAACAAAGGAGTAATTTATGCCATATCAACTGCTTTCTTATCCGCTGGATATTAATGATCCCGGCTTTCCCGGAGAGCCGACCCTGAGTATCGAAAAGTGTAGTGACACACAACAAGGTGCGGTGTATAACAGTGCAAAAATCCATCTGTTCAACCATTTCGGCACCCATTTTGATGCGCCGAATCATTTCAATCCGAACGGAAAAACCATTTCGGAGCTGCCGTTGGTACAGTTTATTTATCAGAAACCGCTGCTGCTTGATATTCCAAAAGCAAAAGCCAGCCTAATTGAAGTTGAGGATCTCGCCCCTTTTCTATTGCAAATTCAACAAGCGGATTGCTTGCTGATCCGTACCGGTTTGGAAAAAGTGCGGTTTGAACAACCGCAGCAATATGCTGCACAAGGTTGTGCAGTCAGTATCAATGCTGCCCAATATTTGATTGACTACGCCCCGAATCTGAAAGCGCTCGGCTTTGATTTTATCTCGCTCGCCTCTCCTGCCAATCCAGAGCATGGTGTGAAAGCACACCAGATTATGCTCGGTATGTTCAGTGAAAACTTCATTTGCATTATAGAAGATATGAAATTGGCTGAACTTGATGCACCGCAGTTGCAGCGCATTTTTGCGCTGCCGTTACTGGTCAAAGGGATCGATAGCGCCCAAGTCACGGTGCTGGCTGAAACCGCAACTTAGCTTATGCCTTAAATTAGGGAGAAACCTATGAAAAATAGAAATGCCAGCCGCTCTTCGCTTTTAGGCGCAATCCTGTTTGCGATATTGACGCTGGTTTTTGCCTATTTGGCGTCATTGATCGATCGGGATTTTGGTCGTATCGATGTGCGACAACTTCAGATTATGACCGAAGAGATGCAGCCGATGACGGCAAAGCTTTATCGCCCGCTCACGGCAACCGCTGAAAATCCGGCGCCGGGTGTTTTGGCACTGCATGGCTATCAAAGTGATAAAGAAGCAACCAGCACTTTTGGGGCGTTAGAGTTGGCAAAACGGGGCTTTGTTGTGTTGGCGATCGATCAATTCGGGCACGGTTACTCAACCACATTGCCTGCCAGCAATAAAAATATGAGTGGCTCGAACAACGGCTACCAATATTTAAAATCCCTGCCGTTTGTTGACCAAGATAGGCTGGGTATTTTTGGTCATTCAACCGGCGCACTGAATGCGATTCGGGTCGCTAAGCTCAATCCCGATCATAAAGCGGTCAACGGCTTAAGCAGCAATGGCGGTGATCCGGAAATCCATAACTATCTGTTGACGCAGGGATTATATGAGGAGATTGGCGGTTATCGTGAAAGAAGTTTTCCGGTGAAAGAGTTAGTCCATCATCCAGCCCGGTTATTGGCATTCTCTTTGCCTGAAAGCGAAACGTTGAAGTGGGGCTATACCTACGGCAATTTTGCTGACGGTTCGGCAAGACGGGCGGATCTGGTTGAAGGCACACATTTGGGCGTGATGATTGCCAAAGAGAGCAATCGGCGGGCGATCGAATGGTTCAATACGGCATTGCAAAACGGCGATAAAAGCCACTGGATCGATCCGGCGCAACAAACTTACTGGTATAAGGAGTTCGCCGGATTGTCTGCACTCTTCTTTGCACTTATCTCCAGCCTGTTTGTTGCTAATGCTTTGCTTCAAACGTCGTATTTTAGTGCAGCTACGCAGCCTGTTACTACAAAAACGGCGATCAGCCCCAAAACCTGGTGGCGCTTTGCGATGCTTAATATCGTGACCACGCTTGTGCTTTATCCCCTGTTGACCCAATGGGGTGGAGCCAATGAGCCGATTGCTGCTCATTTTGCTTTTATGCCGCTGGAAATGGGCAACGGTATTATTACTTGGTTTGCGGTCAGCGCGGCGTTAAATCTGATTTTTTTCCTTGCTTGGAAAAAATCCGCACCGCCGTTCTCCTTGGCAGAATTTGGGGTTTTCAGTCAGCAGCATAAATTATCTACTGCTAATATTATCCTGCGATTTTTAGCGTTGAGTGCTGTTTTAATCGGCTGGCTGTACCTGCTTGCCGGTTTTGCCCATTGGTATTGGGGCGCAGAACTGCGATTTTTATGGCCGTTTTTAAAACCGTTAACCCCGGAGCGATTTAATCTGTTTCTGGTGTATTGGCTCCCGATTCTCGCCTTCTTTTTTATCTATAACGGCTTGATTTTAACCGTACAGATGAAACAACCGCTCGCGGAAAGTGCGGTATCTACCCTGGTAATCTGGACATTAAAAGTGGTCTTCGCCGCTGTCGGTGGCTTGTGTATCTTGTGGTTATTCCATTTTATACCGAATTTTATGCAAATCGGCCCCGGTTTTGATCTCATCGGGCTGCCGCAATTTGGCGGGCGTTGGATGATGATGTTGGCGGTAATTATTCCGCAATTCATCGTATTATTGTTGATCAATAATTGGTGCTATCTCAAAACCGGCTATCTGTATCTGGGGGTATTTTTCACCTCGTTACTGATGACTTGGATTCTGGTTGGTGGACAGGTTATCGGACGGTTTTTGGCTTAATCAGCATCATCAAGGTTGGCAATGGGTTTAATTTAGCCACTATTTGCCAACCTATAATTTCACAACCCACTCAGCATTTGATCTTGCGGATATTCCAGTGTGAATATCTTATTGATGGTTTGTTTGCTGTTGGGGGCGAGGGTGATTTTTTGTTGATAGCGGCCATTGTCGTCGATAGTGACGGCTTTGGTGTCTGGCGCCAAGATATTCACTTTAATCGCTTGGTTGACAGCTTGTGGCAGGCGGTCATAAACCACCACATCAACGCTTTCAGTGCGGTTGTTTTGCAGAGTGTAGCCCGTTTCAAGGCGTATTTTGTTGGTTTTGTTGATCAAGCCACCACTTTCTTGGCTGCGTTTTACTGGTTCGGCTTTGACGCTGATGGTTTGATCTTCGCCGATCAACTGCGTAAACGCTTCGCCGGGCAGTAGGGTTGGCAGGTAGCCGGAGCCGACGATTTTGCCGTCATAAGCGGTGCGTAATGTGCCGCCTAATAACGGGTAATCCTGCTGGTTTTGCCCACTGACGGTGATGAGAATGTTATCCTGAAATTCCGGATAAAACGCATATTCCGCTTTTGCTTCTTGGCTTGTACCGGCAATGATCACGCTTTGGTTGCCTTGCTGGCTGGCAATGCTGACCGCACTTGGAAGGGTGAAACTGGAGGCAACAATTCCGCTTTCCACCTCAGCGGTTTGCGGCGCAGCTGCCATGGTCAGCTCTGCTTGTATAGCCGTTTCTGCCTGATCTAACCCTTGCAGGCTCAATTTCTTATCTTTGGCAGCTTGAGTGATGGCAAGTGGTTGCGGTTGGTAGAAGTCGATTAGCCAAGGTGAAATTTCGGGTACGTTGCCGACTTCAACCTGGCGTGCGCTGGACAGTATCAGTTTGACATTTGACCAATCCTCTCCGCTATTTTGTTGAATTTTTGCGCCATATTGTAAATCTAACTGGTTGTTTTTGCTGTTATAATTTAACTGATATTGCGGTTGCCAGCTGGCGTTAAAGATATTATAGGCTAAACTCAGTTGCTGTTTGCCGTCGGTTGCTGCCTGAATTTGTACACGAACCAAGCGCTGCATATTTTGCTGCTCACCACCTAAACGCTGGTAGTTCTGCTCTAACTGCGCCAGTTTTTGTTGCTGCGCTTCCAGTTCTGTCTGGGTGGTGCGTTTTTCGGCACTCAGTTGGGTGTAGCTGGTTCGAGAAAATTGCTGTAGGCGACTAAAATCTTCAAAGCTCTGTTGAGTGTCGCTGTTTAGACGAGATTGCTGCAACAATTGCAGCAAATTAAACTGGTTGTCCAACTCCGCCAACTTATCTTGATGCTGTTGCACAATGGCTTGCTGGGCAGTGATTTGTTGCTGCAAATCCCGTAATACACTGCCGCTGTGCTGCTCGGCGGCTTGTAGTTCGCTGTCGATGGAAAGCACGGTTAACGGGCTGTTGCCGTTGGCATTAAATTGTAATGAGGCTTCATCCAAATACTGCGGCAAGGCGGAAAATACCAGTTCATGCTGCCCTTTGCTTAATTCAATTTCAGCATGGCGTTCAACTTTGGCTTGTTGTTGGTATAAAGTCACTTGGTTAATTTGCGATTCAATCTGTTTAATTTCCGCTTTGGCTGATGCAGAGAATCCCATGGTTGAAAAGAAAATGCTTGAAAAGCAAAATGTTGAGATGCCAAGTGCGGTTTTTTGCAAACCGCTTAAGTTTTTTATGTGCATATCCGCCTCGTCTTAGCCTAAAATCATTTGGCTGTATTTTTAAATTGGTGGTTCAAAAAATCGATGATCAAATTGATTACTTGCGGTTGTGCCCAGTAAACACCGGCATGATCTGCATTTTTAATCACATAACGTTGTGCTGAAATCCCTTTTTCTGTTAAGGCGTTAAACAATATTTCAGTTTGGCTTGGGGAGACCAGCATATCGGCATCACCGTGCATTAATAAAAACGGTGGCGTATTGGAAGAGATATGGCTAATCGGGTTAGCTTGTGCTGCCAGTTCAGGGGTTGAGCTGACCGCACCGCCACTGGCAAATGGTGGGATTCCGTTTAACATCAAGGCTTCTGAAACATTATCGCCAGCATGCATAGCTTGTATTTCCGCCGAATAATCCGCACCGATTTGGCTTAGATCAGATAAGCCGTACAGATCAATCGCGGCTTGTACAGTACTGCTTTGATCCAGATTTTCACCCACATCAAATTGGCGATCACCATTGGTGGTGGCGGCTAATGCGGCAAAATATCCCCCGGCGGATTCCCCCATAATCGTAATCTTATCTTTATCAATACCAAATTCGTCGGCATGGGTTCGCAAATAGCGCACTGCCGATTTCACGTCCAGCAATGGTTCCGGGAATTTACCTTGCGGAATATGGCGATATTCAATGCTGGCGACCACATAACCGGCTTCAGCAATAGCCAAACGCTGTTGAATGTAGTTGGCTTTTGGTGACATCAGAAAACCGCCACCGGTGACGAACAGGACGGCAGGCAGCTTGGCATCACTTTGTGGTTGCAGGATATCCATTTTCAGATTCAGCGGACGTCCCATCGCTTTGGGCTGTGCGTAGCTGATATCTTGCCATTGATTGACCAGAGGTTTTTCTGCGGCGACTTCAATCAGAGTGCTTTGCGGCAGTGTCGGCGTTAGGTTGGCAGCCAGCGCAAAGGGTAGCGTTAATAATGTGATGCTGAGCCATTTTGTCCACTGAGGTCGATGTCGTTGCATAAAAAATTCTCCTGCTTAAACTTGAGTTATATGATTTATCATTACTTTGACCGCACTTTTAACATAAAGTGCGGTAGCGAACAGAGATGCATGCTTCATTGGCATATCGGCGCGCCCAATATACAAAAAGATAGCCGTAGCTATCTTTTAGACTGCTGACAAAGGTTAAAATACACGATTAATATTGTAAAAGTAGGGGGCGATTATATATCGCCCCGAACCGCACTTTGCATTTTTCCTTTATTGATTAAGTGCTTATACCGCACTTCGCAAACGGGCGGATGCAATCCGCCCCTACCTTGCCTCATCAAATATCTACTTTGCCTCATCAAATATCTTTGTCAATAATCTGAAAGATAGCCGTAGCTATCTTTCTGTTTATGATGAGATACGCCAAGCAGATTAGTGCTTGTGTTTACCGCCGCAGCACCCTTCGTGACCATGACCGTGGTGGTGATCGTGTCCGTGATGATCGTGATCATGGCTGTGTCCGCAGCCGCAGCCGTGCCCTTGTTCGTCACTGTCGTGACCGCCGCAGCAACCGCTGCCTTCAGCATGGATATGACCGTGGGAAATCTCTTCCAGTGTCGCTTCGCGCGTGGCAACAATTTCTACGTTAAACAACAACTCTTGTCCGGCCAACATATGATTGCCGTCCACCACCACATGATCGTCGCCCACTTCTGTGATCACCACCGGCAACGGGCCGATGTCGGTATCAGCGATAAAACGCATGCCAACTTCCAAGTCATCGACACCGACAAATACGTCTTTCGGTACACGTTGCACCATGTTGTCGTTATATTCGCCGTAGCCCTCTTCCGGCTTGACCCGCACTTCAAATTTTTCGCCGACTTTACGCCCTTCAATGGCATTTTCCAAACCGATAACCAGATTATTGTGTCCTTGCAAATATTCCAACGGTTGGTTGACCGGAGCTTCGTCCACTAACACACCATCTTCAGTACGAACTTGATATGCGATACTGACCACTACATTTTTTGCTACTTTCATCGGCTACTCCGCCTTAATTTTTTATGGATAGAAAGCAGGATTATAGCAAATCCTGCTATGAATTAGTCATTTTTCAGATAAATGGTGGCATTCAGCTGAATTTTCAAGTCGGCTAAACCGCTTTCCACCTGCATGCTCGGTGTCTCAGAGGCGGAAAAAACCGCTCTGCGTTCATAATAGACAGGTTGGCTGTCCACCGCCAGATCACTCGGACTGCCTAGATCCAGATTAGCAATTTGGTAACCCTTTGTTTGTAGATTTTGGCTGATGAGTTCGGCTTTTTGTTTAAATGCCTGCAATGCCTCTTCCGTCATCTGTTTTTCCAAGCTCTGCTTTTTCTGCTCGGAGAGGGTAAAACGGATATTTTGTACTGCTAATTGCTCGCTGACGCTGGCGATTAGATCGGAAAGTGCGGTAAAGTCTTGGCTTTCCAACGTGATCTCGCCGTAATCAATCCAGCCACTCGGTTTACCTTGTTTATCATAACTGATATTGGTGCGACGGTTGGTCATACCGGTTTGAACTTGGCGTTTTTTGGCTTCTTCAACCGTGAGATTGAGTTTTTGAGTGATAATCGGGCTGATCTCTTTTAGGGTTTTGCCGGATTGTTGGGCATAGAGCACCACTTGCATCGTGTCGCGTTCCACTTGGCGTGAAACTTGCACTGAAAAGCTGACCTGTTGTTCCGGCTTGGCAGGTTCGGCAGCTTGTGCCGGCAAAGCGCTTACCAGCAGTAAAATGCCGGAAGTGATAAAGCCTTTAATTCGTTTCATATTGATTTCCTTAATAAAAATAGCTTATTGTTAAATTTGCAGCCAAAAAGTCACGGGTCCGTCATTGATTAAGCTGATTTGCATGTCTGCGGCAAATTTTCCGCATGCGGTGTTGATCTGCCGACTGCACTGTTGGCTGAAATAATCATACAGCTGTTCCGCCAGTTGCGGCGATGCACCGTTGGAAAAACTGGGACGCAAGCCTTTGTTGGTCTCCGCAGCCAATGTAAACTGAGACACCACTAAGACGCTTCCGTTCGCTTGCTTGACATTTAAATTCATTTTGCCGTCTTGATCGGCAAACACTCGATAAGCCAATACTTTATCCAATAGGCGTTTGGCTTTTTCGGTATTATCATCTTTTTCCACCCCGAGCAGCACCAGCAAACCGCACTTTATCTCACCGACGGTTTGCCCTTCAATGCTGACCGAAGCTTGCCTAACTCTTTGAATCAACGCGATCATTTTCTTGTTTTTCTCCGTCATTCGGTGCAGCTTGCGTAGCAATTTTTTGTTTTAAACGTTGCAACTCTTCGGATAGTTTTTGTTGTTTGTCTTGCGATGCTTTGTGCAAATCCAATTGCCCTGTGTGAACCAAATGTAGATCTTCCAGCACTGCCGTCAATTGTGCCCCCAATAACACAAAGGTCCAACTCAATTGAATCCATAGCAGCAGAATCGGCAACGTCGCCAAGGCGCCGTAAATCAGTTGGTAAGACGGAAAGGCAGTCATGTACCAAGTGAATCCTTTTTTGCCAAGAGTAAAAAAGATGGCGGCAACTAACGCACCGATCATCGCATAACGCAGATTGACTTTGGTGTTCGGTACCACGGTATAAATCAGGGTAAAAGCAAGCCAAGTCAAGACAAACGGCACCAGACTGAGCAATTTGGTGCCGAAAGACATTACCGTTTGATGGCTAAAAAATTGAATAGAAAAAATGTAGGAGCTGACAATCAGACTGACTGCAAGGAACAGTGGCCCGAGTGTTAAAATCATCCAATACATCGCAAACGAAAACAGTGGCGTGCGCGAGTTGGTGTTCGGCCAAATATCATTCAACGTACGGTCAATGGAGGAGATCAACATCAACGCCACCACGATTAACCCAATGATACCGATGCCGCTCATTTTTTTTGAATTGGCAACGAATTCGTTTAAATATTGTTGCACTACGCCACCGGTCTCTGGCGCAAAATTGTCAAAAATCAGACTTTGCACTTGGCCGCTGACTTCGCTGAATACTGGAAAAGCAGAAAAAATCGCTAACACCACCATCATCAACGGCACTAGCGCCAGCATGGTGCTGTAAGTCAAATAGCCTGCCGCCATATTCAGTTTGTTTTCATTAAAGCGGTGCCAAAATAGTTTGAGAAAAATCAACAGTTGTGAAAAAAAACGTATCATTATTTTATCCTTGTGTCAGCTTGCCAACCAGTTTCGCAACATCTGCTCCCCGTGTTCAGTGATAAAGGACTCAGGGTGAAACTGCACCCCGAAAATTGGCAAAGTGCGGTGCTGCATCGCCATTAAGGTGCCGTCTTGATCGACAGCCGTTGCTTGTAAACACGGCGGCAAATTTTTAATTGCCCACGAGTGGTAAAGTCCTATCTTAAAGGATTGCGGCAGGTTTTGAAACAGCAAGCTGCTGTCTGTTTGCCGCAATACCTCACTTCGCCCATGCCGAATCTGTGCCAAATTATACAACTCGCCACCAAAAAACTGGCATAGGGTCTGATGTCCTAAGCACACCCCAAGTATCGATTTTTGTTGGTGATAACGTTGTAAAATTTCAAATAATTGCGGATATGCCGACGGCACATCCGGCCCAGGCGAGATTAAAAGATGGCTGAAATCGGCAACCCGATCCAAATCCACGTTTTCGGTATCACACACCTGCATCTCCAGCCCCTCAATCCGCCGTAGCAAATCGACCAGATTATAGGTGAAAGAGTCATGGTTGTTGATGATCAGTAGCATGCTTATCCTTTTGTTTTCACTTCCCAAGCCCCGTTTTTTTTGGCACCGTGAAAGGTGAGTTTGCCTTGCTGTTTTAGTTTGGCTACCGCACGTTCGACCGCACTTGATGAGCGGTTAATCTGCTTGGCGACTTCGGATAGGGTGAGGTTGGGATTCTGTTGCAATAATAGAAGAATTTTTTCAGGCGTTTTTTCCTGCGTTTTCATCGGTATTGCTTCGGTGAGAATCGCTTGTTGTAGTGCAGATTGCAATGTATCCAGTAAAAATTCAATAAATGTCGAACAATCCGCTGTAAGATCCGATACAGTTTTCCCTTCGATTACCGCAGTTACTTGTTCTAAGGTTAGCGTGTTATGCTCAACGGCCAGAGAAGCTTGTATCGTTCTGATGCGATTTTCTCGGCGTAGTATCGGTACTAAGCCGTTAGGATTGCCCGCTGACCAGCGTCCCAGTAATTCAGAAATAGATGCCACTAGGCTTATCATTTTGTGGGTTAACTGAAATGGCGGAGAGTAGGGCATCCGATATCCTTAGGATCTGTTGTTTAATTTTATCTTTGATTTGTGTTTTGGCAGCACCATTTTATCCATAAATTTAAATAACTGCCAACCGCACGTTGTGTTTACTCGATCCCAACCAGCTTATGGGTTTGCAAACTCAGTTGCCATTTAGGGCGTTTGCCCGACAACGCTTCGGGGCGTTGGTTGAGTTCGCCCAGCTTGCGAATGGTATCCAGTAAATTCATCTCGCCCTGTTGTTCACGGGGGGAGAGGTAGTAGTGATCGGCTTGCATCTGTTGTTCGAGTTGTTGGCAAAACGGTAAAATATCACCGTCGTTGACGATCCGCACTTCGTGTGCAAACGGGATGCCACGCTGCTGATATTTGTGTTGATATAAGCGTTTCGGGCTGGTGGCGATGTAGTCGATTTGCGGCGGAACCGGTTTTAAGCCGTTGGTTTCGATTGCCAAGAAATAACCCTCGGCTTTCAGCTGATCGAGCAGTACGTTCAATTTCGGTTGAATGGTCGGTTCGCCGCCGGTGATGATGATGTTTTTCGCGGTGTAGGACCGCACTTTTTGCATAATCTGGTCCAACGTCCAGCGCTCAAATCGGTTGTAATCGGTGTCACACCACGGGCAGGCGAGGTTACATTTGCCGAAGCGGATAAAAATGCTCGGCATACCGGTGTTGAAACCTTCCCCTTGCAGGCTTTCGAAAATTTCGACGATGTTGTAGTGAATTTCGCTCCTCATTAGCTGGCCGTATATTCGCAGAATGAGGTTGGGGTTTCCCATAAACGTACCGCTGAAATCGGCAAGCCTGCTTGTTGCAGCCGTTGGAAAATAAATTGCGCCATCAATTCGGCGGTGGTGCGGTAGGGCAGGGCAAACACTTTAGAATCCAACTCTTGCAATAAGTCGGCAACTTTGCTCTCTTTTGCGCTATTTTGATCGAAGATAAACGCATGATCCATCGGTTTGATGATCAGCTCATTGACTGTGTTTTTCAGATCGCTGTAGTCCATCACCATACCGCACTTTGCCGCATCGGTCAGTAGTGGCGCACAGAGTTCGATTTGCAGTTTATAGGTGTGCCCGTGCAGATTCTTGCATTTGCCGTCATGTCCGTCGAGCATATGCGCCATATCGAAACTGAACTCTTTGCTGATTTTAAACATTTCGCACCTCTTTTTCTGCCAAGTATTCGTTTAAGCCTTTTTCGCGCAGTTTGCAGCTAGGGCATTCGTGACAACCGCCTTCGACGCCGAGGTAGCAGGTGTGGGTGTGTTGCCGCACATAATCCAAACCGCCCAATTGGTCGGCGAGCGCCCAAGTCTGTTTTTTATCCAGATACATCAGCGGGGTTTGGATATTAAAGTTGTAATCCATCGCTAGATTGAGAGTGACGTTCATCGATTTGACAAACACATCGCGGCAGTCGGGGTAGCCGCTGAAATCGGTTTCGCATACGCCGGTGATGATATCGTGAATGCCTTGTCCTTTGGCATAAATCGCAGCATACAACAGAAACAGGGCATTGCGTCCGTCCACAAAGGTGTTTGGCATTTCGTCGGCATTTTGGCTGATGACCGCACTTTGATCCATCAGGGCGTTAGTCGTGATGGCTTTGATGACTGAGGTGTCGATCAAGGTTTGCTTCACGCCGAGATCATTGGCGATCCATTGCGCTTTTTCCAGTTCGATGGCATGCCGTTGTCCGTATTGAAAGGTCACGGCTTCGACATTTTCTTTGCCGTAGTGGTGAATTGCCTGTAGCAGGCAGGTGGTGGAATCTTGTCCGCCGGAGAAGATCACCAGCGCTTTTTTGGTGTTATTTTGCATAATTTGTCCTAGTTTTTTTGCGTGGGAGGGTTACGAACCACGGTGGTTAAAGGCTGGGCATTTTACAGGATTTTATGCGGGAAGCATACTGCACTTCGGTTTTATATCTTTTATTTTAAATTTAACCATCGGATTTCGCCGATGGCGGCTTACTTTTACTCGCAAGCTCGCCCTATGGGCTGTTGCCTAAAGGCAACATTCAAAACCTAAAGGTTTTGTCTTTGCTTCGCCAAAGAAAAGATAAGCAAAAGAAAGGCGCCCCCAATTGTAGTGCTGATCTTCGCCTTTGCTAATTTCTACGCTCAATTTGTAAACTTGCCTGCTGCGTAGACTTCGGACACGACAAATTGACCTTGAAATCTTCACGCAAACGCTCAGGCACTCCAGATGGGGAGTAAAAACCAACCGCACCGCACTTTCATTTTTCTATTTATACGTGGGCGCATTAAAAATTTTTCGTTAAGCAAATTCACACTAAGCGAAGATCAGCAGTTCATTAGGGTGTGCTTTCTTTTTTGGACAAGTAAAAAAGAAAGTCGCCGATGAGGCGAAATAGCGATAGTGATAAAAAAGCAAATCACCATCGGCGAAACCCGATAGTGCTATTCTGTGTTGTCGTGTGGTAAAACTAAATTGAGCGTGAGCGCTAATAATGAACCGACGGTGATGCCGGAGCCGAAAATCTCTTTTACGAACGACGGCAGTTTGTCCAGAATTTCCGGACGGGTGGTGACGGCTAGACCACAGCCGATGGAGATGGCGATAATTAAGCCGTTGCGTTTGTTGCGCTCCACCTTATCCAACATCTGAATCCCGGCAGCGATAATCATCGCAAACATCATCAAGCCGGCACCGCCTAATACCGGCAGTGGAATCGACACGATTAAAGCGCCGAACACCGGAAACAATCCGGCTAACATTAATAGCGCACCGGTGATTGTCACCACATAACGGCTGGCAACACCGGTCAGCGAGATCACGCCGATATTTTGTGAGAATGACGAAAACGGCGTGGTGGACATCATCGCAGCCAGCGCTGAGCCCAGACCATCGCACAGCACCCCGCCACGCAGGTGTTTGCCGCTGATCTCGGTTTGGGTAGCGTTGCCGAGTGCTAAAAAGTTACCGCTCGATTCGACAATTGTCACCAAATAGGCAATGCTCATACCGATAATGCCTGAAATCGGGAACGCCAAACCGAAATGCAACGGTTGCGGCAGTGCAAATGCCTCAGCTTGCTGCACACCGCTGAAATCAATCCAACCGAGTAAAAGTGCGGTAATATAACCAGTAAACATACCGATCACAATCGCCGCCGCCGAGAAAATCCCTTTGCCCCATTGCACTAGAACCACCACAATGGTAAGTACAAAAAATGCCATCGCCAGGTTTTGCGGTGAAGCGTACTGCGCATCGCCACGCTGCCCACCGGCAAACCAATCGACTGCCACCGGAATCAAACTCAAGCCAATCATCATCACGACAGTTCCGGTGACCACCGGCGGAAACAGTTTGCGAATGGTCGGCATAAAGAAGCTGCCGATAATCATTACCAACGATCCGACCAGCGACGCCCCTAAAATGCCGGCAACCCCGTCTTGACTGAAACCAATCGCCAAGGCAGCGGCAACAAAGGTGAAACTGGTGCCCATCACACTGGGCAAGCGGATACCGATCGGACCGATGCCTTGGCATTGAATCATGGTGACCACACCGGAAATCAGCAGTGCCGCATTGACCAAAATAATGGTGTCACTGCTTGGTAGTTGTAGCACATTACCGATCACCAACGGCACGGCGATAATCCCGCCCAGCGCCGCAAGCAGATGTTGTGCGCCCAGTAACAGGCTGAGAAAAAATGGCGGTTTGTCTTCGACTGAGTAGATCAGTTTGTTCATCGTGGTTATTACCTTAGGTTGTTAATAAAAAATTTTTTGAGTTTGTTATTTCGTTTAGTAGTTTAGAGCATTAACCGTATCGTGCTGTTATTCATTAAAGTGCGGTTTAAAACCTTGTACTCTACGGCGTGTTTTCGGTTCCCTTATGAACTGCCTGAGCGGGTGTGAAATTTGTAGGGAAATTTTTTTGTTTGAGCGTAGCGAGTCTGCCCGCATAGCGGGCGCATTAAAAATTTTCCGTTAAGCAAATTCACACTGAGTGAAGATCAGCAGTTCAATAGGGTGTGTTTCTTTGCCAACTTTCTTTGCACAAGCAAAGAAAGTTGGGCGCCGTTAGGCGAAACAGCGATAGTTAAACTTCAAATAATCGATAAAGGGCAAAGCAAGATCACTATCGGCGCAAATAGATAAAAAAATACCAACTACAAAGGTAATTGGTATTCAAAGTGCGGTCTGGTTATTCGTCGATATAGCCCAAACTACGCAGCGCACGTTCGTCGTCCGCCCAGCCGGATTTGACTTTCACCCACAGCTCCAGATGGACTTTATTATCAAATAGCTTTTCCATGTCGGCACGGGCTTCGATACCAATGGTTTTGATCTTCTGCCCCTGATGGCCGATGACCATTTTTTTCTGCCCTTCACGCTCCACCAAAATCAAACCGTTGATCTCATAAGTGCCACGCTCGTTGGTTTTAAACTGCTCGATTTCCACCGTCACCGAATACGGCAACTCTTCGCCCATAAAGCGCATCAATTTCTCACGAATAATTTCGGATGCCATAAACCGCTCGGAACGATCGGTAATATGATCTTCTGGGAAATGGTGGATGCCGGGACGGAGTGATTGCTGTACAATTTTTTTCAGCTGGTGCACATTGTTGCCACGTTGGGCTGAAATTGGCACCGTAGCTTTAAACTCAAAGCGCTTATTCAGTTCGGTAATAAACGGCAGCATCTCGTCTTTATTTTTGACATTATCAATTTTATTGATCACCAAAATCACCGGTGCTTTGGCGGTACGCAGTTTATTCAGCACCATCTCGTCATCGTCGGTCCAGTGGGTGCCGTCCACCACAAAGAAAATCAGATCGACGTCGCCGATGGCGCTGCTGGCGGCTTTGTTCATCAAACGGTTGATCGCGCGCTTTTCCTCAATGTGCAGCCCCGGTGTATCCACATAAATCGCCTGATAAGCGCCTTCGGTATCAATGCCGACAATGCGGTGGCGGGTGGTTTGTGCTTTGCGTGAGGTGATCGAAATTTTTTGTCCTAACAATTTATTCAACAGTGTCGATTTGCCGACATTCGGGCGACCGACAATCGCAATAAAGCCGCAATAGGTTTGTGGAATTTCATCGGTTGTTTCTATAGTTGTGTCTGGGATTAGCTCGCTCATAAAGTTGCCTATTGGGTTAAATTAAGTTGTTTCAGAATGGCTTCAGCGGCGGCTTGTTCAGCCTTGCGACGGCTTTGTCCTTGCCCGACCACGACTTTATCCAGGCTGCTGACCCGACATTCGACTTTAAACAGTTGTTTGTGCGCTTCCCCTTGAATATCAATCACTTCATATTCCGGCAACGGTTGACGGTTGCCTTGCAGATATTCCTGCAAACGGGTTTTCGGGTCTTTTTGATTGTCACCCGGTTTGATCTCGGCGAGGAAGGTTTTATACCAGTTACGCACCACCGGCATAATGCTTTCCAAGCCGCGATCCAGATACATTGCGCCGATAATGGCTTCCACGCCGTCAGACAAAATCGAATCGCGACGATAGCCACCGCTCTTTAATTCGCCTTGTCCCAAACGCAGGTAATCGCCCAGCCCGAATTCACGTGCCAAAATCGCCAGCGTTTTTTCGCGAACCAGCGTGGCGCGCATCCGACTGAGATCACCTTCATCGACTTTTTCGAACTGTTTAAACAACGCTTCGCCGATAATAAAATTCAGAATCGAGTCGCCTAAAAATTCCAACCGTTCGTTGTGCTTACTGTCGGCGCTACGGTGGGTCAGCGCCTGTTTTAATAAATCGGTTCGTTGAAATTGATAACCGATTTTACGTTGTAATCTATCGAGATCTTGCATAGTTTTCCCTAAGGGATTCTACTGAACAGGCGTTCGGTACGGATACCGGTCGGCCATTCATTGGCTTTTTTATCCAAGCTTAACCAAATCCAGCTGGCTTTGCCGACCAGTGCTTTTTCAGGCACAAAGCCCCAGAAGCGGCTGTCGTCGCTGCTGTCACGGTTGTCACCCATCACAAAATATTCTCCGGCGGGCACAGTCCATTCACCCGGTGGATTACCGGCCTGTTTGTAATAGGCGGCATCATAATAGAAACGTACCGGATTCAGCAGAATTTGGTGGTTTACTGCCCCTTTTTCGGTCATCTCGATTTGTGCATTGCCGTGATAGAAAAAGTCCGGGTTGGCTTTGGCATCGCTGTATTGGTAAGTTTCCGGTGCACAAACGGCAGAACCGCACTTTGCCGGCGTTACGGTCAGCGTGCCGTTGGCTTGATCATATTTGATGTGATCGCCGGGCAGACCGACGACACGTTTAATATAATCCACATTGGGTTGCGGTGGGGCTTTAAACACCACCACATCGCCCCGCTTCGGTTCACCGACAGGAATCAAGGTATTTTGAAAAATTGGATCTTTAATGCCGTAAGCGTATTTTTCTACTACCACAAAGTCGCCGATACGCAGGCTCGGTTCCATCGAGCCGGACGGAATTTGAAACGGTTCGAACAGGAAAGAGCGCACCAACAACACAATTGCCAGCACCGGAAATAAGGAGGCGATAAATTCGCTGCCTTCCGAAATCGGCTCGACTTGCGCCCGTTCTTCTTCGTTCAAGGTTTTGCCGCTGCGTTGCTCCAGCCGTGCGATTTGGCGTTGGCGTTTCGGTTCGAGCGAAAAACGGTTATAGCACCAAGTTGCCCCAGCGATCAGGGTGAAGATAATCAATAGAATTGAAAAGGTATTTGGCAGCGCTAAATTGTCCAATACTTTCCATAAAATATAACCGCTGACTAACAGAATCGGCAGAAAAAATTTTGACATTCACTTTCCTTATTTGTCTTTTCCAACATGTAAAATCGCTAAAAATGCCTCTTGCGGCACTTCGACGTTGCCCAATGACTTCATGCGTTTTTTACCCTCTTTTTGTTTTTGCAACAGCTTTTTCTTACGGCTGACATCGCCGCCGTAGCATTTTGCCAACACGTTTTTACGCAGCTGTTTCACCGTGGAACGGGCAATGATATGGTTGCCGATCGCCGCTTGAATCGCAATATCGAATTGCTGGCGCGGAATCAATTCTTTCATTTTTTCCACCAATTCGCGTCCACGATACGGTGCATTGTCTTTGTGCACGATTAACGCTAGCGCATCGACCCGCTCGCTGTTGATCATAATATCGACCCGCACCATATTGGCCGCTTGGAAACGCTTGAAGCTGTAATCCAACGACGCATAGCCGCGCGAAGTGGATTTCAGGCGGTCGAAGAAATCCAACACGACTTCGCCCAATGGAATTTCATAGGTCAATGCCACTTGGTTGCCGTGATACACCATGTTGGTCTGCACGCCACGTTTTTCGATACACAGTGTAATCACGTTGCCCAGATATTGCTGTGGCAACAGCATATTACACTCGGCAATCGGCTCGCGGATTTCGGCGATATTGTTCAACGGCGGCAGTTTTGCCGGGCTGTCGATATGTTCAAGCGTGCCGTCGGTCAGCTCAACTTCATACACTACCGTCGGTGCAGTGGTGATCAAATCTAGATCATATTCCCGTTCTAACCGCTCTTGGATGATCTCCATGTGCAGCAAACCCAAGAAGCCGCAGCGGAAGCCGAAGCCAAGTGCGGTCGAGTTTTCCGGTTCGTAGAACAACGAGGCGTCATTCAGGCTCAGTTTGCCCAAGGCATCGCGGAACGCTTCGTAATCGTCGGAGCTGATCGGGAACAGTCCGGCGTACACTTGTGGTTTGACTTTTTTGAAGCCGGGCAGCGGCTTGTCCGCCGATTTGTGTTGTAGGGTTAAGGTATCGCCGACCGGCGCACCCAGAATATCTTTGATGCCGCACACGATCCAACCCACTTCACCGCACTTCAGTTGGGTGGTATCAACCTGTTTCGGGGTGAAAATCCCCAAGCGATCCACACCGTAAGAAATGCCGGTGCTCATCACTTTGATTTTATCGTTTTTCTTCAACGTGCCATTTTTGATCCGCACTAATGACACTACACCCAAGTAGTTGTCAAACCACGAGTCGATAATCAGCGCTTGCAGCGGTGCGTCCGGATCGCCCTGCGGTGGTGGGATTTCTTTAACGATCACTTCCAATACGTCTTCGATGCCTACGCCGGTTTTCGCCGAACAGCGCACCGCATCGGCGGCTTCGATGCCGACGATGTCTTCAATCTCTTCCGCTACTCGCTCCGGATCGGCGGCCGGTAGGTCAATTTTATTCAGAATCGGCACCACGTTGAGATCCATATCCAAGGCGGTATAACAGTTGGCCAGTGTTTGAGCCTCCACCCCTTGCCCGGCGTCGACTACCAATAATGCGCCTTCGCAAGCCGCCAGCGAACGTGACACTTCATAGGAAAAGTCCACATGTCCCGGAGTGTCGATAAAGTTTAGTTGATAGGTTTCGCCGTCTTTAGCTTGATAGTTCAAGGTAACGCTTTGCGCTTTAATCGTGATCCCACGTTCACGCTCCAAATCCATCGAATCCAGAACCTGTTCCGCCATTTCACGATCACTCAAGCCGCCGCAGGTTTGAATCAATCGGTCTGACAGGGTCGATTTGCCGTGGTCGATATGGGCGATAATGGAAAAGTTACGAATATTTTTCATTTAAAAAGGGTTCTCTATACTAGACTAGGGTCTGTTAATTTTTGTTTACAACTTAATTGGCGGATTGTACCTGAATATTGGCTTCGGTGCTATAGACGTGATATTGTAAAACAGCATTATTCAATCAAGCAGAGCATGTTTATTGTTTCAATATCTTCGCTTTGGAAACGGTGTTGGACATCACAGGTGAAATCATGGCACAGATCCTAGGGGTTATGTAAAGAGATAAGCGAAATGGCAAAAAAATTAACGCAAAAACAGCAGGAATTGTTATCAAATTTATCAGCAGAAACCTTGCTAGATTTAGTGAAAACCTTGATGTCAAGTAATGACATGGTCAATAACTATGTTGTGCGGGAATATTTATCCAGCAAGGCGGATGCGGTGAAAGCGATTGAACGAGAATATCGCAAGCGGGCACGTCGACGTCCTGTTTATGATTATTGGCAATCGCATACTTTTTTTATTGAATTGGCGCAGGATATTGGCGATCCCTTATTCCAGTTGTCCGCACAGGAGCCCGATGCGGTATTCAAATTGATTCGTACGCTGTTACAAGATGTGGAACGGCTCTGTGAGGCGCACGACACTTCTTCCGGTAGCTGGTTTGAATATGTTTCAGTCTTACATCAGACCTGGTTAAAAGCCGCCTGTTTGTTGTTTAAGCAACAAAAGTTACCTAACCTCGGTCGACATTATGTTGAGCTATATGATAGTGATGATCATTTTGAAGCCTCTGTGCTGACAGATGATCTTCATTTATTGGGGCATCAAGCATTGCAAGTGATTCGAGATTATCTCTGTTTGCTTGACGGTGAGGAACGCTATCGAAATGAAGCGATAGTCATCAGTATCGCATTAAAGGATCTGGAGTTTCTTGCACAACATTATCAAACCAAGCGTTTTAGCAACACACCAAGTTTGTTGAAATATGCCGAGCTGCTGATTGACGAGTTGCTGCTTGACCAGGCAGTCGAGGTATTAACGCTTTGCAATGATAACAATCAGTTTAATAGGGTTGAACGAGAGCAAGGTAATCGATTATTGTTGCGTGTCTACCAAGAAGAAGGAAACGCAGCAGAGGCAAAAGCTTTATGCCGAGCGTGTTTTGCCAAAACGGCCAGCGTTTTTTATTATACCGAATACCTTAAACTGGCGCCGCAGCAAAGTGAAGCCGAACGGCAGGATTTTCTGCAATTGGCAAGAACGCATGGCGAAGGCTACTATATTAAACTCCTGCTGGAGCTGGGTGAGGGCAAGGTATTGGATCAGCTGTTATTGGAATTACAAACTCAGCAAGCGGATAGCTGGTACGAACAATATAAATCTCAGTTATCGGTCTCATTGCTCCGCCGTGAAACCAGCAAGCTGGCAAAATTAGGTTTTGCCGTTTCAGCGGTTATTTTACGCCGCGTGTTGGTCGCCAATGTGCTAAAAAATGCGCTGAGTCAATACTACCAATATGCCGTTTCAGATTTGAAAAAATCCTTTGATTATGCCAAAGCCTTGCCAGCGGATTCAACGCTGGAGAGCCAGCAGGCGTTTTTGCAACGAATTTATGCACAACATTATCGCAAACACAGTTTTTGGCAGCGTTGCCTTGAGACGCTGCCGCAAATCGATCATATGCTGACGAAATCGGCTTAAAAGTGCGGTCTGTTTAAGGAGAAAAGATGAAATTATTTATTTATCAACACTGTCCGTTTTGTGTCAAAGCGGCGATGATTTTTGGCTTGAAAAACGTGGCGGTGGAAAAAGTGGTACTGCTGGAAGACGATATTGCGACGCCAACGCAGATGGTCGGGCGCAAAGTGGTGCCGATTTTGCAAAAAGCCGACGGCAGTTTTATGCCGGAAAGCATGGATATTGTGCGCTATATCGATCAACTGGACGGCAAACCGCACTTGAGCGGCACTACCAATCCAGAGATTGCCGCATGGTTAGACTCGGTTAAAAATCTTGTCTCAGCGTTGATTATTCCGCGTTTCGCCCAAGCTCCATTTGCCGAAATTGCAACAGAATCGGCGAGAGAACGTTATATCGCACGCATGACCAATTGGGTTGGTGATCTTGATCAATTGCTTGCCGACACGCCATTATATTTACAACAACTGCAACCGCACTTGGAAACATTAGCCACCTTGATTCAAAGCGAAAGTGCGGCCAACGGTACAATGTCGGAAGACGATATTCACCTGTTCCCAACCTTGCGTTCATTAACCATTGTTAAGGATTTGGCGTGGCCGGAAAAAGTGCGGGCTTATGTTGAAACCATGGCGCAGCAGAGCAAGGTCGAGTTGTTGCATACTATGGCAATTTGATGGGGAAAGGTGCTAAGTGCGGTTGTGAAACCGCACTTAGCCTTTTACTGAACGTGTTATTGTTTTAACACATATGCCCAGGCGCGGCGGTAGCTGGATTCGTCAGCTTCCAGATACACACCTTGGATTTCCGGTTCGAAGCCCGGCAGTTCGTTGATGCCTTGTTCCAGTGCGCGGAAATATTCCAATACGGCACCGCCCCAAACTTCGCCGGGGACGATACACAGCACGCCCGGTGGATATGGCAATGCGCCTTCGGCGGCGGTTCTGCCTTCAATTTCAGCCAGCGAAACCAATTCCACTTCGTTGCGGATAAACGCATTGTGGCAGGCTTCCGGCGTGATGTTCATCTTCGGCCAAGCGTGACGCAGGAACATCTGTTGTTGTAGATCATTCAAACGGTGTTTGGCGTAGAAATTGTGCAGTTTCTGACAAAGTTCACCAATCCGCATTTTGCTGTATTGCGGGTAGGCTTTGGCAAGGGTCGGCAACATTTCGATCACCGGGGTATTGTCTTGAATATGCTCTTCAAAGCGGGCGATGTTCGCCACCAAATGCTGGAATTTCGCCATGGTTTCCGCCGGAGTCAACAGGAACAGAATCGAGTTTAAATCGGCTTTTTCCGGAATCACCGAGCGTTCGCGCAGGTAGTGCGCCAAAATCGCCGCCGGAATGCCCGATTCTTCATATTCGCCGGTTTCCATATTGATGCCCGGCGTGGTCAGCAATAGTTTGCACGGGTCAATAAAATACTGCTCTTCGGCATAGCCGTCAAAGTCATGCCAGCGTGCGTCTTTGGCAAATTGGAAAAAGCGGATATTGTTGGCGATGTCTTCCGATTTGTGGTTTTCCCACGATTTGCCGTCCACCATCGGCGGCACGAACGGACGAATCAATTTACAGGTTTTCAGCAACATTTTGCGCACTTCCACACTGCTGAGTACACACTCCTGCCACATGCGTTTGCCGGCTTTGCCGGCGTGCATTTTGGCATTGACGTCTAACGAGGCAAACAGCGGATAGAACGGGCTGGTCGAGGCGTGCATCATAAAGGCGTTGTTGAAACGCTTGTGGTTGCAATACCGCTCTTGCTCATTGATATGATTATCTTTTTTGTGAATTTGCGACGCTTGTGACAAACCGGCCTGCTGTTTGTGCACTGATTGGGTCACCAAAATGCCGGGATCGTTTTCATTCAACTCTAATAACAGTGGCGAGCAGTCACGCATCATCGGGATAAACTGTTCATAACCGACCCACGCCGAGTCAAACAGAATGTAGTCGCACAGATGGCCGATACGATCGACCACTTGGCGTGCGTTATAAATCGTGCCGTCATAGGTGCCCAATTGAATCACTGCTAAACGGAACGGGCGTTTATCGTTGGCACGCTCCGGTGCAACTTTGGCGATTTGGGCGCGGATATCCGCTTCTTCAAAGCAGTGCGACGGGATACCGCCGATAAAACCGTAGGCATTGCGTGTGGTTTCCATATACACCGGCATCGCACCGCACAACGTTAGTGCCCCTTGATGCACTGATTTATGGTTGTTGCGGTCAAACAGCACCAAGTCGCCTTTGCTGACCAACGCACCGATAGCCACTTTGTTGGCGGACGAAGTACCATTCAGTACAAAATAGGTTTTATCAGCGTTAAATACTCTGGCAGCATGGGCTTGCGCCTGAAATGCCGGGCCTTCGTGAATCAGCAAATCTCCTAAGCGCACATCGGCATTGCAGGAGTCGGCACGGAACAGGGTTTCGCCAAAATAGAGATAGAAACGGCGACCGGAAGGGTGTTTGCGGAAAAATTGTCCGCCTTGGTGTCCCGGACAGTCGAACGCCGCATTGCCGTAATCAGTATATTCCTTTAGTGCTTGGAAAAACGGTGGATCGAGCGTATCGATGTAATCTGCGGCAGCGGCGTTAATCAATTGGCCGTTGTAATATTTTTGATCTTCCGCCAGCTCGATGACGCCGTAGAGTTCGGTCAACCACTCGTCCGGTACGGTTTCACCGTATTCAATGGCGGCGAAAATCGGAATGGGAAAGCCCAGCCGTTCCAATTCTTCCCATACTTCGGGCAGGTCTTTAATCGTGGTGACCACAGCACAGACATTGGTGAAATCGGTCATATCAATGTCCATAATTTTGTAGTCAGACAAAAAGGCAAATTCTGTGCCTTGGCTGGCAGCAATTTTCATCGGCGTTTTCCTATCGGCAGACGAGTGTGATATCAATGAAAAGCACAAGGCTTTTCAACTTGGCGTTATTGGCTTGCAATCGCAAGACAAAAGTGCGGTTTGAAGTTGCGCAAACGATAACAAATTTAAGCGCCGAGGGAAAGTGAAGACAGTGGGATTTCCCTCAAGAATCGCAGATAGGTTTTTCTGCCAAAGCAAACCGCACTTTTTACAAAAAATCGGATAAAATTGCTTGCAAACTGTGCGGTGATTCTATAAACTCTGCGGACTTTCTTGATGGAAGTCGTTTGATGTAATCATTTATCAAGCGGGCGACAACAATAGGTTGTTGCTGACAATGTTCCCGATTGGGGGGCTAAAATAGGCTTAATCGCACTTCATTTTCAAATATCAGCAGTATGAAAATCGAGGTGTCGGTTTTTTGTTATCTCATTTTTAATAATGGAGCTCTGGTCTCATGCAGAACCAAAGAATCCGTATCCGTTTGAAAGCGTTTGATCATCGTTTGATCGATCAATCCACTGCGGAAATCGTAGAAACAGCTAAGCGCACAGGTGCTCAAGTTCGTGGTCCAATTCCATTACCGACCCGTAAAGAACGTTTTACCGTGTTGATTTCTCCACACGTTAATAAAGACGCGCGTGACCAGTACGAAATCCGTACTCACAAGCGTTTGGTCGATATTGTTGAACCAACAGAGAAAACTGTTGACGCGCTTATGCGTTTAGATCTGGCTGCCGGCGTTGACGTGCAGATCAGCCTAGGTTAATCAGGGAATAGGTAAGAGGTTAATACAATGATTGGTTTAATCGGTCGTAAAGTTGGTATGACTCGCGTCTTCACAGAAGCCGGCGTGTCTATCCCAGTTACCGTAATCGAAATCGAAGCCAACCGTGTGACTCAAGTGAAAACCCTTGAAACAGATGGCTACTCTGCAGTTCAGGTTACTACTGGCTCTAAAAAAGCAAGTCGTGTAACTAAGCCAGAAGCAGGTCATTTCGTTAAAGCAGGTGTTGAAGCTGGTCGCGGTTTATGGGAATTCCGTACCGAAGGTGAAGAGTTCACTTTGGGTCAGGAAATTAATGTTGATGTCTTCGCAGACGTTAAAAAAGTTGACGTAACAGGTACATCGAAAGGTAAAGGTTTTGCCGGTACAGTAAAACGCTGGAACTTCCGTACTCAAGATGCTACCCACGGTAACTCTTTGTCACACCGTGTTCCTGGATCTATTGGTCAAAACCAAACTCCGGGTCGTGTGTTCAAAGGTAAAAAAATGGCAGGTCACTTAGGTGCTGAGCGTGTAACCGTTCAATCACTGGAAGTGGTTCGCGTTGATGCTGAACGTAAATTGTTATTGGTCAAAGGTGCCGTTCCAGGCGCAACCGGTAGTGATTTAATTGTTAAACCCGCTGTTAAAGCTAAAGCATAAGTCTAGGAGATAGGAATGGAATTAGTAACTAAAGATGCACAAAGTGCATTGACTGTTTCTGAAACTACCTTCGGACGTGAGTTTAACGAAGCGTTGGTACACCAAGTTGTTGTTGCTTATGCAGCAGGTGCTCGCCAAGGTACTCGTGCACAAAAAACTCGTGCTGAAGTAGCAGGTTCAGGCAAAAAGCCATGGCGTCAAAAAGGTACTGGTCGTGCGCGTTCCGGTAACGTAAAAAGCCCAATTTGGCGTTCAGGTGGTGTGACATTTGCGGCTAAGCCACAAGATCACAGCCAAAAAGTGAACAAAAAAATGTATCGTGGTGCGATTAAGAGCATTCTTTCTGAATTACTTCGCCAAGACCGTCTGGTTGTGGTTGAGAAATTCGAAGTTGCCGCCCCGAAAACAAAAGTTTTAGTTCAAAAATTAAAAGAAATGGCACTGGAAGATGTGCTGATCATCACAGCGGATTTAGATGAAAATCTATTCTTGGCTGCACGCAACCTTTACAAAGTAGATGTGCGTGACGTTCAGGCGATTGATCCGGTTAGCTTAATTGCTTTTGAAAAAGTAGTTATTACGGCTGACGCTGTGAAGCAAATTGAGGAGATGTTGGCATGATTCTGGAAGAACGTTTGCTAAAAGTGCTGAAAGCACCACATGTCTCTGAGAAAGCGACTAATAATGCCGAACAGTCAAATACGATTGTTTTCAAAGTAGCTAAAGAAGCCAACAAAGTTGAAATCGCTGCTGCTGTTGAAAAACTGTTTGAAGTGAAAGTTGATTCAGTGCGTACTATCGTTGTTAAAGGTAAAACCAAACGTCATGGTGCGAGAACGGGTCGTCGTAGCGACTGGAAAAAAGCGTATGTCACCTTGCAAGAAGGCCAAAATTTGGACTTCCTTGACAGTGCAGAGTAATCAGAGGAGTAGAAAATAATGGCTATCGTAAAATGTAAGCCGACCTCCGCTGGTCGTCGCCATGTAGTTAAAATCGTTAACCCTGATTTACACAAGGGTAAGCCTTATGCTCCGCTTTTAGATACTAAATCTAAAACCGGTGGCCGTAACAATCTAGGACGCATCACTACCCGTCATATCGGTGGTGGTCATAAACAACACTACCGTATCGTTGACTTCAAACGTAACAAGTTAGATGTGCCGGCGGTTGTTGAGCGTCTGGAATATGATCCAAATCGTTCTGCGAATATCGCTTTAGTGTTATATAAAGACGGTGAGCGTCGTTATATCTTAGCACCTAAAGGTTTGGCAGCAGGCGATCAAATCCAAGCGGGTACGCAAGCACCTATCAAGGTGGGTAATTCTTTACCAATGCGCAATATCCCGGTTGGTACAACTGTACATAACGTAGAATTAAAACCAGGCAAAGGCGGTCAAATTGCCCGTTCAGCCGGTGCGTATGTACAAATTATTGCTCGTGAGGGTAACTATGTAACATTGCGTCTTCGTTCTGGCGAAATGCGTAAAGTGTTATCCGAATGTCAGGCAACTATCGGTGAAGTTGGAAATTCTGAGCACATGCTGCGCGTACTGGGTAAAGCCGGTGCAAGCCGTTGGCGTGGCGTTCGTCCTACCGTTCGCGGTACGGCGATGAACCCGGTAGATCACCCTCATGGTGGTGGTGAAGGTCGTAACTTTGGTAAACATCCTGTGACTCCATGGGGCGTTCAAACTAAAGGTAAGAAAACTCGCCACAATAAACGTACTGATAAATTTATCGTACGTCGCCGTGGTAAATAATTTTAATATAAAAAGAGGATAAGCCATGCCACGTTCTCTCAAGAAGGGTCCTTTTATTGACCTACACTTGCTGAAGAAGGTAGAGAAAGCGGTGGAAAGCGGGGATAAAAAACCAATTAAAACTTGGTCCCGTCGTTCAATGATCATTCCAACAATGATCGGATTGACCATCGCCGTCCATAATGGTCGCCAGCACGTTCCTGTATTTATCTCCGACGAAATGATCGGTCATAAATTAGGTGAATTTGCACCGACTCGTACTTACCGCGGTCATGCCGCTGATAAGAAAGCTAAGTAAGGAAGGAAGTAAAGATGGAAACTATTGCAAAACATCGTTTCGCTCGCACTTCAGCTCAAAAAGCTCGCTTAGTTGCTGATTTAATTCGCGGTAAAAATGTTGCTCAAGCTCTGGAAATCTTGACTTTCACCAACAAAAAAGCTGCGGCTTTGGTGAAGAAAGTTTTAGAGTCTGCGATTGCGAATGCAGAGCATAATGACGGTGCAGATATCGATGATCTTAAAGTTGCTAAAATCTTCGTTGACGAAGGTCCTAGCATGAAACGTGTTATGCCACGTGCTAAAGGTCGTGCGGATCGTATTTTAAAACGTACAAGCCACATCACTGTGGTTGTGTCTGACAAGTAGGAGAATAGCAATGGGTCAAAAAGTACATCCTAATGGTATTCGCCTCGGTATTGTTAAACCTTGGAGTTCAACTTGGTTTGCGAATACACAAGATTTCGCTGACAACTTAGAAGGCGATTTCAAAGTACGTAACTTCTTAAACAAAGAGTTAGCCAATGCTTCTGTTGCTCGTATTGATATTGAGCGTCCGGCTAAGAGTATTCGTGTAACTATTCACACTGCTCGCCCGGGTATCGTTATCGGTAAAAAAGGCGAAGATGTTGAAAAATTGCGTAACAAATTAGCCGAAATTACCGGCGTTCCTGCGCAAATCAACATCACAGAAGTGAAAAAACCTGAATTAGATGCGCGTCTGGTTGCTGAAAGCATTGCTTCACAATTAGAACGTCGTGTTATGTTCCGTCGTGCGATGAAACGTGCTGTACAAAACGCAATGCGTTTAGGTGCGCAAGGTATCAAAGTCGAAGTGAGCGGACGTTTAGGTGGTGCAGAAATTGCGCGTTCAGAATGGTATCGTGAAGGTCGTGTGCCTTTGCATACATTACGCGCGGACATCGATTATAACACTGCAGAAGCTCATACTACATACGGCGTTATCGGCGTGAAAGTATGGATCTTCAAAGGTGAGATTCTTGGTGGAATGGCTGCAGTTATGCAATCAGAACAACAACCTGAAGCGCAACCTAAAAAAGCGCGCAAAGGTCGTAAGTAAGGAGATTGAATAAATGTTGCAACCAAAACGTACAAAATTCCGTAAAGTTCACAAAGGACGTAACCGTGGCTTAGCGGCAGGTACCGATGTCAGCTTCGGTACATTCGGTCTGAAAGCAGTTGGTCGTGGTCGTTTGACCGCACGTCAAATCGAAGCGGCTCGCCGTGCGATGACTCGTGCTGTTAAACGTCAGGGTAAAATCTGGATCCGTGTATTCCCAGATAAACCAATTACTGAAAAACCATTGGAAGTCCGTATGGGTAAAGGTAAAGGTAACGTTGAGTACTGGGTAGCCTTGATCCAACCGGGTAAAGTGCTATATGAAATGGACGGTGTGTCTGAAGAAATCGCAAGAGAAGCCTTTGCATTAGCAGCGGCGAAATTGCCTATCAAGACAACCTTCGTAACTAAAACGGTGATGTAATGAAAGCTCAAGAACTACGTACAAAAAGTGTTGAAGAGCTGAATGCTGAATTGGTTAACTTGTTAGGTGAGCAATTCAAATTGCGTATGCAAGCAGCCACCGGTCAGCTTCAACAAACCCATCAGTTGAAACAAGTGCGTCGTAGTATTGCACAACTTAAAACTGTTCTAAGCGCAAAGGCGGGTGAGTAATGACTGATAAAATTCGTACAGTACAAGGTCGCGTTGTGAGTGACAAGATGGATAAATCTTTCACCATCGCAATCGAACGTATGGTTAAACACCCACTTTATGGTAAGTTTATCCGTCGTACAACTAAGTTACACGTACATGATGAAAACAACGAAGTCAATGTTGGTGATTTGGTAGAAATTCGCGAATGTCGTCCTATTTCTAAAACTAAATCATGGACTTTGGTTCGTGTCGTTGAAAAAGCAGTAATCTAATTATTGTTTTAAAACTAATAAAAACCGCACTTTGCATTAAAGTGCGGTTTTTTGTTGCTATTTCCCCCCACTGCGCCACCGACAAATCTCAGCAATAAACATAAAATCCAGTTGCTTTCCTTTTAGCCATTTGGTAAAATCCGCACCCTGTTTGCATTGGGTAAACAGATTCGTCCCGAAAGGGTTTTTTTGATTTTAGCGGAGCACTAATATGATCCAAGAACAGACTATGCTGGACGTTGCTGATAATTCAGGCGCCCGTAGCGTAATGTGTATCAAGGTTCTAGGTGGCTCACACCGCCGTTACGCCGGTATTGGCGACATCATTAAAATTACTGTGAAAGAAGCGATTCCTCGCGGTAAAGTAAAAAAAGGTGATGTATTGAAAGCGGTTGTGGTGCGCACCAAGAAGGGTGTACGTCGCCCAGATGGATCAGTCATTCGCTTCGATGGTAATGCCTGTGTTATTTTAAACAATAATACCGAGCAACCAATCGGTACACGTATTTTCGGACCGGTGACTCGTGAACTTCGTTCAGAGAAGTTTATGAAGATCATTTCATTGGCCCCGGAAGTAGTGTAAGGAGAGTGTCATGGCTGCAAAAATCCGTCAAAACGATGAAGTAATCATGCTAACCGGTAGCACTGAAAAGGGCAAAGGACAGCGTGGTAAAGTAACTAAAGTACTGCCTAACGGTAAAGTTATTGTTGAAGGTTTAAACATGGTTTCCAAACATGAGAAACCAGTTCCGGCTTTAGGTAAAGCTGGTGGTATTGTGAAACAAGAAGCGGCAATCGACGTTTCTAACGTAGCAATCTACAATCCGTCAACAAATAAAGCTGACCGCGTAGGATTCCGGATTGAAGACGGCAAAAAAGTCCGTTTCTTCAAATCTACTGGTGAAACAATTAAATAATACTGGAGTATAGCGATGGCGAAACTGCATGATTATTACAGAGATCAAGTAGTAAACGAATTGAAAGATAAATTCGGCTACAAATCTGTCATGCAAGTCCCACGAGTCGAAAAGATAACCCTGAATATGGGTGTGGGTGAAGCGCTGACCGATAAAAAATTGCTGGATAACGCAGTAGCGGATCTGGCAGCAATTAGCGGTCAAAAACCTTTAATCACTAAAGCACGCAAATCTGTTGCAGGCTTTAAGATTCGTCAGGGATATCCAATCGGCTGCAAAGTGACCCTACGTGGTGAACGTATGTGGGAATTCTTTGAACGATTGATTCATATTGCGGTTCCTCGTGTCCGTGATTTCCGTGGTTTAAGTGCGAAATCATTTGATGGCCGTGGAAACTACAGCATGGGTGTGCGTGAACAAATCATCTTCCCTGAAATCAATTATGATAAAGTGGATCGTGTTCGTGGTTTAGATATTACTATCACAACGACTGCGAAAACAGATGAAGAAGGTCAAGCACTACTGGCTGCCTTTAACTTCCCATTCCGTAAATAAGGCAGGTTACAAATGGCTAAAGTATCAATGAAAATGCGCGATTTAAAACGCGTTAAATTGGCTGAGAAATTTTACGCTCAACGTGTAGAATTGAAAAAAATCATCTCTGATGTCAATGCCTCTGATGAAGACCGTTGGAATGCTGTGTTAAAGTTACAAACTTTACCACGTGACTCTAGCCCGTCTCGTCAACGTAACCGTTGCCGTCAAACCGGTCGTCCGCATGGTGTATTGCGTAAGTTCGGTTTGAGCCGTATTAAGGTCCGTGAAGCCGCTATGCGCGGTGAGATCCCGGGTCTTAAGAAAGCAAGCTGGTAATCAACCACTTTAATTTGGAATCATGGGAGTAAAGACACATGAGCATGCAAGATCCAATCGCAGATATGTTGACCCGTATTCGTAACGGTCAATCTGCGAATAAAATCGCGGTCAACATGCCTTCATCCAAGCTAAAAGTGGCTATTGCCAATGTGCTTGCGGAAGAAGGTTATATTGATAGCGTTAAAATTTCCGAAGGTGTTAAACCTGAACTGGAAATTACACTGAAATATTTCCAAGGTAAACCTGTTGTGGAAAGCATTCAACGTATCAGCCGTCCTGGTCTGCGTATTTATAAACGCAAAGACGAGTTACCAAGTGTAATGGGTGGTTTGGGTATCGCTGTTGTTTCTACATCACAAGGTGTGATGACCGACCGTGCCGCGCGTAAAGCTGGTTTGGGCGGTGAGATCATCTGTTACGTAGCTTAATAGAGGGGTAGGAAGATGTCTCGAGTTGCTAAAGCACCCGTTAATATTCCTGCCGGCGTTGAGATTAAACTTAACGGCCAGCTATTAACGGTAAAAGGTAAGAATGGTGAGTTATCTCGTACCATTCATAATGAAGTTGAAGTTAAACAAGAAGATGGTGCACTGACTTTTGCTCCTCGTAATGAAGGCAAAAGTGCAAATGCACAATCCGGTACGGCTCGTGCGCTTGTTAACGCAATGGTTATCGGTGTTACTGAAGGCTTCACTAAGAAGTTAAGATTGGTGGGTGTAGGTTACAGAGCACAACTTAAAGGCAACAGCATTGCGTTAAGTTTAGGTTTCTCTCACCCGGTTGAGCACGCATTGCCGGCTGGCATCAAGGCTGAATGTCCGTCACAAACTGAAATTGTTTTGACTGGTGCAGATAAACAGCTTATTGGTCAAGTCGCTGCAGATATTCGTGCTTATCGCCGTCCTGAGCCTTACAAAGGTAAAGGGGTACGTTATGATGATGAAGTCGTACGTACCAAAGAGGCTAAGAAAAAATAATAAGGTAACACTATGGATAAGAAATTGGCTCGTATCCGTCGTGCAACTCGCGCACGTCATGCGATGAGAGAGCAAGGAGTAACCCGTTTGGTTATTCACCGCACTCCTCGTCACATTTATGCGCAAGTTATTGCACCTAACGGTTCGGAAGTACTTGCCGCTGCTTCAACAGTTGAAAAAGTCATTAGTGAGCAAGTGAAATATACCGGAAACAAAGATGCTGCAGCAGTAGTGGGTAAAGCCATTGCAGAAAGAGCATTGGCTAAAGGCGTAGAAAAAGTTGCCTTTGATCGTTCTGGTTTTAAATATCATGGCCGTGTGCAAGCATTGGCTGACGCTGCTCGTGAAGCTGGTCTACAGTTCTAATAGAGGTAATTTGAGATGGCAAACATCGAAAAACAAGCTGGTGAACTGCAAGAGAAGCTAATCGCGGTGAACCGTGTATCTAAAACAGTAAAAGGTGGTCGTATTTTCAGCTTCGCTGCATTGACAGTGGTAGGTGATGGTAACGGTCGCGTAGGTTTTGGTTACGGTAAAGCCCGTGAAGTTCCGGCAGCGATCCAAAAAGCGATGGAGAAAGCCCGTCGTAATATGGTTAATGTAGCTATTACAGAAGGTACTTTACAACACCCTGTTAAAGGTACTCATACTGGTTCTCGCGTATTTATGCAACCAGCCAGTGAAGGTACCGGTATCATCGCAGGTGGTGCAATGCGTGCAGTATTGGAAGTTGCAGGCGTTCGTAACGTATTGTCTAAAGCATACGGTTCAACCAACCCAATCAACGTTGTCCGTGCAACAATTGATGCATTGGCAAACATGAAATCACCAGAAATGGTTGCTGCTAAACGCGGTAAAACCGTTGATGAAATTTTGGGGTAATTGATCATGGCAAAAACAATCAAAGTAACACAAACCCGTAGCTCAATCGGTCGTTTACCGAAACATAAAGCTACGCTTCGTGGCCTTGGTCTTCGCCGTATCAACCACACGGTCGAGTTAATTGATACGCCGGCTGTGCGTGGTATGATCAACCAAGTTTCATACATGGTTAAAGTGGAGGAGTAAGGGAATGCGTTTAAATACTCTATCTCCGGCAGAAGGTGCTAAAAAAAGTGCTAAACGTCTTGGACGCGGTATCGGTTCAGGTTTAGGTAAAACCAGTGGTCGTGGTCATAAAGGACAGAAATCCCGTAATAACGGTGGTGGTGTTCGTCGTGGCTTCGAAGGTGGTCAAATGCCGTTGTACCGTCGTTTGCCAAAATTTGGTTTTACTTCGCGTAAAGCGCTTGTTTCAGCTGAAATTCGTTTGAATGACTTAGCAAAAGTTGACGGTGATGTGACATTAGAATCACTGAAAGCTGCCAATGTTATCTCGCATAACATTGAATTTGCTAAAGTTATTTTTGCCGGTGAAGTTAAAGGGCCTGTAGTTGTACGTGGTTTGCGTGTGACTAAAGGTGCCAAAGCAGCAATCGAAGCTGCTGGCGGCTCAGTTGAGGAATAATTAATCAATGGCAAAACAACCAGGTTATCAAGCAAAAAGTACCCAAGGTGGTACGGGTGAGCTTAAAAGAAGATTACTGTTTCTGTTAGGAGCATTAATTGTTTTTCGGATAGGTTCATTTATTCCGGTTCCTGGTATTGATGCCGCTGTATTAGCTCAGTTGATCAATCAACAACAAGGAACCATCATTGACATGTTTAACATGTTTTCCGGTGGTGCCTTGAGTCGTGCTTCAGTCTTTGCGTTGGGGATCATGCCGTATATTTCGGCGTCGATCATTATCCAGCTATTAACTGCGGTACACCCTGCACTAGCAGAATTAAAGAAAGAAGGTGAAGCCGGTCGTCGCAAAATCAGCAAATACACCCGTTATTCAACGTTGGTATTAGCTACGATTCAGGCGATTGGTATTTCAACCGGATTACCAAATATGATCCCCGGATTAGTTCCAAACCTTGGTTTGGGCTTTTATGTAACCGCGGTCGTCAGTCTTGTCACCGGAACGATGTTCTTGATGTGGTTAGGCGAACAGATTACTGAACGCGGTATCGGAAATGGTATCTCTTTAATTATCTTTGCGGGTATTGTCGCAGGGTTGCCTTCTGCAATTGGTCAAACAATTGAGCAGGCGCGCCAAGGACAAATGAATGTACTGGTATTATTGTTGATTGCAGTTATTGTCTTTGCTGTAACTTATTTTGTTATCTTTGTAGAAAGAGGGCAAAGAAGAATTGTGGTTAACTATGCTAAACGCCAGCAAGGGCGTCATATGTTAGCTGCACAAAGCTCGCATCTACCACTTAAAGTCAATATGGCAGGCGTTATCCCGGCTATTTTTGCTTCAAGTATCATTTTGTTTCCTGCCACTTTAACCCAGTGGTTTGGACAAGGTGCTAATATGGAGTGGTTGTCGAATTTATCTTTGTTGTTAGCGCCGGGGCAACCAATTTATCTGGTGCTTTATGCGGTAGCAATTATCTTCTTCAGTTTCTTCTATACGGCAATGCAATATAATCCAAGAGATACTGCGGATAATCTGAAAAGATCCGGTGCATTTATTCCGGGTATTAGACCAGGTGAACAAACATCACGTTATATTGACAAGATTATGACTCGTTTGACATTGATCGGAGCATTATATATTACGTTTGTTTGTTTAGTGCCTTATATTATGACTTCGGCTTGGAATGTGCAGTTCTATTTCGGTGGAACATCGCTTCTGATCGTTGTTGTAGTAATTATGGATTTCATCGCACAGGTTCAAAGTCACTTGATGTCGACTCAATATGAATCTGCGCTGAAGAAAGCAAACCTTAAAGGGTTCGGGCAGTAATCAGCCCATTGAGATAAAAGGGAAAAGCAATGAAAGTTCGTGCTTCCGTAAAAAAAATGTGTCGTAACTGCAAAATTATCAAACGTGAAGGTATTGTCCGTGTGATTTGCAGTGATCCGAGACATAAGCAACGTCAAGGTTAATCTCAATTTTCCTTGCAATGAACAAGCTGAGCAGTTATACTGCTCAGCTCATTTCGTCCTTGATATACTGTTTGAGTATCCTGAAACGGGCTTTTCAAGATCAGTATATCAATTAACTTTAAGTAAATAGGAGTGCATAGTGGCCCGTATTGCAGGCATTAACATTCCTGATCACAAACATACTGTAATTGCATTGACCGCAATTTATGGAATCGGTAAAACCCGTTCAAAAGCCATTTGTGCTGCTGCCGGTATTGCCGAAGATGTAAAGATCAGAGAATTGTCTGAAGAGCAGATTGATATTCTGCGTGACGAAGTTGGTAAATTTACCGTTGAAGGTGATTTACGCCGTGAAGTGACTTTAAACATCAAACGTCTGTTAGACTTAGGATGTTACCGTGGTTTACGTCATCGTCGTAGTTTACCGGTACATGGTCAACGTACTAAAACTAATGCGCGTACCCGTAAGGGTCCTCGTAAGCCGATCAAGAAATAATCGGGGTAAATGATAATGGCTAAAACACCAGTTCGTGCACGTAAACGTGTAAAAAAACAAGTCGTAGATGGCGTGGCGCATATCCATGCATCTTTCAATAACACAATCGTTACCATTACAGACCGTCAAGGTAACGCTCTGGCTTGGGCAACAGCCGGTGGTTCAGGTTTCCGCGGTTCGCGTAAATCCACTCCGTTTGCTGCACAGGTTGCTGCTGAGCGTTGTGCCGAAGTTGTTAAAGAGTTCGGTTTGAAAAATTTGGAAGTTATGGTAAAAGGACCTGGTCCTGGTCGTGAGTCAACAATTCGTGCGTTGAATGCTGCGGGTTTCCGTATCACCAACATTACTGATGTGACTCCGATTCCTCATAACGGTTGTCGTCCACCGAAAAAACGCCGTGTTTAGTGGCGTAATAGGATAGTTGGAGAAAGAAAATGGCAAGATATTTGGGTCCTAAACTCAAGCTAAGCCGTCGTGAAGGTACTGACTTATTCCTTAAGTCCGGTGTCCGTGCGATTGAATCAAAATGTAAATTAGATACCGCACCTGGTCAACATGGTGCCCGTAAGGCGCGTTTGTCTGATTACGGTAGTCAATTACGTGAGAAACAAAAAGTTCGCCGTATGTACGGTATTTTAGAACGCCAATTCCGTAATTACTACAAAGAAGCTAACCGCTTAAAAGGTAATACCGGTGAAAACTTATTGGTATTATTAGAAGGTCGTTTGGATAATGTTGTTTACCGTATGGGATTTGCAGCAACTCGTGCTGAAGCTCGCCAATTAGTGAGTCATAAAGCGATTGTTGTTAATGGTCGTGTGGTTAATATTCCATCGTTCCAAGTTTCTGTTGAAGATGTTGTTGCCGTGCGTGAAAAATCGAAAAAACAAGCACGTATCAAAGCATCATTAGAATTGGCAGAGCAAAGAGAAAAACCAACATGGTTAGAAGTTGATGCTGCTAAAATGGAAGGCGTATTCAAACGTACTCCTGAACGTTCTGATTTATCAGCAGACATTAACGAACATCTGATCGTTGAGCTTTATTCTAAATAATAGAGCTTAGAAGCAAAGAGAGGATAAAATGCAGGGTTCTGTGACAGAATTTTTAAAGCCACATTTAGTTGATATCGAGCAAGTAAGCCCGACTCATGCTAAAGTGACCTTAGAACCGTTAGAACGTGGTTTCGGCCACACATTAGGTAATGCTTTGCGTCGTATTCTGTTGTCTTCCATGCCGGGTTGCGGCGTGACTGAGGTAGAAATTGACGGTGTATTACATGAATACAGCAGCAAAGAAGGCGTTCAAGAAGATATTCTGGAAGTGCTTCTAAACTTAAAAGGTCTAGCGGTTAAAGTACAGAATAAGGACGATGTGTTCCTGACTCTGAGCAAATCTGGAATCGGACCTGTTGTTGCTGGCGATATCACCCATGATGGGGATGTAGAGATTGTTAATCCTGAACATGTGATTTGTCATTTGACGGATGCAAACGCATCTATTAATATGCGAATTCGCGTACAGCGTGGTCGTGGCTATGTCCCGGCTTCTGCGCGTAAACATGTTCAAGACGAAGATCGTCCGATTGGTCGCCTGTTGGTTGACGCTTGTTACAGCCCGGTAGATCGCATTTCTTATAATGTGGAAGCTGCCCGTGTAGAACAACGTACCGATTTGGATAAATTGGTTATCGAAATGGAAACCAACGGCACTATCGATCCGGAAGAAGCCATTCGTCGTGCAGCAACAATTCTAGCAGAGCAACTTGATGCATTCGTTGATTTGCGTGATATCCGTCAACCTGAAATCAAAGAAGAAAAACCGGAGTTCGATCCGATTCTTCTGCGTCCTGTGGACGATTTAGAGTTGACAGTTCGTTCTGCTAACTGTTTGAAAGCAGAAACAATTCACTATATCGGTGATTTAGTCCAACGCACTGAAGTGGAGTTATTGAAAACACCTAATCTTGGTAAGAAATCACTTACTGAAATTAAAGATGTGTTGGCTTCACGCGGACTATCACTGGGTATGCGCCTTGAGAATTGGCCTCCGGCAAGTATTGCCGAAGACTAATTCCGGTATGGATTAAGATTTTTCTGAGAAGGATAAGGTCATGCGCCATCGTAAGAGTGGTCGTCAACTAAACCGTAATAGCAGTCATCGTCAAGCGATGTTCCGCAATATGGCAGGTTCTTTAGTTCGTCATGAGATCATCAAGACAACTTTACCTAAAGCGAAAGAATTACGTCGTGTAGTTGAGCCGTTAATTACTTTAGCTAAAGCAGACAGCGTTGCAAACCGCCGTTTAGCTTTTGCTCGTACTCGTGACAACGAAATCGTTGCGAAATTATTTAATGAATTAGGTCCACGTTTCGCTCAACGTGCCGGTGGTTACACCCGTATTTTGAAATGTGGTTTCCGTGCAGGTGACAACGCACCAATGGCTTACATTGAGTTGGTTGATCGTCCTGAAGTTACTGAAGAAGTAGCAGTTGCGGAATAATCATTATTGATTCAAGTATAAAAGCTCACCGATTGGTGAGCTTTTTTGTACTCGCTATTCAATGAGACAGACAACAAATTTACCGATCATCAACCCCCTGCAGCAAATATTGTCCCTCAATAGTCGCTAAACTACGAAAGCCGATATTAAAAATTTGATAGCAAGTGCGGTTGGCAAATGGGCTATAGTCAAAATTCTCATGATGATGGCCGTGGAAAATCTTTTTTATTCCCATTTTTTCAGCAAGTGTATTAATCACTTGAAAGCCGGATGGATGCGGTTTTGGGGCTTCATGGCAAATCAAGATATCAGCTTGCTGCTGTTCAAGCTGTTCAATATCAGATAAAAAGATCGAAGTGCGGTGGCGTAGTGGTAGCCCGCCTTGCCAAATTCTATCTTGCGGACAATATTGGCAAAAATGGATTGGATCAAAAAACAGTGGTTTATTCGGCGGCATCCAGATTTGTCCACGAAACACTCCGCCTAATCCAGCAATTTTAACCCCTTGAATCTCCACAACCCGTCCGTGCAAGTTGCGGGTTTTCCATTCGGTTCCCCACAGGGCTTGAAAAGCTGCAACGGTTTTGCTGTCGTGATTACCGTGAATAAACCATAGCTCGCAATATTGCGACAGTTTTTCTAAAATACTGCAATCGCTTAATTGAAGATCACCTAAGATAATCAACGCAATCTGCTCTTCCTGCTGTTGTAAAAAAGGGAAAAGATGTTCATAACTGCCATGGGGATCGCCGGCAAATAACAACATGGCTAGGGCTCCCTGTTGCTGTCTAGTTGCAAGCCCGGCAAATCTTCTTCATTCAGAATTTTCTCGACTATCTCTTTGGCAGCGTTATAACGTTCCAAATAACTGGGTGATTCAATTTCAATATAGGGCACTTTGTATTTTTCCAATAATTTTTTTAACAGCTCCTGAAAGCGTTGGCGCGATTTATGATCGCCGAGGCTGCGCAAACCGTCATCGACCCATTTGGTGTTGTTAGACAATAAAATAGTAATATCGAACGGATATTCTTTAATCATCGAATCTAAAAACGGATGTGCTTTGCCTTCATATTGAATACAAAATGCCTGAGTGGTAATAAAATCGGTGTCGATCAGTGCGATTTTATGCGCATGGCGCACCGCATAATCGACATAGCGCAAATGCCCGATAGCCATTAACGGATAATCGGAAAACTGCATTGCTTGTTCGTCCCCTCCCAGCTGTTCAAACACATATTCACGTCCATATTCCCATGCGGAAGTAGTATTGAATACCGTCGCCAGCTTATTGACCAATACACTTTTGCCACTGCTTTCACCGCCCAGTATGGTGATGGTTTTAGTAAAAAACGGGCGAACCTCTTTCGGGATAAATTTCCAGTAATGAAACGGGTGATTACGGATTTTAGTAGCGGAGACGTTGAAAAATTTACGCTCCGGATCAACTAAATTGACCTGTAAGCCTAAATATTTTTCATATGGTGCTTTGTCTTGTGGTTCACTGCTGAAGACAGTGGTCGGGGTTACGTTTTTATCCTGTAAAAGTTGTTTAACCCGCGCTGCCCATGCTTCCCAACCGTTGGGATAGCTTGGCAGACCGTCTTCAACCAAATGGTGGATAAAAATATGTTTTTGCTGATATTTAAAAATCTGCTGCATCCAGCGTAAGCGATCTTGTGCGGTCGGCATTTTTTTCATTTTGCTGTCGTAAAACAGCTTGAGATCACGCTCACTTTCGGTGCACACCACCACATGAATTTCATCGACTTTACTGAACGCTTCATAAATCATATTGATATGCCCGGTATGCACCGGATAAAATTTGCCGAAAATCACGCCGATTTTTTTATCTTCAAGCTCAGTAATATTCAACACTTTATGCAGCGCTTGCAGTTTAATTGCGCTAGGATTTTTGATTTTGCCGCTCACCAGTTGATTAAAGTAAGCGCGCGTAACACCTGCCTGTTCGCAAACTTCGGTGACCTTCAAATTCAGCTGTTTTCGTTTTTGCTGCAAGTAGGCAAATGTCATGATTTTGCTCCCGGATAAAAAGGTAATTGTTATTCTGCAGGTTGTGTGCTATCGACCGCACTTTGGGGGTTGTCGCTCAACAATTTGCTTTCCAACTCTTGTAAACGTTGCTCTAATACACCGAGTTTTTCACGAGTACGAATCAGCACCTGAGTTTGCACCTCAAAGTCTTCGCGCGTCACCACATCCAGTTTTGCTAATTGTGCTTGGATAACCTGTTTTACTTTAGCTTCCATATCACCGCCAAAATTTTTCACCCCTTGCGGCAAGGCATCATGAATTTGCTGGGCAAATTGTTCCAGTTTTTTAGGATTTAGCATACAGTGCTCCATCTTCAGATTGAATTATTAATAAATGTAGCATCTATTGTACGAAATGGGCTGATTAAAGGGAAACTTTTTTGCATCAACAGACTGGGCAGCAGGATTTTTTCAGCTATAATAAGCACGCAATTCTCAGGGCGGGGTGTAATTCCCCACCGGTGGTAAAAGTGCGGTTGTTTTTGCAACTTGCCTTAAGCCCACGAGCGCTCGCACTCTGTGTGCAAGGTCTAGCAGATTCGGTGTAAATCCGAAGCCGACAGTGACAGTCTGGATGGTAGAGAATGCGAGCGCTGCGAATCGTTTCGGCGGCGTTAGCTTTTGCTGTATTCAAACCGCACTTTATTGCTGTTTTAACAGTCTTCCATTGCCCTGATTCTGGTATTTAACTTATTTATCTTCATCAAAGGAAATTACTATGAGTCAGTCATTACTCACCCAATTTGGCGACAGCCAACAACGTGTTCTTGCCGCGATTGAAGCGTTTAAGCAAGGCAACGGCGTTTTAGTGTTAGACGATGAAAGCCGTGAAAACGAAGGCGATCTGATTTTTCCGGCTGAGACCATCACCACCGCACAAATGGCAAAATTAATTCGCTACGGCAGCGGCATTGTTTGTTTGTGTATTCCGCAAGAAACCTGCGACCGTTTGCAGTTACCACCCATGGTAACGGAAAACAGCAGCGTGAATAAAACCGCCTTCACTGTCACGATTGAAGCGGCACAAGGCGTATCCACCGGCGTTTCGGCAGCGGATCGTGTCACCACAATCAAAGCAGCAATCAATCCAAGTGCGGTTCCAGCAGATTTACATCGCCCTGGACATGTATTTCCATTAAGAGCGGCAGAAGGTGGCGTGTTGGCACGGCGCGGACATACCGAAGCTTCGGTTGATTTAGCACTGTTGGCAGGGTATCAACCGGCAGGGGTAATTTGTGAAATCACCAATGATGATGGTAGTATGGCGCGAGCAGCACAGATTATTGATTTTGCGCAGCAGCATGCTTATCCGGTGGTAACTATTGAAGATTTGGTAGAGTACCGTTTACAATGTGAGCAAGCCAAATCGGCTTAGGCGAAAAAGCAAAATACACAAGGGATACGACAACCGTCCCTGATATAATTATGTTGAGTTAAGGAACCAAACAATGAAAAAACTTTCGGCTCTTTTTACTGCCGCAACCATGCTGTTTGCTGTCAGCAATGCAGCGAAAGCAGATAACGACACGGTTTATCTTTACACTTGGACCGAATATGTGCCGAGTGGATTATTGGATAACTTTACCAAAGAAACCGGGATTAAGGTGATTGTTTCCAGTTTGGAATCAAACGAAACCATGTATGCCCGCTTGAAAACTTTGGGTAAAAACGGCGGTTATGACGTGATTGCACCGTCTAATTATTTTGTCTCCAAAATGCGTAAAGAAGGCATGCTGATGCCGTTGGATCACAGTAAGTTACCGGTTTTAAAAGAATTGGATCCGAATTTGCTGAACAAGCCTTATGATCCGAATAACCAATATTCGTTGCCGCAAATCCTCGGGGCGCCGGGCATTGCTTATAATCGTGATGCGGTAGATTCGAGCAAAATCAGCTCTTGGGGCGATTTGTGGAAGCCGGAATATAAAGATCAGCTCCAGTTGCTGGACGATGCGCGCGAGATTTTTAATATCGCGTTGTTGAAATTGGGACAGGATCCGAACACCACCGATCCGGCGGTGATCAAACAAGCCTATGAAGAGTTGTTGAAATTGCGTCCGAATGTACTAGCGTTCAGCTCGGACAATCCGGCGAATGCGTTTGTTGCCGGAGAAGTGGATCTGGGCATGTTGTGGAACGGCTCGGCGTATATTGCGCGCAAAGACGGTGCGCCGATCGATCTGCTGTGGCCAAAAGAGGGTCCGGTGTTATGGGTGGATACCTTAGCCATTCCAACCACTTCACAAAATCCGGATGGCGCACATAAGTTGATTAACTACCTGTTAAGTGCCGAAGTGGCGAAAGAGTTAGCCTTGGAAATCGGCTACCCAACCCCGAACTTGGAAGCACAAAAATTGCTACCGGCGGAAATGGTCAACGATAGCTCGTTGTATCCACCGGCGGAAATCCTGCAAAAAAGCTACTGGCAAGATGATGTCGGCGACGCTGCCATTATCTACGAAAACTACTATCAGCAGTTGAAAGTGGCGAAGTAAGAATCTGATTTAGACAAAGTTATTTTTTTAAAGGGCGGATGCAATCCGCTCCTACAAGAAAAATAAAATTTCATTAAAATTCAAATGATTAAGGTTTTTAATGTAGGGGCGGATTGAATCCGCCCATTGAGATCTCAGGTTTGTCAACAAACTGAAGTGCGGTCTAACCGCACTTTTGTTTATCTGGCATAAGGCAATGTCATGTCGAAAAGTGAGCGTTTGTTTACCCTATTACAGATTTTGCGTGGGCATAAATACCCGCTCACCGGCGTGGTTCTGGCGCAAAAATTAAATATCAGTTTGCGCACGCTGTATCGGGATATCGACAGCTTGCGCGCACAAGGCGCCAATATTGAAGGTGAGGCGGGTATTGGTTATCTGCTGCGCAAAGAGTTTGAACTGTCGAAACTGATGTTGACAGAAAGTGAAATCGAAGCGTTAGTGCTGGGCATGCGTTGGGTCAAACGCTATGCCGACAGCGAACTGAGCCAAGCGGCACAAAATGGCTTGAGTAAAATTTCAGCCTTATTGCCACCGCACTTATCACAACAGTTGCAAAACAGCGCACTGTTTATTGCCAGCTGCAACAATCCGGCAACGTTTTTGGATGGCATTTTTATCAAATTGCGCCATGCGATTCAGCAACAACTGAAAGTGAAACTCACCTACCGTGATGAAAAACAACAGTCTTCGCAACGTATCATTTATCCGTTCGCTATCGGTTTTTTTGAACAGACGCAACTGGTTGCCGCTTGGTGTGAATTGCGCCAAGCGTTTCGCCATTTCCGTCCCGATAGGATTCTTGCAATTGAATTGAGTGACGAACAATACCAACCGGACCGCACTTTGCTGTTGCAGCGCTGGCAAAAAACTTTTGGTGACTGTACTCGTGGCTAACAGACCCTAAACACTGCTGACAAAAACTGTCATACGCTTCGGTTATATTGAGCTTGCAATCAAACAATCATTGAATAAAAGGAGATTATGATGTCATCACTAACCTTATACACCCACCCGATGTCGCGTGGACGAACAGCCCGCTGGATGTTGGAAGAGATCGGCGTACCTTATGAAAGCGTGGCCTTTTCTGATTTCACCGGCGCCATGAAAGCCGCTGACTATCTGGCGATTAACCCGATGGGCAAAGTGCCGGCGTTGAAGCACGGCGATACGGTGATCACCGAATGTGCGGCGATCTGCGCTTATCTTGCCGATGCGTTTCCGCAAAAAGGCTTAGCACCGGCGCTGAATGATCCACAGCGCGGCGTATATTACCGCTGGCTGTTTTTTGCCGCCGCTCCGCTAGAAGCGGCGATGATGGAAGTCGCTTTGCAACTGCAACCGAAAGAGAGCGACCGTACCGCATTGGGTTACGGCAATTTGCCGTTGTGTTTGAATACCCTCGAACAGACGTTGCAACAACATGACTTTTTGTGTGGCAACCGTTTTAGCGCCGCCGATTTATACCTTGCCGAATTATTGGATTTCGGGATTCATGCGGTCAAAGTCATCGAAGCCAAACCGATTTTCACCGACTACACTGCCCGCCAACAAGCCCGTGAAAGCTATGCCCGCGCAACAAAAATTGACGATGATTTGTTTGCGAAAATCAGTGCGAACGGGTAAATTGATATTCTTATTCAATCTAAAGTGCGGTCTGACCGCACTTTGTCATTTCAGGAGCCACTATGATCCACGCCAGTTGGACAAACTCATTACAAGATGCCGTTTATTTAGACGGTTTGCAGATTCGCAAACGTGTTTTTGTGGAGGAGCAGGGGTTCTCCATTGAGATTGAAATTGATGAATTCGAAGCGCAATGCGAATACCTGACGCTTTACAGCGCTGACAACCAAGCACTGGCAACCGCGCGGATTTATCCGTATGCCGAGGGCGTGTATAAATTACAGCGGATTGCGGTATTACAATCGCAGCGCGGTAAGAAACTGGGCGAGCGTTTGATGTTAGAGATGGAAAAGCGAGTGAAAGCGTATGGTAGCCGACGAGCGATTTTAGGGGCACAGGATTCGGCAATTGCGTTTTATCAAAAGTGCGGTTATCAGGTCTATGGCGACGGCTATGAAGAAGAAGGCGTGCCGCATCATATGATGGAGAAACGACTTTAGTTTTTTCCCTTCTGTACCCAATACCGATAAGGCGCAACCGCACTTTCACTGTGTAGCAGAGTGTGATCCATAAATTGGCAAAAGCTCGGAATATCGCGGGTGGTTGCGGGGTCGTCAGCGATCACTAACAGCACCTCGCCATCCTGCATATGGCGGATGGCTTTGCGTACCAACATCACCGGTTCCGGACAGCGCAATCCCAAGGTGTCTAAGGTTTCACTAATTTCGATTTGATTCATAAATTTTTACTTATTTGTTTGTGTTAGGCGATATAATAGCGCAGATAGCCTCATTTTAGGAGTTTTTGATGTCGAATTCGCAGCCATTGCTTTTCCAACAACATTTACACAGTCTGCAAAATGTTGTGCAGGATATTTTGCAAACCAACCATGCCGACGGGATTTGGATTTATGCCGGGCAGGAACAGTGCTATTTTTTGGACGATCAGACCAAACCGTTTAAAATCAATCCGTTGTTTAATTATTTTGTGCCGCATCCGCAAGCCAGCGGTAGTTGGCTATATCTGGACGGTGTCAACAAACCGCACTTGTATTTCTATCAGCCTGACGATTATTGGTATTTGCACCAGCCTGCACCGCAAGCATTCTGGACAGAAGAATTTCAATGGACGATTTTAAAACACGCCGATGAGATCAAAACCTATCTTGGTGATCCGCAGCATAGTTTGTATTTCGGGGAAGAAGTGCGGTTGGCAGAGGCGCTGGGCTTTCGCCAAATCAATCCGCAAAAAGCACTAAATTATCTGCATTATCAACGCAGTATCAAAACCGAATACGAAATTGCCTGTATATACCAAGCGCAATTTGCCGCCTTAAAAGGACATCAGGCAGCGCAAGCCGCTTTCTTCGATGGGCAATCGGAATTTGAGATCAACTTGGCGTATCTGCAAGCCAGCCAACAATCGGATTTGAATGTGCCCTACGCCAATATCGTGGCAATCAACCAACATAGTGCGGTGCTGCATTACACCGCATTGCAACAGCAAAATCCAGCGCAGCGCTTGAGTTTCTTGCTCGATGCCGGTGCCAGTCATTTGGGCTATGCTTCGGATATTACCCGCAGTTACAGCGTTGACCCCAATGATGAATTTGCGGAAATGATTCGGGTGTTGGAACACAATAAGCTGGCACTGATTGAACAAATGCAAGTGGGGTATAATTACCTGAGTTACCATACCATGATGCAGCAGATGATCGCGCAAATGCTACAGGATTTTGAGCTGGTGCAGTTGCCGGCGGAGCAGATTTTTGAGGAAGGGATTAACCGCAGTTTCTTTCCGCACGGATTGGGGCATTTTTTGGGGTTGCAGGTGCATGATGTGGCGGGTTTTCAGCAGAATCGGCGCGGTACGCACAAAGCGCCGCCGGAGGTTTATCCAAGTTTGCGTTGCACCCGCACTTTAGCGCCGAATATGGTGCTGACGGTCGAGCCGGGGCTGTATTTTATTCCGCTGTTGTTGCAGCGGTGGCGTAATCACCCGCTTGGCAAACGTTTTAACTGGCAAAAAATCGAGCATTTTATCGCCTATGGCGGCATTCGCACTGAAGATAATATTGTGATCAGGGCGAACGGTGCAGAAAATCTGACACAACAGGCGTTGACCGCACTTGGCGGCTAATGCTTTACAAACAGAGTTGAAACAGCAACAATGCGTTATTTGATACCCGAAAGTGCGGTCGAGTTTAGCGAAGAGATTAAAAAAAGCCGTTTTATCACCTATCTGCAAGCAACGTCGGGCATCGAACAGGCGAAGGCGTTTTGGCAGCAGTTGAAACAGCAGCATCCGAACGCCCGTCATCACTGTTGGGCAGCCGTAGCAGGCAGACCAAACGATTCGCAGCAGTTGGGCTTTTCCGACGACGGCGAGCCGTCCGGCACCGCAGGCAAGCCGATGTTGAATGTGCTGCTCGGCAGTGGCATCGGCGAGATAAGTGCGGTGGTGGTGCGTTATTACGGCGGCATTCAACTCGGCACCGGCGGTTTGGTGCGTGCCTACGGCAATGGCGTGCAACAGGCGTTGAAATTGCTCAACACCCTAGAAAAAATCGAACGCCAAGCCTTTGCGCTCCGCTGTGATTACGAACAAATCAAGCTGGTGCAGCAATTGGTGAAACAGTATCAAGTCGAGATTATCGAACAGCAATTCGCACAGCGGATTGAATTACGGCTGGCAATCGATGAAGAGCAGTTTGCTGAATTCAGCCAAGCGCTGTACAACCGTAGCGGCGGCAGTTTAACCTTAACAGCGAACTAACAGTAAAGTAAAAGAGAAAATAGCGTGCATATACAGTCAATTATTCGCATTGTCGGAATTTTAGTGATGTGCTTTTCGCTCACCATGCTGGCGCCGGCGTTGATTGCGTTGCTCTATGCGGACGGTGGTGGCAGTGCGTTTGTGAAAACCTTTTTTATCACATTGGCAAGCGGGGCGCTATTGTGGTGGTCAACTCACACGCACAAACAAGAATTGCGTTCGCGCGAAGGTTTTTTGATCGTGGTGCTATTTTGGGTGGTGCTGGGCAGTGTCGGTGCGTTGCCGTTTTTACTGTTTGACTCGCCGCAGTTGAATGTGGCGAATGCGTTTTTCGAATCCTTTTCCGGTTTAACCACCACCGGCGCTACGGTGATTGTCGGCTTGGACAGCTTGCCCAAAGCCATTCTGTTCTACCGTCAAATGTTACAGTGGTTGGGCGGCATGGGGATCATCGTGTTGGCGGTGGCGATTATTCCGTTATTGGGCATCGGCGGCATGCAGCTGTATCGCGCCGAAATGCCAGGGCCGCTGAAAGAACAAAAAATGCGTCCGCGCATTGCTGAAACCGCCAAAGCGTTGTGGGTGATCTACTCCACCTTGACCCTGTTGTGTGCAGTGGCGTATTGGTTGGCAGGAATGAACCTGTTTGATGCGCTCAGTCACAGCTTTTCCACGATTTCCATCGGCGGTTTTTCCACCCATGATGCCAGTCTCGGTTATTTCAACAGCACCACGATTAACCTGATTGCCGCGGTGTTTTTGTTTATCTCCGGCTGTAACTTCGCGCTGCATTTTTCCGCCTATTTTGAATTGGGTAAAAGCAATATTTTCAAACTCTATTTCACCGATCCGGAATTTAAAGCCTTTTTGTTTATTCAATTGAGCTTGGTGGTGATTTGTACGGTCAGTCTGGTCAGTTACAGCCATTTTACCGATAGCAAGGAAGCGCTGGAGCATGCTTTGTTGCAATCAGTGTCGATCTCGACTACGGCAGGTTTCACCACTTCCTCGTTTGACAGCTGGCCTTCGTTTCTGCCGATGTTGTTATTAATGACCTCGTTTATCGGCGGTTGTGCCGGTTCGACGGGTGGCGGTTTGAAGGTGATTCGGGTGTTGTTATTGTTTGTGCAAGGCAAGCGCGAGATGAACCGTTTGGTGCATCCAAATATCGTACAGCCGATCAAATTGGGCGATCGGGTGTTGTCGGAGCGGATTATTCAAGGGATTTGGGCGTTTTTTTCTGCTTATTTACTGATCTTTATTCTGTGCCTGCTGGCGGTGATTGCCTGCGGAGTGGAGAGCTTTGATGCCTTTAATGCGGTGGTTGCCTGTTTAAACAATCTCGGACCGGGCTTGGGCAGTATCAGCAGCAACTTTGTTACCATTCCCGACGGTGCAAAATGGATTCTGACTTTCGCTATGATCTGCGGACGGTTGGAAGTATTTACCTTACTGGTGTTGTTCACACCGGTATTTTGGAAAAGCTAAAAATAGTGAAAAAGAGCGACTATTATTGATGAAAACCTTGATTATTTATGCCTCCGTTGACGGGCAAACCCAAAAAATTGCACAGGCCATAGCGACTGAAATACAAAACCAAGATCAAAGTGCGGTGGTCAATTTAGCCGCACTCGCCGCCGCCGAGCAGCAGGATTTGGCGCAGTACGATCAGATTATCATCGGTGCTTCAATTCGTTACGGGCATTTTAATAAAACCTTAGAACCTTATATCGCACGCTATGCAGAGTTGTTAAATCGTAAAAAAACGGCATTCTACAGTGTGAATCTCACGGCGCGCAAAGCGGATAAAAATACGCCTGAAACCAATGCCTACACACGCAAATTGTTACAACGCATCGACTGGCAGCCAACGCAAAGTGCGGTTTTCGCTGGCGCATTGCGTTATCCTCAATACCGTTTTTTTGATCGTTTTATGATTCGTCTCATCATGAAAATCACCGGTGGCGAAACCGACACCAGCAAAGAGGTGGAATATACTGATTGGGAAAAAGTGGCGGAGTTTGCGCAGCGTTTTAAATCATAGCAATAATTCCTTCGCCCCTTGTGGGAGAAGGACAGATTTTTGCTTCGTTCAGAAGCGAAAATCAGGATGAGGGGGCAGGGTGCAGTGCTGTGATCTGATATCTCACCCTCATCCGCCCTTCGGGCACCTTCTCCCATCAAGGGAGAAGGAAGTAGTGTGCTTGCAACCGACTGGTAAACACTGGAACGTAGTTGTTAGAATTCCGTCTCCCCTTGTGGGAGAAGGATAGATTTTTGCTTCGTTTAGAAGCAAAAATCAGGATGAGGGGGCAGGGTGCAGTGCTGTGATCTGATATCTCACCCTCATCCGCCCTATCGGGCACCTTCTCCCATCAAGGGAGAAGGGAATATTGAATTTAATTATTGTGTTAAAAATGCCGCAACGGTTGGCGTTGCTGACCTTGTTGATTAAAATTATCAGCAGCTAAATAACGGGTGAATGCGGTTTTGAGTGGTAGCCATTCTTCAGCAATAATCGAAAACCAAGCGGTATCGCGATTTCGACCTTTATACACCACGGCATTGCGGAACGTCCCTTCATACTGGAAGCCTAAACGGGCTGCGGCGTGGCGTGAGCGTTGGTTTAGCGCATCGCATTTCCATTCATAACGGCGGTATTGCAGGGCGTCGAAGACATACTGCATCAGCAAAAATTGCGCTTCGGTGGGGGTTTTGCTGCGTTTTAATAAATCTGAATAAATCACCCAGCCCATTTCTATGCTACGGTGGTGGCGATCAATCCGCATTAAGGCGAATGTGCCTAACACTTGTCGGCTGCGGGGTTATAAAATCACAAAATAGTAAGGATCTGACGATTCCGCCCATTGGCGCAGCAAAAACCGCACTTGCTGTGGTTTATCAAACGGTTCGAGTGACAGATAAGTCCAATCCGCTGCTTGGGTGTGTTGCAGGTAACACTCACAAATCGCCTCGTTATGCCGTTCATAATCAAGCTGCTTGATAGTACAATCTTCCCTGCTTAACTACGTGATATCCGGCATTGCGCCGCGAGTCATATTTTCTACCGCATCGCCAATGGCTTGGTTGAATTGGTTGTAACGCATAGGATTTCCTTTCGCAAGTCTTAAGCAATAAAAAAAACGGTCCAAATTCGCACTTGGACCGTTTGACTGAATTACAACCAATTTTTGATTATAACCCTAATGCTTTTTTCACACCTGCGCCGTATGCAGGGTCACATTTGGTGCAGTTGTCGATGTGGCGCTGTTTGATGAAGTCAGGCGCATCCCCCATCGCACGTGCGGTGTTGTCGAATAACACTTGTTGTTGTTCAGGTGTCATCAAACGGAACAGTTCACGTGGTTGGCTGAAATAGTCGCTGTCATCTTCACGATAATCCCAGAAATCCGCATCACCGGTGATTTTCAATGGTGGTTCTTTGTATTGCGGTTGTTCTTGCCAGTAACCGAAGCTGTTCGGCTCATAGTGCGGTGCGCTGCCGTAGTTGGCATCAACGCGACCTTGACCGTCGCGGTGGTTGCTGTGTACTGGGCAACGTGGCTTGTTCACCGGAATTTGGGTGAAGTTCACGCCTAAACGGTAGCGTTGTGCGTCAGCATAGTTGAACAAACGGGCTTGTAACATACGGTCTGGTGATACGCTGATGCCTGGGACTAAGTTACTTGGTGCGAATGCAGATTGCTCCACGTCTAAGAAGAAGTTTTCCGGATTGCGGTTCAATTCGAACTCGCCCACTTCGATTAACGGATAATCCGCTTTCGGCCACACTTTGGTTAAGTCAAACGGGTGGTAAGACACTTTTTCCGCATCGGCTTCCGGCATGATTTGTACGAACATCGTCCATTTCGGGAAGTCGCCGCGTTGAATCGCTTCATATAAGTCTTTTTGGTGACTTTCACGATCTTCACCAACTAATGCTTGTGCTTCTGCGTCAGTCAGATTTTTGATGCCTTGTTGGGTTCTGAAATGGAATTTCACCCAGAAACGCTCGTTATCGCTGTTGATAAAGCTGTAAGTGTGCGAACCGAAACCGTGCATATGGCGGTAGCTCGCTGGAATACCACGATCACTCATTACGATGGTAACTTGGTGGAAAGCTTCCGGTAACAAAGTCCAGAAATCCCAGTTGTTGGTAGCAGAACGCATATTGGTGCGTGGATCGCGTTTCACCGCTTTATTTAAATCCGGGAATTTACGTGGATCGCGTAAGAAGAATACCGGCGTGTTATTACCCACCATATCCCAGTTACCTTCTTCGGTGTAGAATTTCAGGGCGAAACCGCGAATATCGCGCTCGGCATCGGCGGCACCGCGCTCACCGGCTACGGTGGTGAAACGGGCAAACATCTCGGTTTTTTTACCGATTTCGCTGAAGATTTTAGCGCGAGTATATTGGGTGATGTCGTGAGTGACGGTGAACGTACCGAACGCACCGGAACCTTTGGCGTGCATACGGCGCTCAGGAATCACTTCACGTACGAAATTAGCTAATTTTTCATTTAACCATAAATCTTGTGCCAACAACGGGCCGCGCGGGCCGGCAGTCATACTGTTTTGGTTGTCAACTACCGGAGCACCGCCATTAGTGGTTAAATGGCTGTGCGCATAAGGGCATTTTTGATCTTCTTGACTCATTGTGTATATCCTTTTAAGTAAACGTTGTTAGGATTAAGTAGTACAGCAACGCACTTTAGCAGTACGATTACCCAGTATAGTAGCAAGAAAGATCAAAATAATCTTATATGGATTTGATAGTGCAGGGCTATTGTTTGATTTAGATCAATTTGCAAAATCTAACAAAAATGAGAGCCATTATAGTTTAAATTTTATACAAAATCGAAAGTGCGGTCAATAATGCAGCCAAACCGCACTTTGCATAGCATTTCACGCCATATTATGCGTTCAGCCATTGCTGTACTAATTCATCATTAATTTCTTTGCGAGACCACAGACTGCCGAATTCCGGCTCAGGAAATTTGCTGTGGTTGTAAGCGATTAATTTAACAAAATCAAAGGCAGCATGTGGATAATCATTGATGAGCAACAGCACAAAGTTACCGTCTTCTGACCAGCAGATTTGCAGTTTGCGCGCCGTCTCTTTTTCATCGACGGCACTGGTATTATAAATGTGTAGTGCATCGACAATCGGCATAGCTGCTTGACGTGTGTCGAGGGCATAAAAATAGCCGGTTTCGCCGTCGTCTTCAAACATCACCGAAAGATAGTCGTGCCGAGTCGAGGGAGAACCCAGTTGAGTTGCTTGCCCGATAATCAGTTGAGCTTCAAGGGTTAAATAGAACATAGGTATTCCTCAATATCGCAGGTTTAGATCGTAAAAAAGGTTGTCTGAATCGCTTCAAACAACCTTTTCTTCATTCAGCTAAGGCAAGAATTATGCTTGGCCTTTCACTTCTTTCAAACCGTTGAATGGGGCTTTCGCACCTAACGCTTCTTCGATACGGATCAATTGGTTGTATTTAGCAACACGGTCAGAACGGCTCATGGAACCGGTTTTGATTTGACCTGCTGCCGTACCCACCGCTAAATCGGCGATGGTTGCATCTTCGGTTTCGCCTGAACGGTGAGAGATCACCGCAGTATAACCTGCATCTTTCGCCATTTTGATCGCCGCCAAAGTCTCGGTCAAAGAACCGATTTGGTTGAATTTGATCAAAATAGAGTTGGCGATACCTTTGTCGATCCCTTCTTTCAGGATTTTGGTGTTGGTTACGAACAGATCGTCACCCACCAATTGCACGCGGTCGCCCAATACTTTAGTTTGGTAAGCGAAGCCTTCCCAGTCAGACTCGTCTTGACCATCTTCGATAGAAACAATCGGATAGGCTTTGGTCAGCTCTTCTAAGTAGTGAGTGAACTCTTGAGAAGTGAAGGTTTTGCCTTCGCCTTTCATTTCATAGTTGCCGGTTTCTTTGTTGTAGAACTCGGAAGAGGCACAGTCCATCGCTAAGGTTACGTCTTTGCCTAACACATAACCCGCTTTTTCTACCGCTTCTTTGATACACGCCAACGCATCAGCGTTAGACGCCAAGTTAGGCGCGAAACCACCTTCATCACCCACTGCTGTATTCAAACCTTTGCCTTTCAATACTTTAGCCAAGTTGTGGAACACTTCCGCACCGATACGCAATGCTTCACGCAAGGTTTTCGCGCCAACCGGTTGAATCATAAACTCTTGAATATCGACGTTGTTGTCGGCGTGTTCACCACCGTTGATGATGTTCATCATTGGCAATGGCATAGAGTAAACACCCGGGGTACCGTTCAATTCAGCGATGTGAGCGTACAGTGGTAAGCCTTTAGATGCAGCAGCAGCTTTAGCATTTGCCAAAGAAACCGCCAAAATCGCGTTAGCACCAAATTTAGATTTGTTTTCTGTACCATCCAAGTCGATCATGATCTGGTCGATTTCTGCTTGGTTGGTCGCATCTTTGCCGACAACTGCTGCGGCAATCGGTCCGTTTACTGCTTCAACCGCTTTCAGCACACCTTTACCCAAGAAACGGGATTTGTCGCCGTCACGCAGTTCCAACGCTTCGCGGGAACCGGTAGATGCACCAGATGGTGCAGCTGCCAAACCGACGAAACCGCCTTCCAAATGCACTTCAGCTTCAACGGTTGGGTTTCCGCGAGAATCGATAATTTCACGACCAATTACTTTAACAATTTTTGCCATTGTATTTTCCTCTTGTGATTAAATTGAAATCAGTACTAAAAATCTATGCTATATACTAAAGCGATTTAATTTATTTGTCTTGTAAAAAGTGCAGGAATGTTGTTTCCTGCACTGAATTATTTTTTTATTTTAACAAATAAATTACTTTTTCTGATGTTCTTTCGCAGCTTTAACAAATCCGCTAAATAACGGGTGTCCGTCACGCGGGGTGGAGGTAAATTCCGGGTGGAACTGCGCTGCCACAAACCACGGGTGATTTGGGATTTCGATGATTTCCACCAGTTTTTTATCCGCCGACAAGCCGCTGACTTTCAGGCCGGCAGCCTCAATTTGCGGCAGCAGGTTGTTATTGACTTCATAACGATGGCGGTGGCGTTCTTCAATGGTTGCTGCGCCGTAGATTTCACGCGCTTGAGTGCCGTCGATCAAATGGCATTGTTGCGCACCCAACCGCATGGTACCACCGAGATCTGACGTTTCGGTACGGGTTTCCAGTTTTCCTTCGGCGTCTTGCCATTCAGTAATCAAGCCGACCACCGGATATGGGCTGTTTTTATCAAATTCAGTCGAATTTGCGTCGGTTAAGCCGGCAACATTGCGCGCATATTCGATCAAAGCAACCTGCATACCGAGGCAAATACCCAAATACGGAATGTTATTCTCACGTGCGTATTGTGCAGTCATGATTTTGCCTTCTACGCCACGGTAGCCGAAGCCGCCCGGCACTAAGATGCCGTCCAGTCCTTTCAGCAGATCGGTGCCTTTTGATTCTACATCTTGTGAATCAATGTATTTGATATTAACGGTTAAACGGTTGCTGAGACCGGCGTGTTTCAGCGCTTCATTCACTGATTTATAGGCGTCCGGCAGTTCGATATATTTGCCGACCATACCGATAGTGACATCGCCGTTGCTTGGATTGCTTTCGCGATACAGCACTTGTTCCCATTCGCTTAAATCGGCTTCCGGACAGTCAAAATGGAAGCGTTGGCAGATGTACTGATCTAAGCCTTGTGATTTCAGCATTGCCGGAATCTGATAAATTGAACTGACGTCTTTTAATGACACCACCGCTTTTTCAGGCACGTTACAGAACAATGCGATTTTAGCGCGTTCGTTTGCCGGAATGCTGCGATCAGAACGGCAGATCAAAATATCCGGCTGAATCCCGATGGAGAGCAACTCTTTCACCGAGTGTTGGGTCGGTTTGGTTTTCAGCTCGCCGGCGGCGGCAATATACGGTACTAGCGTCAGGTGCATAAATAAAGTGCGTTCGCGTCCGACTTGCACCGCCAATTGGCGTAACGCTTCTAAAAACGGCAGTGACTCGATATCACCGACGGTACCGCCCACTTCGACAATCGCCACATCATGGTCGGCTGAGCCATCAATCACACGGGCTTTGATTTCATTGGTAATATGCGGAATCACCTGAATGGTGGCGCCTAAATAGTCGCCACGACGCTCTTTGCGCAACACTTCGGAATAGATTTTACCGGTGGTGAAGTTATTGCGTTTGGTCATTTTGGTGCGGATAAACCGCTCATAATGCCCCAAATCCAGATCGGTTTCGGCGCCGTCTTGGGTCACAAACACTTCACCGTGTTGAATCGGGCTCATTGTGCCGGGGTCAACGTTGATGTAGGGATCCAGTTTCATCATGGTCACGTTCAGACCACGCGCTTCTAAAATTGCTGCAAGTGATGCCGCTGCAATACCTTTACCGAGGGAAGATACTACACCGCCCGTCACAAAAATATAATTGGTCGCCATTTGAAATCCAGTTTGTATATGAAATGATGATGGAAAGAATAAAAAATCTTATCAGGACGGGAGAATAGTCTATATCAAAGTGCGGTCGAACTCAATTGTTGATTGTGATATTTAAATCGTGGTGAGGCTTGCGTTTTAAAGAAAAATCCGTATCATCACCGCTCTTTTATGATTTAATCGCAATATTTGGGTTCCCTCGCCCCCAAACACAAACAAAAAGGTAGCAATATGTTTTCCACTTCTGCGCTGTTTAATACGCAACAAAAACGCAATGCGTTAATTATCTTGAGTTTTTTCCATATTCTGATCATCACCGCCAGCAACTATTTGGTGCAGTACGCCTTTGAAGTGCGGTTGCCGTTCAGTGATTTTAGTTTTCATACGACTTGGGGCACGTTAACCTTCCCATTTATTTTCTTGGCGACCGATCTCACGGTGCGGGTATTTGGGGCCAAAGAAGCGCGCCAGATTATTTTTGTGGTGATGATTCCGGCGTTGATCATCAGCTATCTGGTGTCCACCCTATTTGTCGATCAGCAATTTCAAGGGCTAGCTGCACTGGGTGAGTTTAATCTGTTTGTGTTCCGGATTGCGATCGCCAGCTTTGCCGCTTATGTGTTCGGGCAGTTATTAGATGTGTTAGTCTTCAATCGCTTACGCCAATTAAAAACCTGGTGGATAGCGCCCAGTTGCTCGATGACTTTCGGCAGTGCCTGCGACACCTTAATGTTTTTTGCGATTGCGTTTTACCAAAGCAGCGATCCGTTTATGGCGGAAAACTGGTTTGCGCTTGGTGTGGTGGACTATCTGTTCAAAATGTTTGTCGGCTTACTATTCTTCGTCCCGGCTTACGGCGTGGTGCTGAATATTATTTTGAAAAAGCTACGCCAACTTGCTGATGTGCGTGAACCGCACTTTAATTAACCGTCTTTCTTGAAAGTAAGCCAAGTGGTTCAGTAAGCAATTATTGAATTGTGTATTAAAATTAATTTTATGCACTTACCGTTTAAAATAATTCATTTCTTGCGAGAATAATCGATTTTTGTCAAAATAAAATGATAGAAAACTATTTTATGCGAGATGATAATGAATAAGCGGATAAAAGATCCTATCGGTGGATTATGGTTACTTCAATATCTGAATATTGAATTGTTCCAACCGCTGCCTGTAATGAGTGGCATTGGGGGACGGCGTTCGACAGAAAATGATCTCACTAATGGTTTACGTATTGAGTTATATCAAGAACAGCAGCGTCCTTTACATACAATTTTAGCGCATCTGCAATTTCATTTGAAAAACGAAATCCCCCATTTCGAGTTTCTTGCCCGTTTTTTTCAACGAATTGATCATTCCCTCATTCAGGATTGGATTAATAGGGAACCCACAGGACAATATGCACGCCGTAGCGCATTTTTGTATGAATTTTTTACTGAGCAAGATCTGATTCCGCCTGAAAATCTAGGTGGAAATTATATCGACGCGATGAATGCTGAGCTACTGGTATCGGCTTCACCAGAAAAGGTGGAAAAAAACAGTCGTTGGAGAGTTAATAATAATTTAGCCGGAAATCGCCACTTTTGTCCAATATTGATTAAAACAAACGCTTTTATAGACGCGATAGAGTTGAATATTAAAGAGAAGTTGAATCAATTGGATGCTGAATTAGGTGGCGATTATTTATTGCGCTCTGCGATCTGGCTAACATTGGGAGAGAGTAAATCCAGTTTTAAAATTGAAGGCGAGACTGATAAATCATCTCGTATTCAACGCTTTGCCGATGTAATTGCGCGTTTTACCGGAGTGATGCCGTTGCCTTACGATTTATCTCTGCTGCAAGCCGAAATTTTAGGTAAGGAAACGATTATTAAACAATTGGGTATTCGCCAATCGCCTGTTTTTGTTGGACAAACTCGCCACTTTGAGGAGATTGTGCATTATATCGCACCGCCTCATTCGACACTTTTTGATAAATTGTCGGGGATGTATCAATTTTGGCAAAAAACGGAGGGGCAATCCCCAATTTTACGGAGTGCGATTTTGGCTTTTGCTTTTATTTATATCCATCCATTAGCCGATGGTAATGGGCGGGTACATCGTTTTTTATTTAATGACTTGCTTAGACGGCAGAAGGCAACCTATGAACCGATTATCTTGCCGATTTCTGCGGTTATTGCTGAAAATAGTAGTGAGCGTAATGCTTATGCTCGAATTTTAGAAATAATTTCGAAGCCGCTGATGCAAAGTTTGGCGGGTAAATATACGTTTTCCCACCATGAAAATGCATATCCGGACGGTATTTTTTCTAATTTAGTGTTGGAAAACAGTGCAAATGCAGAGCCGATCTGGCGTTATCCTAATTTAACACCACATGTTGCGTATTTTGCTGATTTGGTTAAAAGTGCCATCGTCTATATGCGAGAAGAGTCTCATTATTTGCGCAGCCACGATTTAGCGCGAGAAGCGATAAAAGAAATTATCGAAATGCCTAATCACTATATCGATCGAATTATTCGTACGGTACAAAATAATGATGGCGTATTAAGTCATAAATTAGCCAAAGAATATCCGTTTTTAACCGAAGGCGAACGTTGGCAAGAGATTGTAAATGCGATTAAAAATGCATTTAAAACCCAATCAACGAAAAAGCAATAAAAGAGGGGAAGCCCCCCTCTCATGAATTGATTATCCGACTACCCAAGTGCGGTCTAATCGGCAATTCCCTTATGTCTTAACAACGCATCCAGCTGCGGTTCACGGCCACGGAAACGTTTGAACAGTTCCATCGGTTCTTCTGAGCCACCACGGGTCAGAATGTGATCCAAAAAGGCTTGTCCGGTTTGCGGATTGAAAATGCCTTGTTCTTCAAACAATGAGAAGGCATCGGCGGACAACACTTCTGCCCATAAATAGCTGTAGTAACCCGCAGAATAACCGCCACCGAAAATATGGCCGAACGAATGCGGGGAGCGAGCCCACTCGATACTTTTAAACAATGATACTTGTTGCTTCACTTGTTGCAAGGTTTCCAGCACGCGCGCGCCAAGTTTAGGGTCATATTCGTAGTGCAAGCGGAAATCGAAAATACTGAACTCCAGCTGGCGTAGGACGAACATCGCTGCCTGATAATTTTTGGCGGCCAGCAGTTGATTCAATTTCTCCGTCGGCAGCGGTTCATCGCTTTGGTAATGCCCGGAAATAAAATCCAACGCTTCTTTTTCCCAACACCAGTTTTCCATAAATTGGCTTGGCAGTTCGACTGCGTCCCATGGCACGCCGTTGATGCCAGATACGTCACCGACATCAATCAGGGTCAGCATATGGTGAATGCCGTGCCCGAATTCGTGGAATAGCGTGGTGACTTCGTCGTGGGTAAAAAGCGCCGGTTTGTCGCCAATTGGTTTATTGAAATTACAGACCAAATAGGCAACTGGTTTTTGGATTTCGCCGTTAACAAGGCGTTTGCGTCCGATGCAGGCGTCCATCCATGCACCGCTACGTTTGTGTGGGCGGGCGTACAGATCCAAATAGAAGCTGCCGCGCAGTTGGTTACTGCTGTCATACAGCTCAAAAAAACGCACTTCGTCATTCCAAACATCCACATCAAACCGCTCTTTTGCCGTGATACCGAAAATGCGTTTTACCACTTCAAATAAGCCGTTCAGTACGCGGTTTTCCGGGAAATACGGCCTCAGTTCTTCGTCATTAATTGCAAATAGATGCTGTTTCTGTTTTTCGCTGTAGAAGGTGATATCCCAGGGCTCTAGCTCGCTGATACCGAACTCTTTGGCGGTGTAGGTTTGCAATTCGGCAAGTTCTTTTTCTCCTTGCGGTTTGGCACGGGAGGCGAGGTTTTGCAGAAAATCCAACACTTGCTGTGGGCTTTCTGCCATTTTGGTGGCAAGCGAGTAGTCGGCATAAGTCGCAAAACCGAGCAATTGCGCCAACTCAAAACGCAGTTGTAGCATTTCGTCGATTAAGGCGCTGTTATCCCAAGTACCGGCATTTGGCCCTTGATCCGAAGCGCGTGTATTGAAGGCGCGATACATCTCTTCGCGCAAAGTGCGGTTTTCGCAGTAGGTCATCACCGGTAAATAACTCGGAAATTCCAACGTGAAAAGGTAGCCGTCCAGTTCTTTGCTTTGTGCTGATTCTTGCGCTGCTTGCAATGCCGATTCCGGCAACCCTTGCAGCTCAGTTACATCAGTAATTAGTTTGTCCCAGCCCATGGTGGCGTCTAATACATTATTGCTGAACTCTGAGCTGAGTTCCGACAACCGTGCCATAATTTCGCCGTAGCGCTGTTGTTGTTCCGGGGTTAACGCAATCCCGGAAAGTTCGAAATCACGCAAGGTGTCGTTAATGGCTTTTTGTTGGGCGATGGATAAAGTGGCGAATTCTGCGCTGTTTTTCAGTTGCGAATACGCCGCAAACAGCCCTTGATGCTGTCCGAGCCAAGTGCTGTATTCTGACAGCAAAGGTAAACAGGCTTGATAGGCTTCGCGCAGTTCCGGGCTATTTTTCACCGAGTTCAAATGGCTGACCGGTGACCAAGCACGCCCCAGGCGATCGCCGGCTTCGCTTAATGGCTGTACCAAGTTGTCCCAGTTAAAGTGCGGTTGCTGCAATACGTTTTCGACGGTTTGACGGGATTGTGCGATCAACTGTTCAATCGCCGGCACAACGTGTTGTGGCTGAATTTGAGAAAAGTGCGGTAAGCCGCTTTGATTTAATAAAGGATTGGTCATTATTGTTCTCTTTGTTGTTTGTGTAATTATTTAATTAAAGTGCGGTATGTTTTACCTGAATTCAAGCGAAGAATAAAGAAAAAGCACGCAAAGTGCGGTAAACTGTTGCCAATTTATGATCAATAAGGACGGACTATGCTGAGCTATCGCCACAGCTTTCACGCCGGCAATCATGCCGACGTATTGAAACACATTGTATTACTGCGGATTATTCGTGCACTGCAACAAAAAGAGAAAGGCTTTTTTTATCTCGATACCCACGCTGGCGTCGGGCGTTATAGCTTGAACACTTATGAAGCGGAAAAAACCGCAGAATATCAGGAAGGGGTTGCCCGTTTTTGGCAGCGTGATGATCTGCCGCCAGAGGTTGCCGACTATCTGGCACAGGTGAAAAAAGTGAATTATGGTACTCAGTTGAAGCACTATCCCGGTTCGCCGTTAATCGCCGCTAACTTGCTGCGAGCGCAAGATCGGGCGCTGTTTACCGAACTGCACCCGAGTGATTTCCCGTTGTTGCGCAATAATTTTAAACAATATGAAAATGTGACGACTAAACGTGATAACGGCTATCAGCAACTGAAAGCTGCATTACCGCCAAAAGAGCGACGTGGCTTGGTGCTGATCGACCCGCCTTATGAGTTAAAAGAGGATTACGATTTAGTGGTGCAAGCGATTGAGGAAGGTTATAAACGCTTTGCCACCGGCACGTATGCGATTTGGTATCCGGTAGTGTTGCGTCAGCATGTTAAACGGATTGTGCGTGGCTTAGAGCAAACCGGCATTCGCAAAATTTTGCAGATCGAATTGGCGCTGCGCCCCGATTCGGATCAACGTGGCATGACCGCCAGCGGTATGATTGTGATTAATCCACCATGGACGTTGGAAGCTGAGATGCAAGCGGTGTTGCCTTATTTGGTTAAAACACTTGTCCCAGAAAATACCGGTTCATGGAAAGTGGAGTGGATCACCCCGGAATAAGCAGCAAGTGTGCAAATATTGAGGCAAAGTGCGGTTACGGAAAGGTAGATTGCTGGCAACAATTAAAATAATCAGTTTTATTGAATGGCTTTTTGCCCCTTTTTTCGGCAGAATTGGCATAGTTTTATAAATAAATCAGTTAAGGACGAGAGTATGACAAGCAAGCATTATGATTATATTGCCATCGGCGGTGGCAGTGGCGGCATTGCCTCAATTAACCGTGCTGCCAGTTATGGCAAAAAGTGCGCGCTGATCGAAGCAAAATATTTGGGTGGAACCTGCGTCAATGTCGGCTGTGTGCCGAAAAAAGTGATGTGGCACGGAGCGCAAATCGCCGAAGCGATTAACTTATATGCCGCCGATTACGGTTTTGATGTGAAGCTGAACGGCTTTAATTTTTCCACCTTGGTGGCAAACCGCCAAGCGTATATCGAGCGTATTCACCAATCATATGAGCGCGGATTGAATAACAATAAAGTTGATGTAATTCATGGTTTTGCCAAATTCGTCAATCACAATACGGTGGAAGTGAACGGTGAGCAGATTAGTGCTGATCATATTCTGATTGCCACGGGTGGTCGTCCGTCGATGCCGCAGATTAAAGGCGCAGAATACGGCATCAATTCCGACGGTGTCTTTGCTTTAAATGCCTTGCCAAAACGGGTTGCCGTGGTTGGTGCCGGTTATATTGCGATTGAATTGGCCGGCGTGTTGCACAGCTTGGGGGTGGAAACTCACCTGTTTGTGCGCCAACACGCCCCGTTGCGTAATTTTGATCCGTTGATTGTGGAAACCTTGTTAGAAGTATTAAGCAGCGAAGGCCCAACTCTGCATACTTATGCGATTCCGCAAGAAATCGTGAAAAATGCTGATGGCAGCTTAACGGTGAAACTGGAAGATGGGCGCGAGCAAATCGTGGACACCTTGGTGTGGGCAATCGGACGCGAGCCGGCGACCGACAACCTGAATTTAGCGGCGGCCGGTGTTGAGACCAATGCCAAAGGCTATATTCCGGTAGATAAATTCCAGAATACCAATGTCAAAGGCATTTATGCGGTCGGTGACAACACCGGCGCCGTGGAACTGACGCCGGTGGCGGTGGCGGCAGGACGTCGTTTGTCGGAACGCCTGTTTAATCATAAACCGAATGAACATTTGAATTATAATTTGATCCCGACGGTGGTCTTCAGTCACCCCCCAATCGGCACAATTGGCTTGACCGAACCGCAAGCGATCGAACAATACGGTGAAGCCAACGTGAAAGTGTATAAATCCTCGTTTACTGCGATGTACACTGCCGTGACTCAACACCGCCAACCGTGCCGTATGAAATTGGTCTGTGCCGGGCCGGATGAAAAAATTGTTGGTTTGCACGGCATCGGCTTCGGCGTGGACGAAATGATCCAAGGCTTTGCAGTGGCAATCAAAATGGGCGCAACCAAAGCCGACTTCGACAACACCGTCGCCATTCACCCGACCGGCTCGGAAGAGTTTGTGACCATGCGTTAAGACTGATTAAGTCTTAAGACATCAAGCACTAAACGTAGAACGAAAAGGGCAGAGAATATTCTGCCCTTTTTAGTTATCACTTGCTATTTATGCTCTCTCCGCCACGGTAAAACGTTGTTGTAGGTGGCGTTGCTGCTCCACATTATCGGCGATGGCGCAGGCCAGATCGGCTACGCTGATATCTGCCGGGGTGCCTTGGGCATCAAGCAGTACGTCATCTTTGCCGATGCGATATTTTCCTGTGCGTTCGAAACGAACCGGATTCACCGCAAACATAGCCGCCGGTGAGAGAAATGCCCAGTTGAGATCACGACGTGCTTTTAAATCATTGAGTAATTCGCGAGCAGCATTTGCGCCCGGATATACCTCTGCCGGAAAGTCTGGGCTGTCAACCAATTGCAGGTTCGGTGCGATATTTAAGCTGCCTGCACCACCGATCACCAACAAATACCGCACTTTTGCGCGTTTAGCGGCCTCAACAATATTGTTAGCCCCTTTTTTGAAATCGGCAGCCAGATTCGGATTGTCCCACCCTGGGTTAAACGCACTGACCACAGCATCAAATCCGATCAATTTTTCAGCAAAATCATCAGCATTGACATCGGCGGCAATCGCTTGAATATTATCTGCTGTTGCTACTTTATCGGTGTGGCGTGCGAAAGCGCTGACTTGATGTCCACGGGCGGCTAATTCTAAAACGGTTGCATTACCGACTAATCCGGTTGCACCAATCACGGCAATTTTCATACTATTTTCCTTTTGTAAGTGAAATGAGAGTTTAGGGTCTGTTGGTTTGTGTTGATGGCGGTTAGTGTAGATCGATGTTGAAGGCTTGATAATCCCGGTTTTACTGTTTATATTGTTAAGTAAAACTTAATAAAGGATGTGCGATGCAAGAGATTAAACCGTTGTTGGTGCTGGCGGCAGTGTTGGAATATGGCAGCATGAACGAAGCCGCCAAAGCGCTAAATATGACGCCATCGGCGGTCAGTCAGCATATTTCCAAGTTAGAACAACGGCATAAAGTGAAATTACTGCACCGCAGCACCCGCCGTTTGACCCCGACCGATGCCGGACGTGAGCTGCAGCAATATTGTTTACGTTTGCAATATGCGCTGGGCGATACCTTGCAAGCGCTGGATAATTTGAAAGTGGAAGCGGCTGGTGAGTTGAATATCGCTTTGCCGTCCGGCATGGCATCGGTGCCGGCTTTTCAACAGGCATTAAAAAAACTCCGTCAGGATTATCCTGAAATTCAGCCGATTTTACATTTTTCCGACAGTTTGGTAGATTTGAAACAGGGCAATATTGATATTGCGCTGCGTGGCGGAGAATATGCGCTGCAGGCACCGGATCTGATTGCGCGCCCGCTGGCGGAATGGCGCTGGCTGATTTGTGCGGCGCCGGATTATCTGTCGGCACGAGAGCCGATTCAGCGGCCTGAGCAGCTATTGGTACAACATTGGCTGCACTATTTGCCGATCAAGCGGATCCCAATGCGCTTTGAGCGTGAAAGCTATGTGCTGGAGATTACAGACAGCCTGCATTGTAATCAAATATCCGCAGTTTATCAGTTGACATTAGCAGGCGTGGGATTGTCTATGCAGCTGAACGGTGAGGTGGCGACACCACTGGCACAAGGGCAGTTGCAAGTGGTGTTGCCGCAATGGCAGTTGCCGGCGTTGACGATTTATGCGGTGACGTCTTATCGCGTGCAGTCGGCAAAAACCGAAGTGGCTTTAAAGATTCTGCAACACTATTTTGCGGATAGTTTGCAGCGTGGTGAAAGTGCGGTATGAAGTATTTAACTGAATTGGGTTTGCCGCTTATTAAACCGCACTTTGCCCAAAATATTGAACTCGGCAACACTGACTTGATAGCGGCAAAACCCTGGAGCGTGTATTTGCTGCATTGTAGCAATCAGGCATTTTATTGCGGCATCAGCAACCAGCCTGAACAACGGTTTAAGGCGCATCTGGCAGGCAAGGGAGCTAAATTTACCCGAATGCACCCGCCGCTGGAAATGCGTTTGGTTTATCAAGCCTTATCTCGTGCGGAAGCCAGTCGATTAGAAGCGAAAATTAAAAGATTAAGCGCTGCACAAAAACGCAGTTTGTGGTGTAAGCTGGCTGAATATCTGTCGGGTTAGCTGGATAACGTGGTGAAAAGGAGAAACGGAGTGTCAACCAGAATTCTATTGGTGGAAGATGAAGTTGCGATTCGGGAAATGGTGGCTTTAGTTTTGCTGCAACAAGGCTATGAAGTGATGGAAGCGGGCGACTACCGCAGTGCGATTCGCCAAGTCGGGCAACAGATACCGCACTTGGTGGTATTGGACTGGATGTTGCCGGGTAAGTCGGGTTTGCAGTTTTTGCAATATTTGAAGCAACATGACAGCTGTAGCAAAGTACCGGTGGTGATGTTGACCGCCAAAAGCGAAGAGGCGGATTGTATCGCTTGTTTAAATGCTGGTGCAGACGATTACGTCACCAAGCCGTTTTCGCCGAAAGAGCTGGTGGCACGCTTGAAAGCGGTGTTGCGTCGTAGTGGCTTTGAGCAGGGCGAAACGGTGTTGGAAATCGACGGATTGATGTTGGACAACAATAGCCATCGGGTCACTTGCAAAGGCAAAGAGATTGCGTTGAGTTCGACTGAATTTAAGTTGTTGCATTTCTTTATGAAACACCCGGAGAAAGTCTATACCAGAGAAAAACTGCTGGATCGGGTTTGGGGGGATGATATCTATGTGGAAGACCGCACTGTCGATGTCTATATCCGCCGTTTGCGCAAAAATTTGCAGAAACACGGTTATGATCACTATATTCAAACGGTGCGTGGCGCTGGCTATCGTTTTTCACAAAAAGCAAAATAGGGACGTACAGCATGTTTAAAATGCCCTGTTTTAATTTGATTATCGAGCTGTTGGTGGCCACCACCATTGCTGCTTTTTTCAGCTATTTCAGCGGCACTTTTTTATTGTGGTTTGTGTTTGTGTTGTTGCTACTGCTGATTTGGCACCACTACAATGAAACCCATTTTTTGAAAATGCTCGATCGCAACCGGGTCAGCGATAAATATCAAATCGGTATCTGGGAAAGCATTTCGCAAACGCTGGCATATCAAAAACGGCGTTCTCACAAAGAACGGTTTAAGACGTTACGCATTTTGTCGCGGTTAAATAAAAATATTCAGTTTATTCCCGATGCGGTGATTATTTGCGGGCAAGATGGGCAGATTTATTGGTGCAATAATGCCGCTCAAGAGCTGTTTTCGTTTTTTTGGAATAAGAAAAGCCAGAAAAATCTGTTTAATGTGATTTTTTATCCGGAATTTAAAACCTATTTTGACAACCAGCCGCACAATTCACCGCTGGTGCTGATGCCAAATAACGATCAATATATCGAAGTGAATTTGAACCGTTATGACGGTGAAAATTGTATGTTGATTGCCCGTGACATTACCCAAATCATCAAATTGTTGCAAAGTCGGCAAGTATTTCTGTCGAATTTGAATCATGAACTCAGAACACCGTTGACCGTGCTGCAAGGCTATCTGGAAATGCTGGAGGATCGCAAAGCCTCGAAAATGCTGCATACCCGTGCGGTAGCGATTATGCAGGAGCAAGTGCAGCGCATGAGCAACCTGCTGCAACAATTGACATTGTTGATTAAAATCGAAACGTCGTCAGCTAATGAGAAATCAGAAGTGGTTGATATACCGGCGATTTTAACTTTACTATTAAATGATTCTGAAATATTGTCCGATGTTAACCATCAAGTTGCGCTGGAATTTGAACCGCACTTGAAGCTGAAAGGCAATCCGTCCGAGCTGAACAGCATCTTTTCTAATCTGCTGTATAATGCGCTTAAGCATTCCGAGGGCGATAAGATCAAGGTGAGTTGGAAACGGGTGGAACAGGGCGCTTATTTTGCGGTGGAGGACAACGGCAAAGGCATTGCGCCGGAGCATATCCCGCACTTGACCGAGCGTTTTTATCGGGTCGAAGATTCACGCAGTCGTGACAGTGGCGGCAGCGGAATCGGCTTGGCGATTGTCAAATATGCGTTGGCACATTTGAATACCCAGTTGCAAATCAGCAGCGAACCGGGCAAAGGTAGTATTTTTTCGTTTACTGTGCCGGAGGAGTTTGTGGTGATAGAAGAGATGGCGGTTACAAATAACGGCTGATTTTTAATCCAACGTGTGTTGTAAATCGGCAACAGTCAATACCAAATGATCAAGGTTGGTGATTTGAATCATGCTTGCTCCGAAAAAACAGTCTGTTAAAAGTCAAAGTGCGGTCTGCAACCGCCTTAGACTGCTGACAAAGGTTAAAATACACGATTAATGTTGTAAATGTAGGTGCGGATTAACTATCCACCCGAACCGAATTTTGCATTTTTCCTTTATTGATTAAGTGCTTATACCGCACTTCGCAAACGGGCGGATGCAATCCGCCCCTACGTTGCCTCATCAAATATCTTTGCCAATAATCTCGTGCGGTCTGCAACCGCACTTGCCCGATTAACGTCTGAACATGTTGCCGATGCCGCCCATGCCGCCGCCCATCATGCCTTTCATGCCCTTCATCATTTTCGCCATGCCGCCTTTGCGCATTTTTTTCATCATGCGTTGCATTTCGGTAAATTGTTTCAACATTTTGTTCAAGTCTTGCACCTGCGTACCGGAACCGAGTGCAATCCGGCGTTTGCGTGAGCCTTTGATGAGGTCGGGATTCTGCCGCTCTTTGAAAGTCATTGAGTTGATCATCGCCTCCATTTTGTTGAACATTTTATCGTCTACCTGTCCTTTGATGTGATCTGGCAGGTTTTTGGCGCCGGGCAGTTTTTCTAGCATCGTCATCATACCGCCCATTTTTTTCATCTCGATCAGTTGCTCACGAAAATCTTCTAAGCTGAAATCGTCGCCTTTTTTGAATTTCTGCGCCATTTTTTCGGCTTTTTCTTTATCCACCGAGCGTTCTAGATCTTCGATCAGCGACAGCACATCGCCCATGCCGAGAATACGTGAAGCAACCCGATCCGGATAGAATGGTTCCAGCGCGTCGGTTTTTTCGCCCATACCGAGGAATTTAATCGGCTTGCCGGTGATTTGGCGAATCGATAATGCCGCACCACCACGTGCGTCGCCATCGACTTTGGTTAGGATCACCCCGGTCAGCGGCAAGGCTTCGTTAAAGGCTTTGGCGGTGTTGGCAGCGTCTTGCCCGGTCATCGCATCCACAGTGAATAAGGTTTCGATTGGATTCAAAGCAGCGTGGACTTGTTTGATTTCGTCCATCATTTCGCTGTCAACATGCAAGCGACCGGCAGTATCGACGATCAACACGTCATAGAATTTCAGTTTGGCGTGTGCCAGTGCGGTTTTGGCAATGTGCACCGCACTTTGGCTGGTGTCGGACGGAAAGAAATCCACTTTTACGGTTTCGGCTAAGGTTTCCAATTGCTTAATCGCCGCCGGGCGGTAAACGTCGGCAGAGACCACCAACACCTTTTTCTTGTGGCGTTCGCGCAAAAATTTTGCCAGTTTGCCGACGCTGGTGGTTTTCCCCGCCCCTTGCAAACCCGCCATCAAAATCACCGCCGGCGGCTGCGTGGCAAGGTTTAAGGTTTCGTTGGCTTCGCCCATTGCAGCTTCCAGCTCGCTTTGGACGATTTTGACAAATTCTTGCCCCGGTGTCAGACTTTTATTGACTTCAACCCCAACGGCACGTTCTTTGACCTTATTGATAAATTCGCGCACCACAGGCAAGGCAACATCGGCTTCGAGCAATGCCATGCGTACTTCACGCAGGGTGTCTTTGATATTGTCTTCGGTTAAACGCGCACGTCCGCGGATACTGCGTAGGGTATGGGAGAGACGATCAGATAAATTTTCAAACATAATAATTCCTGTGGTAAATACCGCACTTTAGACTGGATTGCTGCGTGAATAGCGCAAAGATAGTGTCGATTATACAAGATTTCGTTTTATTTTCACGCTTAAACCATTTTGTAGTAGAAAAATGAGGACAAAACTGATACTTTCAAGCGGAATAGTTATCAATAAAAGTGAGTTGCAGCATTATTTCCGCGCTTATTTTTTTATAAGTGCGGTCTGAGTATTACCAAAAAGAGATATCAGCCATGTATTTATCTGCCGGATTAGCGATTGTCGCTTATTTAATCTGTACTTTCACCCTCTTGCCGCAGTTGTTGCAGGCGCAAAGCGGCGGCGAGAAGGCAACAATTCCTAAGCGTAGCCGTTTTATCATCAGCTCGGCGGTGGCGCTGCTGCTGCACGGAGTTTTTATTCAACAATTGTTTGTGGCCGGCGGTGACGGGCTGAATTTTACCCTGTTGAATATTCTGAATTTGATGACGCTGTTGATTGTGCTGTTGGTGACGATGGCGCTGTCGCATTTGAATACGTTATGGTTTTTGCTGCCGATGGTATACAGCTTTGCGATCATCGGTATTCTGGTCGGTGTGTTGATTCCGGGGCATGTGGTAGCCTATTTGCAGGATAACACCGCACTTTTGGTCCATATTACCTTGGCGCTGCTCTCTTATGCCGTCTGTTTTATTGCGCTGTTGTATGTATTTCAGCTGAGTTGGCTGGATAAAAAATTGAAAAGCAAGAAAGTGGTGTTTTCACCGATGATTCCGTCATTAATGAGTGTCGAACGCCAGTTTTTCAAGATTTTGTGTATTGGGGAGCTGTTGCTGACATTGGCGTTGCTGAGTGGTGCGCTGTCGCTGCATAATTTCTTTGCACCGGAGCAGATTCAAAAGGCGATTTTTTCGTTTTTGGCTTGGATTGTGTTCGGATTGCTGCTGATCGGACATCGCAAACTGCATTGGCGCGGAAAGAGGGTGCTAATTTATACAATTTCAGGTATGATCTTACTCACTATTGCTTATTTCGGCAGTCGGACTTTTCTGACAGTGCTATAGCAAAGTCCGAAAGTGCGGTTGAACTCAAAATGGACACCGTCGGAACCGCACTTTTCGGGATGATTTGTTAACGGAAGGATGATCTCTTTGGACAGTATCCCCCTTAGTACGCTGTTTATCGCTTTAATTGTACTACTTATTTGTTCTGCCTACTTCTCCGGTTCGGAAACCGGTCTGCTTTCACTCAACCGCTATCGTATGCGTTACCTTGCCGGGCAAGGGCACTCTGGTGCCAGAAAAGCGGAAAACCTGCTTAAACGTACCGATACCCTGCTGGGTCTAGTGTTAATTTTCAACAACATGGTGAATATTGCCGCCTCTGCCATTTCGACGATTATCGGAATGCGATTGTTCGGTGATGCCGGGGTCGCGATTGCGACCGGTGCGTTGACCTTTGTGATGTTGGTATTTTCTGAAATTCTGCCGAAGACCTTGGCGGCGATGTATCCGGAAAAAGTAGGGTTTACCACCAGTCACTTGCTGACGCTATTATTGAAAATCTCGCTGCCACTAGTCTATTTCATTAACTTTTTTACCAAACTGTTGATTAAGCTGCTGGGGATCAAAACCGACCATAAGGCACACCACAGCATTAGCCAGGAAGAGCTGCGCAGCATTGTGCATGAATCGGGGAAATTTATTCCGTCGGCGCACCAAGACATGCTGCTTTCAATTCTGGATTTGGAACAAGTAACGGTTGATGACATCATGGTGCCGCGCAATGATATCGGCGGTATTGACCTTGACGACGATTGGAAAGCGATTATGCGCCAGCTCAACCATGCAGCGCACAGTCGAGTGGTGTTGTATAAAGGCAACATGGACGAAAATGTGCTGGGTATGCTGCGCGTGAGGGAAGCCTACCGTTTGATGTTGGATAAAAATGAATTCAACAAAGAGACTTTGGTGCGGGCGGCAGATGAAATCTATTTTATTCCCGAAGGCACGCCGCTGAATACTCAGTTGTTGAATTTTAAAACCAACAAAGAGCGGATCGGGTTGGTGGTAGATGAATACGGCGATCTGAAAGGTTTGATTACGTTAGAAGATATTTTGGAAGAGATCGTCGGTGAATTTACCACTTCGATGACACCATCGATTGAAGAGGAGGTCAGCGAGCAGTCTGACGGTTCAGTATTGATTGATGGACAGGCGAATATTCGTGATCTGAATAAGCTGTTCGGCTGGGAGCTCAGCACCGAGGGGCCGCGCACTTTCAACGGTCTGATTCTAGAGCATTTGGAAGAGATTCCGGTAGCAGGAACGGTGTGTGAAATAGAGGGTTTGTTGATTACGATTATTGAAGTTTCCGATAATATGGTGAAACAAGCCAAAGTGGTACGTAAAGGCACTAGCGCAGAAAAGATCAAAACCTAAGCGATTGTTTTTACATCTGTAATATTATTTTTAACCGCACTTTACCTTCAAATGGTAAAGTGCGGTTTCGTTTTTTTTAAAGTTGAAATATAAGTTAATTTTGAGAACAAATATCATTTACTTTCTCATGACCTGAGTGTTATAATTTTCCGGCATTTTTGCAGTAAGTTTGTAGATTTAGGATTCTTTTAGCAACATTGCTAGCAGGATAGCGATTTTCTACACTGGATTAAAATGAATAACTCTAAGGAAATATCAACATGTCTAACAAGTTTAAGCTAACCTATGTCAGTCTGGCAGTATTAGGCGCACTGGCAGCAACATCCACTTTGGCAGATACCAATACGTCAAACCAAATGCTAGATGAGATTGTGGTCACAGATCGTCAAGGAACCAAGATTGAAACTAACGTAGTGACGGAACAAGAGAAAGATGAGCACACTGAAACCGATTTACGCGGACTGCTGGTGGAAGAGCCGTCGATTGCGTTTGGTGGCGGCAACGGTACATCACAATTTCTGACGATTCGTGGCATGGGGCAAAACTCAGTCGATATCAAAATTGACAATGCCTATTCCGACAGTCAAGTGTTATACCATCAAGGCCGCTTTATCGTTGATCCGTCATTATTGAAAAGCGTGTCGGTACAAAAAGGTGCGGGTTCAGCCAGTGCCGGGATCGGCGCAACCAACGGCGCAATTATCACCAAAACAGTTGATGCGCTGGATCTGTTAAAAAATAGCGATCGTGATTACGGTTTCAAACTGAACGGCGGTTATTCCAGCAATGAAGGTCACTCTTATGGCGGGGCATTATTTGGTAAATCGGGTAATTTTGATGCGTTATTTTCATTTAACCGCACTGATGAAGAAAATTACAAACCGGGTCGAGGCTATAAGAATATTGACGGTGGAGAAACCGTGCCTTACAGCGGCTTGGATAAACGTAACTATATGATTAAATTGGGTGCGACTTTTGGCGATCATCGCTTGGCGTTAAGTCATATGCAAGATCAACATCGTGGTGTGCGTACCGTGCGAGAAGAGTTTACTGTTACAGCTCCTCCAGATGCTGGTGGACGAGCATTGACGATAAGTCGTCAAGCGCCGGCTTATCGTGAAACCACGCTGAAAAATACCAATCTGGAGTGGACTGCAAAAAATCTGGGCTTTATCAGCCAATTAACGTCTAATGTTTACGTTATGCAAAACCATCGTTATTCAGCTGATGATGCCGGTTGTGGCTATTGCGGCAATATTGCAGGACCGACCAAAACTAAAATTGAAACCCGTGGCGCCAACGTGAATTTTGACTCGCCGATTGGTGAAAATGTGCTGTTGAAATACGGTGTCAACTATCGTGATCAAAAAATTACCCCGCACGCTTTCTTGAACTGGTTCTATACATTAGGTGAACCGAAAAAAACTGATGTCGGCACCTATTTAGAAGCAATCAGCACCTTAGGTGATTTCACCTTGACCACCGGTTTGCGTTACGACTATTTCAAAGTGAAAACCACCGATGGCAAATCAGCCTCTGACGGACGTCTTAATCCAAGCATTGGTTTGATCTGGCAGCCGCTGGACAGCTTGAGCTTCAGTGTTGATCATAACTATGCTTCCCGTAGCCCGCGTTTATACGATGCGTTGCTGACGCACGGTAAACGTGGTGTGATCAGCATTGCTGATGGTACGGTGGCTGAACGTGCACGCAATACTGAAATCGGCTTTAACTATGATAACGGCAATTTCTCATTGGCAGGTAGTTATTTCTGGCAAAAAATCAACGATGCGATTGCCAATCCACAAGACAGACACGGTTCGGGTGAAAATTCGATCAAAGAGACCGTGAATGCCGGTTATATTAAAAATCACGGCTATGAACTGAGTGCAGCGTATCGGTTGGAAGGCTTTACCGCACGTGTTGGTGTGGCAGAAAGCAAACCAAGAATCTATGATACCCACAAAGACAACTTGCTCAGTTCCAATCCGGAATTTGCGGTGCAAGTGGGGCGCACTTGGACAGCTTCTTTAGCCTACCGCTTTATGCAGCCGGATCTTGAACTGGGCTGGCGCAACCGCACGGTTGAAGATGCAGAAGGTTCAGTCTTGGTGCGTGAAAGCAGTACCCCGGTAAAACGTGAAGGCTATACCGTACATGATTTCTATATCAACTGGAAACCGTTCAGCAATGATAAGATGAATGTCAACTTTGCGGTGAACAATGCGTTCAATAAGTTTTATTATCCGCATACCCAACGTGGTGAAACGTTAGCCGGCGCAGGACGTGATATTCGTGTTGGTATTAACTACCAGTTCTAATTAAACCTAGCGTCCAACCTAAAAAAACCGCACCTTAAAGTGCGGTTTCAGATTATTGACAAAGATATTTGATGAGGCAAGGTAGCAACTGTGTTTCCTGTTTTTTTGGAAACACATTTTTAACCCACAGATACTGTGGATAAATGGCGTGTAGCGTCCCATTTCTCATTACGTTTTACTAACGCATTGATAATGGTTAACAGTTTCCGCATACATGCCGTTAATGCAATTTTTTTCGCTTTG
>NZ_SMCP01000001.1:276777-371678 GCF_004342725.1 Testudinibacter aquarius | reverse complement strand
AAGCTGTGGATAACGATTCGGTGCTGTGTTGCTAGTATACTTTATTTTGAATATACAAGGGGCGGATTATATATCCGCCCGTTTGCGAAGTGCGGTATAAGTACTTAATCAATAAAGGAAAAGTGCGGTTCGGACGGATATATAATTCGCTCCTACTCTTACAATATTGACCGTGTATTTTAAATTTCCCAGCAGATTTGGGCTGATATTATAAATCTACTTGAATGATTTAAATATGATGCCTCACCTCAATAATTAAAAACAATTGGCTTAGTTTTTCGATTAATTGATCCACTTCATTTGTTGACGCAGTATCAAGATTAGCGTTCCATTCATCTAACATAATCACTTTAATTTTTTGGTCTAAATGTTGTTGCAGCTCATTGAGATTATATTTTAATACTTCTCCGGTAGAGCAATGCGTTGTATTTGTTTGTGAAAATTGTAGATGGTGATAAGCCGGCAGGTAATAAGCTTGTTCTGCCAATTGTGTTTTCAGCCATATTAAATAAGACGATTTTCCAGCACCGTTTGGCGCTTGAATCGTAATTCTTCCCTGTTTAGGTAGGTTATTTTTTAAATATTCCAAGTTGATTATTTCAATATTAAGATTAGCAGATGTACTAATCTTAAATTTATCCCATAAAATTCGCTGATAAATATCACTGTTTGTTGGCGGAGGTATCATAGCTTGAAGTAATCCGTTTAATTTGGCTTTTAATGCAGACCATTGGGTAATATAGGAAATAATACTGTAGCAATATTGCAGCATAATGACTTGTCTTGGTAACGTTGCAATCAGTACTGCTAACATTGCTGGCGAAGTGCGGTATTGGTAAAACAGAAATAGAATCAGCATAATAACCGGCAACATCATAATTAACATACCAACAGAGGAGACAATATTATTAAATTGTTTGCTTTTGACAGCGGAAAATAATAAAGATTGTTGTTTTTTCAGTAGGTCTTGTTGGTAAAGCCGATCATTATATTGATTGCCCAGCGTACAGTTATCCCAGATTTGAGACAGATGATGTTGCAATTCGGTACGATCTTGTTGTGCTTGGCGACTTTTTTCAGCGACATTAGTGTTGAATTTCAGGATAAAGCCTAATACTAATAACAGTCCGATAAAATAAGCATAAATAATATTGGCTTCTAACAAAAAGGCTAGAGTAATGATATTAAACAGCACATTTAATATCACGGCAATCCAATCATAAATAAAGCGATAAGATTCATCAATCACAAGAAAAGATTCAGACGATAAATAGGGCATCATGGTTTTTTTCTGGTTTTTATCAGCATTGATGTGGCTTAAGCCGTAAAACAGTGTTCTGAATTGAGTATGGTAGCTATTTAATGCAATTATTTTGGCTTTTTCCAATAAGCTGATGGAAATGACCGACGGAATATATACAATAATTAATGACACAATAAACAGTGATAAATACAGAAAATAGGGCTGTTGTGTGGCAATTTTCTCAGCACTGATTGCAATCCAATAGTTTGAAGAGGCGATAATAAATTGTTGTATCAGTAATAATAGTAGCGAAAGCTTAAAAGTGCGGTTAAATAGCAGGGGGTAATATGTTTTCATCCTAGGCTATGCTCACTTAATTTTTATTCTAAGCAGACCATATAATAAAAAGATATTGATCACAAGCAGTGATGTGACACATCATTATCTATGTGAGATATATCACAAATTCTTATTTTAAATAGCATTTTTCCTGTTAGGCGGATATTCCGCTAAGATAGCGTTGCCAATCAAAAAATTGACCGGGATCGATTTTTCTTCCCGGTGAAATATCACTATGCCCGACAATTCGTTCTGGGGTAATTTGTGGATAGTTTTGCATAATCAACGTGGTCAGTTGCTGCAAAGTGCGGTATTGCGCCGCAGTAAAAGGTTGATTATTTGAGCCTTCCAATTCAATGCCAATGGCAAAATCATTACATTTTTCCCGCCCTTGAAAGCAGGATAAACCGGCGTGCCAAGCGCGATCAGCAAAGCTGACGTATTGGGTAACTTCGCCTAAACGACTGATCAAACAATGCGCGGAAACCCGCTGCTGGTAAATCTCGGCAAAATAGGGGTGGATATTTGGCGCTAGGTTGCCCAGAAAAAATTGATCGATAAAATTGCCGCCAAACTGCTCTGGCGGCAGGCTGATGTAGTGAATCACCAGCAGGGAAATATCGTCAGAGTCAGGGCGTGCATCAAAGTGCGGTGACGAAATCTTGCGCACCGGGCTCAACCAACCGTGCTGAATTTTTTGCGGGGGCAACATCATATTTTGCGATCTTAATTCCAGTAATTTTGCCGTTTTTAGATTTTTGTGTGCAGCTTTGCGATGCTGAGGCTGTCAATTTTGAGCCGTCAATTTTTATCTAAACAAGGAAAAAATCATGCAACACTTTAATCTAAAAAGCAATATCAAAAACAACCTTAAAAGCGGTTTTACGTTGGTGGAATTGATGATTGTTATCGCAATTATTGCCGTGCTGGCGACCATCGCTGTGCCGTCTTATCAAAGCTACACCCGCAAAGCGGCGCTGTCGGAACTACTGCAAGCTTCAACCCCCTATCGTGGCGAGGTGGAGCTGTGTATTTATAATACCGGTGCAGCCACGGGGTGTAGCGGAGGCAGCAATGGTATTCAGCCGGATAAAACCGCAGAGAATAAATCGAAATATATCAAAACCATCGCCACCGCAGCAGGCAAAATCAGTGTCAGCGGTAAAAGCAGCTTGGAGGGCTACGGCTACACCCTGACACCGAGTGGCGGCAACGGCAGCGAAATCAGTTGGGCGGTGGCTTGCACTGCTCCGAATTCAGATACGGCTATTTTCCCGGTTGGTTTTTGTTCGTAGCAGCAGGAGTATAGGATGACTGGCGTTAATTCACTCACCATTCAAATCACAGCGCTGGACGGGCAGCTTTTTGAGATTGAACCATCACTGTGGCGACGCAATTGTCATGAGCAATCGTTGTTGCTACGCTATTTCGCATTGCCGTTGCAAGAAGATCAACAGCGGTTATGGCTGGGGCTAGATTCGCTGGATAATTTGAATGCTTGTGAGGTATTTGCATTTTTACATGATAAAAGCGTCGAGCCGGTGATCCTGGACAACAGTGTGTTGAAAAGCGCACTGCAACAATTAACTGCGACAGTATCAAGCAGCGTAGCAGATCAGCTGCAAGACTACACCCAAGCGGTATATCGTCACGATATTCCGGCTGTGCAAGAGGATAAGCGTGATGAACCGGTGATTCAGTTGTTGGAAACGATTTTTGAACAGGCGTTGGCACAACGGGCATCGGATATCCATTTTGAACCGATAGCACAACTTAAACCGCAGCCGCTGCTAAACGCACAAGGGTTGCAAGTGCGGTTTCGGGTGGATGGTGTGTTGAGCGTTAATCGGCAAATCGGCGCTAATTTTGCCAATCGTTTGATTTCAAGAGTGAAATTGTTGGCACATTTGGATATTGCCGAGACTCGATTGCCGCAAGACGGGCGCTTTCAATTCACTACCGCTTTTAATGATGTGTTGGACTTTCGCTTGTCGATTTTGCCGACCCAGTTGGGTGAAAAAGCGGTGTTGCGGCTGCAACAGAATAAACCTGTTGAACTGGCATTTGCTGAATTGGGGATGACCGAGCGCCAACAATACTGTTTTCAACAGGCGTTGCGCCAACCACAAGGGTTGATTTTGGTGACCGGACCGACCGGCAGTGGTAAAAGTATTTCGCTATATACCGCACTTCACAACCTGAACCAACCGGAAAAACATATTCTGACCGCCGAAGATCCGATTGAAATTAGTTTGCCGGGTATTGTACAAACCCAGATCAATCCGGCGATTGGCTTGGATTTCAAGCAGCTGCTGCGCACTTTTCTGCGTCAAGATCCCGATGTGATTATGTTGGGCGAAATTCGTGATGAGGAGAGCGCACAGATGGCGATTCGGGCGGCACAAACCGGACATTTAGTGCTGTCTACTTTGCACACCAATGATGCACCTTCGGCGATCGGGCGTTTAAAACAGCTGGGGATTAAAGAGTATGAACTGGAATCCTGCCTGCTGTTAGTGGTGGCGCAACGCTTGCTGCGCCGTTGTTGTGAGTGTCGACAAGCGCAGCAAGAACACTGTGACAAATGTCAGCAAGGCTATCATGGTCGAATTGGTACTTATCAATTTTTGCAACCGCACTTTAATAATAAAACCCGTGATAGCTTGCCGAAAGCGGAATATCGCTTGGATTTTGCCAGTTTGTATCACAGCGGAATGGAAAAAGTGCGGTCTGGCGTGACTGATCTGGCAGAGATTCAGCGAGTATTGGGAGACGGTAATGGCGGAATTTAGCTGGCAGGCAGTGAACCAATTGCAACGGCAACAGAGCGGTATGATTTTAGCGCCAAGTGCCGAACAGGCAAAAGTGCGGTTGCTGGCGCGTGGCTTACAGCAAGTAAAAGTGCGGCGCAATTGGCGTCTGTCATCAGCGGTCAGCCATGCTGAGATTTGCGAATTGATGCAGCAAATGGCGATGTTACTGCAAGCAGCGCTACCGTTAAAAACTGTGTTGCAAATGTTGAGCCAGAATTGTCAAAGCGAAAAATTACAGCTGTGGTTACAGCAGTTAGAACATGGAATCGCTGCGGGGTACTCGTTTTCACAGACCTTATCTCAAGAGCCACAATTTTTGAATGAGCGTGATCGGCAGTTGATTAAAATTGGCGAAACCAGCGGACAGCTGGCACAGATATGTCGTCAAATCGGCGAAGATAAAAGCAAAAAATTAGAATTACAGCGCAAATTGCAGAAAATTTTGTTATATCCGATGATGGTGCTGCTAATCTCTTTTGCTTTGACGGTGCTGTTGCTGCTGTTTGTGGTGCCGCAATTTGCCGAAATGTATCAACAAAATCAGCAGCAATTGCCGCTGTTTACGCAATTTTTGCTGCAACAATCACAGATCTTGCAGGACTATGGCGGGCGTTTGGCGCTGTTATGCGCTTTGCTGATCGCTATCATAATCCGTGTTTACCGCCAAAATGGCAAAGTCCGTCGCAAATGGGCGCAATGGTTGGCGATATTGCCGCTGTTTGGGCGCTTGAATCAGCTTAGCTTGATTGTTGATTCCAGCCGCAATCTGGCGTTGATGCTGAATGCCGGGATTCCGTTGAACCAAGCGTTGCAAACGTTTTTAAATCCACAGAAACCGGCGGAACACAGCCTGTTACAGCAGGAGATTAGCCAGAGTTTGCAGTTGTTGCAACAGGGTTATGCTTTTTCGCAAAGTGTCAGCAGTCGTTGGTTTCCACAGCAGGCGCAGCAAATGTTGCTGGTAGGCGAAAAGAGCGGTTGTTTGGGGCAGATGCTGCAACATATTGCCGACAACTATCAACGCCAGCTTGATCATCAGATCGATTTGCTGTCGCAACTGCTAGAACCCTTGTTAATGTTGTTGATTGGCGGGCTGATCGGTGCGGTGATGTTGGGGATGTACCTGCCGATTTTTGATATGGGAGCGATGTTGGGATGAGGTTGAAATAATGCAACCGAGCTTACTGTTGTTAATTTTTTTGGCACTGGTCATCGGTTTATGGCTAAAATATGCGCTGGAACATTTTGCCGAACGAGTGAACCGCACTTTGCGTCAACAGTATCAAGATTGTTATTTGCCACATACGCAGCAGCAACTAGCCGCGGATTATCACTGGCTGTTGCCGATTAAAAGTCGTGTCCTGAATGGATTGCCACTGATTTTTGTCGGTTTGAGTTTGCTGATGAGTTGGTTTTCTTCGGATCTCCTAACGCAAATTTGGCTGTTGGCGTTGTTGGGCTTATTGACGGCAATCGGGGTGCTGGATTTTTACTACCGTTTGATCTCGACCACACTTTGCCAAGCATTGGCGCTGCTGGCACTGTTTGGGGCTTGGCAGCAGATCGGTTTGGTATCACTGGCGCAAAGTGTGCAAAGCCTGTTGTCGGCGGTGGTGGTGAGTGGATTGTTTTTCCAAATCAGCCATTGGATTTACCGCAAAGAAGTGTTTGGCGAGGGCGATTGCTGGTTAATCAGCGCCCTCGCAATGTTTTATCCGTGGCAGCAACTGCCGTTATTGCTGTTGTTTGCCAGTGTATTAACGTTGCTGGCAGCACTGTTTGTTGCTCGCCGCCGGACTGATTGGAAAACACAACAGCTGCCTTTTGCACCTGCATTGAATATTTCAGCAATAGCGCTATTTTTGCTATAGTGCCAACAGAATAATCTTTTCCGGATCAATGCTGACGTATATTGAATCACCGATTTGATGTTGATCGGCAGAGTGATAGCTGGCGCAAAACTCAATTTGCGGACTGAGCTGAATAATCGCTTCGTGACTGTTTTGCTGTTGTTGCAATGCGCTGATTTGACCTTTAAAACTGTTGATCTGTTGTGCTTGTTGCTGCAGGCTGACCCACGGCGCTTTAAACATCAGCAGTAATTCTTGCTCTGTTTGCAACTGCAAACGCTCGGCACTGGCTTGGGTGATCGCAGCGCTAATCGGGCTGTCCAAGCCCTCAACTGCAATCTGCACTTGGCAATTCAGCCCTTGTGTACACAGTTGTTGCACCCTGCCGATCAATTGGTTTCTGGCACTGCTTTGCAAGCTGAATTTGGCTGTGGCGGATAGCAGGCTAGTGAGCGGAATGCTTTCGTCTTGCAAAATAGCAAATGCCCGTTGTTGAGTTTGTTCCAGCAATTGGTATAACCGCAGCACCCGCTTAGCGTAGGCAGTCAATGTGGTGCCGCCGCCTTCTTTGCCGCCGGTGCTGCGCTGTAATAACGGTTTTGGGCTGATCAAGTCCATTGCATTTAAATTATCCCAAGCGGTTTTATAGCTGATTCGAACCTGCTTTGCAGCTTGCGAAATCGAACCGCACTTTTCGATTTCACGCAGCAGATGAATACGCCGCGGATCGACAAACAGTTGCTGTTGCAGTTTTATACTGAGATCGATATCAATATCCGCCATAAGAATTCCTATTGCTTATCTTGTTGGTTAGTCTTGAAGGTTTGTGATTCTCTTCGCATTTTAAAAGAAAACTCGGAATCTGGATAGACATCTTTTTTTATCGTTATATAATTAATTGCATATCGAATTTTTATATTTATTTAGGAGAGATTATGTTAAAACACATTATTCGTAGCAGCAAAAGTGCGGTTTTGGCGCTGGCTTTGGCGGCAGTATCATTTTCAGGACTGGCAAATGACAAATTGACGGTATTTGCCGCCGCTTCGATGACCAATGTATTGCAGGATCTGTCGGCTGAATTTAGGCACATACAGCCACAAACCGATGTGGTCTTTTCATTTGCCTCCTCTTCAGTGTTGGCGCGTCAAATTGATGAGGGCGCTCCGGCGGATATTTTTGTTTCGGCAAATTTGAAATGGGCGGACTTCTTGCAGGAAAAAGGCAAAATTATTGCCGATTCGCGTAAAATTGTTGCTGGCAACAAACTGGTGATGATTGCGCCGAAAAGTGTCGGGGAATTGAAATTTGATTTGAACAGAGAGGAATGGCTGAAATATTTGGGCAAAAACTTTTTATCCGTCGGCGACCCGGAACACGTTCCGGCAGGAATTTATGCTAAAGCCGCATTAACCAAGTTAAATCAATGGGATAAGGTGGAAAAACAACTGGCACGCGCCGCCAATGTGCGTGCGGCATTGACGTTGGTTGAACGTGGCGAAGCCCCGTTGGGGATTGTGTATGCCACTGATGCAGCTGCCAGTGATAAAGTACAAGTGGTTGGCATGTTCCCTGCTGGCAGCTATGAGGCAGTGGAATATCCGGCAGCGATTGTTAGCGGTCATGACAGCGAAACGGCACAGGCATTTATGGCATTCTTGGGCACTGACAATGCGAAAGCTGTTTTGCAGAAATATGGTTTCAGCGTAGAATAATTGCTTAGGCAGTGTAGGGGCGGATTATATATCCGCCCGAACTAAATTTTGCATTTTTCCATTTTAGATTAAATGCTTATACCGCACTTCGTAAATGGGCGGATAGTTAATCAGCCCCTACTTTTGTGATAGCGTGCACTTTGACGGCACTTCTATATTAAAAATTTCTCAAGGACACTTTTTGATCGACAGCATAATCCAAACTCTCAGCCTCAGTCCGGCGGAAATCAGCGCCATCCATCTCAGTTTAAAAGTTGCGCTGTTTTCAATGCTGCTCAGTTTGCCAGCGGCAATATTTTTTGCCTGGTTGCTGGCACGTCGTGATTTCTGGGGCAAGAATCTGTTGGACGGGATTATCCACCTGCCGCTGGTGCTGCCGCCGGTGGTGATTGGCTATTTGTTGTTGGTGGCTTTTGGGCGCAACGGTTTTATCGGCAAATATTTGTATCAATGGTTTGATTTCAGCGTGGCATTCAGTTGGCGCGGGGCGGTGCTTGCTTCGGCGGTGGTGGCGTTTCCGTTGGTGGTGCGGGCGATTCGCTTGGCACTGGAAAATGTCGACCCTAAGTTGGAACAGGCGGCTCGCACGCTGGGCGCAAACAGCTGGCGAGTCTTTTTCACCATTACCTTGCCGCTCTCCTTTCCCGGCATTTTGGCAGGTTTAGTCTTGGGGTTTGCCCGTTCGTTGGGTGAATTTGGCGCAACCATTACCTTTGTCTCGAATATTATCGGCGAAACCCAAACCATTCCGCTGGCGATGTACTCTTTTATCGAAACCCCCTCGGCAGAAGCAGCGGCGGCTCGCCTGTGTATTATTGCGATTATCATTGCCTTGCTGTCGTTGGTATTGTCCGAATGGTTGGCTCGACGGGCGAAATATAGACTGGGACAAAGCAATGCTTGAAATTAATGTGAAAAAACAGCTTGGCAGTCTGGCGCTAAGTGCCAACCTGCAAATTCCATCCAACGGTGTCACCGCACTTTTCGGTTTATCGGGTAGTGGTAAATCCTCATTGATTAATTTGGTGAGCGGGTTATCGCTCCCCGACCAAGGTTATATTCAACTCAATAACCGCACTTTGGTGGATACGGTGCGCAAAATCAACCTGCCACCGGAACAACGCCATCTCGGCTATGTGTTCCAAGATGCGCGGTTGTTTCCGCATTACACCGTGAAAGGCAATCTGGCTTACGGCATGAAAAAAGTCAGCAAAGCGGTATATCAAGAAATTATTGAACTGTTAGGCATCGAACCTCTACTGAAACGTTATCCGCTCACCTTGTCCGGTGGTGAGAAGCAACGAGTGGCAATCGGCAGGGCGCTACTGACCGAACCTGAATTATTGCTCATGGACGAACCGCTAGCCGCCTTGGATCTGCCGCGTAAACAGGAGTTATTGGATTACCTCGATCGTCTGGCAAAAGAGATCAATATTCCGATTTTGTATGTCAGCCACAGTTTGGAAGAGTTGCTACGTTTGGCGCAACGCGTGATTTTAATACAGCAGGGCAAGGTGCTGGCATTTGATGATCTGGAAACGATTTGGCAAAGTCCGCATTTTTTACCTTGGAAAGGCGTGCAGCAGCAAAGTGCGGTATTCAGCCTGCCGATTGAAATGCACCACCCACTCTATCAGATGACGGTATTGAATTTTGCCGGACAACCGCTGTGGATTCACGAAATGCCGCAAAAAAATGCCGGTGATTTGGTGCGGATCTGCATTTACAGTTCCGATGTGTCGATTATTCTGCAACCGACAAAGGGCAGCAGTATCCGTAATGTGCTGGCGTGCCAAATCACTGAAATTGAAATCCAAGCACAACAAGTCGAAGTGCGGTTAAACGCCGACGGCTTGCAGTTCGGTGCCTCGATCAGCCGCTGGGCGCTTGCCGAATTGGAGCTACAAGTCGGTATGTGGGTTTATGCCCAGATAAAAAGTGTGTCAGTGATTGCTTAGTATTTAAATTAGTCTTAAATATACCCAACGTTGATCGTCTCCCTTCTGAATGGGGAACGCCCCATTTGTGTTACCTTCATCACGCTTTCAATTTTTCTCAATCAAACGTGAGCGTTTGTGCATTCCTACTCATCTCACTTTCCTATATTTTGTTTTCCAACAAAAACACCATAGGAGAATAGATTATGTTATTAAAAGACAAAGTAGCCATTGTTACCGGTGCAGCTTCTGCGCGTGGGTTAGGGCGGGCAACAGCGAAATTGTTTGCCGAGCAGGGTGCTAAAGTCGTGATTGCCGATTTAGACGAGCAAGCATCGATTGAAGCGGCCAATGCTTTGCCGGGTGAAGGGCATTTAGGCGTAGCAATCAATGTGGCAGATGAAGCCCAAGTACAAGCGGCAAAAGAAAAAATTTTGGCTAAATATGGTCGTATCGATGTATTGGTCAACAATGCCGGCATTACCCAGCCACTAAAAGTGATGGATATTAAAGGCGGAAATTATGATGCGGTGCTTGATGTCAGTTTACGCGGCACCTTGTTAATGTCCCAAGCGGTTATCCCAACCATGCGTGCACAAAAGTCAGGCAGCATTGTATGTATTTCTTCGGTATCGGCACAGCGTGGCGGCGGTATTTTTGGTGGTCCGCATTATAGTGCGGCAAAAGCCGGCGTGCTTGGTTTGGCTAAAGCGATGGCGCGCGAATTAGGGATTGATGGTATCCGTGTGAATTGTATCACACCGGGATTAATTCAAACCGATATTACGCAGGGCAAATTATCTGATGAGCAAAAAGCCAATATTATTGCCGGCATTCCATTAAACCGCTTAGGTGATGCGGTTGATATTGCGCGTGCAGCATTATTCTTAGCCAGTGATTTAGCATCTTATTCAACCGGTATCACATTAGATGTGAACGGTGGAATGCATATTCATTAATTTAAGGGGAAATTAATCTATGGCAACTCAAGAATTAGTAACAAAGCTTGCAAAGCATGCCTATAACATTAGACGTTATGCATTACGCATGGGAGAAGTGCAAGGGCAAGGCTATATTGGTCAAGCATTAGGTTATGCCGATGTGTTGGCAACGGCATATTGTCACGCATTAAACTTTAAACCGACGGATCCCGAATGGGAAGATCGAGATTTCTTTTTACTTTCGCATGGTCACTATGCGATCGCATTTTATGCAGCATTAATCGAAGCCAAAATTATTCCGGAAGAGGAACTGGAAACTTACGGCGGTGACGATAGCCGTTTACCTATGTCCGGCATGGCAACTTATACTCCGGGCATGGAAATGTCCGGCGGCTCATTAGGGCTGGGTTTATCTATTGCTGTGGGGATAGCGCTTGGTTTGCGTTATCAAAATAAAAAATCCTTTGTCTATAACTCCATGTCTGACGGGGAACTGGACGAAGGTTCCACTTGGGAAGCGGCACTGGCTGCCAGCCATCATAAATTAGGCAATTTAATTAATTTAATTGATGTCAACCAACAACAAGCAGACGGTAAATCAAGCGACATTATGAATTTCGAGCCACTGGTAGATAAATGGCAAGCTTTCGGTTGGTATGTGCAACGAGTCAATGGCAATGATATTGCGGCAGTACTCGCAGCATTTGATAATGCGCGCAATTATTCAGGTGATCAACCACGCGTCATTATTTTCGATACGTTAATGGGGAAAGGCGTTCCATTTTTGGAAGTGCGTGAGAAAAACCATTTTATTCGTGTTGATGCCGATGAATGGCAAAAAGCCATTGCTGTACTAGATGAAAGCCAAAAATAGAGGAATTTTACGATGACTAAGAAAAAATTAACCACATCGGCAATGATCGCCTCTATTGCCGAAGAGGGACAAGAAACCATTTCAGCGCCGTTCGGTTATGCATTAAACAAATTGGCGGAAACCCGCCCTGAAATCGTCGGTGTTACTGCAGATTTGGCAAAATATACAGACTTACACATTTTTGCTCAAAACTATCCGGATAGATTTTTCCAAGTGGGCATAGCAGAACAACTGGCGATGGCGACAGCAGGCGGTTTGGCAAAAACAGGATTAATCCCTTTTGTTACCACTTATGCGGTGTTTGCAACCCGTCGAGCTTATGAATTTATTCATCAAATTATTGCAGAAGAAAATCTCAATGTAAAAATTGCCGTAGCATTACCGGGTTTAACCACAGGTTATGGGCCAAGCCATCAGGCGACGGAAGATATCGCCATGATGCGTGCGATTCCGAATATGACGGTGATTGATCCTTGTGATGCGACGGAGCTTGAACAAATTGTTCCGGTTATAGCAGATCACAATGGCCCGGTTTATCTGCGTTTGTTACGCGGAAAAGTGCCGAACGTACTAAAAGATTATGACTATAAATTTGAAATTGGCAAAGCAACATTACTGGAAGACGGTAATGATGTGTTAATGATCTCAACCGGTATTCTCACGATGCGAGCGATTGAAGCAGCGAAAAAATTAGCGGCTGAAGGTGTAAGTGTTGCCATTTTACACTGCCCAACGATTAAGCCATTAGATAATAAAACAATTTTGCGAGAAATTACCAAATCTAAGCGCTTAGTGATTACTGCGGAAAACCATAGTGAGATCGGCGGGCTTGGTGAGGCAGTATCGAGTTTATTAGTTGAACAAGGGGTTTCCGCCAAAGTGAAACGTATTGCATTACCGGATAAATTTTTACTTGCCGGTGCATTACCGACGTTACACGATGAATATGGTATTTCTACTGCTGCAATTTGTAACAGCATCAAGAAATGGTTAGCGGAATAATACAATTGGAGGTGACTACAGGTGGGAGGATAAGTCTACTTGTAGTCAATCTCGTGGGGAGATTTCTTTATTCATAATATCAATAAATAATATTTTTTAAATTTTAGGTAAGGCATTAAAAATAGCAGTTCTAAACCGCACTTTATGCTTTCTCCCTAATTTCTAAGCAAATAGTATTGCCCCTGATTAATAAAACGGAGAATTATTATGACAGCCCGTAATATTTTACAAATAGAGCAAAGTACCGTGCGTAAGGTAACTTGGCGTTTACTTCCATTTCTTTTTATTTGTTTTTTTATTTCCATCCTTGATCGCGTGAATATTAGTTTTGCAGCACTGCAAATGAATGCAGATTTAGGATTCTCTAATACGGTGTTCGGTATTGGCGCAGGTATTTTCTTTTTTGGCTATTTTTTATTGGAAGTGCCCGGTAGTGCCATGATGGCAAAAGTTGGCGCGCGCAAGTGGATTTGCCGGATTATGGTGAGTTGGGGGATTCTCGCCATTTTAATGGCATTTATTGAAGCACCTTGGCAATTTTATACGATTCGTTTTTTATTGGGGGTGGCCGAGGCGAGTTTTTATCCTTGTATGGTACATTATTTGAGTGGTTTCTACCAAACTAAACATCATGCTAGAGCGATTGCTGCTTTTATGTTGGCGATTCCAGGCGCAAATGCTTTAGGTTCACCGTTATCTACATTCTTATTAACCATTGAAGGTTTAGGATTAAGTGGTTGGCAATGGATGTTTATTATTGAAGCTATTCCAGCTGTTATATTGGGTATAATTTGTTATTTCTACCTAACAGATAGTATCGACAAAGCTCACTGGTTAGAGCAAGAAGAGAAGAAATGGCTAATTGAAACGCTTGATATTGAACAAAAAATGAAGCAAGAAGTGAAACATTATACCTTTATGGAAGCCTTGAAAGATAAAACCGTTTTATGGTTATCGGTAGGTTATTTCTTCTGGATGATGGGTTACTATGGGATCAATATGTTCTTGCCGACCATCTCTAAAACCATCTCGGCGACTTCAGGTATTAGCCTGCAAAATTTAGGCTGGATTATTGGTGCGCTTTACTTCGTGTCAATGATTGTGATGATGTTAGTCGGCAACCATTCCGATAAAACGCAAGAGCGTCCATGGCATGTCGCAGGGTGTTTGGCAGTGAGTGCGCTAGGTTTAATGCTGGCAACTTATGTCGCAGATACTAACGTATGGCTTGCGTTTATTTTCCTCGCGGTTGCATTGTGTGGTGCATTCGGGGCATTTCCTCCTTTTTGGGCTATTCCGCCTTCATTTATCACAGGGGCGGCGGCTGGCGGAGCGATAGCGTTAATTAATAGTATCGGTAACTTGGGAGGATTTTTTGGTCCGACGATTGTAGGATACTTAAAAGAATTAACCAACTCATTTAACACGGCTATTGCATTCTTAGGTGTTAGTATGTTCGTTAGTGCGGCAATTATTGTGCTTAGTGCAAGGAAAAAACAAAAAGAGCTTGCATAATATCTGACTTTTACCCTTTATTTGAACACAATATTTTGCCGTATTGTGTTCTTTTTTTTATAATTTATAATAAGTTATGCATCAGTTTTATCACAAGGAAAAATTATGGCAAACATTATTCCTCCGCTAAAATCCCTGCGAGTATTTGAGCAGGCTGCTTATTTCGGAAATATTGTAAAAGCGGCAGAAAGTTTAAATATTTCACCGTCAGCAGTCAGCCATCAAATTGCAGGGTTAGAAAGTTTATTAGATAAAAAATTATTTTATCGTACTGGAAGGGGGATAAAACTCACTGGAATAGGGCAACAATATCTTGATGCTATTTCAGGTGCATTACATACCTTAGGTGCAGCAACTAATGATATTATTGAACGTCAAGAGCAAGAAACCTTACGCATTCATACTGCTCCAACTTTTGGCTTGCTTTATTTATTACCGAGATTGGAAAAGTTTAAAAAGCAATATCCTGAATATCAAATCAATATTGATTGTTCCTATGAAAATATTCAGTTTAATCTATCTCAAACTGATGTAGATATTCGTTATGGTAGTTTTTCTTGGAAAGGATTAAGCGCTATTCCTATTAAAAATGAATATGCAATTGTGTTGGCTCACCCTGATTTTCTTAAAAAGAATCAAATCAATGAACCAATAGATTTATTAAAATGCGATTTAATCGCTTCTCAATGTATGCTGATGCAATGGCAACAATGGTTTGCATATCATAATGTACAGATAGAAAATTTATCCTATGCCTTTAGTTTCGATCGTTCATATATGAGTTTTGAAGCGGCTAAACAAAATCTTGGTGTCATTGTAGAAAGCAGTTTATTAGCACAACCTTTTATACAATCGGGTGAATTAATCCCCGTTTTTGGTAGTAATTATATGATTCCTATTGATGCACATTATATTGTTTTTCCACATACGCATAAAAAATATGCCAAAGTACAGCACTTTATCAATTGGTTGGAAGAAGAGTTACACAACAGTAGATGAGTACAGTATATTTGAGTTTTTATAAAAAAACGCTCAAACAATTTGTTTGAGCGTTTTCGTTTCAAGTGCGGTTTAAATATTAATCACCGCAAAAAATACCAACACAGAATACAGTGCCGCCAAGCCGTAGAAAATGACACCGGCGGCGGGAACGTGCAGTTTGAAATCGTGCATACCGTGGTGTAAGCGATGCATGCCTGCCCACATCGGGAAGATTGCTACGGCGAGCAGAATCAGTTTGCCGATAATGCTTTGTGCAAACGCTAGCATATTGCCTGCATCAACCAATCCCAACGGATAGAGGAACAGCAGAATTAATGCCAACACAGGGAAAACAATGGCACTGATGGTTCCGCCTGCGCCAAATAGCAACCATACCACAGGTTCATTGGAACGTTTTGGAGCTTGTTTCATCGTTTTCCTCCTAGATATACACAAGAATAAGGGTTAAGACCGAAACGGCGATCGTGATAACCCACATTAAATTTTTGATCACCGTTTGCGGCAAGCGCTCGTTTTTGTAGATCAAATTTAAGGCTTTCGGGGTCAAGCCGTACCATGTGATGGTATTAAACACCACACCTGCCATTGTGATCACATTCAGGATGATGACCAACGGATTTTTCAAAAAGGAAACAAAACTGGTTTCAAAGGTTCCGTTGCCTAAACACAGGAAACCGTAAAGCAGGACGATACAGAACCAAATGGTCGGAAGTGCGGTAGATTCACGCAAAATATACATTTTGTAGAAATCTATTTTTTGCCACCAGTTGGGTTTGACTTCACGCACATATTTATTGCGTTTGCTGGTTGTAGTTGTCATTCTTTGCTCCTTACTTTTGCGGTTTCAGCATGGCGATAACGTAGTCTTTTGCTGACTCGACTTTGCCTTGGTTCACACCCGCCGCCGGATCAACGTGTTTCGGGCAGACTTCGGAGCAGTAGCCGACGAAAGTACAAGTCCACACGCCGTTTTTACCGTTCATGATTTTCAAACGCTCGGCTTTGCCGTGATCACGATTATCCAGATTATAGCGGTGTGCCAGTGTCAGCACTGCCGGGCCGACGAATTCAGGATTTAAACCGAATTGCGGGCAGGCGGCATAGCACAAGCCACAGTTGATACACATAGAGAAAGTGCGGTATTTTTCCAACTGCGCCGGTGTTTGCTTAGTCCGTTCGCCCGGAGGCGCTTTGTTGCCGATAATATACGGTTTGATCGATTCTAAACTTTCGATAAAGTGGCTGAGGTCTACCACTAAGTCACGTTCAATCGGGAAGTTGGCCAGCGCCTCAACTCGCATAAAACCGCTGTAGTCACGTAAGAACGTCTTACAAGCCAAACTCGGTTTATTATTGACCATCATGCCGCAAGAACCGCAGATCGCCATCCGGCATGACCAACGATAGGAGAGTTCAGGCTCCAGTTCATCCTTGATGTAGCCCAAGGCATCCAATAACGAAGTTTGATCGTCATAAGGCACTTGATAAGCCTTCAAGTAGGGTTCTTTGTCAACTTCGGGATTATAGCGAAGCACTTCAATAGTCATTGTTTTGTTAGCTAGATTACCCATTGCTTACTCCTTGTTTGCCTTTGCTGCTTCTGCGGCTTCTGCTTCCGCACCATATACACGTTTAGCAGGTTGCGATTTGGTAATCTTCACATCACTGTATTCAATTCGTGGTGCGCCGTCTGCATTGTAATAGGCGAGAGTATGTTTCAAGTAGTTGGTATCGTCACGTTCAACGTAGTCCAAACGTTGGTGTGCGCCACGAGATTCTTTCCGTGCAACCGCAGAAGAAGAGATCGATTGTGCCACATCGAGAATCGTACCTAATTCAATGGTGTAGAGAATATCGGTATTGAACACGCTGGAACGGTCTGACACCCGCACTTTTTTGAAGCGTTCTTTCAACTCAGCAATTTTATCCACGGTTTTTTGCATGGATTCTTCAGTACGATAGATACCGCAACCCTCTTCCATCGAGTCGCCCATCTCATCACGGATTTTCGACCAGCTTTCATTGCCGTCTTGATCCAGCAGGGCTTGTAAACGTCCGACCACATCTTTGGCTTGTGCATCGACAGCTGCCGTATTGATATTTTGGCTTTCAACCGCTCTTTGTGCGGCGTATTCACCGGCCACTTTACCGATAACCACCAATTCCGCCAAGGAGTTCGAACCTAAACGGTTCGCGCCGTGCAAGCCGGAGGAGGCACATTCACCTACAGCAAATAAACCTTTGATGCGAGTTTCTGCTTGTTGATCGACTTCGATACCGCCCATGGTGTAGTGCACCACCGGACGCACCGGAATCGGGGCTTTTGCCGGATCAACGCCTTCGTAGGCTTTCGCCAGTTCACAGATAAACGGCAGACGCTCATGCAGGTATTTTTCACCCAAATGACGCAGATCCAGATGCACCACATCCACACCTTTCGCCGTTTTCAGGGTGCGACCCAAACGCCATTCTTGCCAGAATGCTTGCGACACTTTGTCACGTGGGCCCAATTCCATATATTTGTTTTCCGGTTTGCCGATTGGTGTTTCCGGTCCCAAACCATAATCTTGCAGGTAACGATAGCCGTCTTTATTGACCAAGATACCGCCTTCACCACGGCAACCTTCGGTCATCAAAATCCCGGTATTCGGCAACCCGGTCGGGTGGTATTGCACAAATTCCATATCACGCAACGGCACGCCGTGACGGTAAGCCATGGATAAACCGTCACCGGTGACGATGCCACCGTTGGTGTTGAAACGGAATGCGCGACAGCCACCGCCGGTAGCGATCACCACCGCATTGGCATTGATTTGTACCAAGGTGCCTTCCATCATGTTCATCGCCACTACGCCACGGGCATGACCGTCGTCGGTCAGAATATCCAGCACAAAGTGCTCATCGTAGCGGATAATTTGCGGGAATTGAATCGAGGTTTGGAACAGCGTGTGCAGCAGGTGGAAGCCGGTTTTATCGGCAGCAAACCAAGTGCGCTCGATTTTCATACCGCCGAATCGGCGTACATTGACTTCACCATCGTCACGGCGACTCCACGGGCAGCCCCAACGCTCTAACTGGGTCATTTCAATCGGTGAGTGCTCAACAAAATGTTCAACTACATCTTGTTCGCACAGCCAGTCACCGCCGGCTACCGTATCATGGAAATGCTTGTCATAACTATCTTCGGATTTGATGACGGCTGCGGCACCGCCTTCGGCTGCCACAGTATGACTACGCATCGGATACACTTTTGATATTAAGGCAATCTTGAGATTCGGGTTAGCTTCCGCAGCTGCAATCGCAGCCCGTAAACCGCCGCCACCGGCACCGACAATTGCAATATCGACATTGATAGTTTGCACGATATTCCTCCAGGATAGATGTAAGTAAAAGTAATGATTTAGAGTCAAAAAGTAATATAAACAGTAAGTATGATTTTTTGATCAAAGTCATTTTGCCATCTTTTCTCCAACAGTTTAATTGTTTTTTGATAAATGCCCTGAAAAAGGGGGCGTTTCGTGATCTACCTCAAAAAAGTTAGTAGATTTAATAACTTACTTTTATGGTCAAGTATTCGTATTCCTTTGTGTAAGATTCGATTGTGACTTTACGGGATAACCGATAAAATGCGCACTTAATGTTTATTGGCAAGCAGATTATTGGCAATGGTAGCCCGAACCGCACTTTGTATTTATTCTTTATTGGTTAAATGCTTATACCGCACTTCGCAAATGGGCGGATACAATCCGCCCCTACTATTGCAATCTAAACCGTACGTTTAACGCTTTGCCGATGCCTTGATTTATTTTTTGGGATCATAAGCAATGATTTTACAACAACAGTGGCAGCCGAGTGCGGCGATAAAAAATATTATCGCTCGTGCCAAAATTGTTGCCGAATTGCGCAGTTTCTTTATTGATCGCGGTTTATTGGAAGTCGATACCCCGATTTTAAGCGAATATGCGGTCACCGATGTGCATCTTGCCGTATTTGAAACGCAGTTTATTGCACCGTTTCAAGCCACGCCGAAAACCTTATTTTTGGGTACCAGTCCTGAATATCACATGAAACGTCTGCTAGCCGCCGGCAGTGGGCCGATTTTTCAGATTTGCAAAGTGTTCCGCAATGAAGAAGCCGGGCGCCATCACAATCCTGAATTTACGATGTTGGAGTGGTATCGACCGCACTTTGATATGTATCGCCTGATTAATGAAGTCGATGATTTGCTGCAACAGATTCTGGACTGCGAACCGGCAGAATCGTTTAGTTACCAGTTTATTTTTCAGGAATATGTCGGTTTGGATTCGCTGTCGGCAGAAAAAACCGAGCTGGCAAAAAAAGCGGCGGAGCATGGCTTGGTCGATGCCGCCAAGCAGTCGCGCGATATGCTGCTGCAATTTTTGTTCAGCCAAATTGTCGAGCCGAATATCGGGCAGGAGCGTCCGGCAGCGGTCTATTATTTTCCGACCTCGCAAGCGGCACTGGCGCAAATCAGCTCGGAAGATCACCGTGTGGCGGAACGATTTGAGTTTTATTACAAGGGCTTGGAGCTAGCGAACGGGTTTAATGAGCTGACCGATGCTGACGAACAATTGCACCGTTTCGAACGAGACAATAAGCAGCGCACAGCAAGCGGCTTGCCACCACGTGAAATTGACCCGCGTTTTATTGCCGCTTTGCAGCAAGGCATGCCGCAATGTGCTGGCGTAGCGCTGGGGGTCGATCGGTTGTTGATGATTGCCTTGGGGCAACAAAATATTGCCGATGTGATCAGTTTTAGTATTGATAATGCATAGTCCTAGTGGACAGAGTAGTAACAAAGATTAGGTGACAGAAAATAGGAGAGAAAATGTCAGAGATATTTATTGCGGTGATAATGGGGATTGTCGAGGGGTTGACCGAGTTTTTGCCGGTTTCCTCCACCGGGCATTTGATTATCGCCGGTGAGTTTTTAGGCTTCACCGGTGAAAAAGCGGCAACCTTCGAGGTGATGATCCAGCTAGGCTCGATTTTAGCCGTGGTGGTGGTGTTTTGGCGCAAAATGTTCGGCTTGATCGGCATTCATTTTGGTGAAAAACCGGATCAGCACCAACCGCACTTGACGCTATTGCACATTATTTTAGGCATGATTCCGGCAGTAGTGATCGGTTTGCTGTTTCACAGCACCATCAAATCCTGGTTCAGCATTCAGAATGTGATTTATGCCTTGGTCGTTGGTGGGGTTTTGTTGCTGTTGGCGGAAAAGTTTCGTCCGCCGGTCAGCGCCAACACGCTGGATCAAATCAGTTATAAACAAGCATTTGCCATCGGCTTATTCCAATGTTTGGCACTGTCACCGGGCTTTTCCCGTTCTGGCGCAACCATTTCCGGCGGATTGTTGATGGGGGTCGGTCGCCATGCTGCCGCAGAATATTCCTTTATTTTGGCCGCCCCGATGATGATGGGTGCCACCGCACTGGATCTGTATAAAAGCTGGCATTTCCTGACGCTTGACGACTTACCGATGTTTGCCGTCGGCTTCGTCACTGCGTTTGTGGTCGCGATGATGGCGATCAAATGGTTACTGAATCTGATTAAACGGATTTCATTCGTGCCGTTCGCCATTTACCGCTTTGTGGTGGCAATTGTATTGTATTTTGTGTTTTTGTATTAGTTTTTAAAAAAACGCTGATATTGCAACACCCTGAAATCAATCGTATTGAATTCGGGGTGTTGTGCTTTCAGCTGTTTATATTCCGCCATGCTGCCGACCGCACGATTGGCGGCGCCGGAAGGGGCGGTGAGCGATACGGTGGTGAAAGTGCGGTTTTGCCAGCTAAATTGGTGAATTCGCGGAATAGTGTTGTTGACTAATGTTAGGCTTAAACCCGCTGTTTTTAGGTGTCGACGAAACAGGTATTCGGGACCGTTTTTGCTGTTACCACCGGTGAATAGCAGCGTGTTGATCTTCGGATTTTCGCTTAAATAGTGCAGTAGCGGACGCAGCACAATCTGCTGCATGCCAATATCGGAGGCGTCGATTTTGGCTCGTTGGCACTGCTGCACAATATCGCAAATCCCGATATTGTGTTCATATAGAAAATGTTGTCGCTGTTGCACCGCACTTTGACTGTTTTCAAACTGAAAATCAACGCCAAAAATTTTGCCCAAAATCAGCCAGAGCTGCCCGTCGCGACTGCCGTAGCAAAAATCCACATCATCGGCTTTCAGCCAACCTTGCGAAAAACGTGGCGGGGGTAAAGTGCCGACAATCAGTTTGTCGGCATTGGGTGGAATAAAGGGCGGATAGGGGTGAGTGTGCAGGAACAACTCAGCCTCGTTCGGTGCGTTCGCTGCGATGTCCATGTTCGCCGTCAAATAAGTTTTGGATTAATATTTTAGATTTGCGCTGATAGTTGTAGTGTTCACGCTTGTCTTTCGGCAAATCCTCGACATTGGCAATTTTAAAGCCGCGTTCTTGGAACCAATGTACCGTGCGAGTGGTCAGCACAAACAGCTGTTTGATTTTGAGTTTTCGTGCCCGTTTTTGCAGCTCTTCCAGCAGAATATCGCCGCGAGAAGAGTTGCGATAATCTGGATGCACTGCTACACACGCCATTTCCGCCATGCTCTCTTCGGCGTAAACATTCAAGGCGGCACAAGCGATTATCACTCCGTCACGTTCAATAATAGTGTAGTTGCCGATCTCCATTTCCAGCTGTTCCCGTGAACGCTTGACCAAAATACCTTGCTGCTCCAGCGGGTGAATCAGTGCCAGTAGTGCTGCGATATCTTGAATGGTGGCAATGCGAATGGTTTCCGAGCTTTCCATCGACACCTGAGTACCGATCCCGTCGCGTGAGAACAGTTCTTGCAATAGCGTGCCGTCTTCTTCGTAGCTGAGCAAGTGCGAACGTTTGATGCCGGCACGGCTGACATCAATTGCCGCTTGCAGGAAGCGGGCTTGCGAGCTGTGATATTGCCCACTTTCGATCAGTTGATGCAGATGCACGGCTGCACGTTGCGGGAACAGGTCGGCAATGATCTCGCCGGCTTCATCACGGATACCGTCGTCGGCACAAAAACCGATCAGTTTTTCGGCATTCAGCTTAATCGCAACTTGGGTGGCAATGTCTTCAAACGGCATATTGAAGTTTTCACCGGTGACCGAGGCGCCGATTGGCCCTAACAAGACAATCGCATCGTTGTCGAGCTGCTGCTTGATGGCTTTGATATCAATTCGGCGGATTTTGCCACTCAACATATAGTCCACGCCGTCATCAACTCCGATCGGTTGAGCAATGACAAAATTGCCGCTGACCACATTAATACTGTTATTACTGTGGTTGCCGGCATTAAAGCTGCGCACCGACAGGCGGGCACTGATGTCAAATTGCAATTTACCGACTACTTGCTTCACCAATTCCAATGTGTCGGCATCAGTTACTCGAATATTTTTATGATAGACAGGCGCAATATCATGGGCTTGCAGGGTTTCGTTGATTTGATGACGCACACCGAAAACCACCACCAACTTGATGCCAAGACTATGTAACAAGCTGATATCATTGATAATATTAATAAAGTTTCTGGAGGCAATCGTATCGCCGTCCAGCATAATGACAAAGGTTTTATCACGGTGCAGGCTGACGTAAGGCGTGGATTCTCGGAACCATTCGACTAATTCGGTATCGCGTATCATAATCGTCCTATCTAAGCTGATTATTGAATAAATATGTTATTATTTTGCATTTTTAATCAAATTAAGCAAGCAAAATAAGTAAATCCGTTCGTTGCTGAGCGCACTTTATGCCTTAGTCGGCAAACAGCATTTGCCAGATTTCTCTGACAAACGCCCTTTCTACACTAAATTGCTCGGCACTGACAATCGATTTTTTACCAATCAGGTTCAAATGGTGAATTTTATTGCGTAAATCGACATAACTGCGTTTTAATTTCTTGGTTTGTTCCGCACTCAGTACCCCGACTTGCGCCATGCTGTCAAAAATCCGCACGTTGTCCGACCAGCGGCTCAGTTCGGGATGATTAGGGGTGTTGGCAAGCACTAAGTATTGGGCGATAAACTCAATATCGGTGATGCCGCCCGGATCAGTTTTAATATTGAACAGGCCGCTTTGGGTTTCGGCAAGATGTTCATACATTTTTAGCCGCATTTGGCTGACCTCTTGCCGCAATTGCGCCACATCACGCGGAGTGGCCAAAATATCAGCTCGAATCTGCTCGAAGCGTTGGCGAAGTGCGGTTTCACCATAGATGGCACGTGTGCGAACCAGTGCCTGTTTTTCCCAAGTCCAAGCGTCTTGCTGTTGATAGGTTTCAAACGCCGTCAGGCTACTGACCAGCAGGCCGGCCGCACCGGATGGGCGCAAGCGCATATCCACCTCATACAAAATACCGGCACGGGTATTAATGCTGAAAATACTGATGATCTTTTGTGCCAGCCGCAGGTAAAACTGGCTGCTGTCGATGCTGCGTTTGCCGCCGATGGTTTGACCGTTTGCCGGTGCGTCGTATAAAAACACCAGATCTAAATCGGAATTGTAACCCAGTTCAATGCCGCCCAGTTTGCCGTAAGCAATCACCAAAAAATTTTTCTGCTCCGGCTGCAAATGATCCGGCGTGCCGAAACGTTCACTGGTTTGTCGCCATGCCAGATTGACCACGGCGCTAATCATCGCTTCGGCTAAATAGGTGAGGTGATCGCTGACTTTCATCACCGGCAGCACCTCTAAAATATCAGCGGCGGCGGTGCGCAGCAGGGTTGCCTGTTTAAATTGGCGCAGGGCATCAATCTGTTGTTCTTCATCATCTTGCGGAATGCGCATCAGATACTCTTTCAACGTATTATGATATTCGGTGAACGGTGGCGGATTGAACAGGGTTTTATGATCCAACAGTTCGTCGAGTAGAATCGGAAAATTAGCGATCTGTTCGGCAATCATCGGTGAAGCGGCACTGAGCCGAATCAGCATATCCAGCGCCGCCGGGTGTTCTTGCAGCAACTCCAGATAGGTGGTGCGAGTGACGACTTTGCTGATGATATTCAAAATTTTAGGCAGCACATTGCTGATATCCGCTCGGGCAAACAGTTTATCCAATACGCACGGCATCAGTTTGTTCAGCACTTCACGTCCACGCTGTCCGATTTGGCGGCGCTGAATCTCGCTGCGGAAATGGCTTAAAACCGCTAGCAATTCGTTGTGTACCGTTTCTGCAAATGAATATTGCTGTAACAGGCTGCTGAGCTCGTCATCTTGATAGCTGTTCAGAAAATCACGCCAAATTGAATCATGCTCTTGGTTTGACTGATTTTCGTTGTCGTCGCCAATCAAATGCTGAAACACATTGCGGACATTTTGCTGCTGTTGCTGCAGATAAGCATAAAATGTCTGCCAATCGTCAATCGGATTTTCAACTTCAATCCATTGTCCGTTTTGGCTTAAACAGCGGAAACGGCGGCAGGCATGTACCAACCGCACTTGGTCGCTCTGGTTTTGCGGCAGCAGTTGCGTCTGTTTATCATCAATCGCTTGCAGCACGTTTTCTACTCGGCGTAAAAATAGATAAGCCTGTTGTAGTGCTTGTGCTTCTTCCGCCGGAATCAGATTCAGCTGCACCAAGTGCGGTAGCACGGTCAGCAGACTGCGGTGTTGCAGCTCAGGTTCACGCCCGCCGCGAATCAGTTGAAACACCTGCACGATAAATTCCACTTCGCGAATGCCGCCGGCACCCAGTTTGATATTATCCACCAAGCCACGACGGCGGATTTCGCGTTCAATCATCGCTTTCATATCACGCAGCGACTGGATCACGCTGAAGTCAATATAACGCCGATACACAAACGGCTTCAGCATTTTTTTCAGTTGTTGCTGATATGGATTGGCCTCGTCTTCGCCCATCAAACGGGCTTTGATCATCGCATAACGCTCCCAATCACGCCCCTGTTCCTGATAGTAATCTTCCATTGCGGCAAAACTCAACGCCAGCGCCCCGGCATCGCCGAACGGGCGCAGGCGCATATCGGTACGATAGACAAAGCCGTCGATGGTGTGTTGATCCAAGGCTTTGATAATCCGTTGCGCCAAGCGGATAAAAAACTGTGAATTGTCTACGCTACGCCGTGCGCCGACGGTTTCGCCCTTTTCCGGATAGGTGAAAATCAGATCAATATCGGAGGAGAAATTCAGTTCGAAGCCGCCTAATTTGCCCATACCGAGAATCAATAATGGCTGCGGCTGACCGCACTTGTTGACTGGCGTGCCCAACTCTTGACAGATTTTCGGATAGAGCCAATCGCGCGTCGCCACAATCAGACTCTCCGCCAATTGTGAAAGTGCGGTAAAGGTTTGTTCCACCGACATCAGATTTAAACTCTGACAAAAACTCAACGCCGCCATCTCCCGATTGCGAAATTGGCGCAGCAAGGTATAAAGCTGTTCTTCTGTTGTTATGTCGGCTAATTCGGCTTGCAAGCGGGCAGGGTAATCTGTGCAAGTCTGCAACGACGGCGGCTGTTGCGCCCATTGTGCCAATAATTGCGGTTGCTTGTGCAGCACCTCGACAACAAAATCGGACATTGCAAGTGCGGTATTCAGCTGAGATAAAAACTCAGCATCGGCAAGCGTTGATAATTCGGCAGCTTGCAACAAAGATTGAAATTTTTCCACAGGATAACAAAGTTCGGACCACATGGCAGAATCCTTAAAAAAGCAGTGAAAGTGCGGTCAATTTAGCATATCGCAAGCAAAAACAGGAAATTTGTTTTCGCGATTTTGTTCGACATCCGCTGTCTTTTAGTTATTGCATACTATAGCAAAAACATGAGTGAGCAGGGGAGTTATGCAAAGTCAATATCGAAACAGAGAGCAGGCAAGAGGAGAAGCGCCAACATCAGCAACCACACGCACAAAAACGGCGCTTGAACAGGTGTGGCGATCCGTATTATCCGGTGGTGAAAGCCTAGTGTTGCAACGCAAAGTGCGGTTGGGGGCACTTTATCAAAACTGTTGGATAAAAATCAGCCATATATCATTGAATACTATAAAATTGGGCATTTAAATTACCAAAATTGTATAAATTAGGTAATTTAAATGCTCAATAAATCTAAATCTCCAACCTTTTTCCGCTACTGCGCTTTCAACAATGCCACGAGTTCTTCTTCGGTTGCGCAGCCCATGACCATTTCCACTTCTTCCGGGCTGAGGTGCATAAGCACGATGTATTCGCCGTTTTTATCAATGCCGGTGATAAATTCGCCGTCTTCTGAGCCTTTGCCGCCGTATTCGATGCGTTCACAGAAGGTGAGCATCGCTTTTTCTAAACGTTGTGCGGTTAACGTGCGGTCGGCAATGTATTGCTCGGCTTCGCTTTCGGGGATCAGATAGGCATCAACTTTGACCATTTTCTGAAATTTTTGTGGTTTTTTCATAGCAGATTGTCCTTGATGAAAGAGAAATTAGTCGCATACGGGAAAAACAGCAAAGATAAAGCGGGAAAATTCCCGCTTGAATCAGGCTTAGTTGATTTGGCTGCCGATAACGCCACCCAGCGCTGCACCACCAAGGGTTGCGCCGGTGCTGTTGCCGATAACATTGCCGGCGACGCCGCCAACTGCTGCACCAATTGCAGTGTTTTTTTGTCGAGTGGTCATATTGGAACAACCGGCGGCAAATAACAATGCTAAAGCTAAAACAGTCGATTTAAAGGCAATTTTCTTCATAATAACTCCTAATTTCTTAAATAAAGCGTGATCAGCATAACAAAAAATCAGTGATTTTGTATTTTTTAGTGTAAAACTATGTGGGGAAATGAGAAAAGGATAGCTTCAAATGAAGATGGCAAGGCTGTGTTTACCTTGCCATTTATTGATTTTTAAATTGTGCTTATTTTACCGTTACTCGGGCAAATTTGCGTTTGCCGACTTGGTAAACCGCACTTGAGGCTTGAATCAACATTTTGGCATCGTCAACTTTTTCGCCGTCGATTTTTACCCCGCCTTGCTGCACCATGCGGTTGGCTTCGGAGGTGGATGCGACCAACCCGGCTTCTTTTAACAGATTCGCCAAGCCAATTTCGCCCTGAAATTCAAATTCCGGCATCTCGTCCGGCATCGCACCTTTTTGGAAACGGTTGATAAAGGTTTGTTCGGCAGCGTCGGCATCGGCTTGGCTGTGGAAACGGGCGATAATCTCTTTTGCCAACAGGATTTTGACATCACGCGGATTCTTGCCATTTTGTACTTCGGTTTTTAATTCGGCAATTTCGCTTAACGGGCGGAAAGAGAGCAGATCATACCAACGCCACATTAGATCATCGGAAATCGACATCACTTTGCCGAACATCTCGTCCGGCGCTTCGCTGATGCCGATATAGTTGCCCAGCGATTTTGACATTTTCTTCTCACCGTCCAAGCCTTCGAGCAACGGCAGGGTGATCGCCACTTGCGGTTTTTGTCCGGCAGATTTTTGTAGCTCACGTCCGACGAGCAGGTTGAATTTTTGGTCGGTTCCGCCCAACTCTACGTCCGCTTGTAATGCAACCGAGTCGTGCCCTTGCAGCAACGGATAGATAAATTCGTGGATCGCAATTGGTTGATTATTGGTGAAGCGTTTTTTGAAATCGTCCCGTTCCAACATCCGTGCAACCGTGTAATTCGAGGCAAGGCGGATCATACCTTCGGTACCTAATTGTCCTAACCATTCGGAATTAAATACAATTTTAGTTTTTTGCGGATCGAGAATTTTGAAAATTTGTTGTTTATAAGTTTCCGCATTGGCTAACACATCTTCGCGCGTTAATGGTGGACGGGTGGTGTTTTTGCCGGACGGATCGCCGACCATGCCGGTGAAATCACCAATCAAGAAATAGACTTCATGCCCTAATTGTTGGAATTGGCGTAGTTTATTCAACACCACCGTGTGCCCCAAATGAATATCCGGTGCAGTCGGATCAGCGCCCAGCTTGATGCGCAATGGACGGTTTTCTTTCAATTTTTCAATAAGATCGCTTTCGGAAAGCACTTCCTCAACGCCGCGTTTCAACTCGGCAAGTACGGTGTTCAACTCAGTCATAGTTCTCTCAACGTTAGATTTGATTCATCATAAACGAATTATTATAAGCATAAAAAATCAAATAGAAAGGGCTAAGCCTGATAATCTGCTTAGAAGTTGGGAAGTTATAGCACTTGAATTTTGTGTTTGTGGGTTTATAATGCAAGAAAGGAACGAACCTGTTACAGCTCGTTCCTTGGTTGGGTTGCTATCGTGTGATAGGGGTATCAGCAGTTAGCAACACAATTATGATGATTATCAATAGATATTTAAACCATCGCAATCTTTTCACCTCCTTAGATCGGCATGATTAAGGGAGGCTATAGCTAACCCGAGTACCAGTCGGGAAAGCTATAACATACCCGACCAACCGAGAGAAATCGTATCATAAAACCGCTGAATTATCAGCGGTTTTTGTTTTTTATGTGTTATAAAATATTGTCGGCTGATCTGCTAAATTTCAGGCAAAAAAGCCTGTTGTGGGAAAATTGGCATAGTGGCATGAAATGTTGGAGCTTTATAGACTAGCCAGTTGAATTTCAGGCAAAAAAAAGCCTGTTGTGGGAAAATTGGCATAGTGGCGTGAAATGTTGGAGCTTTATAGACTAGCCGGTTGAATTTCAGGCAAAAAAGCCTGTTGTGGGAAAATTGGCATAGTGGCGTGAAATGTTGGAGCTTTATAGACTAGCCGGTTGAATTTCAGGCAAAAAAAAGCCTCTTGTGGGGAGAGGCGTGAAATGTTGGAGTGATTATCTAGATTTATTTATATTCTTATCTAGTGGTGCTAATGATAATTCTTATCATTTATATTTAAAAGCGGCTTTACAATTCTTTATAGTTGAATCGGAATCGCATGATTCAACCAAAGTGCGGTCGGGATAGCATTTTCAATGCGGTAATCGCAGTTATAACAGAGCAGTTGCACGCCGGCTTGATGTGCTTGTTTCAGTAATGCCGCATAATGCGGATCAATCTGTTCGGCAACTTGAAAACGCTGAATTCCGCTGTGCAGCGCCGCAAAAAAGATCACCGCACTTTGTCCTTGCTGCCGCATTTGTATCAATTCGCGCAGGTGTTTTTGTCCACGCTCAGTTTTGGCGTCAGGGAACATGCCGACCGCACTTTCAGTTAATAAGGTGGTGGATTTGACTTCAACATAACAATCGGCAAGTGCGGTTTGCGGCTCGTTTGCTTGCAACAAAAAATCAATCCGGCTATTTTCTGTGCCGTATTTCACTTCCGGTTTAATCGTTTTATATTGCGCTAATTCTGCGATTTTGCCTTGTTGCAGTGCCTCGTGCACTAATTGATTCGCTCGTGCCGTATTGACACACACCAGCTCACCGTTGGCTTTTTCAGTCAGTTCCCACGAATGACGATATTTGCGTTTCAGATTATCAGACGTGGAATACCACACCGTGTCGCCCTCCTCGCCGCAACCGGTCATCGCACCGGTGTTGGCGCAGTGAATGGTGATAACTTCACCGCTTGGCAATTCAATATCGGCGAGAAAACGTTTATAACGACGAAGTAACGCCGCAGACTGTAATCGTGGTAGTTGCATGATGTTTTTATTCTCGGTAAATGAATAGAGCGTTTTTAATAGGGTCTGTTGATCTTTGTTTATATTTTGAGTTGTCGTTTAAAATGAGCACAATCTAGGCGTAAGCCGAAATCAATAGTGGGACTATTGATGAGGGTTACAACGACGAGTGTGCTTATTTTAAACACAATCCGTAGGACTATGACGCTTTTTCGCCATTACTTTTCGTACTACAGCGGCGTTAAAAGTCGTTAGTTTAGAATGACTAAACTTCACAACTTTTGCCTTATTTATTTGCAAAAAGAGTGGCGAAAAATAGTCTATGGCTCAAATTATAAACAAAGATCAACAGACCCTAACATATTCTGTCTTGAGTGCACAGATTTTTTTAAAAATTTTCCCCCATTTTCCGTAAGAAGTGATAAAGTTAACCGGATTTAATTTTTGCTGCTGCCAAGTGCGGTCGCAGTAAAATAGTAGCAAGGATTGGAGTCAGTCTATGCTTTTTGGATTGGGCAGTTGCATGCCCAAACTTTTTTAACCAGTCAATTAAGGAAGTTAACGATTATGCGAATTGGTGTACCTAGAGAACTGCTCGACAATGAGAGTCGGGTGGCGGCAACACCGAAAACCGTCGAGCAGATTTTGAAGCTTGGGTTTGAAGTGGTTGTAGAACATAATGCCGGTTTTAAAGCCAGCTTTGAAGATCAGGCTTTCGCCGAAGCCGGTGCGACGGTCGGGACGGCGAACGATGTTTGGAATTCTGACATCATTTTTAAAGTAAACGCCCCAACCGATGCGGAAATTGCCGCTATTAAAGAAGGCGCAACCTTGGTTAGTTTTATCTGGCCAGCACAGAATCCTGACTTAGTCGAAAAATTATCTGCTAAAAAAATCAATGTGCTTGGGATGGAATCCGTACCGCGTATCTCACGGGCACAAGCATTAGATGCGTTAAGTTCGATGGCCAATATTGCCGGTTATCGTGCGGTGGTGGAAGCAGCGCATGAATTCGGCAGTTTCTTCACCGGGCAAATCACCGCAGCAGGCAAAGTGCCACCGGCAAAAGTGTTGATTATCGGTGCCGGGGTTGCAGGCTTGGCAGCGATTGGAGCGGCAAACAGCTTGGGCGCTATTGTGCGTGCGTTTGACTCTCGTCCGGAAGTGAAAGAACAAGTACAAAGCATGGGCGCCTCGTTCCTCGAGATCGATTTCAAAGAGGAAGGCGGCAGCGGCGACGGCTATGCCAAAGTGATGTCCGATGAATTTAACCGTCGTGCGTTAGCATTGTATGCTGAGCAAGCGAAAGAAGTGGATATTATCATCACCACCGCACTGATTCCGGGCAAACCGGCACCACGCTTGATCACCAAAGAGATGGTTGAGTCAATGAAACCGGGCAGTGTGATCGTCGATTTGGCGGCGGCAACCGGCGGCAACTGTGAGTTGACCAAAGCCGGTGAAGTGGTCACTACCGAAAATCAAGTGAAAATCATCGGTTACACCGATTTGCCAAGCCGTTTACCAACCCAATCTTCACAACTTTACGGTACAAACCTAGTCAACTTATTGAAATTGTTGTGTAAAGAGAAAGATGGCAATATTAATATCGATTTTGACGATGTGATTTTACGCGGCGTGACCATCGTGCGTGACGGCGAAGTGACCTGGCCGGCGCCACCGATTCAAGTATCGGCACAGCCACAGCAAAAAGCAGCAGCGGCGCCGATTGCGAAAAAAGAAGAGAAGCCGGTTAATCCGGCCGTGAAATACGGCATTATGGCAGCGGTTGCCGCCGCCTTCTTGTGGTTGGCTTCGGTTGCACCTGCGGCATTTTTATCGCACTTTACCGTTTTCGTACTGGCTTGCGTGGTCGGTTATTATGTGGTTTGGAACGTCAGCCATGCGTTGCATACGCCATTGATGGCGGTAACGAATGCGATTTCAGGCATTATCATTGTCGGTGCATTATTGCAAATCGGACACGGCAACGGGGTCGTGACATTCCTGTCATTTATTGCGGTGTTAGTCGCCAGCATCAATATTTTTGGTGGCTTCAAAGTGACACAACGCATGTTGGCAATGTTTAGAAAAGGTTAAGGAGAAAAACATGTCTGCAGGTTTTGTACAAGCCGCTTATATTGTAGCAGCACTACTATTTATTATGAGCTTGGCCGGTCTTTCTAAACATGAAACCGCCAAAGCGGGTTGTTGGTATGGCATCGTCGGGATGGCGATTGCGTTGGTGGCAACGATTTTCGGGCCGGAAACACAAGGTCATTGGTGGATCGTGATTGCGATGGTCATCGGCGCAGTGCTCGGGATTCAACGTGCGCTGAAAGTCGAAATGACCGAAATGCCGGAATTGGTCGCGATTTTGCACAGCTTCGTCGGTTTGGCGGCGGTATTGGTCGGCTTTAACAGCTACTTTGCCCCACATGGCGTGATGGATTCTGTGATGCAGAATATCCACGATGTCGAAGTCTTTTTAGGCATCTTTATCGGCGCGGTCACTTTCACCGGATCGATTGTGGCGTTCGGTAAATTGCGTGGTATCATCAATTCCAAAGCGTTGAGCTTGCCACACCGCCATAAATTGAATTTGGCTGCGGTAGTTGTTTCTGTGTTGTTGATGTTCACATTTGTCGGCGATGCCAGCTTATTCCCGTTGATTCTGATGACGATTATTGCCTTGGCATTCGGTTGGCATTTGGTGGCTTCTATCGGCGGCGCAGATATGCCGGTGGTGGTCTCCATGTTGAACTCCTATTCCGGTTGGGCAGCAGCAGCGGCCGGTTTTATGCTAAACAACGATTTACTGATCGTGACCGGTGCATTGGTAGGTTCTTCCGGTGCGATTTTGTCTTACATTATGTGTAAAGCCATGAACCGCTCTTTCATCAGCGTTATCGCCGGCGGCTTTGGTAACGATGTGCAGGCCAGCTCGGATGAAGAGCAAGGCGAACACCGTGAAACCAGTGCCGAAGAAGTGGCGGAGTTGTTGAAAAATGCCAGCTCGGTGATCATCACCCCGGGATACGGCATGGCAGTGGCGCAAGCGCAATATCCGGTGGCGGAAATCACCCAGAAATTGCGTGACAAAGGCATCAATGTCCGCTTTGGCATCCACCCGGTTGCAGGTCGCTTGCCGGGACACATGAACGTGCTGTTGGCAGAAGCCAAAGTGCCTTATGATGTGGTGCTGGAGATGGATGAAATCAACGAAGATTTCCCTGACACCGATGTGGTGTTGGTGATCGGTGCCAACGACACCGTTAATCCGGCGGCGTTAGACGATCCGAACAGCCCGATTGCCGGCATGCCGGTGTTGGAAGTCTGGAAAGCGCAAAACGTGATCGTGTTCAAACGTTCTATGGCGGTGGGTTATGCCGGGGTGCAAAATCCATTGTTCTTCAAAGACAACACCCAAATGTTGTTCGGCGATGCCAAAGAGCGTGTGGACGATATTTTGAAAGCACTGTAAGTTATCCGATTAAAGCTCAAACCTGCTGTTGCTGACAGCAGGTTTTTTTATGCCAAAAGTGCGGTTTGTAGTGCTTTAAAAAAACTTTTATTAGTGCTATCCTGAGTTTTCAAATATAGGAGAACAATATGGCTATACATCAAATTTTAACCAATACCGTTGCCAGCATTACTGATCTCAAGAAAAACCCAATGGGAACCGTTGCAGCCAGTGATAGTGGCGCAATTGCGATTTTAAATCGCAACGAACCGGCGTTTTATTGCGTAACGCCTGCATTATTTGAATATTTTCAAGAAATGCTAGAAGACCAAAGATTAAACCGAATTGCAGACGAACGTTTGAAAACATTGGAAGCGGTAAAGGTTTCACTTGATGAGTTATGAATTAATTTTTGATAAAAGCGCATTAAAAGAGTGGCGTAAACTGGGTGAAACGGTACGAATGCAATTTAAAAAGAAGCTCACAGAAAGGCTGATTGCACCGCACGTTATAAGTGATAAATTATCCGGCTATTCAGCGCGTTACAAAATTAAACTGCGTACTTCGGGTTATCGTTTGGTATATGAAGTGTATGATAATACCATCACGGTGTTAGTTTTGGCGATTGGTAAGCGTGAAGGCGCAGAAGTGTATAAGACAGCAGATAAACGTTAGGGAAATCAAATGACCTATATCATAGGACTAACCGGCGGCATTGGTAGTGGCAAAAGCACGATTGCCGATTTGTTTGCTGAGCTGGGCGTGCCGATTGTGGATGCCGATGTGGTGGCGCGCGAAGTGGTGGCGCCAGGATCACCGTTATTAGCGCAGATTGCCGAGCATTTTGGCCAGCAGGTGATCACCGCTGAGGGGGGGCTGGATCGAGCGGCATTGCGCCAAATCGTGTTTGCTGACAAAGATAAAACCGAATGGTTGAATCAACTGTTGCACCCGGTAATTCGGCAACGCATGTTGCGCCAGCTGCAACAACAAACCGCACTTTATGTGTTGTGGGTAGTACCGTTGTTGATTGAAAATAAATTAACCGAGTATTGTGATCGGGTGTTGGTGGTGGACGTTAGTGAAGCCATTCAACTGCAAAGAGCGGTGCGGCGTGACAACAGTAATATTCAACAGATTAAAAAAATTATGCAGGCACAAGTCAGCCGCCAGCAGCGTTTGGCAAAAGCCGACGATGTGATTAACAATGACCGTCCTTTATCCGAGTCTGAAAAGGATTTACGCGCGCAAGTGCTGCAATTACATCAATATTATTTAGCGTTAGCAGGGAAAAAACATGAAAAATGAGATGATTAGCGTAGCGTGTCCAATCTGTCGTAAATCAGTCGAATGGAGCGAAAACAGCCCGTTTCGTCCATTTTGCAGCAAACGCTGCCAATTGATCGATCTGGGCGAATGGGCAAATGAAGAGAAAACCATTGCCTCGGATACCGCCGATTTTACGCTCGACAGCAGCGTGAACGGTGAGGCGCAGGATTGGGTTAAACATTAAAACAGGAGAAGAAGATGGATATTCAACATCAACAACAGGGCGGACAAGGTGCATTTGTGATTGAGCGCGACGGTGTGCGCATTGCCGAATTGGCGTACCGCACTTTAAATCAGAATACGCTTGATGCCTACCACACCCACGTTGATCCCTCGCTGCGCGGACAGGGCGTGGCGGATAAACTCTATCAGGCGTTTATCGAATTTGTTGACCAAAACGGCTACCAAGTTAAACCGAGCTGTAGTTATATTGAAAGTAAAATGCGGCGTGAGAAGCGGTTGTAATAATCAAAAAATCGAATAAAAATAAGTGGTTATGTTGATGGCTGATGTGGTATATCTCGATTATCATAGCAATTTTAACGTAAAATAAAAGGGAAATTATCCGGTTTTTTGCCTTATGACTATTTTTTGATAAATTGTGTTACAAAACAAAGAAAAAGGCTTGAAATCTGTTGATAGTAGGACTATGTTGTAACTAACACTAAATGGATTTTTCTTGAGTGTTCGCACTCGGCAACCTACCTAAAAAAGAGGTAAATACTATGACAGTAAACATTACAAGCAAACAAATGGAAATTACCCCTGCAATTCGCGCTCACGTTGAAGATCGCATCGCAAAACTGGAAAAGTGGCAAACCCAACTGATTAATCCGCATCTTATTTTGAACAAAACCCCGAAAGGTTTTTCGGCAGAGGCCTCCATCGGCACGCCATTAGGCGATTTGTTCGCCAGTGCCGAAGGGGAGGATATGTATAAAACTATTAATGAGTTAGAAGAAAAGCTGGAGCGCCAACTCAATAAATTACAACATAAAGGTGAGGCTCGGCGTGCGAGTGAAAGATTAAAAGACTCCTTTGAACAGTGATAACGATGTGATGCGAACAACCCGGCAAAAAAGCCGGGTTTTTTGTGTTCTGAACTTGAGAAAAGTGCGGTTACTACATAGAATGAGATAACTTATCGTTAAACGGAAAAAATGATGCCAAAAGATTTGAACGAGATCCGCCAACAGATTACCCAGCTTGACCGCCATCTATTGAAACTACTGTCCGAGCGCCACCGATTGGCCTATGATGTGGCACGCAGTAAAGAGTTGAGCAAGAAGCCGCTGCGTGACACCGGGCGTGAACAGCAGCTGCTGCAAGAGTTGATTCATTTTGCCGAGGCGCAAAACTACCCATTGGAAGCGCAATATATCACCCAAATTTTTCAAAAAATTATTGAAGATTCGGTGTTGACCCAGCAGGCATATTTGCAGAATAAACTCAATCAACAGCGTGAAAACAGCACTAGCATTGCGTTTTTGGGCGTACGCGGTTCGTATTCTAATCTGGCGGCGCGTCAGTACGCCGAACGCTATAAAAAGCAGTTAGTCGAATTGAGCAGCGATAGTTTTCAGCAAATTTTTGATAAAGTCGAAAGTGGCGAAGCCGATTACGGTATCTTGCCGTTGGAAAACACCACCTCGGGGGCGATCAATGATGTGTATGATCTGCTGCAACACACCCAATTGTCGATTGTCGGCGAGCTGACCTACCCGATTAAGCACTGCGTGTTAGTCGCCGGAGATACCGCACTTGAGCAGATTGATACCTTATACAGCCACCCGCAAGTGATCGCCCAATGCAGCCGATTTATTCAACAATTGGAGCGGGTACACATCAACTATTGTGAAAGCAGTTCGCATGCGATGCAATTGGTGTCGCAGCTGAATACACCGAATATTGCCGCACTGGGCAACGCCGATGGCGGCAAGCTGTACGGTTTGCGCGTACTGAAAACGGAGATTGCCAACCAAGCGAACAACATCACCCGTTTTATTGTGATTGCCAAAAACGCCATTACGGTTTCGCCTCAACTGCAAACCAAAACATTGTTGTTGATGAGCACACCGCAAACGGCAGGCTCGCTGGTGGATGCACTATTAGTGTTTAAAAACCACCATATTCAAATGAGCAAACTGGAATCGCGTCCGATCTACGGTCGCCCCTGGGAAGAGATGTTCTATCTGGAAATCGAAGCCAATATTCATGATCCACAAACCCAAACCGCACTTGAGGAGTTGAAACAGGTCAGCACCTACCTCAAAATCCTCGGTTGTTATCCGAGTGAAATTGTGCAACCGGTTGATCCGGCTTGAATCTAGATTTTTACTAAGTAAAAAAAGTGCGGTCGAGTTGACCGCACTTTGGCTGCTATATAGCTTAAAAGTTGCTGATAAAAATAGACAGAATCACCAGCGGAACCACATACTTGACATAGTTAAACCATATATTGGCAAATTTGGAGTTGCTGTTGGCGGTCAATTCTTGCTTTGCCTCGTCTTTCATCACAAAGCCCACAAACAGCGCACAGCCGAGTGCGGTCAGCATAAACAGAATATTGCCGCTGAAATAATCAAAGGCATCAAAGATATTTTTACCGAAAATTTTCCATTCTGCCCAAGGGCCATAGCTTAAAATCGACGGCAAGTTGCCCAAAATATAGATCGCTGCCAGCACCAAAATAATCGCTTTGCGCCGATTCATGCGGGTTTTTTCTTGCAAGGCAGTGATCAGCACTTCATAAATTGTCAACGACGTGGTGAGAGCGGCAACGAGCAGCAGTGAGAAGAAGATGACGGCAAAAAATTTGCCAGCCCATAGGTGGGAAAACACAATCGGCAGACTTTGGAATACCAAGGTTGGACCGGAATCGGGGGCGACACCAAAGCTAAACAGCGAGGGGAAGATCATAAAACCGGCTAATACTGCGATTAGGGTGTTGGTAAAACCGGTGATTACTGCCGTTTGTACTAGATTTTCGCCTTTTTTCAAATAGCTGGATAAGGTGATGATCACCCCAAAGCCCAAACTCAACGCAAAGAATACCTGCCCCAAAACAAACATAAACAGTTGTGGCGTGATTTTGTTGAAATCCGGTTGCAGATAGAATCGAATCCCTTCAGCAGCGCCGGGCAGGGTGACATTACGGATCACCATGCAAATCAAAAACACAAACAGCAACGGCATCAAATATTTCACCGCTCTTTCAATGCCACCGATTACCCCTTTGACCAAAATAATGTAGTTAATGATCACAAACAGCAGAGTGTAAAGGCTGATCATCAGCGGGCTGTTGTTGATGCTTTGGTTAAAAAATTCCGCCGTCAGCTCTTTGCTCACCGGTTGTGAAATCGCTAAATTTCCGTTGAACAGGCTGATAATATAGTTGATCACCCAACCGCCGAGCACCATGTAATACGCCATAATGCAGAACGAGCCAAGCATCCCTAAATAGCCCAAATATTTCCAACCGGCGGCGATCGGTTTGCCGTTGATAGTGCCACTAAAGGAGTCAATGGCATTCACTCGAATACGGCGTCCAATCACATTTTCGACCAGAATCATTGGAATACCGATTACAATCATCGCGATACAAAACAGCAAAACATAAGCGCCGCCGCCGTTTTCGCCGACTAAATAAGGGAAGCGCCAAGTAGCGCCGAAACCAACTGTTGCGCCGGCGACAGTCATAATATAAGTAAGGCGGCTGCTCCAAGTCTGTCTTTCTGGTGCTTGCCGTGTTTGAGAGGTTGTTGTCATAGTTTGCCTGATAAAATTAGGGGTAAAGCTAAGTTTTAGCCGGACTTTTTAACATACCTTGTCGGCAATGTAAATCGTTCTGCAAAAAACGGTTAAGTTTGCTATTATTCTGCGACAGACCCTAAAATCAATAACAAGGAATAAAAACAATGGTGACGGTTTACGGTATTAAAAATTGCGATACGGTCAAAAAAGCATTGACGTGGTTGGCGGCGAACGGCATTGAAGCCAAATTGCATGATTATCGTGTCGACGGAATTGATGCGGCTTATCTCGCTGAAGTCGAGGCGTTATTCGGCTGGCAGGAGCTGGTGAACAAGCGCAGCACTACATGGCGCAATTTGGATCAAGCCACTAAAGACGGGTTGAATCAACAAGCTGCACTGGCGTTGTTGTTGGCGCAGCCGACTTTGATTAAACGTCCGATTGTATTGGGTGCGGCAAAACCGTTAATCGGTTTTAATGATAAACAGTATACGAACGTGTTTAACGGTTAAAAGTGCGGTCGGATGAAACAGACAATTATTGAATTAGCGCAGGATCTGATCAGCCGTCCGTCGATCAGCCCACAAGACTTGGGCTGTCAGCAACTGATTGCAGAGCGTTTGGCAAAAATCGGCTTTGAAATCGAATGGTTGCCGTTCAACGACACCCTGAATTTATGGGCGCGACATGGTACGCAACGCCCCTGTATCGCCTTTGCCGGCCATACCGATGTGGTGCCGACCGGTGAGCAAAGCCACTGGCAATATCCGCCGTTTGCCGCCGAAATCGTTGACGATATGTTATACGGCCGTGGTGCAGCCGATATGAAAGGATCGCTGGCGGCAATGGTGATTGCCGCGGAACACTATGTACAAGCCAATCCCGATCATCAGGGCAGCATCGCCTTTTTGATTACTTCTGATGAAGAAGCGGCGGCAACTGACGGCACGGTGCGTGTGGTCGAAACCTTGATGGCGCGTGGCGAGCAAGTGGATTTTTGCATGGTAGGCGAACCGTCAAGTGCGGTCAAGCTGGGCGATATCATCAAAAACGGGCGGCGTGGTTCGATTACTGCCAATTTGACGATTCAGGGCATTCAAGGGCACGTTGCCTATCCGCACTTGGCCGAGAATCCGGTGCATAAATCCCTTGCCATGCTAGATGAATTGGTCAACATCGAATGGGATCGCGGCAATGCCTTTTTTCCACCGACCACGCTGCAAATCGCCAATATCCACGCCGGTACCAGCAGCAATAATGTGATTCCTGGCGAGCTGTTGGTGCAGTTTAATCTGCGTTTTTCCACCGAAATGGCGCCGAAATTGATTCAACGGCGGGTGACGGATCTGTTGGCGAAATACGGACTGCAATATCGACTGGATTGGAATCTGTCCGGCTTGCCGTTTGTGACTGAACAAGGCGAATTTATTCAGGCAGTGAAAAGTGCGGTCAAGCAACATCTCAATATTGAGCCGAAACTGGATACCGGCGGCGGCACTTCCGATGGACGTTTTATCGCCCAAATGGGCACGCAAGTAGTGGAACTGGGTCCGCTGAACGCCACGATTCATAAAGTCGATGAGTGTGTGAGCTGCCAAGATCTGTATCGTTTGGGTTTGGTGCATCGTCAATTACTACAAAATTTATTAGGCTAAGACTAAATTGTGACTCGATTTTTGTTTACTGACCAAATGCTGACCGGCAAAACTGATGTACATCTGGTGCCGCTGCCGTCAGCCTACGCTAGCCATCACCGACTGCAAGCCGATGCGCAGCGTGCTTTCATTGCACTACAGCAAAGTGCGGTCAAAGCAGGCTTTGATTTGCAACCGGCAAGCAGTTTTCGTGATTTCAAACGCCAGCAGCAGATCTGGAACGGCAAGTTTTTGTGCCAGCGCAAAGTGCATGATGATGACGGTAATCCGCTGGATTTGACTTGCCTTGATGACTGGCAAAAAGCGCAAGCGATTTTACGTTGGTCGGCGTTGCCCGGTGCCAGCCGCCACCATTGGGGAACGGAAATTGATATTTACGACCCTACGCGCTTACCGTTGGGGCAAGCGTTGCAGCTTGAGCCGTGGGAATATGAAGAAAACGGCTATTTCTATGATTTAGCCTGTTGGCTGAGCGAACGGCTACCGCACTTTGACTTTACCCTACCGTTTCAAGCCGTCTCTACTTTGGAAATCGGACGCGAACCGTGGCATATCAGCTACAAACCGCTTGCGGAGCAAGCCAAAGTGCGGTTCAGCCCGGAAATTTTACTGCATAGTTGGCAAAATGAAGACGTTGAAGGTAGTAAGTTGTTGGCTACCAAGATTACGGAAATTTTCAAACGTTTTATTACATAATTGTTACCATTCCAAGCCTATTTATTTTTTTAAATTAAAAAAATGTGATCTAGATTTTATTTTTTTAATTTAATAATAGAAAGTCATTGGCACTTTTTAACCAAATCGTTTATAGTGCGCCCCAATTATGCTATGGAGCAATCCATCAGGTGTAATACCACATATTTTATAGAGACTGGTTGTTGTCGGCTGAAAAGCGGCAGTCTCGTTTAGATACTCTTCAAAAGAACCAATTTATTAGAGGTTAGTATGTCAAGTAATCTGTTTGCGGTTGCGCAAAAGATCGGTAAAGCATTAATGTTGCCTGTATCGGTATTGCCGATTGCGGGGATTTTATTAGGGATCGGGGCGGCGCATTTCAGCTGGATGCCGGAAGTTGTTTCCAATTTATTTGAACAGGCCGGTGGCTCAGTGTTCGGGCAAATGGCGCTGTTGTTTGCTATCGGGGTTGCGTTGGGCTTCACCAACAATGACGGGGTAGCCGCATTAGCATCGGTTGTCGGCTATGGGATTATGGTCGCCACATTGAAAGTGATGGCGCCGGTGGTCGGGGTTGAAAATATCGAAACCGGGGTGCTCGGTGGAATTTTGGTCGGGGCTGTTGCCGCTTGGGCGTTTAACCGTTTCTACCGCATCCAATTGCCAGCGTATCTCGGCTTTTTTGCCGGTAAGCGCTTTGTGCCGATTGTCACCGGTTCGTTGGCAATTCTGTTAGGTGTGGTATTGTCATTGGTTTGGCCTCCGGTCGGTGGGTTAATCGATACGTTTTCACGCTGGGCTGCGGAACAGAATCCGGCATTGGCATTCGGGATTTATGGCGTGGTTGAGCGTAGCTTGATTCCGTTTGGTTTGCACCATATCTGGAACGTACCATTCTTTTTCCAAGCCGGGACTTGTGTGGACGCCAGCGGTGTGACCCAGCACGGCGTGGTAACCTGTTTCTTATCAGCGACTGAAGCCAGCCGTACCCCTGAAATGAGCTATTTCGGACAGTTGGCGGGTGGTTATATGTTCAAAATGTTCGGTTTACCGGCTGCTGCAATTGCAATTTGGCGTGCGGCAAAACCAGAAAACCGTGCCCGTGTCGGCGGGATCATGATCTCCGCAGCTTTGACTTCGTTCTTAACCGGGATCACTGAACCGTTAGAATTCTCTTTCATGTTCGTTGCGCCGATTCTGTATGCGATTCACGCATTATTGGCAGGTTCAGCCTATGTCGTGACCAACATGTTGGGCATGGTGCACGGTATGACCTTCTCGCACGGTTTCATCGACTTCACCTTGTTGTCCGCCAATTCACATAAACTGTGGCTGTTCCCGGTGGTCGGTGGTATTTATGCGGTGATTTATTTCACGGTATTTACCGTAGTGATCAAAGCCTTGAATCTGAAAACGCCGGGTCGTGAAGACGAAAACGAAGGAAAAAGCGCCGCAGTTGCAAGTAGTGGTGATGAAATGTCAGCCAATCTGGTTGCGGCATTCGGCGGCAAAGAAAACATCAAGAGCCTTGATGCTTGTATCACCCGCCTGCGTATCGGCGTCAACGACGTCAGCAAAGTCAATCAACCGCGCTTGAAAGAGCTGGGAGCAGCCGGTGTGGTGGTGGTAGGTAGTGGGATCCAAGCGATTTTCGGTACCAAATCCGAAAACTTGAAAACCGATATGGATCATTGGATTCATAAAAACTAACCAAATCGGTTGAGCGATTAAAAAGCCTTGTGTCATTCGATTGGCGCAAGGCTTTTTTTATGCTTCAAAGTGCGGTCAAACTACTTCAATCACAACACCACTGTGCAACCCTCGCGGCAATTGTCCGCCACGGCGGCCACGTTCGCCTTTGAATTTCTCCAAATCCTCCGGTTTAAGTGTGACTTTGCGCCGTCCGGCGTGGAAAATCAGGCTGTTTTCCGGTTTGATTAACAGGATTCGGCTTAACAGCTCTTCACGCGATTTGGCATTGGCGGCCGGAATACTGATAATTTTATTGCCTTTTCCTTTCGACAGGCTTGGCAGATCGGTGACCGGGAAGATTAGCATTTTGCCGATCGAAGAGATTGCGACCAATAGCATACCATCTTCCAAGACGGCTTGCGGTGGCAGCACTTTGGCGTTTTCAGTCAGGCTGATCAAGGCTTTACCCGCTTTGTTGCGTGAAATCAGATCGTCAAATTTACACACGAAACCATAGCCCGAATCGGACGCCATCAGATAGGCTTGTTGTTCGTTATCCATCAATAATTGTTCCACCACGGCGCCGCTTGGCAGGCTGAGCTTGCCGGTCAGGGGTTCGCCTTGGGAGCGGGCGGACGGCAAGGCGAGCGGATCGAGCGCATAACTGCGACCACTGCTGTCGATAAACACCACTGCTTGATTGCTTTTACCGTTGGCGTGTTGCAGGTATTTATCGCCGCTCTTATAGTTCAAGCCTTGTGCGTCGATTTCATGCCCCTTGGCACAGCGTACCCAGCCCATTTCGGAGAGAATGACGGTCACCGGCTCGGCAGGCAGCATATCGGTTTCGGAAATCGCTTTGGCTTCGGCTCGTTCCACAATCGGCGAACGGCGTGGGCTGTCATAGGTTTTGGCATCTTGCTGAATCTCTTTTTTGATCAGCGTATTAAGGCGGCGTTCTGATCCTAAAACCAATTGCAATTGATCGCGTTCTTGTGCCAGTTCATCTTGTTCCGCCTGAATTTTAACCTCTTCCAACTTTGCCAAATGGCGCAATTTCAAATCGAGAATCGCATCGGCTTGGATTTGGCTGAGGTTGAAACGTTGCATCAATACCGCTCTTGGCTCGTCCTCGTTGCGAATGATCTCGATCACTTCATCAATATTCAAATAGGCGATCATCAAACCGTCCAAAATATGCAGCCGAGCCAACACTTTGTCCAAGCGATATTGCAAACGACGTGTGACGGTGGTGCGGCGGAAGGTCAGCCATTCGCTGAGAATGGTATGTAGGTTTTTGACTGCCGGTTTTTGATCCAAGCCGATCATATTCATATTGACACGATAGCTTTTTTCCAGATCGGTGGTGGCAAACAGGTGATCCATCAACGGTTCGAGATCGACCCGATTGGAACGTGGCACAATCACGATCCGTGTCGGGTTTTCGTGATCGGATTCATCACGCAAATCATCGACCATCGGTAATTTTTTATTGCGCATCTGTTCGGCAATCTGTGCGATCACCTTTGAACCGGAAGTTTGGTGCGGAAGTGCGGTTATGATGACTTCGCCGTCCTCTTTCTTCCAGATCGCCCGCATTTTGATCGAGCCGCGCCCATTTTGGTACAGCTTGGCGAGTTCCTCTTTCGGCGTGATAATTTCTGCTTCGGTCGGAAAATCAGGGCCTTGCACAATGGTTAATAACTGTTCAAGCGTGGTTTGCGGATTATCCAACAACAACACTGCCGCTTCGGCAATTTCATTCAGATTATGTGGCGGAATGTCAGTCGCCATCCCGACCGCAATGCCGGTGGTGCCGTTGAGCAAAATATGTGGCAGGCGTGCCGGCAGATATTGCGGCTCTTCTAATGTGCCGTCAAAATTTGGTTGATAATCAACCGTGCCTTGCCCCAATTCGGATAGCAGCACTTCGGCGATCTTTGACAAACGCGATTCGGTGTAACGCATCGCCGCGAAAGATTTTGGATCGTCTGCCGCGCCCCAGTTGCCTTGCCCGTCCACCAGTGGATAGCGGTAGGAAAACGGCTGTGCCATCAACACCATCGCTTCATAACAGGCACTGTCGCCGTGTGGATGGAATTTACCCAACACATCCCCGACGGTACGCGCCGATTTTTTGTATTTGGCGGAGGCATTCAGTCCCAGTTCAGACATCGCATAAATAATCCGCCGTTGCACCGGTTTCAAGCCGTCACCGATAAACGGCAGGGCGCGATCCATAATCACGTACATCGAATAGTTTAAATAGGCTTTCTCGGTGAAATGCGCCAGTGGCATTTGCTCTACGCCTTCGTAGTTAATTTGTTGTTCACTCATGTTTTATTACCTGCGAGGATTAAACCGCTAAATCGGCGTGGTTGCCGTTGAGTTGCAGCCAGTTTTTACGATCTTCAGAACGTTTTTTCGCCAGTAGCATATCCATTAATTCAAGGGTTTGGTTGGTCGATTGATGTTGCTCGACCGCACTTTCATTTTGTGCTGTGGTTTCTTTTTCCGCTTGTTGATAGGTCAGTTGCACTAAACGGCGGGTGTTGGGATCCATGGTGGTTTCGCGCAGTTGTAGCGGATTCATTTCGCCCAACCCTTTGAAACGCTGTACGTTTGGCTTGCCACGTTTGCCTTTTAGGCGATCGAGAATTCCTTCTTTTTCACCCTCGTCTAAGGCGTAAAACACCTCTTTGCCTAAATCAATCCGGTAGAGCGGCGGCATCGCCACATACACATGCCCTTGTTGTACCAATTGCGGAAAGTGGCGCAGGAACAGCGCACAGAGTAAGGTGGCGATGTGCAGGCCATCTGAATCGGCATCGGCGAGGATACAGATTTTGCCGTAACGCAGTTGCGATAAATCATCGTTGTCGGGGTCGATGCCCAGCGCAACGGCAATATCGTGGATTTCGTTAGATGCCAACACTTGATCGGAAGCCACTTCCCAGGTATTTAAAATTTTGCCGCGCAACGGTAAGATCGCTTGAAATTCCCGGTCGCGCGCTTGTTTTGCCGATCCGCCGGCGGAGTCGCCTTCCACCAAAAACAGCTCGGTTTTATTTAGATCTTGGCTGCTGCAATCGGCGAGTTTGCCGGGCAGTGCCGGACCACTGACCAATTTTTTACGCACCACTTTTTTGGCGGCACGCAAACGGCGTTGTGCCGAATTGATCGCCATTTCCGCCAATAATTCTGCCTGTTGTACGTTTTGGTTCAGCCACAAACTGAAAGCATCTTTCACCGTGCCGGCCACAAAAACCGCACTTTGGCGGGATGACAACCGCTCTTTGGTCTGCCCGGCAAATTGCGGATCCTGCATTTTCAGTGACAGCACATAAGCACAGCGATCCCAAATGTCATCGGCGGTCAGCTTCACGCCACGCGGTAACAAATTGCGAAATTCGCAAAATTCACGCATTGCATCAAGCAAGCCTTGGCGTAAACCGTTGACGTGTGTGCCGCCTTGTGGAGTTGGGATCAGGTTGACATAGCTTTCGCCCAATAATTCGCCGCCGTCCGGCAGCCACATCAATGCCCAAGTGACGGCTTCAGTATCGGCCTTAAATTCACCGACAAACGGAATTTCAGGAATGGTGGCGACGTCCTGCACGCTTTCTTGCAGGTAATCCGACAAGCCGTCTTGGTAGCACCAACTTTCCTGCGTGCCGTTCACTTTATCGCTGAAGCTGATTTCCAATTTTGGACACAGCACCGCTTTGGCGCGCAGCAGATGGCTTAAACGGCTAGCCGAAAATTTTGCCGAGTCGAAATATTTCGGATTCGGCCAAAAACGCACCGTGGTGCCGGTATTGCGCCGTCCGCAGTTGCCGATCACTTGCAGCTCTTCGATTTTTTTGCCGTTGGCAAAAGCAATGCGATAGATTTCGCCATTGCGCTTTACCGTCACTTCGACCCGATCCGACAGCGCATTCACCACTGAGATTCCCACGCCGTGCAAACCGCCGGAGAACTGGTAATTTTTATTAGAAAATTTGCCGCCGGCGTGTAGCTTGGTCAGGATTAATTCCACCCCGGAAATTTTTTCGACCGGATGAATATCCACCGGCATACCGCGCCCGTTATCAATCACTTCCAGCGATTGATCTTCGTGCAAAATCACCTCGATTTTGCTGGCATAACCGGCAAGGGCTTCATCGACGCTGTTATCAATCACCTCTTGTCCTAAGTGGTTGGGGCGGGTGGTGTCGGTGTACATGCCCGGTCGCAGTTGCACCGGTTCTAGATCTTTGAGGACGGTAATATCGTCGGCTTGGTAGTTCGAGGTTGTCATATCGGCTTTTATTCAGATGTCAGGTTAAATGCAAAATTGCCCAATTCTATCAAACCTGCCATGAAACCGACAATCTTAATTCGGTTTATTTGCTTTGGAGGCGATATTTTGTTGCTAGTCCTTGAGATAAGGGAGAAAAGTGTTTTTACATTTAGGGTAATTCGCTATAAAATGGGCGCCGGTTGTTAAGATAATAACTTGGAGTTAGTATCTTAAAGTCAAGCAGTTGGCATAAGTAAAAACACTGAGATTTGTTTGGTGAGCTGATAACGGTATAAAAATAAGATGAATATAAATACAATTGGAATAGTCGTATCGCTATCGTTGTCTGTGGTGGGGTGTCAAAACAGCGCTATAAAACAATGGGACCAGCAACATCCGCGCCCTTCGCTGCACATCGGAAATAATACCGAGAATGTCATCAAGATCTCCTATGATATCAGCAGTGCAAAGCAAGGTGCACAGACTGAATACAGCCTCAAGCGCTTACAAAAAAACCGAGATTGGGTCAATCAACTGAGTCAACAAAGCAAAACCGTAGAACAATTTAAGCCGGTCAAACTGGACAATATTGATACCGTTAATCCAAATGCCTACCTTTATATTGATGAGTACAATGTGCGTTTAGGCAAAGTGCGGGTTGGCTTGGGTGCCTTTGCCGATTATCGTGTGGCATCGCTGGGTTCAAGTGACAAAACTAAGATCTATTCCAATATCCAAGTGTACAACTGTAGCGAACGTAGTAGTATTACGGCGATTACTTACACCTATACCGCCAATACCTATGAAACACAAGTGTTTGCGCCGGAATCTACCTGGGAAACCCCGCGTCAAGGAACGGCACAGCGTTGGTTGATGAATGCGGTCTGTTCGGCAACACTGGTTGAAACCGACGATAGTTCCCTTGCGGTCGGTTACAGTGTGTTGCTTAATCAGCTGGGCTAACACAATAGCCGTCATCTCTCAGGTATGGCATAATAGGTAAGATATTATGCTGTTGAAAGAGGTTCATTGGTGATGCTGGATTTTAATTATTCCATTTATATTCAATTTTTTATCGGTTTGGTGGCAGTGGTGAATCCATTCGGCGTACTGCCGATTTTCGTTGGTATGACCTCTAACCAATATGAAGCGCAGCGTAATAGAACCAACTTAACGATGTGCATTTCCGTTGCAGTCATTTTGCTGACCAGCCTGTACCTGGGGCAGATTATTCTCAATCTTTTTAATATTTCACTGAATGCGTTCCGTATCGCCGGCGGTATTTTGATTGTCTCGATTGCAATGAGCATGATCAGCGGTAAATTAGGTGAGCAAAAGCAAAACAAAGAAGAGAAAAGTGCGGATCTGTCTGATTACGGCAACATTGCGGTGGTGCCGCTGGCAATGCCGATTATGGCCGGGCCGGGCACGATCAGCTCGACCATTGTATGGGCTTCACGCTATCACAGCTGGCTGGATTTTATCGGCTTCACCCTTGCCATTTTACTCTTTTCTGTTTTTTGCTATTTCTTGTTCCGCTCTGCACCGTTTGTGGTGAAAACCTTAGGCAATACCGGCAGCAATGTGGTCACGCGGATTATGGGGGTGATCTTGATGGCGCTGGGCATTGAAGTTGCTGCGGCAGGGATCGGCAATCTCTTTCCCGGCTTGGTGAATGGTTAATGATCAATGATGAATAGGTTTAAGCGAAGACTTTACTGCTGTTGCAAACCGCTGCTTATTTTATTCGGCAGCTTATCAATGCTGATCTCACTTTTCGGTTGCGATTGGCAATCGCCTGCGCCTGAAACCAAGCAACCGCAAAGTACGCTTGAGCTGCCGGATCAAAGCCGTTATCTATTAAAACGTGGGCTTTATGTTTCCGGCTTTACTTTACAACCACAACAGTTATCTGATGACTCACAATTGCCACTGATTCAGGATTTGTATGAAGGCCTGGTGCGTATTGATCAAGATGGCAAAGTGCAGGGTGGTGCGGCGCAATCTTGGCAGCAGCAACAGTATAAAATTTGGACCTTTCAGTTAAGACCGGGGTTGCGTTGGTCGAATGGAGAACCGCTGACGGCGCAGGATTTTGTACAGAGTTGGTATGCGTTGGCAGTGCAGGCACCGGATAATCCACTCAGCGAATATTTGCGCTTTATGGCGATTGAAAATGCGGAAAAAGTGTTGAGCAAAGAATATGGTGTCGAAATGTTGGGCATTAAAGCGCTGGATGCCGAGACGCTACAAATCACCTTATCGCAACCGATGCCCTATCTACCGCAAATGTTAAGCCATGTTGCGCTGTTGCCGCAATATCAGGGCGAAAGCAACGGCACGTTGGTCAGCAACGGTGCTTATAATCTGTTATACCGTCACACGACGGATTTATTGTTGGAAAAAAATCCATTTTACTGGGATGCTGATAATGTTTCGTTTCGCAATGTCAGTTACCATGCGCTCGACAGCAGCGATAATCCGGCACACTATGATCTGGTGCGTCAAATAGCCGGGGATGTACAGCCTGCTCCGCCGCAGATGCAACAATTGGCACTGCCGACACTCTGTAGTTATTATTACGAATTTAATTTTAGTCATCCACGGCTAGCGCAAAGTGCGGTGCGTAAAGCATTGACGGCGATGATCTCACTGCCGGAAATCAATAGCGATATTGCAAATATCGGACGGATCAATACTAAATTTTTACCACGCGATATGCAGTCACAACAGGCGGAGCAGAGCTGGGCGCCGACAGTAACCGAACAATTGCTGGTACAGGCAGGTGTGGACGGCGGTCAGCCACTGCGTTTGCGTTTGACTTATGAGCAGCAGGGTATTCACCCACAACTTGCGCAACGCTTGATTCAGATGTTGTCACAGTCTGATTTAATTCAAATTCAGGCGCAGGCAGTCACACGTCAGCAATTGTTGCAACAGCGTATGCAAGGGGATTTTGATTTGATTGCTTCCGGTTGGTGTGCAGATTATCCTGATCCTTCGGCTTTTTTTAGTATTTTCCACAGCCGGAGCGCCAATAACAAAGTCGCTTACCACAACCCACAGCTGGACGAGCTATTGCAAAAAAGTGTTGAAAGTGCGGTAACAGAAGCCGAACGGGTGCAGATTTATCAACAAATTGAGCAAGTGATCAACCAGGAGCAGCTGGTATTACCACTGTTTCAGTATTATAACTACTATCTGATCAAATCTGACTTGGCGGGCTATGCCAGCCCAGCAGCTACTAGCAGTCTTTATAGCCGTGATTTGTACCGCAAAATCCGCCTGACTCAATCAGAACAACACCCCGAGCAAACCGAACAGTAAGGAGGCAGCATGTTGAAACCCGTTGTGATCATTCACGCCAAATTGCCGGACGCACTATTGCGCAAACTGGAAGCGCATTTTCAACTGGTCATCGTTGAGAAGCTGTCTGCTGAAACAATGCCGTTATTGCGCCAACAGTTGGCAACGGCGGTCGGCATAATCGGTACGGGTTTGCGTGTTGATGAGGCATTGTTGCAACAAGCGCCATTATTGAAAGTCGCTTCCACTATTTCGGTCGGTTATGATCAATATGATTTATCGGCATTACAGCGCCGACAAATCACATTAACCCACACGCCGTATGTGTTGAACGATACGGTAGCGGATTTGGCGTTTGCCTTGATGCTGGCGGCAGCGCGAAGGGTGTGTGAACTCAATGCGGTGGTGAAACAGGGACAATGGCATAAGCAGAGCGAAAGCGGCTATTTTGGGGTGGATTTGCACCATAAAACACTGGCTATTTTAGGCATGGGGCGCATCGGACAAGCAATAGCCAAACGGGCTTATTTTGGGTTTGATATGAAGGTGAGCTACAGCGCACGCCATGATAAACCGGAGGTTGACCGCACTTTTCAAGCGCAGCGTGTTGAGCTGGATCAACTGCTGAGCAGTGCTGATTTTGTGGTCAATATTTTGCCGTCAACGATGGAAACGCAAAATCTGATTGGTGAAAAACAATTCGCGCTGATGAAGCCAAGTGCGGTGTTTATCAATCTTGGACGTGGCAATACCGTTGATGAGCAGGCGCTGTATCGGGCGTTAAAAAACAAACAAATTTTGGCGGCAGGCTTAGATGTTTATCAATCAGAACCGATTGCCACAGACTCGCCATTATTGACTCTGGACAATATTGTCTGCCTGCCACACATCGGCTCGGCAACCGCAGAAACCCGTTTCGCGATGCAGAGTTGTGCGGTGGATAATCTGATCAATAGCTTGTTGTATCCGAACGATCCGCAGAAAACGGTGTATCGGGTTAATTAAGCGATTTCACATATCATATAGGGCGTATGCAATACGCCCTACAAAAATATTGTTAACACCATTTGTCAGCAGTTCAAAATTGAACTTATTCGCTAATTTGTTCGCGCTGGCAGGAACAGCAAACACCGTGTTGATGTTGGTCATGCTCCTTATTCTCATGGTTATGCACAATCAAATGCCCCATTTTCTCGGCTTTAGTGCTTAGGTAAGCGGTGTTATAACGGTTTTCGCCAACATTCAGTGCCACTCGCTCGACCACATTGATGCCCGCTTCGCGCATCGTGTCGATTTTGTTGGGGTTATTGGTCAGCAACCGCACTTTCTTAACGCCTAGCAGCTCGAAAATATCAGCACAGACCGCAAAATTGCGCTCATCGGCAGCAAAACCCAGTGCTTCATTGGCTTCGATGGTATCCAGTCCCTGATCTTGTAGCGAATATGCTCTGATTTTATTAATCAAACCGATCCCACGCCCCTCTTCACGGTGATAAATCAGTACGCCGCGCCCGGCTTCACTGATTTGGCGAAGTGCGGTTTCCAGTTGGAAGCCACAATCACATTTCAGGCTATGCAAGGCATCACCGGTTAAACACTCGGAGTGGATTCGTGCCAGCACCGGATTGTGTTCGCTGTCGCTGATGTCGCCCATCACCAGAGCAGCGTGTTCTTTGTGGGTATCGGGAAATTCAAAACCGACCATCCGGAAAATACCGAATTTAGTCGGCAACTGAGCTTCCGCGACTAATTGAATTTTTGACATTATTTTTTTCCTTTTTATGCTGATTTAATATACGGCAGTATAACCGCACTTGGCTTAAAGCTTGTCTCTTTTTTTAAATGGATTCAATAGACAGCACCACCTTTTGCATTTTTCCACCTTTTTTTGCGATTCCGTGCAATGTGTCAAAGAAATAACGGCGGTTTTTCGCTAGAATCTAAACAATGATTGTTAACGGAGTAGATTATGTATTATTACGGATTGGATATTGGCGGCACCAAAATTGAATTGGCGGTTTTTAACCAAAAATTGGAAAAATTGCACAGTGAACGGGTCAACACCCCGAAAGAGGATTACCATGAGTGGCTTGAAGCGGTTGCTGGCTTGGTAGAGCGTGCCGACAGCCGTTTTGACTGTAAGGGAACCGTGGGAATCGGGGTTCCGGGATTTGTCAATCGTGAAAGTGGACTGGCGGAGATCACCAATATTCGTGCGGCGGATAATCGCCCGATTATTTTTGATTTGAGCCAGCGTTTAGATCGCGAAGTGAGGGCAGAAAATGATGCCAATTGTTTTGCCATTTCCGAAGCTTGGGCGGAAGAGAATCAGCAATATCCGTTTGTGTTGGGGTTGATTTTGGGCACTGGCTTTGGCGGTGGCTTGGTGTTCAACGGCAAAGCCCATGCCGGTCATGTCGGTATGGCCGGTGAATTGGGGCACATTCAACTCAACTACCATGCTTTAAAATTATTAGGTTGGGATAAAGCCCCAATCTATGAGTGCGGTTGTGGCAATCGCGCTTGTTTGGATACTTACCTGTCCGGACGCGGTTTTGAAATGTTATATCGTGATCTCAAAGGTGAGGCGCTGCCGGCTAAAACCATTATTGAACGCTTTTATGCCAACGATGCCACGGCAGTCAGTTTTGTACAACTGTTTATTGAATTGACCGCAATCAGCATTGGCAATATTATCACGGTGTTGGATCCGGATATGATCGTACTGGGCGGTGGTTTGTCTAACTTTGATTATCTGTATCAAGCACTGCCGAAAGCCTTACCGGCGCATTTGATGCGAAGTGCGGTAGTACCGGTGATCAAAAAAGCTAAATATGGCGACTCCGGCGGCGTGCGTGGCGCAGCGGCACTCTTCTTGAGCCGTTAGCAGCGAGACAGATTTACAACAATGCTGAAGTCTCCAATACGATTTTGCCATCGCTGACACGCAATTTTTTTACCATCTGTTTAATCATATTTTGGGTGGCATCGTTGCTGTCGAGAGTGTACACCGGAAATTGATTCAGCAGCGTTTGCACAGTGTTGTTTAACATCGGCATAATCAATTGCAGCTGGTCGGCATATTTTTGCGGCTGTGACGACCAGCGTAACATTCGTAGGTTTTTCAGATAAACGGCACCCTGCTCGGCGTTATATTCGGGTTCTACATCAAAAACCAAATTGATTCGACTGTCGAATTGCCGGTTGTTATAAGAAAATGCCGCACTGACAACACCGTCCAGCTCGATTTTATTACTGTTGTTGCGCCCGACGTTTGCCTGCATTTGATCGACTTTATAGCGGATATTGATAATTCCGGGCAGATTAAATTGATCGTTAAAGCCCAATTTCCGGCTTAAATAATGATTGATTTGTGCCTCGCTGATCTCGATGTTGTTGGCATTAGCGGATAACGGCAAGGCAAACGGCAACATAAAAAGCAGCATGAACAGAACACGAATAACAGGCATTTGAAGCATAAAAAAACATCCTTGAAGGTTTAAATCAGTAAAAAAAAACGATAGAATGAGGCAATTTCTCTATTTTGTGAATAAATTTTAATCACTTGGTTTTGAATCAATCTATTTTTCATTAAGCGATTCTCAATGAATCCATTTCAAATAAAATAAGGAATTCTATGAAAAACTCTCTTATAAAAACAGCAGTGCTGTCTGCGGTGTTAGCATTGACTGCTTGTAGTCATTTGACCGATGAAAGCGGCACAAGTTCAACCTCGGCTCAATCAGTGTTGAATCAGTCTTTTGCTCAGTTGGAGCAAGCGGCAGCTAATCAAAACAGCTTTCAGTACCAATTGAATAAAGAGATGTATAAAGCTTATTTCAATGGTGGTTCACTGAGCTATGTGTTGCAGCAGGGTGAAAAAGGTGAGCGCAAAGTTTTTTATAAAGCAGGAAAATTGTACGGGGTACAAGATGCCGAGGGGAGCTATGAATTTGATGCAGCTGGAAAATTGATCACTGCGTTAAATTCTAGCGGTAATACCTTGTCATTGTCGGCCGAAGCGCTGGCGAAAAAACAGCAAGAATTGAATGCCAGTGGCAAAAAATTAGCCGCGATGTTGAGCAGCAATTCAGCGGATCGCTCGGTTGGATCGATCAGAACCGGTGGCGATGCTAAGCTGAATTATTTGTGTATTGCCAAAATTCAACAAGTGGCATCGACCAAACGGGTGTTTCGCAGCTCACCGAATAAAGCCGGCAGCACCAGCCGCTTGACCGCAGATGTACGTTTGAACGGCAACCAGTATTACAATATGGATTGTCAGCTACAGGGCGAACGTGTCGCTTTGCTGAGTTTAATTCAAAAATAATTCATCTAAACCGGATGGGAATATAAAAGAGCGGTTCGGAGCGCCAACCGCTCTTTGTCTTTTTGAAAAATGATAATGACAAATTTACAGCAAACTATTGCGCAAGTGTTAAGTGCCAATCGAGGTGAACGAGTAGTGGCGTTCGATGTTGACCATCAGAAATATTGGCTGAAGCAAGCGGAAAAAAATACCGGATTTATGCGTATTTTGAAAGCCAATCCGCAGCGGGCGCTGGCGCAAGAAATTCAGGCTCTGCAATACCTGAATAAAGTTGGGGCACCTTGTGCCGAGCTGGTGGCGTGGGACGATGATTATTTGGTGCTGAAAGATGTTGGCGCAACGGTCGATCAATGGCTGCAAAATTCTGCCTGTGACCAACAACAAAAGCAGCAGATCATTAATGATTGCGCAATGGCTTTGGCAGAATTACATGCTTTGGATCTGGTGCATGGTCGTCCGGCAACACGTGATATCGGCTGGGAAAACGGCAAAGTGCGGTTTATTGATTTCGAATCAAAGTTGAATATCGACCGTTTGCAGTGGAATAAAGCCAGAGATTTGATTATTTTTATTCACGATCTTTATCGTAACACTTTGCCTCAGCAAATGGTTGAAAGTGCGGTGTCCAGCTATCGCCAGCACGCAAACAGTGAGCAAAATTGGCAATATGCGTTGCGGATATTACATAAATACCGTTTTTTATATCCATTATTTAAACCGTTTTACTCGATTGCCGGCAAAGATCTGCTGGCAGGTTTAAAAGTATTTGAGTATTGGCAGAACAACAGCAGCGACAATGAGGTGAACAAATGAAATGGATTCTAATTGTAGTGTTGGCATTGGCATCGGCGGCTTGCAACAGTGGCAGTATCAGCGGTGGTGTTGGGGGAGGTAGCATGGGTATTGGCGGTCAAATCGGGATTTCCGGTGGCATCGGGTTTTAAAGATACCGCACTTTTGATGATTGTGGAATGAATAATCGGCCGGAATTTCGACTTCAGTGCTTTTTTGTTGACGGAAAACTTGCTATTTCTGGTTTAACTCATTACAATACGCCCATATTTTCGGACGCGGGGTGGAGCAGCTTGGTAGCTCGTCGGGCTCATAACCCGAAGGTCGTTGGTTCAAATCCAGCCCCCGCAACCAATTGAAATTTGCTTTCAGCTCAACTTTCAATGTAAAGCCAAAACGCAACGGGTGCTTTGTTTTAGCGGTTTTAAAACAAAAACATCAGCTTCCGGTTCTAGCCTACAAAGCCCCGATATGGGGTTTTTTTGTGCAATAATTTTGACTGTTTAGCCTTGGCTGAACTATTTTGAAACGGGCTGTCAGCCCTTTTTTTATATCTTATTTTTCAATAAATCGTTTTCTTGATTGGGGGTTGTCTTGGCAACATTGGAACAAAAAATACAGGAATTGGTACAGGATTCCATTGAGGCACTGGATTGTGAGTTGGTCGGCATTGAATGCCAACGCAGTGGTCGCTTTCTGACGGTGCGAGTCTATATTGATAAAGACGGTGGCGTGAGTGTTGATGATTGTGCCGATGTCAGCCGCCAAGTCAGTGCGATTATGGATGTCGAAGATTTGATCGCCGACAAATATAATTTGGAAGTGTCATCTCCGGGATTGGACAGACCACTGTTCAGTTTAGCGCATTATCAGCGTTTTATCGGACAAGAGGTCAGCGTACATTTGCGTGTGCCGGTGTTGGACCGCCGTAAATGGACCGGCAAACTGGAGAATGTTACTGGCGATGTGATTACCCTGATAGTGGATGGCACGCCACAAGTATTTGCTTTTGGGAATATCCAAAAAGGCAATATTGTTTATAAATTTGAAGATTAATTTTGATCATGGCACGGCAAAGTGCGGTGATGTAGACAGAGGCGAAAATGAGTAAAGAAATTTTATTAGCGGCCGAAGCCGTATCTAACGAAAGATTATTACCGCGTGAAAAGATTTTTGATGCGTTGGAAAATGCTTTGGCAATTTCGACCAAGAAAAAACATGAAATGGATATCGATGTGCGTGTGGTGATCGACCGTAAAACCGGTGATTTTGAAACCTTTCGCCGTTGGTTAGTGGTCGAAGAAGTCACGGCACCGACCAAAGAGATTACTTTGGAAGCTGCGCGTTACGAAGAACCTGAAATTCAGTTGGGAGAATTCATTGAAGATGAAATCGAATCCATCGCTTTTGACCGCATCACGATGCAGACCGCACGCCAAGTGATCAGCAGTAAAATTCGTGAAGCGGAAAGAAACAAAGTGCTGGAGCAGTTCCGTAGCCAAGAAGGTGAAATTGTCACCGGCGTGGTGAAAAAAGTCAGCCGTGATGTGATTCAACTAGATTTGGGCAACCAAGCGGAAGCCGTGATTATGAAAGAAGATATGCTGCCACGTGAAAATTTCCGCCCGGGCGATCGGGTGCGTGGTGTGTTGTATCAAATTAAACCGGAGTCCAAAGGCGCACAGCTGTTTGTTACGCGTGCTAAACCGGAGATGATTATTGAACTGTTCCGTATCGAAGTGCCGGAAATCGGCGAAGAGCTGATTGAAATCAAAGGTGCGGCTCGCGATCCGGGATCACGTGCTAAAATTGCGGTGAAAAGCAATGACCGCCGAATTGATCCGGTCGGGGCTTGTGTCGGTATGCGCGGTGCTCGTGTGCAGGCGATCACCAATGAATTGGGCGGTGAGCGTGTCGATATCGTATTATGGGACGACAATCCGGCGCAATTTGTGATTAATGCGATGGCACCAGCCGATGTCAGCTCAATTGTGGTGGATGAAGACAAACATTCGATGGACATTGCGGTAGAGTCGGCAAATTTAGCGCAAGCGATTGGTCGTAATGGACAGAATGTGCGCTTAGCAACCCAATTGACCGGCTGGACATTAAATGTGATGACCTCGGAAGAGTTGAGTGAGAAACATCAGCAAGAAACCAGCAAATCATTGAATTTGTTTGTGCAACATCTGGATATCGATGAAGACTTTGCTGAGTTGTTGGTCGATGAAGGCTTTACCTCATTGGAGCAAATTGCCTATGTGCCGACCGATGATTTGATGGAAATTGACGGCATGGATGAAGATTTGGTCGAGGAACTGCGTGACCGTGCGAAAAGTGCGCTGACCACAATTGCGTTGACCGAACAAGAAAAATTGTCGCAGTCAAATATTCAGCCGGAACTGCTGGAATTGGACGGTATGGATCGCCATTTAGCTTTTAAATTTGCTGAAAAAGGGATCACCAATTTGGAAGAGCTGGCAGAGCAGAGCGTTGATGACTTATCCGATATCGAAGAATTAAGCGAAGAAAAAGCTGCAACATTGATTATGGCAGCGAGAAATATCTGCTGGTTTGGCGCAGAGTAAATTGAGGGGGAATAGATGAGTAAAACAGTTAAACAGCTTGCTAATGAGATTAGCACCCCGCTTGAACAGTTATTAAAACAATTATCTGATGCCGGGATCAAAAAACTTGAGAGTGACCCGATTACGGCGGAAGAAGAACGACAGTTGTTGAAATCGTTGAGTGGCGAAGGCGTTAAACCAAAAAAATTAACGCTACAGAAAAAAGAGCGCAGTACCTTGAAAATCGCCGGTTCCGGCGGTAAAAACAAGGAAGTGCAGGTAGAAGTGCGGAAAAAACGAACCTTCACTCCGACATCTGCTGAGGATATCGCGAAACAAAAAGCCGAAGAGCAAGCTCGTCTGGAAGCAGAAGCTGCGGCAAAACGTGAAGCAGAACAGAAAGCCAAAGCAGAAGCTGAACTGCGAGCAAAACGGGAAGCGGAAGAAAAAGCCAAACGTGAAGCGCAACAGAAAGCACGGCAAGATGCCGCCGCTAAAGCGGAGCAAAGTGCGGTTGAAGCCAAAGAGAGCAAAAAAGCCGATCCGGAAAAAGAGAAATTAAAAGCTCAAGAGGCAGAATTGCGTCGTAAAGCGGAAGCGTTGGCACAACAAAAAGCAGAAGAGAAAGCGCGTAAAGCCGCAGAAGAAGCGCGCAAGCTAGCGGAATCGAGTGCTCATCATAAAGAAGAGCAACCAAAAACTGAAAGCTTCACCGATCTGCATTTGACTTCGCGTTACGCCCAAGAAGCGGAAAGTGAGGAAGAGCTGCGTAAAGAAGGCCGTGGCCGTGCGAAAAAAGCCAAAAAAGGCGGTCGTGACGATGATAAAAGCACCAAAACTGAGCGCGAAGCTAATCGTCGCAATCAGAAAAACATCAAAGGTGGCAAAAATCAACGCCGTGGCAGCTCGCTACAACAAGAGTTCACCAAACCGGCACAACCGGTTAACCGTGAGGTTGTCATTGGCGAAACCATTACGGTTGGCGAATTGGCGGCAAAAATGGCGGTGAAAGCCACGGAAGTGATCAAAACCATGATGGGCATGGGCGCCATGGCGACCATTAATCAGGTGATCGATCAAGAGACTGCACAGTTGGTGGCGGAAGAAATGGGACATAAAGTGATGTTGCGCCGTGAGAACGAACTGGAAGAGTCGTTGCTCAGTGATCGTGACAGCACTGCGGTGGAAGTTAACCGTGCGCCGGTGGTGACCATTATGGGACACGTTGACCATGGTAAAACCTCATTATTGGACTATATCCGCAAAACCAAAGTGGCTTCCGGTGAAGCGGGCGGAATTACCCAACATATCGGGGCTTATCATGTTGAAACTGATAACGGCATGATCACCTTCTTGGATACACCGGGACACGCTGCGTTTACTTCGATGCGGGCGCGCGGTGCCAAAGCGACGGATATCGTGGTGTTGGTGGTGGCAGCTGATGACGGTGTGATGCCACAAACCATCGAAGCGATTCAACATGCTAAAGCGGCAAAAGTGCCGTTGGTGGTCGCGGTGAATAAAATTGATAAACCGGAAGCCGATCCGGATCGCGTTAAAAATGAATTGTCACAATATGATGTTATTTCCGAAGAGTGGGGCGGCGATACGCAATTTATCCATGTTTCCGCCAAAAAAGGCTTGGGGATTGATGAGTTGTTGGATGCGATTTTGGTGCAGTCAGAGGTCTTGGAATTGACCGCAGTTACCGATGCCATGGCAAGTGGTGTGGTGATCGAGTCCTATCTAGATAAAGGGCGTGGTCCGGTTGCAACCGTGCTGATTCAATCCGGTACCTTGCGTCGTGGCGATATTGTCCTGTGCGGTTTGGAATACGGGCGTGTGCGTGCGATGCGTGATGAAAACGGTAAAGAAATCGCCGAAGCCGGTCCATCTATTCCGGTCGAAATTTTAGGGCTTTCCGGCGTACCATCAGCCGGTGATGAAGCGACGGTAGTGCGTGACGAGAAAAAAGCGCGCGAAGTGGCATTACACCGTCAAGGAAAATTCCGTGAAGTAAAACTGGCTCGTCAGCAAAAAGCCAAGTTGGAAAATATGTTTACCAACATGACTGAAGGCGATGTTGCCGAAGTGAATATTGTGGTGAAAGCCGATGTTCAAGGTTCGGTCGAAGCAATTTGCCAATCCTTAGTCGAGCTGTCAACCGATGAAGTGAAAGTCAAAATTGTCGGCTCCGGTGTCGGTGGAATCTCAGAAACCGATGCAACCTTGGCGGCAGCGTCGAATGCGATTCTGGTTGGCTTCAACGTGCGTGCCGATGCCTCTGCCCGCCGTGTAGTGGAATCGGAAAATATCGACTTGCGTTACTACTCGGTGATCTATGATTTGATCAACGAAGTGAAAGCCGCGATGAGTGGTATGTTGGCGCCGGAATTCAAGCAACAAATTATCGGCTTGGCAGAAGTGCGTGATGTATTCAAATCACCTAAACTGGGCGCAATTGCCGGTTGTATGGTCACTGAAGGGGTGGTTAAACGTAATAATCCGATTCGGGTTCTGCGTGATAACGTGGTGATCTACGAAGGCGAGCTGGAATCACTACGTCGCTTCAAAGATGACGTCAACGAAGTGCGTAACGGCATGGAGTGCGGTATCGGAGTTAAAAACTACAACGATGTTCGCGTTGGTGACCAAATCGAAGTATTTGAAACGATTGAGATTAAACGCACTATCTAATCGTATCATAATAATACGAGCGTTATGACAAAAGTAGGGCGGATTATATATCCGCCCGCTTGCGAAGTGCGGTCTAAGCACTTAATCAATAACAGAGAAATATAAAATGTAGTTCGGGCGGATATATAATCCGCGCCTACGTTGCCTCATCAAATATCTTTGTCAAGAAACCGAGGCGATCATTAGATCGCCTTTTGCATAAACAAAGGAAAAATAAAATGGCAAGAGAATTTAGCCGCTCGCAGCGAGTGGCGCAAGAGATAAAAAAAGAGATCGCGATAATTTTACAGCGTGAAGTGAAAGATCCGCGTATCGGCATGGTAACAGTGTCTGATGTAGAACTTTCGCGTGATTTGGTGTACGCCAAAGTATTTGTCACATTCTTGTTCGATCAAGATCAGGAAGCAGTAAAAAACGGTATGGAAGGACTGCATCAGGCGTCGGGCTATATTCGCTCATTACTGGGCAAAGCGATGCGGTTGCGGATTGTGCCGGAATTGCGTTTTGAATACGACAATTCGTTGGTCGAAGGAATGCGGATGTCGAATTTAGTCAGCCAAGTGTTGAATGAAGACAAAGCCAAACATAAAGATGATAGTCAATAAACGGAAAAATTGTGTCGAGACCAAGAAAACGAGGGCGTGACATTGACGGGATCGTGCTGCTCGATAAACCACAAGGTTTGAGCTCCAACGATCTGTTGCAGAAAGTCAAACGTCTGTATCAAGCCAATAAAGCCGGGCATACCGGTGCTTTGGATCCGCTGGCAACCGGAATGTTGCCGATCTGTTTGGGCGAAGCGACCAAGTTTTCCCAATTTCTGCTGGATGCGGATAAACGCTATCGTGTCACCGCAAAATTGGGGGAGCGCACCGACACCTCAGACGCCGAAGGGCAAGTGGTAGCCGTGCGTGAGGTCAAGTGCGGTTTGGAGCAAATTCTGGCGGCGCTACCGCACTTTCGTGGTGAGTTGCAGCAAGTGCCTACCATGTTTTCGGCCTTGAAACACCAAGGCAAGCCGCTGTATGAATATGCCCGTGCCGGCATTACAGTCGAACGCGAAGCCCGCCTGATTACGATTTTTGAGTTGGAATTTATTGATTATCAAGAGCCATTTTTAACCCTTGAGGTACATTGTTCAAAAGGTACTTATATTCGTACTTTGATTGACGATCTGGGCGAATTTCTCGGCTGTGGCGCACACGTTACCGTGTTGCACCGCAGTGCAGTGGCGAATTACCCGACCCAGTCGATGGTGACGTTGCAAACTCTGCAACAACTGGCGGAACAGCAAGCGTTGAGCTCATTGGATCAGCATTTGCTGGCGGCAGATACTGCGGTGGCAAACTTGGCAAAAATTGATCTGAATCCAGAACAGACCCGAGCGATCAGTTTCGGGCAGCGGCTGCGTTTTGACAATCCGCAACAGTTACAAGGGCAAGTGCGGTTATACAGCGATAAACAGTGTTTTTTAGGGGTGGCAGAAGTGGACGAATACAGCGTGATTCACCCGAAACGGCTGGTGACTCAGTTTTCAGCCTAGCCCTAATTCAATTTGATACCGATAAAAAAGCCAAATCTGGGTTACCGATTTGGCGTTGATCTTTGCGTAAGTTAGCGAATTAACCTCTGTTACTGTGTTTCATAATCCGTTCTTTAGTGCGCTGCCATTCTCTGTCTTGGATCGCATCACGCTTATCATGTTGCTTTTTACCTTTGGCCAAGCCTATTTTGACTTTTGCCCAAGCATTTTTCCAATATAAGGAGAGGGCGACGATGGTGAATCCGTCACGGTTGGCTTTGCCGAACAGATTGTCTAACTCTCGTTTGCTAAGCAGTAATTTACGGGTACGTGTCGGATCAGCGACCACATGGGTAGAGGCAACATTCAACGGGGTGATCATCGCACCGAACAGATAGGCTTCGCCGTCTTTGAAAATCACATAGCTGTCACTGATATTCGCCTTGCCGGCACGCATTGATTTGACTTCCCAGCCTTGCAGCGACAAACCAGCTTCGATCTCTTCTTCAATAAAGTAATCGTGGCGCGCTCTTTTATTGAGTGCGATGGTATTGGAACCGACTTTTGGTTTTTTCTTGGTCATTATTTTTCTGCTTCAAAGTCATTTAGTTAAATGGTAGTTCAAATTGTATCAATAAGTCGACAAAGCACAAAGGAAAATGCGCAATAAAATTTTAACAGACCCTAAAAAATCAGGATTAATTTCAGTAAGGATTTGCTATGCTATAGCAAGGTGAATTCTTAACAAGAATTGAGGTTTTGTAAATGCCGATTCAACAAAAACTGGTTAACGTTCGCGGCGAACGGATTGCCGTGGTGGCAGGTTTGCGCACGCCTTTTGTGCGGCGAAATTCCGAGTTTAAAGAGTGTTATGCAACCGACTTGGGTATCATGGTGACCAACGAGCTGCTAAATCGTTTGCCGTTAGCACGTGAAGTGGTTGAAAAATTTATTTTTGGGCAGGTGATTCAGCAGCCGGATGTGCCAAATTTGGCGCGTGAAATTGCTTTGACGCTCTCAATGCCGCATGCTCAGGCTTATACCTTAAGCAGCTCCTGCATCACTGGTTTGCAAGCGGTGGCAAATGTGTGTAACGGGATTATCAGTGGCTCAATCTCTTGTGGCTTGGCGGGTGGGGCAGACTCGATTTCCAATGCACCGATCAGCTTAAAACCAAAGGTCAGTCGCACCTTGCGTGATATTTTGCGTACCTCAAGTTATTCAAAAAAATTCAATTTATTCAAACGCCTCTCTTGGGATGATGTAAAGTTGCAGCAAGTCAATTTGCGTGACGCTTTGACCGGCTATTCATTGGGTGATATTTCTGAACAAATGGCGCAAAATTTCGATTTGAGCCGCGAACAATTGGATCAATATACCGCACTTTCACATCAGCGAGCGGAACAAGCGTGGCAGCAAGGGATGATGAGCGAACAGGTGATGCTTTCCCACCCGGCACCTTATAAACACTACGTTACACGCGATAATATGATTAGCACACAAACTACCGCAGATTATTACCAGCGTTTTAAACCGTTGCAGTCGGGGCAGCATAAAACTGTTACGGCATGGAGCGTTTCCGAACCGGCAGACGGTGCCGCAGCGGTGCTGTTAATGCGTGAAGAACTGGTGGAGCAATACGGTTTACAGCCGTTGGGCTATATTCGCAGCTTTGCGTTGACCGGCAATGATGTGTGGAACAATATGTTGCTGGGGGCGACTGCGGCATCCGCAAAAGCATTGGCGTGGGCACAAATGGAACTGGGCGATATTGACCTGATTGAAATGCATGAATCCTCGGCGGCACAGGTGTTGGCGAATTTGAAATTGTTTGAGTCGCGGCAGTTTGCTCAAAGCCATTTGCAGCGCGATCAAGCGCTTGGCAGCATAGATATGGATAAATTCAATATCAACGGCGGTTCGTTGGCGTATGGTTCGCCACGAGCGATTACCAGTTTGCGAGTGTTGATCCAGGCGTTGCACCAGTTGCAGCGTCAAGGAGGAGAAACCGCACTGATTGCCTCCGGCGGTTTGGGCGGGCTGGGTGCAGCGATGGTGTTGGAAAGAGAATAAGCTTGGAACAGTGAATCTGAAAAGGGACAGGTAAAGTATAAAAATGCAAACCGATTATCAAATTGTAGCAAAAGCCGACTATCAGAATGATGCACATGCTGATCTGTTTCGTCTGAGTTTTTATCAGGACAATATTGCCGTCATCGCATTCAATATCAGTGCTAAAAAACAAAATTGGTTGGACGAGCGTTTTATTGAGCATTTACAGGCATTGCTCGATCAATTGCCGGCTTGGCAGTTGCGCGGTGTGATTTTTGTTTCAAGCAAAGAAAATAGCTTTGTACAAGGTTTTTCGTTATCCCCGCTGGAACAGAAAAGTGATGCAGAATTGTATCAATTTAGCCAGCAGTGTCAGCATTTGATCCAAAAAATTAAGGCACTAACCGTACCGACAATTTGTGCGGTGCAAGGTAGTTGCTTCGGTTTTGGGTTGGAGCTGGCACTGGCATGTGACTACCGCTTGGCGACTGACGACATTGAAACCAGTTTTGCGATGCCGCAAGTGAAATCAGGGATTTTACCGTTTGCAGGCGGCTGTGCGCTGTTGACTGCGCAAATTGGTTTGAAACCCGGATTATTGATGTTACTTTCCGGCAATAAAATCAGTGTAAACCGTGCATTAGATAAAGGGCTGATCGATGAAGTCGTGCCAAAAGCCATTCTGTTTCAAATTGCGGTCAATCACATTAATAATCAAATGTCATCTACGTTGCAGAACGTGAAAAAAGGCTATCACCGTTTACGTTTTAAAACTGAAAATATTGCTTGGCTGCGCCGTTATTTGATTGAGCAGGTCGAGCAACAAGTTTGGTTGAAAGCTTTTGACAATTATCCGGCAACCAAAGCGATTATTCAGCTGTTTAAACAGCGGCAAGAGGCTCTGCCAAGTGCGGAAAGCGATTGTTTTGTGATGTTATTTGGCAATAAAACCTCAGCAGTATTGCGACGGATGGAGCAAACTAACCGAGAAATGCGCCACCAATATCACGATTTGCAAAGTGACGATAAAATTAAGAAAGTTGCGGTGTTGGGCAGTGGTTTCATGGGCGCGGGGATTGCGTACATCACGGCTGCTCGCGCAGGATTGCCGGTGCGAATTAAAGATATTAATCCGGATGGGGTGCAAAAAGCGTTGCGTCTCAGTTATTTACTGTTGCAAAAAGAGGTGGACCGTGGTCATCTGCCTTATGGCAAATTGCTGCAAAAAATTTACCTGATCAGCGGCGGTGAGCGTTTTATCGGCAAACAGACAGCGGATATTGTGATCGAGTCAGTGTATGAAGATCTGCAATTGAAACAAAACCTGATTGAAGAAAGCGAAAGTTACTACGATAAGAACACCATCTTTGCCAGCAACACTCTCACGTTGTCGATTGCGGAAATTGCTGCCAAAGCGCAGCGCCCGCAAAATGTCATTGGTGTGCACTATTTTACCCCGGTCAGCCAGCGTCGTATGGTGGAAATTGTACCGCACTTTTTACAGCGAAACGTGCAAGGGAAGGTATTGCCACAAGGGACCTCACAACAAACGATTGCCAAGGCGATCAGCTTGGTGATCGAGCAAGGGCAAATTCCGTTGCTGGTCAAAGACTCACCGGGATTTTTTATTAATCGGGTGCTGATTCCGTATCTTTTGGAAGCCTATTATTGCGTTTTGGACGGCGAAGCGGTCGGCACTATTGACCGTGCGTTGTTGGAGTTCGGTTTTCAAGTTGGTCCATTGGCGATGATTGATGAGATGGGACTGGATATTTTGGTGAAAGCGTTGCCGACTTTGGAACGCAGCTTTGGTTTCCGCTTTGCCTTACCGCATAAAGTCGAACAATTATTGTTAAACGAGCGCAAAGGACGCAAAAATCGGCGTGGTTTTTATTTGTATCACTCTCGTAGTGGCAACCGCACCCAAGTGGACAAAAGTATCTATCAAGTGCTGGACATCACGGTAGAAAACAATTTGGAACCGGAGCAAATTGTGCGCCGCTGTATTTTGATGATGCTGAATGAAGCGGCTTATTGTGTGCAAGAGCAAATTATCAGCAACCAAAATGAAGGCAATGTGGCTTCGGTTTTAGGCATGTTTTTCCCGGAATTCAGAGGCGGAATTTATGCCTATATGCGTGATGTTGGCGCTGCGACGATTGTGGCAGAGCTGGAATTGATGATGGCACAACACGGCGAGCGTTTCCGCCCTTGCCCGTGGTTGGTGCAACAAGCCGTAGAGGAGCAAGTGGCACAATCAACGGCAGAGCCAAGCGCACTTTGATGAATATCACCGAGGAATAAATATGGTTGGTGCGGCGCGTTGGGATAGCTATGCCAAATTTTATAATCTGGTATTGAAAACGGTAGCAGCACAGCGACAGCAACTGTTTCAGCGTTTAGTGTTATCTGAACCGTTAAAGGTTTACATTGCCGGGTGCGGCAGTGGTTTAGATCTGCCCTATTTACCGGCGCAAAGTGCGGTGCTGGGGGTGGATTTTTCGGCAAAAATGCTGAAACAAAGTGCGCAGCTACAGCAACAATTGCAAGCGCAAGGACATCCATTGGCACTCACGTTGCAACAAGGTCGCGCTGAATGTTCAGGTTTGGCGGATAGCAGTGTTGATCTGGTGCTGCTACATTTAATTTTAGCGGTGACTGATCAGCCACAGGCGTTGTTGCAAGAGGCGATCAGAGTGTTGAAACCGGGCGGCGTTATTTCGATTTGGGATAAATTTGCGCCGCAGCAAATCAGCAGATTGCGTCGAATTGCGGATTACCTCAGCCGAAGATTAGGTACGACTTTGCTTTTGCAGATTGATGACTTGCTACAACCGCATTCATTGGTGATAATGCAGCGACATCGCATGTTATGTGGGCAAATGCAGCATTTAATGATGACAGACCCGACAACACACTTGACAACACACAACAAAGAGAGAGGATAAGACGAGATGAATTCAGTAGCAATCGTGGGGCTGGGCTGGCTGGGATTTCCTTTGGCAAAACATTTGCAACGGGTTGGCTGGACGGTGAAAGGCAGCAAACGCACCCACGAAGGCACAGAAAGCATGCGCTTGAACGGGCTGGAAGCCTATTGTGTACAGTTGACGCCGGAAGTCGATGCCGATCCCGATGATCTCAACGAACTACTTTCGGTAGATTCATTGATTATCAATATTCCGCCAAGCCAATATTTTTTCGATACGCGCAGTTATGTCGAGGGTATCAAGAATCTGGTCAATGAGGCCCTGCTGCACGGTGTACAGCACTTGCTGTTTATCAGCTCGACCTCGGTTTTTCCACAAAAAGACAGTGAATATCATGAGGAAAGTGCGGTTGAGCCGGAATCTGATGTTGGACATGCGTTGTATGAGATTGAAAACTGGCTGTTAGCGCTAAACGGTGTTGATTGTGATATTTTGCGTCTTGCCGGACTGATCGGGATCGATCGCCATCCAGTCAGCCATTTGGCGGGCCGACAACAGATCAAAGGCGGTAACCAAGCGGTCAATCTGGTGCATCAAACCGACTGCATTTTGGCGATGCAGCTATTGTTAGAAACCAGAGGATATAAACGGTTGTATCATTTGAGTGCGCCACAGCACCCGAAACGTGCGGATTATTATAAGAAAATGGCGCAGTTGTTGGCGTTGGACGAACCGCACTTTGTGACTGACGAAACGGATTTACAGCGTATCGTACATGGCAACAAAATCGTACAGGAATTGGATTTTGACTATGCCTATCCTGATCCGTACCAAATGCTGCCGCAAGCAGAACAATACTTTCATCAAGACTAACATTACATTTTTATGAAAATCAGCCATCAAAACCGCACTTTGGATTTATCGCTTCCTAAAATTATGGGGATTCTGAACTTCACCCCCGATTCGTTTTCCGACAGCGGACAGTTTTACCAATTGGATAAAGCGCTGTACCATGTCGAGCAAATGTTGGCAGACGGCGCAGATATTATTGATATCGGTGGAGAATCCACCCGCCCGATGGCGGCGGAAGTCTCTTTAGAGCAGGAGTTGCAACGGGTTGTACCGCTGGTTGAAGCCGTCAGGCAGCGCTTTGACTGCTGGATTTCAGTGGATACCTCCAAAGCGCTTGTAATGCGTGAAGCCGCAAAAGTCGGTATGAATTTGATCAACGACATTCGGGCGTTGCAGGAACACAATGCGCTGCAAACGGCGGTCACACTGGATTTGCCGGTGTGTATCATGCACATGCAGGGGCAGCCGCGCACCATGCAAGCAGCGCCGCACTATCAGAATGTGGTGGCGGAAGTGACAGATTTTTTGCGTCAACGTGCACAGCAGTGCATTGCCGCAGGTATCAAACAAACGCATTTGATCGTTGATCCGGGCTTTGGATTTGGTAAATCATTGCAGCATAATTATCAATTATTACAACAGTTACAGGTTTTTAGCGAACTGGGCTATCCGGTATTGGCAGGCGTTTCACGCAAAAGTATGATTGGGCAATTGCTGGATAAACCAGTGGAACAGCGAATGGTTGGCAGTGTGGCGGCAACGTTGTTGGCGGCAATCAACGGTGCGTCGATCTTGCGGGTACATGATGTTGCTGCAATGGCCGATGCGCTAAAAGTCTGGCAGGCGATGCAACAAGCGTAACGTATTATTTAATCAAGATAACAGACCCTAGAACAACAAAAGGAATTTCATTATGGCAGAACGTAAATATTTCGGCACTGACGGCGTCCGTGGCAAAGTCGGTACTTTTCCCATCACCCCGGAATTTGCTTTAAAACTGGGTTGGGCGGCAGGTAAAGTGCTGGCAACGCAGGGCAGTCGCAAAGTATTAATCGGCAAAGATACCCGAATTTCAGGCTACATGTTGGAATCGGCGCTTGAAGCCGGGCTGGCGGCAGCGGGTCTGTCGGCGGCGTTTATTGGCCCGATGCCGACCCCCGCAGTGGCGTATCTGACCCGCACTTTCCGTGCCGAAGCGGGGATTGTGATCTCCGCCTCGCATAACCCATATTGGGATAACGGCATTAAATTCTTCTCCAACAAAGGTACAAAATTGCCGGATGATGTGGAGGAGGCGATTGAAGCTATGCTGGAACAACCGATGGATTGCGTAGAGTCGGCGGAACTGGGGCGTGCCAGTCGGATCAACGATGCGGCAGGACGCTATATCGAGTTTTGCAAAAGTACATTCCCGGCAGCACTCAGTCTGGAAAATTACAAAATTGTGGTGGATTGCGCCAATGGTGCGACTTATCATATTGCGCCAAATGTGCTGCGTGAACTCGGAGCCGAAGTGATCGAAATCGGCACCAAACCAAACGGGCTGAATATCAATGAAAAGTGCGGTGCTACCGATATTCATGCGCTGCGTGAAATTGTGTTGCAGTCAAAAGCGGATGTCGGCTTGGCATATGATGGTGATGGCGACCGCTTAATTATGGTTGACCACCTAGGCAATGCCGTTGATGGTGATCAAATTCTGTTTATTATTGCCCGTGAAGCATTGCGTGCCGGTAAATTATCGGGCGGAGTGGTCGGTACGTTGATGAGTAACATGGCGTTGGAAGTGGCGTTGAAACAACTTTCGATTCCGTTTGTGCGTGCTAATGTCGGCGATCGTTATGTGTTGGAAAAAATGGAAGAACACGGCTGGAAATTTGGCGGTGAAAATTCAGGACATATCATTATCTTAGACAAAAACAGCACCGGCGACGGCATTATTGCTTCCTTGGAAGTGCTGGCAGCGATGGTGCAACAAAGAATGTCGCTGAATGAATTGGCAAGTGCGGTCAAATTGTTCCCGCAGGTATTGATCAATGTACGTTTCAGCGGTGGTGCCAATCCGTTGGAACATGACAGCGTGAAGGCAATTGCGGCACAAGTAGAGAAAGAATTAGACGGAAACGGAAGAATTTTATTAAGAAAGTCAGGAACCGAGCCACTGATTCGTGTTATGGTTGAATGTGCTGACGCTGAGTTGGCGCAGCAATCGGCAGAACGCATTGCCGAAGCAGTGAAAAGCGTATAATCATTTTTCTAACGCTTGTTCCATTTGGGGAATCAGCGATATTTTGTGGGAGATTTAAAATGACATTATCTAAAAAATGGCAAGCAGTGGTCGGAAGTGCGGTATTGGCACTGGCAACCATGACCAGCGTATCGGCAGTGGCAAATTTGCAAGGGGATATGCAAACCATGGGTAAAAGTGTTTCTGCTGCGTTGAAAACCGACAGCAGCCAAGAGTTTATCCAGTCGTTGCAAACATTCAGTCAAACCGTTGAAAATGCTAAACAGCAGGCATTGCCTTATAGTTTGCATGACAAAGCCCCTGACAGCGCTGAAGTCAATGATTACAAACAAGGTTTGCAAACCTTGATCAATCAAGCGGACACAGCGATTAAAACTGCAGAAAGTGGTGATTTGGCACAAGCGAAACAACAAGCAGAAAAATTGCTTGAAATTCGTAACGAGTACCATAAAAAGTATAAATAATCACGGTTGATTATGTAGTAGAGGGCGGATTGCATCCACCCTAGATTATTGACAAAGATATTTGGTGAGGCAAAGTAGGGGCGGATTATATATCCGCCCGTTGCGAAGTGCGGTATAAGTACTTAATCAATAAAGGAAAAATGCAAAGTGCGGTTCGGGCGGATATATAATCCGCCCCTACTTTTGCAATATTAATCGTATATTTTAACTTTCTCAGCAGGTAGAGGGCGGATCGCGATCCGCCCTTTTTTAGTCAGCCGTTTCCAGTGATTTCAAATACTGAAAGATTTCACGGTAGAATTTTGGTGGTTTTTGAGTGGCGCGTTCTTTTTGCGCCGCACGGATCAAATTACGCAGATGTTGAATATCCAATGCCGGATATTGGGCAATCAATTGTGACAGCACGTTGTTATTGTCGGTTTCCAACAGTTGATCCCGCAGCTGTTCCAAGCGGTGAAACATGGCTTGTTGCTGGTTATGCTTGTTTTCCAGCTTATCCAGCGCTTCTTGCAACGGTTCAATATCGGTATTACGCAACAATTTGCCGATATATTGCAATTGGCGGCGCAGTGCGCCTCGTTGCGAACGTTGTGCCAGTGTAATCGCATCCGCCAGTTTTTCGTCCAGTGGAATTCGTTCTAAATTAGCGGCAGTCAGTGCGACCAATTTAGCACCAAATTTTTTCAGCGCTTCGGCATCACGTTTGATTTCGCTTTTGCTGACCCAAATAATCTCTTCCTGCTCTTCATCCAATTCTGACAAATGCTCGTCTAAAAAAGCCATATCCTGTGCGGCGTGTTTATTCTTCATGGTTTATATCGCTTGTGGTTATCCAAAATTGGCGCTAATCATAGCATAATTTGAGAATTACCGATAAAAGTAGGGTAGAATTAGCCACTAATTTTTAGAAAAATAACATTGATCGGTAATACAGATGACACAACAAGATAAACAGCAGGATTTATTGAAACAGCAGCAAAACGACTTATTGGCTGCGGCAGCGTTGGCGTTGGATTTGGCGCGTCAAGCCGGTGCCGAAGCGCAAGTTGGTGCAACCAAAAGTATTGGATTATCGGTTTCGACCCGTTTGCAGCAAATCGAAAATATTGAGTTTAACCATGACGGCGCACTGGGGATCTCGATTTACAGCGGGCAACGCAAAGGCAATGCTTCGACTTCTGATTTATCACCGCAGGCGGTGAAAAGTGCGGTTGAAGCTGCGTTAAGTATTGCCAAATACACCTCGCCGGATCCGTACAACGGTTTGCCGGAAAAAGCGTTGCTGGAATTTAATCCGCCGGATTTGGATCTCTATCACCCTTATGAGGTTGATGTGGACAGTGCAGTCGAACTGGCATTGGAAAGCGAAACACAGGCATTGCAGACCGATGCTCGGATTGTGAATAGTGAAGGCGCAAGTTTCAACGCGCACCGCGGCATTCGGGTGTATGGCAACACATACGGTGTGTTAAACAGCTATCTTTCCAGTCGCTATTCGCTCTCTTGCAGTGTGATTGCTGAAGCCGATCAACAAATGGAACGGGATTACGAATATACCATCTCCCGTCGCTTTCAGGATCTGGCGTCGCCACAATGGGTTGGCAAACAGTGTGCTGAAAAGACGGTTGCCCGTCTATCGGCACAAAAATTGACCACTCGCACAGCGCCGGTGGTTTTTCATGCCGATGTTGCCACCGGCTTAATCGGTTCGTTGGTCGGAGCCGCGAGTGGCAGCAGTATTTATCGCAAATCTAGCTTTTTGCTGGATAAACTCGGTTGCCAAATTTTGCCACAATGGTTTGAAATTAAAGAGAAACCGCACTTGCTTGGGCGTTTGGCATCGTCACCGTTTGACAGTGAAGGGGTGAAAACCAGTGATAGAGCGATTATCCGTGATGGCATTTTGCAAACCTATTTGTTGACCAGCTACAGCGCCAAAAAATTGGGTATGCAAAGCACCGGTCATGCGGGCGGCATCCATAACTGGTTGGTCAAACCGAATGCAAAGTGCGGTCTGGACGGCTTGTTGAAACAGATGGGCACCGGGTTGTTGCTGACAGATTTGATGGGTAACGGGGTGAATTTAGTCACAGGAGACTACTCACGCGGGGCTTCCGGATTTTGGGTGGAAAACGGCGTGATTCAATATCCAGTGCATGAAATTACCATCGCGGGACAATTGCAAACGATGTTAGCCAATATGGTGGCGGTGGCAGACGATATTGAGCTGCGCTCCAACATTCAGAGCGGATCAATTTTACTCGATGAAATGAAAATATCCGGCAACTAAGATTTATTTCACATTAATGCTAATAATTATCATTGACAAGAATCAATAACCTGCTAAGATGAAAGCCAGTTGCAGGAGTGCGACAGAAGTCCGCAAAGATTGTGATAGCAGTCGAGCAGATGTAGAGTAAAAGTAAATTCGTTAGGGTCACTGGCTGGAGCTTGCTCCAGCCTTTGTTTTTTGTGCTTTTTGTTCGTTATGATTGTGCTATCATAGCGCCTGTCAAATTGGATTTTAAAAGGTCATCCCATGAAAAAACACTATGTTGAAACGTTGCTCAGCCAATCGGAAGTCGGTTCTCGAGTGCAGGAGCTGGGCACTGAAATTACCCGTTTTTACCGACATCAAAATGCTGACAAAATTGTTGCTGTCGGGCTGCTCAAAGGTTCGTTTATGTTTATGGCGGATTTGGTCAGAGCTATCGATTTGCCGACAGAAATTGATTTTATGACTACTACCAGCTATGGCAGCGGCATGTATTCCAACCATGATGTCAAAATCTCCAAAGATTTAGACGGCGACATCAAAGGCAAGCATGTGTTGATTATCGAAGATATCATCGACACCGGTTACACCTTGGATAAAGTGCGCCAAATCCTACTGTTGCGTGAACCTGCTTCACTCACCATCTGCACCCTGCTGGACAAACCATCGCGCCGTGAAGTGAATGTACCCGTTGATTGGGTCGGCTTTGCGATTCCGGATGAATTCGTAGTCGGCTTCGGCATCGACTACGCCCAACAATACCGCAATTTAGGTTATATCGGCAAAGTGGTGTTGGAAGAGTGATAAGATCTGACCATTTTGTTATATACCTATAGTTCCCGTTTAGGCTCAATTTAAAGCACGGCTGCTGTAACATGAAAACTCAGTTTGTGCTTGATGTTGTCGTTCTTTAATTGCTTTAAAAGCGATAATGTTATAAAGGCGACAAACTGCAATGAATTTCATTTAAAATCGTAAATTATCCTTTATTCCCGAAAATCTCTGTAATATCATGTTTCTGTGTATGAATATTCATTATAACTATAGATAGGATCGGCTTAAGCGCTGGAAATTATTTTCCAATCTATCTTTGAGGAGAATGGTGGTATGTTGAGTGCATTACTAAGAAGCGGAGATGTGAAGGATTACACTGCGTTAGGCCAGGACGGACAAGCAGTTTACTCAATCGCTTCTCAATTACGGGATACGATACGATTAAAACGGGGGCGTGTATTTTCTGATTATCTTGCGGTGCCGCAGCGTAACGATCAAGGTAATCGAATCGACTGGTATGTTCCCTTTGAGTCTGATCAACCGGATGGTAAATATTTTATCATTCCGTGGTCATCGGCAACACCGGAAGAAAAACAAAAAGCACTCGCCGAATTGCACGTTTTCGAAAAAACCATGTTGGAGCTCGGAAACGAGATCGCAAAGAATCCTAGTCTTAAAGGTGATCAACTTCTTTTCTCCCGCCTACTCAGTGGCGACTCCGCCCATGCCGATCAACATAGTCTGAAAGCGCTTCGCTTTCCTAATGCCGAGCATGTTTATCTAGTCAATGATCGCCCGGTGATCACTTTTTGGGGATTTATTGAAAAAAATGCCAATGTTTACGGCAGTCCGTTTCTGCCTTTGCAACCGGCTGCGCCAATTGTTGCGCCAGCAACACTTGCCGATGCGGTCATCAGCGAGCCGATTGTAGAGAAAAGCGTGACGCCGTGGTGGCGACGCTGGTGGTTTTGGTTGCCACTGTTAGGGTTGCTGGGGTTATTATTGTGGTGGATTTGGTGTACTTATTTCAATGTGAAACCACTGTCTATTACAACGGATCCGATAAAAAATGAACTGACCGCACTTGATAAAACCGAACTTGCTAAAAATGAAGTGAAGAAAAAAGTGGCTTGCATTATTGACGGTAACATTATCACCGATGCTGCGCTTTGCCAACCGATTAAATCAAAATTTCCATATGTTTATGATAATAATCAATGGCTTGATTCTAATGGTGCTATTGTTAAGGATGCGGCTGTATTAGACAAATTGCAAGCGCTCGATCCCAATGCGTTTCAACCTAATGTCGATAAAAATGGTGCTGATCCAGTTCCTCCTACCACTGAGGCGTTAGACAATAAAGCGGCAGCGCAAGATGACAAGACGCAAACTGCGGATGCGACTAATGCAGCCAATAATCCGAGTGACAAAGACAAAGACAGTGACAAAAACAATCAAACAGGGGCAGTACCGCCTCCAAGTTTAGATGAAATCGATAAAACCAAAACGGATAATCTGAAAATGGATAATCAAAGTGCGGTCACAAATGCCCAACCTAATCCTGCGCAAAATACACAAAAAAACTTGAATATTCCGGCGCAGAGTTTAAATTCGGGTAATGTGGATTTCTTAAACGGCAAATGGAATGCCGGTGCAGGTATTCAGGATCAAACCACCGGTAAGCCGCTGCGTTTGAATTATGAATTTAACGACGGCAAAGGGCAGGTGAAAGTTGAACGTAGCGACGGTGTGCAGTGCACAGGCAACGTCGGTGCAGGTGTCAGTGGCGGCCATTTAAATATTGATAATCAGGGCGTGGCACAGTGTAGTGACGGCTCTACTTATCAATTGCCGACAATCAATTGTAAACCGAATACCAATGGTACGGCAGAATGTGAAGGGATTTACGGCAATAGCAAATTTCCGATTTCAATGAAAACACCATAACGACAGTTTAAAAACAGGTTAAATGAAATATGCTTCCAGAATTAAATAAATTTGATCGAGAGTTGTCTCTGGTCATGAACAGCGGAATTCAGTTTATTGATTTTGCACTGAATATAAATTGGAAAGATAAATTATGGCGGGAAAAAGCAACGGGAAATTTTGTCTCGTCTGCGGTAAACGGGCCGTTACGCCGTTTGCTCGAAGACAAAAACGGTGACGGTTTTTATGATCCGAGCCGTCCCGGAATGCTGGTTCGTCCTGAACAGGAAATCAGTGTAGAGCAATCTTTTAAACTGTTTGATGCAGTTTGGTTACCGATTCCGGTTTTAAGAACCGTTCCCCCGGATCGGTTTGACGAAGGGCCTTATAACTGGGCCAGGGTGCGGATTGTCGAACTTGCCGAACCGGATCAAGACGGCAATACCCATCGTATTACCTTTGCGTTTGACACTAAAGTATTTCCAAACAGTCAAGATACGGCATATTTGGCGCCGACCGCCGAAGATATTCGTTCCGGCGTCGCATTTGGGCTGGCATATCAATCTGATCACATGTCTTGGTTTTTAGATTTTAAATGGATTAATGAGTGGCTGTTGGAGTTGTTTAATGAATTGGCTCCTCAACCGACACGGTTAAAACTTCATGCTGAAGATTTGCAGTATGAAATCGAACATAAAGTTTACCAAGGACATTTTCTCAATATTCTGGCAATTTTAGGCACTGAGTTGACCTTGCCGAGAATTAAAGTCGTCTCGAATAAAACGGATGATATTATTAAGGCAATTCCTGTTGATATGGTTTTAGATGTCGGAAATTCGCGTACCTGCGGTATTTTGATCGAAGATCACGAGCAAGAAAAAGACGGCTTAAAAAAACGTTATGAGTTGGAACTACGGGATTTAAATCGTCCGGAACAGGTTTACCATGAGCCTTTTGAAAGTCGGATTGAGTTCGCCCAAGCCTCCTTCGGTAAAGATCATTTCTCAGTGCAAAGCGGACGACGGGATGCGTTTCAATGGGCAACGATTGCCCGTGTCGGCAAGGAAGCGGCGCGTTTGGCAAGTCGTCGTGAAGGCAACGAAGGTTCGACCGGTTTATCCAGTCCGAAGCGATATTTGTGGGATATTGAAAAATACGAACAAGGCTGGCGTTTCAATTCTTCTTATGTCAAAACCGATTATGAACCTTATGCCACTGCCGAACCATTATCGGGATTGATTAATGAATTCGGTGAAGCCTTGCATAGTTTGCGGGATGATGTCGAAGAAGAGTTCGAGCGAAAAATGCCGGTATTCCAACCGAAATATTCCCGCAGTTCGTTAATGATGTTTATGTTGTCGGAAGTGTTAATGCAGGCATTGATGCAAATTAACAGTCCGGCACAGCGCGGCAAGTTGGAACATTCGCGCACGCCTCGTTTTTTACGTTCGATTATCTTAACCATTCCGCCGGCAATGCCGAAACCGGAACGTGAAATTTTCAAAAACAGTATGTATCAAGCGATCGGTTTGGTATGGAAAAGTTTGGGGTGGGATAAATCTGATGACGATTTGGATTTTACTACGGATGCAGCGCGGCATAAGTATTGGCCGATTCTACCTGAAGTTTATATTCAGTGGGATGAAGCAACTTGCGGTCAGATAGTCTATTTCTTTAATGAAACGCAACATAATTATGGCGGCCGTCCGGAGGAGTTTATTGCGGCAATGGTTCGTCCGGATAAACCCCAAAAAGAGCGGATTACGATTGCCTCGGTCGATATCGGTGGCGGCACAACGGATTTGGTTATCAATGATTACGCTTTGGATTACGGGGAAAATAGCGAGTTTTCCGGCGGAAGCAATGCGTTTCTGGTGCCGACCCAACGTTTTCGCGATGGGTTTAAAGTTGCCGGTGATGATATTCTGTTGGATATTGTGCGTGATGTGGTTTTGAGCTCATTAACCAATGGGCTAAAAGTATTGGGACTGGTTGATCCGGAACCTATTTTATCTGAATTGATCGGTAAGCAGGCGTTAAAAGTCCAGAATGCTTTATTACGTCAGCAACTGACATTGCAGGTGTTTAGTCCGATTGGCTTACGGATTTTAAAAGAATACGAACAATACAATCCGTTCTCCTTCGAGAACACGCTGAGCGGGGTGACATTTGCCGATTTACTGTCCGAGGCGGAATACCCGACAGAGAGTGTTTTGAATTATATCAATGAGCCTATCCGCCGATTATTGAGAAACAGTGATTTCAATATTATGAAATTGCCGATTAAAGTGGATTTGCGCTTGATTCATCAGCGTTTCATCAAAGGCGATTATTACGATATCTGTAAAACATTTACCGCACTTTGTGAGGTTATTAACAGTTACCAGTGCGATGTTCTACTGCTGACCGGCCGTCCGTCGCGTTTACCGGGAATTCAGTCTTTCTTCAAATCCAGAGTGCCGCTTCCTGTGGGCAGAATTTTACCGTTGCACCATTATCGCACCGGAGGCTGGTACCCGTTCAATAAACAAGGACGGATAGAAGATCCGAAAACAACGGCGGCGGTGGGGGCGATGCTGTGCTTTTTAAGCCAACATTTGCGCTTGCCGAATTTTAATTTCCGTTCTGCCTCGATGCATTCCTATTCAACCGTGAAATATATCGGATTGCTGGATAATAACAATGTGATCAAGGACAGCAATGTTTATTATAAAGAAATTGATCTGGATAATGAGGATTATGATTTCCCTGACACCTCGTTTGAAGTGCGTGGATTCACCCGTTTAGGTTTCCGTCAGTTGAATGTAGAGCGTTGGACAGCTTCTCCGCTTTATACTTTGGATATTATTAATCCAGCAGTAAAACAGCGTGTCGCCAATGGGGTTTCTTTGACGGTAACACTGGGGGTCAAAACGAAAAGTGGCCGTTTCAGCAATAAAGAGAAAGCGGAAAACTTCTATGTGAAAGCCGTTTCGGCAAGCGATGGCGCAAGTTGTCGCCGTAATGAGGATATTAAGTTGGCACTCAATACCATGACGGATGTTGGGTTGAGTGATACGGATTACTGGTTGGATAGTGGAAGCGTGAAAAGATGAGCGAAATAGCAGCGAAATTAACCGAATCTTGGCAAAATATTTTTAACGGCTCACAAAAAGCAATTGATTGGGTCAGTGATGTTCGTCCGAATGTTGCTCGCTTGAATAGTGAAGCCGATAGCTTGATTTTAGAATTGCGGCGGTTACGCAATACGGCAAAGCGTCTGGGAGCAGTCTCTTCGCGCCCGATGACCGTCGGTTTTTTCGGATTGTCCCAAGCCGGAAAATCCTATCTGGTTTCTGCTTTGGCGGCAGGCGAAAACGGTAAATTGGAAACCACATTCGACGGCAGGCAATTGGATTTTATCGAACATATTAATCCGCCTGGCGGAGGCAAAGAGGCCACAGGGCTGGTTACACGTTTCAGTCGAACGGAAAAAGGCGGGATTGATGGTTTTCCGCTGGAGTTGCGTCTGTTCAGCGAAATTGAAATTGCCAAGATTTTATTGAATTCTTATTTTAATGATTTTGATAAAGAGAAAATAGATTATCAATGTGAGCCGCAGCAAATCAATGAACTGATCAAAAGGGCGACACAACAGACAAAAGCAGCACCGGTTAACGGCGTGACGGCAGACGATGTAGTCGATTTACAGGATTATGCGACCGATAGTTTCGGCAAATCCCTTGCCGCCCTGCAAGGCAGCTATTGGGCAAAAGCGACCGCACTTGCGCCAAGGCTTGAGATTCAAGATCGTGCAGCGCTGTTTTCTATTTTGTGGGGAGAAGTGGCTGAATTAACCTCGATCTATATTCAATTTGCCCATGCGTTGGCCAAATTAGGGCATCCGGAGAAGGTATATGCGCCGCTAAGTGCGGTTGTTAAAGAGGTTGATGGCGCATTATCACAAGCCGACAGTATTATGAATGTTGATATGCTGGATCGGTTGGGTTCAGCAAAAGATGAGAATATTCAAGTTCGTCCGAGTTTGAATGACGGGACATTAAGTGATGCTGTTGACATTTCCTTGGCTCAATTGACCGCACTTACCGCCGAATTGGTATTCCCGTTAATCAACAAAACATGCTCTCCAACGTTTGAAAATGTGGATTTACTTGATTTTCCCGGTTATCGAGGGCGGTTATCGATTAAATCGCTGCCAGAGGTGAGTGAAAAAGAACTGATTCCGCAAATTATTTTGCGGGGGAAAGTGGCGTACCTGTTTGAACGTTACACCGACAGTCAAGAGATGAATATTTTGATTATGTGTACTCCGTCGAATGCGCAATCGGAAGTGAATGAAGTCGGGCCGGTCTTGGAGCGTTGGATCAAAAAAACACAAGGTGATACGGCTGAACAACGTAGCGCTCGCAAACCGGGATTATTGTGGGCAATTACTAAATTTGATATCCGTATTCAATCTGATCTTGCCAAAGCAGAAGGCATGTTGAAACAGAGCTGGGGAGTGGGCGGATTATTGCAACAAACCATTTTAGAACGTTTCGGCAACTATGATTGGATCAACGATTGGTCAAACGGTAAACCGTTCAACAACTTGTTTTTGGTTCGGAAACCGGGCTTTCCGGTGCCGTTTTTAGAGCTTGAAAACGAAAAAGAGATCGCCGAACGTGAACAAGGACAACTTGCCTTGATGCGGCGTACTTTTGCGGCAGATCCGGATGTGCGCACCTATGTCGCTGATCCCGAGCAAAAATGGGATGCGATGATGTTGTTGAATGACGGTGGTATGAAGCGAATTAGCGACTATTTGCAAGCCATCGCCTTGCCTGAAGTGAAACAACAGCGGATTAAAGAACAACTGAATGAAGCGATCAATCATATTGTCGAAAATCGTTTTTCCAGTTGGTATCAACGTGACGGTGCGGAAGAAGTCAGTAAAAAACGGCAGCTGGCAAATGCGGTTGCCAATGAACTGGGAAAAAAGGCTATGTTGGTGGGTGAGTTCTTGCGCTGTTTGCAATTACCCGAAGATACCATCCGTTCGTTATATTTTAGTGATATGGACGAAACCGCACTTGATGACGAAAAAGATCAAGAGCAGGAGCTGAGCAATGATTTTGGCGGTGGCTTCGGTTTTGACGATGGCTTTGATCTTTTTGCTGAGCCGCAAGAGATGCCGACGAGTCCGGAAAAAACGATTATTGAGCCGATTGCCGAATCACGTTTTGCTCAAGCGGTGTTTAAAGCCTGGATTGAACATTTGCGTGGCATTTCCAATAATGACCATCTGATGAATTTTTTCGGTTTTAGCAAGCAAAATATCGAAGCGTTAGTGGGCGAATTAGTGACCGGAGCGAATCGATTGAAACTGCAAGAGAAATTGTCAAAAGTCGTATTTAAAAATGAAAATACCGGTAGCAAACGCGATCAGTTGGTCGAACGGCAGGTTTTTTCAATGAATATGTTGATTGCTGATTTCATTGCATGGCTTGATTTTATCCATCAACCGTTAAATCAGCGCCCCGCAAGTCGGGCGGTAGCGGGTGCTGCTGTGTTCGAATTTAAAGAAGTCGAAAAAATCAATAATTTGCCGAAACTGAATGAAAGCACCAATAATTTTATGAAGAACTATTTATTTGATTGGTTCGTGGCTTTCGGGCAGTTTGCCGAGAGTAATGCGGGACACAGTGCGGGGCGTGAAATCGATGCGTCACAAAATGCCAAATTGGGCGATGTATTGACGATTTTTAGCGCTTCGGCAATCAACTAGAGAAATTGGAGTACAGCGTCATGTTAAGAATCGAATTAAAAGAGAGCAGACCGGGATATGCCCAATTTTCTGCGGCAAACTGGAAGGGCGGTTCAGAGGTTGAAGTTAGCATCCAGCGTAGTCAGGACCATTACTATTTCGCACAAGATAACCAATGGAACACGGAACCGGTTTGGCATAGAGTAACGCAGCTGAGTGTGGTTGACGGGATTTTACAAGGGGAACTTGGCCCTTGGTTAGTGGATGCCTTGGTACAACAAAATGCCAATGTGCAATATCAAATGATGGTGCGCGATACCCATGCGGTAGACAATGTGGTGACTGATCGTGGCGTATTGAAAATGGTGGGTAATATTTTAGCTTCTTCTGCCAGCGGCGATACGAGCCGTGTTAGTGATATTCGCCATGAACCGACAACCGTTGCGCCGACAGCCGTTGTGCAGACAATGCCGATAATAGAGGAACCTGAATCCATAGTTGTGGAGCCGGAAGTCATGACAGAACCACCGTTAGAGACTGAGGCGGTGGCTATACCGGTAACCGAAACGGAAAAACCGAAAAGCAAGCTCGGTTTGATAATAGGCGGGTTATTGTTACTCATTTTGGCTGCAGCGGCGGCATGGTTCTTTCTGTTGTCGGATAAATCGGCTGAAGCGACCGAGGTTAAACCGTCTGAACTTAGCGCTTGTTCGATACAAGCGGGTAGTGATGATGAGATCGCATTTCTTCAGCGTTGTTTGAACAGTAATCCGGACGATAGCCAAATTTTAGTGCTGATTGCCGAGGCGAAAAAAGCGAATAAGTGCGGTATTGCCCAACGGTTATATGCGAATAAAGCACAGGGCGGTAATGCTGCGATTGCGGTGGCGTATGCTAAAGAATATGAAACGGCAACGACAAACGGCTGTTTCAGTGCAGATAAAGAAACGGCCATTTATTGGTATGAAACGGCGTTAGAGGCTGATCCGAATAATGCGGAGGCAAAAGCACGTTTACAGGAGTTGAAAAAATGATCGGATATCTTAAATTACTCTCTTCGGCATTATTGCTAGGCTCATTGTTGACCCAAAGTGCGGTGGCGGCACAACCGTTATTGCAACAAGGGAAAAAAACGTTATTTCAGCGTGTGCTGAGCACACCGACTTGTGAATTGGTTGAGAGTGCCGGGCAGAGCGGCGGTAAAAAAGCCGTTGTGTTTTCTCGTTATTATGTCTATCAACGAGAGAGTGTGAATGGCAAAGAGTGGCTACAAGTTGGGCCGGATACGTTCGGAAAAACCGTCGGCTGGTTGGCAAGCGAATGTGCCGTGCCGTGGAATATGCAAATGACATTGGCATTTACCAATCCGGCAGGACGTGATCCCCTGTTGTTTTTTAAAGACAAAGCGACGCTGGAAAGTTTGATTGAGGCGGATAATCCGGCGGCACTGCTTGAACCTATTCGCGCCGATTTAAACAGCGGGAAACATACCCCGCAAGTGTTGGCGCAAGAGCCGGCAGAGTACATTGATTTCCAAAAGAATTTCTACTTATTACCTATTTTGCAAGGCGAAGAGGTGATGAACAGTAAAGGCTTTTATGAGCGTATTTTAGAAGTCGCTTCCGTCAGCAAGGACGATAAAGTCTTAAGCAATACCCAACATCCTACCCAAGGAGCAAATACCTCAACAGCTGGTGCAGCGACAAACCCATCAACAGCCGGTGCGGTGACGAATGCGCAAAAAATTACGGGTTTCAGCGCAGCGATTGTGTTTGTCATTGATTCTTCTATTTCCATGGATCCCTATATCAACCGCACGCGTGAAGCAATGAAGCAAATCTATGCGCAAATCGAAAAAGAAAATTTAAGTGAACAAGTAAAATTTGGTTTGGTCTCGTTTCGCTCTAATACAGCGGCGACACCGGGGCTGGAATATACCGCAAAAATGTTTGTTGATCCCAGCACGGTCAAAGACGGCAAAGATTTCATGAATAAAGTAGCCGATTTGAAACAGGCCAAAGTGTCCAGTAAGGAGTTTAATGAAGATGCTTATGCCGGTATTGCTACAGCACTAAATGATATCGCTTGGGACAACTTTGGCGGGCGTTACATTGTTTTGATCTCCGATGCCGGCGCATTAGACGGGAATAATCCGTTATCCAGCACCGGATTAGATGCCAAACAGCTGCGCTTGGAAGCCCAACATCGAGGTGTCGCTATTTATACATTGCATTTAAAAACGGCAGCGGGTAAGAAAAATCATGATGAGGCACAAAAGCAGTATGTTGATTTGGCCTTTAACAATTATTTGAATAAGCCGCTGTATTATCCGGTGAATGCCGGAGATGTGAATGAATTCGGTGATAAAGTCAGCTCGCTGGCAAAAGCGATCACTTCGCAAGTACAACTCGCCTACCGTGGTGAATTGGCTGCCGGCAGCGCATTAACCGTGGAAGAGAACAAAGAAGCGAAAAAGGCGGAAGAAAAAGACGACAGCGAAATTGCAAAAGATGCCGCTTTATTGGGTAAAGCGATGCAGTTGGCATACTTGGGCGATGTGAAAGGAACAACGGCTCCGCCGGTTTTCAAAGCATGGATTAGCGATAAAGATTTTGTCAAAAACAGCCCGACTGCAGAAGCAAGGGTATTATTGACCAAATCTCAGCTGAGCGATTTAAGCGATGTCGTGAAAAAAATTGCAGAAGCTGCCAACAGCGGATTGATTTCACCGAGTGATATGTTTACTCAATTACGTTCTGTTGCCGCAGCAATGGGACAGGATCCCAATAAACTGAAAGAGAACGCCTCGGTAAAAATTGCTGATCTAGGTCTGATGGGGGAATATCTGGACGACATTCCCTATAAAAGCCAAATTGCCTCAATAGATGAAGAGACTTGGAAAGGCATGAGCGCTCAAGAGCAAGAGCGGTTTTTGCGTGGCTTACATCAAAAATTACGCCATTATCAAATTATGAACGAAGATAGCGCCCGTTGGATTTCCTTGTCCGAAGAGAGCGACAGTCGTGATTTTGTTTATCCGGTTCCTTTGGAAGCGTTACCATAAGAGCGTATTATGCTGCATATTGAGAACATGTCGGTTTGTCGTGGTGTAGGCAATAATGCTTTTACGGTTTCCTTACCACATTTATCGTTAAATAGCGGCGAAGTTGTCGCTATTTGCGGCACAAGCGGCTGTGGTAAGAGCACGCTGCTTGAAATGATCGGTTTGATTCTGAAACCGACTCGACTAACACGTTACCAATTAGCCGCAGAGCAGGATATCAGCCCGCTTATTTTACAACAAAATCAAACCGCACTTGCGACACTAAGGGCAACATCTCTGGGATTTATGCTCCAAACCGGAGGGCTATTACCATTCTTAACGGTTAAACAGAATATTGGGTTGCCGAACGATATTCTCAATAACAATGCTGTTAATGAGAAGGTCGATAGTGATTGGATTTCACATCTGGTCCAGCAACTGAATCTTGGCCATTTATTGGAATCTTATCCCAATCGTCTTTCTATCGGCGAACGACAAAGGGTTGCCTTCATTCGGGCGGTAGCGCATAAACCCAAATTATTATTGGCAGACGAGCCAACCTCGGCATTAGATCCCGAGCATGCAAACATTTTATTTGATCTGATGTTGAATTTAGTACAAGAACAGAATATTGCTGCGTTGGTGGTCACACATGATCGGGCGTTGATTAACGCCCGAAAATTGCCTTATTTGCAAGCTGATTTAACCTCAGCCGGTTGTGCGGTGTTTGGCAAGCAATCAGGCGGTGCGGCATGAATAATTTGAAAGTGTCCAATCGATTGCTGGCTAAACTGGCATGGTTGGATTTGCTTTATGACCGAAATGTTTCGTTTTGTATCGTCGCTTCTTTGGTTGCGGTTATTGCGCCGTTATTATTATTGTTCAGTTTAAAATACGGCGTTGTTTCACAATTGCAGCAACAACTGACCAATAACCCACAGAATTTGGAAGTGAAAATTGTCGGTAATTTAAATTTGAAACAGGCCTGGTTTGATTGGTTGAAAGCACAGCCCGAGACGGCATTTGTGATTCCGTTGACCCGCTCACTAAACACGTCTGCCGATATCAATATCAGTTCCAATCGTTTTATAAAAAATGTAGAGATTTTACCAACAGCCAAAGGTGATACGTTGTTAGAGCAAATGGAGTTGAAACAGGAAAACGGCGTGATTCTGTCGGCACTTTCTGCTGAAAAATTGCAAGCGAAAACAGGTGATAAAGTGCGGTTGGTCGTCAGTCGAAAACGGAATAATATTGATGAAAACGGCATTGTAGAATTAAGTGTCGAAGGTATTTTACCCGAAAGTCGATTTGCACGCGCCGCCGCTTTTGTACAACTTCCTGTTTTGCTTGCCATGGAAGACTATCGTGACGGTTACCAAACCGCACTTTTCCAAGACGCCAATGTTCAAGGAGAATTGGTTCGCACTCAAGCTAGAGAATCGTTTGCCAGAGCAAGAATCTATGCTAAAAGTTTGGATGATGTTGCCCCGTTGGCACAAAAATTGCGTGAAAATAATATTGAAACCCGTACCGAAGCCAATGCGATTGAAAATGTCAAAGCCATCGATTGGGTGCTGAATGTGATTTTCGGCGTGATTGCTTTTACCTCGGGTTTAGGCTGTATTTTATCGCTAATCGGCGCATTTTTGGCGAATATTGATCGTAAACGTAAGGAAATCGCCTTGTTGCGTTTACTTGGATTTAAACCTTATTCAGTGGTGGTTTACTTGATTATTCAAGCGTTATTGCTCAGTTCAGCCGCATTTGTTATTTCCTGTTGTTTATTCTTTTTGGGTAGCCACGCATTCAATTCGGTGTTGGGGAGCCATTTATCCGCCGACATTTTTATCAGTAATTTGCACTTAAATCATCTTGGTATAGCTTTTGCTACGGCACTCGTCATGGCAACAATCGTTGCGGGAATTGGCGGTATTCGGGCTGTAAAAATTCAACCGGCGGAGAGTCTACGCAATGTTTAATACGGTATTCAATCAAAAATGTCGAGTGTTGACCGCACTTTTTATGTTCAGTGCGGCAGCTCAAGCGGAGCAATGGGATGAAAAATTTTATAATCCCAAAGCGGATAAAGAGGATGTGATCATGCCGATGCCTTGTCATGGCAGCATGGTTTTTCGAATTGTCAAAACCGGAACAAAATCCCCTTTGGACGATATGTCTGTTGTGTTGGGCAGCGATAGCGGCACAGAGGCGTTCGCTGAGCATTCTACACCGAATTATATCTCCGGCGGCTTTAGTGGGCAGAATAATGAAAAGGAGCAAGAGCGGTATTTTTTAATGGCGAAATATGAAGTATCGCAATTGCAATATCAAGCAGTGATGAATGAACAATGCCCGTCTCCTAATCTGAAAGGGCGGCAGCCTGCCGTCGATGTGAGTTGGTTTGATGCGGTGAATTTCAGTCATAAATACAATGAATGGCTGATGAAAAATGGGCGGGATAAGTTACCGAAAGAAGATGGCGTCAGTGGTTTTATTCGCCTGCCAAGCAATACCGAATGGGAATATGCAGCACGCGGCGGTATTGCGGTTTCAGCTTCCGAATTTAGAGAAAACACGTTTCCTGTACCAAATGGTTTGAAGGCCTATGCGTGGTTTTCCGGCTCGCAATCGGCAAACGGGCGCTTGCAATTGGGCGGGTTGTTAGAGCCGAATCCGTTAGGACTGTTCGATATGCTCGGCAATGCCAGCGAAATGATGCTTGATCCGTTTAAACTTAACAAGCTGGATCGCTATCACGGACAAAATGGCGGGGTTACCGTGCGGGGGGGAAGTTATCTCACTTCCGAAAGTGAAATATCCAGTGCATTACGCATTGAGAAACCGTTTTATGCCGCTGACGGTAAGGCGGATAAAGCCAAGGATATGGGGTTTCGTGTGGTGATAGCCGCTCCGGTATTAACCTCGGGTGATCGGATCAAACAAATAGAGAATGAATGGAAAAATCTTGGTAATGATAATTTAAAAAACGACAGCCACGGTAGCGGTAGTAATATTGTGGGCAAATTGGAAAAAATCACCAATGATATTGAAAATGAAAACGTGAAAAAAGAGCTTAAGTCATTACAAGATGCATTGCGCTCTGCTAATCAGTCGCGTGATGAACAGCGAGATCACGCTATTCGTTCTGTGTTGGAGTTAGGTGCATTTCTATGCACTAATATTGCCGATTTAGAGGCTAATTATCAGCAAAAAGTGGCTGCACAAAATTATATTGCACAGGCTTGTCCGGCGGGCAGTGAGCCGATTGGTCTTTGTGAGCCTACGGCGATCGAAGAAAGCAAGACTGTGCTGGCGGAAGCAAAAGGCGTGCGTGACTTTGTATTGACTTATTATGCCGATACGATTGTGAGCACCAGTACCGCTTATAATATTGCAACGGTTCAGACGCAAGTGGATAAAAAACAGCTGACAGGCAAGGCGAATTTAACAGAGTACGTTGATCTTTATTGGAAACATTTGCAACAGTATTATAAAGACGGTAAGGTAAATCGTGAGCAATGGTTGGCTGATTGCAAGCAATGGTAAGTAATGGTATATATTAGTAAATAATAATAAGTGGCACAACCAATAGGAGCATATATGTACTTAATCAAAAATAGCAAAACAATTTTGAGCGCATTGGCGCTATCGGCAAGTATTGTTTTAACCGGTTGCCAAAATGATGGTCTCGGCTCCAGCAGCAATGTCGATAGCCGATTGACACAGGGACAGCAAGCCAAATTCTTTAGTGAGTCGGGGCGCAGTTCATGTGGAATGGGCGCTTTGGGCGGTGCTTTGCTTGGCGGGCTGATCGGTGCACTGTCTGGTGACTCGGAAGATGCAGTAGCCGGTGCTGCGATTGGTGCGGTTGCCGGTTGTGGCGTTTTAATGGGAGCAAACTATTATTTAGAAGATCAACGTGCAAAATATTCCAACAAAGAACAACGGATTAATGCAACGATTAATGATGTAAAAAATGATACTGCACAAGTTCAAGCCGTGACCAATTCGGCAAAAATTGTGTTGGCGCAAAACAAACAAACATTAAACAACTTACAAAAACAGCTTAACAATAATACAATCCAAAGAACTCAGGCTAAACAACAGTTGGCGCAAGTTGATGGTAATATTAAATATCTCTACGATAAATTGAGTAAAATGAAACAAAAAGAGACTGTTTGGCGTGATGTGGCGAAACAAGAGCGGCAATCCGGCGCAAATGTGCAGAAGTTAAATGCGCAAATTGCACAGCTTAATAAACAAATCAATCTGTTGGAAAATCAGGTGAGAGAGGTTTCCAAACAACGTACGGCAATCAGATTAGGATAATCTCATGAACAAAGTAAAATTATTGGCTTTGACCGCACTTTTATCTGCTACAGCGCTGATATCTTCGTGTTCCGCCACGGCCGAGGAGTGCGATCCGAGCGTTGAATTAAATGTGTTCTCTAAAGCTGCATGTAAATTTTCCGGCAGTTATGATCAGCGGATTGAGCAAAAAGAGAAAATTTTGTTGAACGAGCAGGAAACCAATAAAAAATTCCGCCAAATTTATGCTGATATTCAAGCACAGCAAAAGTCGGTTAATCAGTCGATCAGCCAGAAAAAAGCGCAGCAAGCGAAGCTCACCAAATCGTTAAATTCACTTACACGGGATTTGAAGCAAAAGGCGAAAGGGAGATCCGATCTGCAAGCGCAAATTGCCGAGGTGGAGAAGCAGTTAAATGGGGTTAATAATTCAAGTGCTTCTGAAGTCGAGAAGCAAGTTCAATTGCAAGCGCTACAGCAAAAACTGGGGCAACTGCAAAAAACATTAGGGCTATAGCTGGTAAAATAAGCGGTTATATTTTAGGTTACATTACGTTTGAGGTAGGTAGCTTGATTTATAACCGCTGATTTTCTTGTGTTAAAAACGCATTTTTGTGTTAAAGAAATAAATATTTGGTGTAAGAAAGGATTGGTATGCAACGACTGGCAAGATTAACCAAGCAAGAGAGTGATGCCTCTGCGGTAGCGCTTTTCAGCCAATATAACGAACTGATGTTAATTTTGCTGCGTCATTTGCCGCCGAGCACCGCAAGTTTGTTTGCCCGCCCAAGAGAAAATGCGGATTATGTCGAATGGTACACCGATTTAGAAGGACAGCCTTATCCGCTGGGGAGCGGGGAGAAGGATAAGCCTCTTGCGTCCAGAATCAATACCTTAATTGCCCAACGTTTGCAGTCTATAGAACGTTTGGCCGAGGAGTTAAAAAACAATGGAAAAATTCAGCCCGCCCAAGCTGAATTGTTACAAAAACTGGTAGACGCAACAAAACAGGATACCAGCCAAGTCTATCTTATCAATGATGAACCGGTGATTATCGGTTGGGGTATGGGAAAAGAACTGCCAAAACCGATTATTGCGCCAGCCGTCGCTCCACCGCTTGTTGCTGCAACTTCGCGTCGTTGGTGTTGGTGGCTACTGCCGTTATTGTTATTGCTACTCGGATTTTTGGCATGGTGGTTCTATTTTCGACCTCAAATGCAGTTGGAGTTGGTACGGGCAGTTAAAGCGGACATTCAATATCCGCAAGTTGCTAAGTTAGAACCCATTATGCCGAAAATCGAATTACCGAAATTGATTTTACCGCCGACGGAAACCGCAAAGATCGAACCTCAACTTCCACCGCCTGTGGTAGCAGAGACTGTAAATAAAGCAAAAGAGTGCAGAACAAAAGTTGACCCGGGAAAAACGCCGCAGATGGTCATCGTATTTGATAATTCGGCATCGATGTTTTTGACGTTGGCGGAAAGTCCGCAAACGCTTAAAGATTTCCAGCAGAGATGGACAAATTATGGCGTAACAGAGGCTGAAATCAATTATATGTATCGTTCACCGAATCGATTGGGTGTAGCTAAAAAAGCGTCGGCTTCGATTATTAATAATATCTCACCCAATGTTGAAATCGGTTTGGTATCCTTGTATCGATGTCCGGCAGCAACCCGTTTAGGGCGTTATTCGCCGAGTAAACGCGGTGCGCTGAAGGCTAAAATCAATGGTATGCTACCGTCCAGGGAAGATAGCGGAACTCCGCTTTATAGCGGATTGCAACAAGCGGCAGCAATGGTTGACGGCAAGAACCGCGATGCCTTTATTTTGATTATCAGTGATGGCGAAGATAATTGTAAGTCGGGCGATGTTTGTTCTTTAGCACGGCAAATTGCGAAACAAAAGCCACGTTTGAAAATCAATGTAGTTGATATCGGTGGGGCTAAGGCTGCAAATTGTATTGCAACGGCAACAGGTGGCAAGGTATTTACCGGCAATAATCAAAAACAGGTTGCAAACATGATTAATCAAGCGGTAAAACCGATGACTAAAGTGAATGAATGTGAATAAACAACAGGATATATTATGAAAAAACTCGTTTTTCTTACCACCGCACTTTTAAGTTTGTTCTGCTACAGTGCATTTGCAGAGATCATTAATTTTCCTGATGGTTCGGTTTACGACGGAGAAATAAAAGACGGAAAACGGCACGGACAAGGTAAATTCACGTTTAGTGACGGGGAAGTTTATATCGGTCAATATGATAATGATCAACGTACCCAAGGCACATTAACATTTCCAAGCGGAGATAGTTATCAAGGCACCTTTAAAAACGGGGTAATAGCGGGGAGTGGTTTGTATAGCTATAAAGACGGCTCGAAATATAGCGGAGAATATAACGCAGGAAAACGTCACGGAAAAGGCGAGTATATTTTTCCTGACGGAAAAGTGTATAGCGGCTATTTTGACAATAATGAGTTTAGCGGACAAGGAAAACTCACCGATAAAACCGGCAAGGTTTTATATGAAGGAAAATGGAAAAACAGCGAGCCGGAAGTGAAATAGGATTTAAAGTAAGAGTTTGATCAGAAGGCGTTCAAAATTCTGTATCAGGCATATTATAGTTTAATTATACCATCTAACCGACCTTTGAAAAATAGCGAAAGTGGTGTGATTGTTTGTCCTCAGTTGGTTACAGGAATTGCCCATTTTTCGCCGATTTGCTCAATGCCGATGTACGGCTTCAACCGCATTTTGAGCATTACTTTTGTCCTTTTATGCCGATTAATCAATCTATTCATATGAAACGATAAAGTACATCGTCCTCGATAAAAATAGTAGGTTAAAAATTCAATCTACTGTTTTACATTTCTTCTCATAGTAGAGTAATTTTCTTCAATGTTTAACTTACATTAATGTTGATCTTCAAATAAATATCCAACTAATTAACTTGGTTTTTAAACCATTCCTAACAAAAAATACCTCTTTTGAGTTATTCTAAGTGCTTTCAAATAGTTATATGTCATTTTATGTATTTCACAAGTATGTTATAGCTTTGTTTGTGTGAATTAAGTTAAATTTTTGTTGTTTAAACTTTTCTATTAATTTATATTAAGCTATCAATTTACTATGTGCAGGGCATGATTATCGCTGTTTCTTATCATATTCTGAACAAGAAACTTAATTTTAATTACACTTATTGAAGGATCCGGGATGAAAAAATTTAGCATCATGATACTGGCTACAGTAGCTTTAACAGGCTGTCAGTTACCAAGTACAGGAAATAACCAACCACTGGAAAAGTGGCGTAATTATTTACCGGAGAAGGTGAGCACTGAGAATCTAGGTGCTAACCAAGGTATGGTTGTATTCTATCGACAGGCTGATATTACGGGGCCGGCAGTTAATATTTATGTCAATGGTGATTACCAAACTTCGTTACTGAATAATGGTTTTAGCCCGGTAATTCTATGTGCTGATCGTAACTTAATCAGTTCCTCTTTTAGTAGTAATAAAGGTGCGGGCAACCGTATCAATGGTGTTAAATTTGTTTCACCTAGCCACCAAGTCACCTATATTAAAATTAGGCAATCCTCAAACGGTTCTTTGATGTTTGAACGGACAGAGCCGGAGCAAGGCATTGAAGATATCAAAAGTTTACAAATGCAAGCGCAAACCGTTTCTCGCGTTTCCTCCTCTTCTTGTAATCAAACCGAATATATTCTCGATGCAAAATTATTAAATGCTAATGCGACTTTCCCACTGGACAAACATAGTTACAAAGATGTTTTGCCTGAAGGTAAACGTAATGTGCGGGAATTTGCAGAGAAAATTAAAATCTTCCATCCGCAAGCGATTAGTAAAATCGAAGTAAACGGTTATACCGATCCGGTGGGCTCCGATAGCTATAACCAGAAATTATCTGAAAGACGTGCTGACGCTATTAAAGAAACACTAATAAATGAAGGTGTTAAGTTACCGATTAAGGCTACCGGATTTGGTGAAAGTGAGCTTCTCGTCAAAGATTGCGAGGTTGAATACCGCAAAAATATTGCAGCTAAAACACAATGTAATCTACCGAATCGTCGAGTAGAAATCATTGTTTATGGTAGCGAACTGTAAATTTTAGAGTACTGATATGAATAAATTTAATTCAGTTTATTCGTATATTAATAACCGGTTTAGATATTAATGGAAGCGTCGACAGACGATCTCATCAAGATTAGGGATAAAATTATGTCAATTACATTAAAAGTATTAAATGCTAAAACTGAAGTAGCCAGTTATAAAGTTGAAAATGGTGCAACCTTAACTATTCAAGCTCAAGATAACGTTAATTATCAATTAATTGACGATACAACAGGCTATGCACCGCAAAACTTGATTGCTAAGCGAGTAGGCAATGATTTGCAGGTTATGTTAGAAAATGGTGACATGGTGCCGGATATTATCATTGAAGATTATTATGGTGATGAAGACCCGGCAGCAGTAACCAACCTATTGGTAGGTCAGCATGAAAGCGGTAAAATGTATGCTTATGTCCCTGAATCCGGAGAAACTTCTGATGCGGTCAGTATGCTGGCAGAACAAGTTGCTGCTCCACAAGCGCTCGGAGGTGATGAAATCACCGGTCTGTGGGTATTTAGCCCTTGGTGGTTATTGGCATTATTACCATTGGCGGCGCTGATTCCTCGTGATGGAGGCAATAAAGCGGCACCAGATACCGCTGCGCCACACTCCCCTGATGTAGATGCTAAAGATGATGGCTCAGTTGTCATAACCCCGCCAAGCGATGCAGATACCAAAACTATTGATATCACCTATACCAAACCAGATGGTACAGTGACAGCAACTAAGGTTGTCAAAGGCGATGATGGAAAATGGACGACCACCGATCCGGATGTGACCGTTGATCCGACCACCGGTGTGGTGACCATTCCGGAAGATAAAGTGAAAGACGGTACGGAAGTCAAATCAACCGCAACCGATACTTCCGGCAATACCAGCGCCCCGGACAGTGACATCGCCAAAGATGTGACTGCACCGACGCAACCGGACGTCAAAGCCAATGATGACGGCTCTGTGACGATCACACCACCAACCGATGCAGATACCAAAACTATTGATATCACCTATACCAAACCGGATGGAACCACCACGACCACTACGGTCAGCAAGGATACGGATGGCAAATGGACGAGCACCGATCAGGATGTGACCGTTGATCCGACCACCGGTGTGGTGACCATTCCGGAAGACAAAGTCAAAGACGGCACGGAAGTCAAATCAACTGCAACCGATACTTCCGGCAATACCAGTGCACCGGACAGTGATATTGCCAAAGATGTGACCGCACCGACGCAACCGGACGTCAAAGCCAATGACGACGGCTCTGTGACGATCACCCCACCAACCGATGCAGATACCAAAACTATTGATATCACTTATACCAAACCGGATGGAACCACCACGACAACCACCATCAGCAAAGATGCGGATGGCAAATGGACGACCACTGATCCGGATGTGACCGTTGATCCGACCACGGGCGTGGTGACCATTCCGGAAGACAAAGTCAAAGACGGCACGGAAGTCAAAGCGACTGCAACCGATACTTCCGGCAACACCAGCGCCCCGGACAGTGACATCGCCAAAGATGTGACTGCACCGACGCAACCGGACGTCAAAGCCAATGATGACGGCTCTGTGACGATCACCCGACCAAGCGATGCAGATACCAAAAGCGTCGATATCGCCTATACTAAACCGGACGGCACGACAACCACCACCACGGTCAGCAAAGATACGGATGGCAAATGGACGAGCACCGATCCGGATGTGACCGTTGATCCGACCACCGGTGTGGTGACCATTCCGGAAGACAAAGTCAAAGACGGCACGGAAGTCAAAGCGACTGCAACCGATACTTCCGGCAATACCAGCGCCCCGGACAGCGACATCGCCAAAGATGTGACCGCACCGACGCAACCGGACGTCAAAGCCAATGACGACGGCTCTGTTACGATCACCCCACCAACCGATGCAGATACCAAAACTGTCGATATCACCTATACCAAACCGGATGGCACCACCACGACAACCACCATCAGCAAAGATACGGATGGAAAATGGACGACCACCGATCCGGATGTGACCGTTGATCCAACCACCGGTGTGGTGACCATTCCGGAAGACAAAGTGAAAGACGATACGGAAGTCAAAGCGACTGCAACCGATATTTCGGGCAACACCAGTGCACCGGACAGCGACATTGCCAAAGATGTGACAGCCTCAAGCAAACCGACGGTTGAGATTTTAGACGGCGGTGACGGCAAGTTGAACAAAGCCGAGATTGATGCTGGGGTACAAGTCAAAGTCACCCCGCCAGCGG
>NZ_SMCP01000001.1:0-276680 GCF_004342725.1 Testudinibacter aquarius | reverse complement strand
CTTAGACCTGAGCAACCTGACACAACCGGGCGTGACGGTGGAGATCACCGAAGATGCGAACAACGACGGCTTTATTAACAAAGCGGAGTTGGACGGCACGGTTGGCGTGAAAGTAGGATTACCGACAGCGGCGGTTGCCGGCGACCTGTTGGTGGTTACTGCCACAGGCAATGCGCAACAAAGTATCGAGCTGACCCAAGCCATGATCGATGCCAAGTCGGTAACCGTAGAGTTCAACCCGTTGCCGGACGGCAGCAAAATGGACGTGACTGCGAAAGTGACCGACAAAGCGGGTAATGCGTCTAACGTCGCAACCGACAGTGCGACCTTTGCATTGAGCGAACCGGGTGCGCCAGGCGTCACCATCAAACTGGATACAGACAATGACGGCTTTATCAACGCCAAAGAAAAAGGCAGTGCAACCACCACCGATGTGGAGATTAAAATCTCAGCGGATGCGAAAGACGGGGATGTGATCACTGTTACTGACCAGGCGGGCAACGTGTTGGCGACCTACACCGTAGGTCAAAACGGGGTGACCGCGGGCAGCACACAAACCACGCAAGCGAGCTTACCGGCAGACGGTGAAACCTTGAAAGTGACTGCTTCGGTTAAAGATGCGGCGGGCAATCCGGGGGCATCGGGCAGCGACAGTGCGAAGATGGACACCACCGTGTTTGAAGGCTTAGCGGTTGAAATCACCGAAGATGCCAACAACGACGGCTACATCAGTGCAGCGGAACTGCAAGGTGCGGTCGATGTGCGGGTGACCCTACCGAAAGGGGCGGCCGTGGGTGATGTGCTGACGGTGACCGGCTCAGGCAACGTGGATCAAAACTTCACGTTGACCCAAGCGCAACTGGATCAAGGCTATATTGACGTGGCGTTTGGTACGGCGCCGGTGAACAACACCGACTTCAAAGCGACAGCGACGATTAAAGACACGGCGGGCAACACGGCCGGTCCGGTAGAAGATAAGGCGAAAGTGTTGCTGCAAGCCAGTGGCGCACCGACGGTCACGATCACCGAAGATGCGAACAATGACGGCTTAATCAGCAAAGCGGAGCTGGAAGGTGAGATTGGGGTGTCAATCACCCTACCGGCGGGAGCCAAAGCAGGGGATACGTTGTTGGTGAGTGCCAATGGCACTGTATTAACCCCAATCATGTTAACGGCGGCAGACATCAGCAAAGGCAGCGTGTCTGTACCGGGTATTGTGAGCCCAGGAGAAGGCAACACCTTAACTGTTACGGCACAAGTGAAAGATGCGGCGGGCAACCTGAGTCCGGAAGGTAAAGACAGTGCGGTTATTGATACGACGGCACCGAATGCACCAGCTGTGAAGATTCTCGATGGTGGGGATGAATTACTTAACAGTAGTGAAGTAGCTGCGGGTGTTAAAGCAGAGATCAGCTTGGCTGATACGGGCGCTGTCAAAGGTGATGTGTTGAACGTTGACACGAATGGCGATGGTGTGATCGATCGAACAATTACACTGACAGAGGAACAGATCACTGCAGGTAAAGTTATCGTTGACGTGCCAGCGGCGCAAGTGCCTGCTAACGGTATCTTAACGGTTAAAGCGAGTATCACTGATATAGCTGGCAATCCTGGTCAGACTGGTAGTGATACCAGTGTGGTAGATACCACAGCACCGACGATTGATATCCAAGCCATTGCGGGCGAAAGCCAAAATCCGTTGGGTACCGATGCGGATAGCTATGCGACCATCAACATCAAAGATAAGTCAGATGGTTTTGCGGTTAGCGGCGTGACCAATGCTGAAGACGGTCAAGTGGTGACAGTCAAAGTGTATGATGGCACAACAGAAGTGTCCAGCATCACGACAACGGTTACCAATGGTACATGGAGTGCGAACGTTCCAGCGGGTGCGACGTGGATTGCGGACACCAAAGTGTATAAATTCGAAGCGACGGTTGCCGACAAAGCGGGCAATACGAATAGCGATGAAGACCTAACCAAAGCGACGGATTTGGTGGCGCCGGATAACAGCACCACGACGTTAAAAATTGACAGCATCACTACAGACAACATTCTGAATGCAGCGGAAGCCAAAACCAATATTAATGTGACCGGTACGGTTAGTGGAGATGAGTTCAAAGCTGGTGATACGGTGACCTTGACGGTGAACGGTAAAGACTTTAGCGGAGAAGTCGATAAAGACGGAAAATTCACGATTGCGGTTCCGGGCAGTGATTTAGCTGCAGATGACGATACAACGGTAGCGGGTAAAGTTGAAGTTACCGATGCTGCAGGTAATACGGGTACAGCAACGGCAACCCAAAAATATGGGGTTGATATCACGGCACCGACGATTGATATCCAAACGATTGCGGGTGAAAGCCAATCACCGTTGACGACGGATGCGGATAACTATGCGACCATCAATCTGAAAGACAAAACGGACGGCTTTAAAGTCTCAGGTACTACTGATGCGGAAGACGGACAAGTTGTCACGATTAAAGTCAATAACGGTACAGCGGATGTAGCCAGCTTTACGGCGACGGTAACGGGCGGTATCTGGAGTGCAGATGTTCCGGCCAATGAGAGCTGGGTGACTGACGGTACAGTTTACAGCTTCACAGCATCAGTAGCGGACAAAGCGGGCAATACGGCGACAGATACCGATAAGACAGCAGCGACGGATATCACCCCGCCGAACAAGGATACGACGACCCTGACCATCACCAGCGTGGCTGGTGATGATGTGGTTAACAAGACGGAATCGACAGCGGCAGAAGTGCCGGTGGTGGGTAAAGTCACGGGTGAATTTAAGGTGGATGATATTGTCACCTTGAAAGTGAATAATGTTGAGTATACTGGCAAGGTTACTGCTGACGGTAGTTTCACCATTAATGTGAAGGGGGCTGACCTATTGGCGGATGGCGATAAAGTGGTGGATGCGAGTATCACCACTACTGACGCAGCGGGCAATAGCGGTACGATTGAAACAACGCATCAATATAAAGTGGATACCAGCGTTGCCATTGACATCAACCAAATTGCCGGTGAAAACCAAGTGACTGAAGGAACAGATGGTTATGCGACCATCAATCTGAAAGACAAAACGGACAGCTTTAAAGTCTCAGGTACGACGGATGCGGAAGACGGACAAGTTGTCACGATTAAAGTCAATAACGGTACAGCGGATGTAGCCAGCTTTACGGCGACGGTAACGGGCGGTACCTGGAGTGCAGATGTTCCAGCCAATGAGAGTTGGGTGACTGACGGTACAGTTTACAGCTTCACAGCATCAGTAGCGGACAAAGCGGGCAATACGGCGACAGACACTGATAAGACAGCAGCGACGGATATCACCCCACCGAACAAGGACACGACGACTTTGACCATCACCAGCGTGGCCGGTGATGATGTGGTCAACAAAACGGAGTCCACATCGACAGAAGTGCCGGTAGTGGGTAAAGTTACGGGTGAGTTTAAGGTGGATGATATCGTCACCTTGAAAGTGAATAATGTTGACTATACTGGCAAGGTTGCTGCTGACGGTAGCTTCACCATTAATGTGAAGGGGGCTGACTTATTGGCGGATGGGGATAAAATGGTGGATGCGAGTATCACCACTACTGACGCAGCGGGCAATAGCGGTACGATTGAAACAACGCATCAATATAAAGTGGATACCAGCGTTGCCATTGACATCAACCAAATTGCCGGTGAAAACCAAGTGGCTGAAGGAACAGATGGTTATGCGACCATCAACCAGAAAGACAAAACGGACGGCTTTAAAGTCTCGGGTACGACGGATGCGGAAGACGGTCAGATAGTCACGGTGACGGTTACCGCAGAAGGTAGCACCACTGTATTGGGAAGCTTTACTGCAACGGTTGCAACGGGAGCTTGGAGCGTCGATGTACCGAAGGCTGCAGCTTGGATTACTGACGGTACGGTTTACAGCTTCACAGCATCGGTTAGTGATAAAGCCGGTAATACTGCTACTGATATCGATAAGACAGTAGCAACTGATTTGACGGCACCGACGATTGATATCCAAACCATTGCTAACGAAAGCCAAGCGCCGTTGGCGACGGATGCGGATGGTTATGCGACCATCAACATCAAAGATAAGGCGGATGGTTTTGCGGTCAGTGGCGTGACGACTGCGGAAGTTGGTCAGACAGTGACGGTAACGGTGTTGAAAGACGGCGTTGCTGTTGATGGTGTGAACTTGACTGCAACGGTAACAGCGACAGGTTCTTGGAGCGCAGCGGTGCCGGCCAATGCGGACTGGATTGTTGATAAAGCGGTTTACAGCTTTGTGGCGACGGTAGCGGATAAAGCGGGTAATACGGCGTCTGATACTGACGTAACCAAAGCGACGGATTTGGTGGCGCCGGATAACAGCACTACGACGTTAACGATAGACAGCATCACTGCAGACAACGTTCTGAATGCAGCGGAAGCCAAAACCAGCATCAACGTTACCGGTACGGTTAGTGGAAATGAGTTCAAAGCGGGCGACAAAGTGACCTTGACGGTGAACGGCAAAGACTTTACCGGCACCGTGGATGCCAACGGTAAATTCAGTATTGCAGTTCCGGGCAGTGATTTAGCTGCAGATAACGATACAACGGTAGCTGGTAAAGTTGAAGTTACCGATGCTGCAGGTAATGTGGGTACAGCAACGGCAAACCGAGAATATGGGATTGATATTACAGCACCGACGATTGATATTAATCATATTGCCGGTGAAAGCCAAGTAACTGAAGGTACAGATAACTATGCCGTGATTACTAAAGCTGATGCACAGGCAGGCTTTGTGATTTCAGGCGTGACTACCGGTGTTGAAGATGGTCAGAAAGTCAGTATCTACATTCTGGATGCTAATGGTTCAGTTGCGCTACAAAGCTACGTTGGGGTAGCAACGGTTACTGGCAACAAATGGAGCTATTCTGTGGGGGCTAATCAAATTCCTGGTGGTGCAGCTTACACCATTAAGGCTGAAGTCTCCGATGTGGCTGGTAACTTGGACTCGGATACGGATAAAACGGCAGTTCCGCCACCGACACTGGCTGCATCAGCAGTGGCCGTTTCAGAAGAAGGTCTGACTAATGTGAGTGCATTGCCTGATAATCTGGGACTTGCCGGTGCTGATACCACTAATTTTGCCAAAGCATCCGGTACGATGGCGGTTACTGATGCAACTTCTGTGGTATTCTCCGCGACGGGGCAACCAACAACTTTGGGTGGAACAGCAGTAACTTGGACAGGTACAGGTACGCAAACTTTAACGGCGAAAGACAGTAGCGGTGCAACGGTGTTGACAGCGACCATTGATAACCATGGTGACTATGTCGTAACCCTGAACAGTGCAATTAAACATCCGGTTAATGGCACAACACCAGCGACCTCCGAAGATGCCGTCAATGTGGTGCTGAAAGCAACTGCAACGGGTGCCGGTGGTAGTACTACAGCAGACTTGACCGTGTCGATTGAAGACGATAGTCCGACATCCGGTAAAACGATTAACTTGTCTTCTGGGTTGCCACAACAGGACACTAACTTGATCTTTGTGGTTGACTTAACAACAACCATGGATGAACGTGATGTGAACACACCAGACACAAGAATAGAAATGGCCAAGACAGCTTTATCGGCTTTATTGGATGTTTATGCTGGTATGGGTAACGTTAAGGTAACATTAATTGGTTATCGTGATAAGTACGCTGAAACCTTGCAAACATGGACAGATGCGTCAACCATGAAAACCAAGTGGATGACAGTAGGTAGTGCTGGCTTGGATACCTTTGATGTTAGTACAAGTACAGGTTTAACGGGTTATACAGCGATTCCTGCTGAAACCAGTACAGCGTGGAGTAAGGCGGGTAAAATCACGAGCAGTACTAATCCGATTAAGAATGTGGCTTATGTCTTTACCGATGGGGATGTGACGGGTGATTCGTTGACAAGTACACAGGTCAATACTTGGGTCAACTTCTTGAAGACAAATTCTATTACGTCAAATGCCTATGCGGTAGGTACAGAGACGGCAAGCATAAATCTTACAGAGATGGGCAAGCTCGCCTACGATGGTGCTACATCAACCGATACAAATGCGGTTCGGGTACCGAACATGAATGACTTGAAAGGTGTCTTATTGGCCTCAGCAACACCACCGATTTCTGGCAGCTTATTAGATCCAACGCCGGATGTAGATGGTAATGCGATGATTTCTGCAGGGGCTGATGGCTTTGGTTCTGTGACCAGCATTGTGGTGGATGGTAAAACCTATACTTATAATAAGGATACGGATACGCCTTCGGCTAATACGTCGTCGATAGCAAGCTTTAATAATATCACCAAGGCTTGGACCATCACCTACACCACAGGTGCGGTGCTAACGGTTGATATGGATGATGCGACCTACAGCTATAAGATAGGGACTAATACGCCAGCAGCTGGCGATAAGTTTAGCTTTACTATGGCAGATAAAGACGGTGATAAAGGAACTAACACCTTCTCCTTCTTTAAAAACAAGATTGATATCAACTCGATTGCGGGTGAAGATCAAGGCACGACGGATAAAGATCTGTATGCCACCATTTCAGCAGCGGATATTGCGGCTGGCGTGGCTGTGAAAGGCATAACGTATGATATTCCATCAGGTAAAGCGGTTACCATCACAGTGAAAGATGCGTCCGAGGCAACGGTTGGTACACTCAGTGCAACGGTGGCCAGCGATGGTACATGGTCAGCAACAGCTCCGGCTAATGCGACATGGCTGAAAGCAAATACCTACTACTCCTTCACCGCATCGGTGACGGATTCTAGTGGTACTGCATACACAGATAAGGATGTGGTCAACTATGCTGCTCAGGTTAAATCTGTTGACTCAGTAACAGTAACTGAAGGTGCTTATCTGGAACATTTAGTTACCCTATCGGCAGGCAGTATGCCTACAACAGCAACGGTTAAGTTGACAGCAGGATCGGCTACATTAGATGCTGATTTATTGCAAGGTGCCAGCTCAGGTACGGTTCAAGTGCAGTACAGCTTGGATGGCGGTATCAAATGGACGACGCAGTCTGTTGCTGTTACCTCTGGAGTGGCTCAATTTGATGTGGCTGTACCGGCGTATGCTTCAAGCTTCTTGGTTAGTACGAAGAGCGTAGCAGATACCTTGAATGAAGGCGCAGAGACCTATACGGTGAGTGTCACCACGGGATCTGCGACTCAGTCAGGCACAGGTACGATTAATAATCTACCAGCTACTCAAACTTTGGAAGGCAATGCGGTTACTGAAGGTGGGTTGCTTGATCTGCGCCGGGCTGATAATGGTATGGATAATACTACTGGTACCAAGTCAGACACAGATGGAAAAACCAATAACTGGTTGAACGAGTTTGTTGTGACAACGGATATAGCAAATAGCGGTGGGGTAACGATTAGAACTGAACCGGGCTTAGGCTTTACTGAAACTAATTCACCATTAACCGGAGGATTATTTACCGGTACTAATCCGACCGGTATGTTGGCCGTCTTTTCTGACTATGAAAACCCAGCATTGGGCATCACTAGCACGCAGTATCAGCAAAATGCTGCAGAAGGTGGACAATTGCGCAAGCTGATGCTGGTAAAAGAGGAGGCAGTTCGTGTTGTACAAGGTGAAACATTAGAACTGAACTTTGATGCCAAAACCATTAATGCTGATAAGGCTAATGCGATCAATGTCCAATTTGTGCTGTTAGACTCTACCGGCAAGACTGTTAGTCAAACTGGCTGGTATAGCACCGATGGACAGTCTGTTAGTTACTATGATGGTATGGGTACGGTTAGTAAAGTATTAGGCAAAGAAGATGGTGCAACAGTGATTGGCACCGATTGGGGTATGCAATCAGCTAAGTTTGATACCAGCACTTTGGCAACTGGAGACTATCAGTTGGGCATTAATTACTCAACTAACCAGGTCGCTCTTCAAGTTTCAACAGCGGATAGACCGAGTGATCCAGCTGCACGGGATTTGTTAATTGATCGTATCGCTTTGTCTGATGCAACTATTACAGGTACTGATAATGCAGAAATGCTGATCGGTTTTGATAATAGTGGTGCTACCAAGCTGGCGACGAAGATCTATGCTCAAGGAGGGGATGACTTTATCAGTATCAGCAACACCATGATTGAAAAAATTGATGGTGGTGCGGGTAAAGATACCTTACAGTTATCGGCTCCTGGTTTAACCCTTGATCTGACTCAACAACCACAAGATGTGATTAAAAATATTGAAGTGGTTGATTTGAGCGCCAGTGGCAATCAGACCTTGAAATTGACCTATCAAGATCTGTTGGATATGTCAGGCAACGGATCTTTGCAAGTGGATGGTAAAGCGGGCGATGGAGTACAAATATCGAATGGTGCAGTAGCGGTGACCGCCACTACCCAAGAGATTCACGGTATTACCTACAATGCTTATAACTTGGGTGGTAGCAGTGAAGCGGACTTGTTGGTGCAACAAGGTGTCACAGTCAGCTTTGTGTTATAATCCATAAAACTGAGTAATATCAAAGGGTGTTTAATTTCGGTTAAACACCCTTTTGTTTTCTCTGTTTTTTCGACTGCCTACTGGCTTAAACATAAAAAACCGCAGTGTGTTTCCCCACTGCGGTTTTGTTTTTTGACGTTATAGTGCTTAAAGTGCGGTTGGATTAGACAATTTCACCCCACAAATCATATTCATCTGCATTATGGATCACCGCTTGCACAATATCACCGACCTTGACCGCACTTTGGTTTGGATTGTCTAAATAGACTACGCCGTCGATCTCTGGCGCATCTGCCATTGAGCGACCGATGATGCCGTCATCATCAATTTCATCAATAATGACTGCCAATGTTTTGCCGATTTTTTGTTGCAGCCGTTGCGCGGAGATCTGTTGTTGCAGCTGCATAAAGCGGTGGAAACGTTGTTCTTTAACCTCTTCCGGCACTTGATTGTCCATTTCGGTAGCAACCGCACCATCAACCGGGCTGAATTTGAAGCAACCGACACGATCCAGCTGTGCCTCTTGTAGGAAATCCAATAACAGTTGAAAATCCTGTTCTGTTTCGCCCGGAAAGCCGACAATAAAGGTGGAGCGTAGGGTTAATTCCGGGCAAATTTGTCGCCATTGTTTAATCCGTTCCAAAGTGCGGTCAATCGCACCGGGGCGTTTCATTGCTTTCAGAATTTTCGGGCTGGCATGTTGCAACGGAATATCCAAATACGGCAAAATTTTACCTTCTGCCATTAAGGGAATCAGTTTATCCACATGCGGATAAGGATACACATAGTGCAGTCGCACCCAAATATTCAATTTTGCCAGCTGTTCGCAGAGTGACAGTAAGTCGTTGCGAATTGGCATGCCGTTCCAAAAGGCGGTTTTGCTTTTGTCAGCTTTGGTTTTATCAAGGGTGTAAGCAGAAGTATCTTGCGACACCACCAACAACTCTTTCACTCCTGCATCTGCCAACCGTTTTGCCTCGTCCAGCACATTGCCGATCGGGCGGCTGTCTAAATCGCCGCGCATCGACGGAATGATACAGAAGGTGCAGCGGTGGTCGCAGCCTTCGGAAATTTTGAGGTAGGCGTAGTGTTTTGGGGTCAGTTTTATCCCTTGTTTCGGCACCAAGTTGATATATGGGTTGTATTCGGGTTTGGGTACATATTGATGCACTTGTTTCAACACGGTTTCATAACTGTGCGGGCCGCTCACTTCCAGTACTTTCGGGTGCACTTGGCGGATCTGATCTTCTTTGGCGCCTAAGCAGCCGGTGACGATCACTTTACCGTTTTCAGCCAGCGCTTCGCCAATGGCTTCCAGTGATTCTTGCACAGCGCTGTCGATGAAACCGCAAGTGTTGACGATCACCAGATCGGCATTTTCATAACTCGGCACAATGTTGTAACCGTCGGTGCGCAGTTCGGTGAGGATTCGTTCGGAATCGACCAGATTTTTGGGGCAGCCTAAGCTTAAAAAGCCGATATTGGGTGTGGTACTCATATCATTTCTCAACATTTCAATAATAAATAACAGGAATAAAATCGGGGCGATTGTATAGAATTTGAGGTAAAAAGGCTAGGAACTGTTGATCTTTGCAGCGCTTTTTGATCACAAAGTGCGGTTTTGGGGAAAAAGAGGTCTCAAAATATAAACAAATATCAACAGCCGCGACTAGCCATATATGAAAAAATTAACATTTTTATAAAAAAAGTTGAGTGATTAGCAGATATTTTGCACTTAAGGATTAATATTTGGTGCGTTTTAGGCTATATTAGACAGGATAATTTTAGCATTTTTATTACAAATTGTTAAAAATGCAAATGGTGTTTTAAAATGCTTTTCTTTTTAATTACTTATTATAAATTCTGGGGAATTCGGTGATTTAGCGCCGATTTCAAGTGTTTTTTAATCAACAAAAGGGAATTACCATGTCCGATATGGTTAAAAATGACGTGGATACAGTGGAAACCAACGATTGGTTGTTGGCGATTGACTCCGTTATCCGTGAAGAGGGCGCAGAGCGTGCTCAATTTATTATCGAACAATTAATGCAGCGTGCCAGAGCAAACAGTGTCGCTCTGCCAACCGGTATCAGCACCGACTACGTTAATACCATTCCAACCAGCGAAGAACCGAATTACCCTGGCAATTTGGATTTAGAACGTAGAATCCGTGGCGCTATTCGCTGGAATGCGATGATGATGGTGTTGCGTGCCTCGAAAAAAGATTTGGAATTGGGCGGCCATATGGCGTCGTTCCAATCTTCCGCTACGATTTATGAAGTGTGCTTTAATCACTTTTTCAAAGCCGCGACAGAGAAAAACGGTGGCGATTTGGTGTTCTTCCAAGGGCATATTTCGCCGGGAATTTACTCCCGTGCCTTCCTTGAAGGCCGCTTAACGGCAGAGCAGTTGGATAATTTCCGCCAAGAAGTGCATGGCAAAGGCATCTCCTCTTATCCGCACCCGAAATTGATGCCTGAATTCTGGCAGTTCCCGACGGTGTCGATGGGATTGGGTCCGATCAACTCGATTTATCAAGCGCGCTTCCTGAAATATCTACACAATCGTGGTCTGAAAGATACCGCCGATCAAACGGTTTATGCCTTCTTGGGTGACGGCGAAATGGATGAAGTGGAATCGCGTGGTGCGCTTTCATTTGCAGCGCGTGAGAAGCTGGATAATCTGGTGTTTGTGATCAACTGTAACTTACAGCGGCTTGATGGTCCGGTGACCGGCAACGGCAAAATTATCCAAGAGTTGGAAAGTCTGTTTATCGGCGCCGGCTGGGAAGTGATCAAAGTGATTTGGGGTCGCCGTTGGGATCGCTTATTGCAACGTGACACCACCGGCAAATTGTTGCAATTGATGATGGAAGTGGTTGACGGCGATTATCAAACCTTTAAATCTAAAGACGGGGCTTACGTGCGTAAACACTTCTTTGGTCGCTATCCTGAAACGGAAGCGTTGGTTGCGGATATGACCGATGATGAAATCTGGGCGTTGAATCGTGGTGGTCATGACCCGATCAAAGTCTTTGCGGCATTTAACAAAGCCAAACAGGTGCAAGGCAAACCAGTGGTGCTGTTGGTTAAAACCATCAAGGGCTACGGCATGGGCGATGCGGCAGAAGGCAAAAATATTGCCCACCAAGTCAAGAAAATGGATATGTCCGGCGTGCGTCATGTGCGTGACCAATTCTCGATTGATCTCAGTGACGAAGAAGTAGAAAAACTGCCGTATATTACCTTCGAAAAAGATTCCGAAGAGTATAAATATCTGCACGAGCACCGTAAAGCGTTGCAAGGCTATGTACCGACACGCTCACCACGTTTCACTACCGAGCTGGAAGTGCCGGAATTGGAAGAGTTTGCGCAACTGTTTGAAGCGCAATCCCGTCCGATTTCTACTACCATGGCGTTTGTCCGTTCCTTAAATGTATTGTTGAAAAACAAATCAGTCGGTAAACACATTGTGCCGATTTTAGCCGATGAAGCCCGCACTTTCGGGATGGAAGGGTTGTTCCGTCAAATCGGAATCTACAATCCACACGGTCAAAACTATACCCCACAAGACAGAGAGCAAGTGGCTTACTACCGTGAAGCGATTGACGGTCAAGTCTTGCAGGAAGGGATTAATGAATTGGGGGCTACTTCTTCTTGGTTGGCGGCAGCAACGTCTTACAGCACCAACAATGTGCCGATGATTCCGTTCTTTGTTTACTACTCAATGTTTGGTTTCCAACGGGTTGGTGATCTGATGTGGGCAGCAGGCGATCAACAAGCGCGCGGTTTTATGATCGGCGGAACTTCCGGTCGTACCACCTTGAACGGTGAAGGTTTGCAGCATGAAGACGGCCACAGCCATATTCAGTCGCTGACCATTCCGAACTGTATTTCTTACGATCCGGCATTTGCCTATGAAGTTGCTGTGATTATGCAAGATGGCGTACGTCGTATGTATGGTCCTGAGCAAGAAAATATTTACTACTACATCACTACCTTAAACGAAACTTACGATCAACCGGCAATGCCGAAAGGGGCAGAAGAAGGCATTCGTAAGGGCTTGTATAAGTTTGAAACCGTTACCGGTCAAGGCAAAGGCAAAGTGCAGTTGTTGGGGTCCGGCGCAATTTTACGTTATGTTCGTGAAGCGGCGAAACTGTTGGCAGATGAATATGGCGTGACTTCCGATGTTTACAGCGTGACCTCATTCACCGAAGTTGCGCGTGAAGGCGCAGATGCCGATCGTTGGAATCTGTTGCACCCGACACAAACCGCTCGTGTGCCTTATATCGCACAGGTGATGAACGATGCGCCTGCAATTGCAGCAACTGATTACATGAAACTGTTTGCAGAACAAGTGCGTCCGTTTATTCCGGCGCAAAGCTACCGTGTATTGGGTACCGACGGTTTCGGGCGTTCCGATAGCCGTGAAAACTTGCGTGAACATTTCGAAGTGAATGCACAATATATTGTTGTGGCGGCATTGACCGAATTAGCAAAACAAGGTGTGGTTGATAACCAAGCGGTAGCCGATGCCATTAACAAATACGGCATTGATGCAGACAAAATCAATCCACTGTATGCTTAATTGTCATTAGAGAAAGGAAATAGCATGTCTAAACAAATTCAAGTGCCGGATATCGGCAGCGATGAAGTGACAGTTACCGAAATTATGGTAAAAGTAGGCGATAGCGTTGAAGTTGAGCAGAGCTTGATCAATGTGGAAGGCGACAAGGCCTCCATGGAAGTGCCTTCACCGGAAAGCGGGGTCGTCAAAGAAATTTTAGTTAAAGTGGGCGACAAAGTATCGACCGGTTCAGCGATGATGGTGTTTGAAAGTGCGGTTGCAACTGCGGAAGCTAAAGTTGAAGCTAAACCTGAAACTGTACCAAGCGCTCCTGCGGGGCAAAGTGCGGTTGTTGATGTCAGCGTGCCGGATATCGGTGGCGATGAAGTCAATGTCACCGAAATCATGGTGAAAGTCGGCGACAGCGTCAGTGAAGAGCAATCACTGTTGACAGTTGAAGGTGACAAAGCTTCGATGGAAGTGCCAGCACCGTTTGCCGGTGTAGTGAAAGAAATTTTAGTGGTTGCCGGGGACAAAGTTTCTACCGGGTCACTGATTATGCGCTTTGAAACGGCAGCCGCCGCTTCTGCTGCTGCACCAGCACAGGCTGAAGCCGCTGCACCGACTGCCAGTGCAGCACCATCAATCGTTGATGTGAATGTGCCGGATATCGGTGGCGACGAAGTCAACGTCACTGAAATTATGGTCAATGTTGGTGACAGCATCAGCGAAGAGCAATCGTTAATCACCGTCGAAGGGGACAAAGCCTCGATGGAAGTGCCTGCGCCGTTTGCTGGCGTGTTGAAAGAGATCTTGATCAAGGTTGGGGACAAAGTCTCTACCGGCAGTTTGATTATGCGTTTTGAAGTCGCGGGCGCGGCACCGGCTCAAGCGGCAGCACCACAAGCTGCCACAACAGCTAAAGCAGAATCAGCACCATCGACTAGCGCAGCAGCGCCACAAACAGTAAGTACACAGCAAGAGGTGACAGCAAGTGCGGTCTTTGCCCATGCAACCCCGGTGGTGCGCCGTTTAGCACGTGAGTTCGGTGTTAATCTGGATAAGGTTAAAGGCACCGGTCGCAAAGGACGCATTCTGAAAGAAGACGTGCAAGCCTATGTTAAAAATGCCATCAAATTGGTGGAATCCGGTGCAGTTGCGGCGACAGCAGGTGCTGCACCGTCCGGAGCCGGTTTGGGCTTGTTGCCTTGGCCAAAAGTAGATTTCAGCAAATTTGGCGAAGTGGAAGAAGTGGAACTGGGTCGTATCCAGAAGATTTCCGGCGCTAATCTGCATCGTAACTGGGTGATGATTCCGCATGTCACTCAATGGGACAAAGCCGACATCACCGATTTGGAAGCGTTCCGTAAAGAACAAAACGTGCTGGCAGAGAAACAGAAACTGGATGTGAAAATCACGCCGTTGGTATTCATCATGAAAGCCGTTGCCAAAGCGTTGGAAGCTTATCCACGTTTCAATAGCTCAATTTCAGAAGATGCACAACGTCTGACCTTGAAAAAATACATCAATATCGGTGTGGCGGTGGATACACCGAACGGTTTAGTGGTGCCGGTGTTCCGTGATGTAAACAAAAAAGGTATTATTGAACTGTCGCGTGAATTGGCCGAGATCTCGAAAAAAGCTCGCGCAGGCAAGCTGACGGCATCGGATATGCAAGGTGGCTGTTTCACCATTTCCAGCCTTGGCGGCATTGGTGGTACACACTTTACGCCGATCGTGAATGCACCTGAAGTAGCAATTCTGGGTGTGTCTAAATCGGAAATGACGCCGGTTTGGAACGGCAAAGAGTTTAGCCCACGTTTGATGTTGCCACTGTCGCTTTCTTATGATCACCGTGTGATTGACGGAGCGGACGGCGCCAGATTTGTGACCTTCATCAATGGGGTACTGTCGGATCTACGCCGCTTGGTCATGTAATGACGTAATGCCTCTCCGTTAATGCGGAGAGGCTCGGAACAGAAATTGAAAGTGCGGTTTCGCATAAAGCCAAATTTAAGAGGTTATTATGAGTAAAGAGATTAAAACACAGGTTGTGGTTTTGGGTGCGGGTCCGGCGGGTTACTCCGCAGCGTTTCGTTGCGCCGATTTGGGATTGGAAACCGTAATTGTTGAGCGTTTTTCAACCTTGGGTGGCGTTTGTCTGAACGTAGGGTGCATTCCGTCGAAAGCCTTGCTGCACGTAGCAAAAGTGATTGAAGAGGCCAAAGCGTTGGCACAACACGGTATCGTGTTTGGTGAGCCAAGCACTGATGTGGATAAAATTCGTGGTTGGAAAGAGAAAGTCATCAACCAATTGACCGGCGGTTTGGCTGGCATGGCCAAGATGCGCAAGGTGCAAGTGGTGAACGGCTACGGCAAATTTTCCGGCGCCAACTCCTTGATCGTGGCTGGAGAAGATGGTGATGTCACGATTAAATTCGACAATGCGATTATTGCGGCGGGTTCACGTCCGATTCAATTGCCGTTTATTCCGCATGAAGATCCACGCATTTGGGACTCAACCGATGCGCTGAAATTAACCTCAGTACCGGAAAATCTATTGATTATGGGCGGTGGTATCATCGGTTTGGAAATGGGTACGGTATATCACGCATTGGGTTCAAAAATTGATGTGGTTGAAATGTTTGACCAGGTGATCCCGGCGGCAGACAAAGACATCGTCAAAATTTATACCAAACGCATTGAGAAAAAATTCAATCTGCTGCTGGAAACCAAAGTGACCGCAGTGGAAGCCAAAGCCGATGGCATTTATGTGTCGATGGAAGGCAAAGCAGCCAATGAAACCCGCCGTTATGATGCGGTGTTGGTGGCAATCGGGCGTACCCCGAACGGTAAATTGATCGATGCCGGTGTTGCCGGAGTGGAAGTGGATGAACGTGGTTTTATCCGCACCGACAAGCAAATGCGTACCAACGTGGATCATATTTTTGCGATTGGTGACGTGGTCGGTCAACCGATGTTGGCGCACAAAGGCGTGCATGAAGGTCATGTTGCGGCAGAAGTCATCGCCGGTAAAAAACACTATTTCGATCCGAAAGTGATCCCATCTATTGCTTACACTGAGCCGGAAGTCGCATGGGTCGGCAAAACCGAGAAAGAGTGTAAGGCGGAAGGCATCAACTACGAAACCGCACTTTTCCCTTGGGCAGCTTCTGGACGTGCGATCGCTTCCGACTGTGCAGACGGTATGACTAAACTGATTTTCGACAAAGATTCGCACCGTGTGATCGGCGGTGCAATCGTCGGTACTAACGGTGGTGAGCTATTAGGCGAAATTGGTTTAGCAATCGAAATGGGTTGTGATGCGGAAGATTTGGCACTGACCATCCATGCGCACCCGACCTTGCACGAATCTGTCGGTTTGGCGGCAGAAGTGTTCGAAGGAACCATCACCGATTTACCGAATGCGAAAGCGAAGAAGAAAAAATAGTTCTCAAATGAACTGAATCAAGCCGTAGCGAATTTCTCTACGGCTTTTTTATGCTCAGCAATACACCGGCAAGAATGGCGAGCGCAACCCAAAGGGTTAAATAACGTTCAAATAGTACCATGAGCGTGTTCCTCGTTAGCGCGGATAAATTGCTTCACCGTCTTCTTTGTAGAAAACAGCTGGCAAGGCAACAGGCAGAATATCTAACACCGCTTCGGACGGACGGCACAGTTTACAGCCTTTTTCGGTGATCACAATCGGCCGGTTAATCAAAATCGGTTGTTGCAGCATAGCCGCAATAATCTGCTCATCGCTGATATTATCGTTATCTAACCCCAAGTCGTGATATGGCGCAACGTTACGACGCAACAATTGCTGCGGGCCGATGGCCATTTTTGCCAGTAAATCGCGCAGGGTGGTTTCATCGGGCGGATTTTCCAAGTAGTGAATCACTGTCGGTTCAATACCGCAGTGGCGGATCAAGGCTAATACATTGCGTGAAGTACCACATTGCGGGTTGTGATAGATGGTTATAGCGGACATAGTCATTTCCTATTATTTCAATATTTATTGAAATGTTAATGCAAAAAAGTGCGGTTAGCGTATCGCTAAACCGCACTTTTCAGATTATTGACAAAGATATTTGCTGAGGCAAAGTAGGGGCGGATTGCATCCGCCCGTTTGCGAAGTGCGGCATAAGTACTTAATTAATAAATGAAAAATTTAAAGTGCGTTCGGGCGGATATATAATCCGCACCTACTTTTACAATATTAATTGTGTATTTTAACCTTTGTCAGCAGTCTAAAAAGTGCGGTTAGCGTATCGCTAAACCGCACTTTTGTATTTATTAAAGCCCCTATTTCTGACCTTTCCAAGCGTTACGATCAATATCCAGTTCTGGGAACTGATCTGGGTTAAACACTGGATCTTCGATGCCTTGTTTCAATTGATTACGGTAATCGGTGAGCAGGCGCATCACTTGTGGGAACAACATAATTAATGCCAATAGATTGAACAGTGCCAACACCCCCATCAGTGGATCGGAGAAGAAGAATACTGCGGTGGCTCCCGGAGCAGTTGCGCCTAAGAACAGAATGACAATAACGGCTAAACGGAGCAACAGAATCGGTAACTTCTCTTTTTTGCCGTAGAACAAGAAGCTCATGGCATTCTCACCGAGGTAGTAGTTATAGATTACTGAGCTGAATGAGAACAGCAAAATAGAGAAGGTGAGCAGGTATTGCGACCAGTTGCCTAAGTGGTGTACTAATGACTGTTGGGTCAGTACCACACCGTCAATTTCTGCACCCGGTACATAGACATCACCCAATAAAATAATGAAGGCAGTACAGCTACAGATAATAATCGTGTCAATAAACACTGATAATGACTGCGCAATCCCTTGTGTGACCGGGTGTTTAACATCAGCGGTTGCCGCGACGTTCGGGGCAGACCCCAAACCGGCTTCATTGGAGAACAGACCACGACGCATTCCTTGAGCTATGGCGACCCCCATACCACCGCCGACCACAGAATCTAATCCGAAAGCACTTTTAACAATAGTGGTGATCACGGCTGGCAACTCAGTGATATTCATTACGATAACAATGATTGCCATCGCCATATATAACAGTGCCATTACCGGGATGATGACATCAGATGCTTGTGAAATACGTTTGATACCGCCAAAGATAATCAAGCCGCCAAGTAATGCAAGCAAAATACCGGTATAGATTCGCTCGATTCCAAGGCTATCCAGCATGGCACCGGCAACGGTGTTACCTTGGAAGGCATTAAAGCCGATTGAGAATGAAACAATCAGACAGATTGAGTATACGATCGCCATCCAACGGTATTTTTCGCCTAATCCGTGTACGATAAAGCGCGCAGAGCCGCCACGGAAATGGCCATCGTGGGTTTTGTGTTTATATAGTTGTGCGAGGGTACATTCGACGATACTGGTGACCATGCCGATTAAAGCAACTACCCACATCCAAAACACGGCTCCCGGCCCACCTAAAGAAATGGCAACAGCGACGCCGGCGATATTACCACCACCGACACGTCCGCCAATCGACACCAACAGTGCTTGACGTCCGGTAATACTTGTACTGTTAGCATTGGTTTTGTCTTGGCGCAGTGATTTAAACATCCGTCCGAAATAGCGAAACTGTGCCCAGCCGCTGATGATACTGAAGAGCAAGCCGAAAATGATTAACATTGGAATCAGCGCCCAGCCCCAAGTGAGGTTGCCGATCAAATCAAAAAATGCTTGAATGTATTCCATTGAATACCTCCGAATAAGATAATTAATTATTTATTATGATTTAACAGAAAATCCGCTGTAGTATATCGGTAAAAAACAATTTTGCTTAGTGAATATTCTGTTTTTTGTGATATTTGTTTGATAAATTTCAATCGAAAAAGCAAAGTGCGGTCTCACAGCGAGACTTCGCCGCGTAGATCGGTTGTCATTTTCTGCCGTACTTGCTCAATTGTTAACGTTTGGCTTAACAGAAAATGTAGCTTTGCCAATGCCGCTTCGACCGTCATATCATGCCCGCTGATCACACCGACTTGCTCCAACGCATTGCCGGTGGCGTAGCCCCCCATATTGACTTTACCGGCAAAACACTGGGTCAGATTCAATACGATAATACCTTTCTGATAAGCACTGTGCAGCAAATCCAGAATTTCTGGGTTATCTGGTGCGTTGCCGATACCAAAGGTTAATAAAATCAGCGCATTGACCGGCTGCTGCAAAATATTGCGGATAACATCAGGGGAAATCCCCGGATACAGCATCACAATCCCAATCGGCTGCGGCGTAATATTGTGCAGTTTAAATTCCCCTCTGGCACTGACATTTAGCGCTGCATAATTGATAGCAATATTGATCCCCGCCTCGACCAACACCGGATAGTTGGGGGAGGAGAATGCATCAAACCCATCTGCATGGCTTTTGGTCGAACGGTTGCCACGAAACAGCTTATTGTTAAAAAATAAGCAAACTTCACGAATAGGGTAGTGGGCGACCAGATACAGTGCATTCAACAAATTGGTTAAGCCGTCGGAACGCAGCCCGGAAATCGGAATTTGCGAGCCGGTGACGATCACCGGTTTGCTTAGATTCTCCAGCATGAATGACAGTGCAGAGGCGGTGTAAGCCATGGTGTCGGTGCCGTGTAGAATAATAAAGGCATCATAATGGTGATAATGTTTTTTGATATCATCGGCAATTTGCTGCCAATGCTGCGGTGTCATATTGGCGGAATCTATCAGTTCATCGTATTCGTGTACGATAAAGTGCGGTATTTCGGCGCGTTGCAGCTCAGGCAGGCTGTTTAAATAAGAAGACATAAATCCCGGTTGTGGCACATAACCGCACTTTGACGGTTTCATACCGATTGTGCCGCCGGTGTAGGCAATGTAAACAGATTTTTTTTGCATAATAATCGCTGGATAAGTAGGGTCTGTTGATGTTTGTCTAAAATATAAATAAATATCAACAGCCCCTAGTGAACAATAGGCGAATTATAACGTTTTTATATGCTAAAAAGTAGCTTCGCGATTGCTCGGAATCAGATTTATCTTTGCTGATTTTGACGGCGATAGTTCAATTTATGATAAAGATCTCATTTTTTAACGATTTCACTTGTTATGATTGAAATGAAGTATTACTCTATGCGTATTGAAGTCAATCTTCTTTAAATTTGTGGTATATGGAGTTGAAATGTCAAAACTAAATAAAGAAAAAATATTGGCTATGCTTGAACAGGGGTTAATTGCCTCTTGCCAGCCGGTAGACGATGGTCCGATGGACTCACCGGAGATTGTGGCAGCGATGGCTCAGGCATCAGTAATAGGGGGGGCCGCGGGATTGCGTATTGAGGGGATCGACAACTTAAAAGCGACTCGTGCAAAAGTTGATGTGCCGATTATCGGTATTGTAAAGCGTGATCTGGACGATAGCCCGGTTCGTATTAGCCCGTTTTTACAGGATATTGATGATTTGGCAGCGGCTGGCGCGGATATTATTGCTTTTGACGGCACGGATCGTATTCGTCCGGTGGCGCGTGATGTGATTATTGCTCGGATTAAAGCATTGGGCTGCCTTTCAATGGCGGATTGCTCCAATTTTGAAGAAGGTATGTACTGTCAAAATCTTGGTGTAGATTTGATCGGTAGTACCATGTCCGGTTATACCGGTGGGGAAATTCCGTCAGAACCGGACGTCAAACTGGTGCGGGATTTGAAAGCTGCCGGCTGTCGCGTGATGGCAGAAGGGCGTTATAACTCGCCGGAAATGGCGGCAATGGCAATTGAAAACGGTGCTTATTCGGTCACGGTCGGCTCGGCGCTAACTCGTTTGGAGCATATTGTTGGTTGGTTTGTTGATAAAATTAATGCCGTTAAAAATAAATAGGAATCTGTTAACATGAAGTGTTGTTTAGCGATTGATATTGGTGGAACCAAAATAGCCAGTGCGTTGATTACCGGCAAAATTATCGAACAACGCCAACAAATTAGAACGCCACAGGATGAAGCCGCAAGTGGTATGAGGCAGGCACTGGCCGATATTATACAGCAACAGCAAGGCATGTTTGACTCGGTTGCGGTTGCCTCAACAGGCATCATCAATAAAGGTATCTTGACCGCACTTAACCCGAAAAATCTAGGCGGCTTGGCGGAATTCCCATTGCTGGATACGATTGCTGAGTATACGGCTGCGCCGATCGGTTTGTTGAATGACGTGCAGGCAGCAGCCTATGCGGAATATCACTTATTGACGAAAAAAGTTGAGAATTTTGTTTTTATCACCGTTTCAACCGGTGTTGGCGGTGGCATTATTCTGAATGGAAAGTTGCAAATAGGTCCGAACGGCATTGCCGGTCATATCGGGCATACGCTGGCGGATCCAAACGGCCCTATTTGTGGCTGCGGACGACAAGGTTGTGTCGAAGCGATTGCAGCCGGGCGGGCAATTGAAGCTGCCGCAGCGAAGTGGGATGATCCTTGTGAACCGGCAGAAGTATTCGCCCGTTTTCGTCAAGGCGTACCACAAGCGGTTGAAGTGGTGCAACGCTCAGCGAGAGCGATTGCCAATTTGATCGCCGATTTAGTGATCGCGAATGATATTCAGCGAGTAGTGTTGGGTGGCAGTGTCGGTTTAGCGGAAGGCTATTTGCCGTTGGTGAACCGTTATTTGCAGCAGCTACCGCACTTTTATCAAACCGCAGTGGTGCCAGCGGCTTGCGGATCAGATGCCGGCTTACTGGGAGCGGCACTTTGGTGGCAGAATGAATTAGCTATAAAACAAAAAAATCGTAAAAATTTCAATAAAAGATAAGGGATTGCGCATATGATTTTAGGAGATTTGAATAAAGATAACGGCACATTGGGCTTGTCACCGGTGATCGCTGAAGTTTGCGAATATTTAAAAGGCTTAGACTTACAAGCACTAACCTTGGGCAGACACGAGATTAATGATGATATTTTCATGAATGTGATGGAGTTTGAAACCGCAGCGGCAGACAGCAAAAAATCGGAATTGCATCATCGTTATTTAGATGTGCAGTTATTGATTTCCGGAGCGGAGCTGATTGAATTTGGTGTCGGAAACCCTGATTTGAGCGACTACGAAGCCTATCAGGACGAAGATGATTACCAATTAACGGCACAACCAATCGCATATAAAAATAGCGTATTGCTTGCGCCGAACATGTTTGCGATTTTCTTTCCGTATGAAGCGCACAAACCGGGTTGTCATTTGGGCGGGCAGAGTGTTAAAGTGAAGAAATTGGTCGTTAAGATCCCATATTCACTACTATAAATTATCGAGGAACACATTATGAATCAAGGTGGAAAAATTTTAGATACGATCGGTGCTTTACAAAGCAGCCTAACTAAAACGGAAAAGCGGATTGCAGCAGCCATTTTGACCTCTCCCGATTTGCTCAACCAATGTTCATTATCGGAAGTTGCTGCGAAATTGGATGTCGGCGAAGCGACATTCATCCGTTTTTGCCGTACTTTAGGGTTCAAAGGCTATACCGATTTCAAACTGGATCTCGCCATTGAATTGGCAACGCAGAATAAAGAAAATGGTTCACTGTTGGACACCGATATTGCCGGAGAAGACGGGCCGGCAGAGATTGCGCTAAAACTGCAAAGCGTGTTGTCGAATGTAATTTCAGAAACCATTAATCTATTGGATTTTGATGAATTAGAAAGAGTGGTGGACAGCATTCGTCAATCCAGACGGATTTTCGTATTTGGTGTGGGCTCGTCCGGTTTAACGGCGGAAGATGCCAAACATAAATTCTTGCGAATCGGGTTGCAGGTGGATGCCTTAACCAATAACCACTTTATGTATATGCAGGCTTCATTGCTGAATAGCAACGATATTGTTATTGGTATTAGTCATTCGGGTTATTCGGTTGAAACAACCCAAGCCCTGAAAATTGCCAGATCCAACGGGGCAAAAACCGTAGCGATCACCCACAATTTACGCTCGCCGATTACTGAAGTTGCCGATTATGTGTTGATCAACGGTAATCGCCAAGGACAGCTGCAAGGGGATTCGATCGGTACCAAAATTTCTCAATTATTCGTGATGGATTTGATCTACGCGCTGCTAGTGCAGGCAGAACCGGATAATTCCATGAGTAAAAAGCAAAAAACGCTTAACGTTATTCTCGAACAACGTATCAAATAATTTTATTAATCCTTCAGGAGATTTCATGAAAAGTTTAAAAGGTATTTTTAGTGCATTATTGGTGTCTTTCAATGCGGACGGCACAATTAATGAAAAAGGCTTGCGCCAAATCGTTCGTCACAATATTGATAAAATGAAAGTGGACGGGCTATATGTTGGTGGCAGCACCGGTGAGAATTTTATGCTCTCAACCGACGAGAAAAAAGAGATTTTCCGCATTGCCAAAGACGAAGCCAAAGATCAAATTGCACTGATCGCTCAAGTGGGCAGTGTGAACTTGAAAGAAGCTGTGGAATTGGGTCAATACGCCACCGAATTAGGTTATGACTGTTTGTCTGCGGTGACACCGTTCTACTACAAATTCAGCTTCCCGGAAATCAAACACTTCTATAACACCATCATTGAAGCCACCGGCAACCGTATGATTGTGTATTCAATTCCGTTCTTGACCGGGGTAAACATCGGTGTGGCGCAATTCGGTGAACTGTATGAAAATGAGAAAATCATTGGCGTGAAATTCACCGCAGGCGATTTCTATCTGTTGGAACGCTTGAAAAAAGCTTATCCGAACCACTTGATCTGGGCGGGCTTCGACGAAATGATGTTGCCGGCGGCGGTATTGGGCATCGACGGCGCAATCGGCAGTACCTTCAACGTCAACGGTATTCGCGCACGTCAAATTTATGAAAAAGCGCAAGCCGGACAAATTCAGGAAGCATTGGAAATCCAACATGTTACTAACGATTTGATCGAAGGAATTTTAGGCAACGGTTTATATTTGACCATCAAAGAGTTGTTGAAACTTGAAGGGGTGGATGCAGGTTATTGCCGCGAGCCGATGACCAAAGAATTAACTGAAGCACAAATTGCCGTTGCAAAAGAGTTGAAAGCGAAATATCTTTAATACCGTACTTTTATTCAGCCCAATAGAGGTTGCTGAATATTGGATAGGAAAAGATGAACCCAGTGCGGTTCATCTTTTTGTTTTTTACTTGAACCTTTTTTAAACCTTAGGAGTTGCTATGTTTAAAACACTACAAAAGATCGGCAAAGCCTTTATGCTGCCGATTGCGATTTTGCCTGCTGCCGGTCTGTTGTTGGGGATTGGTGGTGCACTCTCCAATCAAACCACCATATTAGCTTACCCGGTTCTGGATAATGCGTTGCTGCAAAGCATTTTTCAGGTGATGGCAGCGGCAGGTACGGTAGTATTTGCCAATTTAGCACTGTTGTTATGTATCGGATTGGCAATTGGATTGGCTAACCGTGATAAAGGCACGGCGGCGCTGGCAGCGGTGGTCGGCTATCTGATTATGGTTGGAACAATCAGTGCGTTGCTGAAAATTTTCACGCCGGATGCCACGGGTATTGATACCGGCGTGATCGGGGCATTATTGATGGGATTGGCGGTAGTTTGGCTACACAACCGCTACCATAATATTCAATTGCCACAAATGCTCGGCTTCTTTGGTGGCTCGCGCTTCGTACCGATCGTGACGGCTTTTGTTGCGATTTTTGTCGGATTATTCTTCTTTTTAGTTTGGCCGACATTTCAAGGCTGGTTGGTCAGTGCCGGAGAAAGTATTGCCAAGATGGGCGCCATCGGCACCTTCTTCTACGGTTTCTTAATGCGCTTGTCCGGTGCAATCGGCTTGCACCATATGATCTATCCGCTGTTTTGGTACACTGAACTGGGTGGTGTGGAGCAAGTGGCAGGAAGTGCGGTTGCCGGCGCGCAAAAAATCTTCTTCGCTCAATTGGCCGATCCGAATCATCAGGGCTTGTTTACTGAGGGAACACGCTTCTTTGCCGGACGTTTTGATACTATGATGTTTGGTTTGCCGGCGGCTTGTCTGGCCATGTATCACTGTGTACCGAAAGCCCGACGTAAACTATTCGGCGGGTTATTCTTAGGTGTTGCTTTAACCTCATTTTTGACCGGTATCACTGAACCGATTGAATTTATGTTCTTATTCGTCGCACCTTGGCTCTATGTGATCCACGCTTTCTTTGACGGCGTATCATTCTATATTGCCGATATTCTCAATATTTCGATTGGTAATACTTTCTCCGGCGGTTTTATCGACTTCTTACTGTTTGGTATTTTGCAAGGTGATGCCAAAACCAACTGGATCCGAGTGGTGTTAGTCGGTGTGCCTTGGGCGATGTTGTACTATTTCACGTTCCGTTTCTTGATTATGAAATTTAACGTGATGACACCGGGGCGTGATGACGACAGCCAAACGGAAGAGAACCAAAGTGCGGTTTCTGCCAATAGTAATCTGCATACCAACGCCGTGAAAATCATTACCGCCCTTGGTGAAAAAGAGAATATCGAACATGTCGATGCTTGCATCACCCGTTTACGCGTGGCATTGAAAGATGTGAAAAAAGTCGATAAATCAACCCTGAAAAAAATTGGCGCGATTGATGTATTGGAAGTCGGCGGCGGTATTCAAGCGATTTTTGGCGCCAAAGCGGTATTGTATAAAAGCGAAGTCAATCAGATCTTAGGGTTGGAAGATTAAGTTTCCAAAACATACTCTAGTCTGCGATCATAAAAAAACCTTGTGCTTGAAAACACAAGGTTTTTCTCAATATGAAATCAGGTTAAGCAAATGGATCGCGCAGGATCATGGTTTCAACGCGATCCGGACCGGTGGAAAGAATATCAACCGGTACGCCGGTCACTTCTTCAATGCGTTTGATATAATCGCGTGCAGTTTGCGGCAGCTGGTTGACATCGGTGACACCGAAAGTGTTTTCTGACCAACCCGGTAAGGTTTCGTAGATTGGCTCGACATTTTCCCAGTTTTCAGCTGCTGTCGGGGCATATTCGACAATTGAGCCGTCCGGCATTTTGTAGGCTACACAAATTTTCAGTTCATCAAAACCGTCCAACACATCCAGTTTAGTCATGCAGAAACCGGAAATCGAGTTGAGTTGAATCGCACGGCGCACCGCAACCGCATCGAACCAACCGCAACGACGCGGGCGACCGGTAACTGCGCCAAACTCATTGCCTTTTTTAGCAATTTCCGCACCGATTTCATCAAATAATTCAGTAGTGAATGGGCCGCCACCGACACGGGTACAGTAAGCTTTGATGATGCCCAATACATAATCCAAATGACGCGGCCCATAACCGGCACCGGTGGCAACGCCGCCAGCAGTCGTGTTGGAGCTGGTGACATATGGATAGGTGCCGTGGTCGATGTCCAGCATGGTGCCTTGTGCACCTTCGAACAAGATATTGTCGCCGTTTAAGCGGGCTTTATCTAAAATGGTCGGAATGTCGGCAACCATCGCAGTGATAATATCGGCAACTGCAAAAATCTCGGCTAAGGTTTTATCGTAATCAACGGCGTCAACCTTATAATAATTCACCAATTGGAAGTTGTAGTATTCCAGAATATTTTTCAGTTTCTCGGCAAAGGCTTCACGATTGAATAGATCACCGACCCGCAAGCCACGACGTGCTACTTTGTCTTCATAAGCCGGTCCGATGCCGCGTCCGGTGGTGCCGATGGCTTTTTTGCCCAACGCCGCTTCACGCGCATGATCCATGGCAACGTGGTAAGGCAGAATCAGCGGACACGCTTCGGAAATCAGCAAACGTTCACGCACATTGACGCCACGGCTTTCCAATTCACCCATCTCTTGCATCAAGGCCGCAGGGGAAAGCACTACGCCGTTGCCAATCAAACAAGTGACGTTATCGCGTAAAATACCCGACGGAATCAAACGTAACACCGTTTTTTCTCCGTTGATAATCAAGGTGTGACCGGCATTGTGACCGCCTTGATAACGCACCACATATTTTACCCGATCCGTCAATAAATCAACGATTTTGCCTTTTCCTTCATCGCCCCATTGAGCGCCAAGGATAACAACACTTTTCCCCATAATAGTTTACCTTTTAAGATTTGAAGATGGATATTCGCAACAGTTTACTTTACTCTTTTCCAAGCCTCACTACAATCCACAATCAAAGTGCGGTGTTATAGGGCTTTGGAAACATTGCGGGCGGATAGTGAGTCCGCCCGCTGGCTTTCGTTATTAATTTTCCGGTGTTTGCATATAACGGAAGAAATCGCTGCCCGGTTTGAGAATCATCATATTACCTGAATTTTTGAAGCTTTTTTCGTAGGCTTTCAAGCTACGTACAAAGCTGAAAAATTCCGGTTCATTGCGAAACGCATCAGCATACACTTTGGCTGCGGTGGCATCGCCGCTACCGCGTAGCTCTTGGGCGGTTTTGCTGGCGGTTGCCAAGATTACCGTGACTTTGCGATCGACATCAGCTTGGATAAACGCTGATTTTTCGCGACCCTGTGAACGATGTTCCCGCGCAACGGCGTCCCGTTCGGCACGCATCCGTTGGTAAATCGAAGAAGAAACCTCTTGTGGCAGGTTGATTTGTTTAACCCGCACGTCAACTACCTGAATACCTAAATCCGACGAGCTGTCGGCACCGGTGTTCAACGCGTTTAATGCACCGGTCATCAACTCGCCACGCGTGCCGGAAACAATGTCTTTAATGGTTCTTGAACCGATTTCGGAACGCAAGCGGTCATTGACTTTACGACGCAGTAAGTTGTCGGCATAGGTGTAATCGCCACCGCCGGTACTGGTATAAAAACGACCAAAATCGCTGATCCGCCATTTCACATAAGAATCCACCAGCAAGTCTTTTTTCTCCACCGTGACGAAGCGATCAGCTTGTCCGTCTAAGGTTTGGATTCTGGCATCTAAAATTTTCACATTATCAATAAACGGAATTTTAAAATGAATGCCTGGTGCATAGATTGAGACTTTGTTGTCGCTGTCACGCAAGACTTTGCTGAAACGCAACATGATACCGCGCGAGCCTTCGTTAATCACTACCACGCTGGAATATACAATCGCTGCCACCAGAATAATGACAGGAACTAAAAACTTACGCATTATTCAAATCTCCCTTGACGAGTGCTGTTTTGGTTGCGTTCTTGTTGTTGTGAACCGTTATAGCTGTTGTCATTGCTGCTTGAGGTCGTCGGTGCAGGTGTGAGAGCGGCTGCTCGGTTTGCTGCGTTACCCAACGTGGTATTGCTATTCGCCCCTTTTGCTTGTGGTGCATCAGTTTTCTCGACCGCACTTTCAGCGGCTTTCTTTTGATTTAGCATTTGTTCTAACGGTAACACGGTCAGGTTGCTGCCGTTGTTAGAATCCAACATCATTTTCGGGGTTTCAGCCATAATATTTTCCATGGCTTGAATATATAACCGCTCTTTCAACAAATCCGGTGAGGCTTTGTATTCCGGCAGCAATTGCTGGAAGCGTTCCACTTCCCCTTGTGCGTCCAATACAACCTGTTCTTTGTAGGCGGTTGCTTGTTCGATAATCCGTTGTGCGTCCCCGCGCGCAATCGGTTCGGCTTCACGGGCATAGGCTTCTGCCTGACGGATAAAACGCTGTTCGTCTTCTTGTGCTTTGATCGCATCGTCAAATGCGTCTTTGACTTGCTCCGGCGGACGTGCGGACTGGAAGTTGACGTCGATCACCTCTAAGCCCATATCATAAGGCTTGATGATGTTTTCCAAATAACGCCAAGTGTCTTCACGCACCACAGAACGACCGGTGGTTAAGATGTCATCCATGCTCATGTGACCGATCACATAGCGCAGCGCACTGTCGGTGGCTTGTGACAAACTGTTGTTGGCATTGGTAACACTGAACAGGTATTTTTCCGGATTATTGACCCGATATTGTACCGTCATTTCCACCACAACCATATTTTCATCTTGGGTCAGCATGCTGCCTTGGGTTTTCAGTTCACTGATTCGCTCGACATTGACCGGCACGACTTGATCGATAAACGTCGGCTTCCAGTTCAAGCCGGGCTGCACAATCGAGTTGAATTCGCCGAAACGCAATACTACACCGCGTTCCGCCTCTTTGATGGTATAAAAACCACTGACCCCCCAAACAATAGTGCCAATTACTGCGGCGATCGGTAATAATTTGCTTAGCCCGTTAAATGGTGTGCCGTTATTGCCGGATTTGCGCCCATTGCCGCCACCCATTTTTTTCAATAAATTACCAAATAGTTCTTCTAAATCAGGCGGTCCTTGTTGTTTATTGCGCTGCTGGCTTTGTTGTTTGTCCGGTTCAGGTGTGCCGGAATCAGGATTGTTTTGCCAGCCTTGATCTTGCTCAGGTTTTTTTGAGCCTGATTGCCCTGGTTTACCCCAAGGGTCTTGCTCCGAATTATGGTTGTTATCAGAACCATTCCACGACATAGTATCAATATCTCCGTCCAGCTAACATCAAACCGTAAAGCAAGCGGTGCGGCAACACGCTTGTAAAAGCTTATTTGTCACTGGATTTTGTTATAAATAGAATATAAAGGTATTAACTACCGCATTAATTAAGCGTTGTTCGGCACAGTCGCAATTTTAACAAACTGCTAACCAAACAGCTTTGATTGTATCTATTTAACCTCTGGATTACCAGCCTTTTTCCGTGATTTTAGCTGAGCGCAGCTTGATGACTAAGCTTGGTTTAGCGTATTCGGTCGAATGGTTTTGGCACTGTTGAAAAGTGCGGTTCAGTCGCGCCAGCACAGATGGGCGGGAATAATTTGGTTGGCGATCGGTTTCTGCTCGAGCAGACTGAGAATGGCTTGAAAGAGCGCATTGGCGATTTTTTCATGATCTTGGCGAATAGAGTGAATTTTAAACGGCAAGCAGTTTAATAATTCATAATCATCAAAGGTTGCCAGGTGCAGCTGTTGTGAGCTGAGTTGATCCAACAGTTGATGCTCGTTTAAAAAACGGAGTACGCCGACCAGCAAACCGTAGGAAGCAACAAAAATTGCCTGCGGCAAGCGCCCTAAGCGCTGTAATAACTGCTGCATCATGATATAGCCCGATTCGGAGTGGTAATCCCGATGGCTGATCCAGTCGTTTTGCAGGGCTAACCCTGCCTGTTGCAGACCGCACTTGAAGCCTTGCAAACGGGCTTCACTCGGGGTGAGTTGCAGCAGTCCGCCAAGGTAATAAAACTCTTTGAGCTGGTATTTATTGATCATTTGCGCCACCATGGCGGCAACCGCACTTTTATCATCCGTGATGATATAGGGGATTTGTGGTGCATCGGCAATAAAGCGATCCAGTTGAATTGTTGGAATGGTGTTCAAATAGGGGTAGTGCTTACGTTTTTGACAAACCGGGGTGGTGATCAAAATATCAATTTGACGTTCCAGCAGGTTTTCAATTGCTTTCGCTTCTAAGTGCGGTTCTTCATCGGAGCAACTAATAAGCAACTGTAAACCGTGGTTACGACACAAACGTTCTAACATCTGACTGGTTTGTGCAAAGCCAAAATTCGAAAAATCGGGAATCACCAAGCCGATAGTATTGGTGCGTTGCGCTTGCAGCGCTTTGGCATAGATGTTGGCACGATAGTGGTTTTTCTCCGCAATTTGTAGAATCTTTTGCCGTGTTTCCTCTTTAATCCGAAACTCATCGGCGCGTCCGTTTAAGACCATACTAACGGTGGTTTTGGAGACGCCGCTCAGCTCGGCAATATCATTTAGCGTACAACGTTTTGTTTTAGCGATCATGGTTAATTATTGGAATAAGATACGGTTTTGTAGGGGCAGATTGAATCTGCCCAAGGTTATAAAAGCGCAGTTTGGGCGTATGCCCTTACGCAGTTTATTCAGTGCGATATTCAATCGGCGCTAACACCGCACTTTCAATTTCCAATCGGCATGAACTTTGTAACATATTTTGTCGATTTTTAATAAAAAAGCGCGATGTTAGGGCTTTTTCACCATCGTTTAAGAATATTTCAATCACTGAGCGATCAATAAAAATCTCTACCTGTTGTAAATCTGCAATGACACAGTAACGCTGTTCGCCCAAGCTCAACATACTTTCGGTTTGCTCACTGGCGCTGCGATCAAGACAGAACTCGCCGTTTTCATAGCTTATGGTTAAATGTTGTCCTTGTGGATTATCAAACAGTCGTAGGCTGAAATCAGCATTGTGTGGATTAAATTTCAGATAACGGCGATCCAAATCCGCCAGCGTCGTCGTGTGTTGCAACGAAAGTGCGGTCAGATTTTGCGGGTAATACTGTGCGAGCGGCGTTTGATAAATTCGGTTATTTTTCAAGCTTAAACGGCGCGGCATGGTCAAAGCGGAATGCCAAGCATATTCGTCGCTCGGATATTGTAGATCCGGCAGCCCGATCCAGCCAATCATCACTGCACTTTCGCTGTTGTCCAGGCCGGCAAAGGTTTGTGGTGCATAAAAATCGAAGCCGTAATCCAGTTCACCAAATTGTTCCACTTCAAATTGTAAATCGTTCAACTTACCGACTACATAAGTGGAGTGATAGTTGTTTTGAAATTGCTGCGTTTCCCGTTTTTTACCTTGCGGCGACCAGATAAACAGATCTTTGTTGCCGATTTTTAGCAAATCGGGACATTCCCACATAAAAATATCCTGATTGTCGAAATCGGATAACTGTAGTTCGCCCAGCAGTTGTGGCGGGGTGTTGATGTTTTCCATTTCAAACACAATTGCTGTACCACTCAAATTGTCGCGTTGCGCACCGCAAATAAACCGCACTTTGCCGTCTTGTGTGAAATACGGCTTCGGATCGCGCACATGTTCACTGTAACCGGCGGGGGAGCAGGTGACGAGGGGATATTTATCCAACAGCTTACCGTCGTTGCTGAACACGGCGATATTTTGATACGGAATTCGAGTGTTATCGCTGCTGCGACGGGTATTGCCGGTGTAAAACGCCGCAATACAATCGCCCAATGGCAGGGCGCCGCCGGAGTAACAACCGTGTGATTCAAACATTTCCGTCGGAATTAAGGTATCGGCGAGGGTAAACTGTTGGAAATCCGGCGTGGTATAATGCAACCAGTGTTTCATGCCGTGCATGGCGCCGTAGGGATACCATTGGTAGAAAATATGGTATTTTTCACCGTCGAATACCAACCCGTTTGGATCATTGATTAAGCCGAACGGTGCGACCAAATGGTAATCAGGACGGAAATCCTGATCCGTCGCAACCTGCGCCGCCACCGCATCGAGTTCACCCGCTTTGGCGGCAAGCAGACTTTTGTATTTTCCCTGATTGAAGATCAACATTGGATTCCCCCGTTTTGTTAACTAAGCGGACTGCGCCAAATAATCTGCTAATTGTTGTTGATTCGGCAGCGCCGCCATTGCGCCTTTGGCGGTGGTTGCCAGTGCGCCGCAGGCATTGGCTTGGTGGATAATCGGCACCAGATTTTCCCACGCTTGCCAGTTTGCGGTTTGTGATAACCCGGCAAGCAGTCCACCGACAAAGGCATCACCGGCACCGGTGGTGTCTACGGCTTGCACCGCTTTGCCACTGATTAGTTGCTGTTCGCCGTTCAGATGTACCAAAGCGCCTTTTTTGCCCATGGTGACGATAATCAATTTTTGCGGGTAGTAGTCGGTGATGGTTTTTAAGGCTTGCTCTAAGGTATCAGTTTCGGTGAGCAGGGTCAGCTCTTCTTCCGAGAATTTTAATACATCCGCCAATTCGACCGCCTGCATCACAGTCATACGCATAATGTCTTGGTTTTGCCACAGCGATTCGCGCAAATTTGGGTCGAACGACACCATGCCGCCGATCTGCTTGATTTGCTGCATGGCGGTCAAGGTTGCTTGTTGTGAAGGATTGTTCAACAGCGCAATCGAGCAGCAATGCAGCCACTCGCCACGATTGAATTGCGGCAGGTCATCAGTTTGCAGAAACTGATCGGCACTAGGATTGACCATAAAAGTGAAACTGCGCTCGCCGTCGTCATCAAGATCGACCACCACGGTCGAAGTGCGGTTTTGTGGGTCAAGCAACATGAAATCGGTGTTTACATTTTCTTGATTTAACACGTTTTTCATAAAAATCCCGAGCGGATCTTGACCGACACGTCCGATAAATGCGGTTCTGCCGCCCAAACGAGCAATGGCAACAGCAACATTCGCAGGGGCGCCACCAGCGGCTTTTAAATAATGTTGTTCACCGTCAGGAATCAAATCCACAACAGCATCGCCTAATACCCAAACTTTTTGTTTCATGCCAACCACCTTTATTTCTATTGTTACGCAAGAAAATACCATGCTCAAAATTTTAGCTAAAACGGTTTAGTCTGGCAATCAAAGTGCGGTTTTTCTTGAGAATAGGGTCGGGAAATGTGATCTGGATCTAAAAAATGCGGTTAAGTTGGTGATAACCGCACTTGTGCTGCTTCAATTAAAACGTCTTTTCAAAAATCAGATTGACATTCTTCTGTGTATAGGAATACATCGACGGCAGGTTGCTGTCTTGTTTTTTCCAGTTGAAATGCAGTTTCGGCGTGATGCCCCAAATGTGCCAATCGCGTTTCCACAGGGTTAAATTGACGCTGTAAATCTTATCATTGCGCACTTTACCGAGCGGAATCATCTCGCCCAATTTGGCTTGATCTTTGTAGTTGCGCTGGGCATAAGAAAAGCCCAAACGTGAGGAAACGCCCCCTTGCCACTCTTGCCCCCAACCGAGCCGCAGGGTGCGGGTGTTGTTGCTGTATTGCAACAAGCGTGTTTTTTCACGGTTATAATCGCCACCAAAATAGAAAAATTGGCGTGGGCTGCGCAGCCACAGCAGGGTGGCGGAAGCCAGTTGCGTATGTCCATTGAGATTTTGGCTGTCGTAATAGCGCTGTTCGGCGTGTTCCAGTGCGGTTGAAATCTGCCAATTGGCGTTCAGCCAGCGACGATATTCGCCGCGCACGCCGTTCGCCCATTTATACGACTGGTTGCCGTACCAACGTTTTTCATAAAATGGCAAAATAGACACACTTTGCACCGCACTTTTGTGGGTATAACCGAGATAAGTGCGGTTATAAATATCATCGTAGTCATGGTTATCCCAAAAATTCTTGCCGAATAGCTCTGTGCCGACATGCAAATAGTGTGCGCCAGTCAGGTTGAAATCACGCTCTAGACTGAACGAGTAGGCAATGCCGTGTGCAGACTGCGGCAACATGTTGTCGCCTTTGACAAAACCAGTGTTCTCGATTTCTCGAGTAGCGGCGGTGTTATTAACATTGCTGTCACGCAAGTAATAAGCACTGAAACTGCTTTGCCAGCCACTACGTTGTTGCAAGGTATCGAGATAGGCATCAATCAGCCTCACCACCGGCGCAGGCACGCCGACCGCACTTTTGGCTTTTTCAAACTGATCGTGCGCCGCATTGTCTTGGCGATCGTGAAACAGGCTTTTTGCCAATTCAATCCGCACCGGATTGAGATCCGGATTGACCGCGAGAATCTCACGAAAACGGCTAATCGCCAGCGGATAATCTTGCGCCAGTTGTGCTAACGTAGCTTCGGCAAAACGAACGAGAATAGGATCATGTTGCGCAAAAGTGCGGTAAATCGGCAACAATTCATTGATTAATTCCACATTGCGTTGTTGCAGTGCTAAATTTAACCAATCTTGGGTTAATTGCGGATTTGCCAACAACTGCGCACGGCTAACTTGTAAGGGCTGTACCGCACTTGGTGTTGAATCGTCCACGGTTTTCAATGGCGTAGTCGGCAGGGCGATATTTTGAATACTGTCGGGGGTTGTTGCTTGATTCACGCTGACGGCGGTTTCGGCAATCGCACTTGCTGCATAAAGTGCGGTTAGGCTTGTTACTAAAAGAGATCTTTTCATGCTTTTTCTTAAAAAAAGAGGCGCAGGTGCGCCTAGTGGTGGAAGGAGATATTATTGCTTCGTACCGTTAAATACGGCTTGAAGTTTGCCATCGTAACCACTGCCCTTTAAACTGACTTTGCCAGCGATTTCTTGTGCGTGTAATCCCATAAATTTGCCATCATAACTTCCTTCTAGTGAAGTATCATAGGCTTGTCCTTTGGCTGTTCCGTTAAATGATAAATAACCGTCAGTATCAGTAATATTACTTTGTTCTAAATTGATAACATAGGTTGCATTATCCGCAGAAATAATGTTACCGGAAATTGTTTTGTTATCGAAATTGGCAGTTATATTCATTTTAGAAGCGACGCTATAAATATAAGCCTTTCCCTGATAGTTGGCTTCACCGCTTAAATTTTCCAACTCTTTCGCATTAGTTGCGCGCCCAGAATACATATATAGCCAACTATTGCTGTTATATTCTCCGTCGCTTCTTCCGCTGGCATGAACTACCGCAATACCTGAATCTTCTAGATCATTGTAATAAATGGTATAAGATGCAGCGATTGGTGCTTCTTTTCCATTGATAGATATATTTTGGTTCACGTCAGAGTTGTCGTATCCGCTACCTTTCCCTTGGGCAGGAATATATTGATTAAGATTAACGGCTTTTTGTAGATCATTGACCAGTTTTTCATTTTGATTAACTTCTTGCACAACTGCATAGGCTGCCAATGGTGTTTTTTCCAGTTCACGCTGGCGGGCTTCTTCAGCTTTACGAGCTTCTTCGGCTTTGCGAGCTTCTTCAGCTAAACGAGCTTCTTCAGCTAAACGGGCTTCTTCAGCTAAACGGGCTTCTTCAACTAAACGAGCTTCTTCAGCTAAACGGGCTTCTTCAGCTAAACGGGCTTCTTCAGCTAAACGAGCCTCTTCAGCTAAACGAGCCTCTTCAGCTAAACGAGCCTCTTCAGCTAAACGAGCCTCTTCAGCTAAACGAGCTTCTTCGGCTTTACGAGCTTCTTCGGCTTTACGGGCTTCTTCGGCTTTACGAGCTTCTTCAGCTTCTTCAGCTTTGCGAGCTTCTTCAGCTTTGCGAGCTTCTTCAGCTTTGCGAGCTTCTTCAGCTAAACGAGCTTCTTCAGCTAAACGAGCTTCTTCAGCTAAACGAGCTTCTTCAGCTAAACGAGCTTCTTCAGCTAAACGGGCTTCTTCAGCTAAACGAGCCTCTTCAGCTAAACGAGCTTCTTCGGCTTTGCGAGCTTCTTCGGCTTTGCGAGTTTCTTCGGCTTTGCGAGTTTCTTCGGCTTTGCGAGTTTCTTCCGCTTTTTTTGCCGCATCAGTGGTTGTGTTATCGGTTGCTGGTGTAGTTGTTGTGGCGGTATTTGTGTTGTTTGGTGTTGAACCCCCTCCACCTGATGAACCACAGGCAATGGCTCCGAGGGAGATTAAAATGGCAAGTGCGGTTGTTTTGATTGTCGGTTTCATCATTGCATTCCTTGTTGGTTATTTATGAGATAAAAATGAAGTATTAATGCGCTTTTCGCTCCAAATTGACGAAAAAATCATTAAACTTTCTTAGTTTAAAAAAAAAAAAAAAAAAACAAGGCTTTAGCGATTTTTATACGAAAATTTTGATCTTTATCACGTTTATTTTAAAAATGGAGTAAAATTTCAAAACAAGAGGGGCAAAGAAAAAATAAAAACGCGCTATCGGCAAGAGGGCGGATAGCGCGTTGAAAGTCGGAGATTGTGTGGAGTTAATAAATCACGTTGTTGTGATAACGCGACAGAATCGCCTGGATATGATCCATTTTTTCTTTGCTTGGCGGCAATACGTCTTCCAATTCGTATTTTTCGCCCATCGCTTCCCATTTGTGTTGTCCCAAGCGGTGATACGGCAGCAGTTCGATTTTTTCGATATTGTGCATGTCTTTGATAAATTCGCCGAGCAGGGTGACGGAGTGATCGTCGTCAGTGTAGCCCGGCACCACCACATAACGAATCCAGGTGCGTTGATTACGCTTTTGCAGATAACGGGCGAATTCCAGCGTACGTTTATTCGGCACGCCGATCAAATTTTGGTGAATTTTATCATCCAGTTGTTTCAAATCCAGCAGCACCAAATCCGTGACATCGAGTAATTCGTCAATCACTTCGTCATAACGCCGTACAAAGCCGTTGGTGTCTAGGCAGGTGTGAATGCCTTGTTCTTTACAGGCACGAAACCAGTCACGCACAAATTCCGCCTGCAAAATCGCTTCGCCGCCGGACGCAGTTACGCCACCGCCGGATGCATTCATAAAATGGCGGTAAGTGACCACTTCTTTCATCAGTTCTTCAACGGTGATCTCCTTGCCACCGTCCAAATCCCAAGTGTCACGGTTGTGGCAATATTGACAACGCATTAAACAGCCTTGTAAAAACAGAATAAAACGGATTCCCGGCCCGTCCACCGTGCCACAGGATTCAAAAGAGTGAATGCGTGCTTTAATCGTCATAGCCATTCCAAAAGAGAGTAAAAGTGCGGTCAATTTTACCTGAAACAAGTGCACTTTGCGATAGAAAGTCGTAATAGAGCCAGGTTAAGTCTATTTTGGTAGATATTAGACTCAGTCAACTTTTCAAGCAGAGGTGATACTTGACTGCCTTGGTGAAAGGAGGCATTATGCAAATATTGTTAATACTTATGGTGGGAGAAGCACAATGGAACAACAATTGACACCAGAATATTTGGAATATCTAAAAAAAGAAGCCGCTTTAGGTGATAAGGATTTTACCGAAGGAAAAGAATTTTCCAGTGAAGAGGTTTATCGCGGGGTGAAAGATGTTTTATACAATGCAGTATTAAAATATGAACAAAATGTCGCCTGAGTACACGATTAGTTATTCTGCGAGAGCAAAACAGAATCTTGAAAATATTGCATTAGGAATCTACGAATTTACATTAAATTTGACCACCGCAGACAACGTTATTAACCGGATTCGTAGCGGGATAGATAATCTTAATATGTTTCCTGAACGTGGTTCTCAGGGTGTTATAGAAGGAACTCGTGAAATATATCTCGGTGGATATCGTATAGTTTATCGAATTGAGGAAAGTGTTATTAGGATTATTACGATAATTCACTGTTCTCGGCTTTATCCATAAATTTTACTTATAAACTTCAAAAGTTAAGAAACCCTGTCATTTGATCTGACCCCAAAAAGTTGGACTGTGTACTTCTAAGATGAAACACCAATAAACGTTACTGGTATTCTATAAAAGCCAGCAAAAAGCCCCACCAAATGGCAGGGCTTGTACGCAGGATAAAATTCGTATTACATCGCTTGAGTAAAGGTACGAGTAATCACGTCTTTTTGTTGCTCTTTGGTCAGTGAGTTGAAACGTACCGCATAGCCGGAAACACGGATAGTCAATTGCGGATATTTTTCCGGATTTTCCATGGCGTCTAACAACATTTCACGGTTCATCACGTTGACGTTCAAGTGCTGGCCGCCTTCGATGGTGGCTTCGTGGTGGAAGTAACCGTCCATTAAGCCAGCCAAGTTGCGTTTTTGCGCTTCGTAATCTTTACCTAACGCATTCGGAACGATAGAGAAGGTGTAAGAGATCCCGTCTTTAGCATAAGCAAATGGCAGTTTGGCAACCGATGTCAGGGAAGCAACCGCACCTTTTTGGTCACGACCATGCATTGGGTTCGCTCCTGGTCCGAATGGCGCACCGGCACGACGACCGTCCGGGGTGTTACCGGTCTTTTTGCCATAAACCACGTTGGAGGTGATGGTCAATACCGATTGGGTTGGTACAGCGTTACGATAGGTTTTCAGTTTTTGAATTTTCTTCATGAAACGTTCAACTAAATCACAAGCGATGTCATCCACTCGGCTGTCATTGTTACCGAATTGCGGATATTCACCTTCGATTTCAAAGTCAACCGCAATACCGTCTTCATCACGAATCGGTTTTACTTTGGCATATTTAATCGCAGACAGGGAATCCGCCGCGACAGACAGACCGGCAATACCGCAAGCCATGGTGCGGTAAACATCGCGATCATGTAACGCCATTAATGAGGCTTCATAGCTGTATTTATCGTGCATGTAGTGAATGATGTTCAGCGAGGTGACATATTGGGTTGCCAACCAGTCCATAAAGCTGTCTAAACGGGTCATCACATCATCGTAATCCAAGTATTCACTGGTAACTTTGTCGGTTTTCGGGCCGACTTGCATTTTCAGTTTTTCATCGATACCACCATTGATTGCATATAACATGGTTTTCGCCAAGTTTGCACGCGCACCGAAGAATTGCATTTGTTTGCCGACGATCATTGGGCTGACGCAGCAGGCAATTGCGTAGTCATCGCTATTGAAGTCCGGACGCATTAAATCGTCGTTTTCGTATTGCACGGAAGAGGTGTCGATTGACACTTTGGCGCAATAACGTTTGAAACCGTCCGGCAATTTTTCAGACCACAAAATGGTCATGTTTGGTTCCGGGGATGGCCCCATGGTGTACAGCGTGTTCAAGAAACGGAAGCTGTTTTTGGTAACCAAAGTACGACCGTCCAAGCCCATACCGGCTAAAGATTCGGTTGCCCAAATCGGGTCGCCGGAGAACAGTTGATCGTATTCAGGTGTACGCAGGAAACGCACCATGCGCAGTTTCATCACTAAGTGGTCGATCAACTCTTGTGCTTCTTGCTCGGTAATTTTGCCGGCTTTCAGGTCACGCTCGATGTAGATGTCTAAGAAAGAAGAGACACGACCAAAGGACATTGCCGCACCGTTTTGTGATTTTACCGCCGCTAAATAGCCGAAGTAAGTCCACTGCACCGCTTCGCGCGCATTGGTTGCCGGGCCGGAAATGTCGTAGCCGTAGCTGGCCGCCATTTGTTTGATTTGACCTAAAGCACGGTGCTGTTCTGCGATTTCTTCACGCAATTGGATGGTCATTTCCAAGTCTTCGCCTCTTTCTAAGCGACCTTGTAATGAACCGAATTGTTTGAATTTGTCCGCCATTAAGAAATCAATACCGTATAACGCAACACGGCGGTAGTCACCGATAATACGGCCACGGCCATAGGCATCAGGCAAACCGGTTAACACCCCGGATTTACGGCAGCGCAGGATATCCGGAGTATACACATCGAATACGCCCTGGTTATGGGTTTTACGGTATTCAGTGAAGATTTTTTTCACTTGCGGATCTAATTGGCGGCCGTAAACTTGGCAAGAACCTTCGACCATTTTGATGCCGCCGAATGGAATGATTGCACGTTTTAATGGCGCATCGGTTTGTAACCCGACGATCTTTTCCAGGTCTTGTTGGATATAACCGGCATCATGGGAAGTGATGGTTGAGATGATAGAGGTGTCAAAATCGTACGGCTCGTGGGTTTTGTTTTCCACTTTGATGCCGTCCATGACTTTTTCCCACAGAGTGTCGGTGGCAGGCGTTGCACCGGCGAGAAACGCTTCGTCGCCTTCGTATGGGGTGTAGTTCAGTTGGATAAAATCACGCACATCAACAGTTTGCTGCCAATTGCCGTCTTTAAAGTCAGCCCAAGCTTGTTGTTGAAGTTCAGTTAGTTGTGTCATATCGATACATTCCTTATTTAACAATAAATTAAAATCATTATATCGCCAGAACCGCACTTGCTGCCGATATGCCTAAACAGATGATCAGTGGTGTTCGCGATTCAAATACCACTGCATTAAGGCGATGCAAACCGCACCACCCACAATATTCCCGAGTGTTACCGGGATTAAATTTTTAATAATAAAATGTGCCATATCCAAATCGGCATACTGCGCTGCATTAATACCAAGGCTTTGCCAAAATTCAGGACTGCTGTAATGTGCTGTTAAAATACCCATCGGAATCATGAACATATTGGCAACACAGTGTTCAAAGCCGGAGGCAACAAACATTGAAATCGGCAGAATTGCTGCCAGCGTTTTATCGGTCAGAGTTTTGCCGGCATACGCCATCCATACCGCAATACACACCATAATGTTACAAAAAATACCCAAGCTGAACGCTTCTACCCAAGTGTGATGAATTTTGTGCTGGGCAGTGTTTAAAATCACCAAGCCCCATTGTCCGTTGGCTGCCATGGTTTGCCCGCCAAACCAAACCAACGCTACGATAAACAAGCTGCCGATAAAGTTGCCGCTATACACAGCTGCCCAGTTCTTTAACATTTGATAGGTGCTGATTTTGTTTTCCACGCGCGCTAAAATTGTCATGGTGGACGAAGTAAATAGCTCGTTGCCGCACACAATCACCATAATAATGCCCAATGAGAACACAATCCCACCGACAAATTTGCTCATGCCCCAAGCCACATCAGCCGCACCGGTCTGGGTGGTTGCGTAAAAGACAAAGGCGATCGCAATAAATGCGCCAGCCGGAATGGCCGACATAAAAGACAGAAACTGATTTTTCTGGGCTTTATATGCGCCGGCATTGACGGCAACCGTCGTGATTTGTGCCGGATTCAGCATCGTAGTGGAATTGTTGGCATCTGTGCTCATGTTTAAATCTTTATCCTTCAGCCTGAGAATCAATCTAAGCATTAAAACCTAAAAATTTTTTTAAGATTTATTATTTTTTTTTAGCATTATAATTTTTTGTTGATATACAAACAAATCATTTTAAGATGCTGTGTTATGTTATCTCACAAAATGTGATGTAGATCAATTTAGCCTGTTAACACTTGGTTAAGATGTTATTTAACGGTTAAAATATTGTTTTTGAATTTAACGAGAAGCGCAATAAAAGATCAAATTTGGTTTATTTGTCGATAGATTTAGCGATTCGGAAATAGAATAGGAAATGTAGTGTCATTAATATATCGTCTTTTTATTGATTATTTCCAATTATCAGACAAATAAATGCTGCCTGAGCATACTGCGATTTTTACGCAATAGCAACTTGCCAAAAACGGCTAACTTCATTATTCTTGCTGAAATTTGTGTGTAGAAAACAGGGGAAACATGATGGCAGATCAGAAAGTACAAGAGACGATTTTTAGCAAGATTATCCGGCGCGAAATTGCTGCGGATATTGTGTATCAGGACGAGCTGGTCACTGCTTTTCGTGATATTTCGCCACAGGCGCCGACGCATATTTTGATTATCCCGAACAAACTGATTCCGACGGTTAATGCGGTGTCGGAGGAAGATGAACAGGCGTTGGGGCGTTTATTTGTGGTGGCGGCTAAGCTTGCAGCGCAGCAGGGTATTGCCGAAGACGGTTATCGCTTGATTGTCAATTGCAACCAGCATGGTGGACAAGAGGTTTTTCATTTACATATGCATTTGCTGGGCGGGGAAAAATTAGGGGCTATGTTATCTAAATAAAAATGTTATCTAAATAAAAATGTTATCTAAATAAATGCAAATTAAATCAAAGTGCGGTCTTATTCAATACAAGGATATAAAATGAAACGGTTTTTAAGTTTGTTGGTTTGCAGCATGCTGCTTGTCGCCTGTTCTAGCGCACCACCGCGCTATTTGGCGGATAGCCAGCCGATTGTCAATATTGATTCGGCAGTTGCAGCAGTAACCAACATCAATGCCGGTAGCCAACAAGTGACACTGACAAACTTGAGCCGGCAATTGCTGGCGTTGCAATATCAGATCACTTGGTATGACCAAGACGGCGTGACCCAGCTCAGCAACTGGGCGCAATTACCGCCATGGACAAAAATAGTGCTGCAAGGCGGGCAGGCGGAACGTATTTTGTTGCAAAAGCCGACCCAAACCAGCACCAATTATCGTATTTATATTAAAGGCGCAGAATAATCGTTATGTTATTAGCGGATATTTTACAAGCCGAATTTTGGCAGGGCGAAGTGGTTAGCTGCAAACCCTTGGGCGGCTTAAGCGGTGACAGTTATTGCGTCACGGTACAGCATAAAAAATCCCGTAAGCAGCGGTTTTTATTACGGCTGCAAACTGAGACGTCGCAACGTCTTGGCTCAATGCGCCAGCTTGAAGGTGATATATTGTTTAACTTACAAGCATTGCCGTTCGTGCCAAAAGTCTTTTATCAAGGCGAGGATTTTTTGGTGTTGAAATGGATTAGCGGGCGAGTGTTGGGCAAATGGCACAATGAAACGTTAAGCGCATTAGCGCAGCGTTTGCAAAGTTTGCATCATTATTCTGTACTGCACGGGAGCAAACTCGGCGTGTTGCCGCAGTTGGATCTGATCCAGCAAATTTTCTTTTTATTGCAGCAACTGCCTGCGGAGCAGCAAGGCAATTGGCTGCTGATGCTAGATAAACTCACGCCATTTCAAGAAAATGAGATTCAAGTGGTGGCGCACCACGATCTACATTTGCAAAATTTAGTGAACAGTCAAAACAGCGGTTTGAGTATTATCGACTGGGAATATGCCGCCTTGTCCAATCCGGCGTTGGAGCTGGCATTTTTCTTTGCCAGCAATAACTTAACAGAAAAACAGCAGCGCTATTTTTTAGCACAATATTTGAAAAACAATAGCTTGATCAGCGAAGACCGCACTTTCACGCAATCGATTGCCAGCTATTTTCCTTGGGTAAAATTGCTTAATCAATTGTGGCTGAAGGTTCAGCAAACGACAGCGCTCGACACAGAGGCAGGAGCATTGCGATGACAACATTATTAATCGATTTACAGGCTTATGAATTGACCGCCGAAGAGGTGGAATTGCTACAACATCCGTTGGTGGCGGGGTTAATTTTGTTCAGTCGTAATTTTCATGATCGCCGACAATTGCAAGCCTTGATCCAAGCCGTGCGGCAACGGGTGAAAAAACCGCTGTTGATTACGGTTGATCAAGAGGGCGGACGCGTGCAGCGTTTTCGCGAGGGCTTCAGCCGATTACCGGCGATGCAGTCCTTTGCCTTGCTGGAAACAGATCCCCAGCAACAACGACAGTTGGCACAAGAGGCCGGTTGGCTGATGGCGGCGGAAATGACAGCGCTGGATATTGATCTGAGCTTTGCGCCGGTGCTGGATCTGGGGCATCAAAGCAAAGCGATTGGCGATCGCAGTTTTGGCGAAGATGTAAACTCGGTGGTGGCGTTGGCAGAAGCATTTATCGACGGTATGGCGCAAGCCGGAATGGCAGCAACCGGCAAACATTTTCCGGGACACGGGCATGTGATTGCCGATTCTCATCTGGAAACGCCAATCGATAATCGTCCGAAAGAAACGATTTTTGCCGAAGATGTGCAACCGTTTGCTCGTTTGATCAATGCCGGAAAATTACAGGCAGTGATGCCGGCGCATGTGATTTACAGCCAATGCGACAGTCAGCCGGCGAGCGGTTCGGCGTATTGGTTGCAAACAGTATTACGCCAACAGTTAGCTTTTGACGGTGCGATTTTCTCTGATGATCTCGGTATGAAAGGTGCCGGTTTTATGGGGGATTTTGTCGAGCGCTGTCAAGCTTCGCTGCAAGCCGGTTGTGATTTGTTACTGTTGTGTAATGAGCGTGAGGGCGTGATTAAGGTGCTGGATAATTTGCAGCATCAAGCAACAGCGGCGAGCCAAGTGCGGTTACACCAGCTATTCAAGCGAAAAACGATTGATTGGAATGCATTGCAGGCGAGCAGTCGCTGGGTTGATGCTAACCGCACTTTGGATCGACTCCAGCTGCAGTGGCTTGAATTCAAACATGTCTAATTTGTTATCTTGTCGACATTTTCAACAGCAGCAATGCGGTTCTTGCCAATGGCTTGAGTTGCCTTATGCACAACAATTGGCACGCAAACAGCAGCACCTGCAACGGCAGTTGGCGGCATTTGATTTGCGTGTAACACAATGGCTTGAGCCGTTTTGCTCCGAGTTAAGCCAATTTCGCAATAAAGCCAAAATGGTGGTCAGTGGCAGTGTCGAGCGCCCGATTTTAGGCATTGCCAACGATCCGAATGATCCGCAAAGTGCGGTTGATTTATGTGATTGCCCACTTTATCCGTCACGTTTTCAGGCGCTGTTTCCGGTATTGAAAGATTTTATCGCCCGAGCTGGTCTAGTGCCGTATAACCTACAAAAGCGCAAAGGTGAATTGAAATATATTTTGCTGACCGAGAGCCGTTACAGTGAAAAACTGATGTTGCGGTTTGTGCTGCGCAGTGAGGTAAAACTGCCGTTAATTCGGCGTGAATTAGATGGTTTATTACAGCGATTGCCTCAATTGGCAGTAGTCTCGTTGAATATTCAGCCGCAGCACGCCGCGATTTTAGAGGGCGAACAGGAAATTTTTCTGACCGAGCAACAGGTGTTGGAAGAACGGTTTAACGGTATTCCGCTGTTCATCCGCCCACAAGGATTTTTTCAAACGAATCCGCAAGTGGCGAGCACACTTTATTATCAAGCGCAGGATTGGCTGCGTACACTGTCGATTTCAAACTTTTGGGATCTTTTTTGTGGTGTCGGTGGTTTTGGATTGCATTGTTTAGCAGCGTTGCGGCAAGCGCAGCCGGATAAGATTATTTCATTGATCGGCATTGAAATTTCTGCCTCAGCCATTGCCAGCGCCCGTTTATCACTTGAACAATCGGGTTTAAGTCCGGCAGAGCAAAGTGCGGTCAGTTTTCAGTCGCTTGATTCCGCTACCTTTGCCATTGCCGACGAGAGCCGGCAAAAACCGCACTTGGTGATTGTCAACCCACCACGACGTGGCATCGGCAGCGAACTAGCCGATTTTTTAAATGATTTTGCCCCAGACTATATTTTATATTCCAGCTGTAATGCCGTGAGTATGGGCAAGGATTTGCTACAGCTCAGTGATTACCAGATCAGTAAAATACGCTTGTTCGATATGTTCCCACATACCCATCATTATGAAGTTTTGTTGTTGTTACAACACAAAGCGTTGACCTCTACTTTGCCCATTTCCGCATAGCCGACCGCACTTTGCATAAGATGATTTAAGGTGTTACAGCATTATCAATAACCACAGTGACGTTAGCAGATCGAGTATAAGGATCGGCTTTTACGGTGTCGATTCTCTTCGTTTCAAGAACAATTTTTTGCGGTGGCACCGCTTTCATATTTTCTTCCGGTAATATGCATTGTAATGCAAAATCTCGGATATAGCCCTGATTGACTTGTTTGGTATAGGTTTCGATGGTTTGCTGTGATAAGCCCGTCGGGCTAGATAACATAAGAAGGGTCATCAAACCGATTAGGAATGTATTTTGTAGCATTTGATGATTACTCATTTATGTTTTCCATAAGAAATATGCTCAGCAAGAGGTTGTCACGTTTGAATTTTGAGATACCGATTTAGTCGCCTGATAATCAGCACTAAAAGCACAAAATGTGGTCTGCTGAATGAAACAGGGAAGAGAAAAAACGAAAGTGTGTACCTATGCTAAATAGATTCTATGCCAAATCGATTGATTTGCTTGGTAGAGATCGTTTGCCCTTGTTTGCACTAGTCGTATTACACTCTGATTAAATTATTTTCGCATTAAAACATTTTTTTACATAAATTGCAATAATTGTGCAGCCTCAAGGTTGGTTGAGATTTTTTAATGGGATTTTCAGTGGAATAAATTGGTGAGATAGTAGTAATGTAAAGAGGAAGGAGGCTATTAAGTTTAATAGCCGGATTTTGTTCTCCGCCTTGTATTGACGAAAACAGTCTATAGCTCAAATTATAAACAAGCATCAACAGACTCTAGTAGCGTTGCAGTTTCTCTTTAACGTATTCGATACCGCGATCTAGATAGGCAATATTTTCTTGTTGTAATAGATAGCGTTTTGCCGGCAAGCCACCACCAAAACCGGTGAGAGCACTATTTTTTGCCAGAATACGGTGGCATGGAATGATGATACTGATTGGATTGCGTCCGACTGCACCGCCTACGGCGCGCACCGCTTTCGGATTGCCGATTTGTTGTGCCAGTTCGCCGTAGCTGCTGAACTGTCCATAAGGAATTGCCAATAAGGCTTGCCAAACCTGTTGCTGAAACGGTGTGCCTTGCGGTGCCAGTGGAATGTCAGAAAAGTGCTCTTTTTCGCCGTTGAAATAACGGTCTAACGCCATCTTAGTGGCAAACAGAACCGGTTGCGTGTCGGATTGTTGCCAAGCCGCTTGAATCGGGTGCTGTTCTTTTTCAAATTCAATACCAATTAAAGCATTATTTTTCACCAATAATAACAGTTTGCCGACAGGGGAAGGGTGAAAACAGTAGTAAATTGTATTGGTGTTTGTCATATTAACCTCAAAAAAATGGCACAGTCTGCGTTGTACAGATTGTGCCATTATTTCCTGTTTTATCGCAGATTAAAAGCGGTAATTCAGGGTCAGACCGTAAATATCGGCTTTCGATTTAGAATTAAAGGTGGCTTTGACATTGCTTTCATTTTCAGTAAAGGTGTTGTCGCTGGCAATGAGGTGGGCGTAGCCGACATCCACTGACAGATCCGGCGTGAAGCGGTAGGTGGCGCCCAAACTTAGCCAAGTGCGGTCAGCATCCGGAATGGAAATAGAGTGGTAGCCTTTTTGTACCGGGCTTTCGTCATGGGCGATACCGGTACGCAGTGTGAATTGTTCGCTGAAATCATAGCTGACACCCAACGCAATCCGCGAAGCGTCTTTAAAGTTTTCATTTTTGTGGAATAACTGATTACCGTTACTGCCTTTGGCGTCTAACTCTTTAAAGCGGCTCCAAAGCGTTTGTTTATAGCTGTAAGACACGGCGAATTTGTCGGTTAAGCGGTGAAAACCGGCAACTTCCCAGTAAGCCGGCAGATTCAGTGTTAACGAACCGGGAATTACTGCACCGGCAGTTCCGCCCATTGCCAGCGGTAATTGATTGGAGAAATCGCCTTTAAACTTAATATCCACATGAGAGTGGTAGGCAAGCCCGATACGGTTGCGCTCATTGAATTCATACACCACACCGGCATTCCAACCATAGCCCCACTCTTTACCTTCCAAACGGGCAGCCACGGTGGATTCGGATAAGCCCAGCGAGCGGGTTGCCGGAGATAAATTAGCGAGTGTGCCGCGAACCCCTAAGTGGCGTTCAACCAACGCATCGGCATACACTGCGTTTAAGCCCAAACCGAAGCTCCAGTTTTGGTTCAAACGGTAAGCCCCGCTCAGATTAAAATTGATAGTGGTTAAATCGGTTTTTCCGGCGAAAACACCGGCCGAGTAGCTGGAGCCAAATTCAGTTGCCAAACCATAATTGACATTGACACCACCGCCAACAGCAAATTTTTCATTGATTGGGTGCACATAATATAGGTTTGGAATTAAGCCGCCTTTGGCAATGTTATTGTGAGATGCATCATCTTTTACTCCGGCTGCGGCATAAGCACTCATCGGGATACCGTTAACCGAATCAATTTTCCCGTTCAAATTGACGTCAGGTTTGATATAAATACCGCCGACCGAGACTTCAGGGCGTTTGAATTGGGTCATTAATGCCGGGTTGACGGCGACTACGGAGGCGTTTTCTGCAATCGCAGCATCACCGGCATACGCACGCCCCAAACCAGAGGTGGAGATTTCAGCCAGCTGAAAAGCCGCGGCAGAGGCATAGCCTGCGGAGAGGGTGATGCTGGTGGCGAGTAGCGTTTGAGTCAATTTGTTTAGTTTAAACATAATTAGGTTCCATTAATAAATAAAAAATGATCAGGTTGTAAAAATGTTAAGAATTCTAATCAATACTGATCGTTAGCGCAAATATTTTTGTTTATTTATGTGATATTAACGCATATTTACTATTGTATTGGCGGAGTTAGCGTATCAGCTTCAGTTGTTATAGATTTTTTATAGTATGGTTTTGTGATAAGATACGAGCACTTTGAGGCAATTTTGACTATTTGGAGAACATGATGACAGAGCAAAAATGTAAAGCAGAAGAGAGTAAAGTATGTTGTTGCGTCGATGTCGGTACGATTATCGACAATGAAGATTGCGGGGTACAATTTGAGCAGGTGTATGCGACTGAGCAGCAAGCTGAAGAAGCACTGCAATATTTGACCGCAAAAGCACGTCAAGCAGAAAGTGACCCTGCGACCATCAAAAGTGCGGTCACGAAGGTTGACGATGGCTATTTGCTGAAGGCGGATTTTGAATTCAGTTGCCAAGCGGAAAGTATGATTTTCCAACTTTCAACCCGCTAAGTGCTTATCAATCAGTTTTGCAACGCCGATGTTATGTCGGCGTTATTGTTATCAATATTATCTGCCTCAATACCGCACTTTGATATCGTATAGACGGTTTAACCTCTGATTATTCAAAAATGGCTGAATCCGGTTCCCAAGCGGAAGCGTCTAAGGCGTGTCCAAAGTGGCTTTCGATCAAACGGCGAGTGAAGTCGTCAGACGGATTGGTCAACACCTCGCGGGTGTTGCCGTATTCAACCATATGCCCGGCTTTCATCACCAGAATATTATCTGAAATGTGTTTGATAATCCCCACATGCTGCCCCAGATAGATGTAGGAAATCCCCAACTGTTTTTGCAAGTTAAGCAGCAAATTAATCAGTTGGGTTTTCACCGAAGCGTCCATAGAAGACAGCGCATTGTCCAACACCAGAATTTCCGGTTCCAGAATCACCGCTCTTGCCAGTGCGACCCGCTGTTTTTGGCTTTGTGACAGGGTGTAAATCGGGATATTGGCGTGGTCGGGCGAGATGCCGACCAAGCGCAAGGTCTGATAAATTTTTTGGTTGCGTTGTTCTTCGTCCCATGGGGTGCTCAAGCGCAGTGGCGTATCCAACACTTGTCCAATGTTCAAGTGCGGTATCAGGCTGTTGTCGGGGTCTTGAAACACCATGCGGATATGACGGCAGCGTGACTGGTAATCGCCAAATTCCAACTCGCGACCTTTAAACCAAATTCGTCCTTTGGTTGGTTTGGTGACGCCGCTGATCATCTTTGCCAGCGTGGATTTGCCGGAGCCGTTTGCACCGACAATCGCCAGTGTCGTGCCTTTTTCCAAGCTGAATGAAATATCGCAGACAGCGGCAAAAGAGCCACTATGCCAGAAGGCATTGTGATCACGGAAAGATTTGCTGAGATCTTCTACTTGCAATAAATAGCGATCGGAATTGATTTGTGGTTTTTCCATTATGCGTGTTCACTTGTTTCGGTAATGGTCAACGGAGTAAAGGCGTTATTATGCTGGATATTTTCATGTTCACGGATATTCAGCGGAAAATAACAGGCAAATTCGTGCTGCTTAATTTTTTTGAGTGGTGGTTTTTGTATACATTTTTTTTGTGCAAACGGACAGCGTGGGCCGAGCCGGCAGCCGACCGGTAGGTTATTCAGCAACGGCACACTGCCGCGCAAAGTGTTTAAATGGCTTTTTAACGCTAAAGGTTGGCTGAAATCCGGGATGGAGTTGAGCAATGACACGGTGTAAGGGTGGTGCGGTTTTTCTAAGATAGCTTGTCTGCTGCCGCTTTCGACCGTTTGTCCACAATAGACAATCGTAAAGCAATCGCACCATTCGCTGACGGTTTTCAACTCGTTGCTGGTTAACAAAATAGTGGTATTCAGGTTTTGATTCATGCTGGAAAGCAGTTTGAAAACCTGCAACTGGGTAGTGGCTTCCAAGGCGTGAGTCGGTTCGTCTGCGACCAATAGGCGCGGTTGGTTGATGACTGCCATGGCAACCATCACTTTTTGTGCTTCACCTTCGGTGATTTCAAACGGGTAACTGTGCATAATATCTTGGTGATCTTTAATACCGATTCGATGCAACAGCTCGATGACTTTACGGTTTTTCCAACCGAACCAACGCCACCATTTCCAGCCTGAGCCCTTGTAAGAAAACGAGGGAATCGCATTGCGCAACTGTTTACCAATTTTACGACTGGGATCCAGACAAGAGAGCGGATCCTGAAAAACCATTGCAATTTCTTTGCCGATCAGTTTGCGCCTTTTCTTCGGGTTTAATTTTAGTAATTCGATATCGTTAAAGCGAAAGCGATCGGCGGTAATTGTCCAGGAAGGTTTGGCGGAGTTGCAGATAATCTTGGCAACCAAGCTTTTACCGGAGCCGGATTCGCCGATCAAACCGCAAATGTCGCCTTCGTTAACCGTCAGGTTAAGGTTGTCGATCATTTTTACTTTACCTTGTGGGGTATTGACTTCAACGGTTAGATTACGGATATCCAGTAATGCCATAATTGGTCCTTAATTAAATCGGCTTATATTTTACGCTTATATTTTGCGCTTATATTTTACGATAGTAACGTTCAATTGCTTTTGCCAAGCCGTCGCTGAATAATAGTGCGGTAATAATCACAAATATCAAAGCGAAACCCGGCAGAACCGAAAGCCAAGGAGCCAAATAAATCAGATCGATAGACTCACGAATCAGGGCGCCCCACTCCGGCAGCGGCGGTTGTGCGCCGAGAGCGATAAAACTCAGGGCGCTGATATCCAACATCGCTAGGGTAAAAATGCGGCTGGTGAGACGAATAAAAACCGGCAGCAGATTCGGCAGCATCACTTTGCTAATCAGATAGCCTTTGGAAGCACCGTCCAAGCGCAGCATAATCACATACTCTTTATTGATTTCGGTTTGTAATGCCAGATAGACCTGATGGATAAAATAGGGCAGTGAAGCCAGCAAAATTGCCAAAATGGCATTCAGCAGGCTGGGTTGGCGCAAGGTAGCGATGATGATCGCCAATAACAAAATCGGAATCGACAGAAAAGCGTCTAGAAAATGCCCTAAAATATTTGATTTAATTCCTTGCCCGGTACCGGCGATCACGCCTAATGCCCCACCGATTAATAGCGTGAGCAGCGCTACGATTAAGCTGCCGCCAAAGCTATAGCGCAGCCCGACGATAATCCGACTGAGTAGATCGCGTCCCAGATCATCGGTGCCCAGAAAGAAACTGATTTTGCCTTCGCTGTTCCACGACGGCGGCAGCAGCTCTTGCCCGACAAACTGCATATTGATGTCATGGGGGGCGACCAGCGGCGCAAAGAACATCAGCAACAATAACGCTAACAGCAGATAGCCGCACATCAGCGCTACTTTATTACGACGAAAAAGTCGCCAAATCTCCGCCACAGGCGAAGTGAAGCGAAACTCTTCAGGCTCTTTATCTAACATACCAACCTTTGCGATTAAACGGATCTGAGATAAACATTAAAAAACCGCTGAACATGTTAATCAGGATAATGAATAAACCGATAATCATCATGCCGGCGGAGATGGCATTGTAATCCTGCTGTTCCACCGCATTGATCAGCCATTGTCCGATGCCCGGCCAGCTAAAAATATTTTCGATCAGCATACACATTGCCAACAGCATGGTAAAAGTGCGGGTTAGTTGCGGCATCAGTGGTGGCAAAGTATTTCTGAGCAAGATAATGTGTGCAATTTTCACTTTTGACCAACCACGGGTTTCTGCTACTTTGATATAGTTTTCGCTGAGCACTTTTTCGGCACGGTTTTGGGTCAATTGAATAATTTCCATCAGCGGCGCAATCGTCAACACCAACACCGGTAATGCCAAGTGCTGAAATACGTTTTGGATAATTTTCAGCTGGTAAGGGTGTTCACCAAACCAGACATCAATACTAGCAAAGCCGGTGATGGTCTTGATTTGATACAGCGGATAGTACTGCCCGATGGCGGAAATTTCCCATTGATAGCTGGCAGCAAAATATAACACGATAGGCGCAATCCAAAATATCGGCAACGAGATCCCGAACGCCGAGCCGAAACGGATGCTTTTGCCCAGCCAGTGCTTAGCATTGAATGCCCCCCAGAAACCCAGTGGTAGACCGAGCAACATCGCCAAAAACAATGCAAAGATACACAATTCGATCGTCGCAGGGAAAACTGCCAAAATTTGATCCAATAAAGGCTGCCCGTCCAAATAGCTGATGCCAAGATCGCCGGAAAACAGGTGTTGCATATAGTTGAGATAGCCGGAGTAAAAGTGCGGTTTGGCAAGAATCGCATTCAACGGATCACGCATCAAAATGTGATAGCTGATCAGCGACAGAATAAACAGCGTGATCAAGGTCAGCAAGGCACGGCGAAGAAAATGTAATAGCATTGTTTATCTCTCCTGCCGCAGTTCCAATTCGGCAAAACGCAGCGTGCCGAGTGGTGACATATTCATATTTTGTACCCGATTATGATAAATCATCAAGCGTTTGACATTGGCAATCGGCAGCAACGGCACTTGATTGAGCGCATATTGCTGTGCAATATCATAATCCAAAGCGCGTGAAATTTGCATCGGTGTTTTCAGGGCGCGATCCAGTACCTGATCGAATGCTTGACTGCACCAGTTGGCAATGTTGGTATGCGCATTGTTGGTATGACAGCTCAAAATCGGACGTAAAAAACCGTCCGGGTCAAGACTGCCCGCTAGCCAACCGCCGAGAATGATGTGGTAGTCGTCTTGCCCCGACAGTAGCAAATGCTCTAATTCGTTGCGTTGTAAATATTTCATCTTGACCTGAACCCCGGCTTGCGCCAAATCAAAGCGGATCATCTCCGCCATTTTCACCGGATTAGGGTTATACACCTGATTGTCAGTCAGTACCCAAAAGTTCAGGGTTAATTTTTTATCTTGTAAAAACTGTTTAGCAATTTCCGGCTGATAATCGTAGGCGAAAGCGCGCATATTGAATTGTGATGCCCACGAACTTTTTGGAATGATCGTATTGGCGACTTCAGCGGTGTCAAAATAGATTTGTTTGACAAGGCGTTCACGGTTAATCGCTTGCGCCAGCGCAATGCGCAATGTGGTATTTTGAGTCAACGGCTGATTCATATTAAATGCTAAAAAAGCCAGGTTCATGCCGTCCACCGAGATCGAACTAAAACGTTGTTTGTCCGAGAGTAGGTTTTCTACCTGACTGGCTTCGGGAAATGCCATGATATCGCATTCTTGATTCAACATTTTTTCTAACCGACCGGATCGACTGCTGGAGAGATCCACCACGACGGTTTTAATACCGCTCTTTTTGCCCCAATAATTATCGTTGCGCTGTAATCTGACATATTGGTTACGAAAATAGTCGCTGACTTGATAAGCCCCGGTGCCGACCGGCAGGGTATCCAGTTGAGCGATATTGTCATCGGCGCTCAGCTGCAAGGCATATTCTTGTGACAGAATTACAGCATATTGACTGGCAAGATGATCCAGAATCGAAGAGTCCGGTGCGTTCAATTCAATTTTCACCTGATAGGGCGAAACTGCGCTGACACTGGCAATTTTGCCGTTGAAATCAATGCTGTCAAAATATGGATAGCGGTTTTGGCGCGCCAGATCGTAATATATCTGATATTGCGGGTTATTTTGTTGGCGGCTCTGTTCTTGTTCCGGTGTCGGATAGGAATATAACCGCCCTAATACTCGGTTCAGGGAAAACACCACATCATCGGCGTTCAAGTCACGGCTAGGGGTAAACCAGATTGTTTGATGAAACTTTACCCCTTTGCGTAAATTGATTAACAGGGTTTTTTGGTTATCGGAAAAACGGTAGCCGGTTGCCAAGGCTGGAATAATCTTTTTGCTTTTATCATTTTTTATATCAAAAAGCTTGTTATAAATCTGTTCTGTCACCACATTCATACTGGTTCCGACATCCACTGTTTGCGGATTAAACGAGAAGCCTGTAGAGTGAGTGCAGTAGATCAAGCCATTATTCAACAGTTCATCGGGAATACGCGGCGCAGCCGACACGCTGTGACTGAGCAAACTGAAAGCTGCTAAGTTTAGGAATAAACTGAAAAAACAGAACCGCACTTTTTTATATAAACACATGGCTTAATACTGGCTTAATAAAATAGAGTTAAATTGTAATTTATCTTGTCGGAGAATGCTATTTTCTTTATGCCGATTTGATTGTCAGGCATAATTTAATATTGTAACGGGTTGTCAAAGGAGAATGTTTATGTTTTGGACAATTGTGATGTTATCAATTTCTGCGTTTATTTTCTGCCTGTTGGTGTTGCCGTTTTGGCTGTATATGCACTACAAAAGCAAGCAGCAAATCGGCGCGGGGCTAACGATGGAAGATAAAGCTAAGATCCAACAATTGAATGAACAGGCGAAAGCATTGCGTCAACGGGTTGAACAACTGGAAGCGTTGCTGGACTATCGGCAGCCGGACTGGCGCAAGTCGCAGTAGCCTGCTGAGGAGATAATCATGATTTATCGTTATCCACAACAAGGTATCATTTCTGGCGTGTGTGTCGGTTTGGCGAAAGCCAGCGGTTTGGAAACGTGGGTGGTGCGGCTGATTGCGGTGTTGCTGTTTTTGTTTGGCGGCTATTTTGTGATGTTGATTGCTTATGTCGCCGCAGCGCTGGTGTTGGACAAAGTACCTGACAGTTACTATCAGCAAGATCCGTACCAATCGCTGTTCGATCAAACGCCATTAAAAGAGAAAACTTGGCAGGCAGGGGCGAGTGCCAATCAAAAATTGGTGGATTTAGAGATGGAGTTCACCATGTTGACACGCCGCATCGGGCAGCTGGAAAATTATACCCGTTCGAGCGATTTTAAACGCCCAACGCCGTAACTATGACGATAATACAGGTTTAATTTAATGTTTGCTTCAATCCAACATTCGGTAAAACGCGAATTGAACGACTGGGTAAACCGAGGTTTTGACCGCACTTTGCGCCTTGCCGTCACCGGCTTGAGCCAGAGCGGAAAAACTGCGTTTATCACCAGTCTGGTCAACCAACTTTTAACCCTTGATCAGTATGACAACAGCCACTTGCCGTTGTTTGCGGCAGCCCGCAACAAACAAATTATGGCGGTCAAGCGGGTTGATCAAGAAAACTGGAGTATTCCGCGCTTTGATTACGAAGCCAATTTGGCTTGCCTGAAACAACAGCCGCCCGTTTGGCCGACTTCGACGCGCGGCGTGGGCGAAACCCGTTTGGCGATTCGTTTTCGTCGTAGTGATGGTTTGTTGCGTCATCTCAAGCAAGAAGGCACGTTGTATCTGGATATTTTTGATTATCCGGGCGAATGGCTGCTCGATTTACCGTTATTGGAAACCTCGTTTAAACAGTGGTCACAAAGTTTGCAAAAACTGGATTTTGGGGCACGGCAACAGTTGGCGCAAGACTGGCTGAAGCAAGTGGAAACGTTGGATTTGAGCGCCAAAGCCGACGAAGACGTGTTGGCACGGTTGGCAAAAAGTTATACCGATTATCTGTTCGCATGCAAAGCACAAGGGCTGCAATTTATTCAACCGGGACATTTTGTGTTGCCGGGAGAATATCAAGGTGCGCCGGCACTGCAATTCTTCCCGTTGACCCAGTTGTCGCCGCAGCAATGGCAAGAGTTGGAAAAAAAGAGCGGCCATGACAGCTATTTTGCACTGCTGCAAAAACGCTATGAATATTATCGCGAAAAAATCGTCAAACGCTTTTATCAAAAATATTTCAGCAAATTTGATCGCCAAATTATTTTGGCGGATTGCCTGACACCGCTGAATTACAGTCAGCAGGCGTTTAACGAAACTAAAGAGAGCTTGCGGCAACTGTTCAGTAATTTTCACTACGGCAACCGCACTTTGCTGCATCGCTTGTTTGCGCCGCAGATTGACAAGCTGTTGTTTGTTGCCAGCAAAGCCGATCATGTCACTGCCGATCAACTGCCGAACTTAATCAGTTTGATGAGGCAATTGGTGCAAGAGGGCGGGCAACACGTTAATTTTGCTGGTGTGAAAAATGATTACACTGCCATTGCCTCCATCCGGGCGACTAAGCCGGTGATAGTGAAAGATAACGGGCAGATGGTAAAAGCGTTGCAAGGGGTTCGTAGCAAAGATAAACAGATGGTGACGCTATTTCCGGGCAGTGTGCCGTCACGTTTGCCAAATGCCGATTTTTGGCAGCAAAATCGCTTTGAATTTGACCAATTCGAGCCGTTGCCACTGGAAGCAGAACGGATACCGCACTTGAGAATGGATACAGTGTTGCAATTTCTATTGGCGGATAAACTGGATTAATTAGGGGTTGTTGATATGAGCAAAAAATATTTTGAATCGTTAATAGAAGACGGACAAATGCAGTCTGAACAACCGAATTTGCAGCAGAAGAAAGAATTTGCCACTGATGAGATTTTTGACGACGTCGAGAGCGAGAGCAATCTGAGCGGATTGGATAGTGAAACCCGCTTTGAGCAACAAATTCAACGTAACATAGTGCCGCAGCCACGTTGGTGGAAAACTGCGCTGATGATGACTGTCGGGCTGTTTTTAGTTGCAGTGGTGGCGCAATCGGTGCAGTGGTTGCTGGACAGCTGGCAGCAGAATCAATGGATTCACTTCGCCTTTGCCATCGTCACGTTTTCAGCCGTGATCTTAGGCGTGGTTGCGCTGGGGAATGAATTCAGACGTTTATTTAAATTAAAACGCTTACTCCGTTTGCAACAGCAGAGTAGAGCGCTGTATCAACCGCTGTATCAACAAAGTGCGGTTGGCTCAGCGCAGCAAAGCGGAGAGCAGGCGCAACGGCTCTGTTTGCAGATTGCCGAGAATATGCAACTGGCTAAAGATGATCTGCGTTTGCAACAATGGCAAAAACAGCTCAGTGAGGTACACACAGCCGAAGAGGTGGGCTATCTGTTCAGCCAAAATGTGCTGAGTGATCGGGATCGCCAAGCACGCAGTTTGGTGAGCAAAGCTGCGGCAGAAGCGGCGATTGTGGTCGGTATCAGTCCGTTGGCGGTGGTTGATCTGTTTTTTGTGGCGTGGCGTAATTTGGCGTTAATCAATAAAATTGCCGCACTGTATGGCATTGAGCTAGGCTATTTCAGTCGTCTTCGACTGCTGCGCTTGGTGTTGTTAAATATGGCATTTGCCGGTGCTACTGAACTGGTGCATGACATTGGTATGGATTGGCTGTCAAAAGACCTGATGGCAAAACTCTCCGCCCGTGCGGCACAAGGACTGGGTGTCGGCTTGTTGACAGCTCGTTTGGGGATTAAAACCATGGAGTTTTGTCGCCCACTGGCATTTCAAGCCGATGAAAAACCCCGTTTGAGCAGTATTCATCAAGAGTTGTTATCAACCCTGAAATCAACGTTGAGCGCCAGTGTGTTCAGCAGTGATAAAACAAAAGCGGAAATGCGCTAAAATGCCTTGTTTGACCGCACTGGGTAGCGGAAAGTGCGGTCAGACTGATTTTGTTACGCCAGCGCATTAATTCGCTCAAACCCAGCCTGTAAATCAGCAATCAAATCATCGCAATCTTCCAAGCCGATATGTACCCGAATCAAGGTTCCTTCCAGTTTACGGCTGATATTTGGACGAATTTTAGCGATCTCTTCAGGTTGGTTATGCAGAATCAGCGATTCGAAGCCACCCCATGAATATGCCATGGTAAACAATTGAAAATGGTTAAAAAAAGCATCCAATTGCTGTTGATTCAATTTTTGTTTTAATTCAAACGAAAACAAGCCGCTGCTGCCACTGAAATCCCGTTTAAAAAATGCATGACCGGGACAGCTCGGCAGTGCCGGGTGAAACACCGCATGTACCTCTTGCCGTTGTACCAGCCATTCGGCAATTTTTAGACTGCTTTTGTGATGTTGTTGCAGACGAATACCTAGTGTACGTAACCCGCGAGCCGTTACATAAGCAGTGTCGGCATCAACCATTTGCCCCATCAGATAAGCATTTTCGCGCAATTGATCCCAGCAACGGGCATTGGCAACCGCTGTGCCGATCATCGCATCGGAATGTCCGACCAGATATTTGGTGCCGGCTTGGATTGAAATATCAATATCCTGTTGCAACGCTTTAAATAGCAAGCCGCCGCTCCAAGTGTTATCAATCATAATCACGATTTCAGGGTTGACCGCCCGTACGGCACGCACAATGCTTGAAATATCCGGTACCTCCATGGTCAGCGAACTTGGTGATTCCAAAAATAGTACTCGAGTATTTGGGCGTACCAATGCGGCGATTTCAGCACCGATCAGCGGATCATAGTAGCTGGTTTCGACATTTAAACGGCTCAGCACATGATTGCAAAAATCCTGTGTGGGTTCGTAAACTGCTCCACTCATCAGCAGATGATCGCCGCTTTTTACAAACGCTAAAATAGTGTTGGTCACTGCCGCTGCACCGCAAGGGAAGAGGTAGCAACCGGCACCACCTTCTAAATCGCACATTGCGTCTTGCAAGGCGAAATGGGTCAAGGTGCCGCGCCGTCCATAAAACAGGCTGCCGTTAGCGCGTTGGATCGTCGCCTGTTTTTTATCGTTCAGGGTGTCAAAAATGAGGGAAGATGCACGCTGGATCACCGGATTAACGCCATGTTGGGTATAGCGGGTTTGACGGCCGCTGTGTACCAGTCGAGTCGCCGTTTTAAAGGTCGTATCAGAATTCGCCATAAAAATCCTTGTATGCTTGACGGGGAAAAGTGCGGTTATTCATAACTCTCTGACAAATAAGATAGTCGTTATCACCGAGGGAAGCAACTGTTCGAGTAGAATTTTGCTTATGATAGTTTTAACCAATGGCAGTGATAGTGTGATATAGATCACGACTTTTACTTTTTATTTCGTTATACTATAAAAAGTCTAATGGATTAGCTCAAAAGTATTACTTTTTAAAAAGCTAGGCTAAATGGAATATAAATTAATATTTGATTCAATACATTAAGGAGAAATTATGGTTTTAGTTACTCGTCAAGCCCCTGATTTTACTGCTTCTGCTGTTTTAGGTAACGGCGAAATCGTCGATAATTTTAACTTCAAACGCCACATTTCCGGCAAACCGGCAGTGGTGTTTTTCTGGCCTTTAGATTTTACTTTCGTTTGTCCGTCAGAGTTGATCGCCTTTGATCACCGCTACAAAGAGTTTCAAGCGCGTGGCGTGGAAGTCGTTGGGGTGTCGATCGATTCACAATTCACCCACAATGCGTGGCGTAAGACTTCGACTGAAAAAGGCGGAATCGGTGAAGTGCAATACGCGATGGTGGCTGATGTGAAACACGATATTTCGAAAGCTTACGGCATCGAACACCCTGAAGCCGGTGTTGCACTGCGTGCTTCTTTCCTGATTGACAAGCACGGCGTGGTACGTCATCAAGTGGTTAATGATTTACCATTGGGACGTAATATTGATGAAATGTTGCGTATGGTCGATGCACTGCAATTCCATGAAGAACACGGCGAGGTTTGCCCTGCACAGTGGGAAAAAGGCAAAGAAGGTATGAAAGACAACCCTGAAGGTGTTGCCAGCTACTTGAAGAAAAACGCAGATTCACTGTAATCAGACCCTATGATGAACCCACTAATTTTATAGATTAGTGGGTTTTTTGTTATACAAGGGGTTTAAAGTACTTTTTTTCTGAGCGAAGCTAAAATCGACACAATTAAAATCATGAATACCATTGCCATCGACAGTGCGATAGGAATATGGATCCCTGCCATCACCAGCAGCATTTTTGCTCCGATAAAGATTAAAATCACCGCCAAACCGTATTTGAGATAAACAAAACGATCGGCAATGTCTGCCAATACGAAGTACATTGCGCGCAAGCCAAGAATGGCGAAAATATTCGAGGTCAGCACGATAAACGGATCGGTGGTGACGGCAAATACCGCCGGAATGCTGTCTACGGCAAACACGACGTCGCTTAATTCCACCATAATAAGCACCAAAACCAGCGGAGTGAACAGGCGTTTACCGTTCTCTATAGTCAAGAATTTCTCGCCGTTGAAATGTTGGCTTAGCGGCAGGCGGCGACGTAACCAGTTGAGTAAGGCATTTTTCGCCAGATCTTCACCGTCTCCTTCATCTTTTGCAGTGAAGATTTTAAATCCGCTGTAGATTAAGAAAGCACCGAAAATATACAGAATCCATTCGTATTCACGAATCAGAATGGCACCTATGCCAATCATCACTGTACGCATGATGATGGCGCCGAGCACGCCGTATAACAACACTTTGTGCTGATATTGTGGTGGTACTTTGAAATAGCTGAAAATCATTAAGAAGACAAATAGATTATCCACCGATAAGGATTTTTCCAATACGTATCCGGTCAGAAACTCCATCACTTTTTCTGCGGCGAATTTCTTGCCGTAAATTGGGTTGCCAGCCAGTTCGAAATACAGCCACAGAGCAAATAAGCAGGAGACCGTGACCCAAACCACGCTCCACCACATCGCCTCTTTGACGCTGACTTTGTGTACTCCGCTTTTTTTCAAGCTCAACAGATCAATCGCCAACATAATGACTACCACAACCGAAAATATCCCATAAAACATCGGGCTGCCGATGTCAGGTAACGCGGGATTCGCCATAAAAATCATACTCCACAAAATAAGCACGGATCAAAAAGACTGCTTAAAAAAGCAGCCGGTTTATCGACAAAATATTTGATAAGGCAAAGTAGAGGCGGATATACAATCCGCCCCAGATTATTGACAAAGATATTTGATGAGGCAAAGTAGGGGCGGATTGCATCCGCCCGTTTGCGAAGTGCGGCATAAGCACTTAATTAATAAAGGAAAAGTGTAAAGTGCGGTTCGAGCGGATATATAATCCGCCCCTACTTTTACAATATTAATCGTGTATTTTAACCTTTGTCAGCAGTCTAAGGCGGATATACAATCCGCCCTTACTTTTATAATACCACCTGTATGTTAATCTTTGTCAGCAGTCTAGCTGCTTAAAAAAGTAGTCTAGACTGGAATTTATTATCAACGATTTGATTTTTTATACAAGGTATAACTCAAATTTTAACGAAGCTACCCGTTTTTTAATGATGCCATATCAATCACAAAACGGTATTTGACATCGCTTTTCAGCATACGTTGATAGGCGGTGTTGATATCTTGCATTTTGATCAGCTCAATATCGGAAACAATATTATGTTTTCCACAGAAATCCAGCATCTCTTGGGTTTCGGCAATGCCGCCGATCACGGAGCCGGCAACCGATTTTCTGCCCAAAATCATCGGTACGGTGTTCAAGAACGGATCCAGTGGACCTAAATAGCCAACCAGAACCAGTGTACCACTGATGTTTAAAGTAGCAACATACGGATTAATATCATGCACATAAGGTACGGTGTCGATAATCAAGTCAAATTCACCTCTTACCGCCTGCATTTGTTGTTTGTCGGTGGAGATCACCACATGATCAGCGCCCAAATCCAGTGCATCTTGGCTTTTATTCGGCGAGCGGGAAAACAGCGTGACTTCCGCCCCCAGACCTTTTGCCAACTTAATTGCCATGTGACCCAATCCGCCCAAGCCGACCACTGCCACTTTGCTGCCGGAGCCGACATTCCAGTGACGCAACGGCGACCAAGTGGTGATGCCGGCACACAACAACGGTGCGGTGGCGGCTAGATCCAAATGGCTCGGTACTTTCAAGACAAAATGTTCGTCAACCACCACTTTTTCTGAATATCCGCCGTAAGTACGTTGGTTTGCCAGATGCTTGTCAGGATCGTTATAGGTGCCGGTAAAGCCGTTTAAGCAATATTGTTCCAGATCTTGCTGACAACTGGAACAGCTGCGGCAAGAGTCGACCAGACAACCGACCGCTGCCAAGTCACCGACTTGGAATTTGCTGACGTTTTTGCCGACACGAGTTACCCGCCCGACGATCTCATGTCCGGGCACTGCTGGGTAAACTGTGCCGCCCCAATCGTTTTTTGCGGTATGCAAATCGGAATGGCAAACGCCACAATATAAAATTTCAATTTCAACGTCTTGTGCCAGCGGCTCACGACGTTCAAAACTGAAAGGAACTAAATCGCTTTGGGTATCCAGTGCGGCAAAGCCGCGTACAGTAAAAGTCATATTTTTTCCTTAAATAAATGAATAAATAAAATATTACGCCCTATGCGTAGTATAAGAAATAATCGTCATTTGGAACAGCATAAACGGTGTATAGACTGATGAATTAAATTCATTCATTTTGGATATTTCGATATAAATAAAGATCAACAGACCCTAAAATTGAAGCAAAAAAACCGCCATTGACAATTTTGCCAATGGCGGTTTGATGTATAACCGGTCAGTTCAGCGAATGGATTACAAACTTTCAGTGAAAGTACGTGCGATAACGTCGCGTTGTTGTTCTTGTGTCAGCGAGTTGAAACGCACTGCATAACCAGAAACACGAATGGTCAATTGCGGATATTTTTCAGGATTGTTGACTGCATCTTCCAACGTTTCACGGCGTAATACGTTGACGTTTAAATGCTGACCGCCTTCCACTTTGACTGTTGGGGCTACGTCAACCGGCAGTTCGCGATATTCGATTTGACCTAATTCGTTGATCGCAACTACTTGATCTTCAGCAAAATCGCCTTTGGCACATAAACAACGAGCTTCGCCTTTGTCATTGTCCAGCAACCAGAAAGAGTTTAACAATGCGTCGTTAGCCGCTTGAGTAATTTGAATACCTTTAATCATGATATAGCTCCAATAAATATGAGGGATTAAGTAATTGCTCAGAATTTTATCACTATTGTTTAAGTTTTCAAATATTTTTAGGGAGAATTAACCGAGATCAACTGATTATTTTTTTGTCAAATTGATTTATTTGACCTGCATCAAAAAAATGAAAAAATTAATTCTCTTGTGTTAACGTTATATTTATTTATTGTTTACATAATAATAACATTTATTATTTTAAATTTAGCGGAAATAGTATTTTGATACCTACTCGTTGGACACAGAGGAAATCCGCATTAGGCTTTTTGCCGATCTTTATTCTATAATTTTGTTTAACTGAATCACCGGAATCAAGATAAGGTAGAAAAATAGTGATGAAAACATGGACAGAAGCGATCGGCGAGGAAAAAAAACAGGCTTATTTTTTGCAGATTCTTGAGCGGGTCGAGCAAGCCAAAAAGAGCGGTAAAACCGTTTATCCACCACACGATGAAGTGTTCACCGCTTTTCGTTTGACCGAGTTTGATCAAGTGAAGGTCGTGATCTTGGGGCAAGATCCTTATCACGGGCCGAATCAGGCACATGGGCTGGCTTTTTCGGTGAAAGCAGGCATTGCGCCGCCGCCGTCTTTGCTGAATATGTATAAAGAGTTGGAGAGCGATATTGATGGCTTTCGCATTCCCCAACACGGCTATTTAGCCGCTTGGGCTGCACAGGGGGTGTTGTTGCTGAATACGGTGCTGACGGTAGAACGTGGGCAGGCACATTCGCATGCGGATTTTGGTTGGGAAACCTTTACCGACAAAGTAATCGCTCAGTTGAACCAACAGCGCGAGCATCTGGTCTTTTTGTTGTGGGGCAGCCATGCCCAGAAAAAAGGGCGGATTATCGATCGTCAGCGTCATCTGGTGTTAACAGCGCCGCATCCGTCGCCGTTGTCGGCTTATCGCGGTTTTCTCGGCTGTCGCCATTTTTCTCAAGCGAATACCTATTTGCAGCAGCAGGGGCAAAGTGCGGTTGACTGGTGTTTGCCTTTGACGCTAGATAGTTAAATGGCCAATTGTACGAACAGTTGAAAGCCATTAGAGAAATTATGCAAGTTTTGTTACAATCGCAACCTGTTTAACTTATTGATGGAAGCACCATGTTAGCGATTATTTCCCCGGCGAAAACCCTCGATTTTCAAGCGACGACACCGCAGTTTGAATTCACCCAACCGAGCTTGACTGACTATAGTCGTCAGCTTATTGAGGTCTGCCGTCAATTGACTCCGGCACAGATCGGTTCGTTGATGAGCATCAGTGATAAACTAGCGGGGCTGAATGCTGCTCGGTTTGCCGACTGGCAAATTGAGCATAACCGGAGCAATGCCAAAGCAGCGATTTATGCGTTCAAAGGCGATGTTTATACCGGTTTGGAAGCAGAAACACTAAATCAGGATGATATTTTGTATGCGCAACAACACTTGCGGATGTTGTCGGGGCTTTACGGTTTGTTAAAACCGTTGGATTTAATGCAGCCTTATCGTCTGGAAATGGGTACTAAATTGGCGAATCCTAATGGCAAAAATCTGTATGAATTTTGGGGCGGTGTGATTACTGAGCAGTTGCAAACAGCGCTGGATCAACAACAGGATAAGCTATTGATTAATTTAGCATCGGATGAATACTTCAAAGCGGTGAAACCGGCGGAATTAAACGCACGGATTATCAAACCAATCTTTTTAGATTATAAAAACGGTAAATATAAAATTATCAGTTTTTATGCTAAAAAAGCGCGTGGTTTAATGTGCCGCTATTTGATTCAACATCGCATCGACAACGTCGAAGCGCTGAAAAACTTTGATTTGGGGAGGTATTGGTTTGATGAAAGTCAGTCGACTGCCGATGAGTTGGTGTTCAAGCGCGATGCACAATAAAAATAAGGAAATCAGTATGTGGCGCTACAGTTTATTATTGGTAGTTTTGTTGGCAGGATGTGTTACAAAACCGAGTGTCACAACACCGCCCCTACCAGATAACAGCAAGGTTTTTCGCCCAGCTAGCGAAGTTGTGCTAGACGGCAAAACCTTTGTGCCGGGCAAAACGGTAGATCTTATTGAAATGGTGAAATATGTTTATGAGCCGAAAGCAGGCACTAAAGGGGCGCTAAGCCGAGAAAAAGTAACTCTGTTTTTTGATAAAAATCTACGGAATATCAATTTACAGCAACGAATGGCGTTGCGTCAGCGCAGTTATCAGCACAGCACAAACAGCATTGCCGATCTGTCGATTCAAGATAATACACTGTATTCTACCGTGATTTATCGCCCTAGCGCGCAGTACGACTATTGGGGGGTAGAAGTTGCTAAAGGGCGAGATCTCAGTGATTGCGGCTTTTTAGAGCTGCAATATGCTTATGCGCAGAATAAACCGAAATTAATCAATGATGAGAAGGCTTTTTTGAACAGCCAAATTTATCCCAATGCTCGTCAATATTTGTCTAAATTGCAGCAGCAACCTTGGTTGTGGCAGTGTGAATAAGAGAACATGAATAAATAATAGAATGCCATTATGTATGAAAAATATAGTCGCTTGGTGCGCCGAGCTTCATTGTTGGCGGTGGCGACCGCACTTTGCCTGATTTTAATCAAGAGTGTGGCATGGTGGCAGACTGGTTCGGTCAGTATGCTTGCCTCGATTATTGATTCATTGCTTGACTTGCTGGCCTCGTTTACCAGTATGTTGATTTTGCGTTTTTCGCTGATGCCGGCGGACGACAATCACTCTTTCGGTCACGGCAAAGCGGAATCATTGGCAACCTTGATTCAAGGAGCGTTTATTTCGGGTTCGGCAATTTTACTGCTGTTGCAAGGTGTTGAAAGGGTGATCAACCCGCAGCCATTGCAAGCGGCGGGTCTGGGGATTACCGTAACCGTAGTAACACTGTTGATGACCTTAGGGTTGATCCGCTATCAACGTTATGTGATCAAAAAGACTCAAAGCCCGGCAATTAAGGCGGATCAACTACATTACCAAACCGATTTACTGATGAATGTGGCAGTGTTGTTGTCATTGGGATTGAGTGCCTTTGGTTATGTGTATGCAGATGGTATTTTTGCACTGATTATTTCGGTATATATTTTAATCAGCGCGCTGAGAATGTTGCTAGACGCGGTACAGCTGCTGCTCGACCGAGCTTTGCCAGACAGTGAAATTGAGCTGATTTGGAAAATTGTCTCTGCACAAAATAATATCATCGGTGTGCACGATTTACGCACTCGTCGTTCCGGCGCCGTGCGTTTTATACAATTGCATTTAGAATTGGACGATCATCTACCGCTATGGCTAGCACATCAAATCACTGATAATCTGGAAAACCGTTTATTGATGGCGTTTCCGATGTCGGATATTATTATCCACCAAGAGCCGACCTCAGTGGTGCAGCAAGAGCCGCAGGCAAGGCAAAAATGAACTGTTTTCGGTTTGTCATAAAATCAAGACATAAGATTGTAAAAATGTTAACAAACAATAAAAAAATAGCAGAAATATGATTTTTTTATAGAGAGTCATTCAGGGATCGTGTACTCTACGCACAATTATTTTAATCGTTTAAATTAAATTAGAAGGTAACTCAACATGGTACAAAAAGTTGCTATTTTAACCAGTGGCGGAGATGCGCCGGGTATGAATGCGGCAATTCGCGGCGTGGTGCGTTCTGCACTATATGCAGGATTAGAGGTATATGGTGTTTATGATGGATATTATGGGCTATATCATAACCACATAGAAAAATTAGAACGCTACAGTGTTTCTGACATTATCAATCGTGGGGGGACAATGCTTGGTTCTGCTCGCTTCCCAGAATTTAAAGATCCAGCGGTACGAGCTAAAGCAGTTGAAAATTTACGTCAGTATGGCATTGATTCTTTGGTAGTCATTGGTGGTGATGGTTCTTATATGGGGGCCAAGTTAATTACCGAAGAGTATGGTTTCCCATGTATCGGAATTCCAGGTACAATCGATAATGATGTCGCTGGAACCGACTATACTATTGGTTTTCAAACGGCGCTAGAAACAGCAGTTACCGCAATTGATCGTTTACGCGATACTTCTAGCTCTCATCATCGGATTTCTATTATTGAAATTATGGGGAGAAATTGCGGCGATTTAACACTGTCAGCAGCGATTGCTGGTGGATGTGAATACATTGTTGTATCTGAAAAACAATTTAATAAAGTAGATTTGATTGAAAAAATTGAGCGTAGCATTGCAAATGGAAAGCGGCATGCTTTAATTGCAGTAACTGAACATATTTGTGATGTTAATGCACTTGCTAAAGAAATTGAGGATAGAGTTAACCTTGAAACTAGAGCAACTATTTTAGGGCACATTCAGCGGGGTGGGACACCTTGTGCTTTTGATAGAATTTTAGGTTCTCGTATGGGCGTTTATGCAGTGGATCTATTATTAGAAGGTCAGGCTGGACGTTGTGTTGGTATTCAAAATGAGCACTTAGTCCATCATGATATTGTTGATGCTATCAATAATATGAAGCGGCCATTTAAAGAAGATTGGTTAGAATTATCGAATCGTTTATTCTAAAATTTCTTTTTTTGTGGAGAATTAGATCTGTTTTTCTACATACATTATTGATTTTATAGCATAGCAACAATCTAATACAGCTGCTACTATGCCACAATTTAGGGAATTATAAAAAACACCGCACTTTATCAATTTAAAGTGCGGTATAGATTACTGATGTAGTTAATAGAATAAGTTTACAACTCCTATACTTATAGCTGGTATATAAGTCACCATAAGTAAGGTTAACAATAATACTGTAATAAACCATACATTATTTTTTGTTACACTCCAGATATCTTTTTTGGCAATTGAAGAGGCTGTAATTAATACACTTGCTACCGGAGGAGTTTGCTGCCCCACTGCAATATTTAGAGTTAATATAATACCAAAGTGGACAGGATCTATTCCTAGCTGAGAAATCAAAGGCATTACTATCGGAACTACGAGAATAATCGCTGCAGCACCATGTAAAAACATACCAATAATAAATAACATAATATTAAGCATCATTAATACAATATACTTATTATTAGAAATATCTAAAATGGCTGAGGCCATCTGTTGTGGAACTTGCTGTTCGGTTAAGAATAGCCCCAATACAGCAGAAGTTGCCACTAATAACATGACAATAGACGTCCCATTGACGCTTTCAGCTAAGGCCTTATAAATGGAAGAAATAGTCAATTCTTTATAAATAAATAATCCGATGATAAGTGCTAGTAATACAGCAAGCCCAGCAGCTTCTGTTGCTGTCGTAAACCCTGAAATAATTCCTCCTAAAATAATTGCTGGTAATGTGAGAGCCCAAAATGCATCTTTAAATGCATTACATAATTTTTTTAAGCTAAAATTCTCTTCTCTAGGTAAATTATATTTTACAGCATAATAATAACAAACAGCAAACATTCCTAATGATGCTATTCCTCCAGAAGCTAAACCAGCAATAAATAATTTAGATATAGATACATCAGCCATTGCTCCATAAATTATCATCGGTAATGAAGGGGGAATAATGACAGCTAATGAAGCAGAAGATGAGGTGACTGCGGCTGAAAAACTACCCGAGTATCCTCTTTTTTTCATTGCTGGAATTAAAATAGATCCTAGAGCTGCGACATCTGCAACTGATGAACCTGATATTTCAGCAAAAATCATGGATACACCAACGTTAACCATAGCTAATCCTCCTCTTATAAATCCAATTAGAGAATTAACAAAGTTAATTAATCTTACTGAAATTCCCCCAGTATTCATTAGAGCTCCTGCTAAAATAAATAATGGAATAGCTAGTAATGAAAAGTTTGAAGCACCATCAAAAATAGATAATGCGACATTATAAACAGAATCAAAACTATTGGTTATTAGCATTCCTATAAGTGATACAATGCCAATTGCAACGGCAATCGGAACATTAATCATTACAAGCAGAACCAAACCAGCCAGAACTAAAAGTGCAATCATTCTAATTTCTCCTTGGCCATTTGTATATCAGAGCTATTATTGGCTTCGTATAAAGCTTTCTCTATTTCATCCTCATCTTGAGTTTTTCCAATTATAAGAAAGCTAAATGCTTTTGGTATCGATAGAACTTCTGCTAGAATAAATAGAATACATCCTATTGGAAGGGCTGATTGCGCAACGGATAATGAAATAAAATTAAGACTAGTTAATGTCTCATCACCAAAAATAGATAAAACATGGAATCCAGCCCAGGCCAAAATTATAAAGAAACTAATTACTATAATTTCATTAATAAAAAATACTATTTTTTTTAAAATTAATGGCATTGAGGCAACTAAATTTCCAAAACCCATATGGCTACGATTTAAAGCACATAGTGCAGCCCCATAGAATGTTAGCCATGCTAATAGAATGGATGAAACCTCATCATACCAGTATAGTGATTTACCTATAAATCTAGTAAAAATAGAGATGATTATAATTATTGATAACATACTTAAAATAGTAACTGAAAGTATGGTTAATATTTTTTTTGTCATGAAAAATAACTTTTCCATAATATTATCCTTAATTTGTTTTTTTCATTATATCTTGTGCCCTTTCTAATATTTCCTTTCCATTTTTTACTTTTGACTTAAATTCATCATAAATTGGTCTACTTGCCTCTATAAAATATTTAGTTTCAACTCTATTCACGATCATTCCACTTTCTAGTAGTTTTAACTCTAACTCAGAGTCTAATCTTTCTGCTTCTTTGTAGCTCCATGATTGTGATAATTTTGCACTCTCTTCAATAATATTTCTTATTTCTTCTGGTAATTTGTTATAGGATTTTAATCCAACAGTTAGATATGCAGGAGAGTAAACGTGGTTAGTTATACTTAAAAATTTTTGAACTTCTTGTAATTTTGCTGAATATATATTAGTCAAAGGGTTTTCTTGACCATCAATAACTCCGGTTCGCAAACCAATAAATACATCACCAAATGGAAGTGGGGTTGGATTAGCCCCCCATGTTTTAAAAATATTTAATCTCCAAGAGCTACTTGGTGTTCGTATTTTTAAGCCTTTAAGATCTTCAGGCTTATTTATTGGCTTAGTATTGTTGGTTATATTCCTAAAGCCATTTTCCCAAAGACCAATAACTTTATAGCCTTTCTTCTCAATTTCAGGAGCAATAAGAGGATAGAAAACTTCAGACTCTAGTTGATGTAAATTTTCTCTATTAGTAATTAAAAATGGTAGTTCAAAAATAGCCATTTGTGGAATATTTGTCGCTAAGGTTGAGGAAAGTAATGCGATATCAATAGTACCCAACTTTAATTTCTGTTGTGTGTCTTTATCATTACCTAACTGACCTGAGCCAAAAAATTTTAGCTGATAATCTGATTTTATTTTTGACAATTTATCGTTTGTAGTATCAACAAAATGCCGTGTTGTTTTATACTGAATAGATCCAATGCTAGCTGTGGTTGATACAATTAATTCTTTTGCTAGAGTATTATTTATTAAAAATAATGTTAGTGATGCTGTAAGGATTGATTTTTTAAAAATAAATAATTTCATATTAAACTCCCCATTAGTATATAAATATTACATCTGAGAGGATAGAAATACTTAATAAACCCTCATTTAAAGATTGAAAAACATTCAGCAAAATTACGATAACAAAAAAATTTCATATGATCAATTGTGTAAATTTTGAATATATGATTGTGATCACGTTTTTCCGTAAGTCTCACATTTTGTAGCCTGTAGAATATGATTTAGCTCACAAAAAAAATTATAAATATAAATTTTTATATAATTTGTGATCCAGTTCACATTTTTAATGAGGAGTATCTGCTTAAATACATGTATCAAAAGTTATCAAAGTGTTCTTTTGATCAGCTTGGGGTAATAACATATCGATTGTACTAAATATTAGGAGATTATCATGATTAAACCAACATTAGCTTTAGTTTTAGGTGATCCTGCGGGAGTAGGTCCAGAGCTAGTTGCAAAATTATTAAACCAGCATGAATATAGAAATAAAGCAAATATACTTATCATCGCAGATAAAGATGAACTACATAAAGGCATGGATATTGCTCAAGTTCAATTTGAATATGATGAAATTACGGAAGATAAACTCTCTAATTATACTTTTAAGCCTAGTATTCCAGCATTAATCACACATAAATGTTCTCATCCACTCCCTTTTGAATATGGAAAAGCGACAGAACAAAGTGGCGTATATATTTTAGAAACCTTAAAAAAAGCTGTTGATTTTGCTCAAGCCGGTTATGTCCATTCGATTTGCTTTGCTCCGCTGAATAAACAGGCAATGCATAAAGGCGGTTTACAATATAGGGATGAGTTACATTGGTTTGCAGATCAAACAAATTTTGATGATTTTGTTTGTGAATTAAATGTAGTAGATGATATTTGGGCAGGACGTGTTACTTCACATATTCCGTTTAAAGATATTGTACCGAATCTTTCTATCCAAAGCGTTGTAGATTGTGTCCGCTTATTGCACAAAGCATTAGTTCAAGCAGGAATTGAAAATCCTAAAATTGCAGTACAAGCGCTTAATCCACACGGTGGTGAAGGCGGCGTATTTGGTGATGAAGAAATTAAAATTATTACTCCAGGTATCGAAAAAGCAAGGGAATTTGGTATTGATGTATATGGTCCATTCCCAGGAGATACCACAATGCATGAAGTTGAACGTTTAAAAATTGATGGTGTTGTGTCTATGTATCATGACCAATTTTCTACTGCTTTGAAATTACTTGGCTTCGAACGTGGTGTTACAGTGCAAGGCGGTATTCCAATTCCAATTACAACCGCAAATCACGGTACTGCATTTGATTTATACGGGAAAAATATTGCTATTCCTACGGCATTTGAAGCGGCTTTCAACATTGCCGTACGTATGGGAACCGGTGTTTTAAAATCTAAATAAGGAAATTGATGGTATGAGCAGAAATCCTAAAAAATTATTAAATGATCCGAATAATGTTCCTGTGGAACAGCTGGAAGGTTTACTTTATGCCTGTGGCGGTAAATTAATTAAAGTTGATAACTATAGTGGCGTATATCGTCACGATATCACCAATGATCAAGTTATTGTTGTTACCGGCGGTGGTAGTGGTCATGAACCTATGTTTGCAGGCTATGTGGGTAAAGGCTTGGCTGATGCTGCTGCTCTTGGCGAAATCTTTGCTTCTCCATCACCGGATATTATCATTGAAACAACTAAAGCTGCGCAAAAAGGAAAAGGCGTTTTATTCGTTTATGGTAATTATGCTGGCGATAATATGAATTTTGATATCGCAACAGAATTACTAGAAGAAGAAGGTATCCAGGTTAAAACCGTACGTGTCACCGATGATATTTCAGCGGCACCACTCTCAAAAATGAGTGATCGTCGAGGTGTTGCCGGTGATATGTATGTATTGAAAATTGCCGGTGCTGCGGTAGCTCAAGGATATGATTTAGAAAAATTGCATGAAGTGACCTCAAAAGCCAACTTTAATACTCGCACAATGGGAGTTGCTCTTGGGGCTTGTTCCATTCCGCAAACAGGTAAATTTAATTTTGAACTTGCCGATGATGAGTTGGAATTAGGTATGGGGATTCACGGTGAACCCGGTGTGCGACGTCAAAAAATGACTTCAGCAGATGAAATCAATGGAGAGATTGTTGCACGTTTATGTGAAGACATTGAATTAAAAAGCGGTGATCGTGTTTGTGTTACCATTAATAATTTAGGCGCTTCTACTTACACGGAATTACTCATTGCTAACCGTAAAGTTCACCAAGAACTTACTGCAAGAGGCATCGAAATTTACGATACGTTAATTGGTAATTATTGCACATCGCAAGAAATGGCAGGATTTTCCGTCACCATCTTCTGTTTAGATGATGAATTGCAAAAACTTTATGATATGCCTTGTGACAGCTTTGCTTGGAGAAAATAGTATGAGTATGAATTTAACAGAAACCAGAGCATTATTACTTTATGTTGCAGAAAACATGGTGAGTAGTGAGCCGATTCTAACTGAACTGGATCTAAAAATTGGTGATGGTGATCATGGATTAGGCATGCAACGTGGTTTTGCTGCAGTGCGAGACTTATTAAAAACCGAAACTTTTCAACCTAAAGATGTAGGCGAATTATTTTTAACCTCAGGCACAAAAATGATGTCTAGCATGGGCGGTGCGTCCGGTGCGATTTTCGGTACATTATTCCGAGCCGGTGGCAAAGCTATTGCAGGCAAAGAAAATTTTGATGCAACAGCATTAGCTCAATTTTTAACTGCCGGTTCAAAAGCTGTTTTTGATCGAGGCGGAGCAAAACCGGGTGATAAAACCATGATGGATGCACTTGTCGCTGCTGAAAAACAAGCTGATTTAGTTAAAAGTAAAAGTTTAAAAGAAGCCTTAATTAAGGTTGTACAAGCTGCTGAAAAAGGAGCGGGGAATACTAGCAATCAAGTTGCAGTTTTCGGGCGGGCTAAAAGTTTAGGTGAACGCTCACTCGGATATATTGATCCTGGTGCTGTTTCGATGTCTTTTATCTTGAAATATATGTCTGAATTTGTGAATAAATAATTACATCATCTTATAAAAAGATAAGGGCGTAGCTTGACGCCTTTATATATGATAGGAGAATAGCTATGGTACAAAATAAAGCCTCAAATATTCGTTGGTTTGTATTTTGCATTATCTTTTTATTGGTCGTTGTAAATTTAATTGACCGAATTTCACTTTCAATTGCAATGCCGACTATCGCAAAAGAATTTGATTTATCCCCAACAATGCAAGGCGTGATTTTAAGCAGTTTTTTTTGGGCTTATGCATTGTTACAAATCCCCGGCGGATGGTTAATTGATAAATATGGTCCACGTAAAATGATTACCGGCTCAACGGTATTGTGGGGCATATTTCAAACATTAGCTGCATTTTCTACAGGTGGTATTTCTCTATTATTATCCCGTTTTATGCTGGGTGCCGGTGAGGCACCACTATTTCCCGCTGGCGGCAAACTCAATGCGACTTGGCTATCTTCTAAAGAACGTGGACGCGGTGCGGTGATTATGGATTGTGGCGGACCTTTAGGAGCGGCTTTGGGTGGTATTATTATTGCCTATATGATTGCTGTAATCGGTTCTTGGAGAACGGTATTCGGAATCATTGGTGTTATCACCATGTTACTTGGGATTGTAACGTGGAAATATTTACGCGATACCCCACAAGAACATACAAAAGTTAATGAACAAGAATTAAAACTTATTACCTCAGGACAAGAAAACGCTACTCAAAGTGCGGTGGATTCTGAACAAATTTCTACAGGTATCGGTATACCGATGTTATCTCTTGCTTCTATTTTATTCGGTCGTGCCGCTTGGGCTATGATGTTCTTCGGATTACTGACTTGGGGACCGAGCTATTTGGCTCAAGCTCGAGGTTTTGATATTAAAGGTGTGGGTAATGCTACTTTCATTATTTTCCTATGCGGTTCATTAGGTTCACTTTGCGGTGGCTTCTTCTCTGATTCTTTAGTAAAGCGCGGCATTGCTCAACGTATTGCCATTAAAGGTGTGCTCAGCATATCAGGTATTAGTACCTTAATCGCTTTTTCTCTTCTACCAAATATGAGTAATCCGATTACCGCCATTACAACCTTATCGGTTGCTGCATTTTTCTTAATGTGGGGGAGTTTATACTGGAGTTTCCCTGCATTGTTGGCGCCGAAAAATAAAGCCGGTCTTGTGGGTGGAATTATGAATATGGCAGGAAGTATCGGTGGAATTGTCGTACCAATTTTAGTTGGATTTATTTTACAGAAATCTAATGACTACAATAACGTATTATTCTTTTTTGCGGGTTGTTCAGTTGTTTATATACTCGGCACGTTAAGTATTCAATTAAGCAAACAAAATAGATAGGAGACGTATTATGCAAACTAAATTATATGACGGACCTATGATTGATGCTCATCAACATTTTTGGCAACCACAGATTAACCCACATCCTTGGTTAGCTCCGGATATATTGATCCCATTTAGATATGGTGATTATTCCTCAATTAAATGCGAATATCTACCACCGGATTATTTAAAAGATGCAACACCAAAGCATAACGTGGTTGCTACAGTGTATATTGATGCCGAATGGGATCCTAAAGATCCGATAGGAGAAACCAAATACATTCATACGGTGGCTGAAAAATATGGTATGCCGAATGCAGTGGTTGCTCAAGCTTGGTTGCATGCTGATGATGTGGAAGCGGTATTAAAAGAGCAATCTCAATATCCGTTAGTAAGAAGTGTTCGTCATAAACCTGCTGGAGCACTATCGCCTGCGGAAGCACAAGCTGGTATAAGAACATTGATGAGTGATGATAAATGGCGGCAAGGCTATGAATTATTAGCCAAACTTGGCTTAAATTTTGATTTACAAACCCCGTGGTGGAATTTACATGAAGCAAAACAATTGGCATTAGATTTCCCTAATACCTTGATTATTTTGAACCATACGGGATTACCCTCCGATCGTTCTCCAGAAGGCTTGGCTGCATGGCACAAAGCAATGGCGTCGTTATCTGATATTCCTAACATTGTTGTTAAAATCTCAGGAATTGGTTTGCCCGATAAGAAATGGGATATTAATGACAATCGCTGGATTGTGCAAGAAACAGTACAAATCTTTGGAACTGAGCGAACCATGTTTGCTAGTAATTTCCCTGTAGATAGTTTATGCGGTAACTTAGAAACTATTTTTACCGGCTTTAAAGAGGCGGTAAAAGACTACAGCTATGTAGAACAACATAAATTATTTTTTGCTAATGCAAAAAAATACTACAAAATTAATATATAAGGCTAATAAATATTGGGGAAGAAAATGGATAATAAACTTACATTATCAGTAAATACATCTATCTATGATGGATATGATTTAGAAACTACCCTAGCATCAATCAAAAAATGCGGTTTTGATCATTTTGAATTAGCATATAACCAAGGGTATGTAGGGAATTTAAATCAAAACTTATTTAGTGTTGAAAATGCAAACATGGTTAATAATTTGAAACATAAATATGCATTATCAACTCTTGCATTAGGTTGCACAATGGATTTATCTACTGATGGGTTATTTGATATTTTCTCTTCAAGATTACATTTCGCTCAATTAATTGGTGCTAAATATATTAATGTCTGTACAACTAAATTAGAAAATAAGCAAAAAATGCTTGAAAACTTAAAGTTTTTACGCCCACTGCTAGAAGAAACCGGTTGTGTATTATGTTTAGAAAATGGTGGGGATTATAATTTTGATGCCTTTATTACCTTAGAAGATGGGGTCACGTTATTAGATATTCTAGGAAAAGATATTTATGCACTTAATTTCGATCCGGGTAATATGTTCACTTATAATAAAGAATTAAATTTAAATTCGCAGTCAGTGAATTCTCTAGCATATAGCCAATATTTTCATATTAAAGATGTCGTAATTTTAGAAGATAAATTTGTATTTACACCTATTGGTGATGGCGTGATTAATTATCAATATATCATTCAAATTTTAAAACAAAAAAATATACCTTGTAGTTTAGAGATTCCATTGAGAATGTATCGAGATTTAGATTCAACCCCTAGAAGAAAAGAAAATAAGGTAGATATTAACCTCATTGAAGAAACGTTGATAAAATCAAGAGAATATATTGAAAACATTTGACTTAATATAGGTAAATAAGATGGATTACAAAGAAGTAGATTTATTGACTGAAATTGCAATTGCATATTATGAACACGATTTAACTCAAGAGGAAATAGCGCATAAATTTAATATTTCAAGAATTAAAGTTGGACGTTTATTAAAAAAAGCAAGGCAAGAAGGCGTGGTAGAAATAAATGTAAAATACCATCCAATATTTACATCACAGCTGGAAAAAAGATTAATCGATAAATTCGGTATTCAAAGAGCCTTGATTGCTATTGATGAACATAATGAAAATGAGCAAAGAAAGCAGGTTGCCACATTAGTCAGCTCTTATTTATCGAATACCTTAAAAGATGGCATGACCGTTGCCGTTGGGCAAGGGCGAAATGTTGCTGCAGTGGGTGAGCATATTGGTATTTATCCGAATCGTCATTGTAAATTTATTTGTGGTATCGGAGGTGTGCAACGTAATGGTGATCCGGTGGATGCGGATCATATTTGTAGGAATCTTTCCCGTAAATTTAGTGGCATAAATGAAACTTTATATGCACCGGCTTATTTAGAAGATAAAGAGTTTCGCGATGTTTTTATGAAAAATGGCGTAATTAAAGAAACATTAGATCGTGCTCGCAAAGCTGATATTGCTTTAGTGGGTATTGGGGATATGAATGAAAATAGCTATATGGTGCAGCTCGGTTGGTTTAGTCCACAAGAAGTGACTGAAGCAAGAATAAACTTAGGTGTAATTGGCGATATTGCTGGTTATGGTTTTTTTAATCTTCAAGGAGAGCCTGTTGATACAGTAATGAATAATCGAGTTATTGGATTAAGCTTGGAAGATTTACAAGCCATTCCTTGTGTTATCGGGATTGCCTCAGAAAATACCAAAGCTATGGCAATATTAGGAGCTTTACGAACAGGGATTATTGACATCATTGCGACTAGTGCAGGAAATGTTAATACAATTTTAAATTTAGCAAAGATCTAATTAATTGAGTTACTTAAGGAGGAAATATGAAAATAGCTATTGGCTGTGATGAAGCAGCATATAACTTAAAGGTAGAGCTTATAAAATATCTGGATTCGTTAGGTATAGAATATGAAGATTTTGGTGCGGATGCAGGAGATATTGTTCTTTATCCCGACGTTGCAGAAGCAGTGGCATTAGCAGTCTCAGAAGGAAAATATGAACGTGCTATTTTAACTTGCGGTACCGGAATCGGTATGTCTATTACAGCAAATAAAATTCCGGGGGTGAGAGCTGCTGTATGTCACGACATATTTTCGGCAGAACGAGCACGCAAAAGCAATAATGCTCAGATTATCTGTTTTGGGGAGCGAGTTATTGGCGTAGAACTCGCTAAATCAATACTAAAAGTATGGCTAGAATGTGACTTTGCCGGTGGAGGTTCAGCCCCCAAAGTTGAGAAAATTAATGAAATTGATGCGAAATATCATAAAACATTGTGATTAAGCACATTATAAATTTGTTTTATCCACAACAACACTAAGAGGTTATTATGAAAAAACTTAATCTTATTTCAGCCGCGGTATTCTTTGCCTCTATTTCCAGCCATACCTTAGCAGCCGGAGAACATATTTTAGCATTAAGTCATTACGGTTCACCAAGTGATACCATTACTAAAGCAACTGAATTAATGGCGAAAAGAGCTAATGAACTTTCTAACGGTCGTATTACTATTAAATTACATCCTAATAGTGAATTAGGTCCGTCAGGTACACAAATTGATGGTACTCGGATGGGAACTATCGACATTGTTGTTGTAGGGAACCCATATTATACCACATTCAATGAAGAGCTTAATTTACTTGATTTACCTTTCTTATTTAGAGATGAAGCTCACGTTGAAAAAGTCTTAGCAGGAGAAATTGGTAATAATCTTCTAAAATCTTTGGAAAAATCAGGATTAAAAGGTTTAGCGTTCTATGAAATCGGCTTCCGTGATATCACCAACAGTAAAAAGCAAATCACCACAGTGAGTGATTTATCCGGTTTAAAATTAAGAACAACACCTAACCCGGCACATATTGCTGCATTTAAAGAATGGGGAGCAAACCCAACTCCAATGCCATTTAATGAAGTATATTTTTCACTCAAAACAGGTGTGATCGACGGTCAAGAAAATCCAGTACATCACATTTATAATAATAATTTACAAGAAGTACAAAAATACCTTTCTTTAACCCATCACGCCTATACCGCAGCACCCATGGCAATGAATTTAGAACGTTTTAATTACATGGATAAAGAAGATCAAGAAATTTTATTACAAGCAGCAAGAGAAGGGGCTGAATTAGAGAAACAATTAAATATTGAAGAAAATAAAATCTATCTTGAGAAACTCAAAGAACAAGGCATGGAAGTAGAAGCTAATCCGGATGTAAATACATTCCAAGTCGGTGCTAAAAAAGCTTGGGATGATTATGCTAAAAAATTCGGTGACAGTATTATTCAACAAGTTACTGATACCAAATAAGTATTTACAACTATAGTTGATTAAATAAAGAAAAAGGAGGCTAACGCTATGATTGAGCAATATGAGAAATTTGTGAATAGGACGTTTCTATCATTAGGATGTCTCTTTTTTCTTGTTATTGTTGTAATGACTTTCGTCCAAGTGATTACTCGATATGTGGTGAATATCTCGTTTCCTTGGGCTGAGGAATTTCTACGATTTTGTTATACATGGATGATTTTATTCGGTATTTTAACAACCACTCAAATACAAGTACCATTACTTCGTATTATGATTTTTGAGCGGCTCAAATATGGCTGGATACTTTCATCAATGTTATATATTGTGATGTTAATCTGCTTATTTATTTTAGTAAAAGGTGGTTTGAAATTATACGAAATGAATGTAAACAGCTATTATTCTGCATTCAAAATTTCTATTTCATGGGTATATGTGCCGTTTATCATTTGCCTTTCCCTTGAAATGATAAGAATCATTATCGCATTTGTATCATTAGCTAAAATTAAAAAAGTGAGGGAATTATAATGTCATTTATTGTATTACTTGGGGTTATGTTCATCCTAACTGTATTCGGTTTACCGTTATTTTATAGTATTATTTTTGCTTCTATTGTAACGTTATTTGTATTTTTACCTTATATTCCTTTTACAATCGTAGCACAACAAGTGATGCAAGGATTAGATACCAATGCATTGCAAGCACTCGCCTTTTTCTTTTTAGCCGGAGAATTAATGAGTGTAGGCGGTATTACTTCTCGCATTATTCGTTTTGTTACTTCCTTAATTGGACGCTGGAAAGGCTCATTAGCATACATTAATATCTTATCGAGTTTATTTTTTGGTTCTATTAGTGGTTCTGCTGTCGCTTCAACTGCGGCTATTGGTAGCTCACTAATCCCTGAAATGAAAAAAAATGGCTACCCGGCTCCTTTTGCAGCAGCATTAACCCAGTCCGCATCTATTATTGGTCCGATTATCCCGCCAAGTGTACCGATGATTGTTTTTGCCGCATTAGCCGGTGCCGGAGTTTCGGTCGGTAAAATGTTTATGTCCGGCATTATTCCTGGAATCATGATTGCTTTAGTGTTAATTTTAATCACATTTGTACTCAGTAAAATTTATAAATATGGTAATAAATCTACCGAATTTAGTCTAAAAGAAGTAAAAAATAGTGCCAAAGATGCTATTTGGGCATTGCTATGCCCGATTATTATTTTATACGGTATTATCTCCGGTGTGTTTACCGCTACAGAAGCCGGGGCTGTCTCCGTTGTTTATGCGTACTTAGTAGGTACTTTTGTATATAAAGAATTGAGCTTTGAGCGTTTGAAAAAAGCCCTAATTTCCTCATTAAAAGGCACTATCACTGTCATGTTGATTGTGGGGGCATCATCTATTTTTGCTTGGATGATCGCACGCCTTCAAATTAGTCATCAAGTTGCGGCTTGGGTATCGTCTGTTTGTGAGAGTCCGTTAGAAGCACTCATTCTCATTAATATCATCGTGTTATTTATCGGCATGGTTATGGATCCGACTGCTGCATTAACTATTTTAGTGCCGGTATTTATGCCGATTGTAAATCAATTTGGCATTGATCCTATTCACTTCGGTTTGGTTATTATTCTTAATTTAATGATTGGGTTGGTTACTCCGCCGGTAGGTTATCTCATATTCTTATCAGCCAATATAGCGGAATGTGAACCGATAAAAGTGTTGAGAAGCAGTATACCCTATCTATTTTCACTATTCGCATTGCTAGTACTCTTAATTATTGTACCTGAATTTAGTACATTCTTACCGAATTTACTCTTCCAATAGGAGAATCGAATTATGAATAAATGGATAGATTTATCAATGCCTATTTCAACCAACCACGTACGTTGGAAAAGTGCGGTAGAAAAAAAGGGAAATTTTGAACAAGGCGATTTATTTGAAGCAACACAATTGCGGGTATCTTGCCATGCGTTTACCCATATGGATGCACTGAGCCATATTAAAAAAGGAGCCTATAACATATTAGATATTGCTCCTGAAGTATTTATCGGAGAATTCCACGTTTTAGATTTGGCAGAGTGTATCACCGATAATTTTGCCATTACTGCTGAAGTTTTAGCAAAAATTTGGCCAACTACGCAAAAATATCAGAAGTTTATTTTTAAAACTTGCTGGGATACGCATTACAGCTATAACTCCAAACAATTTTGGGGAAATGCCCCATATATCACCGATGACGGCGCAGCATATCTTGCAAGTAAAGAGATTGAAATTATTGCCTTTGACTTTCCGCAAGATTATCCGATTCGTGGCTGGCTAACCGACACAATGGAAAAACCACTCAGCAAACATGTTACCCACCATCATTTATTAATGAAAGGTGTTACCTTGGTAGAATATCTGTGCAATACAGATAAGATCACCTACTCAGAAATTGATGCATTAATGATCCCGATTGCTATTGAGAATACAGACGGTGCACCTTGCCGAGTGTTCATTAAAAATAAATCGCATTAAGGAAAAATATCATGTCCACAAAAAAAATTTATTTCGGAACAAATTTAAAAATGTACAAAGGCAATCAAGCAGTTGTTCAGTATCTCTCTGAACTGTCTGATTTTGCCAATAATCTTCAACCAGAATATGAAATTACATTATTCGTTATTCCGTCTTATACCACATTAAAAGATGCCGTTTCTTGCGCGCAGGAAAAAACAGGTCGCCTACCGATTAAAATCGGTGCTCAAAATATGAACCCTAATGATAATGGACAATTTACCGGGGAAATTTCTCCGTTAATGTTAAACGAATTAGGTGTACAGCTGGTGATGATTGGGCATTCCGAACGTCGCCATGTGATGAAAGAAACTGATCAAGAAGAAAATGAAAAGGTATTATCGGCATTAAAACATGGCTTTACTACGTTGCTATGTATCGGTGAAACACTTGAACAGAAAAATTACAATATTTCTGATGAAGTGTTAAGAACCCAGCTAAAAATTGGATTACAGGGTGTTTCAGTGGAGCAACTACCATCTTTATGGATTGCTTACGAACCGGTTTGGGCGATTGGCACCGGTGGCATTCCGGCTACAGCAGATTATGCCGATGAAAAACATACAGTGATTAAGCAATGTTTGCTTGAACTGTTCGGAGAAGAAAGTAAAAAAATTCCGGTTTTATATGGAGGCAGTGTTAATCTGGAAAACTCAAATGAGTTAATTTTACAACCTCATATTGACGGCTTATTTGTGGGACGAAGTGCCTGGGATGCGGAAAACTTCTATCAACTCATTATAAACACTTTGGACGTAGTTTCTGCTGAAGAAATGAGGAGCATTTCGGATGAAAATGAGTTTAGCATAATTGCTAGACAATTGATTAACGAATTAGGGGGGAAAAGTAATATTAGTGCATTAACGCATTGTGCTACACGTATTAGAGTTGTTTTAGATGATGAGACTAAGATAGATAAAATAGCTATTGAAAAAATTAGTATGGTGAAAGGTATTTTTTCAATTACAAAGCAGTTTCAAATAATATTTGATAAGCAAATTATTGATGATATATATTCTGAATTGAAAATATTATTGAAATAGTAGATCGCTACACTAGCATCCCAACCGCTCTTTATAATGCCGGCGGCAAACAGACAAATAGCTGTCATTTCCGCCGATTTGAATCTGCTCGCCGGCTTTGACTACTTCGCCTTTTTCGTTCAAACGCAGTACAAAGTTAGCTTTGCGACCACAGTAACAAATAGTTTTCAGCTCTTCCAGTTGATCTGCCCAGGCTAATAAATATTGGCTGCCTTTGAACAATTCTCCCTGAAAATCGGTGCGTAAACCATAGCACAATACCGGAATGTGCAGTTTGTCGACCACATCACTCAGTTGATATACCTGTGTTTTGGTTAAAAACTGGGCTTCATCGACCAAAATACAGTGCAGCGGTTGTTGACGAATTTGCGCTTTGATTTGTTGGTATAAATCCGTTTCATTGGTGAACACCAATGCTTCTTGGCTGATGCCGATGCGTGAGGTGACTTTGGCTGTGCCGAAGCGATTGTCGATTGCGGCAGTGTAAACCAAGGTGTTCATGTGCCGCTCGCGATAGTTATAAGAGGACTGTAGCAAGGTGGTTGATTTGCCGGCGTTCATTGATGAGTAGTAAAAATAGAGTTTTGCCATAATCTGTGATTCGTTCTAAATCAATTTTTTAGCCAGTAGTAAATCCAGTAGAACAAGACGCTGACTAAAACCGGTAAACATGCCAGCACAAAAATGCCGACAGTGGTGCTGGCGCCAAACCAGTGCCCAAGTGCGGTCAGATAATCCATCAATTGTTCTGTGGGTGGGGTGAACAAAAAATAGGCAATAATGGCAATGCTGATAGCACAACCCAATCCAGCCGCATGCATCGCCTGTGTTTTTTTGATATTTTCCATAACTCGTCCGCTCAAAATAAAAATTGTTGGAATCCTATCATAACAAACTATTTGGCAAAAGGCATTTGGCAAACGGTGCTGATGAATCATTTAGACATTCCCCTAGCTTGGTTTATAATGTGAATATGATTAAAAATAAAGGACATGATATGCAATTTTCAAAAATGCACGGTCTGGGAAACGATTTTATGGTGGTGGACGGCATCACACAGAATGTTTTTTTCCCAGAAGGCACGATTCGTCGCTTGGCGGATCGTCATCGAGGTGTGGGTTTTGATCAATTGTTGTTGGTTGAACCGCCTTATGATCCGGATATGGATTTCCATTACCGCATTTTTAATGCCGACGGCAGCGAAGTGGCGCAATGCGGCAACGGTGCGCGCTGTTTTGCGCGTTTTGTGCAGTTGAAAGGCTTGACCAATAAGAAAGAGATCAGCGTTAGTACCCAAAAAGGTAAAATGGTGCTGAGCATTAAAGATGACGATCAAATCCGAGTCAATATGGGCGAGCCGATTTGGGAGCCGAGTAAAGTGCCGTTCAGCGCCAATAAATTTGAAAAAAATTATATTTTGCGTACCGATTTGGAAACCGTGCTGTGCGGTGTGGTGTCGATGGGCAATCCGCATTGTGTGCTGACGGTTGATGATGTGGTGACAGCGCCGGTCAAACGTTTAGGATCACTGTTGGAACGCCACGAACGTTTTCCGGAGCGTGCCAATATCGGTTTTATGCAGGTTTTAAACCGCGAGCAGATTAAACTGCGAGTGTTTGAACGCGGTGCGGGCGAAACCCAAGCTTGTGGCAGCGGCGCTTGTGCCGCGGCGGCAGTCGGCATCATGCAGGGTGTGTTGGATCATCGGGTCGAAGTCGAGTTGCCCGGCGGAAAATTGTTGATCGAATGGCAAGGCGAGGGCAAACCGTTGTTTATGACCGGTGATGCGACGCATCTGTTTGACGGTTATATTCGATTGTAAGGGGTTGTGATGAGCGAAGAATTGAACGCAAGTGCGGTAGCGGATTATCTGCGTCAGCATCCGGATTTTTTTCAGGACCACCCGCAATTGTTAGACCAATTGCAAGTGACACACCGACAGAAAGGGGTTTTGTCGCTGGTCGAAGCCAAGCTGCAACGCCAACGTGATCAATTGCAGCGGCAACAGCAGGAGCTGGATACGATTCATAAAATGGCAGAACACAATGAGCGAATGTTTTTCAGCTTGTTACCGCTACAAACCCGATTTTCACAAGCTAAACGCTTACCTGACGGGTTAACGATCTTGCAAGACTGGACAACCGCACTTGGCTTGCAAAAAGGCACGCTGTTGCTGTTTCGAGACAGTTGGGTGGAAAGCGAGGAAATCGCAGCGCACAATTGGTTGGATCGCACTGCATTTGAAATTATCCGTTTGGAACGTTTCGGTTTGCAGCGCCACTATTTAGGCACCTTGACGCACCGTGAAAAAACGTTGTTGTTATTGCCGGAGGATTTTCCTGTCGGATCGGTGGCGGTGTGTTTGTTAGGCAAACGTAAATCGCGCCACCCTTACACGGCGGTGCTGTTGTTTGCGGCAAAAGACGAACGCCATTTTCACCGTCATCAAGAGACTACTTTTTTGCAACAGTTAGCGGAAATGGTCGAACAACATTTAGATCATTGGTTGATTGAGAAAATTTAACATGGGTACAAGTGCATTTTTACAACCAGTGCAGAATTATTTGAATTACCTGCGTATTGAGCGTCAGTTAAGCGATTTAACAATTGCCAACTATGAACGTCAATTAATAGTATGTATCAGCATTTTGCAATCACAGCAGATTGAAAACTGGCAACAAGTTGATGCCAGTGTGGTTCGCTTTATTCTAGCCGTCAGTAAAAAACAGCACTTATCTGCAAAAACCTTGGCGCTGCGTCTTTCCAGCTTGCGCGGCTTCTTGAACTATCTGCTGTCACAAGGTGAAATCGAGGTGAATCCGGCAAGTGCAGTTTCTGCACCGAAAGCAGCTAAACGTTTACCGAAAAATATTGAAGCCGAACAGCTTGGATTACTATTGGATAGTTCGAGTAAGGAGCCGATTGATATACGTGATTTGGCGATGATGGAGCTGATGTATAGTGCCGGTTTGCGCTTAAACGAGCTGCGACAGCTGAATGTCCGTGATTTACAAAGCCGCAGCAGAGAATTGCGCGTGATCGGCAAAGGCAACAAAGAGCGGATCTTGCCTTACGGACGCTATGCCGCACAAGCGCTGCAAAAATGGCTGGCGGTGCGGGTGTTGTTTAATCCGGAAGACGATGCCTTGTTTGTTAGCCAGCGAGGCAAACGAATCGGCCACCGTGGGATCCAAAAACGCTTGGAAGTGTGGGGGCAACGGCAGGGCTTGCCAACCCATTTAAACCCGCACAAGCTGCGCCACTCGTTTGCCACCCATATGCTGGAATCCAGCTCCGACCTGCGTGCGGTGCAGGAGTTGTTAGGACACGCCAACCTCTCCACCACCCAAATCTACACCCATCTGGATTTCAAACACCTTGCCGACGTGTACGACTCCGCCCACCCGAGGGCGAAGCGGAAGTGAGTAAGGTTGTGCCGCAATAATTCCTTCTCTCCTTGTGGGAGAAGGACAGATTTTGGCTTCGTTCAGAAGCAAAAATCAGGATGAGGGGGCAGGATGTAGTGCTGTGATCCGATATATCACCCTCATCCGCCCTTCGGGCACCTTCTCCCATCAAGGGAGAAGGAAGTCATGCGTTGGCAATTGAGTTGGTGAAAACGCTGGAGCGTAGTCGTTAGGATTCCCTCTCCCATCAAGGGAGAAGCAAACTATCACCGCACCAGTTTCTTCGCATCTTCTTCCAGTAAAACACCTTTACACACCCGACAATGATAACGCACTTTATTGCGTAGGATATTATTGTGGCGGCGCACGCTGAGCTGGTGGGTTTGGCAGTCGCAGCGGTAAGCAACGGTTTTGCCTTGCACACGTTGCACATCAAATTGGTGGCAGGTGTCGGCGGGCAGTTTAAACAGATGTTGCATCACAAACTGCCACTCTTTGCCGTGTGGTTGCACCCGCCCGAAGACTTGGTACACAATTAAATGCGCCAGTTCGTGTGGTACGACTTGGCGCAAAAATTCCTCGCTGTTTTCCAACAGCAAAGTGCGGTTCAGGCGGATTTCATTTTGTTGCAGATAAGCAACGCCGGCTTTCACACCACGCAGGTTAAAATTAAATTCCGGCATGGCAAAAGTGCGGTTGAAATGCTGTTCGGCGAGAGCCAAACAGGCACGTAAGCGGCGGCTGATTTGCAGATTGAGGTGGCGCAGTTGTTGCTGCTCGTTGGGTAAAATTGACATAAAGTGCGGTTATACAGCCTGAAGCGCCATTTTCAACCCTTTCGCTTCGGTCGGGTAATACGGATTGGGCGGCGTGTGGCGCAGTAAAATTTCGCCGTTTTGAAACAGCGCCAATTCATTGACTGCCAATTGTTGCCAATTTTCATTATCGGTTAACGGCAACGTGGCGATCACCGCCACCCGATCATTCGGCGTGGTGACCGAAGCAAAATCAATTTGCACGTCATCATCAACCAATTTTGCCTCGCCAAACGGTGCTTTACGCACGATATAATGTAACAACGAGCCGGTGTGGGTGATCAACCATTCACCGTTGGAGAGCAGAAAATTCAGCAAACCGCATTGGCGTAATTGCTGTGCGATATTGTCCACTTCGCTAAAAATTTGCTCGACACTTGGCGAGTAATCAAATTTCTGGCGTAAGGTTTCCAGCAAATAGCAAAACGCTGCTTCCGAATCGGTCGTGCCGACCGGGCGGTAATATTGCCCCTCATTTGGTTGAAAGCCTTTCAAATTGCCATTGTGAGCAAACAGCCAATATTGTCCCCACATCTCACGCATAAACGGATGGGTATTCGCCAACAAAATCGGCCCCTGCGTCGCCTTGCGGATATGCGCAATCACATTTTTCGACTGAATCGGATAGTTACGCACCAAATCCGCCACCGGTGAGGTGGCACTGGCTTTGTCGTCGTGAAACAAACGCACACCCTTGTTCTCAAAAAAACCGATCCCAAATCCGTCCGCATGCGAATCGGTTAACCCGCCACGACAACGGAAACCCTCAAACGAAAACACAATATCGGTCGGGGTGTTGCAGTTCATACCGAGGAGTTGGCACATGGTTTTTCCTTAGGTCATGGTTTTGGGGATTATGAGCTAAGTGTATATAACGGCTGAGATAATGTAAAACAATCTCGTGTTCTAAATTAGATTGTTAGGCTATAAATAGAAAAATATCAGACCGTCAATGACAGACCACCAATGACAGCCCCTATAATCCAGGCGCTTTCCAAAGCGAGGTGGTGAGGTCGGAATCGACTAACAGCAGCTGTTGATGGTAAATTTCTATCCACTTCTTTTTATGGGCTTGATAAATGGCGTGGTTTTGTTGGTCGGGCTGATGCTGCCGTTCGAATTTGACCAATTTTTTACCGGCTGCGCGGAGGGAAGGGTAGGCTCCCACGCCGACACCGGCAGCGATGGCACAGCCAAGTGCGGTTGCCTCTTTCACAACAGGAATATTAACCGTTAATCCGGTGACATCGGCTAAAATTTGGCTCCAAAGCTGGCCTTTAGCACCACCGCCGGCAAAAACGACAGAACTCAGTTTAACCCCTGAAAATTTTTGCACTTGATCTAAATTACAGGATGAAACAATCGCGGCATTTTCCTCCAACGCGCGGAACAGTGCTGCTTTATTGCATTTGGCGGAGTCCAAAGAGAGATTAATAAAGGAAGGCGAAGCGTGATACCAAGATTTAAAATGCATTGCATCGGAGAACACCGGCACAATGTCATTGGAACCGACCGGTACCCGAGCTGCCATTTGTTCTAATAATGTGTAGGTATCAATGCCCAGTTGTTCGGCAAGGTGCTTTTCCGCTTCACAAAAAGCATCTCGGAACCAGCGCATGGTTAACCCGGTGAAAAAGCTGATCGATTCGGCTTGCACCAGTGGCGGAATAACATGCGGATTAACACGGATATTCATCTCAGGATCGGTTTTTGCTTCAGGCAAATTGACCACCTGCTGCCAGAAAGTGCCGCCGATAATCGCTGCTTGCGAAGCTTCGGTGATGCCGAGTCCGACGCAACCCAGTTGCACATCACCACCGCCAACAACCACACATGTTTCGGTGTTAAGCCCGGTTGCTGCTGCAATCTCTGACCGCACTTTACCTAATAAGCTTCCGGTTTCTTTCACTGCTGGCAAAATATCTGAGTTTAAGCCGACCGCCTCTAACAAATCCGGTTGCCAATTTCGGGTTTTCAGATTTAGCAGACCAGTGGTTCCAGCGTTTGACGGCTCTACCACCAGTTCACCGCTCAACATAAATGCCAGCCAGTCGCTAATCATGCTGATGGCATGAACTTGGGCATAAAGTTCGGGCTGATGTTTCGACAGCCACAATAAACGGGGAATCGCACTTAATGCTAAGGTTTGTCCTGAGATATCATACACTTTTTTCTCAAAAGTGCGGTCATTTAACATTTTTAATGCTTTAACTTCTTCGACTGCTCTGGCATCAACATTGCCGCATGCCCAGATAGCACGCTGTTGTTGGTCATAAAGCACGATCCCCTCACGCATTGAGCAGGTTGAAACCGCTACAATTTGTGCAGCGTCTATGTTGGCGCGTTGGATTGACTGTTTAATACATTCACTGGCAAGTTCCCAATTAGGCTGTAAATCAAAATTCATTGATCCTGGAATTTGTGGATCGGCTAAATGTGTCCACTCTTTTTGTGCCGAGCTGATTTGGTTGCCTTGTAAATCAAAAATAACCGCTCTTACACTTCCGGTTCCGGCATCTAAAGCCATGAGATAATGATTTGAGTTGCTATCCATTTGATTTCCTCCAAGTGAATGAAATAAATGTATAGGCGTTTGATTTTAAAATAATACCGTGTTAACTCAAATTGGTTGCTTGATCTTAAACTTAAACGCCTACAGTTTTTAATGCCACTATACAATTTGTGCCAAAATCATTTTTGCTGTCTTCTCCTCGGTCACGAGGGAATTGATATATTTTCCGTTTAAAGCGCTTAAAATCGCATCGACTTTGTTCTCGCCGCCGGCAATTCCGATAACGGTCGGTATTTTGACTAATTTTTCTAACGGTAGGCTGATCAGTTCATCGTGCAATGGGATATCGGGCTGTAATGTACCGTCATGCTGCATAAAATAGCCGAGAATATCACCAATAGCGCCTTTGGAACGTAATTCTTGTTGCCCTTCTTCATTGATATAACCAGAACGAATCAAGGTGGCTTGCCCTTTTTGTTGGGTAGAGCCTATCCCGACAATCGCCACATCGGCGGCACCGGCGGCAAGCATAATATCGCGGACACAGGCTTCTCGTTTAAATAGTTTTGCGGCTTCAACTGAGGAAGCTCTTAATGGCGCCGGAATGATGCTGATACTGCAAGACCCGTCCAATTCTCCGATGCCTTTCATATATGGACCAACACCGCCGGAAAGCGTAATTAATTTCAACTGATTACTGGTGATAAATTCGTTGCAGTATTTGATTGTCTGCATAATTGTTTCACCAAAACCGATTGCCATCAGCTGATTCGGCTTCATCAGCGACATCAACATCTGCGAAGCGCCGATCCCTAACCGGGTATTAATTTCGTGCTGTTCCAATGCCGGTAAGACTCGAATATGCTTGAGATGAAAATATTGTTGCAGCGCTTCCTCTAATTCCAAACAGCCTGTAAAGCGTGAGTTAATTTGTACTTTTATCACGCCAAGCTGTCGCCCTTTTTCCAGTAAACGCGACACTTTCAATCTAGGAATATCGAGCCGTTTGCCTATTTCTCCTTGGGTCAGATTATCGTGGTAGTAAAACCATGCAATTCTGGCCAGCATCTCCTCTTCAGTCATGCTGTGTGGAATATGTTCCGCTTCTTTTACTCGGCTCATCTTAGGTTTCCTTATTCTTGTTTAATGTATTATTCATATGATTTTATTTTTATCAATTGTTCATTTTGTTTTTATTGCATAACCGTGATTGAGATCACAGATAACGCTTAAATCAGATTTTTCGCTTATTTTACACTAAATCAATCTATTTTTTGTGATATTGATCACTGTTATTTAAATTTTTATCTGATAGCTTAATGAACAAATGAAAAATAAAAATATATTTGTTCATTAATTTGGTGGGGGTTATGGAAAACAGATCTTCAGAAAAAAGATTATTACTGAGAACACAAGGTGTCAGTAAATCATTTTCCGGCGTTGAAGTTTTAAAAGACATCAACTTTGAGCTGTATTCCGGACAAGTTCATGCGCTTTTGGGGGGAAACGGGGCGGGAAAATCGACCTTGATGAAAATCATTGCCGGTATTCAGCCGCAAGACAGTGGCGCAATTGAGATTAACGGTCAGTTACAAAGTTCGTTATCGCCGAGCAAGGCGCATCAGTTAGGCATCTATCTGGTGCCGCAAGAACCACTGCTGTTTCCGAATCTCAGCGTGAAAGAGAATATTTTATTTGGTTTGAAAGCCAATCAGCAGAGTGAAAACAAAGTGAATTCGTTGCTACAAGAGTTGAATTCACATCTGAAATTGGAGATGCAGGCTGGATTATTGGAGGTGGCGGATCAACAGCTGGTTGAAATTATGCGCGGATTAATGCGCGATGCCTCTATTTTGATTTTAGACGAGCCCACAGCGTCTTTAACTCCGGTCGAAACCGAGAGCTTGTTTAAAAAGATCCGCTCGCTATTGGCAAAGGGTGTCGGAATTGTCTTTATCTCGCATAAGCTACCGGAAGTTTGGCGAATTTCAGATGTGATCAGTGTGATGCGTGACGGCTATATTGCGCTTAATGGGGCAATAAACACGCTGAATCGAGAGGCTGTGATTGCAGCGATTACGCCAAAATCCAAATCAGCCCATTTAAGCGAAGCACAAAAACTCTGGTTGGAATTACCGGGACATAATCGAGTCAAAACTACCGATGTGCCGATTTTACAAGTGAAAAATTTGACCGGCGAAGGATTTAAAAATATTAGTTTTGAAATTTACCCCGGAGAGATTTTAGGTTTGGCAGGGGTTGTTGGCGCAGGCAGAACCGAGTTGGCAGAGACTTTATATGGTTTGCGTAAAGAGAAAAACGGAGAAATTATTTTTGATAACCACACAATAAATCCGCTTGGCATCAAACAGCGGTTGCAACAGGGAATTGTTTATTTGCCTGAAGATCGACAGGCTTCGGGACTGTATTTAGATGCACCACTTTCTTGGAATACCTGTGGTTTGACTTATACCCAGATGGGATTTTGGCTTAATCAAGCAAAAGAAGAGGCGATTTTAGAGCGTTATCACAGAGCAATCGGCATTAAATTTAACCACCCTTCGCAGTTGGTCAGAACATTATCCGGCGGCAATCAGCAAAAAATTCTGATCGCGAAATGTCTGGAAGCCGATCCGGCGTTATTAATTATTGATGAACCTACTCGTGGGGTTGATATTGGCGCGAGGGCGGATATTTATCAATTAATAAAAAATATAGCCAAGCAAAATGTGGCTGTTTTATTTATCTCTTCCGATTTAGAGGAAATTGAGCAGATGTCGGATCGGGTTTTCGTGATGCACGATGGGGAAATTGGATCGGCGTTAACCGGGAAAAATATTAATTCAGATAATATTATGCACATGGCATTCAGTGGCCAGACCGCACTTTAATCAATAAAAGGATTTTATTATGTGGAAGTTTATACAAAATAACCGTGAGTTGACTATTGTATTCGCTATCCTGTTTTTATTTCTGTTATTAATCATGTGGAGTGACAGTCGTTTTAATTTGCAAACGGTGACAATGATATTTACCTCTGCGCAAATCGTGATGTTGCTGTCAATCGGGGCGACCTTTGTTATTTTAACTCGAAATATTGATGTATCGGTCGGCTCAATTATGGGATTGTGCGCGGTGATTATGGGCAGTTTGCTTAATTTAGGTTATGAACTGAGCGTTGCTTTTATGTGCACAATACTATGCGGCTTTTTAGCCGGATTATTTAATGGCATTTTGGTGACAATATTACGGATCCCTGCCATTGTCGCTACATTAGGCACGTTAGGTTTATATAAAGGTATTATGTTGTTATTAACCGGCGGTAAATGGATTGAGGGGTTGCCACAAGAACTAAAATCGTTATCGAAACCGATGTTATTCAATATTTCCCCTATCGGTTGGTTATTAATTCTATTCATTATCGCAGCTTATATTTTGTTGACTAAAGTGCGGTTAGGCAGAAATTTTTATGCGGTCGGCGATAATTTGCAAGGCGCATTACAGCTTGGTGTGAACGTTAATTTAATTAGAATATCAGCCTTTGCCATTAATGGTATCACCGCTGCGTTAGCCGGCATTGTGTTTGCCGCACAAATAGGATTTGTCCCCAATTCAACGGGGAACGGGCTGGAGATGAAAGCCATTGCAGCTTGTGTATTAGGCGGCATTAGTTTATTGGGCGGTTCGGGTAATATTATCGGTGCAATATTAGGCGCTTATTTTCTTATTGAGATTGATACGATTCTGGTCTTATTAAAGGTGCCGGCGTATTGGAATAATTTTGTGGCAGGTATTGTTTTATTAGCAGTTTTAGTATTTGACGGGCGTATTCGAATCATGATCGAAAAAAATATTAAATTACAACGTTATGCCCGCTTTCTGAAAAATGATCTCACCCAAAATAAATTATAGGGCAGATGATATGTTGAAACTAAAAAGCAATATCAGAAAATATGGTTGGGAAACCGCACTTTTTTGCCTGTTGATCATCGAAATATTAGGCTTTGGAATGTTGAATCCCAGAATGCTGGATATGAATGTTTTGCTGTATAGCACCAGCGATTTTATTTATATCGGTATGTTGGCGTTGCCGTTAACCATGATTATTGTCAGTGGCGGTATCGATATCTCTTTTGGTTCGACGGTTGGTTTATGTGCCATTTTTCTCGGCGTTTTGTTTAAAGCCGATATCTCCTTGTTTATTGCGATTCCATTAACGCTGTTATTGGGTGGAATATGCGGTTTGTTTAATGCCGGATTGATTATTTACACCAAAGTCAATCCGCTCGTCATCACGTTGGGCACTATGTATCTCTATGGCGGCGGTGCATTACTGCTATCCGGCTTTGCCGGGGCAACCGGTTACGAAGGCATCGGCGGTTTTCCGGATAGTTTGCTGGAATTTGCCAACCAAACCCTATTTGGAATTCCGACACCGATTATTTATTTTCTGATTATGTCGGCCATGTTTTGGTTATTAATGCATAAAACAACTGTGGGCAGAAGTACTTTTCTGATTGGTCAAAGTGAACGAACCGCACGCTATAGTGCGGTGCCTGTGAATAAAACGCTGTTTACCATCTATTCGGCCATTGGCTTGGTAGCGGCATTTGTTGCGATTTTACTGGTTTCCTATTTTGGTTCTGCCCGATCGGATTTAGGCAGTTCGTTATTAATGCCGGTGTTAACCGCCGTGGTATTGGGCGGTGCGAATATCTACGGCGGTTCGGGTTCTATTCTTGGCACGGCAATCGCTGCATTATTAATAGGTTATTTACAACAAGGCTTACAGATGATTGGCATTCCCAATGAAATATCCAGTGCGTTATCAGGAGCACTTTTGATTCTTGTGTTAATTGGGAAGTCCGTCAGTTTGCATTACGGCACAATACGTTATTGGATGCGTCGCAAAATCGGAAAGTCGGTGATTCATCATCACCAACCATAAAGGAGCATACTGATATGCAGTATGTTTTATAAAACTCAAGCAGGAGAACACTTATGAAACATTTACTTATGAAATCAACCGCACTTGCAGTGGCGTTAGGCTTATCTGCAATCAGTACCGCCAATGCTGCCGATCGTATCGCTTTTATTCCTAAGTTGGTTGGTGTGGGGTATTTCACCAGTGGCGGACAAGGTGCGGTTGAAATGGGAAAAACGTTGGGTGTGGATGTGACTTATGACGGACCGACGGAACCGAGCGTTTCCAACCAAGTACAGTTGATTAATAACTTTGTTAATCAAGGATATAACGCAATTGTGGTTGCAGCAGTTTCACCAGACGGTTTGTGTTCTACGCTGCAACGGGCGATGAAGCGCGGGGTAAAAGTGCTCACTTGGGATTCCGATACTAACCCAGAATGCCGTAGTTACTATATTAACCAAGGGACACCAACTCAACTAGGTTCTATGTTGGTTGAAATGTCGTCCAGCCAAATTACCAAACCGAAAGCCAAAGTGGCGTTTTTCTATTCCAGCCCGACGGTTACCGATCAGAATCAATGGGTAAAAGTGGCGAAAGAAAAAATTGCAGCGGAGCATCCGGAGTGGGAAATCGTCACGACTCAATTCGGCTATAACGACGCCATTAAGTCGCTACAAACGGCAGAAGGTATTTTGAAAGCCTATCCGGATTTAGATGCAATTATCGCACCGGATGCCAATGCGCTACCGGCGGCAGCGCAGGCAGCAGAAAATCTTAAACGGGAAGGGGTGACGATTGTCGGATTCAGTACCCCAAATGTGATGCGCCCTTATGTGAAGCGCGGTACAGTGAAACAGTTCGGGCTATGGGACGTGGTACAGCAAGGCAAAATTTCAGTTGCGGTGGCAAATGACGTGCTGAAAGGAAAATCCCTAAAAGTGGGTGATAAATTAGATATTCCGGGGGTGGGAATGGTCGAGGTATCGCCAAACAGTGTACAGGGTTATGACTATGAAGCGGCAGATAACGGTATTGTTGTTTTACCGCAACGGGTGGTGTTCACCGCAGAAAATATTGATAACTACAATTTCTAATCATTTGGACATTAACAGGAGATAAGCATGGCAGATTTAGATGATATCAGAGATGGTAAGGACTTTGGTGTGGACAGACCACAGACCAATAAAGCATTTTACATGAAAGGAGTCGGCGCTTTGGACTGGGGAATGCAGTCGCGTTTGGCGAATATATTTAATCCCAAAACCGGCAAAACCATTATGTTGGCATTTGATCACGGCTATTTTCAAGGGCCGACAACTGGTTTGGAACGGATTGATTTGAATATCGCACCGTTGTTTGAATATACCGATGTGTTGATGTGTACCCGCGGAATTTTACGCAGTGTTGTGCCACCGGACACCGGTAAGTCGGTGGTGTTGCGGGCATCAGGTGCTAATTCGATTTTAACTGAACTTTCCAATGAGGCGGTTGCGGTCTGTGTGGAAGATGCGGTGCGGTTGAATGTGTCGGCAATGGCAGCTCAGGTTTATATCGGGACCGAACATGAACACCAATCGATTAAGAATATTATTCAATTGGTGGATAGTGGCATGCGTTATGGCATCCCGACCATGGCAGTCACCGGGGTTGGAAAAGACATGGTGAGAGATCAACGCTATTTTTCATTAGCTACCCGTATAGCGGCAGAAATGGGCGCGCATGTAATCAAAACCTATTATGTTGAGAAAGGGTTTGAGCGTGTTACGGCAGGTTGTCCGGTGCCAATTGTGATTGCTGGCGGTAAAAAACTTCCTGAACAAGAAGCATTGGAGATGTGCTACCAAGCGATTGATCAGGGGGCAGCCGGTGTTGATATGGGGCGCAATATTTTCCAATCGGATGCGCCGATTGCGATGTTAAAAGCGGTGCATGCGGTTGTACATGGCGGAGAAAACGCAGCAACAGCTTATCAACTTTATCTCAGTGAAAAAAATAAATAAATAACGATCAACCGATCCTAATGGCAGGTGTCGCAACGCTTGCCATTATATCGTTATCTAAGTTTGGTATATTTAGGAGCCTACTATGTTTGCTATGTTGGTGGAAATCAATATCAAAGAAGGAAAAGAGCAAGCTTTTCTAGATGTTTTTGCGGCAAATCATTATGGGACTCGGAAAGAGCCCGGTAATTTACGGTTTGATGTGTTGCAGGATCCGGAAGTTAAAACCCGATTTTATGCCTATGAAGTATATAAAAATGAGGCTGCTTTGCAAGCGCATCGGCAAACGGCTCATTATCATCAATGTGTCAAAGAGTTGGAACCGCTGATGACCGATTCCAGAAGTAAAAAAGTCTTTAATTGGATCTTGCCACAAGACATTAGCGATGAAGAGAAGTAAATGAAAAAAAGTAAATCACAAGTTATTCAAGCGATGAAATCTCAACCCCTTAGCGTTGGGATTCTCTCTTCAAACTGGTTGGAATTAAAGCAAAACTTATCTATTTTACAGAATAATCGGCTTAAATTGCTGCACTTTGATCTGGCGGATGGACAATTTTCACCGCTGTTTACGGTAGGCGCCGGGGCGATAAAGCAATTTCCGGATCTCTTCTATAAAGATGTACATTTGATGGTGAAAAATCAGTGTGAACTGGCGAAAACCTGCGTGGCAAATGGGGCGGATATTGTGACATTACAGCTCGAAGGTGATGGTGATTTAGCGGAGACATTGGCATGGTTAAATGCGCAAAGTGCGGTTGAAGAACAGCAGCCTGTTTTGGGCGGGATCAGCTTATGCCCCGACACCGATCTATCACAATTAGCACCTTACTTGGATCAGGTTGATGTAATCCAAGTGCTGACCTTAGATCCGCGAAGCGGCGAAAAAGCGGATGAGTTTTCCGTGCTGACGCGAATTAAATCTATAATTAATATCTTAGGAACAAAAAGACAGGATAAAATTATCAGTGTTGACGGAGCGATGACACTGGATTTAGCAACGAAAGTGCAAGCATTAGGCGTAGATTGGGTGGTTTCCGGCAGTGCGTTATTTGCCGATGGCAATTTAGAGCAGACATTAAAAACTTGGCAGGCGCAGTTAGGCTATCAGTAACAAGTGCGGTTCAACTTTTTTTGATCTGCGCCGTTTTAATGTTGTGTTGGAAATGCCGAATTTGCTGATCCGCAACAAAGAAGCCTTGATTCGGGAGTTGGCAGGTTCGTAGTTGAGGGAAGTCTATATCTGTTATTTCTCACAATCTGAATCGCTCACGCTGGCGATATTGACCCGTGCGGTGAATGTGGTTTCAGAGATTGCTACCGTTGAGCCGCAAAAACCGTTTGCCGAGTAATTGCTGACCGCACTTGAAGGGGAGTGTTAGTTGAAAACCGCAGGGAAAGTTGCCGCGCTGGGGTTTTGAACTAGGGATTTAATAGCGCCGCCCAGTTTCGCTTTACATAAATAATTCGGACGATATTCACGGTATTCTTTGTTCCATTGAGTCTGAAAAAAATCGCATACTTTTTTACTGAAATTTGGCGGTAGCCCATTGCCGCCAATTTTTTATCTCTAACCAATGCAATACGTTGAGGCATTTCAACCAGTGATGCTATAGTGGTTTCAAACTCCTCCAGCAGTTGAAGAGCGGTTATTGGTGCCGAAAGTTGTGAAAAAACATAGGTAATAATGTCGTGTAAATCTGTTTTAGCCGTATCTGATATTTCGACATGATATTTATTGCTTGTCACCAATCACCTCATTGCGCAGCTCTTGGAATACTTGTTCAAATGGGTGTGTTTTGCCCGCAGCAATCGCTTGTTCGCCCTCTTGCAATAAATGGTATAACTCTAAACGTCCGACTAATTTTTCGTAGGTTTCGATACTCATCACGGCAAGATCTCCTTGCCCATTTTTGGTGATAAACACAGGTTCTTGTGTTTGATTGCAAAAAATCGAAATCTCATTATAGTTATTTCGTAATTCGGTGCTGGATTTAATCGTAGGCATACAATGTCCTTAATACAGAGGTTGGCTAAAGATATTATAAAGAAATTTCTGTAGATTAACAGACCCTAGAGTGGCGAAATAAAAAATGCGGTTCAGCCTTTCAGCCAAACCCTACTTTTCAGTCAAAGATTATTTTAACCCAGCCGCACTTCTCAATTCTTCGGCACGATCCACTTTTTCCCAAGGGAATTCATCGCGTCCGAAGTGGCCGTAGGTGGCGGTTTTGCGGTAGATCGGTTGGATCAGATCCAGCATTTTGATTAAACCGTATGGGCGTAGGTCAAAAAATTCACGCACCAGTTTCACCAATAATTCTTCGCTGACTTTCGCCGTACCGAAGGTTTCGATCATAATCGAGGTTGGTTCGGCAACGCCGATAGCATAGGAAAGCTGGATTTCGCAGCGTTCGGCTAAACCGGCGGCAACGATGTTTTTCGCCACATAGCGCGCGGCATAAGCCGCAGAGCGATCCACTTTGGACGGGTCTTTGCCGGAGAATGCACCGCCGCCGTGACGGGCAGCGCCGCCGTAGGTATCGACGATAATTTTACGTCCGGTCAAGCCACAGTCGCCCATCGGGCCGCCGATGACAAAGCGACCGGTCGGGTTGATAAAATATTTGGTGTCGGCGGAAAGCCATTCGCTCGGCAGAATTGGTTTGATAATCTCTTCCATCACCCCTTCGTAAATCTGTTTTTGATCCACTTCTTCGCTGTGCTGGGTGGACAGCACCACGGCGTCAATCCCGACAATTTTATGCTTGTCGTATTGGAAAGTGATTTGGCTTTTGGCATCGGGGCGCAACCAGTTCAATGTGCCGTTTTTGCGCACTTTTTCTTGCTGTTCCATTAAGCGGTGGGCGTAAGTAATCGGTGCTGGCATAAAGACTTCGGTTTCGTTGGTGGCGTAACCAAACATAATGCCCTGATCGCCTGCGCCTTGTGCCAGCGGATCGGCGCGGTCAACTCCTTGGTTAATATCGGAAGATTGTTTGCCGATGCCGTTCAGCACCGCACAAGAGTGGCCGTCGAAACCCATGGTGGAGGAGGTGTAGCCGATATCGCAAATCACTTGGCGTGCGATATGTTCAATATCGACCCACGCTGAAGTAGTGATCTCGCCGCCGACTAATGCCATACCGGTTTTTACATAGGTTTCGCAAGCGACGCGCGCTTTCGGGTCTTGTTCGATGATGGCGTCCAACACCGCATCGGAAATCTGATCGGCGATTTTGTCGGGGTGGCCGGCGGAAACGGATTCGGAAGTAAATAGATAATTAGACATATTTTCTCTTTTGTTTGCTATTACGTAATCTGGGAGTTACGCTATTTTGGACGCGTAACCATCTGGACGGCTATAATACCGATTTTGCCTAAAAATACCAAATAATTTTTACTGGCTAACCGCACTTTTAACTATTGATTTTGAGATCACCGGCTTTAATCCACCCTTTACGTCGAAAAATTTGCGCAATGCTCAGGGTTAAAACGGCAGGCAGGATAAAATGCAGTAAAATAATGGCTAACCAAACCGCACTTGAGTTGCCCATGGCATCGAGGGTGCCGATCTGCCCGACTAAGCCGCTGGTGCCCATACCAGCGCCGCTGGGAATATTTGACATTTGAAAGGTGAGGGTGGCGACCGGACCTAAAATGGCACTGCTGATGATCGGTGGCAGCCAGATTTTTGGGTTACGCACAATATTCGGCATTTGCAGCATGCTGGTGCCCAGTCCTTGACTGAGCAGCCCGCCCCAACGGTTTTCGCGAAAACTCATCACCGCAAAACCGACCATTTGGCAACAACAGCCGACAGTGGCAGCACCGGCGGCTAACCCGCTTAAAGATAAGGAAATCGCAATAGCAGCGCTGGAAATCGGCAGGGTCAACACAATTCCCATGACCACGGCGACCACCATACCCATTACTAGCGGCTGCAACTCGACCGACCACATAATCAAGCTACCGATTTGATTCATTAATGCCGAAATTGGTGCGCCAAGCAGTTGCGCTGTGGCGACACCGACACACAGCGTCACCGCAGGGGTGACAATAATATCCACCACCGTGATTTTGCTGACCAACTTGCCGAATTCCGCGCCAATCGCAGCCGCAAAGAAGCAACCGACCGGACCGCCTAGCGCGGCACCGGCCAGACCGGTGATAGTGCTGCTGAGTAATACTAATGGTGGCGCTTGTAGTGCATATGCTACACCGACACCAATGGCGGCACCCATTGCCTTTTGTGCCTGCAAGCCGACATCAACCAACCAGCTAATCTCCGTCCAAGTGCCGATATTTTTTAAAATTAAGCCGATAATCAGCGAGGAAAACAGCCCTAACGCCATAAAATTCAAGGCGTCAATCGCATAACGTTTGAGGCTGAATTGAATATTCTGCTGTTGCAAAAAGGTTTTAATTGTCATCACTCGGTTCCTTGGTAATTGTTTTTTGTAGCATATACTTTTCATTTTGGTCGTCAAGCGGTTTTTATCGCGCAGCATAAATTTATAAAAAGAGATTGATCATCAGAAATTTGTTCAACATCGCAAAGTGCGGTCGACGTGGCTATCTAAAATAGGAGGAATCGGCTAAGATAACTTGAATTGAATTCAGGAGGTGGTTATGCCAAATAATATGCGAAAAACCGTGATTTTTGATTTGGGTAATGTGTTGATCAATTGGGCGCCGGACGAGATTCTGCAACGTTTCACCGCAGATCCTGTTGAAAGAGAGCAGTATCGACAGGTGTTTTTCAGCCAAACTTGGCTGGCGTTGGATGCCGGTTTAATCGAATATGACAATGCGCTGAAGCTGTTTTCGCTACTGTTGGAAAAACCGTTGAGTGAAATGGAACGTTTTATGCAAACCGTACGTGAGTCGCTCGATCCACTGCCGTTAGCGTTGGCGTTATTGCATGATTTGGCTCGCCGTAAAGTTGATTTAATCTGTATCAGCAATATGCCGCTGCACGCCGATGCTTACCTGAGAAAGCGTTATGATTATTGGCCTCTGTTTCGTGGCATCGTAATTTCGGCACAGGTGCAATTGCTGAAACCGCACTTGGATATTTTTCACTATGCGATCGAACAGTATCAGCTCGCCCCTGATCGCTCGTTGTTTATCGATGATTCGAAAGCCAATATTGATGCCGCACAAAAGTGCGGTATTCAAGGGGTGTGGTATCAGAATGATCAGGCAGGGATTGAACAGGTGTATCGTTTTTTAAATCAGTAAGGCTATGCAAAGGTATAAATAATGAAACAAAAAATCGTTTTGGCAACCGGTAATCAAGGCAAAGTGAAAGAGATGTCGGATGTGTTGGCACAGTTTGGTTTTGAAGTAGTGGCGCAGAGTGAATTCGGTATTGAAAGTCCGGAGGAGACCGGTTTGACTTTTGTAGAAAATGCAATTTTGAAAGCACGCCATGCGGCAAAAATCAGTGGCTTACCGGCGATTGCCGATGATTCCGGTTTGAGTGTGACCGCACTTGGCGGTGCGCCGGGGCTGTATTCCGCCCGTTATGCCGGAGAAGAAGGCAATGATGCCAAAAACCGAGTAAAGCTGTTGCAACAAATGGAAAATCAATACGATCGTTCAGCAAAATTTGTTAGCGTGATTGTGCTATTGCAACACGAAAACGATCCAACTCCGATTATTGCGGAGGGAGAGTGTCATGGTGAGATCCTGTCAGAAGAACGAGGTTCGAATGGATTTGGTTATGATTCACTGTTTTTTTATCCTCCAAAGCAAGCAAGCTTCGCCGAATTGCAACAAAATGAGAAGAAAAAAGTGTCACATCGTGCTCATGCGCTACAGCAATTACAGTTGAAATTGGTTAATTAATAGGCTGATTAGAATTATATCAATGTTATAGGTGGCATATTGTTTTATTAAAGTGTGATCGTGATCAACTAATTGAATATTCATAATAGGTGGAGTGGTGATTTGCTTATAAAATCCGCCCACCAAAACTAATTAATTTTTCCTATTAAATAAAAGAGGTGGAGATGAGTATTGCAATTATCATTGCAACACATGGTGTCGCCGCAGAGCAACTGTTGAAAACAACAGAAATGCTAATCGGGGATCAAGAAAATGTTGCATACATCGATTTTGTTCCCGGTGAGAATGCGGAAACCATTATCCAAAAATACCAGGCGAAATTGTCAACCGAACTGGCACATTGCTCCGAAGTATTGTTTTTAGTCGATACTTGGGGTGGCAGTCCGTTTAATGCCGCTAGCCGCGTGGCGGAGGGCAAGGCAAATATGGAAGTTGTTGCCGGAGTGAATGTGCCGATGTTGGTCGAAACCTTTATGGGACGAGATGATAACCCATCGTTGCAGGAGTTGACGGCGATTGCCTTGGAAACCGGGCGTGGTGGCGTGAAAGCATTGAAATATGTTGAACCGGAAGTGCAAGCGGCGAAAGCCGAGCCTGTGGCTCAGCCTCAACCTCAAGCTATGGTTAATGTGAGCAAAAAAACCGGCAATATGGTGATTGGGCTGGCGCGTGTTGATGATCGTCTCATTCACGGTCAGGTGGCAACCCGTTGGACCAAAGAGACCAAGGTCAGCCGTATTGTGGTGGTCAGTGACGCCGTAGTGAAAGACACTGTGCGGGCGACGTTGTTGAAACAGGTGGCGCCGCCGGGCGTGACCGCACATGTGGTGGGCGTCGAAAAAATGATACGGGTGTATAACAATCCGGAATATGCCGGAGAGCGGGTGATGTTGCTGTTCACCAATCCGCAAGATCCGTTGACACTGATTGAAGCGGGCGTCGGCATTAAATCATTGAATATCGGCGGCATGGCATATCGTGACGGTAAGCAGCAACTGACCAGTGCGGTTTCGGTGGATAAAAACGATGTGGAAAGCTTTAAGCAATTGAAAGCACTGAATATTGAGCTGGATGTGCGCAAGGTGTCATCGGATAGCCGAACCGATATGATGGATTTATTGAAAAAAGCGAATTTAGTTTAACAGTAAGGAAACCGAGTTATGGAAATTTCTACACTTCAGATCATTTTGATCTTTATCATTGCCTGTATTTCAGGTATGGGTTCAATTCTGGACGAATTTCAAACCCACCGTCCGCTGATCGCCTGTACCTTAGTTGGTCTGGTGCTGGGCGATATTAAAACCGGGATTATTGTCGGCGGAACCTTGGAAATGCTGGCATTAGGCTGGATGAACATCGGTGCGGCTTTGGCGCCGGATACCGCACTTGCCTCCATCATTTCCACAATTTTGGCGATTGTCAGCGGACAGGACATCAGCACTGCAATTGCATTGGCGATTCCGTTGGCGGCAGCAGGGCAAGTGCTGACCTATGTGGTGCGCACCATCACGGTCGGCTTCCAACATGCGGCCGACAAATGTGTCGAGACCGGCAATTTGACCACCTTGTCTTGGATCCACGCTTCTGCGCTGTTATTGCAAGCGATGCGGATTGCCATTCCGGCGTTGATTGTGGCATTAACTGCCGGTACAGATGGCGTACGCGCTATGTTAGATTCGATTCCGGTGGTCGTCACCTCAGGCTTGAAAATCGCCGGCGGCATGATTGTGGTGGTCGGTTATGCGATGGTGATCAATATGATGAGAGCCGGGCACCTGATGCCATTCTTCTATGCCGGTTTTGTGGTGGCGGCATTCACCAATTTCAACTTGGTTGCTTTAGGGGTATTGGGCGGCGTGATGGCAGTATTGTACATTCAGCTGCACCCGAAATATAACCAAAGCCAGCAAGTGGTGCAGGTTGTCAGCAACAACGATTTGGATAACAGATTAGATTAAGCACAAGGAATTGAGAAAATGAGTAATGAGAAAAAAGTCACAAAACAAGATTTGAATGCGGTGGTGTTACGTTCTAACCTGTTTCAAGGATCTTGGAACTTCGAGCGTATGCAAGCGTTGGGATTTGCTTATTCCATGGTGCCGGTAATCCGTCGTTTATACCCGGATCAGAATTCACAAGAGCGCAAAGATGCGATTAAGCGCCACTTGGAATTTTTTAATACTCAACCCTTTGTTGGTGCGCCGGTGTTGGGCGTGACCATTGCGATGGAAGAAGAGCGGGCAAATGGTAAAGAGATTGACGACGCTGCGATTAACGGGATCAAAGTCGGCTTGATGGGGCCTTTGGCCGGGGTCGGTGATCCGATCTATTGGGGCACGGCACGCCCGGTTTTTGCCGCACTTGGCGCGAACTTGGCATTAAACGGCAGTATTTTAGGCCCAATCCTGTTCTTTTTATTGTTTAACTTGGTTCGTTTGGCAACCCGTTACTATGGTGTGCACTATGGTTACAAAAAAGGGCTGGATGTTGTTGGTGACATGAGCGGCGGTTTGCTGCAAAAACTGACCGAAGGTGCGTCAATACTGGGGTTGTTTATCATGGGGGCGTTGGTCAATAAATGGACCAGTGTCAATATTCCGTTGGAAATTGCCCGCATGACCAATCAGGTCGGTGAAACAACGATTACCACCGTGCAAAGCGTGTTGGACAGCTTAATGCCGGGGCTGGTGCCGCTGTTATTGACCTTTGGCTGTATGTGGTTGTTGCGTAACCGTGTCAATGCTTTATGGATTATTATGGGCTTCTTTGTGATTGGTATTTTGGGCGCATGGACCGGATTGTTGGCATAACGGATTAAAGTAATTTATACCCTCTTTTTGTTGTTTGGCATTGAGAGGGTATTTTTATTTAGAGGCGAATAGAGGCAAAATGGGATGATCAATTTAACCGACGGTATTTTACTCTGTGCCGTTATTTTGTTTTTTGTGTACGGTTTTTATGATCAGTTCGTCATGAATCGTTGGAAGGGCAAAACCCAACTCAAAGTGCGGTTGCAGAATCGCGGGCGACTGGATGCGATTATTTTTATTGCCCTAATCGGCTTGTTGGTTTATCAAAGCGGGATTACACCGATTACGCTATATTTGTTGATAATCTTGGCGATCTTGTGCGGCTACACCGCATTTTTGCGCAATCCTGTCCTCCTTTTAAAAGAAAACGGCTTTTTCTACGCCAATTTTTACCTGCCTTATCAACGGATCGCCGCCATCAATTTGTCAGAAGACGGGGTTTTAGTGATAGACTTACACAATCACAAGCGTCTGCTGATCTATGTGGCAGATGTAGATGACTTACCGAAAATTTTGCAATTTTTCATTGATAGTGGTCGGGTGCAGCGCTCGGCTTCAGTGTGAAGTATAAAATAATCAGAGGACAGCATGCTATATTCATTACAAGGCACAGCACAACACTATGTTTGGGGCGGGCAAGACTACATTCCGCAGTGGTTGGGCATTGCCAAACAGCAACCGTATTATGCCGAATGGTGGCTTGGCGCCCACCCGTCTTCGCCCTCGATGCTGAAAACCGAGATTGGCGAGTTGACGCTGGATGAGTATTTGAAATTGAACCCGGCCAGTTTGGGTGAGCGCAGTGTTGCGCAGTTTGGCGCGGAACTGCCTTATCTATTAAAGATTTTGGATGTGGAAAAACCGCTCTCGATTCAACTGCATCCGACCAAAGCGCAGGCCGAGATTGGCTTTGCCCGCGAAAATGCGGCGGGTATCAGCCTGAGCGATCCAAAACGTACTTATAAAGACAACAACCATAAACCGGAAATGATGATTGCCTTATCTGATTTTTGGTTGTTGCACGGCTTTAAAACCAGAGCGAAAATTGAGCAGCAACTGCAACGGCACACTTCATTTTTACCTTTGTTAAAACAGTTGCAACAAATGGATCTGCATGGTTTTTATGCGGAAATCATGCAAGCGGATCAAACACAGTTGGCTGCATGGCTGTTGCCGGTGATTCAACAGCAGCAAGCGGCTTATCAGCAACAACAATTAACGCTGGATAATCCGGATTATTGGCTGTTGTACAGTTTGGAGAGTATGCAAATCAGTTTGGATAAACTGGATCCGGGCTTGTTGTGTTTCTATCTGTTTAATCTGGTCAACTTGAGAACCGGGGAAGGCATTTATCAGGATGCCGGTATTCCGCATGCGTATTTGCGCGGACAGAATATTGAATTGATGGCGTGTTCGGATAACGTGATTCGTGGCGGATTGACGCCGAAACATGTGGATATTGACGAATTGCTACAAGTCATTGATTGCACTGAGATTACGCCGCAGATCATTGCACCGACAATAACCACCAATTATACCTACCCGACACCGGCACAAGATTTTGCCTTGCAGCATATCGCTTATCAACAGGATGAACGGGTGTCCGAGCAGGCGGAAAGTGCGGTTATTTTGTTGGTGATGAGCGGGGAGCTGCAATTGCGCACAACCGGACAGACGCTGATTTTGCGACAAGGGCAATCAGCCTTTATTGATGCAAACACTGCATTTGAGCTTGTCGGACGGCAGAGCGGCTATTGCGTGTTGGCGAAGCTGCCTTGATTTCTGTGCTGCGATATGAAAAAGCATAACTGAAATAATTGAGCGGTTATGCTTTTTTATCGGGTACAATAACCGCATTTGCAACCATTTTTGATGCCATAATGCCACGATCAATCATCTTACCCCCCTTGAGTCTTTACATTCACATTCCGTGGTGTGCGCAGAAATGCCCTTACTGCGACTTCAACTCCCATGCCCAGAAAGGGGCGATTCCGGAAGCGGAGTATATTCGGCATTTGCTGCAAGATTTGGACAACGATTTGTCATATGTGCAAAACCGCACTTTGCATTCGATTTTTATCGGTGGCGGTACGCCGAGCCTGTTTTCGGCAGAAGGCATTGCCCATTTGTTGCAACAGGTAGAACAGCGAATTGCGTTTGCCGATGGGATTGAAATTACCCTCGAAGCCAATCCGGGCACAGCGGAAGCCGCGCGTTTTATCGGTTATCGTCAAGCCGGCGTGAACCGTATTTCAATGGGAATCCAAAGTTTCGAGCAAGAAAAACTGCAACGGCTGGGGCGGATTCACAACGTGGAAGAGGCGGTGCAGGCGATTCAATTTGCCAAAAACAGTGGTTTGAACAGCTTCAATATCGATTTGATGCACGGTTTACCCAATCAAACCGTCGAGCAGGCGCTGAATGATTTGCGCCAAGGGATTGCGCTCAATCCACCGCACTTGTCGTGGTATCAGCTCACAATTGAACCGAACACGCTGTTTTATTACCGTCCGCCAAAACTGCCTGACGATGACGCCCTGTGGGATATTTTCGAGCAAGGACACCAGCTGTTAACCGAAGCGGGTTATCAGCAATATGAAACCTCGGCTTACGCTAAACCGGGCTATCAATGCCGACATAATCTGAATTATTGGCGTTTCGGTGACTATCTGGCGATCGGCTGTGGCGCACACGGCAAAATCAGTTTCCCGAACGGTGAAATTTTACGTTACGCCAAAACCAAACATCCGAAGGGCTATCTGCAAGGCAACTATCTACACACGCAAAGTGCGGTCAGCGTAGCAGAACGTCCCTTTGAATTTTTTATGAACCGTTTTCGTTTGCTGGAACCGGTTGCAAAACAGGATTTCGTGCAACTCACCGGCTTAGATCTTGCCTGTGTTGCTGAGAATATTGAGTGGGCAAAACAACAACGTTATCTTGTGGAAACTGACCGCACTTGGCAAATCACCGAACACGGCAAACTGTTTTTGAATGAATTGTTAGCGCGGTTTTTGGATTAAGGAATAAAGAATGATAACAGATGAAATGTTGAATAAAATTCGCCAGGAAATTACACGAATCGAATCAGAAGAAAAGGTTCTCGTATTGTATGCAGTCGAATCCGGCAGCCGCGCATGGGGCTTTCCCTCGCAAGACAGTGATTATGATGTGCGATTTATTTATAGCCGAACGCAAGCTGATTATCTGTTGATTGATGAACCACGCGATGTGTTGGAATATCCGATTAGCGATCCGTTGGATATCAGCGGTTGGGATCTGAAAAAAGCCCTGAAATTATGCCGTAAGGGGAATCCGGCATTGTCGGAATGGCTGTATTCGCCGATTGTCTATCAAGTGAATGCACCATTTCTCAGTGAATTTCGCCAACTTGCACAGAGCTATTTTTCGCCAAGCAGCATGATTCACCATTATCTACATATGGCTGATGGCAATTTTCGCGGCTATCTAAAATCCGATCTGGTTAAAATCAAAAAATATTTCTATGTGCTACGCCCGATTTTAGCCTGTATGTGGATTGAAAAATATGCAAAAAATCCACCGATCTTGTTTACCGATTTATTAAATGATGCGGTTTTAGAACCCATGCTGAGACATAAAATTGAGGTGTTGCTAACACGCAAATTGGCAGGAGAAGAATTTGATTTAGAAGAAAAAATTCAACCATTAAATGATTTTATTGAGCAAAAAATCAAGTACTATCAGCTTTATGTTCAAAGCCTTGCTAAACCAGAATTGCCTGATGATAGTGCAGCCAATTTATTATTTAGAAAGTGGATTGTTTGATAAGGATTGAACAATCCCGATAACGTAGTAAGATAAATTAACTTTTACCCTCTTTTTACATTGTTAAAGGATATGTTATGGATCAGCTCGAAATGAAAAAACAGGCGGCGCAAGCAGCGTTAAAATATGTGCAACCCGATAGCATTGTCGGGGTTGGCAGCGGTTCGACGGTGAACTGTTTTATCGATGCTTTGGGCGCAATCTCAGATCAAATCAAAGGGGCAGTGGCGGCATCGAAAGAGTCCGAACGCCGTTTAAGTGCCTTGGGCATTGAAGTATTTAACGCCAATGATGTTTCCGCTTTGGATATTTATGTCGATGGTGCCGACGAAATCAACCCGCAAAAAATGATGATTAAAGGGGGCGGAGCGGCCTTGACACGTGAAAAAATTGTGTCTTCATTAGCAAAAAAATTCATCTGTATTGTGGATTCCAGTAAGCAAGTCGATGTGTTAGGCTCTACATTCCCGTTGCCGGTGGAGGTGATTCCGATGGCTCGCTCTTATGTGGCGCGGAAATTGGTCGGCTTAGGCGGCGCACCGGAATATCGCGAAGGCGTAGTCACCGATAACGGCAATGTCATTTTAGACGTGTATAACTTCAAAATTATGCAGCCGATGGAAATGGAAAAGACCCTGAATAATATCGCCGGCGTGGTCACTAACGGAATTTTTGCTTTGCGTAGTGCCGATATTGTGATTGTCGGTAGTGCTCAAGGGGCTCAGGTTTTAGTGTAATCGAATTTTAGCTTAACTTAGGAACTAGAGGAAACAACATGACAGTAAAAGTCTCACTGGATAAGGCAAAAATCAAATTTTTGCTGCTGGAAGGCGTACATCAAAGTGCATTGGATAGTCTGCATCATGCGGGTTACACCAATATTGAGTACCATAAGAAAGCATTGGATGCAGAAGACCTGATTGAAGCGATCAAAGACGCTCATTTTATCGGCATTCGCTCGCGAACCGACTTAACGGCTGAAGTGTTGCAGCATGCGCAAAAGCTGATTGCTATCGGCTGTTTTTGCATCGGCACTAATCAGGTGGACTTGGAAGTGGCAAAACAGCGCGGGATTCCGGTGTTTAATGCACCGTTTTCCAACACCCGCTCGGTGGCTGAATTGGTGTTAGGTGAGATTTTACTGTTAATGCGCAAAGTGCCGCAGGCAAACGCTGAAGTGCACCGGGGGTTGTGGAATAAATCTGCAAACGGTTCACATGAAGTGCGTGGTAAAAAACTGGGGATTATCGGTTACGGGCATATTGGTTCACAATTGAGTATTCTGGCAGAAGCGGTCGGGATGCAGGTCTATTTTTATGATATTGAAAATAAACTGCCGCTCGGCAATGCGCAACAGATTCGTACCTTGGAAGAATTGTTGTCAACTTGTGATGTGGTTTCGCTGCATGTGCCGGAAAATGATTCGACCAAGAATCTGATGAGCAGAGAGCGCATTGAACAATTGAAGCAAGATTCGATCTTGATCAACGCTGCTCGTGGCACAGTGGTCGATATTGCGGCACTGGCAGAGGCACTCGACAGTGGACGGGTGTTAGGTGCGGCGATTGATGTGTTCCCGACTGAGCCGGCTTCGATTAATGACCCGTTTGAGTCACCGCTGTGTCGTTTCGACAATGTGATTTTGACCCCGCATATTGGCGGATCAACCTCCGAAGCACAAGAAAATATCGGCTCGGAAGTGGCGAATAAGCTGGTGAAATATTCCGATAACGGTTCCACCTTATCGGCGGTTAATTTCCCGGAAGTATCGCTGCCGGAGCATTCCGGCACCAAGCGCTTAATGCATATTCACCACAACCGTCCGGGAGTGTTGAACAAAATTAACCAAATCTTTACCGATGAAGGCGTAAATATTGCGGCACAATTCTTACAAACCAACCCGCAAATTGGTTATGTGGTGATTGATGTTGAAACCACTAATACTGACAGTGTGCTACAACGCTTGCGCAGTATTGAAGGTACGATTAAAGCGCGCGTGCTGTTCTAACCCGGCATTTGAAAATCGGGTTAATCTCACAAAGTGCGGTTTTCTCGAATGAAAACAGCACTTTATGTCGGAAAAGAAAATGTCACAACAAATAAACACCAATTACGCCGCGCCATTGTTGATTATCGGCTGTGTTATCTTCGGATTAGGCAGTCTGATTGTTAAATTTGTACCGGTGGGCGCTTATGCCATTGCTTTTTGGCGCTTATTGGTTGCTGCGCTGATCTTTTGGGGCTTAATGCGCCAGTTTAAGCAAAAACTGCCGCAAAGTCGCAAAGCCATTGGCATGGCGCTGTTATCCGGCGTGTTTTTAGGTTTAGACTTGGCATTATGGCACGAAAGTATTTATGCGGTTGGGCCGGGTATTTCCACTTTACTCAACAGCTTGCAGATCTTCTTTCTTGCCGCAATCGGATTTATCTGGTTTGCGGAGCGGCTCACCCAATTACAACTGTGCAGTCTGCTGTTGGCAATTTGCGGTGTTGCACTGATCGCCAGTCCGGAGTTTGGGTACAACAGCAATGCCAGCTGGGGTTTTGTCAGCGGTATCATATCTGGCGGCATGCTGGCGTTGTCGATGGTATTTGTGCGCAAAACCCAACAAGTCGAACAAACCGCACTTTTCCCGTTGATGCTGTTGATCAGTTTAGGCGGTATGCTGGCATTATTTTTGCCTTCGTTACTGCTTAACAGCCACAATTTATACCCCACTACTTGGCGTGATATCGGTTTGGTTCTGCTTTATGGTGCGCTTATGCAATGTTTCGCCTGGGGGCTTATCGCCTATGCAATTCCGCTGTTATCGCTCTCCGTCACCGGTTTGCTGCTGCTTAGCGAACCGGTCGCTGCTTTGCTGATTGACTATTTCTGGCTGTTAAAACCGATTAACCGCCTGCAATGGCTCGGTGCAGGTTTAACACTGTTAGCGATCTATCTAGGTTCTTTGCGAACGAAAAAACGTAGTAATAATTTAACTGCAAAACAACAATCAAATCAGACGGAAGCGAGCAAAAAATGAGTCGAGCGGGTTTATCTTAAACCCATATACACATCAAAGCGGTGATTTTTGGTGGTTTGGCTAAAGTGCGGTTTTTGTTCGGCTAAAAACGGGGCGTAGTCGGGGCGTTTGACTACCACGCGCTTGCGTGCCAGTTGCCGTGCTGACGGAAGCAGTTGATCCGCATCCAAATCAGCGCCGACTAAATGTTGAAAAATGCGCATCTCCTTTTTGACGAGGGCACTTTTTTGTTTATGTGGATACATCGGATCGAGATAAACCACATCGGCGCAATCCTGAGTCGGTGAAAGTGCGGTCAGATTATTAACCGATAACAGTTGCATTCGGTGTTGCAACCATTCTCCGATTTCTGCATCTTGATAAGCGCGCTGTAAGCCGTCTTGCAGCAGGGCAAACACCACCGGGTGGCGCTCGATCAACCGCACTTTGCAACCGATTGCTGCCAACACAAAGGCATCGCGCCCTAAACCGGAGGTAGCGTCGATTATCGTTGGCAGATACTCTTTTTTAATGCCGACCGCTTTGGCAATGGCTTCGCTGCGTCCACCGCCGAATTTGCGCCGATGTGCCATGGTGCCGCTGACAAAATCGACCGTAACAGCGCCTAATTTCGGTTCGTCCAGTTTGCGCAATTCCAAACGTTCGCTGGTTTGTACTAAGGCTAAAATCGCTTCAGGCCGATGCGTCAAATTTAATCTGGCACAAGTGCGGTCAAACTCGACTTGCTTAGCCGGATCTTCGCACAGTAATTGTATATTTAAATGAGTCATTTCTAATTAATCTATAAAAAGATAGCCATATATATCGGTAGGTGTAATACACCTTCTTTAATCATTATGTCATTTTGATATAGAATAATGGGCTCTTTTATTCGTATATCAAATTTTCGTCTAAATTTATCGAGTGATGAATGCTTTCTATAATTAGATGATTTAACTTCTACTGGAGAAATATATTTATTGTCGGCTAGTAAAAAATCAATCTCCATGTGGTTTTTTCGGTTTTCTTTATCATTTCTAGAATAGAAAAAAAGTTTTCTCCCGCTAGTTCTAAATATCTGAGCGACGATATTTTCCATTAACATCCCTTCATTGATATTTAATTTTTTTATTAATATACTACGATATAATTCATTGTCAGAGAATTCTTTATCAAAAAATGACTGAGTGACCAGTAATCCGGTATCTAACATATAAGTTTTTCTCGTGGCAAAATCACTACTTAAAGCTAATCCGACATTCGGGTCAGTAGCATTGAAGCAGGTATTAGATATCATGGCATCATCTAGCCACATAAAAGCGTCTTCGTATTCTCTGAATCTAGCTTCTTTTGATAGGGAAGCTAAAATATATTTTTTTTCTTTCTTGGCAAGTTGTCCCGGAATTTTATCAAAAATCGCTAATACTTTGTTTTGATTATTGCCAGCATATTTAACAATATCATTACGATATAATGATAAAATATTTCTTTTTACTTGATCAACTTTAGAAAAATCATTACTAATTAAAAATTCATTAACTGCTTGGGGCATGCCACCAACGAGCATATATTGTCTGAAATCATTTAAAATTTTTCTATGCAGTGCAGTGCCTAATGAAATTCTTTTATCAAAGAATTTTTTCAACATTGGAATGGTGGTAGAGTCACCTTTAGCCCATAAAAACTCTTCAAAATCCAAAGGATACATTGTCAGATGCGTTTCTTCAGATGGAATAACTATATCTTTAACGTTTCTTTTTATGGACAACAGTGAGCCCGTTTCAATGAAATCATAACGACCATCGGCAACGAGATATTTAATTAATTGTCTTGCTCTTGGAAAGAGTTGTATTTCATCAAAAATAATTAAACTTTCACGTTCATATAAATGAGTTGAGTAAAATGTTGCTAGTTTTAAGAAAAATAAGTCTAAATCATAACTTTCGTTCTCAACTAAGTGAGTAATCTCACTTGGTACATTGGCAAAATCGATTATTATGAAACTTTTGTATTCATTTTTTGCAAATTGACGGCATAAATAACTCTTACCAACGCGTCTTGCGCCATTGATTAATAACGCAGTCGTTCCTTTTGCGTCTTGCTTCCAATATAACATTTTTTGATAAAATTTTCGTTTTAGCATATGTTGCCTCATGCATAGCTCATCTTAAATCTTCACGAAAAGACAAATTTTAAAACGGCAATTTATCACGAAAAGACATATTTTAAAACGGTAATTTATCACGAAAAGACATGTTTTTAATACGTTAAACCGCTTTATTTTTGGATAAAAAAACACCAGTCTCCATATGTTCGGTGTAAGGAAACTGATCAAACAATGCTGCACGTTCAATGCGGTGGCTTTGGCACAGGGTTTGCAGATTGTCGCACAGGGTGTGCGGATTGCAAGAGATGTATAAAATCCGTGGATAGTGCTGCACCATTTTCACTGTTTCGCTATCCAGTCCGGCACGCGGTGGATCGACCAGAATGGTTTCGCACTGATAATCATGCAGATCAATGCCTTGCAGTCGGTTAAATTGGCGCACGCCGTTAATCGCTTGGGTAAATTCTTCGGCGGACATCCGAATAATCTGTAAATTGTCGATGTGGTTGTTTTCGATATTGAATTGTGCCGCTGCAACGGATGGTTTGGCAATTTCGGTCGCCAGCACCTTGCGGAAATTTTGCGCCAACGCCACGGAAAAATTGCCGTTGCCACAATATAGCTCCAATAAATCCCCTTGGCTGTCCGCCGTGCAGGACAGGGCCCATTCGATCATCTTAATATTAATGCCGGCATTTGGCTGGGTGAAGCTGTTTTCCACTTGGCGATAGGTGTAATCACGGCGGTTGATCGTTAGCACTTCATCGATATATTCTTGTTCTAAACAGACTTTCTGCTTGCTGGCTCTGCCGATTAATTGCAGATCGAACCCTTGTTGTTGCAAATGTTGGCGTAAAATTTGTGCCTGCTGCTGCCATTGTTCGTCCAGTTTTTTGTGATACAGCAAACTGACAATTATTTTGTCGCTGCGAGTACTGAGATAATCAATCTGAAACAGTTTATGCGCCAAGAGAGGTATGGATTGTAATAAGGGGATAATTGCTGCCATCATACGGTTGATTAAACGGCTGGCGACCGGAAAATGATCAACGCGATAGCGCTGCTTGGTTTGCGGATCAAACATGATGTGGTACATCTCGCCCTGATCATGCCAAATCCTAAATTCGGCGCGCATTCGATAATATTCCGGCTCGGAAGCAAATATCTCTAGCGACGGAGCGCTGAAAGGGGCAAGCAGTTCAGCCAGTTTTTGCTGTTTGGTGGCTAGCAGTTGTGGATATTGTGAGATTGCTAAAGATTGGTTCGGCATAAATAGGTAGCAAATGGGTTGTTAAATATTAAAGTGCGGTTAGTGTAGCATTTTTTATGCCACAGCAGAATAGATCTAGAGAGAACAGCGGCGCATAGGGAAATGCGCCGTAGCGTTAGGCTGGTTGCGAATTAGTCGTTGTTGCTGTAATCATCGACAGGTTCGCTGCCGGCCAGTCCTGAAAGAGTGTATACCCGTTTTACGCTGGAGATACGTGAGCGGTATTTACACCAGGTTTTTTCAAAAAAGGTTTCTGGTTCGCGCTCTAGGCGGCAAACAGCGACAAACTGTTTTTCTTCAGCAGTAATCGGGCTACGGTTGCCCAGATCCAGCTCAATAAACGCTTGCCCGTATTTTTCCAGAGTATCAGATTCACGAATGGTGTAGTCGCCGTGACGGGAGAATCCGCGCGGATAATTTTTATCATCGAAAAAACGACGGGTTACGCTAAAACTTTCGGCCATAATGGTTCCTCTATAAGACAAAGATAATTCGGCAAGCATTAAATCAATTCATAAAAATAAGTCAATATTTTTTTGTGGAAACCGCCGGATTTTGAAAAATTTTATCGGCAATAAAAACGCCTGTCGGTGATGCTAACAGGCGTGATGAAAATATTATTGACAAAAAAGTTAATAGATTAATGATTTAACAGGTATAAAACGGTTGCAGTGTAGTTATCGACAAATTGCTGCACACTGTTTGAGTCGCTGAAGCCGCCCATGTCGATTTGTTTATTGCCGTTGACAAAAAATGCCGGTACGCCTTTCACTTGGTATTGTTCCAGTGCGTTGATTTGCTTGTTGACTAGGCCGTTAACCGCAAAACTGTTGATGCCGTTATCAAACTGTTCGGCAGTGATACCTTTGTCGATAAAAATTTTACGGATATCTGACATTGAGCTGATACGGTTACTTTGTGCCGCTTCAAATAACGCATCTTCCACTAATTCAGTGCTGTTGGTTGCCATCGCAAATGCCCAAGCACGGGTCAAGTCTTCGGATGCACGCCCCAAGAAGTTGACATGGTATTTCACAAAGTGAGTACCTTGTGGCATTTTTGCTTGAATCGCTTGTGGAATTTTATATTCCATTTGGAAATTGGCGCAGTGTGGGCAGTAGAACGAGAAGAACTCAATCACTTCTTTATCGACACTGGCAGGTTGCGTCACGGTGATGAACTGTTTACCTTCTTGCGGGACAAAATCAGCAGCTTGCGCGATATTCATACTCAAGAGTGCGGTTAAAATAAATAAAAATTTTTTCATAACTATCCTAAATTTCAGTTGTTTACTTATCAGTTGTTTACTTATCAGTTATTTACTTAATGATGCCACGCGCTTTTAAAAGTGCGGTTTTAAAATCGTCTTCATAGTCTTTTTTAATGCCCGGAATCGGTTCGTGTTTATCGCTGCCGCGCATTTTCAGGTGATAGATAATCACTTCATCGCTCAATTCGGCAATCGGTTTGTCAAATCCGGCTTCAGCAGCAATTTTCTGTAAAAACTGCAGTAAACTGAGATCCGGCTCTTGTGACCAATGCGGTTGAATCAATTCAAGTACTTCATTAAGGCGATGACATTTCATAACTCATCCTAATCTATTTGTTTCGATTTTAATTTGTGCGATGATAGCAAAGAAAAGCATAATTGCAACAGTTTATAAACAAAGATCAACAGACCCGATAAATTGGCAAAAGAGAGTTTAAATGGAACAACAAATCAGTGCAGTGATTTTGTGCGGCGGCTTGTCGCGGCGGATGCAGGGGGCGGATAAAGGCTTGCAGAAACTGCAGGGAAAACCGCTGTTTATGCACGTCAAAGCACGCTTGCAGGGGCAAGCGCAGCAGATTTTGATTAATGCCAATCGCCATCAAGAAGGTTATCTAAAGTGCGGTCTGCCGGTGTTTATTGATGAGTTGGACGGTTTTTTAGGGCCGTTGAGCGGCATGTTGAGCGGGCTGAAACAGAGCCAAACGCAGTGGGTACTGTTTGTGCCATGTGACGCGCCGTTTTTGCCGCTGGATTTAGCCGAGCGTCTGCTGCAAACCGTGCAGCAAACGCAAGCGGATCTGGCTTATGCGAGCGACGGCGAACGGGAACACCCGACATTTGCGCTGCTGAATAAAAAGTTAATTGAACCATTACAGCGTTATTTGTTAGCGGGCGGGCGCAAAGTGCGCGATTTTATGCGGCAACAGCGCTATGCAGTAGTGGATTTCAGCGATCAGGCGCAGGCATTTGCCAATATCAACTATCCGGCACAATTGGCTGAAATCAACTGCAGTCCAGAGAGGGAAAAATCAGCGTTGACGATGTTGGGGATCAGTGGTTACAGCGGCAGCGGCAAAACGACATTATTGGAAAAACTGTTGCCGCACTTGCAACAAAAAGGGCTGCGGGTGGCGGTGATTAAACACACTCACCACGATCTACATACTGATAAACCCGGCAAAGACAGTTGGCGCATGACCCAAGCCGGGGCTTCGCAGGTGGCCGTGACGTGTGATCAGCGTTGGGCGATAATGACGGAAACAGCAAGTGCGGTTTCGTTGGATTATTTAGCACGTCAGCTGGATCCGGATTTAAACGATTTGGTGTTGGTTGAAGGTTTCAAACACGAACCACTGCCGAAAATATTGCTGCACCGTCAAGCTGCCGGCAAACCGTTTCCTGAAATAGATGAGCAGGTATTGGCGGTAGCAACGGATTATCTTTGTCAAAACCAACCTTGGCAGGGGAATGTTCCCAGTTTGGATTTGAATGCTGTTGAACAGATCGCTGATTTTATCGCGGCTTGGTTGCCACCGCATGAGTAACAATTATTATGGCTTAGCTTGGGTGGCGTCGACCGCACTTTTTATGCAAACCCTCGATGCCACCATTTTGAACACGGCATTGCCAAGCATAGCTGCCGATTTGCAGGAGTCACCGCTGGAAATGCAACTGGCGGTGATCAGTTATGCGTTGACGGTGGCACTACTGATTCCGTTAAGCGGTTGGCTGGCGGATCGTTTCGGCACATTGGTGGTTTTTCGTGCGGCAATTGCGCTGTTTACCCTCGGTTCAATCTGCTGCTCGTTTGCCGGCGATTTAAACAGTTTGGTAGCGTTTAGGGTGTTGCAAGGCGCAGGTGGTGCGCTGATGATGCCGGTTGCCCGCTTGTCGATTATCAAGAGTGTGCCACGTCATGAAGTGCTGTCGGTGTGGAATATGATGGTGATGGCGGGATTAATCGGACCGATTATGGGGCCGGTGCTTGGCGGTTGGTTAGTGACTTATGCCAGCTGGCATTGGATATTTTTGATGAATATTCCGATCGGTATTGTTGGCTTTTGGTTGTGTGGACGTTATATGCCGAATCTGACCGGTAAAAGATTCCGTCTGGATTGGCTCGGGTTTTTGCTGTTTGGCGGTGCGTTGGCGAGCGTAACCCTAGGGCTGGATATGATTGGCAGCCGCACATTTTCTTTGTGGTCAGCGATTGTCGTTTTGCTATTGGGCATGTTGCTGTTTGTCGGTTATTACCACTATGCCCGCCACGTTTCACAGCCTCTGTTGGGGTTTTCACTGTTTCAATACCGCACTTTTAATATCGGCACCCAAGTTAACTTGGTTTTACGCCTGTGTGGTTCGGGCGCTCCGTTTTTGTTGCCGTTGATGTTGCAGGTAGCATATGGCTACCCGGCAGATGTAGCAGGTTGGATGTTGATGCCGATTGCGCTGAGTTCCATTCTGTGTAAACCAATGATTCGCAGCTGGTTAAATCGTTTTGGTTATAAAAAGGCGTTGATTGCCGCCACGATTCTGCTGTGTGCCAGTCTTGTTTGCTTTGGATTAATGCAGCCAAGCTGGTCGCTGTGCTGGCTGTTACCGCCTCTGGTGTTATACGGTTGTGCGATGTCGCTGCTGTTTACTGCAACCAACACCTTGACCATCAGTGAGTTTTCCGAGGAAAACAACAGCGAAGGCAGCACTTTGCTGAGTGTGACTCAGCAGGTGGGGTTGGGTCTGGGAATTGCTTTTGCTGCGGTCGTGCTCAACATCTATCGTACCCTACTGGCGCCCGATGCTGTGGCACAGGCGTTCAGCTATACCTTTTTTACAGTCGCAGCAATCGGGATTCTTCAAATTATCGTTTTGTTAAAACTACAAGCTCATGACGGCGAAAACATGAGCCGACGCGAGGGCTAAATTATTTTCGGCGACGCATAGGCATGATTAGATGATTTGGTTATAATCCAGATGATTTTGATCTTTGCAAGTTCACTACACCGTTGTATCTTGACGGAAATGTTATTTTTTTATGAATCATTTTTGGGGGCAATATGACATTACGGATTACCTTACGCAATACACTTTCGGCTACCGCACTTCTACTGGGGCTGACCACCATGGCGCAAGCAGCGGACAAAGACACTTTTATCAACTGCACCAGCCGTGCACCAAGCGGTTTCAGTCCCGCTCTGGTGATGGATGGCATTTCGTATAACGCCAGTTCACAACAAGTGTATAACCGCTTGGTTGAATTTGTGCGTGGCAGCACCGATTTAGAACCGGGTTTGGCGGAGAGTTGGGATATCAGCGAAGATGGCTTGCAATATACTTTTCACCTGCGCAAAGGCGTAAAATTTCATTCAAATAAGGAATTTACCCCGAGCCGTAATTTCAATGCGGATGATGTGATTTTCTCATTCCAACGCCAACTGGATCCAAACCATCCTTATCATAATGTTTCCAACGGTACTTATCCGTATTTTAATTCAATGAATTTCCAAAAATTGTTGAAATCTGTTGAAAAAGTTGATGATTACACGGTGAAAATCACGCTGAACTATCCGGATTCACCGTTTTTATCCAGTTTAGGCATGGATTTCATCTCGATCTATTCGCAAGAATACGCCGATAAAATGCTGGCAGCAGGCAAACCGGAAACCATTGACACCACGCCAATCGGCACCGGACCGTTTGTGTTTGCCGGTTATCAACTCGACCAAGCAGTACGTTTCTTGGCAAATAAAGATTACTGGAAAGGCGAAGCACCTATTAAGCGCCTGATTTTCAGCATCACACCGGATGCAACTGCTCGTTATGCCAAATTGCAAACCGGCGCCTGCGATATGATGGATTTTCCGAACAGTGCCGATTTAGACAAAATGAGAACCGATCCGAAGATTCAATTGATGTCGCAGGAAGGCTTGAATGTGGCCTATATTGCGTTTAATACCGAAAAAGCACCGTTTGATAATGTAAAAGTGCGCCAGGCGTTAAATATGGCGGCGGATAAAGACACCATTATCAAAGTGGTGTATCAAGGTGCCGGCGTACCGGCGGTAAACCCATTGCCACCGACGATTTGGGGCTACAACACCGAAGTCAAAGATTATCCGTATGACTTGGAAAAAGCCAAGCAGTTGTTGGCAGAAGCCGGTTATCCGAACGGTTTTGAAACTCAGTTGTGGGTGCAGCCGGTGGTGCGTAACTCTAACCCGAATCCGCGTCGTTTAGCGGAAATCTTACAAAGTGATTGGGCGAAAATCGGTGTGAAAGCCGAGTTGGTCAGCTACGAATGGGGCGATTACATTAAGCGTACCAAAGAGGGGTTGTTGACGGCCGGTATTTACGGTTGGTCGGGTGATAATGGTGATCCTGACAACTTCTTGACCCCATTGTTGGGCTGTGACAGTGTTGGGCACAGCAATTATGCCCGTTGGTGTAACAACGACTTTAATAGCTTGATTAAGCAAGCGGCGACCTTATCGGATAAAACCCAACGCATTGGGTTATACGAACAGGCACAAGTGATCGCCAAAGAACAAGCACCGTGGATCACCGTAGCACATTCGATTACGGTTACGCCATTGAGCCTGCGTGTACGCGATTATAAACAAAGTCCGTTTGGTTACAGCGCCTTTTATGGCGTGAAATTGGCGGATTAACACTGCACTTTTAAGTTTATCAACAAGTTACCATCATATAGCGGCAGCAAATCTGCCGCTATTTTTTATCTTTTCAAATATTAGCTAAAAAAATTGATGGATATCTAATTTTTGATAAAAATAATGAATTTATATCTTGTTAAATCGCTTAATTGATGGTATTAACTATAAAGTCACTGTTACTTTCGTGCTATAAATAATGAAAACAGCTTATATTTTAATCACATCAATAAACGGAGTGTAGGAATGAAACGATTAGCGACTTTATCGCTGACAGCGATCGCATTGTCAGCCTCTTTCTCGGCAGCCGCCGAAACCAAAACCTTAGTATATTGCTCGGAAGCGTCGCCAACCGCATTTAATCCGCAGTTGGTGACGGATGGAGCATCAATTGATGCCAGTGGACAAGCGATGTTTAACCGCTTAACCGAGTTTGAACGGGGTAAGACCACGGTGCAGCCGTCATTAGCCGAAAAATGGGATGTTTCCGAAGATGGCAAAACCTATACGTTTTATCTGCGTAAAGGGGTTAAGTTCCAGTCGAATAAAAATTTTAAACCGAGCCGTGATTTTAATGCCGATGATGTGATTTTCTCGTTTGACCGCCAACTGAATCCGAATAATCCATATCATAAAGTCTCAAATTTGGGCTATGAATATTTTGTCGGAATGGATATGCCGAATATTCTTGATAAGCTTGAAAAAGTTGACGACTATACGGTTAAAATTTATTTAAAACAACCGAATGCTCCCTTTTTAGCTAACATTGCGATGGACTTTGCCGGTATTCTGTCTGCAGAATATGCTGAGAATATGTTGAAAGCGGGCACGCCGGAAAAAATCGATCAAGACCCTATCGGCACAGGTCCGTTTGAATTGGTCAATTACCAAAAAGACGCTACGATCCGCTATAAAGCCTTTGATAATTATTGGAAAGGGCGCTCAAAAATTGATCGCTTAGTGTTTTCGATTACGCCAGATGCCTCTGTACGCTATGCCAAATTGCAAAAAGGCGAATGTCATATTATGCCATATCCAAATCCGGCTGATTTGGAAGCAATGAAGAAGGATGGCGCCATTAATTTAATGGAAGAAGCCGGTTTAAATGTGGGGTATTTGCACTTTAACGTACAGAAAGCACCGTTTGAAAATCAAAAAGTGCGGCAGGCACTGAATTATGCGGTCAATAAAGATGCGATTATTGATGCCGTTTATTTGGGCGCAGCTAAAAAAGCCAAAAACCCAATGCCACCAACCATGTGGGGCTATAATAAAGATGTGGTCGATTATGACTATGATCCGACAAAAGCCAAAGCGTTGTTAGCGGAAGCCGGTTTTCCGAACGGTTTTGAAACCGAACTTTGGACCATGCCGGTGTCTCGTCCATACAACCCGAATGCACGTCGTATGGCGGAGCTAGTGCAGGCTGACTGGGCTGCAGTCGGTGTGAAAGCCAAGATTGTGAGCTATGAATGGGGTGAATACTTGCAACGCATGAAGAAAGGCGATGATCCGACCGGCATGATGGGCTGGACCGGTGATAACGGCGATCCGGATAATTTCTTGGGAACGTTGTTAAGCTGTGCTTCCGCAGAGCAAGGATCCAACTATGCGAAATGGTGCTACAAGCCGTTTGACGATTTAATCAAACAAGCGGTGTTGGTCACTGACCAAGAAAAACGCAGCGAGCTATATAAACAAGCACAAGTTATTTTCAAGGAGCAAGCACCGTGGATTACCATTGCCCACTCGACAACTTATCTGCCGATTCGCAAAGAAGTCAAAAACTATGTGATCGATCCGTTCGGTTTGCATAATTTTTATAACCTAGAATTAGAATAGTGCTGTATTTGACCGCACTTTTATGGTAAAAGTGCGGTTTTTCTTTTTCCCGCTGTTATCTCGATGTTGCGCGGCAATATTGCGTAGTGGCAGTGTGGGATAGTAGTAACATATTTTGAGATAACCTCATGTTCCAGTTTATTTTAAAACGCATATTAATGGTGATCCCGACGTTTATTGGGATCACCTTGTTGACTTTTGCGTTAATTCATTTTATTCCCGGCGATCCGATTGAAATTCGGATGGGGGAACGTGGACTCAGCCCAGAAATGCATGCGCAAATGCTGAAGCAGATGGGCTTGGATCTGCCACTTTATCAGCAATATTTCAATTATCTCGGTGATCTGGCGCAAGGCGATCTTGGCATCTCCTTTAAAAACAGCCAGCCGGTTGTCGAAGAGTTTTTAAATCTGTTTCCGGCAACGATTGAACTGACCACCATGGCAATTCTGTTTGCGGTGATTTTGGGTATTCCAATCGGTATTTTAGCCGCGGTCAAACGGGGTTCATTTTTTGATCACAGCGTGATGGCCGTGTCGCTAACCGGGTATTCGATGCCGATTTTTTGGTGGGGTTTATTACTGATGTTGGTGATGTCGGTGCAACTGGATCTGACGCCGGTATCCGGACGAATCGGCGCACAATTTTGGATTGATGATATCACAGGCTTTATGCTAATCGACAGTTGGCTTTCTGATGAGCCGGGCGCCTTTAAATCGGCGGTGTCGCACTTAATTTTGCCGTCAATTGTGTTAGGAACAATTCCGCTGGCGGTGATTTCGCGCATGACCCGTTCTTCCATGCTGGAAGTGTTGGGCGAAGATTATATTCGTACCGCTCGCGCCAAAGGCTTATCGAAAATGCGGGTGATTGTGGTGCATGCGCTGCGTAATGCGCTGATTCCGGTGGTGACCGTGGTTGGGTTGATTGTCGGGCAGATGTTATCCGGTGCAATTTTGACTGAAACGATTTTTGCTTGGCCGGGTATTGGTAAATGGGTGATCGAGGCGATTCGTGCACGTGATTATCCGGTGGTGCAGGGGGCGGTGTTGATTATCGCCACCATTATTATTTTGGTAAACCTGTTTGTTGATCTGCTTTACGGGATTTTGAATCCTCGTATTCGTCATCGTAAATAGTACTGCAGTACGACTGAATAGAGGAAATTATGTCAGAGACTGTTCAAATTCAAACGCCTGTTCCCGCACCTAAAGGGCCGATTGCCGAGTTTTGGTCGCACTTCAGCCATAGCAAGGGGGCGGTTGTCGGGTTAAGTTATATTCTTTTTATTTTTGCTGTCAGCCTGCTGGCGAATGTGGTTGCACCACATGATCCGATTGCGCAGGCACGCGATGCGTTGTTGATGCCGCCGGCGTGGATGGAAGGCGGTAGCTGGAGCTACATTCTCGGCACCGATGATGTGGGGCGGGATATTTTGTCACGTTTGATTTACGGCGCACGTTTGTCATTGTTTATCGGCTTGCTGGTTGTGAGCCTGTCTTTTGTTTTCGGTGTGTTGTTAGGGTTGATCTCCGGTTATTTTGGTGGCTGGATCGATATCTTCATCATGCGCGTGATCGATATTATGCTGGCGCTGCCGAGCTTGTTGTTAGCTATTGCGATTGTCGCGATTCTTGGGCCTTCATTGTTAAATGCTTCTTTTGCGATCGCCTTGGTGTCGCTGCCAAGCTATGTCCGTTTGACGCGGGCTTCGGTGCTCAATGAGCTGAATCGTGATTATGTCACCGCCTCGCGTGTTGCCGGTGCCGGACCGATTCGCTTAATGCTGATCACTATTTTACCTAACTGTTTGGCGCCGTTAATCGTGCAGACCACGCTGGGTTTTTCCAATGCGATTTTGGATATGGCAGCGTTGGGCTTTTTGGGCATTGGTGCTCAGCCACCGACACCGGAATGGGGGGCGATGCTTGCCGAAGCGTTGCAGTTTGTGCAGCGGGCTTGGTGGGTGGTCACTTTTCCCGGTTTGGCGATTTTGCTGACGGTGTTGGCATTCAATTTAATGGGTGACGGTTTGCGTGACGCCCTTGATCCGAAATTAAAACAATAAGGAGCTGATCAGAATGTCATTATTAGAAATTAATCAGCTTTCAGTGCATTTTGGTGATGAGAAAACCCCGTTTAAAGCGGTGGATCGGATCAGCTATCAAATCAAACAAGGCGAAGTGTTGGGGATTGTCGGTGAATCCGGTTCGGGGAAATCGGTCAGTTCGCTGGCGATTATGGGGTTGATCGATTTTCCGGGGCGAGTGCAGGCGCAGAGTTTGACCTTTGACGGCTATGATTTGCAGGCGATCTCAGAAAATAAAAAACGTGAACTGGTCGGCGCCGAAGTGGCGATGATTTTTCAGGATCCGATGACCAGCTTGAATCCGGCGTATAGTGTCGGCTTTCAGATTATGGAAGCCTTGAAAGTGCATGAAGGCGGTAGTCGTCAAAGTCGTCGCCAACGAGCCATTGAGCTGTTGACTCAGGTCGGTATTCCGGATCCGGAATCGCGCCTGTCGGTTTATCCGCACCAGTTGTCCGGCGGTATGAGCCAGCGGGTGATGATTGCAATGGCAATTGCTTGCCGTCCAAAATTGCTGATTGCCGACGAACCGACGACCGCACTTGATGTCACCATTCAAGCACAAATTATTGATTTGCTGCTGGAATTGCAGAAAAAGCAGAATATGGCACTTATTCTGATCACGCACGATCTGGCATTGGTGGCGGAAGCTGCCGAGCGGATTTTGGTGATGTATGCCGGGCAAGTGGTGGAAGAGGGACGGGCAGTTGATATTTTCTCGACTCCGAAACACCCTTATACTCAAGCGCTGTTGCGATCATTACCGGAGTTTGCTGTCGGCAAATCCCGCTTGCATTCGTTGCCGGGTGTGGTGCCGGGCAAGTATGATCGCCCGAGCGGCTGTTTGCTGAACCCACGTTGTCCTTATGCAACCGATGAATGTCGGGTTGAAGAACCGCACTTGCATCAATTAGCTAATCGGCAGGTGAAATGCCACACACCATTAAACGCCCAAGGAGAGCCGGTTCATGTCTGAACATATGTTATTGAAGGGAGTTGATCTCAAAAAATATTACCCGGTGAAAAAAGGATTATTTTCCAAAACCCAACAAGTGAAAGCATTGGACGGTGTTTCGTTTAATTTGGAAAGAGGCAAAACGCTGGCAGTGGTGGGCGAATCCGGCTGTGGAAAATCCACACTGGCGCGGCTATTAACCATGATTGAAGAGCCTACCAACGGAGAGTTGTATTATAACGGACAAAATTTTTTGCTGAATGATAATGAAATCAAAAAATTGCGTCGGCAAAAAATCCAAATTGTGTTCCAAAATCCGTATGCGTCACTCAACCCGCGTAAAAAAGTCGGCACGATTTTGGAAGAACCACTGCTGATTAACACTGATTTAACTGCGGAGCAGCGCAAAGCCAAAGTACTGGAGATCATGGCGCAAGTGGGGTTGCGATCCGAGTTTTATGATCGTTACCCGCATATGTTTTCCGGCGGCCAGCGGCAGCGGATTGCGATTGCGCGTGGTTTAGTACTGAATCCGGATATTGTGGTCGCAGACGAGCCGGTCTCGGCGTTGGATGTGTCGGTGCGAGCACAGGTGCTGAACTTAATGATGGATCTGCAAAACCAACTGGGGCTCTCGTATATCTTTATTTCACATGATTTATCCGTGGTAGAGCATATTGCTGACGAGGTGATCGTGATGTATTTGGGGCGCTGTGTGGAGCAGGGTACCACTGAACAGATTTTCAGCAACCCACGCCACCCCTACACGCAAGCTTTGCTGTCAGCAACGCCACGCTTGTCCCCGGAAAAACGGCGTGAGCGGATTAAATTAAGCGGCGAACTGCCCAGCCCGCTTAAGCCGCCACAAGGCTGTGCCTTCAGTGGACGCTGTCGTTTGGCAGAACCCCGCTGTTTTCAAGCAAAACCAGCACTGCGTGACTATCCGGACGGCAGTAAAATAGCCTGCTTCTTGGTGGAATAATCCTTATTGCGTTTGACCAGAACCGCACTTTTCTAATAAAGAAAGTGCGGTTTTGTGTTTTTACTAAAAAATGATGATATTTTTATATTAAATATATCATTTTGTGGATTCTATTGTTTTTTTCTCTATTGAAATGCGGTAAAGGTTGTTTTTTTTCTAAATTTCGTTGTATGATGGCGAAAAATTTGTACCAGAAAAAATAAACATAAAAATGGAGTAGCAACTATGTGTGGGTTTGTATTCGCCTCTGAGCAACAAATGTCAACGACAGATTTTAAGCGTGGTTATGATAAAATTTTTCACCGTGGGCCGGATAATCAAAGTTTAACTGGCGAAGAGAGTGGTTTATGGGGCTTCCACCGCCTGTCAATTATGGATCTTTCCAACAATGGCAATCAGCCATTTAAACACAATGGGTATGAGCTGATCTGTAATGGCGAAGTATATAACTTTGAAGCATTGCGAGAACTGCTAAAAGACCAATTTGAGTTTCAATCCGATAGTGATTGTGAAGTGTTGATCCCCCTGTATGAACGTGTTGGCTTTGAAGTGATGGTCAAAATGCTGGATGCCGAATTTGCATTGGTTTTATTCGATAAACAGCATGATCAAGTGATGGCGGCGCGCGATCCGATTGGCATTCGCCCGATGTTTTACGGCTATGATAAGCAAAGTGGTAAAATTGCTTTTGCCTCGGAAGCTAAAGCGCTGGTTGAATTTTGCCGTGAAGTGAAACCTTTCCCTCCGGGACATTACTACAAAGACGGTAAGTTTACACAATACAATGATATTGCCGATCCCAAAATGGTGTATGACCATGACATTCCGACCATTGCCAAGAATCTGCGTGAAAAATTGGAAAGTGCGGTGATCAAACGCTTGCATGCGGATGCACCATTGGGTTTTTTATTGAGTGGCGGTTTAGATTCTTCGCTAGTGTGTGCGATTGCGCAAAAAAACCTGAAGAAACCGATTAAAACTTTTGCTGTGGGTATGGAAACCGACCCGATTGATTTGAAATATGCCAAAGAAGTGGCGGATTTTCTGGGTACAGAACACACTGAAGTGATTATGACCAAAGCAGATGTGTTGGGATGTTTGGAAAAGCTGATTTGGCATCTGGAAACTTGGGATATCACCACTATCCGAGCCAGTATCGGCATGTATTTGGTGTGTAAATATATTCGTGAAAACACCAATTTGAAAGTGTTGTTGACCGGTGAAGTCAGCGATGAAATTTTTGGTTATAAATATACTGATTTTGCCCCGAACGCTGAAGCCTTCCAACAAGAAGCACAAAAACGGATCCGTGAATTGTATATGTATGACGTGCTGCGTGCTGACCGTTGTTTAGCCGCCAATTCGCTCGAAGCACGGGTGCCGTTCGGTGATCTGGATTTTGTCGACTATGCGATGAGCATCAACCCTGAGAAGAAAATGAATGTGTACGGCAAAGGCAAATATCTGCTGCGCCACGCATTTGAAGGATTGAACTACCTGCCAGACAGTATTTTGATGCGCGAAAAAGCGGCATTCAGCGATGCGGTCGGGCACTCGATGGTGGATTATCTGAAAGCTTATGCCGAAGAAAAATACACAGAGCAAGATGTTGTGCTAGCGGCAAAAGACAAATACCCGTACGGAACACCGTTTACCAAAGAATCCTTGTTGTATCGAGATATTTTTGAAAAATTCTATCCGAACAACGCAGGCTGGATCAAAGATTTCTGGATGCCGAACAAAGCATGGCAAGGCTGCAACGTCAACGACCCAAGCGCCCGTGTGTTGGGCAACTATGGGGATAGTGGGAAGTAGTTTTTTATTCTCTGGTTTTTAATAGTAACCGCGCTTTGCTTATTAATGCGTAAAAAGTAAAGCGCGGTTGTTTTATAAAATAGAGAATATTCAGATTCTTAGTTATATGATATTATTTTATTGTTGGAGAATACGCTAAGGAAAATTAAAATGAATAAAGATCCTATTCAAATGGTGTGGATTGGCGACTCAATAAGTCGATTAGAGTATCTTTGTATGCAGTCGTTTATTGCTAATGGACATTCTGTTCATTTATATGCATATAGTCAGATTGCTGGATTACCCAAAGATGTTTTATGCTTCGATGCTAATGAGGTTGTTCCTAAAGAACAGATTTTTTTACACAAAGGATCTTATGCTGCGTTTGCCGATCTTTTTCGTTGGAAGTTATTGGCAGTAAAAGGAGGCTACTACTGTGATACAGACATGCTTTGTATTCATCCGTTTGAATTTAAAGAAGAGGCTATTGTTGGTAAACAGTCGAATAATTCATTTAATTGTGCATTTTTAAAGTTTCCTCCTCAGCATCCGATCGTATTAGAAATGTTAGACTGTGCATTAAATCCTAATAAAATAAAGCCTTATGATACAAGAAGAATAAAAAGGAAAAAAATTTTTAAGAAGCTAATAAATAATAGTGAGCAAATTGGATGGGGCGAGACGGCTGGACCACCGGCACTAACTCGTGTTATTAATTATCTTGGTACGCAAAAAGATTGTATTATAAAAGATTTTACTTTTTTTTATCCTATAGATTGCAGTAATTTCGATGCACTTTTTGATGAAACGTTAGTTGGTGAGCCTCTTTATAAGAATACTACTATGGTGCATTTATGGAATGAAATGTTACGTAGAGGAAATATAGATAAAAATAAACCATTTAATCCAGATTCATTTGTAGGCCGATATTTTTATTTATATTGTTCTGAATATGATGCTTTATAGAAGATAATTTTATGTTTTCTTTGAAAAATATAGTTGAAAGAAAAATAACTGAATATGTAATGTTCATTTCTACATTGGGCTATACACTGTTCAAAGTTGCTGATCGTAATATAGGTGATGTGTTTTTAACATTATTAGTCCTTGGTTTTATTATAGGGCTTATTTCTAACTGGAAGGTTCTAATACAAGATAAAATTCTTTGGCTTTTTTTGTTATCCTTGCTGTCACAAATATTATCTTGGTTTCATGGGATATATTTTACTCCATACACTCCTTCATTTTTTTCATTAAGCCCTCTAGCTAATCTATTTTATTTTTTCATATTGGCTTATTGGTTGAAAGGGAATGCTTATTATATATTTTCTACCTTAACTGCGTATTGTTTGGGTGTTATATTAGCTTGTATTTTACATTCAAATGCACCTGTAGATGAATTTTTATTAGGATTAACAGGACAACGTGTTGATTTTGGCATTACTAATGCTAATCATACTGCGGCACTGGCGGGCAGTTCAATATTAGCCTCAATTTTTATGATATATTTTTTTATAAAAGAATTTAGGATTTATTTACGTACTTGGTATGGAATTAGTTATGTCTCTTTTTTAGCTATTATATCCGTTATAAATTTATTATTAGTTTATATGACATTCTCTAGATCAATATGGCTAGCATTATTTTGTGTTTTAGTAATATTGATATTTTATGTTTTTTTTAGGAATGTTTCATTTAATATGAAGTTTCTTGTTAAAATCATAGTTGTATTAATTAGTAGTTTCTTACTAATATATAGTTTATTACAAGTACCTCAAATCAATTCTAGGGTATTTGAAGAACATGAGGTTATTGCCGGGCTTTTAGAAAAGGAACCTGATGAAATTGCTAGTTCTAGTGTTGGTTTACGGGTGAAGTTTTGGTATTCCTCTTTTGATTGGATAAAGGAATATCCTATACTGGGTTTGGGAGATAGAAATGCAAGAGCGTTTGTGATACAAAAATCACCCTATCTGACACAAGCGGTAAAAGATGAATTTCAACATTTACATAATGGATATATTGAGATATTGATTTCTTATGGATTACTTGGATTATTTGTTGTTCTAGGAATTTTCTTTATAGTTTTTAAAAATGTATTTATGATGAAAAGCATGTATAGAAATTATGTTATTTGGGGTGCAATAGCTTTTAGTTCATACTACTATGTTATTAATATATTTGAATCTTTTTTCATGTTTAAAACTGGAGAATATATACAAACTGTTTTTTTAGGTTGTATATATAGTTTATATTTGAGTCGGACATTAAATAATAAGAAAGATAAATGAAAGAAACTAAATTCTGTATTTTAAATTATATATAAAACGACATATATTATCTTTTGTGGAGTAGTATTCTCTTTTTAGCTTAGATAAAATATTTAATGCAGATTTTGATCTACCTTCTTGCGTGATAATCGATTCTAGCTCAGCATCAATAATACAGGGAGGATATACTGAAAAATTTTCTACTTTATTTTCGTAGAAACGTGACATTTGATCGTCTACAGGATAAATGATTTCATCAAAATAATTAATAAACTTCTGAGCGGTTTCAGGTGTTAGTAAATAACCTGTAGTACACATAAATTCACGAAAATATTTTGCAACAGTAAAATATTGTGTTTTTGCAATAGTGATATATTTACTTGAACGATGGTTTTTGTGAAGCCAGAGAAATTGATATTTTTCAGCCAAATCATTAGCTTCCTGTAAAAAATATACAAAGTTATCTAATAAGTTTGCATCATCTTCTAATACAATAATTGGCATGCCATTATTTAGGCATTGCTGCCAGACTAGATAATGGCTAGCAAAGCAACCTAGTTCAGATAGAGATAAATGACGACCTTTACGAGTAAAATGTTTCCCGGCATTGTATTTTTTAAATAACGGGTGCTTCGGTTCTCTTGTACCGTGAACGGCGGGGAAATATTCAATATTTAATTTTAACTCAGGATGTTTTTTCACTAATAATTTAAATTGTTGATCCATATGTTCTTTACGATCAATAGAAGTTTTTAAATTAATAACATAAATTTTAGGAATCATATTATTACCTGAATAAGACATTATTAGAATTTTGGCTAACAGTTTTACTGCTAGCCAAGTAAACCTGTAATGAAACTAAATATCCAAATTCGCCTGTAACGCATTACTTTCGATAAAGTCACGGCGGGGTTCGACTTCATCACCCATTAGGGTGGTGAATAGTTGATCTGCTGCCACTGCGTCTTTAATGGTGACTTGCAGCATATGACGGGCGTTGGGATCCATGGTGGTTTCCCAAAGCTGTTCCGGATTCATTTCTCCCAGTCCTTTATAGCGTTGAATTCCCAAACCACGACGGGATTCTTTGACTAGCCAGTCAACCGCCTGCTCGAAAGAGGTGATTTCCAGTTGACGTTCGCCACGTACTACATAGGCACCGGCTTCGATCAGGTTGCGTAACTGTTCGCCCAATTTGACGATGCGTTGATATTCTGAGCCTTCGGCAAAGTGGAAGTCAAGGTGATAGTTGCTGTCAATACCATGGGTACGTACGGTCAGCACCACTTCATCCAGATGCCGCTCTTGGTTATAAACTGTGCAGATAGCGTAGTGGTTGCCGCCGATATCTTTGTTTTTCAGATTTGCCAGCAATTGCTGCGACCAGTTCTCCAACTCGGTTTTGTTTTTCATCAACTCAACACTTAATGTTGGGGCGTAGATCAACTCTTGCAAAAGTGCGGTTGGGTAATGGCGCACCAAACGGGCAATCATCTTATTGACGTTGTTATATTCGCCGATCAATTTTTCCAATGGCAAACCGCTCATTGCCGGTGCAGTGCCGGAAACATGCAGTCCGGCGCCGTCCAACGCAATCGCAAGCTCATATTGGGTCATGGCTTCATCGTCTTTAATATATTGTTCTTGTTTGCCTTTTTTCACTTTATACAGCGGCGGCTGAGCAATATACACATAACCTTTTTCAATCAATTCCGGCATTTGGCGATAGAAGAAGGTCAGCAACAGGGTACGGATATGCGCACCGTCCACGTCGGCATCGGTCATGATGATGATTTTGTGATAGCGCAGTTTTTCCGGATTATATTCGTCACGCCCGATACCACAACCCAGTGCGGTAATCAGTGTGGCCACCTCTTGTGAAGAGAGCATTTTGTCAAAACGGGCTTTTTCGACGTTCAAGATTTTTCCTTTCAACGGCAAAATCGCTTGGTTTTTACGGTTGCGTCCTTGTTTTGCCGATCCGCCGGCTGAATCCCCTTCCACGATATATAGTTCGGACAGTGCCGGGTCACGTTCTTGGCAGTCGGCTAACTTACCCGGTAAGCCGCCTAGATCCAATGCGCCTTTACGGCGGGTCATTTCGCGCGCTTTGCGGGCGGCTTCACGTGCGCGTGCGGCATCAATAATTTTGCCGACAATAATTTTGGCATCGTTTGGGTTTTCTAACAGATATTCCTGCAAACGCTCGCCCATTGCTGACTCAACCGCACTTTTTACTTCGGAAGAGACCAACTTATCTTTGGTTTGTGAAGAAAATTTAGGATCCGGCACTTTAACCGAGATAATCGCTACCAATCCTTCACGGGCATCGTCGCCGGAAGTGTTGATTTTGGATTTTTTATTGTAACCCTCATTTTCCATGTAGTTATTGAGGGTTCGGGTCAGCGCACCACGGAAGCCAGCCAAATGGGTGCCGCCGTCACGTTGCGGAATATTATTGGTGAAGCAGTACAGATTCTCCTGAAAACCGTCGTTCCATTGCAGTGCCACTTCAACGCCGATATTGTCTTTCTCGGTGGAGAAATAGAAAGGCTGTGGGTGAATCGGGGTTTTGTTTTTGTTCAAATGCTCAACGAAAGCACGGATACCGCCTTCATATTTGAAGTGATCTTGCTTATCGCTGCGTTTATCGATCAATTTAATCGAGACGCCGGAATTCAAAAACGACAGTTCACGCAACCGTTTCGCTAGAATTTCATACTGGAATTCGATATTGGTGAAAATCGTCGGGCTTGGCCAGAAACGCACGGCAGTACCGGTTTGTTCCGTTTCACCAATCACGCTTAACGGGGCTTGTGGCACGCCTAAGTGATAGGTTTGTTCATGCACTTTACCTTCGCGGCGAATGGTCAGTAATAGTTTGTCAGACAGCGCATTCACTACAGATACACCGACGCCGTGCAAACCACCGGACACTTTGTAGGAGTTATCATCGAACTTTCCGCCGGCATGCAACACGGTCATGATCACTTCAGCGGCAGAAACGCCTTCTTCCGGGTGGATACCGACCGGAATACCACGGCCATCGTCTTGTACAGAAACGGAGTTGTCGGTATGTATGGTGATGATGATGTCTTGGCAGTAACCGGCAAGCGCTTCGTCAATTGAGTTGTCAACCACCTCAAATACCATATGATGTAAACCGCTGCCGTCATCGGTGTCACCAATATACATTCCCGGACGTTTTCTGACCGCATCCAATCCTTTTAAGACTTTGATACTGGAAGAATCATAAGCATTTGCTACTGTGTTGTTAGGCATATCTGAAGACATATTTTCTCTCAGTTTTTATTCAAAAAATTTGAACAATTATAACAGATTTTGCCCGTATTTTGTGTTTTTTCTTTTATTCATTCGTTATCTCTTTTTCGCCCGAATGCTGACCATACTTTGATTTTTTTTATTGGTCGGTTGAAATTTAGCTATCGGGTTTCGCCGATGGCGACCTTCTTTCTTTGCTCGTGCAAATAAAGAAGGCAAAGAAACACGCCCCAATTGTAGTGCTGATCTTCGCCTTTGCTAATTTCTACGGTCAATTTGTAAACTTGCCTGCTGTGCAGGCTTCGAACACGACAAATTGACCTTGAAATCTTCACGCAAACGCTCAGGCACTACAGATGGGGAATTTAAAACCAACTGCACCGCACTTTCAATTTTTTATTTATAATAAAGTACCGTGGGCGCATTCAATGCGCCCCTACATTTAGGGCAATACTTCTGTTGTAATTTTTAAGATGAAAGTAAAAAAGCAAAGTGCGGTCAAGGCAAACGAGCTAATTCCCCTTGCTGTAACTCAAATAATGATCCCTTTGCCACCGGCATCTGTTTCAGTTGATCTTGAGAGATGGCTGTGATGAAGACTTGTGAAGCGCTGTGTTGTAGCCTTTCTGCCAGCAGGCTTTGTTTATGTTGATCCAACTCGGAGGCGAAGTCGTCCAGTAAGAACAGGCAGTGGCGCTGTTTGGTTTCGGTTAAATGTTCGCCTTGTGCCAAACGTAGGGCGCACATCATCAGTTTTAACTGTCCGCGTGACAATACATCATCGACCGGCAAGCCGTTGGCTTTAAAGCGAAAATCGGCTTTTTGCGGGCCGGAGACGGTGTAACCGATATTTTTATCCCGCTCAAAATTCTGCGCCAGCAGTTCGGCATAAGCGAGATCTTTATCCCAACCTTGATGGAAGCTGACTTGAATCTCTAGCTCTGGTAAGAACAGGCGACAACTCTTTTCAATATTGGGGCGCAACGCCTCAGCATACTGTCTGCGCCAGTCACTGACTTGCTGTGCCAAGGGTGACAATTCGTCGTCCCAAATTTTCAACGGCGCATATTGCGAACTTTGTTGCAACGCAGCGTTGCGCTGTTTCAACAGGCGGCGCAGCCTTGCCCAACAGGCATAAAATTCGGTTTGGTGATGAAACAAGCCCCAATCCAAAAACGCACGTCGAAACGCCGGGCCGCCGTTGAGTAAACTCAAGCCCTCGGGAGAAATAATCTGCATCGGCAATAATTGTGCCAAATCAGCGATTTTGTTGCCGTCTTCGCCGTTGATTTTTACTGTGGTGTCGCCTTGACGGGTTTTCTGCAAGCCCAACGCCCACTCATGCTGCTGCTCGTTCATGCGGGCGTGCAGGGTGAAGTGCGGTTGTTCGTAGTGGATAATCCGTTGACTGACCGCACTTTTAAACGAGCGCCCGTGTCCAAGGTAATAAACGGCTTCCAGCAGGCTGGTTTTGCCGCTGCCGTTGTTGCCGACAATAAAATTGAAGCCGGGATTTGGTTCAAAATCCACGGCTTGCAAATTGCGAAACCCATTAATAATCAGTCTGGAAAGTGCCACAGCAATAACCGTTATAACCGCATCGGCATAATGACGTATTCTGCGCTGGCTTCGTTGCAGTCTTCAATTAGGCAGCTGGAGTTGGAGTCGCTGAAACGAAACCGCACTTTTTCACATTTTAAGGCGTTAAGGACATCCAAAAGGTAACTGACATTAAAGCTGATTTCCATTTCGTCATTATCATATTGAATATCGATCACTTCTTCGGCAACGTCTTTTTCTGCATTGCTGGAGGTGATGCCCATTTGGTTCAGGCTCAGTGCCAAGCGCACACCGTGAATCCGCTCGTTGGAGAGAATTGCGGCGCGTGAGAAGGCTTGTTTTAACGTTGCCCAATCGGCTTCAATAATGTGATCGGCATTGCGCGGCAATACGCGACGATAATCCGGGAAACGTCCATCGATCAGTTTCGAGGTGAATACGGTGTGTTCGAATTGTACCCGAATATTGCTGGTGCCGATTTGGATTCGCACTGGCTGGCTAGGCTCGTTCAATAAGCGGTTGAGTTCCAACACCCCTTTACGCGGCATAATTACCGAATGATTCGGCAGCGACTGCTCTAGAGCAATGGTGCAAACGGCTAAGCGATGGCCGTCGGTGGCGATGGTGCGTAACAAATTGCCTTCGGTTTCGAATTTCATGCCGTTTAAAAAATAGCGGGCATCTTGATTTGCCATCGAAAATTGGGTGGCGTCAATCAAACGGCTCAAGGTTTCCTGCTCCACGGTGAAATCCACTTCGACGTGCCAATCGGTTAAAGTCGGGTACTCATTGGCTGGTAGGGTAGAGAGTGTGAAACGGCTGCGCCCGCTGCTGATAATCGCACGATCTTCTTCGAACACTACGTTAATTTCGGCATCATCGTTAAAACTACGGCAGATATCTAAGAACTTTTTACCGGGAATGGTATAAAATCCGTCTTGTGCCGCACTTGTTAGTTGCGATTGAGTGGAGAGTTCCACTTCCAAATCGGTGCCGGTCAAAATCAAACGATTTTGATCGACTTGCAGCAATAAATTGTGCAACACCGCCGTTGGCGGACGTGAGTTTAATACGCCACACACTTGTTGCAGGGGTTTAATCAGGTTTTCCCTTGTGATAGAGAATTGCATATTCAACCTCTTATTTTCTTTTTATGTAGATAAGTTATGCCGATAAGGTTCTAATTAAATTGGAAAAATCTTCTTGAATATTATTGTCTTTTTCGCGTAAATCCGCAATGGTGCGGCAGGCGTGCAGTACGGTAGTATGATCGCGATCGCCGAACGCTTTGCCGATTTCCGGCAAGCTGCGGTTGGTCAGCTCTTTTGCCAGCGCCATGGCCAGTTGGCGTGGTCGAGTCACTGAGCGCGAACGGCTTTTGGATTTCAGATCCGACACCTTAATTTTGTAGTATTCAGCAACGGTTTTCTGAATATTTTCAATGGTGACCAGCTTGTCTTGCAATGCCAGCATATCTTTCAGGGCTTCACGCACAAAATCAATGGTGATGTGTTTGCCGGTGAAATTGGCATAGGCACTGACCCGATTTAGAGCGCCTTCCAGTTCGCGCACGTTGGTACGCAGTTTTTGTCCGATAAAAAATGCGACTTCTTCCGGCAGCGCCAGACTATTTTCTTCGGCTTTTTTCATTAAAATGGCGACACGAGTTTCGAGATCCGGCGGCTCAATAGCAATACTCAAGCCCCAGCCGAAGCGGGATTTCAACCGATCTTCAATTTTATCGATCTCTTTCGGGTAGCGATCTGAGGTTAAAATAATCTGATGGTTGCTTTCAAACAGGGCGTTAAACGTATGGAAAAACTCCTCCTGTGAGCCCTCTTTGCCTGCGAAAAATTGGATGTCATCGATCAGTAGTGCATCCAAAGAGCGGTAGAATTTTTTAAAATTTTCGATATTGTCGTTGCGTAGCGCTTTCACCATATCCTGCACAAAGCGTTCCGAGTGCATATAAACCACTTTGGCATCGGGATTTAACGCCACAATGCCGTTACCGATGGCATGCAGCAAGTGGGTTTTACCCAAACCGGTACCACCGTATAGATAGAGCGGATTGGACGTCGGGCCACCGGGATTATCCGCCACTTTTTGTGCTACAGCTCGTGCCATCTGGTTAGATTTCCCTTCCACGAAATTGTCAAAGGTGTGCTTCGGATTCAAATTGCTGCGAAACGGTTTATTTTCCGCCGCTTTGTTAGCGTTTAGTATGCTGGTTTGCGGTTTAGCTTGAGGCTTATTTTCCGGTTTGATGCCGTCGATAATTTTGACCCCAAAACGTTCATTTTTAGATAAGAAAGAAGCTGTTTCTCTAATTTGTGGCAGATATTTATCTTCGACCCATTTTTTGACGTAGCGGTTTGGGGCATAGAGGATCAAGCCGTCATCGGTGATTTCCGCCTGCAATGGTCTTAACCAAGTGCTGAAGTCCATGGTGGACACTTTATCTTGTAAATGCGAAAGACAATCTTGCCAAAGAGAAGACACGTTGATACTCCATGTTATTTATTGTTTTAATTTATTTTAACGGTAGGTGGTTAAAAACCGAAGTAAGGTGTAATGATACAATAAAGTGCGCTTAAGATCCCGAATCGATGTCTAAAAAACGAAAAAAAATAACTTGATTTTTGCGCTGGCTAGGGTCTATTGATGTTTGTCTATTGCTTAAATTATACACAAAAGTCAACAGACCCTAATCAGCATTGGCTGAAGTCGCAGGCTCAGCGGCGGTCGCCGGGATTATTTTGGCGCGATTAGGAGTAGATTGCGGCGTCGCAACAAAACGGATCCGAAAATCGCTCTGCACGCTGTCGCCATTGCTGTCCACCACCACCAAACGGTAACTGCCATTGCCGTTAATCGGTAGTAAATAGCGGGTTTGAAAACCCTGTTCAATCAGATTGTCGTTTAAAAACCATAAATACGGTGGTTTGCCGCCGCTGATTTGTAAGCTTAAATCTCGTGCCTGTGGGAATTCCAACTGACTATTATGCAGCGGTGTATTGATTGACAACGGCAAATGGGCGGTGCTGACCGCACTTTGGGTGCTGCGTCCGCTTGCGCGTTGCGGATTGGCAATCGATTGTTCGTTGACACGTTGCAAATGAGTTGGCAAGCTACCGCTGCGAATTACCAGTGGATAGCTCGGCGGCGTGTAGCTGCGCGGAGGGTTAGGCAGCAGATTTAAAACATTACGCAACAGCGGGATTAGGTCTTCGGCGCTGGCACGCTGCTCGGCAAATTTTCCATCTGCACGACCGCTCCACAACACCAAACTGTATTGTTTGGTGTAGGCGAACAACCACTGATCGCGCCAGCCGTAAGCCGTACCGGTTTTAAATGCGACCGGCTCTTTGCCCCAAAATATCCGCCCGTTTTGATCTTGACTCTGTTGTAAAATTTCGCTGACTTGCCAACAGCTTTGCGCCGTCGCCAAACGTTGTGAACGGTTCGATGCGGCTTTCTCGTCCACACTATTTTGATACGCGCAATTCGCCAAAGTGCGGTATAGCTGTAGCAATTGGCTGCCTTTAATCCCAACGCCGCCCAAGGCAACGGCCAAATTCGGTTGCGCATTTGGCGGATAATAGAGTGTCAAACCTTGCTGCTGCAAGTGATGGTTAAATCGAAACGGATTAATCATGCGCAGCAGCCGAACCGCCGGCACATTGCGTGACCGCACCAAGGCGGTCGCCAGACTGATTTCGCCCTGATAGTGTCCGTCATAATTTGTCGGCTGATAACTATCGGCGGTAATCGGGGTATCTTGAATCAGCGTGGCAGGCTGATAATTCAGCCAGTCGAAGGCAAACAGCGTAATAAACGGTTTCAGCGCAGAGCCGGGCGAACGCACCGCCTGCAGCATATCCACTTGTCCGGAGCGGGCTTGTGAAAAGAAATCCGCGGAGCCGACGTAAGCAAGATATTCTCCGCTGTGGTTATCTATAATCGCCGCTGCCAGATTGCTGTTTGGATGGCGATTATATAGGCTGCGTTGCAGTAATTTTTCCAGTTCAACTTGCAGCGGTTTATGCAGCGAAGTTTTGATCACCGCTTGTTGGTGAGCCTGGTTACGTTTTTGAGCACGTTTCTGATCGCTAAAGTGCGGAGCAATCAGCGGAAAGGCGGTTACTTGAATTTCTACCGCCTGCGAAACCGCACTTTGGTATTGTGCCGGGCTGATCAACTTAGCCTCTAGCGCCCGTTGCAACACGCGATCCCGTACCTGTTTTGCCCGTTGTGGATAGCGCAGCGGATGGTAGTAATACGGCGATTGCGGCAATGAAACCAACCATGCAGCTTCTGCTAGTGACAGTTTGTCAGCCGGTTTGTTGAAATAGTAGTAAGCGGCGCTGGTGACCCCTTCCAGATTTCCGCCCATCGGCGCCAGCTGCATATACATTTGTAAAATTTGTGCTTTGCTGAAATGGTGTTCCAGTTGCCAAGCCCGAAACAGTTCTGTGAACTTGCCTGACCAACCACGGGAATGCGGCATCAGCAGCCGTGCAGTTTGCATACTCAAGGTCGAAGCGCCGGATATGATGCGCCCTCGGGTCAAATTCTGCCCGACAGCGCGCATAACGGCACGATAATCAATGCCGCTGTGTTGATAAAAACGGCGGTCTTCGTAGTTGATCAACAGCATCAAATAGTCGTTTGGTAGCTGGTTTTGTTGCAGCGGCAAGCGCCATGTTTGATCCGGTGAAAGATACCAACGCAGCCATTCCCCATTACGATCGGTAATGAGCAATGAATGTTGCTGATAACGCTGCAAATCGAGTGGAAAGCAGCGATCGAGCAGCCGTGGCGTGGCAAAAATCAGCAAAAACAGCAAAAGTGCGGTGATCATCAGTGTACGTCGATAGCGAAACATGGCGTTTTTGTTGCTGCTTAGCATGGGGTTGTTGTCTTCTGGGTTGAGTTTGTTAGCTGAATATGCGATTGAATTGCCACGCCTTACGAGGTTTTAAGGCGTGGCAGTTTAGAGGCTGTCGATGTTTATCTACTATTTTATACGAATTTCAGCCGATGGTAACACCGCACGGTATTGCGGCTGATACATATTCTCCAATGTGGTTGCCGGTGCTGTCCAATCACCGCTCTTGGCTGCACGCACTACGATACGGTGTGTGGCTGAAGTTTGATTCTGAGCGAAATTGAAGGCAACCAAATGGCGATCATCTCGATTTTCGCTGAACTCGGCCTGCAAGCTGGAGTCATCCTGTTCAAATATCGGCAGCGACATATTTTCCTGAATGCTGAAACCAGCCGGCAATGAATAAACCAACATCATATCTGCATTGGTTTGTGGTGCGGTTTCTGTTTTGCTCAATTCAAACTCGATAACCACCAGTTCGTTTAAGCTCAAAGCCGCCGGATCCAACGCTCTACCTTGCAGATCACGGAAAGTTATTTCAATCTGATAACCGTTTTCAATTTGCTCGGCGACTGTTGGCGTGATCCATTGATTCAGGCTGATAAAGGCTGGGTTTGTGCCCAGATTTCGCACTTGCACCGCTTCATTATTTAATGTGAGGGTTTCCAAACCATTCACTTGCAGTTTGTTGCCGTTCACTTCCAATTCCAGTTCGGCGCTGCTTTGCGGTAATAAGGTGGCTAACCTTGCCAGCCAGTGTGCGGATTGAGTGCTAAAATAGTCGGTCGATTTCAACTCATTCAACAGTGCGCCCCAAACCACATTGACTGCGCTATCAATATTTTCCACCAGTTTTGCCTCGGCGATTTTTAGCTTCTCGACTTGATTTTTTAATTCGTAAAGCAACACCATTTCAATGGCATAATCGCGTAGTTGAGCGCCGTAATTGGCATAACCAAAGCTGATCGCCTGCGGTGCTTTGGCGATCAACGCCATCTGTTCAGCCACCTTGCCGACTTCGCCTTGCAGTAGTAGTGCGTTTAAAATAAACAAACGGGCAGGGTAGATTTCACTCTGCTTTGCGACCACCGGTAAGGCTTTTAACAGGGCGCCTTGAACGGGCTCACCAGCTTTTGCCAGCACATATAAAGCATAGGCGTAGCCGCTGGTGTCAGCGATGGTTGGCTGTAAGCGGGCATAATCCGCATTATTGACGGCTTGGTATAAATAAGCCAAAGTGCGGTTCAACGTGCTATGCTGCTGGAACAGCGGATTTTGTAGTTTATTGTCGAGTAAGAACTCACCGACAAAAGCCGACAGCCAGACATCAGACTGATCGCCGCCCCACAAGGAGAAGCCACCATCGTATGCCTGCTGATTTGCCAGACGTAAAATCGCATTATTCAGGTTGTTTTGTCGTTGTGCTTGATCCGGATAATCCGCACTTGGCAGTTGATAACCCGGAATCAGTTGGTTTAACAACAGATTGTTCCACGAGGCGCTGGCGGTTTGCTCGACGCAGCCGTAGGGATAGGTGTTCAGATAGCTGATGACGTCTTGCGGATCGAACGGTGCACGGTTAGATAACACGAGGTTATTGGTGACCGTGCTACCTTGCGCCAAGGCCGGAGATTGCCATGTGCTGCCAGCGGCTAACTGGTTTAAGCTGATTTGATTAAACGGCAATGCCGGCTTGCGAATGTCGGCAAAACGTTGCCACTGTTTCTGAATGTCGCCACTGATTTGTAACTTGAATTCGGCTTTACCAGGCTGTTCAACCTTAAAAGTGCGGTCAAGCGTGATTGCTTGTTGTGGCTGTAATTGAATGACTTGAGTTTGCTTGTTGTCCTCAAATTTGACCAGCGCATTGGCGCTCATCTCTACATTCAGTTGCATGATTTTGTCTGTCGTATTATGCAACCGCACTTTCATCTCGGTTTGATCACCTGCCGACAAAAACAGCGGTGTATTAAGCTGCGTCACCAACGGCTCTTTGACAAGCATGGTTTTTTCAGTAGAACCGATTTGTTGCGGATTCCATGCCACTGCCATAATCCGCACTTTGCCGTTAAATTGTGGTAGCTCCAACTCGACTTGTGCCTTACCTTGATCGTCAAGCAAAATCGGATTTGACCAATAGGTCAACAAATCAATATCCAAATCCGGGAGAGCGACAGTACCGAGTTCAAGCGAATCATCAGTGCCGGCACCACTGCGGATTGCCGCTTGTCGCGCTTTGAGCTGTTTAATCAGACTGCCCCAAACATCGAACATCTCCAGATTAATCTGTTTTTTGCCCCAAAACGCTTCTTGCGGATTGTCGAAACTGGCTTTGGCAAGTTGATACAGCCCTTCATCGACCACCGCCACTTGCAGCCAAGTGTTTTTACTCGGTTTGTCCAACTGTAGTGGCAGGCTTATTTTTTGATTAGGTAAAGTCTCTGCCGGACTGTCAATTTGTAAATTTAAATTGACCTGTTGCAGATCGCTGCCTAACCAGTGTAAACCGACGGCTCGCAGGTTTTGTTTGTCGTTTGGTGCTTGATTCCAACCGTTGGCCAACAACCATAAACCTTGCGCCCATTCGTCCTGCCATTTGAAATCCAGTTCGGCTTCGCCATTGCTAAAATTCACTTGGTAGTTATCGACAATTTCCCGTGTCGCCAATTTAACACTGGCCGGGCCGTCAAACGGCGCTCGCAACCGCACTTTTACCCGTTCACCGTCTTGGTAGCGCTCTTTGTCACTGCTGATAGAAATGGTGTCCGGTGCATTATTGATATTCGGCTGTGACCAATTGCCGTATTCAATCGGCACCGAAGCGGCAGTCAGTGGGCTGGCGCCTTGTACTTCCAGCACCCAACTGCCGTCGTTGATCGGCAACGAAATCGAACTCGGTTGTTTGGCTTCGGCGTTGATACTGCCTTGGGCGGTTAAGTAGCGGCTTTCATTGACTTTGTAATCCCAACCGGAATCGTTACGATACCAATACCAGCTGTAGTTGACTTGATACAGTTTCCAATCCAGTTTGCCGCTTAACACTTGTCCTTGTTCGTCGATCAGTGCCGCTTGTGCGGTTTTGTCTTGCACGGTCAATGCCAGATAAGGCTCGTTACGTTGAATATTCACTGTCAGGGTGTCGATCACCTCTTGTCCGCTCGGTTCGGTGACCGCACTTTGCAATTTCAGTTGCAATGGTTTGCTGCTGTGCGGCAGGTTGGTCAGTGGTAACGCAAATTGGCTGATGCCTTGCTTATCGGTTGCAGGCAACGTATTTTGCTGCGAGCTGGCTTTGCTTTGTTCATCAAATAGGCCGATTTGCCAGTTTTTCCAGGCTTGCCATTGCGGATTGCTCTCATCACTGCTTTGAATCAGCCAGTTGACATTACTTGATAGCTCACTTGCCGGCGAGCCGTACAGCCAGTCAGCTTTAATATCAAAAAGTGCGGTTTCGCCACTGTGTAATACCGGGGTTTGGCTGAGGGTTTTTACACTGATTTGCTGTGGCAAAATCGCCGCCAGATTAATGTTGTGCTCGGTGAGATAGCCTTTGCCGTCATTTGCCAGAGACAATTGCAGCTTCCAGTTGCCTAACCGGGCAATTGACGGAAAATAGTGGCTGAAATAGTAAGCGCCATTGTTGTGTGGTTTCAGTTCATTCACGGAGAAGATTTTACCGTCAGGGCGAACTAGGGTTGCCCAAATTGAAGTGCCGGAGAACGGCTTTCCGTCAGGGGTCTTGAACAAAAACATCGCATTGGTGGTGTCATTCGGACGGTAAACACCACGATCAAACCAAACCCAACTTTGCATGAGCGGGCTTGCCAACTCGCCGGACAGCCCTTTGTCGGACAGATCAATGCTGTCGCTCAGCAAATCCAAATAGCCCATGCGGTTTTGCTCAAGGCTGATGATATGGCTTGGGGTTGCGCCGCGTTCACCGCTAATATGTGCTTGCTCGAAAAAGGCGATTCCGTTGCGGTCGGTTTTGACCGTTGCCAGAATATCGTTATCTTTGGCATATAAGCTGACAGCTTGTCCCGAAACGGGTTTTTTGCTTTCCAGATCGCGCACTTCGACCCATAATCCTTGTGAGGTTTTATAGGCGGTAAAGCCGTTGTTGCTTAAGGTAAAGGTAATCAAATCGGCATTTTCATCATTGTTATTGTCCACACTGGCTTTCAATACATACACGCCAGGCTTCATCTCTTGTACTAAATCGTCAAAAAAGATATTGCTGTTGCTGGTTTGATTTTGCGGCTTGGCTTTGGGCTGAAAATGCCCTTCGAACAGTAACCGAGCGTTCTCATTCAAGGTTGAATCGATACGCCACCAATAGGCATTGGAAGCGATAAGGTCACGCACCGGATAATTCGCCAGATTATTCGCAGGAATTTGCCACAGCTGCAAATGGATTTTATCCACATTGGCAGATTCCAAGTTGAGATTACGCTCGCTATAAGCATTCAACACTTTGCCTTTATTGGCAAACCGCAGCATCGGGGTACGGTTGCCGGTAGTAACATTCAGATGTATCAGCCGATCTTGCTCGGTTGGATTGGTTAGCCCCAAGCGATATTCACTTTGTAATTTGGGATCAATTTGCAGGGCGTACTCGGTTTGCCATTCTCCTTGGAAACAGATATTTTCGCCTTGATACTGCCATTGAACGTTGTTGTTCGGGCTGACATGAAGAAATTGTTTCCAGTTTTGTAGCGGTTCGGGGTTCACGATTTGGGAAAAGTTCAAGCAAACCAGCGGGATGTCTAAGTTGTTTTGCACATTAGCTTTGTTCAGCTTAAAGCCGTATGAATCGACGAAACGCTGCCAGTATTGTTGCACATCATCGACGTTGGTGTGCTGTGAAACATAACGTTGAAAAGCGGGAAAAGTAAACTCGATATTACGTTGATCATAGTCGGTGATCATGCTGTACAGCTTATATTGATTCTCGGCAGACGGAAAATATTGGTTATATAGATACAGATACGGCACTAAACGATCGCCATAAAAATTTTTATCGGCAATGTTATACAGGGTTGAAACCAGTTGATTTTTATTTTTCAGATTCTGAAAATTTAGATTTTGAGCTGAGTTGTTGGTATCTGTCGCCGCGCGCAATTGTTGAAGCTGTTCCTGAGAGAATTCAGAATACAATAAAGATTTTGGATTCTCATCCAAAAACAGATCGAGCTGTGTTAACGTCTGTTCAGCGGCTTGATCTAAGGTTGTTTGATTCCAGACGGCAGCCCAAGAGGAAACAGGCAAGCAGGAGAGTGTCAACAGTGTTGCGGCAAGCTTTGTCATAAAACAATCCTCAGCTAGAGATAGTGTTCGTGATTATCAGTTATTTCTCCCCGATAAACAAGCCTAAGTGATAGCCGGACAGCTTCTCTGATGAGAGGGTAAATAAATTGCCCCTTTTTGTGAATCTGAAATTGACTTGTCCGTCGTTTGCGATTAAAATTCTGTTCCTTATTTTTGGGTAGCCATAAAATCTTTCTTGTGGAGGCGCTTTTTAGAAGCAAAGGATACCTGAAGTACCCTTGAGACATTTTTGTTAAATAATAAGTAGAGATTTAGTTATGAAACGTACATTTCAACCATCAGTATTAAAGCGTAGCCGTACTCACGGTTTCCGCGCCCGTATGGCGACCAAAAACGGCCGTCAAGTTTTAGCACGTCGCCGTGCCAAAGGTCGTAAGCGCCTGTCAGCTTAATTGACGCTGCCTAACCGACCGCACTTAGTGTGATTAAGCACAAGTTTCCTCGGGAGTCACGCTTGCTGACTCCCGAACAATTCAAATTTGTTTTCCAGCAACCTGTCCGCGCAAGTCGCCCTGAGATCACCATTCTCGCCCGAGCCAATCAACTGGATAGCCCTCGTCTAGGCTTGACTGTGGCTAAAAAATATTTAAAACGTGCTCACGAACGTAACCGAATTAAACGTTTATGTCGAGAATATTTCCGTTTGAATCAACACCAGCTTCCTGCGATGGATTTTGTGATTGTCGCAAGAAAGGGGATTGGTGAACTGGATAACCGCACTTTGACCGAAATTTTGGATAAATTATGGCAACGTCACCGTCGTTTGGCGCAAAAGGCTTAATTTTTTTAATTAAAGGCTATCGTTTAATCATCAGTCCGATGCTCGGACCACGCTGTCGTTTCAATCCGACTTGCTCACAATATGGACTAGAAGCCATTCAAACGCACGGCGCGTTAAAAGGTGGTTGGCTTACGCTGAAACGTGTATTAAAATGTCACCCTTTGAGTGCAGGTGGCGATGATCCTGTTCCGCCGAAAGGCTCTGGGCAAAACCACCATAACCACGAACACTAACCATACAGAGAAAAACAATGAATTCAAAACGCAGTTTATTAGTTATCGCTTTACTGTTTATTTCTTTTTTGGTGTATCAGCAATGGCAGATTGATTATGTGTTGCCAAAGCCGGCCGCTACACAAGAAACAACAGTAGTCAATAACGGCAGCGATACCCCAACATCATCCAGCACAGCAGTCACCAATGTTGATAATCAAACCACAGGACGAGTGATTAGCGTTGAAAGTGATGTGCTGAGCCTGAAAATCGACACCTTAGGTGGCGATATTGTGGATTCAAATTTATTGAAATATGATGCGACATTGAATTCAACCACGCCATTTTCGTTGATGCAAAACGACAACAACTTAGTTTATGTGGCACAAAGCGGTTTGATCGGCAAAAATGGTATTGATACTCCAGCTGCCCGCGCCCAATATCAAATCAGCGGCGATAGTTTTAAACTGGAAGACGGACAAGATCAAATCAAAATCCCGTTGACGCTGGAAAAAGACGGCGTGCAAGTGATTAAAACGTTCACTTTAAGCCGGGGTAGTTATGCGGTAGAGGTGGATTATCAAATCACCAACCACAGCGGACAAGCGATCGAATTGCAGCCGTATGCACAAATCAAACATACTTTGGTTGATCACTCTACCAACTTGGCGATGCCGACTTATACCGGCGGAGCGTATTCTTCTTCTGAGACTAACTATAAAAAATACAGTTTTGAAGATATGCAAAAAGCCAATTTGTCAATTAATACCAAACCGGGCTGGGTGGCATTGCTGCAACACTATTTTGTGACCGCTTGGATTCCGGATCAGAATGCTGAAAACCATTTATACAGCAGCACCAACCAACAGTTTGCGTTCATTGGTTTCCGTGCCCCGACCACCGTGATTGCCGACGGCAGCAGCCAAACCATCAACAGCAAATTGTGGACCGGTCCGAAATTACAAAACCAAATGGAAACCGTGGCACCGCACTTGGACTTAACTGTGGATTATGGTTGGGCGTGGTTTATTGCCAAACCATTGTTTAAATTACTGCAATTCATTCAAAGTATTGTCTCTAACTGGGGCTTGGCGATTATCGGTGTTACCATTGTGGTGAAAGCGATTTTATATCCGCTGACCAAAGCGCAATATACCTCAATGGCAAAAATGCGGATGCTGCAACCAAGAATGCAGGAGCTGCGCGAGCGTTTTGGCGAAGACAAACAACGCATGAGCCAAGAAATGATGAAAATGTATAAAGAGGAAAAAGTGAACCCGCTTGGCGGCTGTTTACCGATTCTGTTACAAATGCCGATTTTCATCGCATTATACTGGACCTTTATGGAAGCGGTCGAGCTGCGCCATGCGCCATTCTTCGGCTGGATTCAAGACTTATCGGCACAAGATCCGTACTATATTTTACCATTGCTGATGGGCGGTTCGATGTTCTTGTTGCAAAAAATGTCGCCGACGCCGGTTGCTGACCCAACCCAACAAAAAATTATGACCTTCATGCCGGTAGTGTTCACCATCTTCTTCCTGTGGTTCCCGGCCGGCTTGGTGTTGTACTGGTTGGTTTCCAACGTGATCACGATTATCCAACAGCAGTTAATCTATCGTGGTTTGGAGAAAAAAGGGTTGCATTCTCGCGGTAAGAAGTAATGTTGATTCGATAATGTAGCGGCGTATTGCATACGCCTTTACGATAGTGAAACCGCACTTTAAGTTAAAGTGCGGTTTGTTCTATTTTGCAGCTGGGAATATTTATGAATAAAGAGACCATTGTCGCCCAAGCCACGGCACCCGGCCGTGGCGGAATCGGGATTTTGCGTATCTCGGGACCAAGTGCGGTTGCCGTTGCCGAAGCGGTGTTAGGCAAATGCCCGAAACCGCGCATTGCCGACTACCTGCCGTTTAAAGACAGTGACGGCACGATTTTAGATCAAGGCATTGCCCTGTATTTTAAAGCCCCGCATTCGTTTACCGGTGAAGATGTGCTTGAGCTGCAAGGACACGGCGGACAAGTGGTGCTGGACTTACTGCTAAAACGGATTTTGCAGCTGGACGGCATTCGCATCGCCCGTCCCGGCGAATTTTCCGAACAGGCATTTTTAAACGATAAACTGGATCTGGCACAGGCGGAAGCGATTGCCGATTTGATCGATGCCAGTTCGGAACAGGCGGCACGCTCGGCATTGAAATCACTGCAAGGGGAATTTTCTAACAAAGTCAATCAATTGGTTGATGCAGTGATTTATCTGCGGACTTATGTGGAAGCCTCGATTGATTTTCCCGATGAAGAGATCGATTTTCTGGCGGACGGTATTATCGAAAAACGCTTGAATGACATTATTCAGCAGCTGGCCAAAGTGCAGTCCGAGGCAAAACAGGGATCGCTATTGCGTGAAGGTATGAAAGTGGTGATTGCCGGACGTCCGAATGCCGGTAAATCCAGTTTGCTGAATGCCCTTGCCGGACGGGAAGCCGCGATTGTCACCGATATTGCCGGCACAACCCGTGATGTATTGCGTGAACATATTCATATCGATGGCATGCCGTTGCATATTATTGATACCGCTGGTTTGCGTGAAGCGACCGATGAAGTGGAACGCATCGGTATTGATCGCGCTTGGATGGAGATCGAACAGGCGGATCATGTGTTGCTGATGATCGACAGCACCACCACGCAGGAGCTGAACCCGCACAAAATCTGGGCGGAATTTATCGAACGGCTGCCGACCTCGATGCCGATCACGGTGATCCGCAATAAAGCCGATTTGAGCCGCGAAACGGAAGGAATTGAGCAGCATGACGGCTACACCACTATCCGTTTGTCAGCCAAAACCAAGGGCGGTATTGAGTTGCTTCGTGATCACCTGAAACAGTCGATGGGTTATCAAACGGTGACCGAAGGCGGTTTTCTTGCCCGCCGTCGCCACTTGGAAGCACTGCAAGTCGCCAGCGAACACTTGCAAAGCGGACATATCCAACTGACCCAATTCCACGCCGGCGAACTGCTGGCGGAAGAGTTGCGTATGGTGCAGGATGCATTAAGCGAAATCACTGGGCAGTTCACGTCCGATGATTTGTTAAGCAATATTTTCAGTTCGTTTTGTATCGGTAAATAAACTCAGTTGCAAACGAACTTGGAGGAGGGCACTGTGCTGACATTCAGACAGGCGACAATGGCGGATATTGATCGTTGTTTTGAAATCGAATCAACTGCTTATGCCTCAGATGAAGCGGCAAGTCGTGAAAAGATTGCATTACGGATAGCACAATATCCCGATGGTTTTCTGCTGATGGAAATCGAGAATCGGATTATTGGTTTTATCAATAGCGGGTGTGCCGAAGACGTGGTGATGTCCGATGAACAATTTAAACAACTAATCGGACATGACCCCGCCGCACCGAATGTGGTGATTATGTCGGTGGTGGTCGACCCGCATTATCAGGGGCGTGGCTATTCCGTGCGCTTAATGCAGCAGTTTATCCAGCTGATGCGGCGCCGACAAAAACAGGCGATTTATCTGATGTGCAAAGCAGAGTATATCCGTTTTTATGAAAAATTCGGTTATCGCTATCTTAAACCGTCAGCATTCAAGCACGGCAGTGTAGCATGGTATGAAATGATTCTGGCGCTTAGCCGTGCGTAAAAGCATTTGCAAAAATGCCCCTTAGTGAGAATTGAAATCACCTAAAAGTTTTGTTATGGTCAATCCTTTACCATTGCAAGAGATTTTCCCATGCAGACCTTACTCAAGATTAACCATTTTGTCAGCAAAACCTTTGCGCTTTGGGTTTTACTGTTTGCCTTTTTAGCCTTTCAATTTCCGGCTTATTTTTCGCCTTTTGTCAGTTATATTCCGTATTTGCTCGGCATCGTGATGTTTGGCATGGGTATCACGTTGACTTTCAATGATTTCGGCGAAGTGTTTAAACATCCGAAATCGGTATTGATCGGTGTGGTCAGCCAGTTTGTGATTATGCCGGCGATTGCTTTCGGTTTGGCAAAAGGCTTTGCTTTGCCGACGGATTTGGCGATTGGCGTGATTTTGGTCGGTTCGTGTCCGGGTGGCACTTCGTCCAATGTGATGACCTATTTAGCACGCGGCAATACCGCACTTTCAGTGGCTTGCACGACCATTTCGACGTTGCTGGCACCGATTTTAACCCCTGCGGTTTTCTATATTTTGGCAAGCCAGTGGCTGGATATCAATGCCGCTGCCATGTTTGTCTCGGTGTTAAAAATGGTGCTGTTCCCGATTTTCTTGGGTTTGGTGGTGCGTGCGTTGTTCAAAAAACAAATGGCGCAGTTGAGCCAAAGTATGCCGCTGCTTTCAGTGGTGGCGATTGTGTTGATTCTGTCGGCTGTGGTGGCGGTCAGCAAAGATAAAATCGTTGAATCAGGCTTGATTATTTTCGGTATCGTGGTGCTACATAACGGTTTAGGCTACTTGATCGGTTTTTTCACCGCAAAATTATTCAATCTGAGCACTTATGACAGCAAGGCGATTTCGATTGAAGTCGGCATGCAAAATTCAGGCTTAGGGGCGGCGTTGGCTAATGCACACTTTAACCCGCTGGCGGCGGTGCCAAGTGCGGTCTTCAGTTTCTGGCATAATATCTCCGGTCCGATTTTGGCGACATTTTTGGCTTCGTTAAAACAGAAAAAAGCAAAAGCCGGCGCAAAATGAAACTGCTGATTTCCAACCAACACGGTGCAATCGTGATGGCATTATTACCGTTTTTATACGGGATGTTGTCATCACCGAATGTCATCTGGCAGCACGCGTTTTTATTGCTGGCGTGGGCTTGTCTATATCTGTTTACCTATCCGTTTTTTAATCTGTTCAAAGGACGGAATTTGACGCAAAACCGCACTTGGGCAATCGGTTACGGACTGACCGCACTTTTATTTTCTCTTCCGGCATTGTGGCATAACTGGCAACTGCTGTATTTTTTATTGGCGATGCTGCCGTTTGGTGGGTTGGCGATTTATTACGTTAAACAGAAAGATGAACGTGCGTTGGGCAATGACTTGGCGGCGATTGCGATTTTTGGCATTGCCGGTATGGCGGCATATTACTTTGCCGACCGCACTTTTGATCGCCAAATTATGTTGGTTTTCCTCTATCCCTGTCTATTTTTTGTCGGCACCATGCTGTATGTTAAAAGCATTCTGCGCGAGCGTAAAGATCCGCGCTACTTGCAAGCCTCGATTATTTTTCATCTATTATGCGTGTTGGTGATAGGCTATTTTGACTTGCGAACCGCACTTTGCTTTGTACCGGCTTTGCTCAGAGCGATGATTGTACCCTTGTGGCTGATGCCGCGTAAAAGGCTCAATCCAAAGCAAATCGGGCTGATTGAAATGGGGATTTCGCTGTTGTTTTTGCTTGGGTTGTTGGTGTAATTATTTGATTTAAATGAGGAAGTATAGGGGCCGATTATATATCGGCCTGAACCGCACTTTGCATTTTTCCTTTATTGATTAAGTGCTTATATCGCACTTCGCAAACGGGCGGATATATAATCCGCCCCTACGCTACGCTGACTTATCCATGACCTTTGTCAATAATCTAAAGTGCGGCTTGTACCGCACTTTGGTTGCTTGCAAAGGATTAAATCACCGGCTCGACCTGCATATTGCCTTTGATTTGGCAGCGGCATGCCAGCACATAGCCCTGTTCGATTTCTTGCGGTGTCAGTGGGCCGGTGGTGCTGGTTTCGTATTCGCCTTGCAGCACTTTGGTTTTGCACGAACCGCAGATGCCGGTGCGGCAGGCGGCAATCACCGGAATATTATTTTCTTCCAGCGCACTCAGCAATGAAATGCCGAACGGTACGGAAACGGTTTGTTCGCCGATGATACCGTAAACCGTCAAGCCGACTTGCTTACTGTTGTCGGTCATACACACTTCGGTTGAGGAGTGGAACTGTTCAAGGAAAAACCGCTCTTTCGGTACGCCTAGCTGCTCGGTGATGTCACGAATATGCTGCATATAGCTTTCCGGGCCGCAGGTTAACACGGTGCAGTCGGCAATATGCGGCACCAGTTCTTGCAGCATTTGTTGCGAAATCCGTCCGGCATAAAAGCCTTCGCTGGCGCCTTGCGAGGAGTTCATGTATAGCCTCAAGTGCGGATATTGCGCCTTCAGTTGTTCCCATTCGCGTTTGAAAATCACGTCTTTCGGCGAATGCACGCTGTAGAACACCGTTAAATTGGCTTGTGGACGATTGACGCATAACCAACGCACCATCGACATAATCGGTGTGATGCCGCAACCACCGGCAACCAACAGATAATTGTCGCTGACGATTTTGGAACAGGTGAAATCTCCCTTAGGATCAGACAGCCACAGCGTATCGCCGACCTTGACATCTTGTGTCAGCCAGGTTGAGCCAACTCCGTTTTCAATCCGGCGCACGGTTAAGGTGACATAACGGCTTAAACCGGGCGTAGAGGAGAGGGTGTAGGCACGGGCAATATCTGGGGTATTTTTAATACTGACCAGCGCATATTGCCCCGGTTCGTAGGGATAAAAATCTTGTGCGATCAGTTCGAGGGTGTAAACATCGTCGGTTTCTTGCACGATGTTGTTGACCATCATTTCATTGATACAGAAAGCATTTGGGTTTGACATAGTTGAAAATCCTAAACAAAACAAAGTGCGGTCACCAGATAAGAGCCGACCGCACTTGGTATGACATCATGCAATCATTAGCGTGCTAACGCTTGTTGCATGTCTTGTTGTGGGGTGGTCAAGCCGCGCAGGCCGAATTTTTCATTCAGAATCGCCAATAAATTGTTGTTCAAAAATGCCGGTGCGGTCGGGCCGGTGTAGATATCTTTCACACCCAATGCCAACAAGGTCAGCAAAATCACAATTGCTTTTTGCTCGAACCAAGACAACACCAATGTCAACGGCAGATCGTTAACGCCACAGCCCAGTTTTTCCGCCAAGTTGACGGCCAACATGATTGCGGAGTAAGCATCGTTACATTGACCGACATCTAACAAGCGCGGCAAACCGCCTTCCAATGTGCCGAATTCCAGTTTGTTGAAGCGGTATTTACCGCAACCTAGGGTCAATACTACGCAATCTTCCGGTACGCTACGCGCAAATTCGGTGTAGTAGCTGCGTTCGCCCACGCTACCGTCGCAACCGCCGACCAAGAACACATGGCGTAATTTTTTCTCGGCAACCAAGTTAATTACCGCATCAGAAGCATCCAGCAGGGTTTGGCGACCGAAACCGACGGTGATGTTGTGTTCGATTTCGCTGTATGGGAAGCCCGCCATTTGTTGCGCCTGTTCGATCACTTGGCTGAAATCGCGATCATCCAAGTGTTTCACGCCCGGCCAGCCGACGATGCTGCGGGTGTAGATGCGATCGGCATAGTTGCCGACATTCGGATCGATGATACAGTTGGAGGTCATGATCACCGGCCCCGGGAATTTGGCAAATTCCCGTTGTTGGTTCTGCCAGCCTCCGCCGTAGTTGCCGACTAAATGGCTGTATTTTTTCAGTTCCGGATAACCGTGCGCCGGCAGCATTTCGCCGTGGGTATACACGTTAATCCCTGTGCCTTCGGTTTGTTCCAGTAGCGCTTTCAGATCTTTCAAATCATGACCGGAAATCAGGATACATTTGCCGGCAATCGGTTTAACATTGACACTGGATGGCGTCGGATTGCCGAAGGCGGCGGTTTCGCCTTTGTCCAATAAGCCCATCACGCCAAAATTCATCATGCCGATGCCCAGTGAATTTTTCAGTAAAGTATCGATGTCGGTCGGATTGGTGCCCAGCCAAGACATATATTGGTGGAATTCCAGATAAATCTGGTTATCGAATTGGCCTAAAACATGGGCGTGTTCCATATAGGCCGCTGCACCTTTCAAACCGTAAAGACAGAGCATTCTCAAGCCGTGTACTTCTTCGCTGATCTCATTGATGTCTTTATTCAAGGCGAAGTCTTCCGCTTGTGCGGTCAGGGCGGCAATCTCACTGCCGTTCAATTTCAAATGTGCCAACGGGTGATCGCTGTCGGTGCTTGGATTGACCGCACGGCAGCGTTGGATCAGTTGATCGCGATAGGTTTGCGCTTGTTGGGCATATTCCACAATGCGTTTGGAGTCAAAATTGACGTTGGTCAAGGTGGAGAAAAAGGCCTGAGCGGTGAACGCATCGATCTCATTGTCGATAATCGCCAATTCGCGTGCTTTAATCGCCCAAGTAGACAGGCTGTATAACGCCGCTATTAATAAATCTTGCAAATCGGAGGTTTCAGCCGTTTTGCCGCACATCCCTTGCGAGTAGCTGCAGCCGTTACCGACAGGGGTTTTCATGGTTTGTTCGCATTGAATACAGTACATAATTCAAATTCCTTTTTATAGATTGTGTTGATCGTATCGAGTGAGTTGAGTAATAAGTAAAATAGCTGTTAATTCGTTTTAACAGACGTATCATAAAAGGATCTTATTTATAAAAGAAGTATTTGTGATGCTTATTTAAGGTTTTCTTGATTTAGATCGTGTTTTGCTTTTCACAATAAACACTCAAAATCGACTTGAGATCAAAATGTGTATAAAAAAGTGCAGAAAAGAGGCATTAATTATCCGGGAACATGTAGGTAGTGATTGGCAGGAACAATGAAAATAGAACGAAAAGCATGATTGAGCTACAATAAAAAACACCTTAACATCGAATAACGTTAAGGTGTTTTTTTATTAAATCGAGCGGTTACTGGGCGGTTGGTGACAGCACATTGGGAACGACTAAATTCACATCACCTTCAGGAACCGGGATTTCAGCGAAGGTTTTGTTTTCGCCTTGTTTGATTAATTCGGCGATTTTAGCAGCAGGTTCGTTGAGTTTCATCGCCTGATAGGATTTTTTCAATAATGGCAGCGCCTCATGGGTCGCTTGTGTATCAGGATAGGTATCCAACAAGCCTAGTACACGGTTTACTGTGGCAACATAAGCATGCCGTTTGAAATAAAATTCGGCCACTTGTTGTTCGTGGCGAGCCAGTGCATTACGTAGATAGTTGGCGCGTACGGCGGAATCGGCAGCATATTGGCTGTTCGGGAAATGTTGTTGCAACGTTTCAAAGTTGTGCAGCGCATTGGTTAAGGTTAGCGGATCACGCGAGGCACGGTCGGTGCCAAATGCCTTTTGTAAGAAGTGATCGCCCAACTCAGTATTGATCAATCCTGCCAGATACAACACGAAATCTAAATGTTGGCTGTTGCTGTGCAAGCGCAAAAAACGTTCGGCGTTTGCCAGTGCCAAGGTGTATTCAGAATCTTTATAGTTGGCGTAAATTAATCCCAATTGTGCTTGTTCGGCATAGGCGCCAAACGGATAACGGCTGTCTACGGCATCCAGATAACGAATGGCTTCTGCATAGTTTTCATCTAAAAGATACGTATTGGCTTTGCTATAAAGTTCTTCCACCGACGCAGTTTCGACTTCTTTTTTATCGGAGGAGCAGGCGGCAACGCTTAAGGCGGTCAGCAACAGTAAGGCAAGCGATTTTAATTTATACATAAATAACAATCCTAAAGAGGTTTTTGCAAAAAGTGCGGTCGGCTGGCAACACGCGTCAACGAATGTTTGGTTACTTCACGGTAAACTTCAGTTACAATGAACGTTATTATCTTGTTACGCCTTGTATTTTAACCATCCTTGGCAAATAAGCAAACTAGAATTCAGTGGATTTTATTTTTATTTATGACGAAACAATTACAATTAACGGCACAAATTCAGTTACATCAACTCGGTCAGCGTTTGGATCAAGCCTTGGCGGAATGCTTTCCCGACTATTCTCGTTCACGGATTAAAACGTGGATTGAGCAGGATTTGGTGCAGGTGAACGGTGCGGTAGTGAACAAACCGCGTGAAAAAGTATATGGCGATGAAGTGATTTTGATTGAAGTGGAAATCGAAGAGGAAAACCGTTTCGTTGCCCAACCGATTGCGCTCAATATTGTGTATGAAGACGATGATATTTTGGTGATCAACAAGCCGAAAGATTTTGTGGTACATCCGGGGGCTGGCAATCCGGATGGCACGGTGTTGAATGCGCTGTTGCATCATTATCCGCAAATTGCAGAAGTGCCGCGTGCCGGCATTGTGCACCGATTGGACAAAGATACCACCGGCTTGATGGTGGTGGCGAAAACCATTCCGGCGCAAACCCGTTTGGTGTATGCGTTGCAAAAACGTCGGATTACCCGCGAATATGAGGCGGTGGCATACGGCATTATGACCAAGGGCGGTACGATTAATCAGCCGATGTCACGCCATCCGACCAAACGCACCCATATGGCGGTGCACCCGATGGGCAAACCGGCGGTGACCCATTATCGGATAATGGAACGTTTCCGTAATTACACCCGTCTGCGGTTACGCTTGGAAACCGGGCGCACCCATCAGATTCGGGTGCATATGGCGCATATTGCCCATCCGTTGTTGGGTGATCAGGTGTACGGGGGGCGCCCGCGTCCGCCAAAAGGGGCGAGCGAGGAATTTTTAACGGTATTGCGTCATTTTCAGCGTCAAGCGCTGCATGCAGTGATGTTACGTTTAGAACACCCGATTAGCGGTGAGGTGATGGAATGGCACGCCCCGTTACCGGAGGATTTTGTGGAGCTGGTGGATGCGCTGAAACAGGATTATGAACTGCACAAAGACGAACTGGATTATTAATGGAATTTCTTAAACCCAACTGGAAGTTAGCGAATAATGTTCACGCACTCTCTACCTTACGTAGCGGAGGTGTGAGTGTTGCGCCCTATGCCAGTTTCAATTTGGGCGCACATGTCGGTGACAATCCAAGTGCGGTCGCAGCAAACCGCACTTTGTTGCTTGAAAAAGCACAACTGCCGCAACTGCCGTTGTATTTAAATCAAACCCACAGCACCACCGTATTACGTTTACCGACCACGGCAACCGCACTTGAGGCTGATGCGGTATATACCGATCAAACGGGGCAGGTTTGCCTTGTGATGACAGCCGATTGTTTGCCGGTGTTGTTTGCGACAGAAGACGGCAACGAAGTGGCTGCAGCACATGCCGGTTGGCGCGGCTTGTGTGATGGCATTTTAGAAAACACCGTGGCACAGTTTCATGCCAAGCCGTCGCAAATCGTGGTGTGGCTGGCACCGGCGATCAGTCAATCGGCATTTCGAGTCGGTGGCGAGGTGCGGTCGGCATTTATCCAGCACGATCCACAAGCGGCATTGGCATTCGAAGCGGATTTGACGATGCCTGACAAATATTTTGCCGATCTGTATCTATTGGCACGTCAGCGCTTGAAAAAATGCGGAATTCACCTTATTTATGGTGGTGAATGTTGTACGTTCAGCCAAAAAGAGCGGTTTTTTTCCTATCGGCGCGACGGTGTGACCGGACGGATGGCAAGCTTGATTTGGTTTGAGGAAAACAACTGAATTTAGATTTGACTTTTTTTGCTATAGCCCTTATGGTTAGGGTGTTTTAACAATTTATTTACCACTATTTTGCTCTGTATTCTTAAGGGAGAAACGCAATGCAACAACGTCTTGTGACCGATGTACGTCGTTCCGAACAATCGGTATTGGCAACCAATAAAGTATTACGCAACACCTACTTTTTATTAGCGCTCACCGTTACTTTTTCTGCGGTGGTGGCTTATATTTCCATGGCAATGAACTTGCCGTATCCGGGGTTGATTGTGTTACTGGTCGGCTTTTACGGTTTGCTGTTTTTGACCCATAAATTGGCGGATAGCCCACTGGGTATTCTTTCTGCTTTCGCCTTCACCGGCTTTTTAGGTTATACCATCGGACCGATCCTAAATATGTATGTTGGTGCAGGGATGGGCGACGTGGTTGTGCTGGCATTAGGCGGCACTGCAGCGGTGTTCTTTGCCTGTTCGGCTTATGTGTTGACCACTAAAAAAGACATGTCATTCCTGAGCGGCATGATGTTTGCGCTGTTTATCGTGCTGGTTGTCGGTGTCATCGCCAATATCTTCCTGCAAATTCCAGGATTGCATTTAGCCATCAGTGCCTTATTCGTGGTGTTTTCAACCGGAGCGATTTTGTATGAAACCAGCAATATCGTACACGGCGGCGAAACCAACTATATCCGCGCCACCATCGGCATTTATGTCTCGTTGTATAACTTGTTTATCAGCCTGCTGAGTTTGATTGGCGCTTCGCGTGATTAATCATTAATTTAAAAAATGAGGCGGATATATAATCCGCCACAGATTATTGACAAAGATATTTGATGCGGCAAAGTAGGGGCGGATTGCATCCGCCCGTTTGCGAAGTGCAGCATAAATACTTAATTAATAAAGGAAAAATGTAAAGTGCGGTTCGGGCGGATATATAATCCGCCCCCACTTTTACAATATTAATCGTGTATTTTAACCTTTGTCAGCAATCTAAGGCGGATGATATATCCGCCTGTTTTCAAAGATCTAGACAATTAGATTGATTTGTTTCTTATGCCCCTGAATAGGGGCATAATTGTATCCGGAGAAAATGAATGGATATTTACGACGAACAGATTAAACGGGATAAAGACGGCTATTTGCTTGACAGTGCACAGTGGAGTCCCATGGTTGCAGAATGGCTGGCGCAAAAGGAGCAAATCGAGCTGAGTGAGGCACACTGGGAAGTGATTCATTTTGTGCGCGCATTTTACCAAGAGTATAAAACTTCGCCAGCGATCCGCATGTTGGTCAAGGCAATGGCAGATAAACTGGGAGCAGACAAAGGCAACAGTCGCTATTTGCAGCGCTTGTTTCCCGACGGGCCGGCAAAACAAGCAACTAAGTTAGCAGGGTTGCCGAAGCCGGCAAAATGTTTGTAGTGTTATCCGACAAAATTGTGTAAATATCTTAAATGCAAATGATTCTCATAAGTAAAGTTGATATAGTTTAGGGCAGGCAAAATAGTTTGCCTAAAAACGTTTATCAAACAGGGAGAAATAAAATGAAAATAGCATTAAAAAGTGTAGTTTCCGCGCTAGTGTTCGGCGGGATGATAAGCTTTTCCGCTGTGGCGGCTGAAAAACCGTTTAAAGTGCTGACCACCTTTACCGTGATTCAGGATATTGCACAAAATGTTGCCGGTGATGCGGCGATAGTGGAGTCGGTGACCAAACCCGGAGCCGAAATTCATGATTATCAAGTGACACCGAAAGATGTGATTAAAGCACAAGAGGCCGATTTACTGCTATGGAACGGCATGAATCTGGAGCGTTGGTTTGAGCGCTTTTTTGAAAATATGCAGGACAAACCAGCGGTATTGGTGACGGAAGGGATTGAACCGATTGCGATCAGCGAAGGGGCTTATCAGGGCGCACCGAATCCGCACGCTTGGATGTCGCCGAACAATGCGTTGCTGTATGTGGAAAATGTTCGCAAAGCATTGGTAAAATATGATCCGAAAAATACTGAGGTGTATAATCGAAATGCCGCCGCTTATGCTCAAAAAATCAAAGCCTTAGATGCGCCGCTGCGAGAGAAAATTGCACAAATTCCGGTAGAACAGCGCTGGTTGGTCACCTCAGAAGGGGCGTTCAGCTATTTGGCGAAGGATTATGCTTTTAAAGAACTGTATCTATGGCCGATCAATGCTGAACAACAAGGTTCGCCACAGCAAGTGAGAGCGGTGATTGATCAAGTGAGAGCCAATAAAATCCCGGTTGTTTTTAGCGAAAGTACGGTGTCGGATCGTCCAAGTAAACAGGTAGCGAAAGAAACCGGTGCAAAATACGGTGGCGTGTTGTATGTTGATTCATTGTCACAAGCCGATGGTGCTGTACCAACTTATCTGGATTTATTGCAAGTCACTGTTTCAACTATTGTTAAAGGATTCGAATAAATGATAACCCCGCAAAGTACCTGTCATGCTGAACTGTCGCCGTTGTTAGAGGTGAAGGAGGTTGGTGTGCGTTATAACAACGGACATACCGCACTTTACGATGTCTCTTTCACATTATATGGCGGCACGACTTGTGCTTTGGTCGGGGTGAATGGCAGCGGTAAATCAACCCTGTTTAAAAGTTTGATGGGATTGGTGAAACCGCTGCAAGGTACAATTACCCTTCATGGATTGCCGGTCAAGAAAGCCTTAAAGCAGAATCTGGTGGCTTATGTGCCACAGGCGGAAGAGGTGGACTGGCAGTTTCCGATCTCGGTGTATGATGTGGTGATGACAGGGCGTTATGGCTATATGAATTTTTTGCGAATTGCCTCACAGCAAGACCAGCAAAAAGTCGAACAGGCGATGGCGCGGGTGGATATCACCCACTTAAAAGATCGCCAAATCGGTGAACTGTCCGGCGGACAGAAAAAACGGGTGTTTCTGGCCCGGGCGTTGGCGCAAGAGAGTCGTATTATTTTGCTTGACGAACCTTTTACCGGGGTAGACGTCAAAACCGAAAATGCGATTGTGGCATTATTGGGGCAACTGCGTAGTGAAGGGCATTTGATTTTGGTTTCGACCCATAATTTAGGCAGTGTACCGCACTTTTGCGATCAGGTGGTGATGATCAATCGTACTGTGATTGCCGCCGGTACGACTGAAACCACATTCACGCAAAAGAATTTGAAATTGGCATTTGGTGGTGTATTGCGCTATTTGACTTTGGATGGAGAAGAGCTGCATGATGACCAAGACAACCGTACTTTAACGGTGTTGACGGATGATGAACGCCCGGTGATTTTCTATGGCGAAAAAGGCTCAGAATTGCCGCCGACCGCACCGCAAGCGCAACTACAATCCCAAAAACAAATCCAAGATCAAACACCAACTCAAGATAAAGCGGAACACTAAGCTATGTGGCAACTGTTACTCGAACCTTTTGCTTACGAATACATGACCAAAGCGATAGTGATCAGCGCCTTGGTTGGTGGGGTTTGTGCGTTTTTATCCGCCTATTTAATGTTGAAAGGCTGGTCGCTGATCGGCGATGCCCTGTCGCATGCGGTCGTGCCCGGCGTGGCGATTGCCTATGCGTTGGCATTGCCGTATGCCATCGGGGCATTTATTTCCGGATTACTGGCAGCACTAGCGATTTTATGGGTCAAGTCAATCACCAAACTACGCGAAGATGCGATCATCGGCTTTATATTTACGACATTTTTTGCGCTTGGGCTGTTTATTATTTCGCTGAATCCGACATCAGTGGACGTGCAATCGATTATTTTAGGCAACGTGCTGGGCATTGATGACAGAGATATGCTGCAAGTCGGGATTATTATTGCGGTTTGCGTGCTGTTCCTGCTGGTTTTCTGGAAAGATCTATTGTTAGTGTTTTTTGATGAAAGCCATGCGGTATCGGTTGGTATTTCGCCGATTCGCTTAAAAGTGCTCTTTTTTACCTTGCTGAGCGCCTGTGTCGTGGCAGCGTTGCAAACCGTGGGGGCGATTTTGGTGATTGCGATGGTGATTACTCCGGGCGCAACTGCCTATTTGCTCACAGATCGTTTCGGACGACTGGTGGTGATTGCCATCACCTTAGGCATTAGCACCAGTGCAGTCGGCGCATATTTAAGTTATTTTCTCGACGGTGCAACCGGCGGTGTGATTGTGTTTTTACAAACACTGCTGTTTTTAGCCGCATTCTTGTTTTCACCAAAATATGGGTTGTTGACGCAGAAATATCAGCAGCAGAAACAGCGTCGTCAAAAAGTGCCACAAGGAAAGCCACATGCTTGAAGCGATTTTTAACTGGTTTTATGAACCGTTTACGTTTGCTTTTATGCAGCAGGCGTTGTACACCGCACTTTTGGTATCGATTGTTTGTGCTTTACTCTCCTGCTATTTGGTATTAAAAGGTTGGTCGTTGATGGGTGATGCGATTTCTCATGCGGTACTACCGGGGATTGTCTTGGCGTATATTTTGGGCTTACCGCTGGCCATTGGGGCATTTGTGGCGGGTATTTTCTGTGCTTTATCAACCGGGTATCTGAAAGAAAACAGTCGCTTAAAAGAAGATACCGTAATGGGAATCGTCTTTTCCGGCATGTTTGCTTTCGGCTTGATCTTATTTGTGAAAGTAGAAACCGATCAACACTTGACCCATATTTTATTTGGTAATCTGTTGGGCGTGACGGCGCAGGAGTTCCGTACCACATTATGGATTTCGCTGATCAGTTTTTGTATCGTGTTTTTCAAGCGCAAAGATTTTTTGCTGTATTGTTTTGACCCGATACAGGCAAAAGTGGTGGGAATTTCAGTCAGAACCTTGCATTATCTGCTGCTGATTCTACTGGCGCTGACCATCATCAGCGCAATGCAGGTGGTCGGGGTGATTTTGGTGGTGGCACTGTTGATTGCGCCGGGGATCACCGCATTTTGTTTGAGCAAACGTTTTCAAACCATGCTGTGGATTGCGATCGGCGTGTCGATTTTCTCCACTTTGTTCGGGGTGATCCTCAGCTACCATCTGGATTCAGCCACCGGTCCAACCATTGTGCTAATGCAATCCGGCTGCTTCATCCTAGCGTTGCTGCTTGGGGCATGGCGCAATCGACGGCAAAAAATCAGCTTGGAGACTACTGATTTCAAACAGTCTATCAGCTGATGGCAAAGCTATCGAACCGTTTGTCGCCTTGATAGGCTTCGACCAACACTTTTTCAACCTGTGCCGAGCGTGGCCCTTGCTGCAACCAATCATAAAGTGCGGTCACTTGGTTTTCATCGCCGCTCGCAATCACCAGAACACTGCCGTCGGACAGATTGCGTACCGTGCCGTTTACGCCTAATTCTGTGGCTTTACGCCAAGTAAAATAACGAAAGCCGACACCTTGTACAACGCCATAAACATTAAATTGTTGTTGAATAATCATACTTGCCTCTCGAATTTAGATAAAAATCATAACTGACTATTTTATTTTATAATGTTTTCGCTTAGGATAGGCAAAACTATTTGGTTTTTGTGAGGCATCCGGCACTTGCTGCGATGTTGACTGATTTTTCTGATGATTGAGGAAGTAAAATGAAATTAACTCGTTTAGTGATTGGTGCGGCTGCGGTGTTGACCGGTTTAAGTGCGGTAGCGGCTGAAATTAGTACTTCATCTAACCTGACACTGTTGGCGATTGACGGACAAAAAGCCAGTGGCGGTTTATTAAAGCAAAATAAAAATGTCACTGTTTCCGATAATGAGGTTCACCAAGTGGTGGTACAGGTCAGCGAAATTATCCGCTCCGGCTCTGACCGTCGTTTATTTGAATCTTCTCCTATTGTCGTTAAATTTAATGCCGGCAGCGGTAATATTATGATCAATGCAGACAGTATCGGCGATGAAAACGGGGCAGAGAAGTTTGCTAAAAATCCGGTGATTAAAGTCAGCAGTAACGGTCAGACAATTGACAGTCAGCAAGAGGCACTTGCCCAAGAAGGTTTTTTCCCGGGTAGAAATTTAGCCGATGATTTATCTGCCTATAACAGCAGTGGTGCAAAAGCTGCCGTTGCCGGATTTGCTACCGCCAGTATGCCGGTTGCGATGGGCATGGCAAATGTGGGCAAAGCACAAAAAGGCAAAGTGACCGTACAAGGTGAAAATGTGGCGGAGCAACAGTTGCAATACTGGTTCCAACAAGCGGACAAAGAAACACAACAACGCTTCTTGAATTGGGCGAAAAAACAGTAAGCCGCTTAAATGAGAGATAAAAAAGTGAGCTTAGCTCGCTTTTTTACTTTCGTGTTTTATTGTTAAAAGTCGCGCCTCAAGTTTTTGCTAAAAGTTTCGTTTTGGAACTAGGGAGAGAAACCTATGCAAACTATTCCCCGCCATTTGCCACAAAACAAAAATGTTGCGTTGGTTGCGCATGATCACTGCAAACAAACGTTGGTTGAGTGGTGTATTAAAAACCGCACTTTGTTGGCACAACATAAATTATACGGCACCGGCACCACCGGTAACTTAATCGAGCAAAAGAGCGGTTTGCAGGTCAACAGCTTGCTGAGCGGCCCGATGGGCGGCGATCAGCAGCTTGGTGCGATGATTGCCGAAGGGCGAATCGAACTGTTGATTTTCTTTTGGGATCCCATGAATGCCGTGCCACATGATCCGGACGTGAAAGCATTGCTGCGTATTTCAACGGTGTGGAATATTCCCGTTGCGATGAATCCGGCAACCGCCGATTTTTTAATTAGCTCACCGCACTTTAATCAAGCGATAGCCATTGATATTCCGGACTATGCCGATTATTTAGCCCAGCGATTGAAATAGGCTCGCCATGAATTTAGCCCTGAATATTTTTAACTTTGTATTTTTCGGCTTTGCCACGGTCATCGGTTGGCTGTTTGCTACCATTGTCAGCGTATTGTTGATTGTCACCTTGCCCTACAGCCGCAGTTGCTGGGAAATCACCAAAATGTCATTAGCGCCGTTCGGTAATGAAATTGTGCATATCAAATATTTGCAACCGACCAGTGCGATCGGCAACGGGATCGGCAGTGTGCTGAATATTGTATGGTTCGTGTGTTTCGGCTGGTGGCTGTGTTTGCTGCATATTGTCACCGGCATTAGCCAATGTTTGACCATTATCGGTATTCCAAGCGGGATTGCGCATTTTAAACTGGCGGGGATAGCGCTGTTTCCGGTCGGGCAGCGAGTCGTACCGAGTGATGTGGCGCAAGCCGCAAAAGCAGAGCAGATTCGCCGCCAATTTGAAAATCGCAGTGAATAAATGACCACAGCGATAATGAGTCCAACGTGAACAAAATTCATTGGCTGAACAGTCATCTTATTGCGGTTATTCCGGTATTTATCGCGGTTAATTTGGCGGCGATGTTGGTCTATAGCCTCAATATTTCGGCGGTAGCGATGCCGTTCGTGTTGGGTATCATCGCGGCGGGGTTGGTCGATTTGGATCACGGCTTAAGCGGTAAAATCAAAAATATCCTAATCACAATTGTAGCGTTTACCATTTCTGCGTTTGGTGCGCAGATTTCGTTAAATAACCCACTGTATTTTGCCCTGATGATGACACTGTTCACTTTTGTGTTCACGATGATGGGCGCACTCGGACAGCGTTACAGCACCATTGCTTTCGGCACGTTGATTGTGGCGCTATATACCTCATTAACCTATCTGCCGCAAACCCAGTGGTACATCAATCCGGCGATGATTGTGTGTGGTACGTTGTTGTACAGCGTCTCTTCGGTGCTGACCTATCTGTTTTTTCCGCGCTATAAAGTTGATGAATATTTGGCGAATGCCTATTTGGCACTGGCGGATTATCTGGACGGCAAATCCAAATTTTTTGATCCCGACCAAGCGGAAAGTGCCGAGCAGCTGCAACTGGAGCTTTCCGGCTTGAACAGTCGAGTGATTGAGGCTTTCAATCTGTGTCGTCAATCACTGTTTTATCGTCTGGGCGGACAGCACCGCCACTCGAAAACCAGCCGACTGATTCGCTATTATTACGCCGCACAAGACATCCACGAGCGTGCCAGCTCTTCACATTTTGACTATCGCAAACTGATGAAAAAGCTGCAAAACAGCGATTTAATTTTTCGTATTCAACGTTTGTTAGAACTGCAAGCCGACGATTGCCGCGATATTGCACAGGCCATTTTGCAGCGTAAAGCTTACCAGCCGAAACAACGTTTACAACGTGCAGCAGCAGGGATTGACGCCTCTTTCAGTTATTTCATCGAACACTCGCCCAACAGTTCACAGCTTGAAAATTTAAGAACGGTAATCGGCAATTTAAAAAGTATTTTATGGCAGCTGCTGTTTTTAGGCAAAGAAAGCAACGAAATTCAAGATTCGTTCAGCCGCATTATCACCACCAAGCGTATTCGCGGTTTGCGTGAAATTGCTGCCGCCATCCACAGCCATTTAACCTTGCAATCGCCGCTGTTCCGCCATGCAGTACGATTGTCGTTAGTGGTGTTGGCATGTTGCATAATTGCCGACGCTTTAGCTTTGGAACGTGGTTATTGGGTGTTATTGACTGCGATTTTTGTGTGTCAGCCAAACTATTCAGCAACCAAAAAACGCCTGCGCGAACGGATTTTAGGCACCTTGGTCGGTGTGTTTCTCGGCTCGTTATTACCCTATTTTATGGCAACGTTAGAGGCTAAATTGGGGCTGTTGGTGATCACCAGTACGCTGTTTTTCTATTTCAAAAATAAAAATTACAGTTTCTCGACCTGCTTTATCACGATTCAGGTGCTGATTTGTTTTGATATCAGTGGCTTCGATATTTATGGTGCGATGTGGCCGCGAGTGATAGACACACTCATCGGGGCAGCGTTGGCGTGGTGGGCTGTGTCCTATTTATGGCCCGATTGGAAATACATGAAAATCGGCAAGATTATTCACCGCAGCATTCAAAATAACGCCCGCTATCTGCTGTATATTATGGCGCAGTTGCAATTTGGTGAAAAAAATCATGTCAATTATCGGATTGTGCGTTTGGCAGCGCATGAAAGTGCAGCAGAGCTGAACACGTTGATCGGCAATATGAACAGCGAACCACAAAAGTACCAACGTTATCTGAGCAATGGATTTCAGTTGCTCAAACAGAATTATTGTCTGCTGGGTTATATTTCTGCATTAGGGGCGTTTCGCCATTCGATGGGCAAACATGGCGATGATAAATATTTTTTGACCGCACTTTACCCGGCAGCCAGGGAATTTATTGCGATTTTACAACAGCTGGATCAGCTGCCACAGGCGCAATTCGACCAGAAAATGATGAGCATCTCCGAGCGATTGGCCGCTGAGACTGACGAACACTTCAGCAGTCCTAGCCAATTGCAGCAAGATCGAGTGTTGCGCCAACAACTCAATATGATGACGCAACTGTTGCCGGGGTTATATCAAACTGTGCATAAGCAGTTAAAATTAGAGCAGACCCTAAGGTTTTAATGGGCGATTTAAGCGGATTGCTCCTCTTCCAATTCATCCGCCATCGCTGCCAGCGCATCGCGACACAATTGTGCGGCGGCACGGTAAAAACCTTGATCGTGCGCTTCAACTTTGCCCAAAAATTTGCCTATCACCGGCAGTAAAAACTGTTCAAACAGTGTTTGTTGTGCGCTGAGTGAATCTGCATGATCTTCCAACCAAGAAGCGGTCAGCAGCAAATGCGCCACATGATCAGCATTGGCTAGCTCAGGCATAGCACGCAATTGGCGGAATTCAATAAATTGAGTAAGTTGATCGCTATATGCAGAAATCTTGCAGGAAACCGCACCATTTTCACCAAACAGTTGTTGGTATTCAGTCGTAAGTTGCGGCGGCGCAACCGCACTTTGCAGTTGTTGCAAGGCTTTTTCGCTTTGAATGTCGGTGTCTAGCGCCCAAAGTGCGGTCAGGCTGCCTTGTTGCAGCCAGTTGAAAATGGGTGCCAGCACGTCGTCTTGTGGTGCTCGGTAAAACAGATTGCCAAACAGGCGGCAAAGCATGGAAAAATCGTTAAGCGGGGTATTTGTCGTCATAAATTGTACCAATAGCTTTATACAGAGTTAAATTTCAGTACAATGCTACCACAAAAGCAGTTGGAAATAAGGAAACAAGCGATGAAATATATTGGTGCACATGTCAGTGCCAGCGGTGGAGTAGAAAATGCAGTGAGTAATGCACTGGCAATTGGGGCGAACGCATTTGCATTATTTACCAAAAATCAACGCCAGTGGGTGGCGAAACCGTTGAGTGAAAGCAGCATTAAGCAGTTTAAAATGGCGCTGCAACAGGCAGCGATCAATCCAAAACATATTTTGCCACACGACAGCTATCTGATTAATCTAGGGCATCCTCAGCCCGAAGCGTTGCAAAAATCACGCACCGCTTTTATCGACGAAATGCAGCGTTGTGAACAGTTGGGGTTGTCGCTGTTGAACTTTCACCCCGGCAGCCATTTGCGTCAAATTTCAGAGCAGGATTGCATTGCGATCATTGCTGAATCGATCAATATTGCCCAGCAACAAGTGCCGAATGTGGTGGCGGTGATTGAAAATACGGCGGGTCAAGGTTCGAATATCGGTTATCGTTTTGAACACTTGGCAGCGATTATCGAACAAGTGGCAGACAAAAGCCGAGTCGGGGTTTGTCTGGATACTTGCCATACTTTTTCTGCCGGATACGATATTTCCACACCGGCGGGTTGTGAGCAGGTATTTAATCAATTTGCTGACATTGTGGGTTTTCATTATTTGAAAGGCATGCACCTTAACGGCTCGAAAACCGCACTTGGCAGTCGGGTTGACCGCCATGATTGTCTGCGCGGCGGCACAATCGGCACCGCAGTTTTTGAATATATTATGCAGCACCCTGAATTTGATGATATGCCGCTGATTTTGGAAACTATTGAACCGGAAAATTGGGCAGATGAAATTCGTTGGTTGCGCAGTTTGGCAGCGTGATATTGAATAATAGCCTAGCGATCGCCCGATTTTTTGAATAATTTTTTGAAGTGCGTCAAAAAAATAGTGTAAACCAGAGGAAAAAACAATGTTTAACTGGATAAAAACAGCATCCTCCCGTAAAATTGGCACGTTTTTGTTTTCTCATTTTAACGTTTAAAACCATACTCTTTTTAATTTTTAAAACCATACTATGATGTTACGCAAAATACTTTTAATTTTAGCCATAGCCACGGTAACTGCCTGTAGTAATAGCGGATCACACATGAGTTCGAGTTCTCAAGCGCAAGAAGGACGAATTCGCACCAACTTGCCGGAAAATATCGGTAATGGGGTCACTTTGGATCAATTTGCTAAGTTGCATGATTTCTATAACAATTGGCAGGGCGTACGCTACCGTATGGGCGGCACCACCAAACAAGGCATAGATTGTTCTGCCTTTGTGCTGAATGCGTTTGATCGTGCCTTCGGTATGTCAATGCCACGCAGCACCGCTGAACAGCGCTATGTCGGCAGTAAAATTAATAAAAGCGAATTGGAATTCGGCGACTTGGTTTTTTTCCGTAATAACAACCATGTCGGAATTTATATTGGCGGTAATCAGTTTATCCATGCCAGCACCAGCCAAGGGGTAACTACCAGTTCTTTATCCGAAAATTACTGGGCGAGAAATTACACTCAGTCACGTCGCGTTATTCATTAAGCGTGTGCTTGGTTAAAAATGACAAGTGCGGTTGCAGCAACTCCGATTCTTGGTTTTCACCATGTTGCGATCATTGTGTCGGATTACTTGCGCTCTAAACGGTTTTATTGCGAGATCTTGGGCGCCCGTATTCTGGCAGAAACTTACCGTGCTGAACGACAAAGTTACAAATTGGATCTGGCATTTGCCGATGGCAGCCAGATTGAACTATTCTCTTTCCCCGAACCACCACCGCGTGTCAGTCAGCCGGAAGCTTGCGGCTTAAGACATTTGGCGTTTAAGGTCGAGAATATCCAAAGTGCGGTTAAATATTTAGCACAATATCAAATAGAATGTGAACCGATTCGCATCGATCCGCTAACCGGTAAGCAATTCACCTTCTTTCAAGATCCGGACGGCTTGCCGTTGGAGTTTTATTGTTTATAAGGCGGCAGCTATCCGCCTTTTGGCTAGGGTTTATTGATCTTACAGTTAATCTTGTTGCTTAAATTCGGCAATTCGTTGCAGATGTTGTGAGATTTTTTTGAATTTATGGCTCTCTTTGTCGTCCCAGACGATTTGATAGAACGGCGACAGGGTATCGGCGCTACGTTGTGAGTTTAGAATGCCATCTTCAGTCGAAAGAAAGACCAAACACTTACCTTTATTTTTTTCCCGGAAGTTGTTGACGCATTTGGTGGCGATGTCTTGGTACTCTTCCGGGCGATCGATTTTGCCGCTCATATTTTCATATGGGAACAGATTTGGATTGAAAATTGCTTGCTTGATGCCACACAGGAAACCGATACGTTCTGCCCAGTAGCCACCCAGCCCGACACCACAGATCAGTGGCGCCGGATCTTTGCTCTCGCTCACCAGTTTATGTACTTCATTTAACAAGTGCTGCATATCGTGGCGCGGGTGCAGCGTGCTGTAGTTGACGAAACGGACATCCGAATCGATAAACTTGAGCTGCATAATTTTTTCATGGTTGCCGGGGCTGGTGGAGTCGAAACCGTGCAGATAAATAATCATGTGTTGTTTCCTATAAAAGTTTGATCAGGTACGATAACCTTAAACAATTTATGTGTATCAGGCAACTAGATTCCCAATAAAATCATGTTAAATAAGATCCGTGTGTATCAATTTTTCCAAATAGATAATCATCTGTAGGGCAATATCGATTTTGCTGGTTTTTTCGATCAATTCCAAGCCCGGACTGGCGTTGACTTCTAAAATTAGCGGTCCTTGATTGGAGCGGATAATATCCACGCCGGCAACTTCCAAGCCTAAAATCTGTGCGGCTTTCAGCGCAATCGATTTTTCTTCCTCACTCAACGGAATCAACTGGGCTTGCCCGCCACGGTGGGCATTGGCGCGAAATTCACCGTTTTGTCCACTGCGCTGCATACTGGCGATAATTTTATCTCCGACCACAAAACAACGGATATCCGAGCCGTTGGCTTCACCGATAAAATCTTGCAATAACGAGGCAATATTGGCTTGTTTCAAGGTCTCTAAAATGCTGACCGCACTTTGCCTTTTCTCCGCCAGCATCACGCCGATGCCTTGTGAACCGGACAGCGTTTTCAAAATAGTCGGGGAACGAACTTGTTCGACTGCATACTTGGCATCAAATTCATTGCCACACAGCGCACTGGCAGGGACTGCGATATTTTGCTGCTGTAGCAGCATTAAGCTGTGCCATTTATCGCGCGCATTCAAAAATGCTTGCGAACCGTTTAAGCAAGGAATTTTCAAGGCTTCGAAATGGCGCAACAGCGCACAACCCATGGCAGTGCTGGCAGATCCGAAACGGGGGATCACAGCATCATAGTGGGGCAGTAAATAAGGAGTTTGGTCAAACCGTGCTTGGTAATAAATTTTGAACTGCCCGGGTTGGTTTTGATCCAGTTTCAGCAAACAGCGGTTCGGATCGATAATATCCAATGTGTGACCACAGGTTGTGGCGGCTTCCAGCAGCCGCCGGCAACTGTATAAGCGTGGCTCGCGGCAAAGCATTAACAATTTCATAAAATCGCCTTATATCTTATTTTTTGGCATAACCTTGCTGTTGCAAATAAGCCAACACGTGCGGTCGCACCGGCTTATTCAAACTTTTCATCACATTACGCGACCAATCCATCTCAATTTGGTTACGTTGCCAGTAGTAGTCCGCCACTTTTTGATCATACTGCTGTAAAATTTGCGGATTCAAACTGTGGTATTGATTTTCACTGACTAAAACCTCGAGCGGCAGACGCGGTTTTTGCGGGGGATCTTGTGCCGGATAGCCTAAGCACAGCCCAACCAACGGAATAACGTGCTGCGGCAAACCCAGTAATTCACCCACTTCGGCGATGTTGTTACGCAGTGCACCGATATACACACCGCCCAGCCCTAGCGATTCGGCGCTGAGCAGTAAATTTTGTGCCATAATGCCGCTGTCGACGCAGCCGATCATCAACACTTCAGTATAGTCGGTTTGTGCTTGTGGCAAAATTTGGTGATGGCGCTGAAAATCGATGCAAAACACCAGAAATTCCGCAGCATCCACAATATATTGTTGATCAGAAGCGCAGTGTTTCAGTTTTTCCCGCAATGCAGTATCGGTTATGCGAATAATTGACACACATTGCAAGTGGTTTGAGCTGGAGGCGGCGCGGGCGCATTCGAACAAGGTTTGCAGCGTTTCTGCCGCAATCGGCTGTGGGCTGAATTTGCGAATCGAACGATGCGAAAGTGCGGTTTGAATGGTTGAATTGATGGTGGCCATTGTTAACTCCTCGGTTATCAATAAGTGTTGATATATTACACTAATCAAAGCGATGCAGAAAAATCTTTTCTGATTCGGCGCTTGATCGGATAGAATAAAGTCGATCTCATTTCATTTACTATTATCAGGAGTAAAATTATGTTTACTGTTATTTTTGGCCGTCCGGGCTGTCCGTATTGTGTGCGAGCAAAAGAGTTGGCGGAAAAATTGCAAAATAGCCGCGACGATTTTGAATATCGTTATGTGGATATTATCGCTGAAGGCATCAGCAAAGCCGATTTATCTAAATCAGTCGGCAAAGAGGTACAAACCGTGCCGCAAATTTTCGTCGATGAAAAACCAATCGGCGGCTGCACCGATTTTGAAGCTTTTGTGAAAGAAAAATTCGGCGTTGTAGCATAAGCTTGACAACTAAAACCACAACGCTTTGTGTTTGCCGCACAAAGCGTTTTTTTATGCTATACTGCGCCCGAATTTTATAAGAGGAAAAATTATGGACCAAATGCCAAATTGCCCGAAATGTAACGGGGAATATGTTTATCACGATACCATTCATTTTGTGTGCCCAGACTGCGGCAACGAGTGGAGTGGCGAAGAAGTTGCACAAAGCAGCGATGAATTTATTGTTAAAGACAGCAACGGCAATCAGCTGCAAGACGGCGATTCGGTGATTTTAATCAAGGATCTGAAAGTCAAAGGCTCATCGTTGGTGCTGAAAAAAGGTAGCAAGGCAAAAAATATTCGGCTGGTCGATTCTGATCACAATGTTGATTGCAAAATTGACGGTGTCAGCTTGGCACTGAAATCGGAGTTTTTGAAGAAAGCCTAACCGCACTTTTGCTGGTTTCGACATCCATTTTATTTGAAAACCGTTGTTTTATCGAATAACGGTTTTTTTATGTGCTCAATAATAGCATTAAAGATAAAGTGCCATCACCAACGCATCTTCACGCTTGCCGTCGGTAGTCGGATAATAATTTTTCCGTTGTGTCACCAGATTAAACCCCAGTCGATCATACAATTTTTGTGCTGCCACATTGGATTGGCGCACTTCCAGCCAGAGCGTCAGCACCGCACGTTGGCGAAGTTCTGCAATCAGTTGTTGCAGTAGCTGTTCACCCAGGCGCTGTTGTTGATATGCCGGATCAATGGCAATATTGAACAATGTGGCTTCGTCCAATACGGTTTGGCAAATGGCGAAACCAATCAGTTGCTTGTCTTTTAGTAGTTTTAAATTCAGATAGCGCTCGCCCTGATTATTCAGCAATGTGCCTTTTGACCACGGTGTCAGGTGCGCCAGTTGTTCGATTTGATAGATGCGCTCGAAATCAGCAGGTTGCAGTGGCAGAATGTCAATCATCGTGCGTCGCCTTGTAGTTGAAATTGTTGCAGTTGCTGCCACAGTTGGCGTTTTGCCTGTGGACTTTGTTGCAAGATTTGCCAAAGTGCGGTAGTTATTTGTGGCATCGCTTGCAGCCTTGCTTGGGCGGAATCACTCAAATCCGGACTATTGCCGACAAACCACAGCGCAACAGGCTGCGAGAGTTTTAAGCGGGCAAGTTGTTCGTGGGTCAGCAGCACACATTGTTGCGCTTGAATGCCTAACGCACGGTAGACATCGGCTAAAAACCCGCTTGCGGTAGGTGGCGTGTCACTGATAATCAATAAACGAACAGATTCACCGAGCGTAATCGACGACGCACCTTGCAAGGCTTGTGGACGGCGAAGTGTCCATTGCTCAATGCCCATTTGTTGTAGCAATAGTGCGCGACGCTGCGGCATTGACGGTGCTTCAGAAAACGGCGCTTCGGAAAAAGACATAGCGATCCTCAATCATTTTTACCGATAATGGCAAAGAGAGATAAAAAAGCAGCTGAAAACATATTATAATAACCGACAATTTTAACCAATAACCTGCGGGATTTATAGTGTGATTTCAGTTGAAAGCCAAGTTTTACAGCGCCATTTGCCATTTTTTGCCGAGAAGTCGGTTTTGTTTGCCGGCAGTCTTAATGATGATTTTCCGGCTCGGTTAACCCACAGCCGCTCGGTGCAAGTGGTTAGCAGCTATTATGACTATGTGCGACGTATCCAAAGTGCGGTTGCGGCAGAGTTCAGTATCGAAACTACTCATTGTGCTGAAGTGATTGTCTATTATTGGGGCAAAAATAAACAAGAAAGCGCTTTTCAGCTGACGCAACTGCTGTCTTTGGCAGCGGTCGGGCAAGAGATGTTGGTGATCGGCGAAAACCGCAGCGGTGTGCGTTCGGTGGAAAAGATGTTACAGCCGCTGGGCAACATTCACAAAATTGATTCGGCGCGGCGTTGTGGCTTATACCATTTTCAATTACAAAATGTGCCGGAATTTAATCTGCAACGCTACTGGAAAAGCTATCAGCGTGCCGATTTCGCTGGGTTAACGCTTTACAGTCTGCCAGGCGTGTTCAGTGCCGCTGAGCTGGATATGGGAACCGCACTTTTACTGTCCAGCCTGAATCACAGCGTGCATGGGCGAGTACTGGATTTGGGGTGTGGTGTTGGGGTAATCGGTGCATATTTGAAGCAGCAAAATCCGGACATTGAGTTGGTGATGAGTGATATCCATGCCATGGCATTAGCCTCTGCCAACCGCACTTTGCAACAAAATGGCTTGGCGGGCGAAGTGGTTGCCAGCGATGTATTTTCTGATCTGCAAGGCAAATTTGATTTGATTATTTCTAATCCACCGTTTCATGACGGGGTTGACACCGCATACCGTGCGGCACAAGAGTTGATTGCACAGGCGAAGTGGTTTTTAACTCAGGGTGGTGAGTTGCGGATTGTGGCGAATGCGTTTTTGCCGTATCCGGATCTGCTTGATCGAGCCTTTGGTGAGCACCGGGTGCTGGCTAAGAACAATAAATTCAAAGTCTATTCGGTTTATGCCTGATTCGCTGAGTGTCTTTGCTCTAAAGTTTTGTTATAATTTATGAAATTTTTTAAAGGATTGCATTATGAACAGCACCTCAAACGCCACGACGCAGCAAACTCCGCTTATCATCGCCATTGCCGGTGCTTCAGCATCGGGCAAGAGTTTAATCGCCTCCACCATTCATAAAGAGCTGTGCGAAGAGGTCGGCGGCACCGATATCGGGATTATTTCGGAAGATTCTTACTATAAAGATCAAAGCCATCTGTCGTTTGAGCAGCGCATCGAAACCAACTATGATCACCCCAGTTCGATGGATCATGACTTGTTGGTGTCACATTTGCAGCAACTGAAGCGTGGAGAGACGATTCAAGTGCCGGAATACAGCTATGTAGAGCACACTCGCACCGCTAACAGTCGTGAATTCAAACCGCGTCGGGTGATTATTTTGGAAGGGATTTTACTGTTGACTGATGAGCGGTTACGCAATGAATTAAACGCTTCAATTTTTGTTGACGCACCATTGGATATCTGTTTTATCCGCCGCTTGCAACGTGATATGCAGGAGCGTGGGCGTAGTTTGGAATCGGTCGTTTCGCAGTATCGTAAAACTGTGCGCCCGATGTTTTTACAGTTTATTCAGCCATCAAAACAATTCGCTGATATTATTGTGCCGCGCGGAGGAAAAAACCGGATTGCAATCAATATTTTAAAAGCGCAAATTTTACAAATGCTGAAGCAGAAATAGAGAGAGTAGCCGATGAGACTATGTGATCATGATATCGAACGTTATTTAGATCAGGGCATTATTGCCCTTGAGCCACGCCCGGAAAATGACAAAATCAATGGCGCAACGGTGGATGTGTGTTTGGGCAATTCATTTCGGGTTTTCCGTGAATACAGCGCCCCCTATATTGATTTAAGCGGGCCGAAAGAAGAAGTGAGTGCCCAGCTGGATCGCGTGATGAGCGATGAAATTTTGCTGAAAGATGATGAAGCCTTTTTTCTGCATCCGGGCGTTCTGGCATTGGCGACCACTTATGAGTCGGTCAAGTTGCCTGCCAATGTGATCGGTTGGTTGGACGGACGTTCGTCGTTGGCACGTTTGGGGTTGATGGTGCATGTAACCGCACACCGAATTGATCCGGGTTGGGAGGGCAAAATTGTATTGGAATTTTTTAACTCCGGCAAATTGCCATTGGCATTGCGTCCTAAGATGACTATTGGCGCGCTGAGCTTCGAAGTGTTGAGTGGCGACGCAGCTAGGCCGTACAACAGCCGCAGCAACGCCAAATATAAAAACCAGCAAGGTGCGGTTGCCAGCCGTATTAACGAGGATTAGTTGCCGATGTGGAACAAGCGAGTGTTATATCCTGCAATTGTGGGTGTTGTGGCACTTGCTGTGTTTTTTTTATATCAGCTTCATCAATTGCAAGATCGATTCAAAATCCGGTTACCCCAAGTGCTGCCCGGACTACAGATCGCTGATGCCCGTTTCGCCTATTTCCCGTCTCCAACCCTTGTGTTGTCGCAACTTGATTATCAAGCGCCCGGCTGGAATTTCTCCGCACAGCAGGCCATTGCTCGTTTTAGTTGGTTTTCGTTATTTAGTTTATCACCACATATTAAACAGATTGAGTTGTACGGTGGAACCATTGCACCGTTAAATCTGAATATTGTTTCTCTCACCTTGGATCATATTGATCAATCCTATAACCTCGCCGAGCTGAGCCTGACTGCAGAGAGTGTAGAAAACAACCGTTTACACTTAACCGCACTGGCACAACGCTTTGCCAATGGCGTGGCGCTGCACCAGCTGCAATTGAATGTTGAGATGGCGCAAGGCTATTTTTTGAATAACCGCGACATCACCCTGAGCGCAGAAAAACTGTCGTTATCACAGCAACAAAAGCAGTGGCAAATGTGCTGCAACAGGGCTTGTTGAATCAGTTGCCGCTTGAAAGTGCGGTATTGCATTACACACCGAATAATATTGCAGATAATCATGAATCCAAACCGCACTTTGCCCTGCAATTGCAGCAAAATGGCGGTGTGTTAGCGATTAACGGTCAGCAACAGGCGCAGGGCAATTTTTTAGCGCTACGAGGCAAACAATTATCGCTGTCGCCACTGTTGGAGTTTTTGCAACTACCGGTGTTGCTTAGCGGGGTCAGTGATTTCTCGGGTAGTGCGCGGTTTAATGATGGCGTTTTAACCAACGGTGATTTAACGTTGAATATCAGCCAAGCTGAATTAAACGGTTTGAACCTATTGGATCTCATCAGTCAATATTTTCCGATTCGACAAGGGGCAAAAAAATACGCCGATCGTGTGGCAACCCCGTTTGAGCAGGCCAGTGCCGCGTTAAGCTGGAACCAAGAAGTCTTGAACCTGAATAAGCTGTCGGCACAAGGCAAAGATCTCAATTTGAGTGGCAGCGGTGAAATGAGTTTAACCGATTTCAACTGCCGTTTTGAATTAAGATTGTCGCCAAATATCGTTGGCTATTCGCAATATCAACTGCCGGTCAGGCTGTTCGGTCCTTGTCGTTCACCGCAATATCAGGTGAGTGTTGATAAACGATTAGAAAATCAATTAAAAAACTTACTGCGTGAAAAATTACGCGAACGCAGCGAATAAAAAACCGCACTTTATGCCGGATTCACTTTCAAAGCATAAAGTGCGGTTGTTGTTTGTGGCTACACGTTTTGGCTACATTGCACCGATCCAGTTTGGCAATGCCAATGAGATGGTCGGAATGTAGGTAACGGCAATCAGGAAGCCGAGCATCAGCAATAACCATGGACTGGCCGCTTTAATGACTTGCGGTAAGCTCAAGCCGGTGATTGCCGAGGAGACAAACAGGTTGAGCCCGACCGGTGGCGTGATCATGCCGATTTCCATATTCACTACCATGATAATTCCCAAATGAATCGGGTCAATGCCTAATTGCATGGCAATAGGGAACAGAATCGGTACTAGAATAAGAATAATCGCTGATGGTTCCATAAAAGCACCGGCAACCAACAGAATAATATTCACCACGATCAGGAATTGCCACGGTTGCAGTTCCATTGCGACAACTAACGAGGTCAAGTGCTGTGGAATCTGTTCGGTGGTCAACACATGGGCGAACAACATGGCGTTGGCGATGATAAACATCAGCATGATGCTCAGCTTACCCGCTTCCAACAACACTTTAGGACACTCTTTCAGCTTGATGTCTTTATAGACAAACACGGCGACAAAGAATGAATAAACAGCGGCAACGGCGGCAGCTTCTGTCGGTGTGAAGGCGCCACTGTAAATCCCGCCTAAAATAATCACCATCAGAATTAAGCCCCACAGCGCTTTGCGAGCAGCGGCAAACCACTCTTTGACCGACGCTCTTGGCAATGCGGGCAGATTCTTGATGCGGGCAACGATGTAAATGGCGATCATCAAGACACCGCCAAGCAGTAGCCCTGGCACAACACCAGCCATAAACAGGCGCCCGACCGAGCTTTCGGTGGCAGCAGCATAAACTACCATCACGATTGATGGTGGGATCAGAATCCCTAAGGTTCCGGCATTACAGATAATCCCGGTGCCGAATTCAATCGGATAACCGGAACGCACCATGCCGGCAATTGCAATCGAGCCTACAGCCGCCACGGTTGCCGGGCTAGACCCAGAGAGTGCGGCAAACAACATACAGGCCAGCACCGATGCAATCGCCAAGCCACCACGAATATGTCCGACAGTAGCATTGGCAAAGTCGATGAGACGACGAGCAACGCCACCGGTGGTCATAAACGCACCTGCTAACAGGAAAAACGGAATGGCGAGCAAGGTGTAGTGTTCGGAGGTTTCGAATAATTTGATTGCAACCGAGCTGATTGAGTCTTGGCTGAACAAAATAATAATCAATGAGCCGGACAGACCCAGTGCCACGGCAATCGGCACGCCTATCAACATCAGTGTAAACAGGCAAATAAACAGAAATACGACTGTCATAACGGCTCCTTATTGTATCTCGGTTTCTTGTAATTTAATGGCGTCTTTGGCTTCGTCAGCCAAGCCTAAGCCGTTTTGTTGTCCTTTTAACAGACGTACAAAAATTTCGATAAAGCGCATAAAAATCATCAGATAGCCAATTGGAATGATCAGCCCGATATGCCATAGCTGAATACCGAAGTGCTGCAAATCTTCGGCACCGATTTTGGCTTGAAACATCGCTCTGACCCATTCACTACTGGCATAGGCGATCAATGCGGCGTAAATCAGGCAAGCTAGACAAGCGATAATACTGATTTTGCGTTGTATCGGGGTGTTAAATTTTTTAACTAATGCATCAATACCGATGTGCCCAGCGGTACGCACACCATAAGAGGCGCCAAAAAAGATTAGCATGGCAAAAAACAGCTTGGTCAGTGCGACGCTCCACGTCATTTCTTGTGCGATAGTGATTGAGAAATTAGCAATCGGCAGAAATACTGACTCCAGCGATGGATAGGCATCAGCGAGATCGTAAAATGGGCTATAAAGGTTATTAAATAGGACATAAACGAAAGTGATCAAGGTCATCAATGCCAGTGACAGGGTGATCATGAACTCTTCCAGTTTTCCCCACAGAAAATTGAAGGCTTGCATAGCAGCTCCTTAAAACGTGAGCTTGAGAAGTGCGGTACTCAGACCGCACTTTGGGTTAATTATGGGTTATTGTTGGTTGGATGCTTCAGCAGCTTTAATTAAATCTGCACCGATGGAATCTTCAAATTTTTTCCAGACCGGACGCATGGCTTCACGCCATTGTGATCTCTCTTCCGGCGTCAAGTAGATAATTTCAGAGGTTTTCGCATCAATGATTTTTTGTTTATCAGCCAGATTGAATTCGTGGGATTTTTTATTCACTTCATCACTGACTTGATCCATGATTTCACTTAAACCCGTGCGTAACTCTGGAGGCAAACCGTCCCAGAATTTAGTGTTGACAATCACCATGTAAGACAGCAAACCATGGTTGGATTCGGTGATGTATTTTTGCACCTCATGAATTTTTTGTGAATAGATGTTGGAATACGGATTTTCTGCACCGTTCACAACGCCGGTTTGTAAGCCTTGATACATTTCACTGAACGACATTTTGCGCGGCACGGCATTCAGTTGTTTGAATTGAGCATCCAACACTTCAGAGTTTTGTACGCGGAATTTCAGACCTCGTGCATCTTTAGGCAATTTTAGTGCTTTGTTGGCAGACAATTGTTTTAAATCGTTATTCCAATAGCCCAAACCGGTGATGCCTTTGTCGGTCATGGTATTTAGTAAGCTTTTGCCGGCTTCACTTTTTTCAAAGCGTTCAACCGCTTGGATATCGTCAAATAGGAATGGCAGATCGAATAACTGAATTTGCGGGGCATATTTATCAAATTTAGCCAACGACGGTGCCAGCATTTGCACGTTATTTAACAGGAGGGCCTCCATCTCTTTGCCGTCACCATAGAGTGACGAGTTTGGATAGACTTCCACTTTGACTTGGTTAGGGTATTTTTCTTCTACCAGTTTTTTAAACAACAGTGCGCCTTGACCTTTCGGCGTTTCATCGGCAACTACATGGGAAAATTTAATGACAATCGGATCAGCTGCCAATGCGTTACCGGACAGCAGGATACCTAAAGCGCTGGCAGATGCTAGGACTTTAAATAATGTAGGTTTTAATTTCATAGAGGGATCCTCGGTTAGGGTGAAAATAGGGTTGGGTAATAACAGTAATAAGATTAGGCAAACTCTAAATTTTAGTAAATGTAATTTTTATCAAATGTTGATCTGCTTCACATAAAATTAACATCCCCTTTACAGTAAACGACAACGATTGCGATTTGGTAGACTTTATAGTAACGTTATAATCACTTTGGTTATAATAAGAGCGTTAGATTATTTAAGGAGATAATCATTTATGCGAAATTTTTCTAAAATTGAAACCTCAATCAAGCAGTGTGCGCAATCAGAGCCGGATTTACCGTTGGAAAAAATTCTGCTTATCCGTTTATTATTGCATTCGAGCAGCGCCTATTTGGAACATCGCAACACATTATTAAAAAAGTGGGAATTAAATGATACGTTGTTTATGGCATTGGTGGTGCTCTATACTCAGCCGGAGCATCGTATTCAGCCGTCGAAACTGAGCGATATTCTCGGTTCTTCCCGTACCAACGCAACGCGGATTTCCGATGAATTGGTAGGCAGAGGCTGGATTGAACGGGTTATAGATGAAGCGGATCGACGCAGTTTCTTATTGCGATTGACTGAAAAAGGAATTGGTTTTATTCGAGAACGTATGCCGCAACAATGGGAAAATATTCATCAAGTCTTTAGAGGAATTACGCCGGAAGAGATGCGACAATTGTCACTACTATTACATAAAGTTGTGGCAAATGTCGCAAGGCGTTAACTTCATCATTGAAATGAGGATACGGGCTAATAAGCTTCAGCAGCAGATAAATTTTGTGTAGTGATTTCTGCTGCCTGCCGCAGCATGGTTTGGCGAGCTTGATCGTTAACCAGATGAATGTCATCAAAAATCTGATGTTGAATATCCTCGATTCCACAGTAGTTAAACAAACCGTCAACCAACGTGTCCTGTATCGATTTATCAAAGCCACGTCGCTGATACTCCATCAAGTTACTGCCAATCAAGATAAATTGTTGCAGCTTTTTCCCTTTCAGCAGTCCGCAAGAAACGCCATTTTCTGTTTTGTAGGCAAAACCGTGCGTTAATACGCGATCCAGATAGCCTTTCAAGATCGCCGGAAATCCCATCCACCATAGCGGATAAACCAGTGTGATTAAATCAGCATTTGAGATCAGCTGCTGCTCGTAGCGAATTTCTGCGGCAATAATACCCTGATACGATCCCTGCAACTCTTCATAGGATAAAATCGGGTTAAAATTCATGCGATACAGATCGCGGATCATGACTTCACAACCGCACTTTTTACTGCTGGCAGCAATGCTATCGACCATGGCTTTACTGAAGCTGTGTAAATGTGGGTGGGCATAAATAATTAAGTGTTGCATATTTACACATTTTCCCGATTTTGGGTTTTCTAGTTTATGATTTTCTCGACGGATAGCGTAATACCGTCAACCTTGGATACTTTTACCGTATCGCCGATCTGCAAATTCGCACCTTTAATCCGCCAAGTGGTGTCGCCGAAATGCGCACGCCCGATACCGCTTGCTGCCATTTCAGTCACGGTGCCGCGTTGAGCGAGCATCGCAATGCCACGTTGGTTAAGTGCGGTATGCGGATCTGCCTGCTGATCTTTATGGTGTTGGTAACGCCACCACACTACGCTGGCGATCACGGCCAGACTGGCAAAAATAACCCAACTCCAGATTATTGAGAGCGGGAAAAGGCAGCTTAAACCGGCGACTGCCAAGGCGGCAAGCCCCCACCAGAGCAGAAAAATGCCCGGTAGGATAGCCTCGGCGATTAAGAGGATAAAACCGAAAATTAACCAAGACCAAAACGTCCAAGCAGCAAACCATTCCATGTTGTCCCTCGCTAAGTTAAAAGTTTATCAGGCTTTTTTATCGCCCTTGAGTAATTCACTGATACCGGCAACCGAACCGATTAAGCTTCCGGCTTCCAGCGGCATCAACACCACTTTACTGTTTTGTGCCTGCCCGATTTGTTGCAAGGCTTCGGTATATTTTTGTGCGATAAAGTAGTTGATGGCTTTAGTATCACCACTGGCAATCGCATCGGACACCATTTGGGTAGCTTTTGCTTCGGCTTCGGCTTCCCGCTCGCGCGCCTCGGCTTTCAGAAAGGCTTCTTGTCTTTCCCCTTCTGCTTTCAGAATGCGTGACTGTTTGTCGCCTTCGGCACGCAGAATTGCGGCTTGGCGCACCCCTTCGGCTTCCAGAACATCAGCACGTTTATTTCGTTCTGCTTTCATTTGCGCGTTCATCGAATCGATCAACTCTTTTGGCGGGCGCACGTCACGAATCTCAATCCGGGTGACTTTGACTCCCCATGGATTGGTGGCTTCATCGACGATTGACAACAAACGACTATTGATTGAATCGCGCTGTGATAACATTTCGTCCAACTCCATTGAGCCCAACACAGTACGGATATTGGTCAATGTCAGGTTGATAATCGCTTGTTCCAGATGGTTGACTTCATAGGCAGCATTGCGGGCATCGATGACTTGTACGAAACAAACCGCATCAATCGACACATTGGCATTATCTTTCGAGATCACTTCTTGCGACGGAATATCCAACACCTGTTCCATCATGTTGATTTTACGTCCGACCCGATCGATAAACGGCACGATAAAATTCAGACCCGGCGTCAAGGTGCGGGTGTAGCGTCCAAAGCGTTCTATCGTCCAGTGATAACCTTGCGGCACGGTTTTCAGGGCGGAAAACAGGGTAAAAATGACAAACAGCACAAAAAATACTGTTGCAATCGGCAAACCATCTAAAAAATCCATAACGGAAATTCCTCTCTTTTTAAGTCGATTAACAGGATAAAACGTATCAGTAAATAACGTTTAGCTTTGATAATAATCGTAACTGTCAGCATTTGCAATAAATTCGAAAGTGCGGTTGATGCACTTAGGCTGATCTTCTAAGTGGTGTGAAACAAACAGCAATTGTGTTGCACTGTTGCTGATCAACTGTTCGATAAAAGTCAGTACTAGATGGCGGTTAATCCCGTCCAATCCCATCAGTGGTTCGTCCAAAATCAAGATCGGCGGGTGTTTGACCATGGCTCGAGCAATCAAGAGTAACCGCTGTTGCCCCCAAGACAGTGTACGAAACGGTTTGTCGGCAAAGGACAACATATGAATACGCTCGAGCCATTGCAGTGCATTTAAACGTAAACTGTCCGGAATTTGTTGATAAACGCCAATAGAATCGTAATAGCCGGAGACAATCACCTCAAGTGCGCTGCAATTGACCCGATAATCCAGATGGAACTGGTTGCTGAGAAAACCGATTTTTTGTTTGATTTGCCAAACGGTTTCGCCACTGCCACGCTGTTTACCAAAAATCTTGACTTGGTTGCAGAATGCCTGCGGATGATCGCCACTAATCAACGAGAGCAGAGTGGACTTGCCACAGCCGTTGGGGCCTTTAATCCACCAACTTTCTCCCGGTTTTACCTGCCAGTTTAAGCTGTTCAAAATCAGTTTATCGCCATACCGAACGTTGACATTGTGTAGATCAAAGACGAAATCCAGATCGTTATCGAGGGTTTGTGGCGTTTCGGCAGGCAGCGGAATGGCTTGATAAACGCTGTTTTCGGCGTGACAAAGTTGTTGAAACACCGCACTTTGACGAATAATTTCAGCACTATCCTGCAAGATCAGGCGGCAATTGTTCATCATGGCGATGGTATTGGCCTGTGATGGAATATCGTCCAGTCGATTAATGATCAGGATCACCGTCATTTGTTGGCAAAGTGCGGTTAGTAAGTCAATCCAAAATGCTTGCGATGCTTGATCCAAACCTTCAAACGGCTCATCTAAAATCAGCAATTGAGGGCGACTGATCAGTGCTTTAGCCAATAGTACTTTACGCCCTTCACCGGTGGAAAGGTGCTTAAAAGCGCGGTTCAGCAATGGGGTAATCTGTAGCGTCTCAGCCACTTCGGCTAAAAAGTGCGGTTGGTTATGCTGTTCTAAAATCAGTTCAGCAGCGGTTTTGCCATGATAATCAGGGTCGACACAATCGTTATTCAGATCTCGATAAATCTGCTCGACAATCTGCTGTTGCTGTTCAAAAGAGAGCAGGCTGATCTGTTGGAATGGATTTTGATAATCGCCAGTGTAAGGCGCCTTTTTCTGTGCCAAAAATTTAGCTAAGGTACTTTTACCACTACCGTTATGCCCGACAATCACTGCAAATTCGTTTGGCATAATTTGAAAATCATCAATAGTGACAAACAACTGATTGTTGATTTTAAGTTGGGCTTGTTGTAATCGGATGGCGGTTGGCATACTACCTCGTCATGTGTTCATTTATTTATGGGTAAATTTAATCAATATGTAAATTAAACCAATGGGTGAAAAAAAGCGAATCAGTTTTACACCGATTCGCTTGTCTTGAATAAAAGTAGTTGAATTAACGACTATTTCGCTAGATTGACTAACTGTTGCTGCGTTTTTCTGCAATATCGGCGGCGGCAGTGAATACCACGTCAGTTGACGAGTTCAGTGCAGTTTCTACCGAATCTTGAATCACACCGATAATAAAGCCGACGCCAATCACTTGCACCGCAATATCATTTGGAATACCGAACAGGCTACAAGCCAATGGAATCAGCAACAAGGAGCCCCCGGCAACACCGGAAGCACCACAAGCGCAGACACTGGCAATCACGCTCAATAAAAGTGCGGTGCTGAACGTCACCTCGATACCTAAGGTGGTTACGGCTGCCAGCGTCAGTACGGTAATGGTAATCGCTGCACCGGCCATGTTAATGGTTGCGCCCAATGGAATGGAGACAGAGTACAACTCTTCATTCAGGTCTAAACGTTTTGCCAAGTTCATGTTGACCGGAATATTGGCGGCAGAGCTACGGGTGAAGAATGCGGTTAAGCCGCTTTCACGCACCGCAGTCCAGATTAATGGATACGGATTTTGGCGGGTTTTCCAGAATACTAAAATAGGATTGACCACAAAGGCGACAAACAGCATTGAACCGACTAATACATACAACAAGCGGGCATAAGCAGCAAGTTCCTCTAAGCCTTTGTCCGCCATTGCTGCAGCCACTAAGCCGAATACCCCGAATGGTGCGAAAGCGATCACGACTTTTACGATCATGGTCACGGCTTCTGCCAATTCGTGAATAATACGCTTGGTGCTTTCAGAAGCGTGGCGTAATGCGATACCTAAGCCGATTGCCCATGCCAAAATACCGATATAGTTGGCATTAAACAGCGCTTGAATCGGGTTATCCACCACGTTCATCAATACCGTCAGCAGAACTTCACTAACATTTTGTGGCGGGCTTAATTCAGCACCGGCGGTGACCAGTGTCAATTGGCTTGGGAACAAGAAACTGGCGATGACTGCTGTCAGTGCCGCGAGGAACGTACCAACAATATACAGTACGATAACGGATTTCATCGCCTTGCTATTGTGTTTGGCATCGCTGGCTTTGCGGTTGGCAATTGCAGACAGTACTAAGATAAACACCAGAATAGGTGCAATTGCGCGTAAACCACGCACAAACAGCGTACCTAAAACACTGACACTTTCCGCTAGGTTAAAACCTAATGTAGGAGTCAAGGGGTGTGTAATCAATCCGGCAATAATACCCAGCACCAGACCAATCGAGATTTTGGTGATTAAACTGCCTTGAAACAGCAGTTTGATTAAAAAGTGATTTGAGTTACTCATAGTTTTCTTCTTTTTATGGTGAATGATAAGGTCTTTTTACATCATCTCTGAAGCGAGACTCGAGCTAAGATTAACGTAAAATTTTCAATAATAAAACATAAAATTTAAGGAAATCAGCTTTTTTATAATGCTATAGCTGCTTTGGTGCTAATTTTTTAATTATTGCATAAGAAAATTGTGAATAATCTATCAGATTATTCAATGTTTTACTGTCTGCTATTATTATTTTTGTCAATAAAAAATAAAAAACAGTTGAATGCTGTATAAAAATACAGTATAAATCACTGTATAAATACCCAGTTAAATAGTGCCGGCGATCGTTAAAGTTAAAAAAATTGACACAAAAGAAGGAGCGAATTATGTATAACAATATGAATAGCATTGATAATTCAGCCAGACATCCCTATTCTTACCAACCAATGCCGGTCTATGAGGATCAACGACAGGCAACATTTCATTTCGGCAAGCAAAGTGCGGTCAAATACAAAATGGATCTGAATCTTTATTGCATCAAAAAACCCAAACAGACATTTTTTATGCGAGTGAATAACCCGCATTTGACCTCTTGGGGAATCGAGCAGGGTGATATGTTGGTTATCGAAGAAACCGCTCAAATTATACCCGGTGATTTGGTGGTGATTGAACAAAGCGGCAGTTTACTGCTGTACGAATTTTTTTCAGCAGAAGAGAATAATTTGATCTTTTTTTCACTAGATTCCAAACATGATAATTTACGGGTTTCGTCATTACAGCAAGTGCGGTTGCAAGGTGTGGTCACCAATACAATTCATCAATTCAGAGGGCGTATTAAAAGCGATAGAGCAGTGGCCTAATAGCAATTTTTTATTGATTCAAACCTATTGATTCTGCTTCTGTGCTATAGTGAACAACCAGAACACCAAGTTGTCCGTAATCGGAACTAGTCATCAGAACAGGGAGTTAAACCAAGCCATGCTTTTGCAACAATACCTTTCAATCAGCCCGCAATTATTTTTAGTACTCGCTTTTTTAGTGGTTGCGGTTTGGTTGTTTATCTCCAATAAAATCAGAATGGATGTGGTGGCGTTGTTGGTGATGGTGGCATTCAGTTTGAGCGGAATTTTGAGTGTACCGGAAATTTTGGCTGGATTTAGCGATCCGAATATTATTTTGATTGCGCTACTGTTCGTGGTCGGTGAAGGATTGCTGCGAACTGGGGTTGCCTATCAAGTGAGTGAATGGCTGATTAAAGCGGCTGATAATAATGAAGTCAAAATTCTGGTGTTACTGATGGTAGCTGTGGCGGGACTGGGCGCATTTATGAGTTCTACCGGCATCGTGGCGATTTTTATTCCGGTGGTTTTGGCGATTTGTGCTCAGATGAATATTTCACCGAAGCGCTTGATGATGCCACTGAGTGTGGCTGGCTTAACCAGTGGGATGACAACGTTGATCGCAACACCGCCTAACCTGATTGCGAATGCTGAATTGGTGCGAGCAGGAGAGCCGCCGCTTGGTTTTTTCACGTTCACTCCGATTGGTTTGATGGTGTTAGTATTAGGAATTGGCTATATGCTGTTTGCCCGTCGATTTTTGGATAGTGATAACCAAGGTCATGAGGAAAACAACTATAACCGCACTTCGATGAATGATTTGATCGAAAGTTATCAAATCCAAGATCGTTCCAAGCAGGCACTGGTAATGCCCGGTTCTCGTTTGATCGGCAAAACACTCGATGAGCTGCACCTACATTCTCAATACCGTATTTTAGTGGTTGCAGTCGAGCGCTGGCGCCGAATTCGTCACATTGTCGTCACTGCGTCTGCATTGACCGATGTGCGCGAAAAAGATATTTTATTACTGGATATTGCCAACAACGACTTGGATTGGGCGCAGTTTTGTGAAGAATACGGATTGAAGCCGATTGAAGTGCGTGGCAACTACTATAGTGAAAAAGCGAAGTCGGTCGGCATGGCGGAGATTTCGCCGATTCCGGAAAGTGCTAATTTGGGTAAAACGGTGCGTGAAATTAAATTTCAGCACAAATATGGTTTAATTATTGCCGGCGTTAAACGTGGCACCAAGCGGATTACCGAAGAATTAGCCGATGTCGTAATTACCACCGGGGATCAGTATTTGGTCATCGGTGACTGGAAACAGATTCGTGAACTGCGCAGCAGTAATAAAGACTTCTTTATGCTGAATTATCCCAGTGAGATTGATCAAGTTGCTCCGGCCATTACGCAAGCACCGCATGCTATTTTGTCGGTGGTGACAATGGTGGCGTTGATGGTATCCGGCGTGGTGCCGAATGTGATTGCGGCACTGATCGCTTGCATGATGTTGGCAAAATTCCGCTGTATTGATGCACGCAGCGCCTATAATTCAATTCATTGGCCGAGCCTGATTTTGATTGTCGGTATGATGCCGTTTGCAATAGCGCTGGATAAAACCGGTGGAATTAGCCTTGCCGTCAGCGGTTTGATTGAGCTGGTTGGTGAATGGGGTATTCATGGAGTACTGGCCAGTTTATTTATTTTATGTGCGCTAATCGGGTTGTTTATCTCGAACACGGCTACGGCGATTTTGATGACCCCGATTGGCGTGGCATTAGCAAATGAGCTTCAGACATCAGCGCTACCGTTTGTGATTACGATTGCAGTGGCAGCATCGGCAGCATTTATGACACCGGTCTCTTCTCCGGTCAATACCATGGTATTAGGGCCGGGCGGTTACAAATTCTCTGACTTCCTGAAAATTGGGGTACCTTTCACGATTATCGTGATGATTGCCACCGTATTGGTCGTGCCGATTTTATTTGGCTAATGAATGTTATGTCGTTAGGCTGATTGTATATAGCTTTTTCTGAGCAAAATAAAACCCCGATAACTCAACCTGTTATCGGGGTTTACTTCACGAGGGAAGTGCGGTTACATCATGCCGCCCATTCCACCCATGCCGCCCATTCCGGCGCCCATATCTGGTGCTTCGGCTTTAGGCAGTTCAGTTACCATACATTCGGTGGTGATCATCAACCCGGCAATAGAGGCTGCGAATTGCAGAGCAGAGCGAGTTACTTTGGTCGGATCTAAAATACCCATTTCAAGCATGTCGCCATAGGTTTCAGTTGCAGCGTTATAACCGTAGTTACCAACGCCGTCTTTAACGTTGCTAGCAACCACAGAAGCTTCTTCTCCGGCATTGGCGACGATTTGGCGCAATGGCGCTTCCATTGCGCGTAATGCCAATTTGATGCCGACATTTTGATCTTCGTTATCACCGGTCAAATCAACCAGTTTGTTGGCAACGCGGATCAACGCAACACCACCACCGGCAACCACGCCTTCTTCAACCGCAGCACGGGTGGCATGCAGTGCATCTTCAACGCGGGCTTTTTTCTCTTTCATTTCGACTTCGGTTGCCGCACCCACTTTGATCACCGCCACACCGCCGGCTAATTTTGCTACACGCTCTTGTAGTTTTTCACGATCATAATCGGAAGAGGATTCTTCGATTTGTTGACGAATCTGTGTCACTCGACCACTGATTTGCGCTTGATCGCCGATACCGTCGATAATCGTCGTGTTGTCTTTGGTGATCACCACACGTTTGGCTTGTCCCAACTCTTCAATCGTGGCTTTTTCCAGTTCCATGCCGATCTCTTCAGAAATCACGGTACCGGCAGTCAACACCGCAATGTCTTGCAGCATTGCTTTACGACGGTCGCCGAAGCCCGGCGCTTTTACCGCAGCAACTTTCACAATACCGCGCATGGTGTTGACCACCAAGGTTGCCAACGCTTCACCTTCAACATCTTCGGCGACGATAAACAACGGTTTACCCGCTTTAGCGACAGCTTCCAGCACTGGCAGTAACTCACGAATATTGGAGATTTTTTTGTCAACTAGCAGGATATACGGATTATCTAATTCAACGCTGCCGGTTTCCGGTTTGTTGATGAAATAAGGTGACAGATAACCGCGATCGAATTGCATACCTTCAACCACATTTAATTCGTCTTCCAGACCGCTGCCGTCTTCCACGGTGATCACGCCTTCTTTACCGACTTTATCCATTGCTTCAGCGATTAATTTACCGACGGTAGTGTCAGAGTTGGCAGAAATAGTGCCCACTTGTTCAATCGCTTTTGAATCGGCACAAGGCACGGATAATTTTTTCAACTCTTCAACACTGGCGACCACAGCTTTGTCGATTCCGCGTTTAAGATCCATCGGATTCATACCGGCGGCGACCGCTTTTAAGCCTTCGTTGACAATAGATTGTGCCAATACGGTGGCGGTGGTCGTACCGTCACCGGCAGCGTCATTGGCTTTAGATGCCACTTCTTTAACCATTTGTGCGCCCATGTTTTCGAATTTGTCTTCCAATTCGATTTCACGCGCAACCGAAACCCCGTCTTTGGTGATTGTTGGTGCGCCGAACGCTTTGTCTAACACCACGTTGCGACCTTTCGGACCTAATGTCACTTTCACTGCATCGGCTAATACATTTACCCCTGCCAACATTTTGACACGAGCATCATTACCAAATTTAACGTCTTTTGCTGCCATTTTGTATATTCCTTCTATTACAATGAGTTATAGTAAAATAAGAGTGATTATTCAACGATTGCCAAAATATCGTTTTCCGAGATGATTAACACTTCTTCGCCGTCGATTTTTTCGCTTTTCACGCCGTAGCCTTCATTAAAAATAACGCTGTCGCCGACTTTCACATCCAGTGGCTGCACGCTGCCGTTTTCCAAAATACGACCTTTGCCGACCGCCAATACTTTAGCACGGGTCGATTTGGTGGCGGCTGAACCGGTCAACACAATGCCGCCGGCTGAACGGGTTTCAACTTCTTCACGTTTGATAATCACACGATCGTGTAATGGACGAATATTCATCTCACTTTCTCCTGATGTAGTTAGATTAATTAATTGAATGCGTTTGCGCAGTGTTCGGATACTTGCGTAACCAACACCATGCAAAGTGCGGTTTTAATAATTGGTGAAAACTTAATATGGGCAAGGCTATCGGCTTTCAAGGGCAAAAATAAAATTTTTAATGTAAGCGTTTATCTTCATCGACTTTTTTGTCGTATTCCGCTTCATAAACCGTGCTGTTATCAGGACGATGGCGGTCGTTAGTTTGGGCGAATTTACCATTGAAAGCAGCAAATGACCGCACTTTATGCGATACATACTTTTCTAGCAGGCGGGTGCTAAACGGCATCAGTAACAATATCGCGAGAATATCGCTTAGAAAGCCGGGAATCAAAAATAGTACCCCGGCAAGCAGCCAAAGTGCGGTTTGCACCAAACTTTGCGACGGTACTTCCCCTTGTCGCAGCTGTTGTTGCAGGCGCAGCATGGTGTACCAACCGCGCAGACGGATAATCCAAAGCCCGATAACGCTGGAAAGGATAAGCAACAGGATTAACGGAAAAACACCGATGGCACTGCCGATGGTGACGAGTAGGGATAATTCTAAATACACGTAAAGCCCGAAAATAGCAAATAAAAGTAATAATGGCATGTGGTATCTCCGACTCAGTATAGGGTCTGTTGATCTTTGTTTATAATTTGAGCTATAGACTATTTTTCGTCAATACAAGGCAAAAGTTGTGAAGTTTAGTGATTCTAAACGAACGACTTTTAACGCCGCTGTAGTACGAAAAGTAATGGCGAAAAAGAGTCATAGTCCTACGGATTGTGTTTAAAATGAGCACACTCGTCGTTGTAATCCTTATCAATAGTCCCACTATTGATTTCGGTTTACGCCTAGATTGTGCTCATTTTAAACGACAACTCAAAATATAAACAAAGATCAACAGACCCTAATGAATGACCATTATAATGGGGATGTTTTGGGTGTTTTCAAGCCAAACTTCGATTATAAAAAGTAATGAATAGCATAAATTTATGTCCAGTGATCAACGCTTTTAAATTGCTACAATATCGCCATCAACAGGCAGCAGCCACTGCCGATAATCAGTGACCATTAATAGGAGAATGCGATGACAGCAGTCAGAATTGAAAAAGATTTATTGGGTGAAAGAGAAGTGCCGGCAGATGTATATTGGGGCATTCACACCTTAAGAGCGGTAGAAAATTTTAACATTTCCAATGCGGTGATTTCCGATATTCCGGAATTTGTGCGTGGTATGGTGATGGTCAAAAAAGCAGCAGCATTGGCAAACGTTGAGCTGAAAGTGATTCCGAAAAAAATTGCTCAAGCGATTATTCAGGCTTGCGATACCATTTTAGAGCAAGGCAAATGTTTGGATCAATTTCCGTCGGATGTATTTCAAGGCGGAGCGGGCACTTCAGTCAATATGAATACCAATGAAGTGGTGGCTAACTTAGCGTTGGAATTGATGGGGCATCAAAAAGGCGAATATCGCTATTTAGATCCGATGGATCATGTTAACGCCAGTCAATCGACCAACGACTCTTATCCGAGCGGTTTCCGAATTGCGGTTTATAACAGTCTGATGAAATTGATCGAACAAATTCGTTATTTAAAAGAGGGGTTTGAAGCTAAAGCACAGGCGTTTGCCGGAATTTTAAAAATGGGGCGCACTCAGTTGCAAGATGCGGTGCCGATGAGTGTCGGGCAGGAATTTGCTGCGTTTGCGGTATTACTAGATGAAGAAATTTTGAATTTATCGCGCACAGCGAATTTGTTGTTAGAAGTCAATTTGGGTGCCACCGCAATCGGCACCGGCGTGAATACCCCGACAGGTTATCCGGAACTGGCAACCCGCTATTTGAGTGAAGTCAGTGGCTTGCCTTGTGTGCTGTCGCATAACTTAATCGAAGCCACTTCGGATTGTGGTGCTTATGTGATGGTGCATGGTGCGCTGAAACGTACTGCCGTCAAATTGTCTAAAGTATGCAACGATTTGCGTTTGTTGTCGTCAGGGCCGCGTGCCGGATTAAATGAAATCAACTTGCCGGAACTTCAAGCCGGATCATCGATTATGCCGGCAAAAGTCAACCCGGTCATTCCGGAAGTAGTGAATCAGGTGTGCTTTAAAGTGTTTGGTAATGATCTCACCATCACGTTTGCCGCTGAAGCCGGGCAATTGCAATTGAACGTGATGGAGCCGGTGATCGGACAAGCAATGTTTGAAAGCATTTCGTTGTTGAGCAATGCTTGTGTCAATTTGCGCGATAAATGTATTGACGGCATCACGGTGAATAAAGAAGTATGCGAAAATTATGTGTTTAATTCAATTGGAATTATCACTTATTTGAATCCATTTATTGGTCATCATAATGGCGATATTATCGGCAAAATTTGTGCTACCACCGGACGCAGCGTCAAAGATGTGGTGTTGGAAAAAGGCTTGTTGACCGAAGCGCAGCTGGACGATATTTTGTCACCGGAAAACCTGATGAATCCAAAATATAAAGCCAAAGCGATTGAAGAATAGATGTTATAAATCGGTACTTCCCTGAAGTAATATCAGGGATTTTAGTCAAACAGCCGCAGATTTCGGGATGAAAGCCACGCTTAAACCCAAAGCTGCGGCTATTATCGTTGATTTTTCTTTCTTTCCGGATCGCAATATTGAAATTTTATTTTTTAAACCGCACTTTGCGAATTAATGGCATAATATCTCTCTTATTCATTTTTAGGATTGATTATGCGTTTCTATCGCCAGCTACAGCCATTCAACATTATCAGCTTTGATCTCGACGATACTTTATATGACAACCGCAGCGTGATTGCTGAAGCAGAAAAGCAATTTTTGTGTGAATTGCAGCGTTTGGCGGCGTTACCGCACTTGACGGTGGAAAGTTGGGGGCAAGTTAAACGTGTGGTTGCAGTGGCGAATCCGTTGATCATGGAAGATGTGGTGCATTGGCGGATTGTTGCACTTGAACGTCTATTAACGCAAAGTGCGGTTTCAGTCGGTAAAATCGATACGATTATTTCGCAGGCGATGGCACATTTTATCCATTGGCGCCATCAAATAGCGTTATCGCCACAAACAAAAGCCACTTTGGACAGCTTGGCAGAGCGCTATCCGCTGGCAGTGATCACCAATGGCAATGTTGATCCCAAAAAAATTGGCTTAACCCAGTTCAGCTTGTGCCTACGCGGTGGCGAGCACGGCAGGGCAAAACCGCACTTTGATCTATTCGCTCAAACCGCAGCGCACTTCAACGTGCGGTCGGATCAGATTTTGCACGTTGGCGATAATCTGCAAGCTGATGTGCAAGGCGCTGTTCAAGCGGGCTGTCAGGCTGTGTGGCTGAACCTAAACAGCGACTCATTGCTTGCGCATCAACAAAGTCGCAATCTGCCCCATGTTGAACTGACAAATTTAAAACAGCTACTATTATTGGCGTGACCGCACTTTTTCCGATATTTGATTGCTATTTTTCGTGCCAGATCGCAATATTTTGTACTGATCTTTCGATTTTCTTCTCAGCTTCGCTATTTTCCTTATCAGATTTATATAGCATTTAATAACTTTTAAGTTATTGAATGCATGTGTTTTGTATGTTATTGTCGGTGATAAGGAAGGGCTATGTTTGATATTGTATTTTATCAGGATAAAAAAGGAAAAGAGCCTGTTAAGTTGTATCTTATTGAACTATCGAAAAAAAAGATAAAGATAGTCGCATTAAATTGAACAAGATCCGTGATTATATTAAGGTATTAAGCTTGCATGGCGTCACCGCAGGCGAACCTTATATCAAACATTTAGAGGCAGAAATATGGGAAATAAGACCATTAAGAGATCGAATATTATTTGCCGCATACAAGAATCAGAGCTTTGTTTTATTATACCAATTTATGAAAACGACACGCAAAACACCACAGCAACATATTGAACGAGCAAAGAAAAATTTAAAAGATATGATTAAAAGAGGAAATAATAATGAATAGTATCTCTCCAATCGGTTCAAACTGGAATGATTTTGAAAAAGAGATTTTTAGTGTAGAGGAGATTAGAGAAAGTGATCTTAGGGTGGCATTGATTAGTGAGTTAATCAATGCCAGACAGGAATTAGGCGTTTCGCAAAAGAAATTGGAGGCTCTGAGCGGTGTTAAACAGCCCGTGATTGCAAGAATTGAGAAAGGTACATCGAATCCTCAGCTGAGTACATTATTAAAACTTCTTGCACCATTAGGAAAAACCATCGCAATTGTACCGTTAAGGTGACCGCACTTTGCGGTTGCACAAAACCAAGCCGCAAATAATCAAAATGCTGCTGATGATATGGTAAAGGTGGATTGGCTCTCGCAGAATAATAATACTTAAGGCGGCGGCAAACAGCGGTACAATATTGGTGAAACTGGCGCCTTTTGCTGAGCCGACAATGCTGATGCCGTAATTCCAAAAGATGTAGGATAAAATTGACGGAAAGATAATTAAATAGAGCACAATTTGCCACTGTGTGGTGCTGAGTTCGCGGTAAACTGTGCCGTCACCTTGCGCCAGTGAATAAAGATATATCGGGCTAAACAGCAGCACGCCGATAGTCACCAACGAAGTGACAAACACGCTGTTGATCAGCTGTGGCGGTTTGAGACGCACGATGGCGCAATATACCGCCCAACTTAGCGCCGAACCAATTGCCCAAATATCGCCGTTGTTGATATTTAATGCCAAAATATTCGAGGGTTGGCCTTGAACCAACAGGTAGAGCACCCCGATAAAGCTCAATATCGCACCAATTAACATTGTCGGTTGAATCGGATCCCGAAAAATCAGGTGATTTAGCAACAGTGTTGCCATCGGCACAGCGGCTAAGTAAATACTGGCATTTAATGCCGTGGTGGTGAGCAATCCTTGATATAAAAAAACCGGAAAGAAGATGATGCCTAACACACCAAGTGCGGTCAGCAGCAGCCAATAGCGACGGATAATCGGCAAGCAAGGCTTCAACTGGCGGTGAAATAGCAACAGTAAAATAATCGCCGCCGGAAACCAGCGGCTGAAATTTAAGATAATCGGCGGAATCTCGGCACTAACCATCTTGCCGAACATAAAATTGCCACCCCAAAACAGGGAAGCAAGCAGCAAGCCCAAGTAACCGTAAAACGCAGATGGCATCAGCGTTGCCCCCGCTCCACCACAATGCCGACCGTAGCCGCTTGCGCTACGGCACCGGGTTTGCTGAGTTTCAGTCGCAGCCATGGAATAGCAAAGCGTTGTTGCAGCTGTTCAGCCACTTGATAAGCAACCGTTTCGATTAACAAAAACGGCTTAGCTTCAACATAATCAATGATGAATTGGCTGACTTCGGCATAATTCAGGCAATAGGCAACATTATCTTCCGCAGCTGCACGTTGACTGTTCCACGCCATTTCCAAATCGAACACCAGCTTTTGCTTAATCTGCTGCTCCCAATCATAAACTCCGATGGTCGCAAACACCGTCAGTTTTTCAATAAAAATTGTATCGTACATCTTTTTTCTCATTTTGTGCGGAATAGAACATTTAACGAAGATTATGCCACGAATTTTAGGTACAATGGATCATATTATCAAGATTCTTCACGTTTAATTGCGAAGCCAGTGAGGTTGTTATGAGCCTGTTTGCTGTTTTTTACATGATTTTTGCTTACTTGTTAGGCTCCATTTCCAGTGCCATTTTGCTTTCTCGCTTGGCAGGATTGCCCGATCCGCGCAGTGTCGGCTCCGGTAATCCGGGGGCGACCAATGTGTTGCGTAGCGGTGGAAAATGGGTGGCATTGCTGGTATTGGTGTTGGATATCTTGAAAGGCATGCTGCCGGTCTGGGCAGGTTACTACTTAAAACTGACCCATTTTGAACTGGGAATGGTTGCACTGGCGGCTTGCTTAGGGCACTGCTTCCCACTCTATTTCGGCTTTAAAGGCGGCAAAGGCGTAGCAACTGCTTTCGGCGCAATTTCGCCGATTGCGTGGGGTGTCGCGGGCAGCATGCTCGGCACATGGCTATTGGTCTTTTTAATCAGTGGCTATTCCTCGCTCAGCGCCGTGATAACCGCACTTTTAGTCCCATTTTACGTTTACTATTTCAAACCGGAATTCACCTTCCCCGTCGCCCTCGTCTGCTGCCTACTGATCTACCGCCACCACGAAAATATCCAACGCCTGTGGCGTGGACAGGAGGATAAAATGTGGAGTAAGTTTAAGCGGAAACAATAGCTTGGGAGGTTTTATGTATAGTAAACGTATTTATGAACAGACTAAAAAGATTGCAAATAATACGGAAAGGACTTTTGTTAGAAATGTAATAATCATTTTTCCATTTTTTGTTCTATGTGCTATTCAGAATGCTTTTGCTTCTTATTTAGAGGATATTGATAAAATATCTTTATATAGTGATTCTAATGTTTCACTAGGTATATTTATTTATATTACTTTCTTTCCACTTTTAGGCGTTTTTTTACTTTTTTCTGAAATCAAAAAACATGCAGTAAAACATGAAATTGGATTGGTTTATATATTTTCTTTTTTTGTTATATTGATAATTTCTTTATTAAAATTAATTTTATTCAAGTATGAAATTTATTTTGTAAATAATTTTTATTTATATATGTCTTATTTCTTATTCTCTTTTATTTTAAGTGTGTTTGCCGTTCACAATATGAATTTAAAAGTTTCTGATAAACTTGAGGAGATATTGGTTGCTATATCTCTTTTAGGTATTGTTTTTCTTCTTTTTGAAATTCATGTGAGATTTTCGAATGAATATTTTAATATTGTTTATAATGATTATTATGTTTTTTTGATTTTAGCTTTTTTATTATATTTTTTATTTTATCAGTTGAAATTTTTTATTAATACAAGAAGTGATATTGAGATGCTTAATGATAATAAAATAAAATATAAAAATATATTTAACCAAATAAAATTAATAAAAAAAGAAAATCATAACTTATCTTTAATAACATTATGTTTTGGGTTTTTATTTATTTTACTCTTGGTTGCTATTTTTTATGGATATGATAAGTTGTTTTTTAATTATTTTTTTGAAATTATTATTAATAATGAAATTATTGCGTTAATAATTATTTTTTATATGGTTTTTTTCGCTTGCTTAAGGGTGAAATTAGTTAATAGATATTTGTTAAGGTTTTCTAAATCTAATGGTGAGCAATTTGTTAAAATATCTTTTATATATGCTATGATTGTTTTTTCTTTCTCTTTTATAGTAAGTGATAAAGTAAAAAATTCTATTTTATCTTTATCAAATATTGTGGTCTATGATGTTTCAGTATTAAGATCTGATCTTGAAAAGAGAAAGGATTTAGAGTTTAAAAGTGAATGGTTTACTATATCTAAAAATGTAGAGCAATTAGTGAAATATAAATTGAAATATTATAAAAAAGAGGATGTTAGGATTACTGATAATAGTTTTCAAATTAAATTTGGTATTGCATATGATTATAATGATATCTTAATATTATGCCCTGATTTCTCTACTGATAATGCGGCAATCGGACAATTTATAGCTGGATATTTCCCCGAATATTCATCTGATAATACTAAGGAAAAGTCGGAGTACTCTAAAATAATTTTAAAAAGTTTAGTAAATAACCTTTGCATTCAAATAAATTCAAAAGATGCCATACCGATAGGAGACATTGGTCCTGATTTATAAGATAAAGAGCAATGTGTTTGCCTTAATTCAACAAATTATAAATTGGTAAACAAAAGAGCAAGTGCGGTTTCAGCAGACCGCACTTTGTTGTTTTTCGATTATTCATGTTCCATTTTTTTGATGATGACCGAATAGGTCAGCAGTGAAATTCCGTTTGAAATCAGTTCGATTGCCAGCAGTAAACCCAGCAGGTTAGCGGCGGCGTTCGGCAAGTTGGCAAGAATAACGATTGAGATCAACACCGACAGCAGCCCGGAAAACATCACAAAGCCAAAAAACGGTGTGCCGCGCAAGCGCCAAGAGGCGAGTAGTTTGGCACAGCCGATACACAGCAATAAAATGGAGATAGTTGCGGTGAGCGAGATCAGGGCGACTAACGGGTTGGTCAGCATCACTAAACCGACCAGTAGTCCGATAACCCCTGATAACATCACCCATGAAAACCGCTGGGTTTTCCAAGCGGAGTAAATTTGGATTATCCCGATCAAAATGAAGATCCAAGAAATCAGTTGTTCCACCGCAATACTGGCGGCAAACGGGTTAATAATCGCGAACAAGCCGAACAGAATTGAAATACTGCCGATAAGTAGCCAAACATGCCAATTTTTCATCATAATCTCCTTTTTTAAGCAAGTATAAGTCGTTAAGTCATTTGTTAAATTTAGAGTGCCACTTTAGAGTACCAATTTAAGAGTACCAATTTATAACGCCACTTTATATCGCTATTTTATATCGCGATTAAAGGCGAAAGTTCCGTCATATTCCAACGTGGCCGTACTTCGATCGCTAGATCTTGGCGTTGTCCGTGTTTTAGTCTTAAAAAACCGGCATAAGCAATCATAGCGCCGTTGTCGGTACAAAATTGTGGTTCGGGGTAAAAAACTTCGCCGTTGAGTTGCTGCATTAATTCTGCCAAACCGTGGCGAAGTGCGGTATTGGCGCTGACGCCTCCGGCTATCACCAACCGTTTTAAGCCGGTTTGCTGTAAGGCTCGGCGGCATTTGATCATGAGAGTGTCAACCACGGCTTCTTGAAAAGCAAATGCAATGTCGGCGCGGGTTTGCTCGTCATTGGGATTGTTGGCAATGGTGTTGGCGGCAAAGGTTTTCAAACCGGAAAAACTAAAATCCAAGCCTGGGCGATCGGTCATTGGGCGCGGAAATTTGAACCGCACTTTGCCGTTTTGCGCCAGTTTTGCCAGCGCTGCACCACCGGGATAATCTAATCCTAGCAGTTTTGCGGTTTTATCAAAGGCTTCGCCGGCGGCATCGTCAATCGATTCTCCCAGCAGTTGATACTGCCCGACACCGTCCACTTGTACCAATTGCGTATGTCCGCCGGACACTAACAATGCAATAAACGGAAAGTCAGGCGGATTGTCTTCCAGCATTGGCGCAAGCAGGTGTCCTTCCATGTGGTGTACCCCCAAGGCAGGCACACTCCAGGCATAGGCGAGGGAGCGAGCGATAGTCGAGCCGACTAATAATGCGCCGATCAAACCGGGGCCGGCGGTATAAGCAACACCGTCGATATCTTCAGGACGCAGTCCGGCTTCTTGCAAGGCAGCTTGAATTAACGGCGCTGTTTTGCGGATATGGTCGCGCGAGGCAAGTTCCGGTACTACGCCGCCGTAATCGGCGTGCAGCGCAATCTGGGAATACAGTTGGTTGGCGACAAGCCCTTGCTGTTCATCATAAATAGCCACGCCGGTTTCATCACAAGAGGTTTCAATACCTAAAATCCGCATTCAAGAATTACCTGTTTTTCGAATCTGTCAAATAAAGTGATATTCTACGCAAATTTCGCGTTTTTCTCCAGCCGAGCGACAGAAAAGCCATAAGTTTTTTTGGGTAACAATAGGGTCTGTTGATATTTGTTTATATTTTGAGTTGTCGTTTAAAATGAGCACAATCTAGGCGTAAGTCGAAATCAATAGTGGGACTATTGATGAGGATTACAACGACGAATGTGCTCATTTTAAACACAATCCGCTGGACTATGACGCTTTTTCGCCACTACGGCGTTAAAAGCCGTTCGTTTAGAACCACTAAACTTCACAACTTTTGCCTTGTATTGACGAAAAAGAGTCTATAGCTCAAATTATAAACAAATATCAACAGACCCTAAACTTTGCTTTGACTTTAGGCTATGTTTTGCATTAGAATTGCAAACCTTTATATCGTCCTGTCGTCTTAAGTGCGGCAATTAAGTTAAAATAACAAAGTTCCTTTGAGGTGAATGGCACATGCCTGTAATTAAAGTACGTGAAAACGAATCCTTTGACGTAGCATTACGTCGTTTCAAACGTTCATGCGAAAAAGCCGGTATCTTAGCCGAAGTTCGCAGCCGTGAGTTCTACGAAAAACCAACTACTATTCGTAAACGTGAAAAAGCGTCCGCACAAAAACGCCATGCAAAAAAATTGGCTCGCGAAAACGCCCGTCATACCCGTTTATATTAATTTAAACAGCGCTACCGTTTTGGCGGTAAACTGTTAGAATTCAATAAAACCGTGATGCCCAGTGCTTCACGGTTTTATTATATAAAATTTTCTCTTTTTATTGCGTCATTTAAAATAACCTGAAGCGGAGCAATTGCACTGATGAAAGGTCCTATTCCAAGAACATTTATTGATGATCTCTTGGCGCGCACAGATATTGTCGAATTGATTAATGGGCGTGTCAAATTGAAAAAAGCCGGCCGTGATTACCAGGCTTGCTGTCCTTTTCATCATGAGAAAACGCCCTCTTTTACTGTCAGCCAAAATAAACAGTTCTATCACTGTTTTGGTTGTGGTGCACATGGCAATGCGATTGGGTTTTTAATGGAATATGACAAGTTGGAGTTTGTGGAAGCCGTGGAAGAGTTGGCGGCAATGCACGGCTTGGATGTACCACGTGAGCAGCGAAAATTTGACTCAGAAAAAGGCGGGAGTTTAAGTTATCAAAGTAAGCGTGATCTGCATCAATTGATGCAAGATATTGCCGTTTTTTATCAACAAAATCTGGCAAACGATATTCCGGCACAAACTTATGCAGCAAAACGCGGTTTATCGCCAGAAGTGATGGCGCGTTATCAAATCGGCTTTGTGCCTAACCGTATGGACAGCGTGCTGCAACGTTTCGGACAAAGCCGAGAAATGCAGCAGCAGTTGTTGGACAGTGGTATGTTGTCGAAAAATGACCGTGGCAATATTTATGATCGGTTTCGGCATCGGTTGATGTTTCCGATTCGTGATCGGCGCGGACGAGTGATTGCGTTTGGCGGGCGAGTGCTGGGCGATGAAAAGCCGAAGTATTTGAATTCGCCGGAAACTGCGATCTACCACAAAGGCAATGAGCTGTACGGATTGTACGAAGCGCTGCAAGACAATGCTGAACCGGATTTCTTATTGGTGGTTGAAGGTTATATGGATGTGGTTGCCTTGGCACAATTTGGCGTAAATAATGCAGTTGCTGCATTAGGCACCGCCACCACTTCAGAACAGATTCAACAACTGTTTCGCAGCTGTGAACAGATTATCTGCTGCTACGACGGCGATCGTGCCGGGCGAGATGCAGCATGGCGCGCATTGGAAAATGCGTTACCGCACTTACACGATGGACGGCAGTTAAAATTTGTTTTTCTGCCCGACGGAGAAGATCCGGATTCTTATATCCGAAAAATGGGCAAAACGGCATTTTTAGCATTTGTGGCACAAGCTAAAAACCTGAATGAGTTTCTGTTTGAGCAGTTGCTGCAAAAAGTGGATTTAAGCAGCAAAGAAGGTAAGGCAAAATTAGCGGCACTCAGCGAGCCGTTGATTCAAAAAATTCCGGGCAAGTTGTTGCGTACCTATTTGGTCGAAATCTTGGGCAGCAAACTGGGTATTATTGACCCGAATCAACTGCAAAAATTGATTGCCGAAACCACACAACAGCGCGAAAGTGCGGTCATGACACAGCCTAAAATTAAACAAACTCCAATGCGCCTGCTGATTGCGTTGCTGCTGCAAAATCCACGTTTGGCGGAAACCATTCCGGACATTGAGCCGTTGCGTGATCTGGATGACCCCGGCTTTCAGCTGTTCTATAGTTTGGCAAGCTTATGTCAAAGCCGGGTCGGCTTGACCACGGGGCAGATTTTGGAGTATTGGCGCGGAAAAGAAAACGAGAAGCCCCTTGAAATGTTGGCGGTTTGGGATCATCTTATCGACGATGACAACGTAGAAAAGACCTTTATGGATAATTTAGATCATCTATATAACCGGTTGATTGAAAAACGAATGGAATTGCTAATTGCCAAAGATCGAAATCAACGCTTGAGTTTGGAAGAGAAGAAAGAGTTAGCGGAATTATTACAGGCAAATAAATCCATTCGGTAAGAATCCGTTGGGTTGGAATCGGCAGCTATGGTATAATCCACAGCTGTAATTTGCCTTTTAACCTCAATAATCAATAAGTGCGGATATCAAATTTATGGAGCAAACCTCTAAATCTCAATTAAAACTGCTGATTGCCCAAGGAAAAGAGCAAGGCTATTTAACTTTTGCTGAGGTGAACGATCACCTGCCGGAAGAGTTGGTGGATGCCGAGCAGATTGAAGATATTATTCAAATGATCAACGACATGGGAATCCAAGTGCTGGAAACAGCGCCGGATGCTGATGACTTGATGTTGAATGAAAATATCGCCGATGAAGATGCGGTAGAAGAAGCCACACAAGTATTGTCGAGTGTAGAGGCTGAGCTGGGTCGTACCACCGATCCGGTGCGAATGTATATGCGTGAAATGGGCAGCGTAGAGCTGTTGACCCGCGAAGGCGAGATTGATATTGCCAAACGCATTGAAGAAGGGATCAACGAAGTACAAAGTGCGGTGGCAGAGTATCCGGAAGCGATCACCTCATTACTGGAGCAGTATGATCAAGTTGAAGCCGGTACGATTCGTTTGACCGATCTCATCACCGGTTTTGTAGATTTGAATGACATTGTGACCGAAGAGGCCGTGGAACTGTCAGAAAATTTTGACGAGGAAGACGGCGAAAGTGAAACCGCCGCTGCAGATCTGGATGATGATGAAGAAGAGAGTGAAGACGGGACTGCGGCAGATAGTGATGATTCTGATAATAGTATTGATCCGGAATTTGCCCGTCAAAAATTTACAGAGTTAAAAGAGCAGTACAGCGTAACGCTGGAAGTGATCAGAAAACATGGGCGCACCAGTAAAAAAGCCAAAGAACATATTGCGGTACTTTCGGATGTATTCCAACAATTCCGCTTAGTGCCGAAACAATTTGATAGTTTGGTGTTGTTGATGCGTGGTATGTTGAAACGTATCCGTACCGAAGAGCGGTTGTTGCGTCGCTTGGTTAATGAATACAGCAAAGTGCCGAGCAGTTACTTCCCGAAAGGCTTTATCGGGCATGAAACTAGTGATACTTGGTTAGTTAAAGCGTTAAACGCGGGCAAGCCATGGTCGGAGAAATTACAGAGCTACGAGCCTGAAATTCGTACCATTATCAGTAAGTTTGAAGTGATTGAAAAAGACAGTAGCCTATCGGTAGCACAAATTCGTGAAATCGGTGAACGGATTTCGCAAGGCGAACTGAAAGCCCGCCGCGCCAAAAAAGAGATGGTGGAAGCCAACTTGCGTTTGGTAATTTCGATTGCCAAAAAATACACTAACCGTGGGCTACAGTTCTTGGATCTGATTCAAGAGGGCAATATCGGCTTGATGAAAGCGGTAGATAAATTTGAATATCGGCGTGGTTATAAATTTTCTACCTATGCAACTTGGTGGATCCGTCAGGCGATCACTCGTTCGATTGCCGATCAGGCACGCACGATTCGTATTCCAGTGCATATGATTGAAACCATTAATAAATTAAATCGTATTTCGCGTCAAATGTTGCAGGAAATGGGGCGTGATGCCACACCGGAAGAGTTGGCGGAACGCATGAATATGCCGGAAGATAAAATCCGTAAAGTGCTGAAAATCGCCAAAGAACCAATTTCGATGGAAACGCCGATTGGTGATGACGACGATTCACATTTAGGTGATTTTATCGAAGATAGTACCTTGGAGCTACCGTTGGATTCGGCCACTGCTGAAAGCTTGAAAATGGCGACGCAAGAAGTGTTAGACGGACTGACTCCGCGTGAAGCCAAAGTGTTGCGGATGCGTTTCGGGATCGATATGAATACCGACCACACCTTGGAAGAGGTGGGTAAACAATTTGATGTAACCCGTGAACGAATTCGTCAAATCGAAGCTAAAGCACTGCGTAAATTGCGTCATCCGAGCCGCTCAGAAAACCTCAAGAGCTTTTTGGATGAATAGCGATAGACAATTTTACTTAAATTGATAAAAGTGCGGTTGGACGGCTGTTTCGACCGCACTTTTTTCTTAGTGAATCAAGCTTGTTTTTTAGTCAACCAATTTTGAGTATATAGACTTAGCTTAGCGATTCCTCTATAATTTCATCTCTTCATACATACCGTATTTTGCCCCCATAGCTCAGTTGGTCAGAGCAGTCGACTCATAATCGATTGGTCACAGGTTCAAGTCCTGTTGGGGGCACCAGAACACTTTCCCACTATTTCATATTTTTAAGTAACATTAGCCAATATTTATCCGTAAAAAAACTGCGCTGTTATGGTTGAAGTTTTTTCACTTTTACAGCGCAGTTATTTATAGAAAGAAGTTCACCTAGTCAAACATAGCTGAGATGGACTCTTCGTTGTTGATTCTGCGGATGGCTTCTGCCAACATGCCGGACAGGGTTAAGATCCGCACTTTGTTCAATGCTTCGATTTCAGGGGCAAGTGGGATGGTGTCGGTGACGACGATTTCATCGATTGCGCCGCTAGCAATATTTTGTGCTGCATTACCGGAGAAAATCGGGTGAGTTGCGTAGGCGTAAACACGACGCGCGCCACGTTCTTTGAGTGCATCGGCAGCCTTGCATAATGTACCACCGGTATCGATCATGTCATCAACCAGAATGCAATCCCGACCAGCGACTTCGCCGATAATATGCATGACTTGCGACACATTAGCGCGTGGGCGACGTTTGTCGATAATCGCCATATCGGTGTCATTTAATAACTTGGCAACCGCTCTGGCACGCACAACCCCGCCGATATCCGGTGAAACCACGATTGGATTGGTCAAGTCGGTTTTTTTGACGATATCGTTGATTAAAACCGGTGAGCCAAAAACGTTATCAACCGGCACATCGAAGAAGCCTTGAATCTGTTCGGCGTGTAGGTCGCAGGTTAGCACACGGTCAATTCCGACGCTGGAAAGAAAGTCGGCAACGACTTTGGCAGTGATCGGCACACGGGCAGAACGGACGCGGCGATCTTGTCGTGCATAGCCGAAATAAGGAATGACTGCCGTGATACGACCAGCAGAGGCACGTCGTAAAGCATCCACCATTACAATCAATTCCATCAGGTTGTCGTTGGTTGGCGCACAGGTGGACTGAATGATAAACACATCACTTCCCCGTACATTTTCATTGATCTGAACGTTGATTTCACCGTCGCTGAAACGACCGACGGTCGCTTTACCGAGAGAAGTATATAGGCGTTCGGAAATTTTTTTGGCCAAAGCCGGTGTGGCGTTTCCGGCAAAAAGCTTCATGTCAGGCATGTTTTAACCCCAAGTTGGATATTGAAAATTATGATTGCGCTGCAATCTGTGAAATTTACTGTAAAATCTTATCTCGTCAGTGCGTTATATCAGACTTTATCTGGTTTTTCCGAGCAAAATATGCAACGGTGAGTGGTTCATTCCTCGTGCAACAAAAGCATTTATAGTATTGGGTAATTGTTTACATACTTGTTGTGCGGCTATTTTATTGTCAAATTCGGCGAAAACACAGGCGCCGGTTCCTGTTAGCCGTGCAGGTGCATATTGTAGCAACCAGTTTAGCAAATGTTCAACCTCAGGATAGTGATCCCTGACAATTTTTTCACAATCATTGGAAAATTCTTGTTTTAATAGTGTCGTTAGCGATTTTTTAGGAGTATGGCGTGGCAGTGCGGGATCAGCAAAAATGTCGGCGGTAGCGATACTGACATTGGGTTTAGCCACTAAATACCATTTTTCTTCAGGATAACAAGCAGTTAATTCTTCGCCAACCCCTTCAGCAAAAGCGGCATTGCCATAAATAAAAATCGGAACATCAGCACCGAGACTGAGTCCCAGCTTTGCTAAGCTGCCCAAATCCAGATTGAGCTGCCAAAGTTGGTTCAGCACTACAAGTGCGGTTGCTGCATTCGATGAACCACCACCGAGCCCACCGCCCATCGGTAATACCTTGTCTAAATGCAGATCGGCACCAAACCGGCAGCCACTATGCTGTTGCAGTAGCCTTGCGGCACGGTAAACTAAGTTGTGTTCAGGGCGAACGCCATCTAAGTGCGGTGTGAGATTAATTTGAGTGTCGTTTCTTATATCAACCGTGAGCCAGTCGCCGTAGTCCAGAAACTGAAATAGGGTTTGCAGCTCATGGTACCCGTCGCTACGTTGGCGATTAATGTATAAAAATAGATTGAGTTTAGCTGGGCAAGGATAACGCTGTTGCAGCGCATTTTCACTCAGAACTGCGCTGTTGAAGTGATAAGATTGGTTCATCCTATTTAAAATTTCCACTCGTCAACCCGAATTTTCAATTGTTGTCGTTCACCGGAAATCAGAATATCTTTGGGGAGCGGCGGCTGTTGCTGCAAGTAGTAATCAGTATATTTTGCCTGCCAGCGCTGTCCGTTGATAGTGTAATTTAACTCAGCCAACACATAATCTTGCCCGACTTTATACTGGTTGCTGCCTTGTGGTTGGCCTTTTAGCCAGTAGCTGAACAGTTCGATTGGAAATTCCATGCCGACTATCTCTTGCAGTAGCGCTTGTGGATTATCTGCCGCGCGTCGGTTGCCTTTATTATCCGTGACCACCAAGCCTTGCGGGGTCATGCGGAAAGTCATGGTCGTGGCGCTCAAGGCGGAAGATAGATGTAGTTGATAGTGCTGATCGTCCACAAATTGCCAATCGAAACGGGTGGAAAACCGTTCTTCTGGGCTAATATAGCCCAGTTGACCGCTACTACGGTAGGTTTTGATCTGATTTAAATGTTGCAGTTGCTGTTGCCAAAGCGGTGAGTGTTGATCGACATAAGCGATGGTTTTTTCCGGTTCACTGACGCTACAGGCGCTTAACACGGCGCAGAGTAACAATATGCTACTGATTTTTTTATAGTCGGCAGCCGCAAACTGATTTAAGGCGTACTGTTTGATTGTTTGCAAAACGATATCCTTGCTGGCCAGAATCCAATTGAAGATTCTCGATTAATTAATATAAGAGAATACCTTGATGACTTTGCTTACTCCACCGACATAGCGAGCATCTTCAGCAGCGGCATTGGCTTGCGCCTGAGTCACATTTCCCATTAGAAATACTTCGCCGTTTTCGGTGACCACTTTTACATCAGTAGATTTAACCGCAGAGTTCAGCAGCAGTTTGGATTTGATTCTGGTGGTGATCCAACTGTCGGTACTGATTTGTCCAAAACCGATTTTTCCACCGACACGAATCTCATTATAGATATCGGTCACCCCATCGACCCCACTGGCAAGATTTTTAGCTGTCTCGCGCAGAGATTCATTTGGTACTTGTCCGATTAATAATACTTTAGTGTTGTAAGAGATAATATTGATACGGGCGTCTTCTTTAATTTCAGGATCTTTGTTTAAAGCGGAAGAGACCCGAACCTCGAGGGTTTCATCATCAATTTGGGTACCAGCGGTACGTGGATCGGTTGCGACTTTGGTTGCAACGGCAGCCGTGCCGACCACGGCGGTGGTGATGCAAGCTTGTAGACCTAAGGTCGCAAGCAAAAGAAAACTGACTTTAATAAGTTTTGAGGCGGTTGTCGTGCATGGCATAGTACGTAGCATAGACGCTCCTGAAATTAGAGTTTATCTGAATTTAGTGTTTCATATTAATGGGAAAACAGGCGATGTTCAATCAAGTCGCACAAAATATTGATCACAAGGAGGTGATTTTCAATAATTCTAGCTTCTTTTTGTGCCGGAATTGAAATATCTAAGTCATCTTCACCCAAGGCTCCGCGGATATGATCGTTTTGTCTGCCTGTCAGCGTGATAATCGGCAGCTCTTTGCTGTTAGCGGCATGAATCAAATTCAACACCGCCTCTTCACGGCCTTGTGGCGAAAGCAGAATCAGTACATCACCGGGTTGTGCGACACATTCAAATTGGCGCAAGAAAATTTGTGCCGGATTGTTGTCGGCAATAATCGAGGCACCGAGGGCGCCGTCCAAACCGATTAATAGTGCCGGTAAGCTGGGACGTTCTAAGTGGTAGCGGTGCAGTAAATTGGTCACCAGAAATTGTGCATTGGCATTTGAGCGCCCATTGCCGCAGACAATGATTTTATGCCCGTCAAGTAAGCAGCCGACCAGCATTTCAGAGGCTTGCACGATACTATCTGACAGGCTTTCGGTTGCCGAAATTTGGGTTTGAATGCTTTCGGTGAAAGTATTTTTAACTTTGTCTAACAAATTGTTATCATTCATATCGATTGTTAATGATTAAATTCAATAAAATGTTTAAACCAATGAAAGTGCGGTTCAGGTTGATCTCTATGTTGATCAAAAGTGATTAAATCAAAGCGGCAGGCACAGGTTTCCAAACTTTTATGTTGTTGGTTCAACCAGGCCTCAGCAGCCTTAATCCAGCGCCGTTGTTTTTGGGCAGAAATACTTTCCCAAGCGTCACCAAAGCGGCTATCACTGCGTTGACGCACTTCGACAAAAACCATAAAGTCGCCATCCTGCATAATTAAATCTAATTCACCACAGGGGAAGAATTGGTTAGCGGCGATGAACTTCAATCCTTGTTGTTGCAAAAAGCGGCGCGCTTGATGTTCAAATCGCGCCCCTTGCTGCCGAGTATTGGAGACCGCACTTTTTCTAATAGGGTTATTGCCGCCCAGCATATTTCGAATGGTTGCAATTAATTTAATATGCGAATCACTCCGCCTTGGTATTCAAGCCACGTCATATCACGATCAATATTACAGCCGTTACCAGCGCTTAACTTACCGGTTAAACCGTTAATTGTATATCCTGGAATTTGCCGTAATTCATTGAATTTATTAATTAATAACCAAGCATCTGAACCCATTGCATATAAACGGATCAGCGAATAATCGCCACCCAATGCATTGGCGACTTGGTTGTATTGGCTGTTTTGGGTATCGCTCAGGAAAGGAATTTCACTGAATTTCAATCCTTCCATTGTCAGACGATAATCAGGACCGTTATTTGGTGAATTACTACGTGAAGTCGCATATAGTTTCAAATTGCGACCATAAGCAGAATTATTGATGGTATTTTTAATATCCAGTAAATCGTTGCTGTCGGCAACAATATATAACGCTTGAATATCTTCACGCGTGTAGCTATTAGTTTGTACATTAGCACCGGTAATTGCCGCAATCGTTTCACTGCGTTGTTCACTCTGTGAATTGCCTAAGCCGCTTTGCAATGCCGCTAAAATATCATTAGGTGAATGATAAAACTGAGTTGAAGCATCAGTTGCGGCTAATTGCTGCCAACGTAAATTGAATGCAGACGCGGTGCGTTGCCCCAAATCATTTTGTGGCACAATCACCAACGGATTGCGGATACCGTCATTCCAGATACGGTCAGCTGCTGAACGGGCTTCTGCTTCAGGGGATAGACCATAATAACAGACGTTGGCGATGGGCTGTGCATTGGCGGTAGAATTGAGCGCCAATACTTGCAAACCACTGGTATCACCTGCCAGCAGGTTATCAACCTGGTTTTTGATCAAAGGCCCGACAATGGCTTGTGCCCCGTTAGCTTTTGCTTGGGCGATAATATCCGCCATGGGTGTGGTCATGGTGTCGTAAGTGGTGATTGTCACCGCACTTTGTCCACGCGCATCATCAAAGCCTTTTTTAATTGTGTTACCGATCAATTGAGCGTTGCCACTGGTCGGCAGTAACAGAGCGATATTGCTTAAGCTTACTTGTTGATAATTCAGTGCATCCTGAATTTCAATCGGCAGCAAGTAGGCAGCGCTGTGGTTCGGGTAAGCACTGCGCCAGCTTTGAATTGCATTACGCAGATTTTCCGGCTGGGCGATATTGCTGTTATAAGCATTGATCAACGACAGCCAGCCGTTCAAGGCAATATCACCGCTTTCCGGCGCAATATTGCGCAAGGTGGTGGCGTTACCGGCACGCAGCAATTTCCAGATATTATTGATATTTTGCTGTTTGCGTTCGGTATCGCTGATCACCTGGTCGGCGAATACTAGCGATCGCAACGCATCGGTCAAATTATTTTGATTATCGGCAATTTTAGCTTGAGTGATATAGTAGCGTGCTTTTTGTGAATTGCTCAGCTGATTGAACGGAACCGCTTGTAACGCTGTGTTGGCATCGCTGTTGGCACGCTTGTTGGCATAAATTTGTGCCATAAGCAAATTTTTATCCAATGTTTGCTCTTTATCCAATTTTTGTAAAGAAGCGAGCAGACTTTCCGCTTGACTCATTTTGTTTTCAGTCAACAGAACCCGTGCTGCCAAGAGCTGATAATTGGTCTTTTCGGTATTATTGGTGGCTTGTTCCGCGCGGTTTAAGTAAAACTCAGAGCTGGCATTGGCGTCACGTTGCAGCAGACTACCACCGGAACCGGAAAAAATATCAGTACCGCAAGCGGCAAGGAATAACACCATTAAAAACGGCATTAACAGGGATTTAATGTTGCAACTTTGTAGCAAAATGGCCACAACATTGGCTTTAGGCAGATTAGTCTTAGACATAGCAGCTCCAAATTCGTTAGAATAATAAGCTCGATCTTACTTATCTCAAACACTAAAATCAATCAAAGACGTAATAATTTATGGATAATCAAGCAGGAATTTTATATATCGTTGCCACCCCTATCGGGAATTTGCAGGATATCAGCCAGCGGGCGCTGACAATTTTAGCGACAGTTGATCGGATTGCAGCGGAAGATACCCGTCACAGTGGGATATTGTTGAGCCATTACGGCATCAAAAAACCGCTGCTGGCGCTGCATGATCATAATGAACAGCAAAAAGCCGATAGTCTGGTTGCTCGATTGCAGCAGGGCGAAAATATTGCGTTGATTTCTGATGCCGGAACACCCTTGATCAGCGATCCGGGCTTTCATTTAGTGCGTCAATGTCGACAAGCCGGGATTAAAGTCGTGCCGATTCCCGGTGCTTGTGCTGCAATAACCGCACTTTGTGCCGCCGGAATCGCTTCTGATCGTTTCTGTTTTGAAGGATTTTTACCGGCAAAAAGTAAAGCCAGACGTGATAAATTCGAATTGCTGAGAGCCGAGCCACGCACCCTGATTTTTTATGAATCGACCCACCGGATTCTGGACAGCCTACAGGATATGCAAAGCGTGTTGGGCAGCACGCGCTATGTGGTGTTGGCGCGTGAACTGACCAAGACTTGGGAAAGCATTCACGGCGATAGCATTGAAAATTTATTAGCGTGGTTGCAACAAGATGACAACCGTACCAAAGGCGAAATGGTGCTGATTGTCGAAGGGCAAAGTGCGGTTGAGGAAAGTGAATTTTCTACCGACGCAACCAAAGCGTTAGAGCTGATTAGCCAAGAACTGCCGCTGAAAAAAGCGGCTGCGATTGTTGCCGAGCTTTACGGTTATAAAAAAAACGCGCTGTACCAATTTGGGCTAGCGCATTTTAAAGCGGGGTAACCAACAGCTACTACTGCGCCATTTTTTTTGCCGCAGCGAGAAAGCCTTGCGCACTGCGATAAATGTGATCTTTGCCTTGTACCGCCAAAATCAGGTCGGACAGTTCGCGAAAAGCCCCTTTGCCGCCGGCAAGGCTTAAAGTGCGGTCGGCGGCTTGTTTAACGTAATCCGGCGCATCGGCAACGGCGGCGGAGAAGCCGCAAACGGCAAAAGCGGGTAAATCCACGCTGTCATCGCCGATATAAGCAGTTTGTTCGGCGCTGACACCGGCTTGTTGCATCAGTTCAAAACAGGCGCTCTCTTTTTCTAATTTACCGAGCAAAAACAGATCGATTTTCAGATCGGCAATCCGTTTGCGCAAAATCGGCGAGTCACGTCCTGACAGCGCCGCCACTTGAATTCCGGATTCGATCAACATGCGAATGCCCAAGCCGTCACGCACATGGAAACATTTCAAGGCTTCGCCGTTGGCATCGTAATATAAACTGCCGTCGGTCAGCACGCCGTCGATATCGGTGATCACCAATTTGATGTTGTTCAATTTATTGTTCATCTTTTTGCTCTGCCTCCTGCTGTAACTAATACGAAAATTCAAACAGCCCGACCACTTTCTGTTGTTCCAACACGATTAATGAGTGAATTTTATGTTGGCGCATATACTCTTCCGCTTGATTGAGATAGGCGTCGGCTTGGATCGTTTTTGGATTAGACGACATAATATCTTTGGCTTGCAGGCGGACACATTTGATCCCTTTGGCGGTGAACGCACGACGGATATCGCCGTCGGTAATGATACCCTTCAAATTTTCATCTTCCATCACAATTGCAATCCCCATGCGGCCTTCGGTCATTTTGGCGACACAGTCGGCAAAGGCGGTTTCCGGGCTGACTATCGGCAAGCTGGTTTGCATCATATCGCGTACTCTGCTGAGTAAACGGCGCCCCAAACTGCCGCCCGGATGGAAGCGGGCAAAATCCATCGGCTGAAAATCGCGGGCTTTGATCAGCGCAATCGCAATCGCATCGCCCAGTGCTAAGGTCACCAGTGCCGAAGTCGTCGGTGCCAGATTGTTGGGGCAAGCTTCACGTGCAACTGCAATATCCAAGATATAATCGGCATGTTTTGCCAAGGTGGATTCAGGATTGCCGGTCATGGCAATAATGCAGTTGCCAAAATTTTTCAGGCTGGGAATCAGCTTATTGACATCATCAGTTTCGCCACTGTAAGAGATCAAAATCACAATATCGACCGGCTTCAGCATGCCGAGATCGCCATGAAACGCCTCGGTCGGGTGTAGAAAAAAACTGGGTGTGCCGGTGGAGGCGAAAGTTGCCACCATTTTCTTCCCGATTAAACCGGATTTACCAATTCCGGCGACCACTAAACGTCCTTGGCATTGCAAAATCGCTTCAACCACTTGTGAAAATTGATCGTCCAAGCGTGAGCTGAGACGGTTAAGGGCGAGTTCTGCAATCGACAATGTTTCTTGTCCAATCTGAATATAGTTCATAAAAACCTTATATTAAGCGGTTATTCTGATGATGAAAGCATTCTATCCCAACAGCGTAATTTAGCAAGTCCGGTGTAAAAGGCTATCTTCATTAACAAAATTTAGTTATACTGCGCAGCGAGTTGGTCAGGCAATCGCTGGTTTATTGAAGCTCTCAACCGTTGTTGCGGCGTCACCGTCGCAAAATAACCTAGAGGACAAGTAGACGAGAGGAAAGTCCGGGCTACATAGGGCAGAGTGCCGGATAACGTCCGGGGGGCGCGAGCCTACGACAAGTGCAACAGAGAGCAAACCGCCGATGGCTTTTTTAAGCACAGGTAAGGGTGAAAGGGTGCGGTAAGAGCGCACCGGGCGACCGGTAACGGTTCGTTGCAGGGTAAACTCCACTCGTAGCAAGACCAAATAGGAACTCAATGGGTGTGCCCGCTCAGAGTTCGGGTAGGTTGCTTGAGCGTTGGTGCAAACCAACGCCTAGAGGAATGATTGTCCACGACAGAACCCGGCTTATCGACCAACTCGACTTCTCTTTTTATTTTGTTACCGCACTTTTATCTATCTTTTTTATTCAGCAGAAAAACGAATCAATCCCTCCTGCTGAGTGGTGGCAATCAGCTTTCCGTTTTGATCAAAAATCTGTCCTCGAGCCAGACCGCGTGCGCCATAAGCATTATTGCTTTCCACCGCATGCAACAACCAATCATTGAGATCAAACGGACGGTGAAACCAAATTGCATGGTCGATGGTGGCGACTTTCATGCCTTTTTCCAAAAAGCCTTTTTTGTGCGGGTGAAGTGCGGTCAGTAGACAGTGAAAATCAGAAAAATAGGCCAACAGGCATTGATTGATTTTTAAATCTTCCGGCACTTGCCCGTTGGCTTTAAACCAGGCATATTGTTGTGCTGGAAACTCACGCCCTTGGAACGGGTTATTCAAATATTTTGCCCGCACATCAAATGGACGGTCGGCAATCAGTGTCTGTTTGATTGACGGTGGCAAATATTGTGCAACTGCACGCACGGCTTCCAGTTCGTTGATCAGTTGATCCGGCGGCTCAATTTCCGGCATTGGGCTTTGGTGATCAAAGCCAGGCTCGGCACGTTGAAAAGAAGCCGTGACATGGCAAATCGGCTCATTGTGTTGAATGGCTTTAATCCGAAGTGCAGTAAAGCTGCGTCCTTCACGCAGGGTTTCCACATCGTATAAGATCGGGTGCTGCGCATCACCGCTGCGTAAAAAATAAGCATGGCATGAGTGTAGAGTCCGATCCGCTGGTGCGACATTGATACCGGCAGCAAGAGCCTGCGCAATCACTTGCCCGCCGAATACTTGGCGCAAGCCCAGATCGACGCTTTGCCCCCGAAAATAGTGATCGTCAATGGTTTCAAGGGTGAGTAAATCAATCAGTTGGTTGAGAACGTTTGACATTGCAATACCTCTGGCTTTGAATTAGACGCTAAAAAGTTATAGCAAAATCATTGGCGAAAAACAACTGAATGCATGATAAATAAGCAGCGTTCCCCTTAAACTGCAGCACTTAAACTTGCATTGCAAGGCTAATTGTAGGACAATGCACCGCACTTAACGGCACAGTTTGCTATCAGCCGTTAATCCAATGGATTCCCTCTTGGTTCCTCGCAATGGTGTTTGGTTCACCGGGTCAGGTTCGGAAGAAAGCAGCCCAAGTCAAATTTCCGTGTGCCGAGATTCAGCTGGGAGGGAGTCCACCCTAAATTTCCTCACTTTATTGTGATTCTACATTCTCATTCTTGCTAAATTACCGCACTTTGGATCGGCGCTTTGCCTTGCTATCACGGCTAGTTATTTGTTAAAGTAAGTTTTGAACAACTTAGTAATGCTAGTTACTATTTGTCTCATATTCTGTACTACTCGCAAAAACGTGATTGCAATATGGGGTACTATGATGAAAAAAATAATAATTCTCTTGATCGTGTTGACCGCACTTTTGGGCGCAGCAGCGTATTGGTTTGTTAAGCAGCAGCAAGCGCAAGACGATAGTGGTGTGGTTTCGGTTAACGGGCGCTTGGAACTGGCAAGGATGGACGTTGCCAGTTTATATGCGGGTCGGGTTGAGTCAATTGTGGTTGAAGAGGGACAGCAGGTTGAAAAAGGTGCGCTGCTGGCGGAGTTGTCTTCCACAATAGCGCAATCGCAAGTGGCGGCAGCACAGGCGCAGCAAATGCAAGCCGAGCAAGCGGTCAAGCGGGCACAAGCGCAAATCGAAGCGCAACAACAGCAACTGAAAGTGGCAGAAATGGATTTAACCAATGCACAAAAAATGCGGCGAGATAATTTGATTTCTGCGTCAGAACTGGAAAAACGTCAAGTACAGCGTGATGCGGCAAAAGCGGCGTTACAAGCCACCCAGGCAGCGAAAGGTGAAGCGGAAGCGGCAGTGCAGCAAGCTCGTGCACAGGTGGCGCAAGCCGGTTCGGTTGATCAGGATATGGCCGTGCGCGCACCGCAAGCCGGACGGGTGGAATATAAATTGGCTGAAGTCGGCAATGTGATTCCTGCGGGTGGTAAAGTCGTCAGTCTGTTGAATGTAGATGATGTCAGCATGAGCTTGTTTTTCCCTGGACCAACGGTCAACAAAATTCCATTGAACAGTGAAGCTCGCATTGTGCTGGATGGTTTGGATCTGGTTTGGCCGGCAACCGTTACCTATATTTCTGCCGAATCGCAATTCACGCCAAAATATGTTGAAACCGCAGAGGAGCGTGAAAAACTGGTGTTTAAAATCAAACTACAGATTCCGACTGTGGTTGCACAACAATATGGTGCCTATTTGAAAGGCGGTATGACCGGTGTTGGCTATGTTTTAATTGAACCAAATGGACAATGGCCGGCGGAATTGCAAGTGAAATTACCGTAGCAACCGCCATATCGAGATATAGACGGAGAACAGTGTGAGGCAGGCAGATTCTGAATCTTTAGCGGTAAATGCAGTTAACTTACAACAGGTTTGTCACCGCTACGATAAAACGTTGGCGCTGGATAAGGTGTCGCTGATATTGCCACAGGGGGTAACGGTCGGACTGATTGGTCCGGACGGGGTCGGCAAATCAACGTTGTTGTCGTTGATTGCCGGTGTCAAAATTATTCAGCAAGGCACGGTGCAAGTGCTTGGGCTTGATCAAGCCAATAAATCTGATCGTCAAACACTCTCCAGCAAAATTGCTTTTATGCCACAAGGTTTGGGCAAAAATCTCTATCCGACACTCTCAATCAACGAAAATATCGACTTTCATGCCCGACTGTTCGGCTTAAATTCACAACAACGCAAGCAGCGGATTCAACGTTTATTAGATGCGACCGGGCTGGCACCGTTCGCCGATCGTGCTGCCGGCAAGCTGTCCGGTGGTATGAAACAAAAACTCAGTTTGTGCTGTGCTTTGGTACATAATCCGGAATTGCTAATCTTAGACGAACCGACCACTGGTGTGGATCCGCTGTCACGTCGCCAATTTTGGCAGTTGGTGGCAGACTTGCGTACTGAGATTGAGGGAATGACGGTGCTGGTGGCAACCGCCTATATCGACGAAGCGGAACAGTTTGATTATCTGTTGGCAATGGATGACGGCAAGTTGCTGGTGCATGCGCCGACTCGTTCGGTGTTGCAGCAGAGCGGTTGCCAAAATCTGGAGCAAGCCTATATCAAATTACTGCCGCCAGACAAACAAACACAGTGGGATGATTCGCAAATACCGCACTTTGAGTCGGCTCCAAACTCGCCACCGGCGATTGAAGCCCATGGTTTGAGTAAAAAATTTGGTGATTTTACCGCGGTGGATAATGTCAGTTTCAGCATTGCACGTGGCGAAATTTTTGGCTTTCTCGGTTCAAATGGCTGCGGCAAAAGTACCACCATGAAAATGTTGACCGGTTTATTGGACTCCAGTTCCGGCAGTGCCGAATTATTGGGCAAAAGTGTGAATGCCGATGATATGCAGACTCGCAAGCAAGTCGGTTATATGTCGCAGGCGTTTTCACTGTATGAAGAGCTGAGTGTGCGACAAAACTTAGTATTGCATGCCAAACTGTATCAATTGGAAGGGCAGCAGGGCGAAGCGGCAGTCGCTTCGGCATTGCAGCAATTCGAGCTGGAGCAGGTGGCAGACAGTCTACCGACCGCACTTTCGCTTGGCGTACGACAGCGGTTGCAGTTGGCGGCAGCATGTCTGCACCATCCACAAGTACTGATTTTGGACGAACCGACTTCCGGAGTTGACCCGGCAGCGCGCGATATGTTTTGGCAATATTTGCTGAAACTGTCACGCCAAGATCGGATCACGATCTTTGTCTCTACCCACTTTATGAATGAGGCGCAGCGCTGTGATCGAATTTCGTTTATGGATCGCGGCAAAGTATTGGCTATTGGCACGCCGCAAGCGTTGCAACAGCAGAAACATGCAGCAACATTGGAGCAGGTCTTTATCCTGTATTTAGAAGAACAGCAGCCACAGCAGGCGTTGCAGACGAATCCAACAGAGCCATCAGCCAACACCGCATCACAAGATCAGCCGCCGTTGGATCTATCGTTTGGTTGGGGCTATTGGTTCAACATCATTTGGACGTTTGCGGTGCGCGAAGGCAAAGAGCTGTTGCGCGATCGGATCCGTTTACTGTTTGCAATTTTTGGACCGGTAATTTTATTATTGGCAGGTAGCTGGGGGATTTCGTTTGATGTCAGCAACTTAAAACTGGCAGTGTTGGATCAAGATAAAAGTTATCAGAGCCGGGAGTTGATCACTCAATTTTCAGCATCAGGCTATTTTGAATTGGTGGAAATGCTGCCCGACAGAGAAAGTATTTCCAGCCGCTTAAACAGCGGCCGTGCCCGCTTGGTGATAGAGATTCTGCCAAATTTCGGGCGTGATTTGCTGCAACAGAAAACCCCACAAGTCGGATTATATGTTGATGGTTCAATGCCGTTTAACGGTGAAAATATTGTCGGTTATAGCCAGGGAATTATTGGCGAATATGTACAACAGCTGTATCGGCAGCAGGGCGTTACGATCAACAGCCCGATGGAACTGGAAGTGCGGTTTATCTACAATCAAGCCTTCAAAAGTGTCAATGCGATCTCACCGGGCTTGATTATGCTGACACTGATGATGATCCCGGGCATGATGACCGCACTTGGGGTGGTGCGCGAAAAGGAGATTGGCTCGATTACCAATCTTTATGCCTCGCCGGCATCAGTCCGTCAGTATTTGTTGGGCAAACAACTGCCGTATGTGGTGCTGTCAATGTTGAGCTATCTTTTGTTGGTGTTGCTGACCACCACGCTGATCGGTGTGCCGCTAAAAGGCTCTTTTTGGGCGATGAGCTTGGGTGCACTGGGGTTGATTTTGGCATCAACAGCGTTTGGATTGCTGATCTCGACCTTTGTACAGTCGCAAGTAGCTGCAATTTTTGCCACTGCGATCATCAGTATGGTTCCGGCGTTGAATTTTTCAGGCTTGCTTTACCCAATGTCAACACTGAGTGGCGCAGGTTACTATATCGGTTGGAGTTTTCCGACCAGCTGGTATAACTTAATCAGCTTGGGAGCGTTTACCAAAGGCTTGGGATTTGGCAATTTTCTGCCGTTTTATGCGATGTTGCTGTTGTTTTTTGTGATATATCTGAGTATTGCCGGGCTATTACTCAAAAAGCAGGAGAAATAAGATGGCTCGAGATATTTTGCGAAACAGCTATCAGTGGCTTAAAAATGTCTATTACCTGTCGTTAAAAGAGCTGCGCAGCCTGTTTGGGGATATCACGTTGATTGGCTTGGTGGTGGTGATGTTCACTTTTACGATCTATTCGATTGGCAAGGGGATCACTACTGAAGTCAAAAATGCTTCGGTTGCTGTGTTGGATCAAGATCATACTGAACTTTCCTATCAAATTCGTGATGCGATTTTGCCGCCCTATTTTAAGCAGGTCGTGGAGATTGAACCGAACCAGATTGATCCATCGATGGATAACGGCGAGTATATTTTTGTGCTGACGATCCCACCGGATTTCACTCAAAATTTGCTGGCGGGCAAGCAACCGCAATTGCAGCTGCTGGTCGATGCCACCGCAATGACACAAGCAGGCGTTGGCGCAAATTATTTGGGGCAGATTATCAATCGTCAAGTCAATCAATTTTTGACCCAAGCGCCCGGTCAGCAACAGTTGCCGCTGGAACCGGTGATCAACGTGCTGTTTAACAGTAACCTGCTGACCGAATGGTTTATGCCGATAACTCAAATTATCGGTAATTCCAGTTTGTTGGCGCTGATTTTAGTCGGCGCAGCGGTGATTCGTGAACGGGAACACGGCACAATTGAACATTTGCTGGTGATGCCGGTCAGCGCCAGTGAAATTGCGTTTTCAAAGATTTTAGCCAATAGTTTGGTGATTCTGGTTGCCGCAATGCTGTCGTTGTATTTTGTGGTGCACAAATGGATTGGTGCACCGATAAACGGTTCGCTGTGGTTGTTTGCTTTGAGTGAATGGATCTATCTGTTTTCCATGGCGGGACTAGGGCTGTTTCTGGCAACGCAGGCACCGACTATGCCGCAGTTTAGTCTACTGTGTTTACCGGTCTATATTGTGTTGTACCTGCTGTCCGGTGGACCGTCACCGATCGAAAATATGCCACCGATGGTACAAAATATTATGCAGTTTTCGCCTTTAACCCAATTTGTAGCGATCAGCCAAGACGTGTTGTTTCGCGGTGCAGGCTGGGAAATCATTTGGCATCGAATTGTGATTATGGTGATTTTGGGCGCAATTTTTATCAGTATTGCGATCAAACGCTTCCGTTCGATGTTGGCAAAACAGAATTAACCGCACCAAATAACAAGGACTCAGATTATGCAAAAGCGTTATTGGATGTTAACCGCACTTTCGTTGTTATTAACAGCTTGTAGTCACACTGAAGTGGCGCTGGATTCGAAAATCAATCTGCCACAACAATACCAACAGACGGCAGCGGCACAAGGCAACCAACAAATCAGCCATTGGTGGCAACAGTGGCGTGACCCGCAATTAAGTGCTTTGATCGAACAAGCGCTGCGGCAAAATTTGGAGTTAGCCATCGCACAAAGTCGTTTGCAAGAAGCGCGTGCGATTTCTAGTTTAGCCGGCGCAGAATTGGCACCACAGGTGGGTATCAGTGGCAGCTTGGGTGGGCAACGGTTGGAGATTGACAATAATCTGTCGTCAGCGGCACAGCAAGTCGTGGGTAATCATGATCTATCGGCTAAAGGACATGCGATTGTCGGGGGCGCCGTCGCCTCTTGGGAACCGGATATTTTCGGGCAAAAACGCAGCGATGCCGATGCCGCCAAATATGCCGAAATGGGAGCGCAGGAGCGGGTTTACGGTACGCAAATGTTGGTGGCGAGCGAAATTGGCGATAACTATTTACGCGCACAAACGGTTTTGCAGCAACGGCAGATACTGAACCGCTCTTTGCAAACATTGCAGCAGCTGCAACGTTATCTTAAAGGGCGTTTTGCGGCAGGCCAGGTTACTGCTTATGAATTGAATGAAATTGCGGCTAAAATCGAGGCGTTGCAAGCGCAACAGACCGGTTTGCAGGCGCAGTTTGATGCTTATCAGCGCAGTATTGCGGTGCTAATCGGACAAGTACCGCAAGGTTTTAAACTGAATGCCAAACAGATGCAGCAAGCCAATTTGTTGCAACATTTGCCGCAGCCGCCGCAAGGACAGCAACCGGGCAGTTTGTTAACACAACGTCCGGATATTCGTGCTAATGCAGCGGCAGTGCAAGCGTATGCTGCTAAATTGGCAAGTGCCAAAGCCGATTTGCTGCCGCGGTTTGATATCCAATTTTTATGGCAAACCGGGCGTATAGAACTGGGTGGTGATTTGCCGCCGTTAAAGGGTTGGGGCGGCTTGGGTAGTATTGGTGTACAACTGCCGATTTTTACCGCCGGGCGGATTGCCGCCAATATTCAAGCGGCGGATGCACGCTTGCAGACCGCACTTTTGCAATATGACCAGTCGATTTTGCAGGCATTGGCGGAGGTTGACAGCAGCTATCAGGCACAATTTGCGCTAGATCAGCAAATCCGCCAGTTAAACCGCGCGGTTCAAAAAGCCACAAAACAGGCACAAGATACGCAAAAACTGTTTCAGTATGGCGATAAAACCCTCGATGTCGCCTTGCAAACTCGATTAACCGCATTGGATTATCAACAGAATCTGTTAAATGCACGTTTAGCAGCAGGGCAAAACCTGCTGAATTTATACAAAGCGATCGGTGGCGGTTGGCAGGCAGAAAATACCTTCTGATTGCAGTAATAGGTTAAAAAGCGGGGTTGAATCAAAATAAAGCCTGATTAGATTTGCTCAATCTATAACAATTTATTAAAATGCCAATCTGTTTTTCGTCGTCCTTACCTTGAGGTCAGTGGCGACGATTTTGTTTTATCTCAAGGAGTTATGAAGAGATACCTTAAATTAGGTAGTCCTTTTCACAATAATCGCACCTCTATGGCAATTTTGGCGCTCGGTATCAACCACAAAACCGCATCGGTCGAGTTGCGGGAAAAAGTCGCTTTCAGTGATGAAAAGCGGCTTTCTGCCTTGCAGCAAATCCAGCAAAGTGAACTGGCAGAAAGTGCGGTGATTCTTTCAACCTGCAACCGTACCGAGCTTTATCTGCACAACCGCCATATTTCGCCACTTGAAGCTGACGAACAAAATAGTCGTTGGATTGAACATATCGTGCAGTGGTTTGTTGATTTTCACGGTTTATCGGCAGAGCAAGTGAGAGACAATCTGTATTTGTCACAAAATTCTGCCGCGACCCAACACTTAATGCGTGTGGCGTGTGGCTTGGATTCGTTGATTTTGGGCGAACCGCAAATTTTGGGTCAGGTCAAACAGGCATACCAAGCTAGCGAAAGCTTGTATCAGCAAAATCTAAGCGCTGAATTTTCACGGCTATTTCAAAAAACCTTTGCCACCGCCAAACGAGTGCGCAGCGAAACCGACATCGGCGGAAGTGCGGTCTCGGTGGCGTATGCAGCGACCAGCCTTGCCAAGCAGATTTTTGACTCGTTGCAACCCTTGACAATTTTATTGGTCGGTGCCGGGGAGACCATTGAATTGGTCAGCCGTTATCTGTTTCAGCAAGGGGCAGAGAAAATTATTATCGCCAACCGCACGTTGAGCCGTGCGCAGCAATTGAGTGAGCGGGTTGGCACAATGGAACTGTTATTGTTAGATCAGTTGCAGCAAGGTTTGAATCGGGCCGATATTGTGATCACTTCCACCGCCAGCGATACTCCATTGATTTCTGCTGCGATGGTGAAAGCTGCACAAAAACAACGCAAAAACCGCTCGATGTTGATCATTGATATTGCCGTGCCGCGCGATGTGGAACAGCAGGTTTCGGAAATTGATTCAGTCTACCACTACAGCGTGGACGATCTGCAACACATTATCCGGCATAATCTGGCACAACGGCAAAAAGCGTCCGAACAAGCAGAACAGATTATTCAGCAAGAAAGCAAGGCTTTTTTCCAATGGTTGAAACTGTATCAGTCGTCCAACTTAATCCGAAAATATCGTGATCAGGCAGAACAAACTCGTCAGGAGTTGCTGAGCAAAGCTTTGTCGGCGCTGCAACAAGGGCAAGATCAAGAGACGGTGTTACAGGAGTTGAGCTACAAATTGACCAACCGTCTGCTGCATGCGCCGACACAGGCGATTCAAAAATTGGTAAAATCCGGCGATAGTCAAGGATTGCAGCAATTTTCAACCGCACTTGGCATCGAATCCGCTGTGGAAGATCGCGAAAATTAGCATCTGATCGCAAAATTAGCGTATTTTCAGCAACATTACGCATAAATTTCAGCTAGAATAGCCAAAATTTTTTATTCTTATACCGATAGCTTCAAACAAGGGAATCCAATGAAACCGTCAATTATTACTAAATTGGAAAATTTACAAGAGCGCTACGAAGAGTTGCAAGCGTTGCTCGGCGATCCGAGCGTGATTAACGATCAAGATAAATTTCGCGCCTATTCAAAAGAGTATGCCCAATTGGAAGATGTGGTGCAGTGTTTTGGCAAGTGGCGCCGCTTGCAGCTTAATCTGGAAGAAGCACAAACGCTGTTGGATGATCCAAGTATGCGCGAAATGGCGTTGGAAGAGATCGACGAATCCAGAAACGAAATTGAACAACTGGAACAGCAACTGCAAGTATTGTTGTTGCCCAAAGATCCAAATGACGAATACAACTGTTTTCTGGAGATTCGCGCCGGAACCGGTGGTGATGAAGCCGGTATTTTCAGCGGCGATCTATTCCGAATGTACAGCCGTTATGCCGAGATGAAGCGCTGGCGGGTGGAAGTGCTCAGCGCCAACGAGAGTGAGCAGGGTGGCTATAAAGAGATGATCATGAAAATCAGCGGTGATGCGGTTTATGGGCAATTGAAATTCGAGTCGGGCGGACATCGGGTGCAGCGTGTGCCGAAAACCGAATCGCAGGGGCGGATTCATACTTCGGCTTGTACCGTGGCAGTGATGCCGGAACTGCCGGAGTCGGAATTGCCGGAAATCAATCCGTCGGATCTAAAAATTGATACCTACCGCTCTTCCGGTGCGGGCGGACAGCACGTTAACACCACCGATTCTGCGGTGCGGATCACCCACTTACCGACCGGCATTGTGGTTGAGTGTCAGGACGAACGTTCGCAACATAAAAACAAAGCCAAAGCGATGTCGGTGTTGGCGGCGCGGATTGTTAAGGCGGAAGAAGAACGCCGTGCGGCAGAAGTCTCCAGCACGCGACGTGATCTGTTGGGCAGCGGCGATCGTTCCGACAAAATCCGCACTTACAACTATCCGCAAGGGCGGGTGACCGATCACCGCATCAACCTGACACTGTACCGTCTGGACGAAGTGATGAACGGCAAAATGGAAGAATTGATTCAACCGATTATCACCGAATATCAAGCGGATCAACTGGCAGCATTGTCGGAACAAAGTTAGTGGTAGCATAAGGGCGGATTAACTATCCGCCCGTTTGCGAAGTGCAGTATAAGCATTTAATCAATAAGGGAAAAATGCAAAATACAGTTCGGGCGGATATTTAATCCGCCTATTTTTTACACTAAATATCGCGCGTTTTAAGCTTCGTCAGCAGTCTACAGCGGGTTTTATATCCGCCTATTTTTGGAGCGGTAATAAGTATTACTAACAAAGTTGAATGGATAATATGATGAAAAACAAGCAAATCCAAACATATTGGCAACAGTATTGCCAACGGAATAATATTGTTGCAGAAGCGGAGAGTTGGGCATTTGCCGAAGAGTATGCCGATTATCTTTTAGCATTAGTGCTTGCCGGACAGAAGACAGCGACTTGTGCTGCCAAAGCCAGTTATCTTCATGATCAAGATCCGCTTCCTAGCGCTGGAGAATTTAAGATTATTTTGGATAGTCGGCAGCAGCCGGGAGCCATTATTAAGTTATCTTCTGTGGAAGAACTTCCGATGAATCAAGTTTCCGAAGTTTTTGCGTTAGCTGAAGGCGAAGGGGATTACGCCACTTGGTATCGAGTGCACCAAGACTATTTCACTCGTAGTTTATCGGAGATAGGAATAACCTTCAGTGATGATTTGCTGTTGGTTTGCGAGCGATTTGACGTATTGGATCTTGCTCCACTAAGCTATGATCAATGGTTGGCTTTTGCGCGGCGATTATTGCAACAACAGGATTGTGCCAAATTAGAAGCGCTGATGTTACTGCAACATCTCAGCGGAAAAAGTCGCTCCTTTATATTGGCATTTGGAGAAACCCTGTTAAGTGGGGTTGAAATTCAGCAATTGACCGCACTTTTATTACGGCGTTTACAAGGTGAGCCGATGGCGTATATTTTAGGTGAAAGGGAGTTTTGGAATTTAACGCTAAAAGTCTCGGAACACACCTTGATTCCACGTCCTGATACTGAAATATTGGTGGAGAAAGCCTTGGAACTTGCCGCTGAACAGATAGCACAACCTACAGTCAAAACGTATCGTATTTTGGATTTAGGCACGGGCACTGGTGCAATCGCTTTGGCACTGGCAAAAACATTGCAGCAGAAATTTAGCTCGCATTGCAATATTCATGTGACAGGGTTGGATAAAATTCCACAAGCTGTTGAGCTGGCAAAAGAGAATCAACAGTTGAACGGTATTGAAAATGTCACATTTTTGGTTAGTGATTGGTTCACTGAACTCGCGCCGGAATCGCAGTTTGATATGATTGTCAGCAATCCGCCGTATATTGATCAAGCCGATCCGCACTTGGCACGAGGCGATGCACGCTTTGAACCGCTGACGGCGTTGGTCGCCGAGCAGCAAGGATTAGCGGATTTAAATCAGATTATTCAACAAGCGAAACCCTATTTACGCTCCGGTGGTTGGTTGTTGCTGGAACACGGTTGGCAGCAAGGGCAACAAGTGCGGTCGTTATTTACAAAAAACGCTTGGCAACAGGTTGAAACCGTGAAAGATTACGCTGATAATGACCGAGTGACTTTGGCGCAATTGGTGTAGTGCTATCAAATAGGAACAGAAATGATAATACTGGATGAGGAAGAGCGAACCTTACAAAAAGCCTTGATGGTGAGAATGGTCGAGCTTTATAAGGTGGTGAATGAAAACCCGAAAAGCAGCAGTATTTGGGGGCGCTTGGGACATATGGTGCGAAAAGTTCATTTAATGATTGATAAAACCCAAGATCCTAAAATGCAAATTCATCAACTCTTGCAATTGGTGTATGGTGAATGGGGATTTCACTGCAATCCCAATAATCACTTTGCCGCCGATGCAATGCTGATTGATCAATTGTTAGAGAAACAAAGCGGCACGGCTTCTAGCTTGAGTGCGTTGGTTTTATATTTGGCGGAGAGCTTGAACTTACCGGTGTTTCCGGTGAATTTTCCGACACAAGTGCTGCTACGCGCCGATGTGAACAATGAAACGGCCTTTATTAATCCTTGGGACGGGGAATATCTTTTTCACGACACTTTGGATAAGTGGATTGAAGGCTATGTCGGTTTCGGGTTGTACCCCGACAATGAGGATTTGGCGGTGGCAGATCCCGACATTTTACAGGAACATTTTGTACAAAATTTGAAAAATGCTTTAATTCGTGAAGGGCGTGGCAGCGAGGCATTACGGCTGATCGAGTGGTGTCTGCGCCGTCAACCGAATAACCCATACGAGATTCGTGATCGTGGTTTGGTGTTGGCAAGCATGGATTGTTACCACGCAGCGTTGGCAGATTTCGATTATTTTATCGAGCAATGCCCGGACGATCCGACTTCCGATTTATTGCGTGATCAATTACTTGGCGGCATGGTGCAGGAATATTCGATTCACTAGCAGCCTGTTGCCGTTGTTTGACGTATTGAATCTTTCAATACGCTAGCGTTTTAACCCAGTGAGTGACCTATGTTAAAAATTGTACATTTAGATAGCAGTTCTTTACCGAAACACATTCCGATTCCGCGTCCGAATATTGAACATCAGTGGATCGCTTATGAGGCGACCGATCCGCAGCAAACGTTGCAACGTTTGCAGGACGCCGATGTTGCCGTGACCAATAAAGTGGTGATCGACAAAACCTTGATGCAGCAATTGCCCAAGCTAAAACTGATTGCCGTCACTGCCACCGGCACCAATAATGTCGATTTAGACGCCGCCAAAGCGCTGGAGATTACCGTCAAAAACGTTGCCGGCTATTCGTCGGTGTGTGTGCCGGAACATGTGATCGGCATGATTTTTGCCCTCAAACACAGCTTAATGGGTTGGTATCGCGATCAACTCACGGATCGTTGGGTCGACAATAAACAATTTTGTTACTTTGATTATCCGCTAACTGACGTGCGCAACTCGGTGATCGGCATCTTCGGCAAAGGCAACCTCGGCAGTGAAGTCGGGCGTTTGGCAAGTGTGGTCGGTATGAAAGTGCTATATGCCGAACACAAAGATGCGACCACCTGCCGCGAAGGTTATACGCCGTTTGACGAGGTATTGGCGCAAGCGGATTTTGTGACACTACATTGCCCACTGACCCCAACCACACAAAATTTAATCAATACGGAAACCTTGGCGTTGATGAAAAAAGGTGCATTTCTTATCAACACTGGGCGGGGGCCGTTGGTCGATGAAAATGCGCTAGTAGCGGCGTTAAAGAGCGGTCAGCTTGGCGGTGCGGCGATTGATGTGATGATCAAAGAGCCGCCGGAAAAAGGCAATGTGGTGATGGAGGCGGCAAAAATATTGCCAAATCTGTTGGTGACGCCGCATATCGCCTGGGCGGCGGATTCCGCGGTTGAAATCCTGGTCGGTAAAGTGCGCGATAATATTGAACAATTTGCCGCGAGCTTGAAATAAGCGATGGTAAAATTCAGTTCCGTGCCGCTGTTTATCGCATGGCGTTATTGGCGATCCAAAAGTGCGGATCGTTTCGGACGCGTGGTCACCTGGCTTGGCAGCATTGGCATTGTACTGGGCGTGATGGCGCTGGTGATTGTGCTGTCGGTGATGAACGGCTTGCAGCAACAGCAAAAAGACAACGTGCTCAGCACCTTGCCGCATGCGGTGATTCAACCATTGGACGGCAACTTGGCGGCGGATTTTAAATTACGCCAACCATTGCCACCGTTTGTGCAAAGTGCGGTCGGGATCAACAACAGCGATGTGATTTTACAAAGCACAACCGGCATTGGCGCAGCGCGGATTATCGGCGTGACTGATGTGGCGGACGATCCGGCTTTGGCATGGGACGAATTGGATTTGCCGCAACTGCTTGCACCGAGTGATTATCATATTTTGATCGGTGCGGCGGTGGCAAACGAGCTCAAGCTGCAAGTCGGTGACAAAGTGCGGGTGATGTTGGCGGCGAACAGTCAATATACTCCGTTCGGGCGCGTGCCGGTGCAGCGCTTATTCACAGTTGCTGCGGTTCTCCACGGGGACAGCAGCAGCGATCAACGCCAAGTGTATGCCAATCTGCAAGATGTTGGGCGTTTGTTGCGCATTCCGCCAGAGGAAGTGCAGGGTGTGCGCTTGTTGCTCGATGATCCGTTTAAAATTACTGAACTACCAGACTATTTCCCTGCGAGCGAATGGAAAATCGCCGATTGGCGTGAACAGAAAGGTGAATTTTTCCAAGCGGTGGCGATGGAAAAAAATATGATGGGCTTGCTGATCGGGCTGATTATCGTGGTGGCGATTGCCAATATCGTCACTTCGCTGAGCTTAATGGTGCTGGATAAACAGGGCGAAATTGCGATTTTGCAAACCCAAGGCATGAAAAAACGCCAGGTGATGCAGATTTTTATTTTTCAGGGTTTGCTGGTCGGCGTGATTGGTACTTTGCTGGGCTGCGGCTTGGGTTTGTTGCTGGCGGAATTTATCAACCCGATTATCGGCGTATTTAACCCAGGTGCGGTTGCCTTGCCGGTGTTGTTTGACGGCACGCAGCTGATGCTGATTGTGATCGCCACCTTAGGTTTAACCTTGCTGTCCACCCTTTATCCGGCTTATCGTGCAGCCAAAATTGAGCCAGCCGATGCGCTACGCTACGAATAATTGAGAGACATTATGAACGAAATTTCGCAAACCGCACTTTTGGCGTGCCACGCCTTGAATAAGTCTTACCAAGAGGGCGATAACACAACACAGGTGCTGAAAAATGTCAATTTTTCAATGCAGCACAGCGAATTGGTGGCGATTGTCGGCAGTTCCGGATCGGGCAAGAGCACGCTGTTGCATTTGTTAGGCGGTTTAGATCGTGCTGACAGCGGTGAGGTGCTGCTGAACGGCGCAAACGTGTTTGCGCTTTCTGCCAATAAGCTGGCGGAATTGCGCAACCGTTATTTAGGCTTTGTCTATCAATTTCATCATTTAATGGCGGATTTTACCGCACTTGAGAACGTGATGATGCCGTTGCTGATCGGCAAACAGAATAAGAACGAAGCCAAAGATCGCGCCGAACAGATGCTCAGTGCGGTCGGGCTGTCGCACCGCACTTTACACCGCCCGTCGGCATTGTCCGGCGGTGAACGGCAGCGGGTGGCGATTGCGCGTGCGTTGGTGAACCGTCCGGCGTTGGTGCTTGCCGATGAGCCGACCGGCAATCTGGATCGCAAAACCACCGAAAGCATTTTTGAGCTGATCCAACAACTGAATCAAGAACAACAGATCGGTTTTTTATTGGTGACCCACGATATGAATCTTGCCAACAAACTGTCGCGCCGCATGGTGATGCAAGACGGCGTGTTGCGTGCCGACGTAGCCTAAGGATAGCGCAGCATGAATACTCCGTTTTTTATTGCCTGGCGTTATCAGCGTAGCAAACAAAACAACCGCTTAGTCAGCCTGATTTCGGCTTTTTCCACGCTTGGCATTGCGCTGGGCGTGGCTGTGCTGATCATCGGCTTAAGCGCCATGAACGGTTTTGAGCGTGAGCTACGCCAACGGGTGTTGGCGGTGGTGCCGAATATTGAAATCAATGCCTATCAAGCGACGGCTCAGCCGAGCGAAATTCAAGACTGGCAGAGTTTGGCACAACGTTTGCAATCGCAGCCCATTGTCAAAGGGATTGCGCCTTATGTCAGTTTCACCGCTTTGATTGAAAACGGCAGCCGTTTGAAAGTGGCGCAATTGCGTGGGGTGGATAAAACCCTGCAAGATGGCGTGAGCGTGATGGGACAGTTTGTGCAGGATAACCGTTGGGCGGCGTTTGGTGCACAATCCGGTTTAATTCTCGGTGCAGGCATTGCGCGCGAATTGGATGTGAAGGTTGGCGATAGTGTGTCGTTGTTGCTTTCACAGGTCAGCGATAATATGGCGAACAGCCAGCCAAAGCGACTTCGCTTGCCAATCAGCGGCATTTTGCGCCTAGACGGACAACTGGATCACAGCTTTGCTTTACTGCCGATTGAAACCGCGCGAGCCTATTTAGGCATGACGGCACAACAGGCAAGCGGAATTGAAATTGCGCTGCACGATCCGTTTCAGGTTAATCAAATGGATTACAGCAGTCTGATTGATTATCCGCAGCAACTGACCGCCACCAGTTGGCTTGGTAAATTCGGCTATATGTACCGTGATATTCAAATGATCCGCAGTGTGATGTATATTGCCATGGTGCTGGTGATCGGTGTGGCGTGTTTTAATATTGTGTCTACGTTGATTATGGCGGTGAAAGACAAGCAGGGCGATATTGCGATTATGCGTACTCTGGGTGCTAACAACGGCTTTATCCGTCGTATTTTTATCAGTTATGGCTTGTTGTCGGGTATGAAAGGCTGTCTGATCGGGATTGTGCTCGGGGTACTGTTGGCGCTGAATCTGACGGCGATAATTAAGGGGATTGAAGCCCTGCTGCAAACCCAAATTTTATCCGACGGTATTTATTTCGTTGATTTTCTGCCGAGCGAATTGCATTGGGCGGATGTTGGGTTGGTTTTGTTGTCAGCGCTGATTTTAAGTCTGCTCGCCAGTCTGTACCCGGCGGCACGGGCGGCAAAATTACAGCCGGCAAAAGTATTGAGCAGTTATTGATAAAATGTATTAATGAACTAGTTTACTAGTACAAGAATAAGTGTTACACTCACGACCAGATTTTTAATTTATTGATAATTTGGTGAAGTAGTGTAGAGGCGGATTGTATATCCACCCCAGATTATTGACAAATATATTTGATGAGGCAAAGTAGGGGCGGATTGCATCCGCCCGTTTGCGAAGTGCGGTATAAGTACTTAATTAATAAAGAAAAAATGTAAAGTGCGGTTCGGGCGGATATACAACCCGTCCCTACAACCAAAATTTAAAATATTACGAGATTAATCAATATATTAACTACTATTTTATTGTTTACAATTAGGAACCAACACGATGTATCAGAACGACGACTTACGCATTGCCAATATTCAACAGTTGTTGCCGCCGGTAGCATTATTGGAAAAATATCCCGCTAGTGATATTGCGGTGAAAACCGTAGAATCAACCCGTAAAAAAGCACATGAGATTATTCACGGCAATGATGATCGCTTATTGGTGGTGATCGGACCGTGTTCGATTCATGATCCGCAAGCGGCCTTGGAATATGCGGAAAAAATTAAGCAAATGCGTGCTGAATTGGCTGGCGAATTGGAAATTATCATGCGGGTCTATTTTGAAAAACCGCGTACCACCGTCGGCTGGAAAGGTTTGATTAATGATCCATATCTAAACGACAGCTACCAAATTAATGACGGTTTACGGATTGGACGCAAGGTGTTGTCGGATATCAATGATCTGGGCGTGCCGGCGGCGGGCGAATTTCTGGATATGATCACGCCGCAATATGTGGCAGATTTTATGAGCTGGGGCGCAATCGGTGCGCGTACCACCGAATCGCAAGTACACCGTGAACTGGCTTCCGGCTTGTCTTGTGGTGTTGGTTTCAAAAATGCGACCAACGGCAGTGTGCGGGTGGCGTTGGATGCAATTGGGGCGGCGGAAGCACCGCACAATTTCTTGTCGGTCACCAAATTTGGGCACTCGGCGATTGTCACCACCAAAGGTAATGATGATTGCCACATTATTCTGCGTGGTGGTGATAATAATACCAACTATGACGCTGAATCCGTGGCAAAAGTGTGCGCTGCGTTAGCCAAAGTCGGCAAAAAAGCGCATGTGATGGTCGATTTCAGCCACGCCAACAGCCACAAAAAATTCAAAGAACAGCTGGATGTTTCTGCCGATGTTTGCCGACAAATTGCCAACGGTTCAACACAAATTTTCGGAGTGATGATTGAAAGCCATTTGGTGGAAGGACGCCAAGATTTAGCCGTTGGTAAAGAACTGGTTTACGGGCAAAGTATTACCGACAGCTGCCTGGGTTGGGCGGATAGTGAGCAGGTTTTACGCGATCTGGCAAGTGCGGTCAAAACGCGTCGTGCCGGGAAGTAATCGTTGTAATAACATTATGTTAAAATAGTGTGATCCACTTCAAAAGAGCGGTTAATCGATGAGATTAAACCGCTCTTTTTGTATAAAATAAAAAATGAACCAACGTTCATTTTAGTAGTCCAACGTAGTGCAGAATGCAAAACAACCAGATACAAAACAATAAGAAAATAAACTAGCAAAATCCGTAGGAGATATTATGCAAGTCAGAGTATTTCAACGCTACAATCCTTTTCAAATCGCCCGTTACGTCAAAATTCTGTTTTCCGGTACTTTTTTTATTCAAGGCATCGGTCTGTTTGAATTTCAGCAAGGCAAAATTGTGTTACCCAAAGTGAAAAATCTTAAAAAATTCAGTGTGATGTCAGAAATCAACCGACATATAAAACACTTGCAACAGGAAGCGTTGGCTGTGCCATAAGGGTGAGGCGTATAATATAAAAAACCGCACTTTAACCTTAAAAATCAAGGTTAAAGTGCGGTCTGTCAGTACAGTTTACTTCACTTCTCTAAACATAATCTCCGCCGGAATCACATTACCTTGCCAGTACAGTTGGCTGGCGACGTTTTCCGCCAGTTGTAGGAAATATTGGCTGATTTCGTCTTTTGGCGCCGCAACGACGGTTGGCGTGCCGTGATCCAAATCTTCACGCAGACGGATATGCAGCGGAATCTGTCCCAACACGGCAATGTTGTATTTTTCCGCCACTTTTTGTGCGCCACCGGTACCGAAAATCGCTTCGTGATGACCACAGTTGGCACAGATATGGACACTCATATTTTCAACGATACCTAACACCGGCACGGACACTTTTTCGAACATCGCGATGCCTTTCACTGCGTCCAACAACGCAATGTCTTGTGGTGTGGTGACCACAATTGCACCGGTGACCGGAATTTGCTGCGACAGTGTCAGTTGAATATCGCCGGTGCCCGGCGGCATATCGATCACCAGATAATCCAAATCCGGCCACCAGGTTTCTTGCAGCAATTGGCTCAAGGCGCTGCTTGCCATCGGACCGCGCCAAATCGTGGCATTGTCGGGTGGCATTAAAAAACCGATCGAGTTGGCGCTGATACCGTGCGTCTCAATTGCCACCATATGTTTGTTATCGGGCGACGTCGGGTGCTGATCGGCTGCGCCCAACATATGCGGAATCGACGGACCGTACACGTCTGCATCTAAAATTCCAACCCGCGCACCTTGTGCTTTCAGCGCCAATGCGAGGTTGACCGCCGTAGTCGATTTGCCCACACCACCTTTGCCGGAAGTGACTGCAATAATATTTTTCACCCCGTTGACTGCCGGGTGATTATTGGCGCGTTTCAGGGTGGCGATTTGGTAATTCAGTTGCCAACGGATCTCGTTTGCGCCGCTGATCTTGCGTAAATCCGCTTCAAGTGCGGTTTTCAAACGTTCAAAACCGCTGTTCCAGGCAAATGGCAGGGTCAGCTCGAGGCGCAGGGTGCTGCCGCCGAGTTCGATTTTTTTTAATGCTTTTAGTTCAATCAGATTTTTTTGCAAGGTCGGATCGCGAAAGTCGGCAACCAGTTGTTCAATCTGGTTTTTTTGCGTGTCGCTCAATGCAGTGGCAGAGGAAAAGAAGCTCATAGTAAATCCTTTATTTTTATAGGGTTACAAGTTAATTCGTCGCTACTATTTAATCATGTTTGGCGGGATGTGTTAAGTTAAAATCCGCATTATCAATCAATATGGCGCAAAGTGCGGTTCAACTGGTAAAAATAGTCGCGTTGCGCTAAAATCTTTGCCTATTTATCCCATAAAATTTTCTACAAGGATTTCAAGTTTAACTATGCCAAACTCAGCCCGCAAAATTTTAGTGACCTGCGCTTTGCCTTACGCCAACGGTCCGATTCATTTAGGTCATTTATTGGAACATATCCAAGCGGATATTTGGGTGCGGTTTCAACGGATGCGTGGGCATGAAATCCATTTTGTTTGTGCCGACGATGCGCACGGCACACCGATTATGCTGAAAGCGGATCAAATGGGGATTACGCCGGAAGCGTTGATTGCGCAGGTGAAAAGCGAACATTGCGCCGATTTTGACGGATTTAATATCAGTTTTGATAATTATCATTCGACCCACAGCGAAGAAAACCGCACTTTGTCGCAAGCGATTTACACCAAACTGAAAAGCAACGGTTTTATTAAAAGCCGCACCATTTCGCAACTGTATGACCCTGAAAAAGGCATGTTCCTGCCGGATCGTTTCGTCAAAGGCACTTGCCCGAAATGTAAAGCGGAAGATCAATACGGCGACAATTGTGAAGTTTGCTCGGCAACCTACAGCCCGACCGAGTTGATTAACCCACGTTCGGTAGTGTCCGGTGCAACCCCGGTGATGAAAGAATCGGAGCACTTTTTCTTCGATTTGCCGAGTTTTGAGGCGATGTTGAAAAGCTGGATTCGCTCCGGTTCGTTGCAACAAGAAGTGGCGAACAAAATGCAGGAGTGGTTTGAAGCCGGTTTGCAACAGTGGGATATTACCCGCGATGCACCGTATTTCGGCTTTGAAATTCCAGATGCGCCGGGCAAATATTTCTACGTTTGGCTGGATGCGCCGATCGGTTATATGGCATCATTCAAAAATCTGTGCGATCGCCAAGGCCTGAATTTCGACGAGTTTTGGCACAAGGACAGCACAACAGAGCTGTATCATTTTATCGGCAAAGATATCATGTATTTCCACAGTCTGTTCTGGCCGGCTATGTTGGAAGGCTGTGATTACCGCAAACCGAGCAATATTTTTGTGCATGGTTATGTGACGGTGAACGGTGAGAAAATGTCGAAATCACGCGGTACATTCATTCAAGCCGCAACTTATTTGAAACTGCTCGACCCGGAATATCTGCGTTATTACTATGCTGCCAAACTGAGCCATCGCATTGATGACTTAGACTTGAACCTGCAAGATTTTGTACAACGAGTGAATGCGGATATTGTCAATAAAGTGGTGAATTTGGCGTCGCGTAACGCCGGTTTCATCCAAAAACGCTTTGACGGCAAACTGGCGGCAACGTTGGAAAATCCTGAATTACTGGCGGAGTTCAGCCAAGCGTCGGAAACTATTGCAAACTATTTTGAAAACCGTGAATTTGGCAAGGCCATCCGTGAGATTATGGCGTTGGCAGATAAAGCCAACAAATATGTGGACGACAAAGCGCCTTGGGTGATTGCTAAACAAGAGGGTAAAGATCAGGAATTACATCAGGTCTGTTCGATGGGGATTGAGATGTTCCGTATTTTAATGGGTTATTTGAAACCGGTGTTGCCGAAATTGGCGGAGCGTAGCGAAGCGTTTTTACAAACCGAATTAACTTGGAACAGCTTATCGACACCCCTACTGGCGCACCAAATCGCACCGTTCAAGGCCTTGTTTAGCCGTTTAGACAGTAAACAAATTGATGAGTTAGTGGAGTTGTCGAAAGTGGAAAATGCGCAACTTGCACCGCCGACAGTAGAGAAAACAACGGAAAAATCGCAATATGAACCGATTGCCGAGACTATTTCAATTGACGATTTCGCCAAAATCGATCTGCGGGTCGCTAAAATCGTCAAAGCGGAAGCCGTACCGGAAGCGAATAAATTGGTGAAACTGACTTTGGATATCGGCAGTGAAACCCGTCAAGTGTTTGCCGGCATCAAATCGGCATACAAACCGGAAGATCTGGAAGGGCGTTTGACTGTGATGGTGGCCAACCTTGCACCGCGTAAAATGAAATTCGGTGTCTCCGAAGGCATGGTGTTAGCTGCCGGACCGGGCGGCAGTGATCTGTTTGTGCTGACCCCTGATGACGGAGCTCAGCCCGGAATGCGAGTGAAATAATCGCTAGACCGCACTTTTGCTTGAAAGTGCGGTTTTGTTTTTAATGTTGTACTTGCTGTAATCAAGGAAGAACAATGAAGCTGGATGAAATTGCTAAATTAGCCGGGGTATCGCGAACAACTGCCAGTTATGTAGTCAACGGCAAAGCCAAACAATTTCGGGTTAGCGATCGCACCATTGATAAAGTGATGGCGGTGGTGAATGCACATAATTTCAAGCCAAATCCAGTGGCGGCTAGCTTGCGTGCCGGACATACCAATACCATCGGGCTGATTGTGCCGGATCTGGAAAATATCAGTTATGCTAAAATTGCGATGCGCTTTGAAGCCTTGTGTCGCCAGGCCGGCTACCAACTGTTTATCTCCTGTTCGAACGATGACGCCGAAAATGAAAAAGCCTGTGCAAGACAACTGTTGGCAAGAAAAATTGATGCGTTGGTGGTCTCGACCGCACTTTCGACTCGTGATGATTTTTATCAACAGATCAAAAATATACCGATTATCGGATTTGACCGTAAAGCCAATAATTTAAACGATATTAATATTTTATATCATGATAAAGAAGACAGCAGCCATTTGGCTGTAAAGCTGCTGCAAAGCAGTCAACCGAAATCAATCCTCTATTTTGGTGCGCAGCCGTATTTTCCGATCAGTCAAGAACGGGAACTGGGTTTCCGCCAAGTGTTGCAGCAGCATACGTTGCGCACCGAGTATTTATATGCACCGCACTTTAGTCGCGAATCGGCGATGCAAGTGTTTGGTGAATGGTTGCAACATAACGTTTTGCCGGATGTGATTTTTATTACCTCGCTTACTTTGCTGCAAGGCGTGTTCCAAGTACTGCTACAAAAGCAGGGGCGTATTCCACCGCAACTGACGATTGCAACCTTCGGTGATCAGCAGATGTTGGAATTGTTGCCAAACCCCGTGATTAGTGCGGTTCAACCTTACCAAAAAATTGCTGAAAGTTTACTCAGTGCAGTACAGCAAACCACAGCTAAAAAGAAAAAGGGCAGCTTGAGCTATCCGGTCTGGATTGAGCGTGAGATTTTTATTAAAGCGCTATAATGTATATTTTTCTGAATTTAAAGAATAAATCACATTTTTGAATGCTTTGGCTTGGAAATCGCGCAATAAAAATTTAAAATGTACGATTAAAGTAACACTTATTTACAAAATACATAAAAGTGCGGTTAACGATTAGCATAATGTAACAGTTATCGATAAATCCAATAAATAAGATCCGCAATAATACTTGTCGGCAAAAGTGGTACCGACGTTTTGTTCATCAGATATAATAATATCAATAATCAATAAATTAGGTCTTATATGAAGAAAATCGCGACGGTCTTGGTAATGGCATGGTTATGTAATACTGGCGTTTCACAGGCTCAGCAGACACCACTTTTTGAAAAATGGTCAACCTATACATCGCCGTTTTTGAATGCCACAGATTTGGATAAAAATTTGTCGCAAGTCATTTTTTATCGTGAAGCTGGCGCCATCAACGGCCCTGCGGTGAATGTATATGTTGACAGTGATTACCACACCTCACTGCAAGAAAACCAATATAAAGCGGTTTCATTATGTGCGCAAACGCACTTATTCAGCACGGCTTTCAGCAGCAGCGATAATCGACAAATTAAAAGAGATAAAGGTGTTTATTACACCATTCCGTCGCAGCAGAGCAGTTTTATCAAAGTCGTATCCAATCTAAACGGGGAGCCGGAATTCCAACGGGTTGAGGCTGAAAGAGGGGAACAGGCGATTCGCAGTATGCCGGTGCAAAAACAGACACTTTCACGGGTGATTGAGCCGCATTATTGTAAAGAAAAAACGGTATTGCAAAATTTTTCTTTATCGGCACGCACTTTGTTTCAAACTAATAAAGGCGGTTTGGCAGGGATGTATCCGGATGGAAAAAGCGAAATTAAGGAGCTGGCGGCTGATCTTAAACGTTTAGATCAACGCTATATCAGTCATATTGTAATCAGTGGACACAGTGCACCGGGCGAGAGCAAAGCCATCAGCAAAAAACTCTCGGCAGAGCGTGCCAAGACAGTGCTGAATTTATTACAACAGGAAGGTGTGCATTTCCCGATGGAAGTGATGGGGTACAGTTCTGAACAACCGGTTGCCAAAGATTGTGCCAAACGAAACCCGAGCGATGTCAAAATGCGCGAAGCCTGCGATCAAGCGAATCGCCGGGTGGAAGTGACGGTTTATTCGATTCAATAAGGTTTAAAAACACCAAGAGAATCTCCCTTTTTCTGTATGTCATGACGAATTTGAATAACATACCGAGAAAGGGAGATTTTTGATTATAGGGGATTTATTTTTGTATGTTTAACACCAAAACCAGCCACTTTTTTGCCTGTTTGGATCGGCTGAAGCTGATCCAGCGCTGGTCGCTGATGCGGAATATAGATAAAGAGAATTTGGCGGAGCACAGTTTACAGGTTGCATTTGTTGCGCATGCCCTTGCCGTAATTAAAAATAAATTTTTTGACGGCAAGGTGAATCCGGAGCGAATTGCATTGATTGCGATGTATCACGACAGCAGTGAAATTTTTACCGGTGATTTGCCGACGCCGGTTAAATATTTTAATCAAGAGATCACTCAGGCTTACAAACAGATTGAAATTGCAGCAGAAAAGCATTTACTGTCATTATTACCGACTGAGTTGCAAGCAGATTTTGCGCCATTGTTGTGCGCGGAATTGATCGATAAACAAGACAAACACATTGTGAAACAAGCTGATCTCCTTTGCGCTTACATCAAAGCCCGCACGGAATTGGAACACGGCAATCAAGAATTCGTACCGGCGCTGAAACGTTTACAAAGTTTGATGGGGGAGTGGAAAAGTGACGAAATGGAATATTTTTTAACCGTATTTGTGCCGAGCTTTGGGCGCGCATTGGACGAACTGACATGGTAATATACAGCAAAGTGCGGTTTAATCAATTCAATGAAACGTGCGGTGTGCAGTTAGATCAAGGAAAGCTATGACGATTCAAATTCAAAAAGCGTGGAAACAGCGTTATATCGATGATCCAAAACGCGAACACGATCATCGTTCGCCGTTTCAGCGTGATCGCGGACGAATTCTGCACTCGGCGGCATTTCGCTGCCTACAAGCAAAAACCCAGATTCATGCTGTCGGCGAAAATGATTTTTATCGTACCCGCCTGACCCATTCGTTGGAAGTGGCGCAAATTGGCAGCAGTCTGGCGGCACAGTTGGGTTTGCTCGAATCGTTTCAAGCCCTCGCCGCTGAGTTAAACTGTGCCGAAACTACGCTGCAAAAAGCCCTGAAACCGCTGTTGCCGCCAATCAGTTTGATCGAAACGCTGTGTTTTGCCCACGACATCGGGCATCCACCGTTCGGACATGGCGGCGAAGTGGCACTGAATTATATGATGGCGCAACATGGCGGCTTTGAGGGCAATGCGCAGACCTTTCGTTTGATCACTAAGCTGGAGCCTTATACCGAAAAAGCGGGCATGAATCTGACACGTCGTGCGATTTTAGGCGTGGTGAAATATCCTGCCATTCTGGATCAGGCATCGCCGCAATATACTGAGCTAGCGACTGCAGCGCACTTGGATGATCCACGTTATATCAATATGCGTAGCTGGAAACCGGGCAAGGGATTGTTTCGTGACGATTTAGCGGTGTTCGATTGGTTGCTTACCCCATTAACTGCAACCGATAAACAGGAGTTCTGTCGTTTTCAGCAGTCGCGAAAGACTGCAGAAGACAGCTTAAAAACCGTTTATAAATCATTAGATTGCAGCATTATGGAGCTTGCCGACGACATTGCGTATGCAGTGCATGATTTGGAAGATGCGATCGTGGTCGGCATGGTCAGCTTGCAACAATGGCAGCAGGCGCATCAGCAGTTGAGCGCTTGTCAATCATTATGGATTCGACAAAATATCGATCAATTGAGCGAAAAGCTGTTCTCCGAGCACCACTATCAACGAAAAAATGCAATTGGGGCATTGGTGAACTATTTTATCACTTCAGCACGTTGGAAACTGAACCACAATTTAGAAGAGCCATTACTGCGTTATAATGCTGAACTGCCGTCCGAAGTCGAACAGGTGCTGGCGGTGCTGAAAAAATTTGTGTGGCAAAATGTGATTTGCCATGTGGATACTCAACGGATTGAATATAAAGGACAGCGAATTTTGTCAGAACTGTTTCGTATTTTTGAATCGGATCCGCAGCGCTTATTGCCACCCAATACGGTAAAGCGCTGGCAACGTGCGCTTGAGTCGGATAAAAAACGGATGATCTGTGATTATATCGCTGGCATGTCGGACGCTTACGCCTTGAAAGTGTATCAGCAATTGTAATCAGCGGTTGTAAACAGCAGTGTAATAGGCAAAAAAAACCCTTCGTAGCCGAAGGGTAAAATATATTTGGAGTCATACTTTTTTAGGGTATGGCGCTATTATACTGAATAAATTTCACAAATCAATAACAAATATGAAATATTTTGTTAAATTTAATGCTTATTTGTTGTGCGGATTACGCGTGGTGCTGTCCACAAGATTGCGCATCAGCAACGCATAATTCAGTTCGATATCGTCCGGCACTGCTAAAAATACAAAATGACCGTCACCCGGTGCAATCTCAACGGCTTCATTCTTGCGGTTCAACATCTGCTCAATCTTGAACACAATATTGCCTTTCGGTGTCATCATTTCCACTTCGTCACCGAGCAAGAATTTATTTTTCACTGCCACTTCAGCTAGCCCGTTTTTACGCACGCCGGTAAACTCACCGACAAATTGTTGGCGCTCAGAAATCGAATAGCCGTAATCATAGTTTTGATATTCGTCGTGGGTGTGGCGGCGCAAAAAGCCTTCAGTATAGCCACGATGTGCCAGCGACTCCAAGGTTTGCAGCAAGCTATCGTCAAACGGCTTGCCTGCAACCGCATCGTCAATGGCTTTACGGTAAACCTGTGCGGTGCGGGCGCAGTAGTAGAATGATTTAGTTCGACCCTCGATTTTTAATGAATGCACACCAAGTGCGGTCAGCTTTTCGACATGCTGTACCGCTCTTAAGTCTTTTGAATTCATGATGTAAGTGCCGTGTTCGTCCTCAAACGCCGTCATTTCTTCATCAGGGCGTTGCGCTTCGCTTAATAAATAGACTTTATCGGTCGGCTGCCCCTCGCCCAGTGTCGGCGCAACATTTTTAATATCAATCAGTTGGCTTGGATCAACTTGGTTGACGATATTGCCGATGTCGTCTTGTTGTCCTTCTTTAACATTATATTCCCAGCGGCAAGCGTTGGTGCAAGTGCCTTGATTCGGATCACGTTTATTGATATAGCCTGAAAGCAGGCAGCGCCCGGAATACGCCATACATAGTGCGCCATGTACAAATATTTCTAACTCAATTTCCGGCACTTGCTGACGGATTTCAGCAATTTCTTCAAGTGATAATTCGCGTGACAGAATGACGCGGGTTAAGCCCATTTGATGCCAAAATTTGACGCTTGCCCAGTTGACTGCATTGGCCTGCACCGATAAGTGAATATCGATCTGCGGAAAATGCTGTCGCACCAACATAATCAAGCCGGGATCAGACATGATCAGCGCATCGGGCTGCATATCAATAACGGGCTGTAAGTCACGGATAAAAGTTTTCAGCTTTGAGTTATGTGGGGCGATATTCACCACCACATAGAATTTTTTGCCCAATGCGTGGGCTTCATCAATGCCGATTTTCAAATTGGCATGGTTAAATTCATTGTTACGCACCCGCAAGCTGTAGCGCGGTTGCCCCGCATATACCGCATCGGCACCGTAAGCAAAAGCGTAGCGCATATTTTTCAGTGAACCGGCAGGAGAAAGCAGTTCAGGCGTAAAGTTCGTTTGAGTAGTCATAAAAATCTCTTTGGTCTGATGTCAGGTCAGGTTATACCCAATAAAGTGCGGTATAAATCGAGCGGCGATTTTATCCTGTTGCTATTTTTTGTGCAAGATCGAATCTTGTGTTGTTAATTTTAGTAAAAAGCTAACAAGTAATTGAATTTATCTAAAAAGCATCTATACTACCAAACTAGTACAGCGGTACAGAGTTGTAATAACTTATCAACAAGAAAGGACATGATTTATGAAACTGGCAAAAACATTATTAGTGACCGCACTTGGCGGTTTGGCAGTGATCAGTGGCACAGCGGCGGTGGCTGCGGCGCCGCAAAAGGTGGCAATAACCACGATTGTTGAGCATCCGGCATTGGAGGAGATCCGTAAGGGGATTATTGATCAGTTGGCGAACGAGGGGTTTGTTGACGGTAAAACCATTAAAATTGATTATCAAAATGCACAGGGCAGTTCAGCCACCGCAGGGCAAATTGCGCGTAAATTTGTGGGGGACAATCCGGCGGTGATTATTCCGATCACAACACCAAGCGCCCAGCCGGTTGCAGCGGCAACCCGGCAAATTCCGGTGATTTTCAGTGCAATTACTGACCCTTTGGCAGCAAAATTGGTGAAACAATGGGGAAAAAATGAGGGCAATGTTGCCGGTGTTTCCGATCAAATTCCGTTGGAGCCGCAGGTGGAGCTGATCCGCACGTTGGTGCCAAATGTGAAAAATATTGGCTATGTGTATAGTCCCGGCGAAGCCAATTCGGTTGCGGTGTTGGAAATGTTGAAAGTCGAAGCAGAAAAACAGGGCATCGGTGTGTTGGCAGTGCCGGCACAACGCACCATCGACATCAGCACTGCTGCCAAAAGTTTGGTGGGTAAGGTACAGGTGATTTACACCTCGACCGACAATAACGTGGTATCGGCTTATGATGGATTGTATAAAGTGGCGGTTGAAAATAAGATTCCGTTGATTGCGGCTGATTTCGGCTCGGTTGAGCGTGGTGCGATTGCCGCACTGGCGACTAATCAATATAACATCGGGGTTGAAACCGGCAAAATGGCAGCACAGGTTCTGCGTGGTGTGAAAGTGCCGGATTTAGCAACCGTTCGTATGACTGATCTGGATCTTTATCTCAACCCACAAGCCGCAGCGTTACAGGGGGTGAGTGTGCCGCAGGTATTATTAGAAAAAGCGACCAGAGTGGTAAAACACGATTAGGCATGTTGATTTTAGAATGGATATTGAATTAGGGGATTGCGATCCCCTATTTTATTGAATTCAAATGTTATTTTGCAATAATACTGACAGATATTTGTTCTCCGGTCATTAGTGGCTGCGAGAGTCGTGCAGTTTCAAGGCAAATCATGTTTTGATAATCCTGTGCTTGCATCGCGCTCATCGGGGTATGCCACGGATTCCACAACACGATTTCAGTCGCATTATGATGTGTTATCGCGATTTCTCGATTAAAGTGATAATCGATAATACGGTTGGTTCCGATATTATCAGTATAAATACAATCGGTACTAGCAGTAATGCGGCGTATGCTGGGTGAGTTTTCCATTTGCCGGCTAACTGCGTTGAAACAGGGCGTGGTAAGCCCGGTAATGTCGATGTGTGCAATATTGCCGATATGAAAATAGCTGTGTAGCGCAACTTGCGCCGGTTGTTGTCCGTAGTGAGTGAAAATAATTTCGCATCTTTCGCTGAAAATCATTGTTATAGCGGCTTCAAGTTGCTGATTGTCGTCAAAGAGTGAAAATGTTAACCGCACTTTTTGCGCTTGCAGTTGGTATTCACTTAATTCCCATAAGCGTAATCTCGCCGTGCCGTGAATCGGCGATTTCGCTGTGCCAAACCATGGATAGCAAAGCGGAACGCCGCCGCGAATCAGATTGCCGGAGATAAAAGGTTCAACCGCACTTAACCAAAAAACATCTTGGTTCTGGTTGTGCGGTTTCCAGCTGAGTAATTGAGCACCTTGCAAGGCGATTTGGGCGCAGCCGACGGCATGTGTGATTTCCAGCATCGGTATTTGATGGTAGCGATAGAGACTCAGCTCAGGAGTAAGTTGCCGAATTTTATTTCGGATTGACATGTTGTGTTCCTTGCGGCGGGTTTGCATTGGCACGAATTTGCTGGCAGATTTGCTGCATACCAAGTGCGGTTTCTTGAAAAAAATAGCGATAGGATGCACATAAATAGTTGTGGCCGGCAGATTCAGACGGTTGTGGCACAATTCGATGTTTCGGGCAGCCGCCATGGCATAAAGTCAAGTATTCACATTGTCGGCAAATTTGGCTTAAACCTTGCTGTTTATTGAGTCCAAATTGCCGTTGCTGTTGAGATAAAACAATGTCGGTGAGCGGCTGCTGAGTTAAATTGCCTACACGGTATTGCGGATAGACGTAGTGATCGCATGAATAAACTTCACCGTTGGCTTCGACCACCAAAGATTTGCCGCAAGTCTGCTGGTGGATACAGCTGCTGGAGGGATATCCCAGCCGCTGCCCGAGCAGATTTTCAAATTCCAAAACAAACACTTGCCCAACGTCCTGTTGATGCCATTGCTGAAATACATCGACTAAAAAGCGCCCGTAGCCTTCGGGTGGGGTAGAAAACGGCATGATGGCAGGTTGTGATGCGGTCTTTTGGTATTCGACAATCGGAATAAATTGCATAAAGGTAGAGCCTAGTGTTTTTAGGGCAAGATAGGTTTCCTTGCCTTTATTCCAATTTTGATCGTTGACCACGGTTAAGGTGTTGAATTCTACTTGATAGCTTTTCAATAGCTCGAGCGCGGCGACAACCTTATCAAAGGTGGGATTGCCATTGCTCGCAATTCGATAGCGGTTGTGCACCGCACTTAACCCGTCGATCGACAAGCCGATTAAGAAATTGTGCCGCTTGAAAAAGCTTACCCATTGCCGATTTAAAGCAATGCCATTGGTTTGAAACGCATTGGTGATGGTTTTGCCGTTAGCAAATTGTTGTTGCAATGCAACCGCACTTTGAAAAAAATCTAATCCTAGCAGGGTAGGTTCACCACCTTGCCAAGCAAACTCAACCCGTTCGCCGGCGTGTGATTCGATGTAATTTTTAATATAACTTTTCAGCGTTTCTTGTGACATAAAAGAGGCTTTTTTGCCAAACTGTTGTTCCTTTTCCAGATAAAAACAGTATTCACATTGAATATTGCAATGGAAGCTGCTGGGTTTTGCCATCAGATGAAAATAGGCTTTTGGTGCAAAAAATGACATAGAAACACGCCTCAAAAGTGGGGATTATTTGCCTTTGTGTTGTGGTAATAATTCGCTGAATAAACCATTTTGCTTTAATTCTTTTGCAATCCGAATGGCAGTCTCGGTTTCGCAGCCGGCATATTCGGCGATTTCGCGATAAGTCCAATTATAATAAGGAAAATTGCTGGTTAAAAAACATAAACTGTCAATTACACGATCAAGTGTGCGCAGATAGGCACTCTTGGCCAAGCGTTGTTCGGCATCGCGCAGTTCGTTTGCCAGTGTTTGCAATAAGAATTTTACGATTTGGGGATTATGCAGACAAAACTGCTCGATACTGACCGGTTTAATGCGCGTCACCTCTGCTTCAATCAACACTTTTGCTTTACAATGATAATGGTTGTCGTCCAGCCCGAACAGGGTGCGGAAACCAAAATAATCGCCTTGGCGATACAGGCGGACAAGGCTTTCTTTGCCGTTGTCCAACATGTGATAAAGACCGATCAATCCCTGTTTGACATAGTAAAATTCCTGGGCGATTTCGCCCTGTTGATACACCATCATACCTTTATGCAGCTGATGTAGATCAATCAATTGGCAGTAACAAAGTGCGGTCGGAGCAATCGAGCTGTTGTCCATATCATTCTTCCTTTTTATTCAAGAAAAGTCATGTTTGTGTTTAACCGCACTTGTCCTTACCGGCACTTTGCAAACGTAGTGCTGAATTTGGCTAGATTTCATTAATAACCCGATATAGCCAATTTTCCAGCGGATCGCCCAATTTTTTCATCTCCAGCCGCATTTCCTCCAACATCTCTTGTTTTACAGCTCGGTAATTTTTCTCATAGAACAAATTGTGCATTTCTTCCGGATCTTGGCGGATGTCGTAGAGCTCGCAGCGGTCGGTGGCGTTGAACACCAATTTGTAATCTTTGCGGCGCCACATGCGTTGTTCAAAATAGACAAAATGTCCGGCAAGTTGCGCCAAAATACCTTTGCGCTGATTTTGAGTATGGTTACGGGTGAGCGGCAACAAGGTTTCACCTTCAAATGCAGAGGGAATCGGCTGTTGAGCAATGTCGTATACCGTTGAGGTCAAGTCATGCAGATATACCAAATTGTCATCTTGCTGATTAATGCGATCGGATCTTGGATCTTTAACAATCATCGGAATGTTGTAGGTGGTGTCGAACATAAACTCCCCTTTTTCAATCATTCGATGGGCGCCCATGGCGTCACCGTGATCAGCGGTCGCAACAATAAAGGTGCTGTCATACAGATCATTCGCTTCCAAATAGGCAAACAGTTCGCCAATTGCATCGTCAATTAAACTGATATAGCCCCAAAATTTGGTGATCACTTCTTTCCAGTGATCTTCGCTTGCCTCCCACATACCCCACATTTTGGAAATCGTGCGGTAGTGGTCAGGTTTGCCTTCGAGGGGAACAAAGAAACTTTGATCTAAAACGACATCATCTTTGCTGTACATTGAATAGTAGGGCTCCGGCACGATGCAAGGCGTGTGTGGTCCCCAGAAGTTGATCCAAGCAAAGAACGGTTTTTGTTGTTGTAATGATTGTTGAATGTAGCGTTTTGCCTCATCAATAATGAAATAGGGAGTGGTTTGCTCCTTGCTGCCGGATAAGAGACCGCATAACTCTTGCACCCGCAAATGTGGATTATCACCAAAATAGGCGTTGCTGACTGCTGGAATGTCATAGTTTTTTTCCAGCAGCCACTCGTGATAGCGGTTAGAGTGGGTTGGTGGCTGATTGAACACCAGATTTTTGTACACGCCGCTGCCCGGGTAGCCGTAGCCGTCAAAATTATGCCCTTGAATGCCATAATCTTCCGGTACGGATTTGGTACCGACATGCCATTTACCGATCAAATAGGTGTTGTAGCCGTCGAGCTTGGCAATATTTGGGGCTTGTCGGCTGATTTCACCACTGCCGCCTTTTTCTCCGTTTTTGATAATGCCGTGTGAGGAGGGCATTAACCCGGTAAATAACGAGGTACGAGCCGGACCGCACACTGAGGCTGGCGTGAAAGCGTTATTGAAACGAATGCCTTGTTGTGCCAGTCTATCAAGATTGGGGGTTTTTACGATCTGGTGTCCGTAAGTACCCAACATATCTTTTCGAACTTGATCCAATAAAATGTAGATAATATTCATGCTTATGCCTCTTGTTTATGACGCATGACAATGAGGAGAACAAATTGTAGCACAGCGTAAATGCCTAACACTAAGAGCGGTTGCCCGTTTTGTGAGGCTAATCCCAATGGGGATAGCAATAGGTGTAGGGAAATCAGCCCGAGGACTAATGAAGCAACGGTGACACGGACATATTTCCAGTTAGTCAGATCCACATCGCTGTGATTTTCTTTGCTCTCTTGATAAGGTTCTCGTTTTAAGAATTGACCTAAAATCAACATGGTCACCACATCGAAGACAAACAGTGCCGCCATTACATAAACAAAATTGATTTGAACGTTGAAAACCCAAACAATCGAAAAATATAAAATAACGTGCAGCAATAGTGCAATTCGGGCAGCTAATCCGGATACGGTTTTGTTAAATAGACCCACTGCAAACAATGCAACAATCGGAATGTTTACAAAACCGGCGAAGCGTTTGGTTAACAGGAAAATACCGTCAGTGCCGAACATCAGCAGTGGCCCGATAATCATGGTCAGAATCGCCATCACCGCAGAGACTTTTTTTGCATAGGAAATCAGTTCTTTATCAGACCGCACTTTGGCGCTCAGAGAAGGCAGTAAATCTTTACAATAGATAGTCGCAGCAGAATTTAGGAATGAGTTAAAGGTGCTTAAAATAGCGCCAAATAATGCGGCAATGAAGAAGCCTTGCAAGAATGTCGGCAGCACTTTACTGACTAGCACCGGATAGGAGGTATCCATCGGGTTTAAGGTGTCACCAAAAATATGGAAACTTAATAGGCCCGGTAAATTGAGAATGATCGGCAAGGTTAATAAAAATAGTGCGGCAACCAAAATTCCTTTCTGTCCGGACTGCAAATCACGTGCGCCAAGAGCACGTTGTACAATCGCTTGATTGGTGGTCCAATAGAAGAAATTGACGATTAAAATGCCGGTAAAAATGGCTGGCCAAGGCACAGCGTCAGTCGCATTACCAATTGCATTAAATTTTTCAACATGCGTTGTGGTAATGGTTTTCACCCCATCACTAAAGCTGCCGTCTCCTAAATGTACCAGAGCGAAAATCGGAATTAACAGGGCACCGATCACTAAAATAATCGCATTAATGGTATCGGAAACCGCAACCGCTTTCAGTCCGCCAAAAATAGCATAAATTGCACCGACAACACCAATCGCAATGACGGTATATACAATCGCCTCGCCATAACTGAGTCCAAAAATCACTTCTAAATTAAAAATTTTATTAAAAGCGATGGCGCCGGTATAAAGTGCGGTTGGGATCACAATGAACAGATAAAATACTAAAAACAGAGCCGACATAATTAAACGTGTTTGCCGATCAAAACGATTTTCAAAAAACTCCGGAATGGTGGTATAGCCGTTTCTCAGATATTTAGGCAACAAATAAAGCGCTAGAAAACAGAGTGGAATAACCGATTGTACCGTCCAGGCAATAATTGAAAAATTACCTTTATAAGACACGGCATTGACACCGATTAATTGTTCGGTTGATAATGAAGTTAATACCATTGAGCAGCCGATAACTAATCCGCTTAACCCTCGCCCGGCTAAAAAATAGCCTTTGGATGTGCTTAAATCATCGTTTTTGGTTCTTTTCCAGGAAATAAATGCCACAATTCCGGTAACAATAAGAAAGCTCGCGATAGTCATAAACATGTCATATTCTCCTTATATGTATAAAAATAGAATACTCGCATAAGATATTGTATTAGCATAATATATATATGAATAAAGGATTATGATGGCTATCATAGAGTGATCGTGAGTTTGATCACAAGTATAGATAAAATATCGCATGATAAAAAATTTTTAAGAATATGAGCATGATCATAAGCCGCAGCATTGAAATAAGGCATGATAAATAAAAAAATGAGGTTTTATGATGAGCTTACCATTGATTTTTATTTTAATAATATGCGGAATACTAACCAATTTAATGTCGGCTATTTTTGGTATTGGCGGTGGCGTGTTAATGGTGCCGATTCTTTATACGCTATTTCCGACATTTCCGATTCAAATGATTGCGGCAACTTCATTAACCATCGTGATAGGATCGGCTTTAATCAATCTTATCCACTTTTATAAACAAAAAATTCCGGTCAGTATGAAATCAATCTTATTTTGGTCAGCCGGTATGATTATTGGCGTGCAATTAGGTTTTGAAATCAGCTTTTATCTTTCCGATTGGATTATTATCGCTGTATTTGTCAGCACGTTAACGTTTTTAGCACTCAAAATAATATTAAATAAGCAACAAATAAAAAATAAAAATATTATTTCTGACGACAGATTAAAAGGCGCCGGATTGTGTTTATTCGGTGGTGCGGTTGCCGGAATGACCGGTATTGGTGGCGGCTCGATTATGGCACCGTTACTCGGACAATTACGCAGTGTCAAACCTGAGCAAATTGCGCCTTACACCAATTATATGATGGTGATCGGTGGTTTGGGCAGCTTGTATGGTTATCTTGCGAAAACACCGAATTTTCAAGTTGATTACGCTTGGCAAGTCGGTTATGTCAATTTTTCAGTGGTGGCCGTTGTGGTATTGAGCTCTTTTATAATGAGTGCCGTATCTATGAAAATTCGCGGTATTTTAAATCCAGCGCTGGCAAGAAAGCTGTTAGGCATTATTTTATTAAGCATTGCAGGCTATATGTTAATTATCCATCTTATCAAATAAGATGGCAGCCATTGAAAAGGGCGAATAAACCGCACTTTAGACTGCTGACAAAGGTTAAAATACACGATTAATATTGTAAAAGTAGGGGCCGATTATATATCGGCCCGAACCGCACTTTGCATTTTTCCTTTATTGATTAAGCGCTTATACCACACTTCGCAAACGGGCGGATATATAATCCGCCCCTACCCAGCCTAATCAAATATCTTTGTCAATAATCTGAAGGGCGGATAAACCGCCCTTTTATAAATCAAAACACAAAAGATTATTTCGCAATCCGTTTGTACTTAATTCGGTGTGGTTGCACCGCTTCAGCGCCAAAGGTTTTCTTTTTCCACTCTTCGTAATCGGTGAAGTTGCCTTCGTAGAAGGTCACTTTGCCTTCGTCGCCGTAGTCCAAAATATGGGTGGCGACCCGGTCTAAGAACCAGCGGTCATGGGAAATCACCAAGGCACAGCCGGGAAATTCCAAAATTGCATTTTCTAGTGCACGTAGGGTTTCCACGTCCAGATCGTTGGTTGGTTCATCGAGCAGCAATACGTTGCCGCCGGTTTGCAGCAATTTTGCTAAATGCAAACGCCCGCGTTCACCGCCGGACAATTCGCCGACACGTTTTTGTTGATCCACGCCTTTGAAGTTAAAACGTCCGACATAAGCACGGCTTGGGATTTCAAAATTGCCGATTTTCATAATATCCAAACCACCGGAGACCTCTTCCCACACGGTTTTTTTGTCGTTCATACTGTCACGGAACTGATCAACCGAAGCTAATACCACGGTGTCGCCTAAGGTAACATTGCCGCTATCTGCTTGTTCTTGTCCGCTCAACATTTTGAACAGCGTGGATTTCCCTGCGCCGTTCGGGCCGATAATGCCGACGATCGCCCCTTTCGGAATGCTGAATGACAGATCATCGATCAAAGTGCGGTCGCCGTAGGATTTGCTCAGATTGCTGACCTCGATCACTTTGTCGCCTAAACGTGGACCCGGTGGAATAAATAATTCGTTGGTTTCGTTACGTTTTTGGTAATCGCCGCTGTTCAATTCATCAAAGCGTGCCATCCGCGCCTTGCTTTTCGCCTGACGGCCTTTTGGATTTTGGCGTACCCATTCCAACTCTTTCTCGATCGATTTCTGACGGGCAGATTCGGTCGCAGCCTCTTGCGCCAAGCGTTTCTCTTTCTGTTCCAACCAAGAAGAGTAGTTGCCTTCCCACGGAATGCCTTCGCCACGGTCAAGTTCCAGAATCCAACCGGCAACGTTATCTAAGAAGTAACGGTCGTGGGTGATCGCCACCACCGTGCCTTCATAATCATGCAGGAAGCGCTCCAACCAAGCGACAGATTCGGCATCGAGGTGGTTGGTCGGTTCGTCCAATAACAACATATCCGGTTTTTCCAACAACAAACGACACAGTGCCACACGGCGGCGTTCGCCCCCGGACAGATGCTCGATCTTGGCGCCCCAATCCGGCAGACGCAGCGCATCGGCGGCACGTTCCAGTTGGTTTTGTAGGTTGTGACCGTCGTGGGCTTGGATAATCGCTTCTAATTCGGCTTGTTCTGCTGCCAGTTGATCGAAATCTGCTTCGGGATCGGCATACAACGCATACACTTCGTCCAATCGTTTTAACGCATTGGAGACTTCGCTAACCGCTTCTTCAATCGCATCACGCACGGTTTGCTGTGGATCGAGTTTTGGCTCTTGCGGCAAATAGCCGATTTTGATGCCCGGTTGTGGGCGGGCTTCGCCTTCGATATCGGTGTCAATCCCTGCCATAATGCGTAACAGGGTCGATTTTCCGGCGCCATTTAAACCGAGAACCCCGATTTTTGCGCCCGGAAAAAAGCTCAGAGAAATGTTTTTCAAAATATGACGCTTCGGTGGCACGACTTTGCCGACGCGGTGCATCGTATAAACAAATTGGGTGGACATGGTGGTTTTCCTTTATTTTTCGGATAAAAATCGCCTTATTATAGGCGAAATTGCGTGTGGGTGCTATGGCAGAAACACAAAGTGCGGTCAGATTGAACGCCTGACCGCACTTTGGCTAAAAAATTGGACAGCAGCCAACTCAGTTGGCAATTTGTAGAAAAATAGCACCGTTATAGGCAACATAACACAACAATAAAATCAGCCCTGCCCAGCGTTTGATATAACCGTTTGGATTTTGATAACGATAGCCAAAGATAAAGAGAATCGCGGTCAGGAATAACATCACCGGCATATCACGGGTTATTATTTCATGATCGGCTTGCAACGGGTGGATCGTACCGGCTAAACCGACCACGGCAAGGGTATTAAATAGATTTGAGCCGATAATATTGCCCAGTGCCAAATCGTGTTGGTTTTTGCGAGCGGCGGCAATTGAAGAGGCTAATTCAGGCAGCGAAGTGCCAACGGCAACAATAGTAAGACCGATCACCAGTTGGCTGACCCCAAAATGGTTGGCGATGCTCACTGCACCCCAAACCAACAGCTGTGAGCTCAATACCAGTACAATTAAACCAAATAGTAACAGCCCAATGGCTTTGCCGATGCTGATGTTAGCTTGATTCTCACCAGCATCTTGCTCCCGAACCGCACTTTTCACTTTTAAGCCGTCACGAATGCTGACAAACATAAAGATGGCGAACATCAACAAAATGATGATGCTATCAAAACGGCTGATATCACGATCGAATAACAATCCGGCGGAGGCCAGTGTGACGGCAAGTAACAGTGGCAGCTCTTTTTTGAGAATTGACGGTGCGACCAACACCGGGCTAATCAAGGCAGTAACCCCTAAAATCAAAGCAATATTGGCAATGTTCGAGCCGTAAGCGTTGCCGAGCGCAATACCGGGGTTGCCTTGGATAGCAGAAGTGACCGATACCACGATTTCCGGTGCAGAGGTGCCGAAGCCGATCACTAACATCCCAATTAACAATTTAGGCATGCCGAAATATTGTGCGGTTTCGCTGGCACCGTCGACAAATTTGTCGGCACTCCAGACCAATAAGATTAAACCGACGATGATGGCACAACAAGCAAGCAGCATAAGGGGGTAAACTCCAGATAAAAATAAAGCCCGTAACCAATAACGGCTATGGGCTAAACACTGTTGGCTTACAAAAAGCGTTTACAAAAGGAGACAAATAAAAGCTCACCAACAGAGAAAATTGGCTCCTCCTGCTGGACTTGAACCAGCGACATACGGATTAACAGTCCGCCGTTCTACCGACTGAACTAAGGAGGAATTGTTCGTTTTTCGACAGACAATGCCGAATTGAGGGGCGCATAATACTGAGTTGAAATTCGCTTGTCAAGAGAGAGATAACAAAAAAACGTTAGGAATCTAGACGGTTTTTTCTATCCACACAGCCTGTGGATAACATTGTGGATTATTTTTTGCTGAATGTGGCAAAACACAGGAAATATGCGACTTTGCGGGCTCGGCTTTTGATTTGGTTATAAAATAACATTATTTTATTTATCAATAAGATATAAAAAATCTAGTCTTTTTTCTATTATTTTTTCTGAAAATTTGAAGTTTGCCCCTTGACAGATTATAGACTGTGCAAAAAGTCAATTTTTGATAATTGTTTTTTGTCGAAAAAAATAGAAAGTTTAGTTGAACTATCAGTTTGATAGGCAGTGTAGGGGGGATTACCGTACGAATCGGATATTCATTTTAAAATTTGCTTTTGAAGTGTGTTAAAATAGCAGACCCTAGCATACTATAGTGATTTTTAATTATGTCGACAGTCGCCTCTTTAGCGAATGGTAAAAGCAGTAAACCGTTCAAACTGCATTCTGATTTCAAACCGTCCGGCGATCAGCCGCAGGCGATTGACAAGTTAATCGAAGGGCTACAGGACGGTTTGGCGCACCAGACCTTGTTAGGCGTGACCGGATCGGGCAAAACGTTTACCATTGCCAATGTGATCGCACAACTGAACCGCCCGGCAATGCTGCTGGCGCCGAATAAAACCCTCGCCGCGCAGCTGTACGCCGAGATGAAGGAGTTTTTTCCGGAAAATGCGGTCGAGTATTTTGTTTCTTACTATGATTATTATCAGCCGGAAGCCTATGTGCCGGCGAGTGATACTTTTATCGAAAAAGACGCCTCGATTAATGATCAAATCGAACAGATGCGGTTGTCGGCGACCAAGTCGTTTTTGGAACGACGTGACACGATTGTAGTCGCTTCGGTTTCGGCGATTTACGGTTTGGGCGATCCAGATTCTTATCTGAAAATGATGCTGCACCTACAAAGCGGTACGATTATCGATCAACGCCAAATTTTATCCAAACTTGCCGAGCTGCAATATACTCGCAATGATCAAGCCTTTCAGCGTGGTACTTTTCGGGTGCGCGGCGAAATCATCGATGTTTTCCCGGCCGAATCAGACGATGTGGCGCTGCGAATTGAACTGTTTGATGAAGAAGTGGAACGCTTGAGCCTGTTTGATCCGCTCACCGGGCACAATTTCGGCGCCGTGCCGCGTTATACGGTGTATCCGAAAACCCACTATGTCACGCCGCGTGAACGGATTTTAGATGCGATTGAGAAAATTAAAATTGAGCTGGCGGAGCGGCGTCAATATCTGTTGGAAAACAATAAATTACTTGAAGAACAGCGTGTTACTCAACGCACGCAGTTTGATATTGAGATGATGAATGAGCTGGGTTATTGCTCCGGCATTGAAAACTACTCGCGTTATCTCTCGGGGCGAGGCGAGGGTGAACCGCCGCCGACCTTGTTTGATTATATTCCGAGTGACGGTTTGCTGATTATCGATGAATCACACGTCACCGTGCCGCAAATCGGCGGCATGTACCGTGGCGACCGTTCGCGCAAAGAAACACTGGTGGAATACGGTTTCCGCCTGCCGTCGGCGTTGGACAACCGTCCATTACGTTTTGAAGAATTTGAACGGCTGGCACCGCAAACGATTTATGTTTCCGCTACGCCCGGCCCGTATGAATTGGAAAAATCCGGTGGCGAGCTGATCGATCAGGTGGTGCGTCCCACCGGCTTACTGGATCCGATTTTGGAAGTGCGCCCTGTTGCCACCCAAGTCGATGATCTGCTCTCGGAAATCCGCTTGCGTAGCGACCAAAACGAGCGGGTGTTGGTGACGACGTTGACCAAGCGCATGGCGGAAGATCTGACCGATTATCTGGAAGAGCACGGTGTGCGGGTGCGCTATCTGCATTCGGATATTGATACTGTTGAACGGGTCGAAATTATCCGCGATCTGCGTTTGGGTGAGTTTGATGTGCTGGTCGGCATCAACTTGTTGCGTGAGGGGCTGGATATTCCGGAAGTGTCGCTGGTGGCGATTTTAGATGCCGATAAAGAGGGCTTTTTGCGTTCCGAACGTTCGTTGATCCAAACCATCGGCCGCGCAGCACGAAACTTGAACGGTAAAGCGATTTTGTATGCGGATCGGATCACCAATTCGATGGAAAAAGCGATGGGCGAAACCAATCGTCGCCGTGAAAAACAGCTTGCCCACAACCAAAAATACGGCATCGTGCCACAAGCGCTAAACAAAAAAGTCGGCGAATTGCTTGACATCGGGCAAGGGACAAACAATAAATCGCGCGGTAAGCAAAAACGACAAAAAGTGGCAGAACCCAGTGCGGTTTACCAACCGAAAACGGCCAAAGAGTTTGAACAACAGGTCAAAAAACTGGAACAACAAATGTACCAACATGCGCAAAATCTGGAGTTTGAACAAGCCGCCGCCGTGCGTGACGAGTTGCATCGCTTGCGGGAGCGGTTTGTATTAGGTGATTAGCCTAGATAGAGGATAATATGGAACAAAATACAGATAACTAATTCAATAAAGTAGGGGCGGATTAACTATCCGCCCGTTTGCGAAGTACGGTATAAGCATTTAATTAACAACAGAAAAATGCAAAGTGCGGTTCGGGCGGATAGTTAATCCGCCCCTACAATGCAAACGCAATATTGAGGGTTATCTATAATTTGATTTTGGCTTTTTTTATAATGAAGAAAATTAAGATAGAGAACCATTTTGCAAAACCCAAAAAACAAAAAACCGCACTTTAAGCGGCAGAAACCTGCCTTAACTCTGCTACAAAAAAACTTGCTTGATACGTTGGGTGAGCTGATGTTGACGGATAAACGCCGTTTGAGCTCACGGATTTACGGCTTGGGCAATATCAAAAATGAACAGGCACAAAGTGCGGTAGCTGCCGAGATCGAGCAGGCGATTGTGGCGGCGAAAGTGCGGTTGGCGCAGCGCCAGACCGCACTTTCGATCGAATATCCGCAAGCGTTGCCGGTCAGCCAACGCCGTGCTGAAATTTTAAAAACCATTGCCGAACACCAAGTGGTGGTGATCGCCGGGGAAACCGGTTCGGGCAAAACCACTCAGTTGCCGAAAATGTGTCTGGAGTTGGGCTTAGGCACAAAGGGCATGATCGGGCATACTCAACCACGGCGGATTGCGGCACGGGCGGTAGCAGCACGGATTGCCGAAGAGCTGAAAAGCGAGCTGGGCGAGTTAGTCGGTTACAAAGTGCGGTTCAGCGATCAAGTCAGCGACAACAGCCGGGTCAAATTGATGACCGACGGGATTCTGCTGGCGGAGATTCAAACCGATCGTTATCTGAATCAATACGATACCTTGATTATCGACGAAGCTCACGAACGCAGTTTGAACAACGATTTTATTCTCGGTTATCTGAAACAGCTGTTGCCGAAACGGCCGGATTTAAAACTGATTATCACCTCGGCGACCATTGATGTGGAGCGTTTTTCCAAACATTTTAACAATGCGCCGATTATCGAAGTCTCCGGGCGCACCTATCCGGTGGAAGTGCGTTATCGCCCGTTGGTCGAGGAGGAAGATCAAGATCAGATTCAAGGCATTTTAAATGCGGTGGACGAGCTGCAAGCAGAAGGGCGCGGTGATATTTTGATTTTCCTCAGTGGCGAGCGAGAAATTCGCGATACCGCCGATGCGTTGCAAAAACAGCCGTTGCGCCATACGGAAATCCTGCCGCTGTATGCCCGTTTATCGGCACAGGAGCAGAACCGGATTTTCCGTCCGAGCGGATTGAATCGGATTGTGTTGGCGACCAACGTGGCGGAAACCTCACTCACGGTGCCGGGCATTAAATATGTTATTGACCCCGGCACCGCACGAATTTCGCGTTACAGCTACCGCACTAAGGTGCAGCGGCTGCCGATTGAAGCGATTTCGCAGGCTTCCGCCAACCAGCGCAAAGGGCGCTGTGGTCGGGTATCCGAAGGGATTTGTATTCGGCTGTATTCCGAAGAGGATTTCAATGCCCGCCCTGAATTTACCGATCCGGAAATTTTGCGTACCAATCTTGCTTCGGTCATCTTGCAAATGACCGCACTTGGGCTGGACGATATTGAATCTTTCCCGTTTGTCGATGCGCCGGATCGCCGTTATATTCAAGACGGGATCAAACTGCTGGAAGAGCTGCAAGCTTTTGCTGTGGTCAAAAGCAAAAAAGGCGAACAGCGGCAATTGACTGCCGACGGTAAGCAGTTGGCGGCGTTGCCGGTCGATCCGCGCTTGGCGAAAATGGTGTTGAGTGCGGCAAAATTCGGTTGTTTGCGTGAAGTGATGATTATCGTGGCGGCATTGTCAATCCAAGATCCGCGCGAACGCCCGCAAGAAAAACAGCAGGCGGCCGATGAAAAACACCGCCGTTTTGCCGATGAACAATCGGATTTCTTAGCGTTTATCAATTTGTGGAATTATTTGCAAGAACAACAGAAAGCTTTGAGTAACAATCAGTTCCGTCGCTTATGTAAAACCGATTATCTGAACTATTTACGCATTCGCGAGTGGCAGGATATTTATCATCAACTGCGCTTGAGCGTGCGTGAAATGGGGCTGCATATCAATTCAACTGAAGCGGATTATGCTTCGATTCACCGTGCGTTGTTGACCGGTTTGCTATCGCATATCGGGCTGAAAGAGGCGGAAAAGCAGCAGTATCTTGGCGCACGCAACACCCATTTTGCCGTATTCCCTAATTCGGTGCTGTTTAAGAAAAATCCGAAATGGTTAATAGCGTCCGAATTGGTGGAAACCTCAAAATTGTGGGGACGAATGCTGGCGAAGATCGAGCCGGAATGGATCGAACCGCTGGCCGGACATTTGACCAAATCCAGTTATGCCGAACCGCATTGGGAAAAAAGCAAAGGTGCGGTGATCGCCAATGAAAAAGTGGTGTTGTACGGCATTCCGATTGTGACTAATCGCCCGCTCAACTACGGCAACATTGATCCACAAGAGAGCCGCGAAATCTTTATTCAAGCGGCATTGGTCGAGGGCAATTGGAACACCAAACATAAATTTTTTCACCAGAATCTACGCTTGATTCGCGAAATCGAAGAGCTGGAACACAAAAGCCGTCGCCGTGATATTTTGGTTGATGAGCGGCAACTGTTTGAATTTTACGATCAACGGGTCGGGCAAGAGGTGGTGTCACAAAAACATTTTGACAGCTGGTGGAAAAAAACACAGCAGCGTGATCCGGAACTGCTGAATTTTGAAAAATCGTTTCTCACCAATGAAGATGCGCAAACTGTCAGCCAGTTGGATTTCCCGAATTTTTGGCAGCAGGGCAATTTAAAACTCAAACTCAGTTACCAGTTTGAGCCGGGCAGCGAAGCCGACGGGGTGACGGTGCATATTCCATTAGCGTTGCTGAATCAGATTGAACCGCAAGGTTTTGATTGGCAGATTCCCGGCTTGCGGCGCGAATTGGTGATCAGTCTGATTAAAGCGTTGCCGAAAGCGGTGCGGCGTAATTTTGTGCCGGCGCCGAACTATGCCGAGGCGTTTTTGGGGCGTGCCGAACCGTTGGCAAAACCATTGTTGGAAAGCCTGCAATACGAACTGCGTCGCATGACCGGCGTGACGGTTGACCTGGAATTATGGCAGGCGGCGCAACTGGAACCGCACTTGAAGATCACGTTTCGGGTGATTGACGACAATGGTCGCAAAGTACGGGAAAGTACTGATTTGGATCAGCTGAAATTTGAGCTGAAAGATCAGGTGCAGCAAACCTTATCGGCGGTGGCGGACGACGGGATTGAACAGAGCGGCATTCATATCTGGAATTTCGATACACTACCGCACTTTTACCAGCAGAAAAAGCGTGGCTACAGCGTGAAAGCTTATCCGGCACTGGTTGACGAGCAGGATTCGGTCGGGATCAAACTGTTTGAAACTGAATTTGAACAGCAGCGTTCGATGCAGCAGGGACTACGCCGTTTATTGTTATTGAACGTACCGTCACCGATTAAATATCTGCATGAAAAACTGCCGAACAAATCCAAACTGGGCTTGTATTTCACCCCATTCGGGCGTGTATTGGAGTTGATCGACGACTGTATCGCCGCGGCGGTCGATAAATTGGTGCAAGATTTTGGCGGCATAGTGTGGCAAGAGGCGGAGTTTCAGCGTTTACGCGATAATGTGCGTGAAAACTTGAATGAAACCACGGTGGAAATCGCCAAACAGGTTGAGCAAATTTTAACCCTGACTTTTGAAATCAACAAGCGTTTGAAAGGCAAAATGGATTTCACCATGGCATTTGCGCTGTCGGATATTAAAGCGCAATTGGCGGGACTGATTCATCCGGGCTTTGTGCAGCGCAACGGTGTTAAACGGCTGCCGGATCTGCTGCGCTATTTGCAAGCGATTGATAAACGGCTGGATAAACTGCTGCAAGATGTCAACCGTGATCGTGCCAATATGCTAAGAGTCGAAGCCGTCAGCCAAGCCTATCAGCAATTGTTGGCAAAACTGCCGAAATCACAACCGATAAACGATGAAATTTTAGAAATCCGTTATATGATTGAAGAACTGCGGGTCAGCCTGTTCGCACAACAACTTGGTACTGCATATCCGATTTCGGATAAACGGGTGTTGTTGGCGATACAAGGAGCGAATAATTAAAACGGTACGGTAAAGTGCGGTTTTATTGAGATTGTAAAAAAACAATTGATTTTTTATCGCACGGTTGATTGAAATTGAATCAGTTAAAAACGATTTCCAAAAATAAACTTGCACAGCTTTCAGCCTTTCGCTAGTATGCACAAGTTAAATTTAATTATTTTTGCTTTGTCATCGACAGGGCTATAGCTCAAGTGTAGAGAATTATGTACGAAATTTTAATTATCGCCTATATTGTGGTATCGATTGTGTTAATCGGCTTTATCCTGTTGCAGCAAGGCAAAGGCGCAGATATGGGGGCTTCTTTCGGATCTGGCGCTTCAGGCACTATCTTTGGCGCAGCAGGCTCAGCCAACTTTTTATCGCGCACCACTGCGATTTTTGCGATTTTGTTTTTTGTAATTGCGTTGGTTATTGGCAATATCAACACTCATCGCCAAGCGCCACAAGGTACTTTTGATGATCTGAGCAACGAAGCGCAAAGTTTGCAGCAAAATACCACCGCTCCGGCGTTGGATGTACCGTCAACCAAACCGAACAGTGATATTCCTCAATAATAGTTAAACGCCTTGGTGGTGGAATTGGTAGACACGCTATCTTGAGGGGGTAGTGTCCATAGGATGTGCGGGTTCAAATCCCGCCCAAGGCACCAAAATCTATTTCGTAGCTTTTCGCAGTCTAACGAAAAAGTTAAATAAAGCCAGTAAAATCAACATTTACTGGCTTTTTTCTTGCGTTTAATTTGTGATAGTTTGCGGTATAAAATCAAGGAAGCAAGTTGTCGGTGATTTATTAGCTGCTTTTGCTGTATTTGGGTGATATTGAGTATCTGCACGAATGGCTTTTGCTCTAAATTAAAAGGATTGAGCCCGATGCAATACTGAACTCAATCCTTTCATTAAATAGCCGAACTGTTGAGGAATTAAAAAGGCTATTTGCTCAAACTATGATTAATTCCACTGTGCAAAGCAGGCTTCGGCGGCATCTAGTGTTTTTTCGATATCCGCTTCACTGTGTGCCAGTGACATAAAACCTGCTTCGAAGGCTGATGGTGCGAGGTAAATACCTTTTTCCAGCATGGCGTGAAAGAACTGTTTGAAGCGTTCGCTGTCGCATGCCATCACTTGTTGATAACGGGTGACTTCAGGTTGTTCAGTAAAGTAGATACCGAACATCCCGCCAACATAATTAACCACTAATGGGATATGGTATTTGGCGGCGCGCTGTTTTAAGCCTTCGGCAAGCCGGTGGGTTAAATCGGCTAATTTTTGCTCGTTACCGCACTTGGAGAGTTCGGTGAGACAAGCCAGCCCTGCTGCCATCGCAATCGGATTGCCGGAGAGCGTGCCGGCTTGGTAAACCGGGCCGATGGGGGCGAGGTGTTGCATAATCGCTTTTTTGCCACCGAAGGCGCCGACCGGCATACCGCCGCCGATCACTTTGCCTAAACAGGTAAGATCAGGTTTCACATTATAATGCGCTTGTGCACCGCCTAATGCGACACGGAAGCCAGTCATCACTTCGTCGATAATCAGTAATGCACCGTATTGATCGCACAGCTGGCGTAGTCCTTGCAAAAAGCCGTCTTTCGGTGGTACGCAGTTCATATTGCCGGCAACAGGTTCCACGATAATACAAGCAATCTCGTTCGGATATTGCGCAAATGCCTGTTTAACCGAATCCAAATCGTTATATTGGCAGACGTGGGTGTGTTTGGTGAAATCAGCAGGCACGCCGGGCGAGCTCGGTTGCCCTAAGGTTAAGGCGCCAGAACCGGCTTTCACCAGCAACGCATCGGCATGGCCGTGATAACAGCCTTCAAATTTGATGATTTTATCGCGTTGGGTGTAGCCGCGTGCTAAGCGAATGGCGGACATGGTGGCTTCGGTGCCGGAGCTGACCATGCGCACCATCTCAATCGACGGAATCAATTGGCAAACCAACTCTGCCAGTTCGATCTCAAGTGCGGTCGGTGCACCAAAACTCAAGCCTTTTTGTGCGGTTTCGATCACGGCATTGCGAATGGCGGGGTGGTTATGCCCTAGAATCATCGGGCCCCATGAGCCGACATAATCGATATATTGTTGCCCGTCGCTGTCATAAATATAGGCACCGTCAGCTTTCTCGATAAATAACGGTGTGCCGCCAACGCCTTTAAAGGCGCGCACTGGCGAGTTGACACCGCCGGGAATGCGCTGTTGTGCTTGTTGAAATAATTGTTCAGAATGGTTCATCAATGTGATTCCTATTTAATCAGATAACGGATTTGAGTAGGTTATTGTACTTTAAATTGCCCTTTTTTATGTAGAAATAAAAAAAGATTCTCGACTGAATTTATCTTTATGCTATTCTTGCGCAATTTAGAACAGCAAAAATAGCGCAATTATAGTAGCATTGCTGTTGGTTAGAGATGGTCATGAAGACCGTATCCTATAACTCCTAATTCAGGAAAATGAAGTTTTATATGTGGCTATCATTATTACTGCCTTTTATCGTTTCATTTAGCGTTCTCGTTTTTATTCGTCCTTTAGCACAAAAAGTCGGCTTGGTCGATAAACCTAATTACCGCAAACGCCATCAAGGGGCGATTCCGCTGATCGGCGGTATCGCACTATTTATTGGTAATCTCAGCTTTTATCTGCTGCAATGGAATGAGATGCGCTTTCCTTATCTTTATCTGTTCTGTGTTACGGTGTTGCTGGTGGTCGGGGTATTTGACGATCGGTTCGACATCAGCCCGTTTTTAAGGGCGGTGATTCAGATTATCCTTGCCGGCATGATGATTCACTATGCCCATCTTGAATTGGCTTCGCTGGGGCAGATTATCGGCCCATTCCAACTGCAATTGGGCTCACTCTCGTTTGTGGTCACGGTGTTGATTACTTTGGCGGTGATCAATGCGTTTAACATGATTGATGGCATCGATGGCTTGCTTGGCGGTTTGTCCAGTGTGACCTTCGGTGCAGTGGCCTTGTTGATGTTGCTCGACGGGCAGATCAATTTAGCGGTGTGGTGTTTGGCTCTTATTTTGGTTATTTTGCCGTATGCGCTGTTCAATTTGGGCGCATTTGGTGTAAAAAACAAAGTGTTTATGGGCGATTCCGGCAGCACCTTAATTGGTTTTACAGTGATTTGGATTTTGTTGCTCAGCACTCAGGGCAGCGGGCATCCGATTAATCCGGTGACCGCACTTTGGGTGATTGCGATTCCATTGATTGATATGGTGGCGGTGATTTTTCGCCGTTTGCGTCAAGGGAAAAGTCCGTTTCGTCCCGATCGCCTGCATTTGCACCATCTTATGATGCGTGCCGGTTTAAGCTCACGCCAAGCACTGTTTTTGATTACTTTCGTTGCTGCGTTGTTTGCCGGTTTTGGTATTTTGGGGGAAATCTATTATATTGACGAATGGATTATGTTTGCCCTGTTTATCCTACTGTTTTTTATTTATTATTACTCCATCGCCCGAGCTTGGCGCGTCACCCGCTTGATTAAACGGATGCGTCGCCGTGCATCACGTTATAAAAAGACACATTTGAAACCATAACGCTTACCATAAAAAAGGATTTTTTTATGTCGGAATATAATCCATCTCGGCAACATGCGCCGCAACAGTCTCAACAAATAGAACAGCTTGATCTGCTTGCATTTGTCACTATTCTTTGGCGCAAAAGCTGGTTAATTCTGCTATTAATGGGGGCAGCAGCTGCACTAGCCTATGTTGTAACTGCTTTTGTTGTAAAACCCTCTTGGCGTGCAGAAGCCTATATTGAAGCCCCACGAGAAAATGAATTGGGCAATTATTATGCGTTGTACAATATGTACAACTTGATTTCGGCTGACTCAAGTGCGGTGCAACCGCAGCAAACGCTAAGTGGTAATGCAGTCAATGCTGAACCGCTGACCCTGCCGCAATCGGTTTATCAACAGTTTGTCCAACAGGTTAAATCTTATGATGTTTTGAAAAACTTCTGGCTCAGCACAGATTATTATAAGCAGATGATGAATGGTGATAAAAACCATGACGACGGTTTGTTGGAAAGCCTAATCACCAGTGTCAATTTTGTCGAAGGCAATGCGCGCAATAACAGCAATGATAAAATTGAACTGACCTTGAATAATCCTAAGCAGGCGGCAGAGTTGTTGACGGCATTTGTGACATACGCCAATATCACGACTCGTCAGACTGAATATACCCGTTTGATCAGTCAATGGAAAACCCTGTTTGATCAAGTCAACTTGGCAGTCAGCAACAAGCTGGAACAGGATCAACGAGGCAATATTGTGCCGGCTTCGGTTTGGCAGAGTAAATTAGCGATGATGACGTCGGTGCAGCCGTTGGATAATCAATTCAGTGCTTTTCACTACTTGAAAACGCCGGCACAGCCGCTATCTCCGAGCAGTCCGAACGCAATGTTGTGGATCTTGGCAGCGGCTTTTGCTGCACTATTGTTAGGTTCTGCGCTAGCGATTATTTTGGCGTTAAGGCAATATGCCGCCAGTAACAAATAGGTGAAGATTTTTAATATGAAAAAATTCAAAATATTAACGGTTTTCGGCACCCGTCCGGAAGCGATTAAAATGGCGCCGTTGGCACAAGCGTTAGCGGATGATCCACAAATTGAAGCGAAAGTGTGTGTCACCGCACAACACCGTCAAATGTTGGATCAAGTGCTGAACCTGTTTGAACTGGTACCAGACTATGACCTGAATATCATGAAAGCCGGGCAGGATCTGACCGATATCAGTGTGCGCATCTTGCAGGAGTTGAAGCCGGTATTAAGCGAATTTAAACCGGATTTGGTGCTGGTACACGGCGACACCACGACCACATTTGCCACCAGTTTGGCGTGTTATTACCAACAGATTAAAGTGGGGCATGTTGAAGCAGGCTTGCGTACCGGCAATATCTATTCGCCATGGCCGGAGGAGGGCAACCGTTGTCTGACCGGTGCGATTGCCAGTTACCATTTTGCGCCGACGTTGAGTTCGCAGCAGAATCTGTTACAGGAAAACAAACCGAGCGACAGTATTGTGGTCACCGGGAATACCGTGATTGATGCGTTGTTGTGGGTCAAACAGAAATTGGCAGCGGATACCGCACTTTCAACACAATTAGCACAGTGCTACCCGTTTTTGGATCCCCAGAAAAAATTGGTGTTAGTCACCGGACACCGCCGTGAAAGTTTTGGCGCCGGTTTTGAACGCATTTGTCAAAGCATTGCCAGTTTGGCAAAAAATCATGCTGACATTCAGGTGGTTTATCCGGTGCATATGAATCCGAATGTGCGCGAGCCGGTCGAACGCTGGTTATCGGGCATGAACAATGTATTTTTGATAGAACCGCAGGACTATCTGCCGTTTGTCTATTTAATGAACTGTGCCTACCTGATCTTGACCGACTCGGGTGGGATTCAGGAAGAAGCGCCGTCACTGGGTAAACCAGTGCTGGTGATGCGTGAGACCACCGAGCGCCCTGAAGCGGTACAAGCTGGGACAGTACGCTTGGTTGGCACTGATCCGCAACGGATTATCATAGAAGTTGAGCGATTATTGAAAGAGCCGTTGCACTATCAAAGCATGGCAAAAGCCAATAATCCTTATGGCGACGGTAAGGCTTGCGAAAGAATCATTACCGCCATTAAACAATTTTTGGCATAACAGCCAGTTAGAGTAAAAGGTTATGAGTACAGAATTTAATACAATTTCGGTTATCGGCTTGGGTTACATCGGCTTGCCGACGGCGACCGCATTTGCCAGCAGCGGCAAGCGGGTGTTGGGCGTGGATCTGAACCGCTATGCGGTGGACACCATCAATCAAGGCAAAATTCATATTGTTGAACCTGATTTAGATGTGGCCGTGAAAAGTGCGGTTGAACAAGGCCTGTTAACCGCCAGTACTAAAGTGTTGCCGGCAGATGCATTTTTAATTGCCGTGCCAACCCCGTTTAAAGATCATTATCAGCCGGATTTGAGTTATGTCGAATCAGCGACAAAAAATATTGCGCCGGTGTTGCAGAAAGGCAATTTGGTGGTGCTGGAATCCACTTCACCGGTTGGTGCCACTGAACAGGTAGAACAGTGGTTGATGGAATTACGTCCGGATTTGAGCTTTCCGTCGCAAGTTGGCGACCAAGCAGATATTAAACTGGCATATTGTCCAGAGCGTGTGCTGCCGGGCAAAATCATGCAAGAGTTATTCTCTAATGATCGTGTGATCGGTGGGTTATCGCCAGCTTGCGCCGAGCAAGCAGCACGTTTGTACCAATTATTCGTCAAAGGTGAATGCATTGTAACTAACGCGCGTACTGCGGAAATGTGCAAACTGACCGAAAACAGCTTCCGTGATGTCAATATTGCGTTTGCCAACGAACTGTCGCTGATCTGCGATCATTTGAAAATCAGTGTTTGGGAACTGATTAAGCTGGCGAATCGTCACCCGCGTGTGAATATTTTGCAGCCGGGTGCCGGCGTCGGCGGGCACTGCATTGCAGTGGATCCATGGTTTATCGTGGCACAAAGTCCGGAGCAGGCAAGGTTGATCCGCACTGCTCGTGAAGTCAACGACTATAAACCGCACTGGGTGATCGAACAGGTTAAACAGGCGCTGGCTGAAGCCGTAACCCAACGTGATTGTAAGGCGTCAGAGATCACCATTGCCTGTTTGGGTTTGGCATTCAAACCGGATATCGACGATTTGCGCGAAAGTCCGGCAGTGGAAATTACCGCAGAATTGGCCGAATGGCATGTGGGCAAAGTGTTGGCGGTAGAGCCGAATATTGAAAAATTATCGGCGCAACTACAACAAAAGGTACAATTAACTGAATTGGATCAAGCCTTAACCGAAGCCGATATTTTGGTGTTATTGGTTGATCATAAACAATTTAAAGCGGTTGCGCCGCAACAAATTCAGCAGCAATGGGTGATTGATACCCGTGGAATTTGGAGAGGCTAAGCAACATGGCAAAGTGCGGTTTTGAGCTGATCAGCAATCAGTGGGAAAGTGAATTTTTCGGGCAACAGATTGCAAAATTGCAATTTTTGCCAGCGCAGACCGCACTTTCGCCTGAATTTAACAAGCCTGAATTTAATCAAGAAAGTACGGTTTGGCACGATTTTGATCTGGTGCAATGCAAACTGCACGCCGATCAATTGTCGCAGATACACCAATTGCAAAACTTAGGCTTTGAATTTGTCGAAGGCGAGTTGGATTTCTGCTTGCCATTAAATCAGGGAATGCAAAGCGACTCAGGTTTCAGCATCGCCGCTATCGATGACATTGAGCAATTGGAAGCGATTTTCGGCAGTGCATTTTTAAGCAGCCGTTTTCGTCAGCCATGGTTCAGCGCTGAGCAAAACAGCCGTTTTTACCGCACTTGGATTCGTAAAGCGGTGTTGGCGCAATTTGATGATCTGTGTTTGTTGCTGAAAAATCAGCACAATGAAATTCAGGGGGCGATTAGCTTGCGCGCGATTGACTCAACCCAAGCCAGAGTGGGTTTGTTGGCGGTTGCCGAGCAGGCTAGAGGGCGTGGCATTGCCAAGCAATTATTGCAAAGTGCGGTCAACTGGTGTTTGCAGCAGCAAAAGCAACAGCTTTGGATTGCCACCCAAGCCAATAACTGCCAAGCGATTAACCTCTACCAAAAACAGGCGCGGCTCGAACAGATCAGCTATTGGTTTTATCATTCAAAAAAGCGTTTATAGCTCAAATGATAAACAAATATCAACTGCCCCTAATAAACGAATAAGCATTATAAGCAGCAAAGGATAGATTATGATTCCATTTAACAAACCGCCGGTTGTCGGCACCGAACAGCAGCAAATCGCTAAAGCGTTGACCACGGGCAAACTCAGTGGCGACGGTCCGTTTACTAAATTAGCAGAACAGTGGCAGCAACAGCAGTTCAACGCCAAAAAAGTGTTGTTGACCCCGTCATGCACCGCTTCGTTAGAAATGGCGGCGCTGCTGATTGATATTCAGCCGGGTGATGAAGTGATTATGCCGAGCTACACGTTTGTTTCCACCGCCAATGCGTTCGTGTTGCGTGGTGCAAAAATTGTGTTTGTTGATGTGCGACCAGACACCATGAATTTGGACGAAAGCAAGATTGAAGCTGCGATCACGCCAAAAACCAAAGCGATTGTACCGGTGCATTATGCCGGGGTAGCCTGTGAAATGGATACCATTATGGCGATTGCCGAGCAATATAAGCTGTGGGTCATCGAAGATGCAGCGCAGGGCGTGATGGCGACTTATAAAGGCAAAGCGTTAGGCACAATTGGGCATATTGGTTGTTACAGCTTTCACGAAACCAAAAATTACACTGCCGGTGGTGAAGGCGGCGCAACCTTAGTCAATGAGGTGAGTTTGATCGAACGTGCAGAGATTATCCGCGAAAAAGGGACTAACCGCAGCCAATTCTTCCGTGACCAAGTGGATAAATATACCTGGCGCGATATGGGATCGAGCTTCTTGATGTCGGATCTGCAAGCGGCATATCTGTATGCGCAACTGGAAGCCGCAGAGTCGATCAATCAACGTCGGTTAGCCATCTGGCAGCAATATTACCAAGCGTTTCAATCGTTTGCCGACCAGCGTGTTGAGCTGCCGTCGATTCCGCAAGATTGTCAGCACAATGCGCATATGTTCTACCTGAAACTGAATGACGTGGTTGACCGAACTTCGTTTATTGATGCCCTGAAAGCGGCAGAGATTATGAGCGTGTTCCACTATGTGCCGTTGCATTCCAGTCCGGCAGGTGAGAAATTTGGGCGATTTGACGGGGAAGATCAATTTACCACTCGAGAAAGTGAGCGCTTGGTGCGTTTGCCGCTGTTTTATAATATGACGGACAGTGAAGTGGCAAAAGTGATTTCGGTTGTGACAGCGTATTTGCAAGCATAAGTGTGACCGCACTTGGTGCTGTATTAAGCCCTGATAAAGTGCGGTAGTGTATCTATGAAAAAATCACTTGGAAGTACGACTATCTGGACAGCTTCGTCCACGTTGGTAAAAATTCTTGTCGGCTTGCTGGTCGTCAAGTTGCTGGCCGTGGCGTTTGGCACCGAAGGTGTTGGGCGTGCGGCTAACTACATGACATTGTTGACCGTGCTTGGCGTGTTTGCCGGAGGGGGAATTTTCAACGGTGTGACCAAATATGTGGCGGAATATGAACAAAACCCCACGCAGTTACAATCGGTGTTAGCCACCTCCTCATTGATTATTGTGCTGTTTTCCGCACTGGTCGGCATTTTACTGTTTGGCCTCGCTGTACCGATTGCAGATTTTCTATTTGCCGAAAACGGCTATCAAACCGTGATTCGCGTGCTGGCGGTGCTGCAATTCGGCATTGCCCTCAGCAACTATCTTCTGGCGATCTTGCGTGGACAACGTAATGCTAAAGCCAATGCACTCAGTATCATCATCGGCTCGCTGTTAGGTATGCTGCTGTTTTTACTGGCGCAGTATTATTTGGGCTATCAAGGGGCGCTAATTGGTTTGGCACTGATTCCGGCGCTCACGTTTTTGCCTGCGATCGTTGTTCTCAAGAAGTCATTTTCATTGAGATTATTCAAACCGCAGTTTGAGTCTCAACAAGCGCAAAAATTGCTCAAATTTTCCGGTATGGTGTTGATCACTGCGATTACGTTGCCGGTGGCTTATATTGTAATGCGTGATCGACTGCTGGAATTTTATAGCCTGCACGATGTTGGGTTATGGCAAGGTGTCAGCAAGATTTCGGATGCTTATTTGCAATTCATCACCGCTGCATTTTCGGTATATTTGTTGCCGACGTTTGCCAAATTAAACGATCCTCGTCAAATTCGGCTCGAAGTGGGCAAAGCATTAAAATTTGTGCTGCCGACGGTGTTGTTGGTTAGCCTAGCAATCTATCTGTTGCGGGAGCTGGTGATTCGGATTCTGTTTTCTGAGCAGTTTTTGCCTATGGAGAATCTGTTTATCTGGCAACTATTGGGCGATGTGTTTAAAGTATCGGCGTATGTATTCGGTTATCTGATCGTCGCGAAAGCGGCATTAAAACTGTATGTCTTGGCAGAAATTAGCCAGTTTATTCTATTATTGGGCACGTCTTATTGGCTGATCCCGCTCAATGGCGCAGTCGGTGCAACCCAGTCGTATTTGATCACTTATTTCAGTTATTTTATGCTGTGTGCTATCGGCTTTGCACTTTACTTAAAAAGAGCCGACCATCCACCAACACCGCAGTAAGGACCACTTATGAGAATTTGCCATATTTTGGGCTCGAATATTCCTCACCATAACCAAACCGTGATGGCGTTTTTCCGTGAACAATTATGGGAACGGATTCCACCGCAAGCACGTGCGGCATTTTATATTGTCGGCGGCAGCAGTGAAAATGATCCGCCGGAAGTGAAACGTTTTGCCGGCAAAAAAGCGCTGGCTGATTTCTTGCTTAAAGAAGTTAAACAACGCTCAGATACTTTCTATCTGCTGCATGGACAGTTCAATGTTGCGTTGTGGCTGGCGATATTATGCAATAAATTACCGCTGGATCGCATTGGTTGGCATATTTGGGGGGCAGATTTGTATGAAGATTCCAACAAACTGCAATTCAAACTGTTTTATCCGCTGCGGCGTATGGCACAGAAAAAATTATGCCATGTGTTTGCGACCGTCGGTGATTTGCAACGATTCAACCAAATTAACCCCAATGCAGAACAAACAGTACTGTATTTTCCGACAAAAATGGATCCGAGTTTAAAACCGCCTTTAGCCAGTGCGGTTAGCGATCGTCCGTTGACGATTTTGTTGGGCAATTCCGGCGATCAATCCAACCGCCATCTAGAAGCACTGCAAGGTATTAAGGCACAATTGGGCGATCAAGTGCAGATTTTGATCCCAATGGGCTATCCGGAGCATAATCAAGGGTATATCAATACCGTCAAAAAACAAGCTGCTGAGTTATTTGCTGCAAGTGCAGTCACGGTGTTTGAGCAACGGATTGATTTTCAAGATTATTTATCCATGCTGGTGCAATGTGATGTCGGCTATTTTATTTTTTCTCGGCAGCAGGGAATAGGCACGATTTGTTTATTAACGCAATTCAATATTCCGTTGGTGCTGAATCGAGAAAATCCGTTTTGTTTAGATATGCAACAACAGCAAATCCCGTTTGTCGAGTTGGCGGAGGTTAGTCAGGAAAGCTTAAATCGCGCTAAAGTGCGGTTGGCACAATTGGATAAAAGCCGAATTGATTTTTTCGCACCGAACTTTGTTCAAGGCTGGCTGGAACTGTTGCAAAAATTGGCACAGAAATAAGAGATCAACTATGTTAACCTTAGCTCAACTCAGCATTTTGGTGCTGCTTTACACTTTTTCAGTGATCTTGATTGGCTATTTAGCCTATCAATCATTCAAAAAAGTGCGGTTTTCTTTTCATCTATTATTCACTTTGGTTTATTTACTGACGTTTTATTTAGGCTTTCCGTTCAGCATGGTGCTGGCATTCGGTTTCAATGTGCCGTTGCTGCCGTTTGAGATCCTGTTTATAACTCAATTTTCAGCGCTGATATTTTATCTGCTGTATTATGTGGCATATCAAGTGCGGTTGTTACCGGGTAAAATTCAACCAGTAACTGTCGCTGTCGCAACTGCTCGCCAATATTCCGCTTCAGAAGCGATTATCACCGGCGTGATATTACTTTTGGTGGCATTGGTGACCATCGGTCTGTTTTTCAGTTTTAACGGCTTTCTGTTGTTCAAACTCGACAGCTACAGCCAAATTTTCTCACAAAGCGTCAGCGGAACCGCACTTAAACGCTTTTTCTACTTCTTTTTACCGGCGCTGTTGATTTTCTATTTCTTGAAACCAAGCAAGCTAAACTGGCTGTTGTTTTTATTGTTTGGCGTGAGTTTCGGTGTGTTGACCTATTTATTGGTGGGTGGAACCCGTGCCAATATTGCGCTGGCAGTGGCCATTTTCTTCTTCATCGGCATCAGCAAAAATTATATTTCAATCATGACGTTGGCGATTGCCGGTGGGGTAGCGATTGTAGCGATGTTCGGATTAGCATTGGCACGTTACGGTTTGGATGTCAGTGGTAGTGAGGCGTTTTATACCTTTTTGTATTTAACCCGCGACACCTTTTCGCCATGGGAAAATCTGGCACTGCTGTTCTCGTATTACCAAAAGATTGAATTCCAAGGATTGGCGCCGATTATCCGTGATTTTTATGTCTTTATTCCTAAAGGATTATGGGAAAATCGTCCGGATTTAGTGGTTAATTCCGCCAACTATTTTACCTGGGAAGTGCTGAATTACTACGCCGGGCTGGCGATTTCGCCAACGCTGCTCGGATCATTTTTAATTATGGGGGGCGTACCGTTGATGGTGTTGGGCGCACTGTTGTGTGGCTGGTTGTTGAAGGCGATGGATTATTTTTACCAATACGGCAAAACCGCACTTCAGCGGAGTAATGGTGCCTTGATTCAAGCTTATTGCTTCGCCAATATCTTTAATATTATCGTCTTAGTCAGGGAAGGAATTGATGCCTTTGTGTCGCGTTTTGTGTTCTTTGCCTTAATTTTTATCATTGCGGTCTTGTTGGCAAAAGTGATTGTATTACTGTTTCGACAAACCGGTAGTGTACAAATAAAATTAATCAAATCTTGAGAGTAGAAAAATAATGGAAAAAGTAACTATCCGTAGTATCGATATTTTAGCCGTTAAAGATCAAACCACCTTTTTAGATTTTTTGTTACATGAAAACGGCGTGCAGCAAGGCAAATTAATTGCAATTAATGCAGAAAAAATTATCACGGCTGAAAAACAACCGGAAATTAAGCAACTGCTGCTGAATGCCGAATTTAAATATGCGGACGGCATGAGTATTGTTAAATCCATTCAGAAAAAATACCCGCAATACCGCACTTTGCAACGGGTGGCTGGCTGTGATTTGTGGTATGCCTTGATGGAAAAGGCGGGAAAATTGCAGACACCGGTATTTCTGGTTGGCGGGCAGCCGGCCGTGTTGGCAGAAACCGAACAAAAATTAAAAGCACAATGGCAGGTGAATTTAGTCGGATCGCAAGACGGCTATTTTAAAGCAGAGCAGCAAGCAGAATTAATCGAAAAAATTAAAGCCAGTGGTGCGAAAATTATCACGGTCGCAATGGGATCACCAAAGCAAGAGCGGTTTATGCAGGCGTGCCAACAGGCGTATCCGCAAGCATTATATATGGGCGTTGGTGGCACTTATGATGTTTTTACCGGAAGAGTTAAACGTGCGCCATTAATCTGGCAAAAAGCCAATTTAGAGTGGTTGTACCGTTTATTAAGCCAACCGACACGTTGGCGTAGACAAGTGAATCTGCTGAAATATGCGTATTATTATTTGACGAATAAATTATGATTGCGCAGGCAAAATAAACAGAAAATTAGGAAATAATCGCCAATTTGCATATTTTAACAGCAGGCGAGAAAAAAAAACGAAAAAGCACTAGACAAGTTATTCAGAAACACTTAATATGCGCCCCGCAACGATGCGATGTGCGCTCGTAGCTCAGTTGGATAGAGCGTTGGCCTCCGGAGCCAAAGGTCTCAGGTTCGAATCCTGTCGAGCGCGCCATGCGTTCGCATTTGATTCAGCTAACGCTTGTCAACATCAATGGTGGCTATAGCTCAGTTGGTAGAGCCCCGGATTGTGATTCCGGTTGTCGTGGGTTCAAGTCCCATTAGCCACCCCATTTACTTCTTGTCAGTTATGCTAAGAAGTAACAATCGGCGAGTAGCGCAGCTTGGTAGCGCAACTGGTTTGGGACCAGTGGGTCGTAGGTTCAAATCCTATCTCGCCGACCATTTCACTTTTTAAAAGTTGAAATAGCCTTGCAAAATAAAGGCAAGGATTTTTGTTCTTTAACAATATATCAGACAATCTGTGTGGGCACTTGTGCAAGACATTGGTGAAGTCTTACTGAGTTTCAGTGAGACGAAAAAAATAAACTAAAGTCTTAATGAGTGCTGATAGTAAATTCATAATGAAACTTTTGGAGTTTCAAAATTATAGTCAGAAATTCATTGAGCGATTGAACTTGAATTGAAGAGTTTGATCATGGCTCAGATTGAACGCTGGCGGCAGGCTTAACACATGCAAGTCGAGCGGTAACG